>CAWGJF010000002.1:0-838221 GCA_963822905.1 uncultured Ignavibacteriales bacterium
CCTCTCGCTGCTGGTGATGGCGATCTTCGCGGTCCTCTACGCGTTCACATTCTCAAGCGGCCGCGTGGTACTGGGCGAGGGCGCGCTCGCGCTGGTGTGGAGCTGGTACAATATCATCGCGCTCTCGCTGCTCTGCGTGATCTGCATCGAGCAGCCACGGCGGCGGCGGGCCGGACGCTTCCTGTCCGGCGAATTGGCCACCGTCTTCGTTGCCGGCCACCGGCGTGTTTTCGCCATGCGAGACGTGTCGGTCAGTGGCGCCCAGTTCGAGGGGATGCTCGATGCCAACCCCGGCGACAATGTGCTCGTGCGCTTCGGTGACGCGCAGGTACCCGGGAAGATCGTGCGAGCGACGACGACACGCTTCGCGGTTCGTTTCGAGAACTCGCTGAGAGCGCGTGTTGTGCTCGTGCGGCACATCTTTTCGGCGGTGCAGGACCGGGCGATCCACGAGGTTCGCACGGCGCCAATCCTGGGCGCACTCGTCCGCCGCATCATGCAATAGGCGAGCCGCCTAATCGGCCTCTGATTCCGCCATTGCCTCTTCCAGCGCGGCGCTGGCGATGAGCCAGTCCTCCTCGGCCTTGGCCAGCTTACGAACCGCCTCGGCGCGCGATTTGGCGAGGAAGGCGGCCTCGGTCGGATTGCGCGTATAAAGCCCGGAATCGCCAAGCTTTAGATCAAGACGATGAATTTCCTTCTGAAGAGAAGCGATCAAGGCTTCGGTATCCTTGATCTTCTTGCGCAGCGGTGCCGTCTGCTGGCGCCGCCCGGCGGCCTCGCGGCGGCGGTCCTGCGCGGTCGTCGCGGCGGCCGGCTTGCGGCCCCCGCCATTGCCGTTGCTGCCGCCATTGCGGCTGTCGAGCACGTCGCGGCGGTAATCGTCGAGATCGCCGTCATAGGGCGCGGCCGTGCCGCCGGCGACCAGCCACAGCCGATCGACCGAGGCCTCGATCAGGTGGCGGTCATGGCTGATGAGGATGACGGCGCCGGGAAAATCGTTGAGCGCCCGGACCAGGGCCTCGCGGCTGTCGATGTCGAGATGGTTGGTCGGCTCGTCGAGGATCATCAGGTTGGCGCCGGAGAAGGTGGCGAGGCCGAGCAGCAGGCGCGCCTTCTCGCCGCCGGAGAGATCGGCCGCCTTGGTGTCCATCTTGGTGCGCACGAAACCGAGCGCCCCGGTGCGGGCGCGCACCTGGGCCTCGGTAGCGTCGGGCATCAGGTCGCGGACATGGTCGTAGGGCGACCAGGCGGGCTTCAGCTCGTCGAGCTGGTGCTGGGCGAAATAGGCGACCTCCAGCCGGTGCAGGCGGCGGAAGCGGCCGCCCATCGGCTCGAGCCCGCCGGCGAGCAGCTTGGCGAAGGTCGACTTGCCGTTGCCGTTGACGCCGACCAGGGCGATGCGGTCGTCGTCTCGAGCCGCAGGTTGAGGCCGCGGAGCACCGGCCGGTCCGCCTCATAGCCGACCGACACGTCCTCCATCTGCATGATCGGCGGGGCGGCGGCCTTGGCCGGCGGGGGAAAGTGGAAGGGCACCACCGTGTCGTCGGCGAGTGCCACGATCGGCTCCATCTTCTCCAGCATCTTCATGCGCGATTGCGCCTGCTTGGCCTTCGACGCCTTGTCGCGGAAGCGGTCGACGAAGGACTGCAGATGGCGGCGCTGGTCGTCCTGCTTGGCCTTCAGCTTCAGTTGCAGCGCCTGGCGCTCGCGCCGCTGGCGATCGAAGGAATCGTAGTTGCCGCGATAGAGGGTCAGCTTGCCCTGGTCGAGATGGACGATCGTGTCGACGGCGCGATTGAGCAGGTCGCGGTCGTGGCTGATGATGATGACGCTGTAGGGATAGTTGGCGACATAGGTCTCCAGCCACAGCGTGCCTTCGAGATCGAGATAGTTGGTCGGCTCGTCGAGCAGCAGCAGGTCGGGCTGCGTGAACAGCGTCGCGGCCAGCGCCACGCGCATGCGCCAGCCGCCCGAGAACGACGAGCACGGCTCCTTCTGCGCCGCCTCGTCGAAGCCGAGGCCGGCGAGGATGGTGGCGGCGCGCGCTTCCGCCGAATGGGAATCGATATCGGCCAGCCGCGTGTGGATTTCGGCGATGCGGTGCGGGTCGTGCGCGGTCTCGGCCTCGGCAAGCAGCCGCTCGCGCTCGTGGTCGGCGGCCAGCACCACCTCGATCAGGCTTTCCGGTCCGCCCGGCGCCTCCTGCGCCACCTGGCCGATGCGCGCGTGCCTGGGCAGGCCGACCGAGCCGCTCTCCGGCCCGGTCTCGCCGGAAATCAGGCGGAAGAGGGTGGTCTTGCCGGCGCCGTTCGGCCCCACCAGGCCGGCCTTGGCGCCGTCCGGCAGCGCCACGGTGGCGTGGTCGATCAGCAGGCGATGGCCGATCCGGTAGGTGAGGTCGTTGATGTGCAGCATGGCCGCGGGTTTGTGCCCGGAAGCGGCCGGCCGGGCAAGGGGCGGGGGCGCCTCTCTGCGAGGGAGCCCCCCGAAGCCGCGCCATCATCAAGTGCCAGGCCGACAGCTATCGCTGCCACATCGTCAGCTCGCGTCGCTGAGCCGGCTCAACCGCAAATGCCGAGGCGCGTGCAGTAATCGTGCATCGCCTCGGTGATCGTCTGGTCCAGTTCCACGATCCGCTGCTGATAGATCTGCGTCAGGCAGGCGACATCGCCGCCGCAGGTGCCGCGTTGGGCGAGCCAGGCACGCTGCTCGTCCTGCGCCGCGCCGCGCGCCCCCATGAGCATGGGAAGCTGCATGCGCACGCCGTAGAGGGTGGCCATCGCGACATCGAGTTCGGACAGGGTGCGGTTGGCGCAGATCGCCTTCTCGTCGGCTGTCCGCGCCTTGCCGCAATCGAAACTGGCGGCGGCCGCCGGTGTCGCGGCGGCCGTGAACGCGATCATCGCCGCGGCAAGCAGCCGGCGGCCCTCCGGTGCGAAACCCATGTCTCACCTCCTCGCGAGCCGCCCCATCGCTTCGCCGCGGGCGAGGATAGCAGCGCTCGCGGGTTTGCCGAAGTCCTGCCGAAGAATCTCCGGAATTTCGGCGGACAGGTGCTGTGACCGGATACCTTGGCGAGCCCGCCACATAGGCTAGTATCGTCAAAACCCGTCCGGCCGGAAATCTTGTGGAGCAGCAACGATGAGACGCCTCACTCTCTGCCTGTCCCTTGCCTGCCTGGCGATGCTGGCGATCGCGCCGCATGGCGCGGCGGCCGGTACGCTGGACGACGTCCGCGCCGCCGGCAAGCTCACCTGCGGCGTCAGCGAGGGACTGCCCGGCTTCTCCGACAAGGATGCCAACGGTGCCTGGCACGGCTTCGACGTCGATTTCTGCCGGGCGGTCGCCGCTGCCGTGCTCGGCGATCCGGACAAGGTCGATTTCGTGCCGCTTTCCGCGGCGGCGCGCTTCGATGCGCTGACCGAGCACAAGATCGACCTGCTGTCGCGCAACAGCACCTGGACCATGTCGCGCGACCTCAAGCTCGGCGTCGATTTCGCCGGCGTCTCCTATTACGACGGCCAGGGCTTCCTCGCCGTGGTTCTCGACGGTTTCACCAGCGCGCTGCAACTCGAAGGCGCGCGCATCTGCGTGATCGAGGGGACCACGACCCTGACCAACGCCGCCAACTGGTTTGCCGCGCGCAAGATCAAGGTCAGCTTCATGACCTATGCCACGCGCCATGAGGCGCGGGCCGCCTATGCCGCGCGCGAATGCGACGTGTTCACCGCCGACCGCTCGGCGCTTGCCGCCGAACGCTCGCTGCTGCCCGTGCCCGCCGACCACATCATCCTGCCCGAGGTGATCTCCAAGGAACCGCTGGGGCCGGTGACCCGCGACGACGACCGCGCCTGGACCGACCTCATACGCTGGACGCTGTTCGGCCTGATCGACGCCGAGGAGGCCGGCCTGACATCGGCGGGCGTCGACCCGCAGAAATTCGGCGGCGCGGCGCAGCGCCAGCGCGCCATCGACATGGGCAAGCCGGCGGCCGAGGCGCTTGGTCTCACCGACGACTGGCTGGCAGTGGTCCTGGCCAAGGTCGGCAATTACGGCGAAATCTTCGAGCGCAATCTCGGCGAGGAGAGCCCGCTCGGCATCCGCCGCGGCATGAACGCGCTGTGGACCGATGGCGGCATCCTCTATGCCCCGCCGATGTGAGGCGGCGACCATGAGGCGAGGTCCGATCCTTCTTGCAGCGGTCGCGCTGCTCGCGCTGCCGTCGTTCACCGCCCCGGCGGCGGCCCGCATGGTGCCGCTCGCCGCCGCCGAACGGGCGGCGGTCACGATCAACGTCACCGACCTGTTGGCCAACGAGCCGCGCCTGCCGCTCCCCGTTCGCCAGCGCGCCGAGGCACTGGTCGCCTACTATCAGGAGAACGGCGGGCCGCTGCTGTGGGTCGGCCGCGAGCGCATGGACGAGATGGTCGCGCGCCTCTACGCGGCGCGCGATGACGGGCTCGACCCGAAGTCCTATCCCGCCGATCAGCTGGCCAAGCTTGTCGACGCCGTCGGCCACACCGACGCGCGCAGCCGCGCCATCATCGAGCTCTATTTCTCCGCCGCCTTCCTCGAATATGCCTCCGACCTCAGGGTCGGCCGATTGCTGCCGCACAAGGTCGATCCCAACTTCTTCCTGAAGACCCGGACCATCGATCAGCTCGCGGCACTGAACGAACTCGGGCAGGCCAGGAGCGTCGATGCCTTCTTCGACGCCTGGCAGCCGCAGGCGCCGGACTACGCGGCGCTGAAACGGACGCTCGCCGATTACCGGGCGATTGCCGATGCCGGCGGCTGGGCGTCGGTGCCGCTCGGCGATTCGCTGAAACCCGGCATGACCGACGATCGCGTGCCGCTCTTGCGCGCCCGGCTGTTCTTCACCGACGGCGCGCCGCGGCAGAGCTCCGGCCCGCCCGGTCTCTACGACCAGGGCCTGGTCAACGCGGTGCAATGGTTCCAGAAGCGCCACGGCCTCGAGGACGACGGGATCGTCGGCCGCAACACCGTTGCCGCGCTCAACGTGCCGGTCGAGGAACGCATCGCCGAGATCACGGTCGCCATGGAGCGCTGGCGGTGGATGCCGGAGGACCTTGGCCGCGATCATCTGATCGTCAACATCGCCGGCTTCGACCTCAAGCACGTCGACAACGGCAAGGTGGTCGACCGGATGGCGGTGGTGGTCGGCAAGCCCTACAGCCGCACGCCGGAGTTCAGCGACCGCGTGCGCTATCTGGAATTCAATCCGTACTGGAACGTGCCCTCCGACATCGCCATCAGGGAGGAACTGCCCAAGCTGCAATCGGACCCGGCGGCACTGGCCGCGTCCGGCTTCGAGGCGGTGCAGGGCGATCGGGTCTACCGGCTCACCGATATCGACTGGAGCCAGTACGGGCCGGGCAACTTTCCCTTCCTGCTGCGCCAGCGGCCGGGGCCGGCCAATGCGCTCGGGCGGGTGAAATTCATGTTCCCCAACCAGTTCAACGTCTATCTGCACGACACGCCGTCGCACGGCGTGTTTGCCAAGAACAGCCGCGCCTTCAGCCACGGCTGCGTGCGCCTGTCGCGCCCGCTCGACCTGGCGACCGAGGTGCTCTCGGGCACGTCCGGCTGGGATCGGCAACGCGTCGAAGCCGTGGTCGCCGGCGGCGAGCGAACGATCGTCAACCTCGCCCAGCCGCTGCCGGTCCACATCACCTATCTGACCGCCTGGGTCGACGACGGCACGCCCAACTTCCGCAATGACATCTACGAGCAGGATGCCAAGCTGATCAGCGCGCTGGACGGCCGCGCCATGGCGTGGTGAAGCGGCAAGGGGAGGGGCCGGTGACACAACAAGAACCGATCGACTGGAAGACGCACGGGGTGAAGGTCATCCCCGGCGACCAGCTCGATCCCAATACCGCGCAGACGCCGGGCATGGACCGCGCCGCCGCGATCAACCTCGCCCGCGTCGGCGCCCAGAAGATCTGGGCGGGCACGGTGAAGATCCAGCCCAATGCCAAGACCGGCGCCCATCACCATGGCGCACTGGAAAGCGTCATCTACGTGGTCAAGGGCAAGGCGCGCATGCGCTGGGGCGATCATCTGGAATATGTCGCCGAGGCCGGGCCGGGCGACTTCATCTTCGTGCCGCCCTATGTGCCGCATCAGGAGATCAACGCCTCCACCGACGCGCCGCTCGAATGCGTTCTGGTGCGCTCCGACAACGAGGCGGTGGTGGTCAATCTCGACATCGAGCCGGTGGAGAAGCCGGAAGCGGTCGCCTGGGTCGATCCGATCCACAAGCATTCCTGACACGGAACAAGGAGACACCATGAAATTCGCGTCCTTGCGGCGCTTGCCGCTGCCTGTCTGCTGGCGGCGTCGCCGGCCTTCGCGGCCACGGCCGTGTGCACGGCGAAGGATTCCGCCGGCAAACGGTGGAGCGAGACGCAGACCGGACTGCTCGATTTTTCCGTGAAGGCGGTCGCCAGCGCGCTGGCCAAGGCCGATTGCCAGGACCACAGCAAACACCCGGCGACCTGCAAGGTGGTCGGCTGCAAGGTGACGAAGTAGGGGGGCGATGCCGCCCTCATCCTGAGGCGGTCGCCGAAGGCGACCCTCGAAGGATGGGCGGCTCATGGTTCGAGGCTCCCCGGATCAACTTCGGGGTCGCGCCTCACCATGAGGCCGCTCTTGTGTGGCTTTGCTGCACTTGCCTCCCGACCCGCCCGGGCGTATCTGACGCCTCGTTGGAAATCCCGGAGCCGCTTTCGGCTCGAGCCAGAAGGAGCGTTTTATGTCCAAGGCCATTGTTGCCCGTCGCCCTGCTGGCGAGGGGATCGCCGCATAAGCGGCTTCGATCCTTCCTGACCTGACGTCGGCCGCGACAGCCGGCGTTCCTCTCGACCAGCCAGGCCTTCGTTCGCTGCCCTCCGGGCGGCACGTCGATGCTTGCTTCGCGTAGTCGTGCGAAGCCGAAACGGTCGAGACCAATGACCAACATATCTTCCAGACTGGCCGACTTTGGCTGGTCGCAATTCTTCCAATCGCAATTGGGCGTCGCCGATCTGGCGCGTTCCGTGCCCGCGCGCGTGTTCGCCGTTCACCGCAACGGCCTCGACGTGGCCGGACCCGATTTCGACGGGCGCGTGCCGCCCGATCTCCGCGCCGAGGATGACGAGGCTCACGCCACCGTGGGCGACTGGCTGCTCGTCGATCGCGAGAGCGGCACGGCCGATCGCGTGCTTGCGCGCAAGAGCCTGTTCAAGCGCAAGGCGGCCGGAACCGGTCGACGGGTGCAGCTCATCGCCGCCAATGTCGATACGCTGTTCATCGTCACTTCGTGCAATCAGGACTTCAACGTCGCGCGCCTGGAACGCTATCTGGCGCTCGCCCGCGAAGCCGAGGTGACACCGGTGATCGTGCTCACCAAGGCCGACCTGGCAGAGGACTCGCGGTCGTTCGTCAGCCGCGCGGCGAAGCTCATGCCGGGCCTGCTGGTCGAATGTCTCGACGCGCGCAATCCGCAAGAGGCCGCCCACCTCAAGCCGTGGTGCGGCACCGGCCAGACGGTGGCGCTGGTGGGCTCGTCCGGCGTCGGCAAGTCGACGCTGATCAATACGCTGACCGGCGGCGACATCGCCACCCGGCCGATCCGCGACGACGATGCCCATGGCCGCCACACCACCACCGGCCGCTCGATCCACCGGCTGGCGGCCGGCGGGCTGCTGATGGACACGCCCGGCATGCGCGAACTGCAACTCGCCGACGCGGCCGACGGCATCGAGGACGTCTTCGCCGATATCGTCGCGCTGGCGGCTGGATGCCGCTTCGCCGATTGCAGTCACGACAGCGAGCCGGGATGTGCGGTGCGTGCGGCGCTGGAAGACGGCTCGCTCGATCAAGCGCGCTACGCCCGCTATCGCAAGCTCGCCCGCGAGGACGCGCGCAATTCCGAGGCCCTGCACGAGCGCCATGCGCGCGAACGCCAGTTCGGTCGCATGGTCAAGGACATCGTCAAGGCGAAGACCGGGCGGGGCCCCTAGGGCCGTCCCGTGCTGACCCCTGCTGCCAACACGGTGGCAGCAGGGGTGTGAGAACAACGTCGTCGATGCCGAAGCAACGTTTCGGCCTTTTGCGTGGAGAGCTTCATGAGATTCGCATCGACCCGTCTCATCGCGGCGGACATCAAGCAGATGGTCGCCTTCTACGAGATGGTGACGGGGCTGAAGGCCGAGTGGCTCGCCCCCGTCTTCGCCGAAATCGTGACGCCGGCGGCGACGCTTGCCATCGGCTCCGTCGAGACCGTGGCGCTGTGGCAGGACGGCAGTGCCGAGCCCGGCGCCAATCGCACCGTCTTCATCGAGTTCCAAGTGGACGACATCGACGCCGACTATGCGCGCCTGAAGGACAAGGTGCCACTTGTCCACGAACTCAAGACGATGCCCTGGGGCAACAAGACCTTCCAGTTCCGTGACCCGGAGGGTACGGCGGTCTCGCTCTACATGCCCGCTACCGAGGAGGCGAGGAAGCGCTTCGCTTCGCGATGATTTCTGCGGCGGCCGCTCAGGCGAGCCCGATCCCCGTCTCGCGCTGGAAGAAGAGGAGGTCGAGCGGCGGGGCAGCGTCCCTGCCGCCGGCGATGGTGAGCAGCGTGTGCGCCTGACCGCGATGGTGTGTCTGGTGGTTGAAGAGATGCGCCAGGGCCGGGGCCAGTGGCTGGGTGATGTCGGTCGGATTGGTGATCGTGCGATAGCTGAAGCTGCCGGCAAGGTCGGCTTCGCTCAAGGCCTCGACATAGGCGACGATGCGCTCGTCCTCGGCCCGGCGCGCCTCGGCCAGCGCCGGCAGATCGTCGAAGAGGATCGCGTCGAGCCGCGTCGGCTGCGGTCCCTCGCCGGTGAAACGGCCCATCCAGATGCGGTCGGTGACCAGAAGATGGTTGAGCGTGCGATGAAGCGAGCCGAAGAAGGCGCCGCGATCGGCACGATAATCGGCATCGGAGAGCTTCGCCGCCGCCGCGTAGAGGCGCGCATTCGCCCAGCGGTTATAGGCGGCGAACATCGCGAAATGTGCCTGCATGGCTTGACCCCGTCGCGGACCAGAATAGGTCAAGGATACTGACCGGGCTGCCGTCTGCAAAGGCCACGGCCTGGCGGCCGGTTGCGGCGGTTTTGGCGCTAGGGGTTGGCCAAAGCACGCCACCAGGCGACGGTCGCCGGGATCGACTGCGCGAACGGCGTCGCGCCCGTGCCGAAGGCCTTCTCGAACTTGCTGCCGTCGACCACGAAGGGCTGCTCGAATTCGTAGAGCATCTCGTCGAGCTCGCGCGATGGCCGGATTGAACAGGCCGAGGAGGCGCAGGATCAGCTTCGGCGTCGGCGCGACCTTGATGTCGTGTCCGAGGTCGGCGGCGATCATGGCGACGAGTTCGCGGGTGGTTTGCGCCGGCGCGTTGGGCACGTGCCAGACCTCGCCGAGGGCGCGTTCGTCGGTGCCGAGAATGGCAAGCGTGCTGCCGATGTCGGCGAGGTAGGTGTAGCTGTGCGGCTGGTCGGGGTCGCCCACCACCTGCGCCGACTTGCCGGCGAGCGCATGACCGATCACGCGCGTTCCCAGCGGCGATTGTTCACGCGCGCCGCGGCCCGAAGTAGTCGGATGCCCGCGCCGTCGCCACGGCGAGATTGCCGGCATCGGCAAGCGCCTTCAGCTCCGCCGCCATGGCGGCGCGCAGCTTGCCTTTCCGGGTCGTCGCCGCGTCAGGCAGATTCTCGGCGATCGGCGCGCCGTGCGTGTCGCCATACATGTAGAGATTCTCGAAGGAGACATAGCGGGCGCCCGCCGCCTGCGCGGCGGCGACCAACGCGCGCTGCAGCGGGGGAAGAGATCGCCCCAGCGGTGATAGGGCGGGCTCAGGCACTGATAGACGGCGGCGGCATCGCTGGTCGCCGCCGCGGCGAAGGCGCGGTCGCTGGCATCGCCGGCGGCGGTCTGGACGCCATCGGGGAGGTTCGACGGCGCGCGGCACACCGCACGCACCGGCAGATGGCGCTCGATGAGCGCATCGATCAGGGCCCGGCCGACCGGCCCGGTGCCGAAAACCACATGAACGTCGCCCTTGGTCATTTTCCTGCAAGCCCCCTCGCGGACAAATGGCGCGTGGAGAGTGACATGGCGATGACAGGAATGAAAGGTCAGGCGCGGGAGCTGCAGGCGATCGACACGGCCGCGGAAAAGAAACGCCGGGCGCGAGGCCCGGCGTTCTATCCTTTGCGCCGATGTTGCTGTTCGACCGCCTGTCTTCCAGCGCAATCCCGGACGGAAAAGTGGTTTCCACTTTTCCTGGGATTGCTCAGTGGTGCAGGTCGAAGCGGTCGAGCTCCATCACCTTGGTCCACGCCGCGACGAAGTCCTTGACGAACTTCTTCTGCGCATCGTCCTGCGCATAGACTTCGGCCAGCGCCCGCAGCTGCGAGTTCGAGCCGAAGACGAGGTCGACGCGGGTGGCGGTCCACTTCACCTTGCCGGTCTTGCGGTCGCGGCCCTCGAACTCATCCTCCGCCGCCGAGGTCGCCTTCCACTCGGTGCCCATGTCGAGCAGGTTGACGAAGAAGTCGTTGGTCAGCGTCTCCCGCCGCTTGGTGAAGACGCCGTGCTTCGACCGTGCCGTGGTTGGCGCCGAGCACGCGCAGGCCGCCGACCAGCACCGTCATCTCGGGCGCGGTCAGCGTCAGCAGTTGCGCCTTGTCGACCAGCAGCTCCTCCGGCGAGATCGTGTACTCGGTCTTCTGGTAGTTGCGGAAGCCGTCGGCCACCGGCTCAAGCACGGCGAAGGACTCGACGTCGGTCTGCTCCTGCGTGGCATCGGTGCGGCCCGGCGTGAAGGGAACCGTCGACCTTGTGGCCGGCCTTCTCCGCCGCCTGCTCGATCGCCGCCGCGCCGCCGAGCACGATGAGGTCGGCGAGCGAGACCTGCTTGCCGCTGGACTTTTGGGCGGTTGAACTTCGCCTGGATGGCTTCGAGGACTTTGAGCACCTTGGCCAGCTGCGCCGGCTGGTTGACCGCCCAGTTCTTCTGCGGTGCCAGGCGGATGCGCGCGCCGTTGGCGCCGCCGCGCTTGTCGGAGCCGCGGAAGGTCGAGGCCGAGGCCCAGGCGGTCGAGACCAGTTGGGCAATCGATAGCCCCGATTTGAGGATCTGCGCCTTCAGCGCCTTGATGTCCTTGGCGTCGATCAGCTTGTGGTCGACCGGCGGCACCGGGTCCTGCCAGATCAGGTCTTCGTCCGGCACCTCCGGGCCGAGATAGCGCGCCTTCGGGCCCATGTCGCGGTGGGTCAGCTTGAACCAGGCGCGGGCGAAGGCGTCGGCGAACGCGGCCGGGTCCTTGTGGAAGCGCCGCGAGATCTTCTCGTAGATCGGGTCCATGCGCATCGCCATGTCGGCGGTGGTCATGATGATCCGGTGCGTCTTCTCGCCGGTCTCCGGATCGGGCGCGATGTCCTCGGGCTTGAGGTCCTTCGGCGTCCACTGCCAGGCGCCGGCCGGGCTCTTCACCAGCTCCCATTCGTAGCCGAACAGCACGTCGAAATAGCCCGAGTCCCATTTGATCGGGTTCGGGGTCCAGGCGCCTTCGATGCCCGAGGTGATGGCGTCGCGCCCCTTGCCGCTGCCATATTTCGACAGCCAGCCGAGGCCCATCGCCTCGATCGGCGCGGCTTCCGGCTCCGGGCCCGACCAGACCGGCATCGCCGGCGCCGTGGGTCTTGCCGAAGGTGTGGCCGCCGGCGGTCAGCGCCACGGTCTCCTCGTCGTTCATCGCCATGCGGGCGAAGGTCTCGCGGATGTCGCGGCCCGACGCGATCGGGTCGGGATTGCCGTCCGGTCCTTCCGGGTTGACGTAGATGAGGCCCATCTGCACCGCGGCCAGCGGGTTCTCGAGATCGCGGTCGCCGGAATAGCGGCTGTTGGCCTTGTCGCTGGTGGCAAGCCACTCGGTCTCGGCGCCCCAGTAGACGTCTTCCTCCGGCTCCCAGATGTCGGCGCGTCCGCCGCCGAAGCCGAAGGTCTTGAAGCCCATCGATTCGAGCGCGACGTTGCCGGCCAGGATCATCAGGTCGGCCCAGGAGATCCTGTTGCCGTATTTCTGCTTGATCGGCCACAGCAGCCGGCGCGCCTTGTCGAGGTTGCCGTTGTCCGGCCAGGAGTTGAGCGGCGCGAAACGCTGCTGGCCGCCGCCGGCGCCGCCGCGGCCGTCGCCGGTGCGGTAGGTGCCGGCCGAGTGCCACGCCATGCGGATGAACAACCCGCCGTAATGGCCGTAGTCGGCCGGCCACCAGTCCTGCGACTTGGTCATCAGCGCGGTGAGGTCCTTCTTCACCGCCTTGAGGTTGAGCGACTTGAACGCCTCGGCGTAGTCGAACGCCGCGCCCATGGGATCGGACAGGGGCGAATGCTGGTGGAGAATCCTGAGGTTCAGCTGGTTCGGCCACCAGTCGCTGTTCGACCGCATGCCCATGTTGGTGGTGCCGTGCATGACCGGGCATTTGCCGGCGCTGTCCGCTTTCGCGTCCATGTCTCTGCCTCCTCCGGGGTGTGGGCGAACGCAGCCCTGGCGCCCGGCCGCTAACGGGGTCGCTTCCAGGAAATTGGCGCGGCTGCGTTTGGCGAAAAGGTGGCAGGTCGCCCCGATAAAATCCAATCATATTGCCATGCTGCGACGATAAGGTATTCTTATCGGCGTGATCACCCTGCGCCAGCTTCGCTATTTTCACGCGCTTGCCGCATCCGGCCATTTCGGACGGGCGGCGGAGGCCTCGGGCATTTCCCAGCCGGCGCTGTCCATGCAGCTGCGCGAGCTGGAGAGCGACGCTCGGCGGCGCCCTGGTCGAGCGCGGGCCGGCGGGCGCCAGCCTGACCGAGCTCGGCCGCGACGTGGAGAGCCGCGTCACCCACATCCTTGCCGCCGTGCGCGACCTGGAAGAGCTGGCGCGCGCCGGCGGCGAGGAGCTCTGCCGGGCCGCTCCGCCTCGGCGTCATCCCCTCGGTGGCGCCCTTCCTGCTGCCGCGACTGCTGCGCCGTGCGGCCGAGGAACATCCCGCGCTGCAGCTGGTGGTGCGCGAGACGATCACCGCCCATCTGGTCGAGGAACTGGCCGATGGCGGCCTCGACGCGATCGTGGCGAGCCTGCCGCTCGAGACCGGCGACTTCGAGGAGGTGGCGGCCTTCGACGATGCCTTCCTGCTCGCCGCGCCCGCCGGCTCGCCGCACGCCCGCACGCTCGCCGGCGCTCGCCGAGGCGATCGCGGCGGAGGAGCTGCTGCTGCTCGAGGACGGCCATTGCCTGCGCGATCAGGCGCTGCGCGGTCTGCCATCGCATCGACCCGCGGCGGCTGAGGAGCTTCGGCGCCACCTCGATCGCCACGCGTGCTGCAACTGGTGGCGGCGGGGCAGGGGATCACGCTGGTGCCGCAAATGGCGGTGGATGCCGGCATGTCGGCCGACCCGCGCCTGGCGGTGGTGCGCTTCGCGGCGCCGGAGCCGCATCGCACCGTCGGCCTTGCCTGGCGCAAGGCCTCGCCGCGGCGGGCGCATTTCCTGGCGCTGGTCGATCTGCTGCGGCCGGCCGACGCAGACGCGACATTGGCACCCCAGCGACCGCGGACGAGGAGACAGGGACAATGACGGCAACATGGCAATTCTGGGCACTGTCGGCCGCCGCTTTCGCGGCACTCACCGCGATCTTCGCCAAGGTCGGCGTCGAGAACATCAATTCCGACTACGCCACCTTCATCCGCACCATCGTCATCCTGATCGTCACCGGCGGCATCCTGCTCGGCCTCGGCGAGATGCAGTCGCCGGCTTCGGTGTCGCCGCGCACCTATCTGTTCCTCGTGCTCTCCGGGCTGGCCACCGGCGGCTCGTGGCTGTGCTATTTCCGCGCCCTCAAGATCGGCAATGCCGCGCAGGTTGCGCCCATCGACAAGATGAGCGTCGTGCTGGTGGCGATCTTCGGCGTCCTCTTCCTCGGCGAGAAGCTCAGCCTGATGAACTGGCTGGGCGTCGCGCTGATCGGCGGCGGGGCGATCCTGGTCGCCTTCTGAACGGCCGGGCAGCGGCCGCGCTCGCCTTGTCGGCCGGCGATCCGCCGGGCTATACACCCGCCACACATCCCACCCGTCAAATCAGCGAGGAACGACCCAGATGGCAGTTGAGCGTACCTTTTCGATGATCAAGCCGGACGCGACCGCGCGCAATCTGACCGGCAAGATCAACGCCAAGCTGGAGGAGGCGGGGCTGCGCATCGTCGCGCAGAAGCGCGTGTGGATGAGCCGCAAGCAGGCGGAAGGCTTCTACGCCGTCCACTCGCGGCCGGCCGTTCTTCGACGAACTCTGCGATTTCATGTCGTCCGGGCCGACCATCGTCCAGGTGCTCGAAGGCGAGAACGCCATCGCCAGGAACCGCGAGGTGATGGGCGCGACCGATCCGGCCAAGGCCGATGCCGGCACCATCCGCAAGGATTTCGCCAATTCGATCGGCGAGAACTCGGTGCACGGCTCCGACGCGCCGGAGACCGCGCGCGAGGAGATCGCCTACTGGTTCTCGGCCATCGAGATCGTCGGCTGAGGTCGCCATCGAACCGGCCAAATTCCGACCTAGGCGAACGGCCGCGGCCTGCTGCGGCCGCCTTCCTCGATTGACCAGCCACACCGGGCGGACCATGAAGAGATTCCTCGTTGCCGCGTCTGTGCTCCTCGCCGCCAGCCTGCCTGCCGCGGCATTCAGCGCCTCGCTGACCAGGCAGCTCAAGGAGCTCTCCGGAACCACCCGCTTCGTCCAGGCGTGCAGTCTTCAGGCGCTGATCGAGATCGCCAAGGACAAGAACGGCTACCGGCCGAGCCACGCTGCCGGTCGATGCACTGGCGCCGCCGCGGATCAAGGGCGATGCGATGACGGGCAACGGCGGCGCGATGCGCAGCCGCGACAAGTGGTATCAGTTCTCGTTCACCTGCGTGACCACGTCCGACCATCTGCAGGTGAAGTCGTTCAACTACAAGATCGGCAAGCCGATCCCCAAGGAGCAGTGGGCGAGCCTACAACCTCTACAAGTGAGGGCCTGCCGCAGCGGCGCCACGCTCAGCGCGCTTGAGGACGATATCCTCGTCGGCGGGGTGCGCCTCGACCCAGCCGCCTTCGGCGCCGCCGGAGAGATGCTCCTTCTTCCAGAAGGGCGCCCGGCTCTTCATGTAGTCCATCAGGAAGCCGGCCGCCTCGAAGGCGGCGTGACGGTGCTCCGAGGCGACGACGACCAGGACGATGTTGTCGCCGGCGGCGATCCTGCCGTGGCGATGGATCACGGTGACGGCGGCGAGCGGCCAGCGCGTCGCCGCCTCTTCGGCGATGCGGGCGATCTCGCCCTCCGCCATGCCGGGATAGTGCTCCAGCTCCAGCGCCGACAGACGGCCGCTCTCCGCCCGGCACACGCCGGTGAAGTGACCACGGCGCCGACGTCGCTGCTCGCCCGCTTGACCGCTCGATCTCGGCGGCGATGTCGAAGTCGTCCACCTGCACGCGGACCGTGATCGGCGCCGCCACGGCGGCTAGCCGCCGGTCATGGGCGGGAAGATCGCCACTTCGCTGGCGTCGGCGATCGGCACGTCGCCGGCCGCATGGACCTTGTCGACCGCGACGCGCAAGGCGCGCGGCTCGGCAAGTGCCAGCTCGTAGCCGGGGCCGCGGCTCTTCAGCCAGTCGATGAGCTCATGCGTCGTGGCGACGGTCGCCGGCAGCGTCACCTCTTCCGATTCGAGGCCGATGCGCTCGCGCACCCAGGCGAAATAGACGAGCTTCACGGCTCGGTTCCCATCAGGTGGCGCAGTCCGGCGCGGAAATAGTCGTAGCCGGTATAGACGGTGATCAGCGCCGATATCCACAAGAGCAGCAGGCCGACATAGGTGAACAGGCCGAAGTCCTGCAGGTAGTAGCGCATCAGCTTGTCGCCGGCGGGGCCGGCGAGCAGGAAGCCGATGGCGATCATCTGCATGGTCGTCTTCCACTTGGCGAGGTTGGTCACCGGCACGCTGACGCGCAGCTCGGCGAGGAATTCGCGCAGGCCCGAGACCGATATCTCGCGGGTCAGGATGACGATGGCGGCCAGCACCGACCAGTCGCTGATGGTGCCGTCGGAGACGAGCAGGAGCAGCGCGGTCGCCACCAGCAGCTTGTCGGCGATCGGGTCGAGGATGCGGCCGATGGCCGATTGCTGCTGCCAGGCGCGGGCAAGATAGCCGTCGAAGAAATCGGAAACCGTCGCCGCGATGAATACGGCGAAGCTCAGCCAGCGGCTGGCGGTGTTCTCGACATAGAAGAAGAGCCACCAGCAGCGGCACGGCCACGATGCGGAAATAGGTCAGCAGGTTGGGCAGCGCGAAGGCATGGGCCTGCCCGCGCCCGCTGTGCTGGTTTGGCTGGGTCTCGTGCATCGAATTCCGCCCGTCGGCCGGGGTGGCGGCATTGCTGCGCGTTGCGCTAGCGACCGATCCTAACGCTTCGGCGACAGGAAGGCACGCCTCCGTGAGCCGGTCCCAGGCCCAGCCGCCTATCTGGGGCGACGCTCCTGGCACGGTCAATCGGCGGCTCCGATTGAAGAAGCCGTGGATCGCCCGGGCCATCTCGTCGGAAATGCCGGGCACGGCGCGCAAATCGTCGACGCTTGCCCGGCCGACCGCCTTGGCGGTGCCGAAATGGCGCAAGAGCGCGCGCTTGCGCGCCGGCCCGACGCCGCCGATCTCGTCGAGCGGGTTGCGGGCGATGTCGGACTTGCGCCGCGCCCGGTGCGAGCCGATGGCGAAGCGGTGCGCCTCGTCGCGCAGCCGCTGGACGAAATAGAGCACAGGATCGCGCGGCGGCAGCATGAAGGACGGGCGGCCGTTCATATAGAAGGTCTCGCGGCCCGGCATCGCGGTCCGGCCCCTTGGCGACGCCGATCAGCGGCAGGTCGGTGACGCCGAGTTCGGCGAGCGTCTCGGTCACCGCGGCGAGCTGGCCGCGGCCGCCGTCGATGAGGAGCACGTCGGGCCACGGGCCGATCGTCTCGCTCTCCTCGTCGCGTTCGCCCGCCTCGCGCGGTCCCGCCTCCTTGATGAGGCGCGCGAAGCGCCGGCCGAGCATCTCGCGCATCATGGCGTAGTCGTCGCCGGGCGTGAGGTCCCCGGAGCGCATGTTGAACTTGCGGTACTGGCCTTTGACGAAGCCGTCCGGGCCGGAGACGATCATGCCGCCGACCGCGTTGGTGCCCATGATGTGGCTGTTGTCGTAGACCTCGATGCGGCGCGGCGGCTCCGGCAAGCCGAAGCGCTCGGCAAATCCTTCCAGCAAGCGTGCGCTGCGAGCTGAGATTCGGCGAGCTCGCGGCCGAGCGCCTCGCGGGCATTGGCGAGCGCGTGCTCGACCAGGTCCTTCTTTTCGCCGCGCTGCGGCACGAGCACGCTCACATGCCTGCCGCCACGCTCGCTGAGCGCCGCTTCGAGCAGCGCCCGCTCCTCGAAATCGTGCGAGAGCAGGATCAGCTTCGGCGCCGGCTTGTCGTCGTAGAACTGGGCGAGGAAGGCGCCGAGCACGGCACCGGCTTCGAGCCCCTTGTCGGCGCGCGGGAAATAGGCGCGGTTGCCCCAGTTCTGGCCGGTGCGGAAGAAGAAGACCTGGATGCAGGTCGCGGTCGCCGGCCTGATGCACGGCGAACAGGTCCGCCTCCTCGAAGGTATGCGGATTGATGCCCTGATGGCCCTGGACGTGGGAGAGGGCGGCAAGCCGGTCGCGGTAGCGGGCCGCCTGCTCGAAATCGAGCCGGTCGGCGGCCTCGCTCATCGCCGTCTGCATGGTGGCGCGCACCGCCTGGCTGCGGCCGGAGAGGAAGTCCTTGGCCTCCTTCACGAGCGCCTCGTAGCCATCAAGGCCGATCTCGCCGGTGCAGGGCGCCGAGCAGCGCTTGATCTGGTAGAGCAGGCAGGGCCGCGTGCGGCTGTCGAAGACGGCATCCGAGCACGAGCGCAGGAGGAAGGCGCGCTCGAGCGCGTTGATCGTGCGGCCGACCGCACCGGCCGAGGCGAAGGGGCCGAAATAGTCGCCCTTGCGCGTGCGCGCGCCGCGATGCTTGGCGATCTGCGGCGCCTTGTGGTCGCCGGTGATGAGGATGTAGGGGAACGACTTGTCGTCCCGGAGCAGCACGTTGTAGCGCGGCCTCAGGCGCTTGATCAGATTGGCTTCGAGCAGCAGCGCCTCGGTCTCGGTGCGCGTCGAGACGAACTCCATCGCCGCCGTCGCCATGATGACGCGCTGGATGCGCCCGGAGAGGCCGCCGACGCGCGTGTAGCTCTGCACCCGCTTCTTGAGGCTGCGCGCCTTGCCGACGTAGAGCACCGCGCCCTTGGCGTCGATCATGCGATAGACGCCGGGCCCGTTGGGCAGCCGCTTGACGGCGTCGGCGATCACCTGCGGCCCGATGCGGCGGCGGCTTGCTTGCGGCCTGATCCGAATCCGTGGTCGTTGCGTCGGTCATGGAATCCGAGGAGCGTCTGCGTGTCAGGCGAGGTGCTGGCCGCCGTCGAGCGCGATCACCTGGCCGGTGATCGAGCGCGTCTCGACAATATAGCGGATGGTGCGGCCGAATTCCGTCAGGTCGGGCGCGCAGGCCGAGCGGCGTCGCCGTCGACCAGGCGGCGATAGCCTTCGTCGGTCTGGCGGACGCTGGGCAGCACCGGGCCGGGCGCGATGCCGTTGACGCGGATGCGCGGCGCCAGCGCCAGGGCCAGCGACTGGGTGGCGGTGGCGAGCGCCGCCTTGCTGATCTGATAGGAATAGTTGGTGGGCGTCGGCCGCCAGATGCTCTGGTCGAGCAGGTTGACGACATTGCCCTCGACGCCCTCGGGCACCTGCGCGGCGAAGGCCTCGGCCAGGAACACCGGCGCGGTCAGGTTGATCGCCATTTGCCGGTCCCACAGCGCGCGGTCGAGCGATCCGACGGCGTCGAACGTTCGAAGATCGACGCGTTGTTGACCAGCAGGGTGAGGGGCCCGAGCGCCGCCGCGGCGTCTGCCGACGACGCGGGCCGGTGTGGCGGGATCGGCGAAATCGCCGGTGACGACCGCGGCGCGCCCGCCATTCCCGCTCGATGGCGGCGGCGAGGCCATCGGCTTCATCGCGCGAATGGTTGCAGTGGATAGCGACCGCCCAGCCATGCGCGGCGAGATCCTCGACGATGGCGCGGCCGATGCGGCGCGCACCGCCGGTTACCAGCGCGACGGGGGAGGCAGGAGGCATAACCTTTGGTTAACCCTATTTAATCGTGGCGGCGGCATGGACGCCGGCCCCATCCTAGATAGGAGATGTCGCGGCCAAATGTCCAAATGCCTGTCTGACTCAATGCGTTAGGGCCGGCGCTGTTACCTCGCTGCAACGCCACAATCGATCATCGATTCGCCGCCGTGCAGCCGCATTTCATTAACGTTTACGCCGTATTCCTGGTCGCATATGGCGGCCAGCAAAGCGGGGGCCTGGCGTCGTGGGCGAGCTTGTCGTCGATGTCGCCGGGCAAGAACGAGGAGTAGATCATGTTTGCCATCCGAACCATCGGCGTTAGCGCGCTGGCACTCGTGGGCAGTGCCGGCATCGCGCTGGCAGCCGACCTGCCCAACTATCAGCCGCCGCCGGCCTCGCAGGTTTACAACCCGGCGCCGGCCTTCGACTGGACCGGCCCCTATGTCGGCCTCACCGGCGGCTATGGCTGGGGCACCTCCAACGGCTGGCTGGGCGGCGCCTTTGCCGGCTACAACTTCCAGGTCAGTCCCAACTGGGTCGTCGGCCTCGAAGGCGATATCGTCGCCTCCAACAAGAGCTCGAACAGCTGGGATTCCACGCTGCGCGGCCGTGTCGGCTACGCCTATCGACCGCTACCTGCTCTACGGCACCGGCGGTGTCGCGTTCGGCAACATCAAGAATGCCGGCGCCTCGGCCACCAAGACCGGCTGGACGCTCGGTGCCGGCATCGAGGCGGCGCTGACCAGCAACGTCACCGGCCGCCTCGAGTACCGCTACACCGATCTCGGCTCGGCCTCGGTCGGCGGCTCCACGGTCAGCCAGACGTCGAACGACCTCATGCTGGGCGTTGCCATGAAGTTCTGATCGGCCTGTCCGTCAGGCTTCAACGCCCCGTCGCGGTCTCCGCGGCGGGGCGTTTTGCGTTTGAAAGCCCGGCCCGAAAGCCGATCCTCAAGGTGAGGCGCGAACGTATGCGAGCCTCGAACCATGCGGCCGATCCTTCGAGGCCCGCCTGCGGCGGGCACCTCAGGATGAGGCCCCGAGGGAGACGCTACGGCTCAAACGCTCGCACGCCCTACCGTCCCGCCGGCACCTTGATCTCGGGCACGTGGCAGCCCTGCCGGTCGACCTCAAGGCAGCGGCGGAAGGCGAGGGTCTTGGTCAGGCAGATGCGCACTTCCTGCATGAGGCCGCGATTGCACTGGACGGCGATGCCGGTCGCGACCATGCGCGGATTGGCGGCGATGAAGGCCTGCTCGATCTCGCGCGGTGCCAGCGTGCGGCCGGCCAGCGACGTCGGCAGCGCGACCGCCTCGAAGGCGCGGCGGAGCGTGGCGAAGTAGGTCGACCTGATTGAGGCCGGAGCAGACCCCGTGCTTCTGCCATTCGTGATTGACCAGGCCGCCGCCGGGCATGATGTCGGAAAGCCCGTCGACGGTCGCCTGGCTGACGCGGCGCGGCATGTTGGACGGGCAGTCGGACGGATAGCCGCGCTCGTATTGCGGCCACAGGCCGTGGACGATGAAGCCGCGCGGCGTGTCGCATTCGGCCGGGTCGGGTCGGCTGTTGGTGGCGCAGTAGGTCGGCGACCAGGACAGCGACAGGACATAGAAGTCGAAACGCCGGGCTTTCCGCCGGCCGAAGGCCGGCGCGGCAACCAGAAGAAACGCCGCTAAGAGGCTGACAAGCCTCACGGACGGATGGAACGGCACCAGGCGCCGTAGACCCGGTAGGGGTCGTAGCCGGGCAGGCAGGACTGCACACCCCAGTGGATCGAGGCGAAGCCGGCCTGGAACTCGATCAGATAGACCAGCTCGGAGCGCCTGCCGTTGGAGAGCGTCGCGGTGGCGTGGCAATAGCGGCGCGGGATCAGGCTCGGGCCGTTGACGCTGACCTTGGTTTCGCGGATGCCGTCGATATTGGCGATGGTGAGCCCGCTGCCGAATGATGTTGGCGTCGTAGAAGGCGAACTTGTTGGTCACCTTGGCCAGCACCTTGGGCTCGTCGCAGACCGGCAGGCAATGGTGGTGGGCGCAATAGGGCATGCCCGTGTAGCTCTCGCCATAGCCGTAATTGCCGTAGTCGGCGGCCCGGGCCGGCATGGCCAAAAGACCAAGCGCCACAAGGCCTGTCAGGATGCGCAGCATGGCCGTCGTCTCCCCGTATTCCGTCGGTTGAGACAATGCGACGACCCCGGTGCCCGGTCAAGGCGAGCCGGGGCGTTTCGCGGTCATTCCCCGGCGATTTCGTCGATGACCGAGCCGGCGCCGTCGCCTTGCGCCAGGATCGGCACAAGGCCGGCCAGCAGCGCCGCCAGCGCCTCGGCGAATTGCCAGGGCGGGTTGCAGATGACCAGGCCCGTGCCGTTGAAGGTGCCGCCGGCGCCGCGTTCGCGCACAGAGAGTTCCGCCCTGAGCAGCCGGCGGATGCCGGACCTGGCGAGGCCGCACGCGCAGCCGGTCGACGGCGTCAAGGTCCTTGACCGGATACCAGAGGGCGTAGATGCCGGTCGGCCAGCGGCGATGGGCGTTGGCGAAGCCGTCGAGAAGACGGGAGAACTCGTCCGGCTCCTCATAGGGCGGGTCGACCAGCACCAGCCCGCGGCGCTCCTTGGGCGGCACGAAGGCGCCGAGCGCCAGCCAGCCGTCGAGCGCGATGGTGCGGACCTGGACGTCGCCGGCAAACAGGGCGGCAAGCGCCTCGGCGTCCTTCGGGTGCAGTTCGACCGCGGTCAGCCGGTCCTGGCGGCGGAAGAGGTGGCGCGCGATCCACGGCGAGCCGGGATAGCGGCGCAGCGTGTCGCCCGGCGCATTGGCGGCCTTCACCGCGTCCAGCCAGGGGGAGAGCAGGGCGGCAAGGTCGGGATCGAGGTCGCGCTGCCACAGCCGGCCGATGCCGTCCCGCCATTCACCCGAGCGCCTGGCTTCGTCGCCGGTGAGGTCGTAGAGCCCGATGCCGGCATGGGTGTCGATGACGCGGAAGGCGGTGTCCTTCTGCTTCAGCCGCTCGATGAGAAGCGCCAGCACGGCATGCTTGACGACATCGGCAAAGCCGCCGGCATGAAAGGCGTGGCGGTAGTTCATCGACGCGCTAGATCGACGCCGGCGAGGTAAGCACGCCGAGTGCGGCCTCCGGCGGCAGGTCGGCGATCACCACCCGCTCGTCGATCACGCGCGTGCGCTCCGCTGCTACCAGCGCCAGCGCCTGCGGATAGATGCGGTGCTCGGCGCCGAGCACGCGGGCGGCGAGGTCGTCCGGCGTGTCGGTGGTGAGCACCGGCACTGCGGCTTGCGCGATGATCGGCCCGGCATCCATCGCGGGCCTCACGAAATGCACCGTGCAGCCGTGCAGCTTGACCCCGGCGGCGATGGCGCGCTCATGGGTGTTGAGCCCCTGGAAGGAGGGCAGGATCGACGGGTGGATGTTGATCACGTGATCGCGCCAGCGCTCGACGAAATCCTCCGACAGAAGCCGCATGAAGCCGGCGAGACAGACGATATCGGTTCGGGCCGCCTTGAGGTGCTCTTCGATGGCGGACTCGAATTCCGCTCGGTCCTTGATCTCTTTGGAACTGACGATAGCGGTGGCGATGCCGGCTTCGGCCGCCTTGGCAAGTCCGGCGGCGTCCGACCGGCTCGACAGGACAAGCACGATCTCCGCCGGATAGTCGGGCTGCGCCGCGGCGCGGATGAGCGCGCCCATGTTGCTGCCGCGACCGGAAATCAGGATGGCGACGCGCTTGCGTTCGGTCATGGCGGGTTGAGGTCCAGTCTTCCGGAATAGGCGACCGGCGCGTCGTCACGCTCGGCGATTTCGCCGACGGCGACCACCGTCTCGCCGGATGCGGTGAGCGCCGCCGTCACCGCGGCGACGGAGGCCGACGGGACGACCAGCATCATGCCGGCGCCGCAATTGAAGGTGCGCAGCATCTCGTCCGGGGCGATATCGGCGAGCCCGGCCAGCCAGCGGAAGACCGGCGGCACCGGCAGCCTGTCGAGGTCGATGCGCGCGGCGAGGCTCTCCGGCAGCACGCGCGGCAGGTTCTCGGTGATGCCGCCGCCGGTGATGTGGGCCATCGCCTTCACCGCGCCGGTCTGGCGCACCGCGGCCAGCAGCGGCTTCACATAGATGCGGGTCGGCACCAGCAGGGCGCGGCCGAGGGACGTGCCATTGTCGAAGGGCACCGGTTCGTCGAAGGCGAGCCCGGCATCGGCGACGAGCTTGCGCACCAGCGAGAAGCCGTTGGAGTGGATGCCGGAGGAGGCGAGCGCCAGCACCACGTCGCCGGCCGCGATGTCGGCGCGCGGCAAAATGCCGTCGCGCTCGACGGCGCCGACGGCGAAGCCGGCGAGGTCGAAATCCTTGCCCGCATACATGCCGGGCATCTCGGCGGTCTCGCCGCCGATCAGCGCCGCGCCGGCCTGGCGGCAGCCCTCGGCGATGCCCGAGACGATTCGCGCCCCGGCCTCCGGGTCGAGCCTGCCGGTGGCGAAATAATCGAGGAAGAACAGCGGCTCGGCGCCCTGGACCACGAGGTCGTTGACGCACATGGCGACGAGGTCGATGCCGACCGTGTCGAGGATGCCGGTGTCGATGGCGATCTTGAGCTTGGTGCCGACGCCGTCGGTGGCGGCGACCAGCACCGGATCGCGGTATCCGGCGGCTTTCAGGTCGAACAGGCCGCCGAAACCGCCGATTTCGGCGTCGGCGCCGGGCCGCCTCGTGGCCCGCACGAGCGGCTTGATCGCCTCGACAAGGGCATTTCCGGCGTCGATATCGACGCCGGCATCGGCATAGGCCGACGCCCGGCCGCCGGGGAGCGTTGGTCATGGATTCGAAAGCCTCCGACCGCTGGCATCCCAATCCATGAAAAGGTATCGGAAAGCAAGATGCTTGCGGCCATCGGCCGCCGGCCCGCTCCGCCCCTTGGCCTCGCCGGCCGATAGTGCCATGTCTAGTCGCATTGGCCCGGCCGGCGGCCGGCGCGTGGAGCAGGGCTCTGCTGGTGACGATTCCCAATCTGATCACCATCGGCAGGTTGGTTCTGGTGCCGCTGATCGTCTGGCTGATGATCTCCGGCCAGTCGGCGGCGGCCTTCGTCGTGTTCATCGTGGCCGGCGTCAGCGACGCCATCGACGGCTTCCTGGCGCGCAGCTTCAACCTGCGCTCCACGCTCGGCTCCTATCTCGATCCGCTCGCCGACAAGGCACTGCTGGTCTCGATCTACATCTCGCTCGCCGTGCTCGACGAGGTGCCGCTGTGGGTGGTGATCCTCGTGGTCAGCCGCGACCTGTTCATCGTCGGCGCGGTGGTGCTGTCGTGGATGCTCGACCAGCCGATGGAGATGCGCCCGCTGATCATCAGCAAGCTCAACACGGTGGTGCAGATCGTGCTCGCCGCCGTCGTCCTCGGCGACCTGGCGCTCGGCGCCGGCCTCGGCACGCTGCGCATGGTCCTGGTCTATCTGGTCGGCATCCTGACGATCGCCTCGGCGGCCGTCTATCTGGTCGACTGGGTGCGCCACATGGGCATGGGCGAGAGCGCCGCCGGCTCGCCCGACGGTCAAAGCGACGAGCGCTGGCCGCGATGAGCCGCCAGACCCGGATCACGCTGTTCTGGCTGGGGGCGCTGGCCGCGCTCGTCGCGGTGCTGTTCGTCTTCCGCGCCGATCCTGCTGCCCTTCGTCGCCGGCGCGGCGCTGGCCTATGCCCTCGACCCGGTCGCCAACTGGCTGGAGAAGCGGGGGATCAACCGCACGTCGCGGCGCTCGTCGTGGTGGTGGTCATCCTCATTCTCTTCGTCGCCGTCTTCGTCCTCGTCGTGCCGGTGCTGATCAACCAGCTCGCCGATTTCCTGCAGCAGTTGCCGAGCCTGATCTCGCGCCTGCAGACGATGCTCGGTCCGTGGCTGGAAAGCGACTGGGCGCGCTATCTCGGCATCGACGCGGCGAGCCTGCGCACCTCGTTGACCGGCTTCTTCGCCAACGGCGCCAGCATCGTGCAGACGCTGCTGTCCTCGCTGCTCACCGGCGGGCGCACGGTGATCGACATCGCCTCGCTGCTCTTCGTCACCCCCTTCGTGGTCTTCTACCTGCTGCGCGACTGGCACCGCATGATCGCCTGGATCGACGGGCTGCTGCCGCGCGACTACGCCGACGAGATCCGCCGGCTCGCCCGCGCCATGGACGAGAAGGTCGCCGCCTTCGTGCGCGGCCAGATGCTGTCCGGCACGGTGCTCGGCATCTTCTATGCCGCCGGCCTGGTCGCCATCGGCCTCAACTACGGCCTGCTCATCGGCCTGGCCGCCGGCATATTGAGCTTCATCCCCTATCTCGGCTTCACCAGCGGCTTCGTCGCCTCGATCATCATCGCCATCGTCCAGTTCTGGCCGGACTGGATCTGGCTGGCCGCCACCGTCGCCGTCTTCATGGCCGGCCAGGTGCTCGAAGGCTATGTCCTGCAGCCCTACCTGATCGGCACCCGCGTCGGCCTGCACCCGGTGTGGCTGCTCTTCGCGCTGTTCGCCTTCGGCCTGCTCTTCGGCTTCCTCGGCCTGCTGGTCGCGATACCGGCCGCCGCGGCGGTCGGCGTGCTCCTCCATTTCGCGATCGAGCGCTATCAGGCAAGCCCGCTTTATCGCGGCGCCGCCGGCAAGGACCGGCAATGAGTGAGCCGGCAGTCCGCCCGGCAGCTGCCGCTGAGATCTCCCGCACCGCGCCGCCATGACACGCGCCGACTATCTGACCGGCGATGCCAACCGGGCGGCGATCGCGCTCATCGACGGCTGGCCCGCCTGGCCGGACCGGGCCGTGCTGCTCTCCGGCCCGGCCGGGTCCGGCAAGAGCCATCTGGTCGAGATCTGGCGGCACGCGAGCGGCGCCGCGGTCGCCGCCGCCAACGCACTCGGCGACGTCGAGGCGCTGGTCGCCGCGCCGGCGGTCGCGGTCGAGGATCTGCACGCCGGTCCGCTCGATGAGGCCGGCCTGTTCCACCTGATCAACCTCAGCGGCGAGCGGCGTGTGCCGCTGCTCATGACCAGCCGGCTGCCGGTCGGAGCGCTGCATGTGCGGTTGCCCGACCTTGCCTCGCGCCTGCGCGCCGCGCGGCCGGTCGAACTCGGCGCCATTTTATAAGCATACCGGATTGATTGAGGCGAATTAAAATCAAGTGCAGAAAACTGAAATGAAAATACGTTTTGACTGAAACTAAGATGTATTTCTTTTGAATTAAAGATTGCGGTTTTAAGAGGAGAATAGTCACCTATCAATACAGGTTTATTAAATACCTGGAAGTCTGTAATAAGTACAGTAGGGGAATATGAAGATTGTGAAATTTGTTTTGGATCAAAAATATTAAAACCTGTGTTGCTTCCGAAGATCATTAATCCATCAGCAGTTTTAAAAGCAGAGTTTGAATTAAAAGTATCACCGTTTAATCCATCAGAAATAGTATAGTTTATAAATCTGCCCTTCTTTAAATCAAAAAATGAAATACCAGAGCTTGTTCCTATCCAGAGATTTCCATTTTCATCTTCAACAATGCTTTCAATTGAATTATCCGGTAATCCATCATTCACAGTGTAAGAAGTAATTTCAGTATTTGATTCTATTTCACTTTCAGAAGTATAATTTTCATTAATCACAAATTTGTTCAAACCATTTCCCGTCCCAACCCATAAAATAATTTGATGCGTAAAATTCTTATTATAAACAGATTCACAGATCGAATAGACACTATTACTACTTAAACTATTTTCTTTGATTTTATTATATCTCCAATGGTAAAAATTATTTTTTATTTTTTTATCGAATAAATCCAATCCTCCGCCGTTTGTTCCAATCCAGATTCTTCCCATACTATCCTGAAGAAGAGCCCAAATATCATTATAACTTAAACTATTTGACGCTTCAGATTCGTTTCTCCAGTACTCTGTTTTTTCATTTACAGGATTCAATCTGGCTAAACCTCCACCCCAGAATCCAATCCAGACCATTCCATCTTTGTCCTGCAGAATTGTCTTAACATATTTATAAGCCTGAGATTTAAATTTTGGGTTTTCAACCTTCCATGATTTAAGTGTATTTGTATTTAAGTTAAACGATTTTAAGCCTTCTCCATAAGTGCCAATCCAAATATTACCAGAATTGCCGGGGGAGAGACACCAGACATTGAGCTGCTTTAACTCTGATTGAGTATTTATAGAAGGTTCTGAATTGAAATTATTTATAATATACAAACCGTGTTCAGTACCGATCCATATTGAACTATCAGAAGATTGTGTTACTGCTCTTGTATTAGTGGTTAAAATCTTTCGCAGCTTTTCAGTATTACTTTGTCCACGGAAAGGAAAATTGAATTTGGTGCTTTTGGGAGAGTAGAAATTCAACCCGTTATCAGTGGCAATCCATATAACTCCTGAACGATCAGTGATTACTTCGTTTACCTGGTTACTTAACAATCCTGATTTTTTATTTTCACCCTGGATAAATCTTTCCTTGTCACCGGTAGTCAGGTTAATTCTGATTAGTCCTCCAAATGTTCCGACCCAAAGTAATATATCCTGCCCGGTGATTTCTTCAGTTAATGAACTAACACTCATTCCAAATTGCAGCCCTTCACTTTCAGGAAGGTTTAGTGGAACAAAATTGTTTTTTCCGGGATTGAATTTTGTTAAACCATTAATTGTTCCCATCCAAATGGAGGTTGGGTCAGATTTTGATTTACCGAGATACCATATGAGGTTTGTGGTTAAACCAGTGAAATCTTTTGAAGCATTATAAATTTGTGTGAATGGGTTTTTGGAATTATTAGGATTGAATCTATTTAAACCATTGTAAGTTGAAATCCACAATCTTCCCGAATTATCTTCAAGAATAGAAGTAATAAAATTATCACTTATTACTTTTGTCGAGTCGAAATTATTCTGCCAATGCTCAAACCTGTTTTTTGACTGATCGAATTTATAAAGGCCATTTTTATAAGTCCCAATCCAGATGGAATTATTCCTGTCTTCATAAATACAGGTGATGCTGTTTTCTTTAGTTAATTCAGAACCAAGACCCCAACTTTCAAATTTATCAGTGGATGGATCGTAACGATTAAGGTTGCCATTTTTAGTACCGATCCACAAAAATCCGGAACTATCTTCATAGATGGCCCAGATAATATTTTCTGATAGTGATGTAGAATCATCAGGATTATTCCGGTAAACTTTTATGTCATATCCATCATAACGATTCAGTCCGTCATCAGTTCCAAACCATAAAAATCCAAAATGATCCTGCAGCAAACAATTTACTGAGCTGTTTGATAAGCCATCCTCTACAGTAATGTGTCCAAAAGGAAAATTTTGAGAGTAAATATTTTTAACCACGCAGAATAGTAGAATTAAAAATATCAACGATTTGAAAATTTTGGATTGATCAACTAGCATAGAGTAAATTTAGATAAGAACCGTAAATTCAGCAAGATGTGACAGGAGAAATTATTTCGATGAATTTATTGATCTGATGAAAATAATCGAAGGATTAAGCGGAGAGCAGAAAAACTAATTTCATCAAAACCTGTCCTACGATCCTTCACGGCGGATTAGCGTAGGATATTCATAATCTTGGTGTCAACAAAATTTCCATCTTACAGCTAGTAAAAGTAATTTATTACCGATTAAACAGAAGTAGATTATTAAATTATTTTTAATTAAAAGGTTTTATTTGGTTTGATTTTTGGGATTAATTCTATGAGTAAGAGAAGGAAGAACTATGAAAATGATCGGCTTTTTATCCGCACTTTTTATCATTATAATTTCAGCAAATATTTTTTCACAGTCTATTGATTTTTCCATATCAGTTGAGGAATCACTTAAGACAATCAGTCCGTACATTTACGGTACCAACCAATTATTAACAGAAGAAGAACACTGGGGTGCAATGAGACAGGGAGGTAACCGGCTGACAGGTTACAACTGGGAAAACAATGCTTCAAATGCCGGAACTGATTGGCTGAATTCTAGTGATAATTATCTTACCTGGATTGCAGGAATTCAAAATGAATGGGAACCCGGAATTGTTACAAAAACATTCAGTGATAAATCAATTGAATTAAATGCATACTCATTAATTACTCTTCAGCTTGCCGGTTATGTTGCCAGAGATAAGAATGGTCCTGTTTCAGAATCGGAAACAGCGCCTTCACCTCGGTGGCGACAGGTGAAATTTGAAAAAGAAAGCCCATTCTCGCTTCAACCAGATACATCTGATTCTTTTGTCTACCTTGATGAATATGTAAACTTTCTTGTTGACAGGTTCGGGATGGCAAATACCCCAACAGGAATAAAAGGGTATGCACTCGATAATGAACCGGGATTATGGACATCAACTCATCCAAGAATTCATCCTTTGCAAGCAAGATGTGTTGAGCTTGTACAAAAGTCAATTGATGCAGCAACTGCTGTAAAAAATGTTGATCAATATCTAGAAATTTTCGGACCGGTACTTTATGGATTCAATGCTTACTATAGTTTTCAATCCGCCCCGGACTGGGATTCTGTAAAAGCAGGAACCAATTATCAGTGGTTCATCGATTATTATCTCGATCAAATGAAACAAGCTGAGGTATCCTCCGGAAAAAGATTACTTGATGTGCTTGATATCCATTGGTACCCTGAAGCATATGGTGATAACAGGATTACTGATCCAAATGCTAACACAGATGCTGATAAGCTCGCAAGAGTTCAGGCGCCAAGAACTTTATGGGACAGTAATTACCAGGAGAATAGCTGGATAGCACAATGGTTTGGTTCATACTTGCCGTTAATACCCAGGTTGAAAGAATCAATTGACGAATTTTATCCCGGGACAAAACTTGCCTTCACTGAATTTACTTACGGTGGTGAAAATGATATTACAGGTGCAATTGCTATTTCAGATGTGCTGGGAATATTCGGCAAGTATGATGTTTATCTCGGCACATACTGGCAGCTTGATAGTCCCTCAAATTATATCTCTTCTGCATATAAAATCTATAGAAATTACGATGGGAACAATTCTACTTTTGGAGATTACTATCTGCCAGCCGTAACAAGCGACAGTGTCGGCACATCCGTTTATGGTTCATTGAATGATTCCGGAAGTGAAATTCATCTTGTTGTAATTAATAAAGAACTTAGTGAAAGTGTGAATGGTAATTTTTCAATTTCATCTCAGCACAATATGCAAAGCGGGAGAGTTTGGAAATTAGATGACAATGGTGCGGAAATCTCAGAGATTGCACCAGTTTCAAATATTAACAATAATAGTTTTTCTTACACTTTACCGGCTGGTTCTGTTTGTCATTTTGTTTTACAAACTGGTGTAGTAAATGTTTCGGATGAAAGTCAGTTACCGGAGAAATATTATTTGACGGCATATCCAAACCCCTTTAATCCATCATGCAGGATAGAATATAATGTACCACTTAATTCTCAATCGCATCTGGATATTTATTCAGTCACTGGCGAACTTGTGAAAAGATATAATGAACTTTCAGGATCAGGATATGTAAGCTGGGATGGTTCAAACGAGAACGGGCTGAAAATTTCAAGCGGGGCTTATTGTGCTGTACTTATCAATAGCAGTGGAATACTATCAACAAAGAAATTGATGTTATTGAAATAGAATTACTGTGAAGCAAATAGAACAAAGGATTGTAAAATAGATTAGCAAAAATAATAAAAAACTTTCTTTGAGTGTCGAATTGAAAAGCTGCCTGTATAGAATCTAAAGTAGATCAAAAATCCGAAAAAGTATGCTTATAATCATTAGATTGTAATTCATATCACAGAACTTTATTAACTCACCTTTAGTACCTTTTTAAATGTATCAAGTATCTACGATTTATGGTAATTTTATAAAGCAAAATTTTATCAATTTTTCCTCAAAGTTTATTCTTATTGGAGCAGATAAATGGGCTTTAATCTTATTAAAAAATCAGAATTTGATAAAGTAAAATCACTCAGTGGTGATTGGGCAACAAAGATGCAGCTTTTTGCAGATATGTGCCGTTACAACACACTTGTTGCTGTAAAGAAAGCCGGCTCGGGTCATCTTGGTTCATCGCTCAGTGCGATGGATATTACAACTTATCTTTATTTAAATGAACTGAATGTTTTTGATGTTGGACTCGATTCACCCGACCGTGATATTTATTTTTCTTCAAAAGGTCATGATGTTCCGGGGTTGTACTCTTTGTTTTATGCACTCGGAATTATTCCTGAAGAAAAATTATTAATGTTAAGAAGACTTCACGGACTTGATGGTCATCCGGAAGTTCGTCAGCCTGGAATTGAAGCAAGCACAGGTTCACTTGGAATGGGAATTTCAAAAGGGAAGGGAATGGCGTGGGCAAAAACTTATCAAAAGAAAAAAGGACACGTTTATGTTTTAACCGGCGACGGTGAATTCCAGGAAGGACAGATTTACGAATCGCTGCAAGCAACAGCTCACCAGAAAGTGAATAACATTACTGCAATAATGGATCACAATAAATATCAAACGGATATGCTTGTTGCAGATGTAAATAATATTGAAGATGTTGTTCAGAAAAGGTTAACAGCATTTGGCTGGCACGTTGTAAGAATTGATGGGCACGATTTTAATGCTTTGAAAAAAGCTTTTTCAGATTTGAAAAAAGTAACAGACAAACCGAAGATGATTGTTGCCGATACGATAAAGGGAAGGGGAGTATCATTTATGGAGAAACCCGAGATTGAAAGATTTGAAGGAAAGACATTTTACAAATGGCATTCGGGTGCACCCGATGATGAAAGCTATGAAAAAGGTTTATCTGAATTAACCGAAACGATATAATAAACTTTCTGAAAAATTGGAGATGGAAAGATTTAGATTCCTGTAAATAAAGCTGAAGGAAAAGCGATTACAAAGGTTGAAAAGGAATTTGTAACAGAAGCTTACGGCGATGCACTTTGTGAAATTGCAAAAACAAATGATAAGCTTGTTGTTCTTGACGGTGATCTTTCCGCAGATTGCAAGCTGCGAAAGTTTGAAAAAATGTATCCTCATCGTTTTATTGAAAACGGAATTGCTGAACAGGATATGGTTTCGATGGCTGGCGGACTTGCAAGAATGGGATTGATTCCTGTTGTTAATACTTTTGCAAGCTTTCTTGCAGCAAGAGCAAATGAACAGATTTACAACAATGCCGGTGAAAAAACAAAAGTAATTTACACTTGTCATTTTTCAGGAATGATTCCTGCCGGGCCGGGAAAATCTCATCAAAGTGTTAGGGATATTTCTTTGTTTGGTGCTTTACCAAATGTTACAATCATTCAACCTTGCAATGGTGAAGAAACAAAATGGGCAACTGAATATTGTGTGAATGAATCAAAAGAAAATTGTGTTTTAAGATTGGTAATTGGTCCTTCACCGGAAAAAATCCAACTTCCGAAAAATTATAAATTCAAAGTTGGAGTCGGTACTGAACTAACAGAAGGAAAAGATGCAATACTTTTCGGTTATGGTCCGGTTATGCTTCACGAAGCTTTAGTTGCAGCAGATTATTTGAAGAAGATAGGCTTCGGTTTAAAAGTAATTAATATGCCGTGGCTGAATAAAATTGATAAAGATTGGTTAAGAAAAGTTGTTGCAGATCAAAAGAAAATATTTGTACTTGAAGATCATTCTGCTGTTGGCGGATTAGGAGACAGACTGTTAAATGCATTAACTGAAATTGATGAAATTGCCGGTAAAGAATTCACAAACTTTGGATTGAAAGAATATCCCGAATGCGGAACACCGCTTGAAGTTCTTGAATTTCACAAACTCGATGGGAAATCATTAGCACAAAGAATTTCAGGAGTCAAAGGATATATCGAGACTGAAGAGAAAAGATTAAACAAAAATATACAGCTGATGCGCCGCAGTGATATTATATATTATAGCAGTCGAATGGTTTTCTGGTTATTTGCTTTTATCAAGATGGTAACGAAGTGCCATTTTTATGCAGACCGTTAGCTGCTTTTTGGGTATTGGTTTTTTAACTGGAAAAACTATTGCCCTGTTTCCTTCAAACTTCATCTCATCATTAAAAAGTGTTCTGAACGTACTAATTAAACTAGTCTGGCAATTTACATACATCGCAATCTGATCAGGACTTTTTGGTTTCCAGTCTATCCTGATAGTTGTCCCGCTTTTGGGTTTTGAAGTTAGGTATGCGGGCTCACCCCATTTTAAGGTTTCTTCTATTTCACCAACACCGTCTGTGGTTTTTGCAACTTCAAAAATTAAATTACGAAGACTCTCCATCTTTGTTTTGACGTTCTTTGGGTATGAATTGAATTTTTGTTTAACAATGGTTTTCATAGATGTATTTTGATATGATCAGTATATAACAACATTATCTTTGACCCATTTATTTTGACTATCACTTTTTAATTTTTCAGTAATTGCTTCTTTTGTTGCTTCACTTACATCGAACCATTTTTCAACAGTTGTATTTGTCATCATAGCACGCCTTTCCAATTCCTTAACATATTCATCTGTAAGAATATCATAAAATAAGTATTCACTCTGTTCGGCTTCCAACGGCCCTAAAAAAATATAAGCGTCATAATTATCTTCATAATTGCCAATCATTTTGTTGTAACTTACTTCGAAAAGGGCATCAAAGGGTTCTTTCCCGAAAGGACTGTTATCCAAATCGAAAGCGATTGGATTATTTCCGGTAACGGAAAAAGCACAATCAAAAATTCCATTTCTTAATTTGCCATATACATGTCCATGATTATCGATAATAGGTATATGCTGGAAAATAGTAAATACCTGGCCTGTAGGAAGAGCTGCAGTAATTTGTGATGCCGCAGTAGATTTCATTTTCCCTTCCTTGCTTCCAATCGCCATATCTGTAATAATTGATTTAAAAGCATGTCCTAGCCCTACAATAAAAAGATTGTTTCGTTTGTCATTTGAGCTTTTAATGGTTTGCAAAATAAATTCAGCCATCTGGTCATTTCTTTCCGGCATATGCTTGAAATAATTTTCCATTTCTTCTTTGGTTTAAAAGTTCCAAAAGGACGTGGTTCGTCCACAGCTATAACGCGTATTCGTTTTTTTGAAAGTAAATTTTTATTGACTGCCCATAACTCTAAAAGAAATTCATACATCCCTTTATCGTACCAGCCGTTGATTTGAACATCTCGAAAAATATTCAATATTATTTCTTTATCTAAAATCTCTTTATTGAAGAATCTGTCTAACTCGGGCTGTTTATCCGAAGATAATTCCATAAAAACAGTTCCAACTTCAGTAGAAAAACTCGGATCATCAATAACACTTTTCATTAACTTCCATGATATTTCCCGGCGGTGTAATTCACCATAAATAACAATTTTATGTTCAGCAAGTGATTGTAAAATGAATTGTTTTGGTTCTTTGCCGTTTTCTTTCAAATAGTTAACGAAAGAAGCAGTGTCTTTGGATACGTTTTTCAGTTTAATTATTTGATGAATTTTATCCAACTGTTTTGGTGCGTCTTCTTTGAATTTTAAACGAGCATCATTTATATTAATTCCTAAATTTTCTCCGGCGTTCAACCATTTTCCTTCTTCAAGCGTAAGATAGGTTATTATTTTCATCGGTAGCTTAATGGCGGATTTAGCCGGGGGATCAGTTATCACTCCAGCAACGGAGTCTTTGTAAATAACAATTTCATTGATTTTGGTATTTAGCAGTTTTTCTTTTGTCTCTTCTTTTACGATGGCATCAGGTGCATTTTCCTTTGGGAAATAATCCCGGAATTTATATGAATTTACAGACCTATACAGTCCTTGTTTGCCCTCCGCTTTTAAATATTTGAAAGTTATGAATGAGTTAACCGGTGAACTTAAATCAAAACTATCCGGGTATTCATTTACTTGCTTATTGATATCATTTATTGTGAAATCCTTTTCAGCATTTTGAGCATTAATGATTGTGGAGAGAGTAATTAAGAGAATTGCAAAAGTAAAAACTTGTTTCATATTATTGAGTCTTTTCCATAATAGATTATAAGTGTACTATACAACTATCTATACTTTAAATATAACGACGTTGCCGATAACCCGCCGCCCAGAACAGCAATGCAGATTAAAACGACAAAGCCAAAGATTTAGCAAACTGCACTTATCTTTCTTTGCAAGTGCAGTTTGCAACAATGTTAATTAATAGAACTACTTTGAACAACAAACTTAAAACGGAACAACCAAGCCGAGAAAATTAGAAATCCCGAGTGCGAAAAGGCGGTCGGGTTGATTGGCTGGTTATACCTATGAGGCTTTTTTAAGTAACCAATTAATAAGCCCAGCATTAATGACTAAATCCGTAATTTTATCTAATCCGATTACTTCAATGTTTTTCTCATTTTTCATCCCATCCAATTTTTTATCTGGAGTATGAACAACATAATACATCTCATCATATTGTTTCATATTGTTAAATTTACTCTTATAAATCTCAAATTCATTAAAAGTTGACTGTGACTTCACTTGAACAAAAGCTCTTTTATTATTGACAGGGGATATAAGTTCTATATCAATATACTTTTCAGTTTTGCCAACAACACTTATTCTTTGCCAACCAGATGAAGTAAATATTAAATCAACCAATAGCTCAAAATCTTTCCAAGATAATGACTGAATTAAAGGTTTAAGAGTCACTTTTAAAGCGGAAAGTGCTTCCTCTACAACTTGAATTACAGGGAGTTTAGAACAATTTATTTTATTTATCAGATAATCAATTTCCTTTACTGAACAGATAGTTCCACGAAAACCTTGAACTTTGGTTAATTTCCCACTTAAGTTTTCAACAAATAATTGATTTCCATTAATATCTTCTGAACTCCAGTTACCTTTTACTTTTCTTACACGCGAACCATCTGAAAGTATGCTGACTTTAGAATGAGCAAAACACCAATATAATTTTCGGTTATAAAATGTAATCCATAAAACATCCTCAGGACTTTCATAGAAATATTTTATTTGGCTAACAGTTTCAGTTGCTTTCCCTTTAGTTTTTTTTCGCTTTGTCCAATATTTTTCTAATATATTCCAATTACTTTTTAAACAGTCTTCGTGGTGTGGATTATGAAAACCAAGTCTAATTGTATTTTCAATTTCAATACAATCTTTTTCCCAATTTCCACCTTCGCCCAATTTTATAAATAGTGCATTACTTGGTTTTATCATTTCATCAACCTTCTTTTCTAAAAAGCGAATAAATATTTAATAGGTATAACTATTGCTTATCAGGAATTCAGGGGTGCTTTATTATCCTAATATAAATCTTACCTGAGTGAAAATAATTCTTAAATGGATTAAAATCTTAGTTTTTAATCCTAATATTATTCAAATAGATTTTTATTAAGATTAGAGTATATTGTAGTTATCAGGATAAGCACTCCCTTTTATTTACTACAAACTTCCTCAATATTTTTTAAGAATTCAATAAAAAGCCAAATTTTCATTGAAAAAGTTTACAATACCAATCAAAAGGCTTGGAGTCCTATTGTAAAAAGTTACAATGCCATTTAAAAGGCTTAGAACCCTATTGCAAATGCTTGCAGTACCATTCTAAAGGCTTAGACCCTTATTGTAAAAGTTTGCAACACCATTTTAAGTGCTTAGTGCTCTATTACAGAAACTTACAATGCCACTAATAGGATTTAGTGCCCTAATGTAAATATTTACAATTATAAGTTAATGTTTTGAGTTGATTTTGAGGCTTTGTAGATAATTCTATGAAACTTCAGAGTCAATCTTCCAATATTGAAAGATTAACTCTAAAAATCAGGATATTAATTTTATTTGATAAAACTTCTTACTTGCCGCCGAGAATTCCGCCCAACATATCACCGAGTGGATTTGATTTACCGGAACCGCCAAGAAACATTCCAGCAACATCATCAAGAATACTTCCATCACCATCCTTATCAAGCAAGGATGCTAAACCGCTTGAACCGGCTCCCTGGTTATCCCTTTTGTTTGTAAGATATCCAAGTATTACCGGCGCAAGCATCGGAATTAATTTTGCAGCAGTGCTTCCATTAATTCCGAATTTTTCAGAAATCAGATTTGTTGCCTGGTGTCCTGAATCTCCAAGAAGTCCGCCTAAACCGGGATCTGTTTTATTGTCGTTAGCTTTCTGTTTAAAAAGGTCATCGAGATTTCCTAACACATCGGCGCTTCCGTACTTATTTAAAATATGATCAACTCTGTCCTGTCCGCCTTGTTCATCTTTCTGCTTTTTTAGTCCGCCAATAATTAATGGCGCAATCTGTGGAATAATTTGCTGAACTTTATCTTCCTCAATATTTAATGATGAAGACATTTTTTTTGTTAGTTCTGGTCCCATTGAACCTAAAAATTCTTCAAGAATGTTTGGCACCGTGTCCTCCAAAAAATGATAAATAAAAATGAAATGAGGTTCAATTTAGTAAGAATAATATTTATTTCAATTCATTATTGACTAAAGAATTCCGGGATGATTTAAAAATCACGTAATCACGTGATTGATATGAGTTCATAAAGAAGCTATCTTTTTAATAAAAAAGGAAGTTGTTATGAAAAGGTTTTACTTTATAATTCTTGTACCTGCAACAATTTTTCTAACTTTTGGATTCAGAGGTTGTGGGGCAGCATATCTTGCCTTTATTGAAGTGTTAAACGCGGCTGCTTATGGAACCGTTATAGGAGAGAGTGTTGCTGAGAATACATTTGGAATTGCGGTAGGTGACAACGGACATATTTATACACAAGAAGGCGGTCCGACATCTGGCTGGACTCAGCAAACAAGTCCGGTAACTGAGAATCTGAATTACAATAAAATTTATGTCATCAATGATCCAATAACTTATTTTGCTGGTGCAGTAGGAAACAATAGTACCGTTATCTGGTCAACAGATAGAGGTCTAACATGGGAAGATCACAGCTTTGCTACTTTAAATAAATCCGGGAAAGAAGTTGCAATAAATTTTTATGGGATGGATTTCCTGGCATATACTTATAGTGAGATTTATCCTGTTGTGTGTGGCGATGGCGGAAAAATTTATAAATCCACCGACGGGGGCGGTGGAAACTGGAACTGGCAGGAAATTACAACAATTACTTCAAACAGGCTTAATTCAATCGGCGCAATTACAGCCGATATAATAATTGCAGTTGGTGAAAAGGGAACAATTATCAGAACCAGCGACGGAGGAACAACCTGGGAAGATAAAAGCATTTCTGATACAAGTATTTATTTCAACAAAATATTAATAAGCACATTTTATCCCAGCTTTGAAAGAGGCTGGATTGTTGGTACTAAAGGGAAAATATACCGGACTTCAGATTATGGCAATAACTGGTTTGAATCTTTTAGCGGGACTGATAAAGATTTAAATGATATCTCATTCAGAAATCCTGATGACGGAATTGTTGCCGGCGACGACGGAACCGTAAGATACACCAGTGATGGAGGTTTTGAATGGCTTGAAAACACTTATCTAAGTGGAATTACTTCAAACAACATTGTTTCAATTTCCAGGGTTGATTCCAACACAGTTAACGGTCTTGTTCGTGGCGGCACAAGCGGCAATAGATCCGGAACGGATACTACATATGTTTATGTTGTTTCTTCGGAACCTCTATCAGATGCAGAAGAAGAGGTAAACAGCATTCCATCAGAATTTAAACTTGAGCAAAATTACCCAAACCCGTTTAACCCTTCTACTAGTATACAGTACTCTGTAGGCAATAGGCAATTTGTTACGTTAAAGGTTTACGATGTACTCGGCGATGAAGTTGCAATACTTGTTAATGAAGAAAAGCATTCGGGAATATACGAAGTTGAATTCGATGCTTCGGGATTACCAAGCGGAATTTATTTTTACAAATTTCAGGCTGATAATTATTCTGAATCTAAAAAGATGGTTCTACTTCGATAAACCTGACTGCTGTAAGGCAAGTCTTCGTAGGATAAATTCACCTACGCTAAAGCTTTAGATACTATGTTTTAATGAAATAATAATTTAAGGAGCATAAAATGAAAAAATATATTTACAAATTTATGTTGGTACTAAGTTTCTTTTTCGTAATGGGCTTTGGTAAATGTAGTTTTCTTGAACATATATTCTTATCTGGAAATTATGGATCGCAAAATAATTATAATGCTGTTACAAGTGATATTGATTACTTTTATTATGCATCAAACGGAGGAATTATTTATAAATGGACAGGGGATGATGGGGATCCCTGGTCGATTAGTTATACAGTACCGGGTAATCCCGATTTACATGATATAAAATTTTCTTTTTTCCGACATTTAATATTTTGTGTTGGTGATAATGGGAGTATTGCACGGTTAGATATTGATAATTCGGTATGGGAGACTGTGTCCAGTAACGTTAATAACCATTTAAATAAAATACTGGTAGAACATTTTAGCTTTGGAAAAGTAATATTAGTCGTTGGAGGTGCTGGTACAGTGCTAAGATCTTCTGACGCGGGACAAAGCTGGATTGTTTTAGATTTTCCTACAACCGATAACCTTTATGATATAGCTGAACATTATAATTACACTCTAGAGGTAAATACAATATTTGTTTCCGGTGAAAATTACTGTTTCTATAAAAGCACAGATGATGGTGAAACGTGGGTACCAACCGGACCAAGTGATGCCCCTGTTCACGGACCTGCCAGCAGTTATAACAAAATTTACTTTTATGATGAAAATATTGGTTATGTAGGAGGACCAAACGGATTGATATTAAAAACTTTTGATGGCGGTTTAACCTGGGGAAAAAGGTATGCTTCAGACTTTCCTGAAATTAATGATTTGTTCTTTATCTCGCCAGACTCCGGCGCTGCTGTGGGACCAAACGGTATTGTTCGTTTAACCACTGATGGCGGAGATAACTGGTTTGAAGATGATTCACTTACGTCTTTTCTGAACGGTGAAACGATTAAAAGGATATTCCCGCTCAGTAAAAATTATGGATTCGTTGTAGGTGAAAATGGATTTGATATTTTTGCTGCAAAGGATTCTACCTACCTTGATAGTTTGCCACGCGTAACAAATGTTGAACAACAGAATAGTTTAGTTGAGAAATTTCAATTGGAACAGAATTATCCAAACCCGTTTAACCCGACAACCAGTATTCAATATTCATTAAGCAGCAGGCAATTTGTTACGTTAAAGGTTTACGATGTACTCGGAAAAGAAATTGCAACTTTAGTAAACGAAGAAAAAACAGCGGGAATTTATGAGGTAGAATTTGATGCATCGGAATTTCCAAGCGGAATTTATTTCTACAAACTACAGGCGGAGAATTTCTCTGAGACTAATAAGATGGTTTTGATGAAATGATAATTGAGGAGTGCAATTTTATTCTCTTCTCAATTGTTTGATTCTTAATTCGTTTTCAGAATCTGAAATTAATTGTTGTAATCTTCTTGTACGGGTTTCTTCCTGCTTTGCACTCATAACCCACCACATCGCAGGCTTTTGATATGATGGTGGCGAAGACTGAAAAAATTTCCATGCTTTCTTATTTGATTTGAATTTTTTTTCGTAAGCTGCGGTCAGTTTGACTTTATCTCTTTCGAATGAATACGAACCGGATTTCTTTTTATCACGCTTTTCAAATTCAATTAAACCTGGTTTTTCCATTTTTCCAGACTTAATTAATAAATTTGCTTTTTTGATATTAACAGCACTCCAGTAGCTTTTTGGTTTCCTTGGTGTGAAACGGTTTGTGTAACTTTCATTATTAATACTTTTTCTTATTCCATCAATCCATCCAAAGCACAATGCTTCATCAACGGACTCTGGATATGTAACACTTGGTTTGCCGGCATTTTTCTTATAAAACCCCAACCAAAGTTCCTGGGATTTTTTGTGATTTACCTTGTACCACTTTCGAAGATCGGAAGGTGTTTTGAAATATTTTATTTTTTTAGGTTCCATTTAATTTTTTAATACTAAGCGGAAGAAACAAATTTAAGTCCGATTATTCCAATAATGATAAATCCGATGAATAATAATCTCATTGCTTCTCTTGATTCATTGAAAAGAAAAATTCCAAGTATTGCCGTACCGACTGCACCAATTCCAGTCCAAACTGCATAGCCTGTTCCGACCGGAATTGTTTCAAGCGCTTTTGAGAGAAAATAAAAACTTACAATCATTGCTGCAATTGTTCCAACACTCCACCAGAGTTTTGTAAAACTTTCAGTGTATTTGATTCCAATTGCCCAAACTATTTCCATAATTCCGGCGATAACTAAAAATATCCAGGACATAAGAATTAGAAATTGGTTTTATTATTAAATTAATTTATTCGGCATATTTTTTAAAAATCACAGAAGTGTTGTGTCCACCAAATCCAAATGCATTACTCAGTGCGTAATTCACAGTTCTCTTAGCAGGCTTATTAAATGTATAATTTAAATCACATTCAGAATCAGGATTTGCAAAATTAATTGTTGGTGGAATTGTATCATTCATAACTGTGAGTATTGTAGCAATTGCTTCGGCGGCACCTGCTGCACCGAGCATATGTCCCGTCATACTTTTTGTAGAAGAGATATTCATCTTATAAGCATGTTCACCGAATAATTTTTTTATTGCTTTTGTTTCGCCAATATCTCCCAGTTGCGTTGAAGTTCCGTGCATATTTATGTAATCAATCTCCTCTATTTTTATCCCGGCATTTTTCAATGACATTTTCATTGCTAGAATTGCTCCATCACCTTCCGGATGGGGAGCAGTGATATGATAAGCATCAGCAGAAAAACCTGCTCCTGTAATTTCCGCATAAATTTTAGCACCTCGTTTTTTTGCATGATTCAGTTCTTCAAAAACAAGCGCACCCGAACCTTCTCCCATAACAAATCCATCACGCGTTGAATCAAAAGGTCTGCTTGCCGTTTCCGGAGAGTCGTTTCTTGTTGAAAGTGCACGTGCGGAATTAAATCCAGCCATTCCAATTTCGATTAACGGAGCTTCACTTCCCCCGGTAATCATCATATCCGCTGAATCTTCAGCAATCAACCGGAAGCTGTCAATCATATTATTGTTTCCTGTTGCACAGGCAGAAACGATACAATAGTTCGGACCTTTAAAACCATATTTAATTGATATCTGTCCCGAAGCAATATCGGGAATTATCATAGGTACAAAAAATGGAGAAACTCTTTTTGGACCTTCGGTATACAATACAACGGATTGTTCATAATAAGTTTGCATTCCTCCCATACCACTTCCAAAAACAACCCCGGTTCTTTCTTTATCTTCAGTACTCATTTGCTCTATATTAAGACCGCTGTCTTGTATTGCCATATCTGCAGAAACCATTGCATACTGAGCAAATGGATCCATTCTTCGCGCAGATTTTTTATCAAGATAATTTAAAACATCAAATCCCTTCAATTCACAAGCGAACTTTGTATCGAGTCTTGAAGCATCAAAGTATGTAACATTTGCACTTCCGCTTTTGCCCGCAAGCAAATTAGTCCAGAATTCTTGTACTGAAAGACCAATTGGTGTTAAAGCACCCATACCTGTTACGACAACTCTTCTTTTTTCTGCCATTAAGTTTCCTTTTTTGGATTTAAATTCAGATGATTGATACAAAAGATAATAATTTCATATTAATTTTTTTGAAGAAATTAGGGGGTAAAAACGCATTTATAAATCAAGAAGTGAGTCAAATTTTCTTGAATCCAGCCGAAAAGTTTTCCACTCGCTCATCTCTGTTGCACCAATTTTATGATAGAAATCTATTGCCGGTTGATTCCAATCAAGAACTACCCAATCGACAGCAAAACATTTTTCTTTTTTTGCAATTGAAACAACTTCTTTTATCAATTTAAAACCAATTCCTTTCTGCCTGAATTCCGGAAGCACAAAAAGATCTTCAATATACAATCCTGATTGAGCTCGAAATGTAGAATAGTTTTTAAAGAAAATTATCTGCCCGGCAAGGTTGTCGTTTATTTCTGCCAACAGAACTCTGACGTTTGTTTCTCCTCCGAAAATTGTCTCACGTATTTTTTCTTCATCAGCAGTAACATACTGTTCTAGTTTTTCATAAACAGAAAGTTCTTTTATCAACTTTAATATATTTACAGAATCTTTTTCTTCTGCTTTCCTGATTTTTATTATGCTTAATTCATTCATTAGTATATAATTTTTTGAAAAAATAAACTATTCTTTTTTCCTCTCAAATTTTAATATGATTTTCTGTGCTGCAATTGAAAAAACATATCCTAAAAATGCTCCAATTAATGCTCCGCCTAAAATATCTGAAGGGTAATGTACACCAAGATAAACTCTTGAAAGTGAAACAAGAATAGCAGTAGAGAAAAATGCCCATTTAAATTTCGGATAAAACTTATAAAGAAAAGTTGCAGCCGCAAAATTGTTCAATGCATGGTTTGAAGGGAATGAAAATGAACCGGTACATCCTATTGGAGTTAATGCATCCTTTAATGCTACACAAGGTCTGGCTCGCTGGATTAATTCCTTTAAAACTCTGTACCCTAGCTGATCACTGACAAGGATTAAAATCAAAATTCCGATGACAACAATTCTTCCCTTAGATCCGCCTTTTACTAAAGCTATACCGGCGAGGATTACATAGGCGATATACCAGTTTTTAACATTGGTAATTATCGCAAAGAATTTATCCAAAAATCCGGTAGAAATGGTGTGATTAAAGAAATAAAAAATTGCTAAATCAAGAGAATACAATACTTCCACGGTGGCACTAAATGTGATGAATTATTATGATACAAAATGTAAGTAAAAAATAGTCTTTCAGAAAAAAAACAAAGAAAATATTGACAGAAATAAAAAATAACCAGGGAAGAAGCTTGGCTACGGAATTAAGCAATTCGCTTATCGATTTTATCTTAAATAGTAAAATACCATTTTCAGATAAAAAATATCTGGAAGTTAAGAGCGAACTTGATTCGATGGTAATTGTACCACTAAAAATTATGGCAGCCCTTGTAATAATTTTTGGAATGTTCGCAATGATATTCGAAATAAAATACCATCCGGATTTTTCATTTCAGATATATCTGGTTCGATTGTCATCAGTCGTACTTGCATTTGTTCTTTTAGCAGATTCTACAACCAGGTCAGCAAAGAAACATCCTGTACTCCTGGTTCATTTTCTGTTAATAAATATTATTGCATCATCCGGTATAATGATTTACCTGTTGCCAACGACATTGCTTGTCAATTCAAGTATTGTTGGATTGATGATTTTTACCTCAGCACTATTCCTCAGCTGGGAAGTTAAAAACCAGATTGTTGTTGCGATTTATTATAATATTGTTTTTGTCGTCTCTATCCTGGTAAACAATGATACAATTTATTTTTTGCCTAACTGGATTGAATCGGTTTTCTTTGTAATGTTTATAAGTCTTGTATCCATAGTTGCATGTGCAATAAATTTTAGGATGAGAATAGAATTAGCAGAACGGGATATTGAAGTTGAAATTACCGATGAAAAATACCATGCAATATTTGATAACTCTCCTGACGGAATCTTCCAAACAACACCGGAAGGAGAATGGATTACTGTCAACAAAGCTTTTGCTGAAATTTTGGGATATGAGAACACTGAAGAGCTTTGTAAGCTGAAGGTTTATGATATTTTTGTAGATAAATCTGATAGAGAAAATTTGATCAAGGAATTAAAAAAGAATAATCAAATAAAGAATCACAGGATATCTCTGAAGTGTAAAGATGGTTCAACCGCAATTGTTAAATCGAATGATAGGTTGGTTGAGAATGAAGATGGAAACTATTTTTTAGAAGGGACAATTTCTGATATAACTGAACAAGTAAAAGCTGAAGAAGAACGTGAAAAGTTTGCTCAGGAATTAAACAGGGAAAAAGAAAAATCTGAAAAGTACGCTGATGAAGCACTCAAACTTAGCGGAGCCAAAAGTAAATTCCTTGCAAATATGAGCCATGAAATTCGTACACCGATGAATGGAATAATTGGATATTTGACTTTGATAGAAGCAGGTGCGTATGAAAACGAAAGAGAACTAAAACATTTTACAAATAGTGCAAAGCAATCTGCCGAGTCTTTACTTGATATAATTAATTCTATACTCGATCTTTCTAAAGTTGAAGCAGGGAAGATGAAGATCGAAAACGTAAATTTTGATCTGAGGAAAGTTATAGGTCAGGCAGTCTTAACTGTAGCCTCAAAAGCCGCTGAAAAACATTTAGAAATTGAAACCAAATTGGTAGATCAAATTGAAACTGGTTTAAAAGGTGACGCAACAAAAATCAGGCAGATAATAGTTAATTTACTAAGTAATGCAATTAAATTCACAAATGAAGGTGAAATTAAAATATTTGCCGATACAAAAGTTATAAACTCCGAAGATGTTGATCTTACTATAACAATTTCTGATTCAGGAATCGGAATTGCTGAAGATAAAATTCGTGAATTATTCAAACCTTTCTCTCAAATCGAAGGAACAAGTTCCAAACAAAATCTCGGTACCGGGTTAGGACTAGTTATATGCAAGGAATTTGTAACCCTGATGGGTGGAAATATAAATATTCAAAGTGATGTTGGAATAGGAAGTAAATTTACTTTTAATGTTAAACTTAAATTAATTCCGGAGCTTGAAAAGAATTCGATTTCCGAAGATGATAAAGATATTAACACGATAGCTGCTTTTGCACAGGCTGGTGAATTTAATTTAAATGGATTTAAAGAAAAAAGGAGCAAGTATAAAATATTACTTGCCGAAGATAATATTATAAATCAAAAAGTATCACTTAAAATACTTAATGTGGCGGGTTATAAAGTATCGGCAGTTTTGAACGGTGCTGAAGCTGTAGCAGCAGTTCAAAAGGAAAAATATGATTTGATACTTATGGATATCCAAATGCCTCAGGTTGATGGTTATTCTGCAACAAAACAGATACGGCAGCTAAAAAATGGTGCAAGTAAATTACCCATTATTGCACTTACTGCTCATGCTTTGACCGGTGATAAAGAAAAGTGTTTAAATGCCGGAATGAATGATTACCTTTCGAAACCGATTATTGCGAAAGATTTAATCGGGAAGGTGGATATTCTGCTGAACATATATAATACTGAAGAAACCGTCCAGGAAAATATATCAAAAGAAAATTCTGTTTTTAATTTTGAAAGACTAAAGAAAGTTAGTCTTGGCGATAAAGATTTTGAAAAAGATCTTCTATCCTCATTTATTAAAGATGTAGAATTGAAATTGCAAAATTTGGTGGAACTTGCAGAATCGCCTGAATTGACTGAACTGGTTGATATGGCACACACAGTCAAAGGTGCTAGTTATTCCGTTGGAGCTCAAAAGGTTGGTGATGAAGCTTATGCAATTGAATTGTCAGGTAAAAGTAATGATCGCGAAAATGTAAAAGAAAGAATTATGAGATTACGAACCGCAATATTAGAAACCCGAAATGTCATTGAAGATGTTTTAAAATTAGGCATGCCCTCCTTTTCCGGGCTTTAATTCTAAACTTTAACTACTGCATTTTCCTTCTCAAATTTTATCAGCACGTTCTTAATCGTTTCAATTGCCCAATCAACTTCTTCTTTTTTAATTACAAGCGGTGGAGCAAACCTGATTATATCTCCGTGAGTTGGTTTTGCCAGCAAACCATTTTTCTTTAGCTCAACACAAACGTCCCACGCGGTTTTTCCATTCTTTGTTGGTTTTATCACTACTGCATTTAGTAATCCTTTTCCCCTGACTAAAGTAAGAATTTCAAGTTCATCGACTAGTTTATTCATTTCCGATCTGAAATAGTCACCAAGTTTTGAAGCATTCTCAGCAAGGTTTTCATCTTTCAAAACCTGTAATGAAGCAATGGCAACTTTGGCAGCGAGTGGGTTTCCACCGAATGTTGATCCATGTTGTCCTGGTTTTATTGAAAGCATAATATTATCGTTTGCAAGAACTGCAGAAATAGGCAGAACTCCACCGCTCAATGCTTTTCCTAAAATTAAAACATCAGGTTTAACATTTTCGTAATCTGATGCCAGCATTTTTCCTGTCCTGCATAATCCTGTTTGAACCTCATCACAGATTAGCAATACATTTTTAGCTTTGCAAAGTGTGTGAGCTTTTTTAAGATAACCATTTTCAGGAACTACAACTCCTGCTTCCCCCTGGATTGGTTCAACAAGAAATGCGGCTGCATTTGGATCTTCAAGTGCTTTTTCAAGCGCCGGAATATTATTAAAAGGAATAATTTCAATTCCAGGAAGATATGGTCCATATCCATCCTTACAATCAGGATCAGTTGAAGCTGAAACTGCCATCATTGTTCTGCCGTGAAAATTATTATCACAGAAAATAATCTTTGCTTTGTTTTCCGGAATTCCTTTTACAGAATAAGCCCACTTGCGAGCAAGTTTAAAAGCAGTTTCATCTCCTTCCACACCAGTGTTCATAGGAAGGACTTTATCATATCCAAAATATTCAGTTATATATTTTTCATATTCACCGAGAACGCTGTTATAAAATGCTCTGGAGGTGAGTGTTAGTTTTTGAGCTTGGTCTGCTAAGGCTTTTATTATTTTTGGATGGCAATGTCCCTGGTTAACTGCGGAATAAGCAGATAAAAAGTCAAGATATTTTTTCCCTTCAACGTCCCAAACCCAAACTCCTTCTCCTTTATCTATTACAACATCAAGCGGGTGATAATTATGTGCCCCATACTTATCTTCTAAATTTATATAATCCTGTGAATTCATAAAATTTTCCTGTTGTTTTTTCGAATTTCTTATATTTTGATTAAGAAAATTACCTTTATATAGTTTCAGTTTCAAACCATATTCAATTAATAATTCTTATGCAGGTTAGATTTTGGTAATTTAGTATGCAAATAAAATATTTAAAGTAGTTAAAAAACATGATAGAACTTCAGACAGATTTTATTGAATTAAAAACGGGAGGGAATTGTGAAATTCTGGATATCACTCTTGTTATACAAGTTACAATTGAAAAATGGAATTTCCTGGAAGGTAACGTTTTAATTTTTGCTGGAGGTTCAACTGCAGGGATAACAACAATAGAATATGAACCTGGTTTATTAAAAGATTATCCCGCTTTTTTTGAAAGGATTGCTCCGGTAAATATTAATTATAAACATGATAATACATGGCATGACGGAAATGGTCATTCACACGTTCGTGCATCAATTCAGGGTGCTTCTTTAACTATTCCTTTTAAAGATGGAAAATTGCTGCTGGGAACATGGCAGCAAATTATTTTTGTGGATTTTGATAATAAAAACAGAAATAGAAAAGTGACCGTTCAAATAACCGGTATTAAAAAATAATTTATTAATTTTTTTCAAAGAGATTTGTCATGAAATTTTTAGTTACAATATTTTTAATAATGTTGATTTCCCAATTTGCCTGGAGCCAACAAGACGATAGTGTTGATGTAACATTCTACTATTATCCGGATAACAACGCAACTAATGTTTACTTACCAGGAGAGTTTAATAATTGGGTAATTAATAATTCTGTGTCTTTAATGAGTTATGATGCCAGTGCAAACAGATGGTATAAGACAGTAAGACTAAGAGTTGGTGGACCAGACCCACTGCCTGCTTTAACAAGTGTTCCCGGGGCTTACCAGTATAAAATAAATATAAATGGTAGTAACTGGATTTCTGACCCATTGAATCCAAGACAAAACCCGGCAGATAATAATAATTCTTATTTGTTCATCAGGAATCCTACAATACACTTGTTGTTACCAAATTCCACACCTGCTTCAGGAGTAATCAGAACAAGATTTCCACAAATTACCGCATATTTATTTCCATCAATTTCATCAAACATAGATACCGGCACAATTAAAATTTCGCTTGATGGAAATGATTATATGAATATTGGAGGAAGTTATGATGAAACAACTAGTAAACTTTCTTTTGTTCCTCCAAATCCATTGATTGATGGTGAACACCAACTGATTCTGTATGCAGAAAGTACAGTTGGAACATCAGGAGCAGATACTACAACTTTTTCTGTCCAGGCAAACATTGTTCAGTTTTTAACCTTGCCTGCGGAAACATGGAAGCCATTCTGGAGATTGCAGGCAGCTGTTTTTGACGCGAATGGTGGCTTCGATACAACTGTAACAACCGCTCAAATAGTACGATTTGATTCAACCTGGACTGTACAGGTTAATGATGGAAAAGTTGATACATCAATTTTTCTTCTTGAAAGTGATAACAATTTTGTTATTAAAGCTGAGGTTAACAGTCAAACAGAAACATCAGATACCTTAAATATAATTCATAAAATAAATCATAATCCTTATGCGAAAATAGATATTACACAAAATGGAAATTCACTTACTGTAAGCGGTGCTAATAGCACAGATCCTGATTCTCAATTACTCACATACTTTTGGGAAGAAGATGTAGATAATCCTGAAGTGTTAGGATTAAATAGCCAAACGAATGAAGAAGTCATAATTAACAAACCTTCAATACCGGGAGAATATTACTTTTCACTGATTGTAGAAGATCCTGATTCAAACCTGGATTCAACCAGAACTTTTTTTGTTGTTGAACAAGATAGTCCAAATGTACATGTTGCCGGCTATGCAGATAATCCTGACTGGTTAAAAAATGCAAGAATTTATTTATTATTTTTTAAAGCATTCACTCCAGCCGGGACTATTCAAGCCGCGATTGTTAATCTTCCATACATTAAAGCTATGGGTTTCAATACAATCTGGGTTTTACCTGTTACAGAAATTCCAGGGAATGTCGATAACCAAATTAATATCGGATATAATATTGTAGACTTTCTTAATGTGGAAAATTCTTATGGAACAAATCAGGACTACAAAGATTTTGTTGATGCCGCACATCAGCTTGGTTTAAAAGTAATCCAGGATATAACCCCAAATCATACTGGAAGAGAACACCCATTTGCCCAGGAAGCTTTGCTGAATGGAGAGTATTCCCAGTACTGGAATTATTATCAAACAGAATTTATCCCTCATAATGATAATGGTTTGGGTCAATGTTCAATTCCGCAAGGAATTTATTATTACTGCGGTTTCAGTGATGTATTATTAAATTATGATTGGAGGGATCTTGATGCCCGTACTTATATGACCGATGTTTATGATTATTGGATCAGAAATTTTGGAATTGATGGTTACCGTTTTGATGTTTACTGGGGTGTGCATAGAAAATACGGCGAAAATAATATGGGAATTCCTGTCAGAACTTCATTAAAACATATTAAACCTGATATACTTCTTCTTGGTGAAGATGACGGAACCGGGGTAGGTACTGAAGTTCTATATGCTGATCAGAATGGTGGATTAGATGCCAGTTATGATTTCGCGTTGTTTTTTAGTGCAGTTCGAGATTTTACATTCAATTCAGCAGGAGTGGATAATCTAAATTCAAAATTGAGTAACAACGGATTTTATCCTGGCGAAAATTCTTACTTTATGAGATTTATGGAATCACAGGATGAAGACCGAATCAGTTATGTTTATAATTCATTCGAAAAAACTATGCCTATGGCTACTGTTATTTTTACTGCACCGGGAATGCCGATGATGATGAACGGACAGGAAGTTGGGTGGGGAAAAGGATTAGGACTGCCGGGTGAACCGGATTTAAATATCAGAAGACGAGGAATAATTGATTGGGATTTTGGAGGGAAAAATCTTCTTACTCCGCATTATCAACGACTTGCACAAATCCGTGCACAGTTCCCCGCTTTTTCTCAACACAAAAAAGATACAAATGGAGACGGACAGGTTAATTCTTCTGATGAATCTGATTTTGACAAAGTAACTACAAATGATGGAATTGTCTACGCTTTTTTAAGACCATTTACAGATTCAAACGGAATAACAGTAGTTAATTTCAGCAGCAGTAGTAAAACTGTAACAATGGATTTATCAACTACGAATTTGAAATTTACAAACGGTTTCCAGCAGGGAATAACATATTGGGTAAATAATTTATATTCTGATACAAGTTATCAGGTTTTGGGAAGTGATCTCGCAAATTTTATTGTGACTCTTCCAGGATATGGTTCTGGAATATTTACTATCTCCACTTCTGAAGAAGTGGTCTCTTTACCTCCGATACCACCAATTGTATCAGTTAATGAAGAAAACCAGATACAACCAAAAGAATATTTACTATATCAAAATTATCCCAATCCATTCAATCCTTCTACAAAAATCAGGTTTGCAATTCTTAATTCAGGAATTGTTAAACTTAAAGTATTTGATATACTTGGAAGGGAAGTAAAAATATTAGTTAATAACGAGCTTGCTTCGGGTTTGCACGAAGTAGAGTTTGATGCAAGTAATCTTTCCAGCGGAATTTATTTTTATAGAATTGAGAGTGGTAGTTTTTCGCAGACTAAAAAGATGATTTTGCTTCGCTAGTTTATCAATAGGAATATTGAAATAAAATAATTGAGTAACTTAATCAACCCTTACCGAACAAGTAAGGGTTTCTATTAAATACACTGTTTTTTATAATCAGAAAATATTTTATCTTCATTTTATAATTTTCTCACCAATTCATTTTTCATTGTATGCGATTAATTGCCGTTAAATGTTTAATAATTCTGCTTATTACTATCTTTAAACTAAGTGCGCAACCTGAAAACATACGGTTCAATCATATTACAACTAATGATGGACTGGGGCCAGGTTTACCAAAAATTACGTATTACAGTACAGATGATTATAAGGCATATTCACAAAACTGGGCTGTTGTTCAGGATAGTGCAGGAGTTATGTATTTTGGAAATGGAAGCGGGATCCTTACATATGATGGGACCAGCTGGGAATTAATAAACTTGCCAAACCAGGCAACAGTTTTTGCTTTAGCCATTGATAATAATAACAGAATATTTGTCGGTGCAGAGAATGAGATAGGTTATCTTGAGGCAGATCAGTACGGCAGAATATACTATGTTTCTTTGTTACCAAAATTAAATGGAGATGATAAAAATTTCTCGGCATGTCGAAATGTCTATTGTACTTCTGAGGGAATTTATTTTCAAACTAATGAAAAACTGCTGTTATGGGATGGAAAGAAATTTAAAGTTTGGAATGCAGGAGAAGATAAATACTTTTGGGCAACAGGTGTAAATGATAATGTATATATAAGTGCTAAAAATAAAGGATTAATGCAGCCTGTCAATGGCAAAATGACCATAATAAATAATGGTGAATATTTTAAAAACATAAATGTTTTTGTTGCTCTGCCTTATGATAAAAAGCATATTCTGTTTGCCTCATTAAAGAATGGGCTTTTTTTATATGATGGCAATAATATCTCTCCTTTTAAAACTGAAAGTGATAAATATTTAGAGGAAAATGAAACCTATTGCGGGATACTGCTTTCTGATTCAACTTTTGCTTTTGGAACGTTGCAGGGTGGAATAGTAATTATTAATAAACATGGAAAAACCCTTCTTACTCTTAATAATGAAAATGAGATAAATTCCTTAACAGTATTTGGACTTTACAAGGATAGATCGGGAATATTATGGGCTACTTTAAATGATGGAATTGCTAAAATCGAATATCCTTCTCCTTTTTCTAAGTATAGAATCAGTCCTCAATCAAAAGAGAATGTTTGGTTTATAAAAGAATTTCAGAATACCATTTATGCCGGTACTGACAAAGGTTTATATTATTTTTCAAACAATACATTCCATCCGGTAAATGGTGCAAACCAACGAGTCTGGTATTTACTTCAATTTAATAATTCATTATTAGTTGCCCTGGATGAAGGATTATTTCTTTTACAAGATAAATCCAAAACTTTAACTCAGATAAATGATCTGGCTATTAATTCATTAACAAGATCAAAATTAGATTCTAACAGAATTTTTATAGGTTCTGCATTAGGACTAAGTTCAATTTATTATGAAAACGGTAAATGGCATAATGAAAAAAATATTCCCGGAATTCATGGCTCAACATACGAGGTTGTTGAGATGCCTGACGGAAATTTATGGCTGGAGACAAATGTAAACTACATCTGGAAAGTCTCGTTTCAAAATAAGGAAGATGCTTTACATCTTAAGCAACCAATAATAAAAAAATATAATACTGCAAATGGACTGCCTGATGATCTTGGGCAATTATATCCTTTTGAAAATAATGTAATTTTTTCTTGCATAGGCAGTAACGATATATATTCCTATGATAAATCTGAAGATAAATTTATACTTGAAAAAAAATTTAATGATTTAACTGGTTTACAAACTAAGGATTTTCATCTGTCCTCAATTGATAATGAGGGTAATATATGGTTTCATAAAAAAACCGGTGGAAAAAATGCAGGTAATATAGTTGTTTGGAAACTTGGTAATGGGAATTATAAAGTAGAAGATTTAAGGGAAGAAAACATTACCAGGAACGTTGAAGAAGGAGGATTTTTATATGATGCAGTTAATCATTTTATAATTTATGGTGGAAAAGGAGAATTAATAAAACATGATTTAACCGTGGAAGAAAAGCAGGATTCTGTTTTTAACGCTCACATCAGTAAAGTTATTTTTAATAACGATTCGTTGCTTTATGGCGGGATAAGGTTTGCTTCAAACAATGAAATATTTGAATATAAATTGCCTTTTTACAATAATAAATTTCGATTTCAGTTTTCTGCTTTAAGTTATAATGATGAAAAGGCAAATCAATATCAATATTATCTTGAAGGATTTGATAAAGGCTGGTCTGATTGGTCGGGAGAGACTCAAAGAGATTATACCAACCTTTCGGAAGGAAATTATATTTTTCATGTCAGAGCAAAAAATATTTATGCATTTATAAGTAATGAAGATAAATATGCATTTATAATTTTGTCCCCCTGGTACAGAAGCTGGTGGTCTTTTATTTTATATGGATTAGTTTTTATAGGTATCGTTTCGGTAATAATTAAATGGAGGGTAAATCATTTAAGAAAGGAGAAAACAGAGCTTGAACAAATTGTTAAAGAAAGAACTCACCAGTTAGCAGAACAGACAAAACAACTCGAAGAGCAGGCAGAAAAGCTAAAGGAAGTTGATAAACAGAAAGCGCGCTTCTTTGCAAATATCTCTCATGAATTCAGAACCCCATTAACTTTAATAAAAGGACCTGTTAAAAATGCTTTGGAAACATCAGATGAAAAAGTTTCTAAGGAAGATAAATTAATGATTCTGAATAATGCGGACCGTTTATTAAAGCTTGTTAATCAGCTCCTGGACCTATCAAAACTAGACGCAAAAAGTCTGGAATTGAATCCTGTTAAAGGAGACATTAATGAGTTTATACGTGCGGTTGGATCGGCATTCAGTTCATACGCAAATCAAAGAAATATAAAATACTATCTAAGTGTTTCTGAAAAAGAACTTTTCACAATGTTCGACCAGGACAAACTTGAAAAAATAATTTATAATCTCTTATCAAATGCTTTTAAATTTACACCTGATAATGGAGAGATTTCTTTAAAAACAGTTTTTAATAATGAAATACTAACCATTGAAATAACCGATACAGGTATTGGAATTCCACCCGAGAATCTTCCATTTATTTTTGATCGATTTTTTCAATCTGATAATTCCTTAACAAGAGAATATGAAGGCACAGGGATAGGTCTTTCATTAACAAAAGAATTGATCGTTTTAATGAATGGCGACATACACGTTGAAAGCAAAGAAGGATCCGGTTCTAAGTTTACAATTGTAATTCCAATTAAACAGATTACAGGAGAAGGAGAAGAGATTGAAATAAAGAATTCTTTATCTCATCCATATTTGATTGAAAACTTAGTTGATAAGACTGAAGAAGAAATTAATGAACATGGTAAAGAGGAGAAACCGATTGTATTAGTAGTCGAAGATAATAATGATATGAGAAGATTTATCAGGAAGCAATTAATAGAAAGTTATAAAATAATTGAAGCCAATGACGGAAAAGAAGGCCTGAAAGACAGCAAAAAAAGAAATTCCGGATTTAGTTATTACAGATCTTATGATGCCTAAAATGGACGGCATGGCTTTTTGTGAAAAATTGAAAAAAGATGAATACACAAATCATATTCCAGTTATTATGCTTACAGCAAAAGCCGGGCAGGAACATAAACTTGAAGGACTGGAAACCGGGGCGGATGAATATTTAACCAAACCATTTGATAAAAAAGAACTCCAGGTAAGAGTAAATAATTTAATTCGTCAGCGCCAGGAACTGCGTAAAAAATTCAGCAGGGAAATAACTCTGCAGCCGAGGAATATAAAGATCAGCAGTATGGATGAACAGTTCCTCCAAAAAGTAGAAAACTTAATCGAAGAAAATATTTCAGATGAAAACTTTGGCGCAACAGAAATACAAAATGCTCTGGCAATAAGCAGAGCCCAGTTGCATCGTAAAATAAAAGCAATCACAGACCAGGCCCCGGGTGAATTTATAAGGAACTACAGACTTCAAAGAGCTGCCCAGCTTTTGAAAAATAAGGGAGGGAATGTAACCGAGATTGCTTATGCCGTCGGTTTTGGAAGTCTTTCCTATTTTACACGCAGCTTTAGAGATCTCTTTAACCAGTCTCCATCTGAATATGCCTCAAAAAATAGTGCAGACTAAAGAATAGCCTCATCTCATCCAGCACCAAGAGAAACTTTTATAAGTAGACCAATAAGAATAGTCTGAATTCCACTCCTTTTTAACATGTCTTGATCACACGAGACAATAGTTAAAACTTTTGTAACAATAGGGCAAGATTTCCCTCAATTACCGCATTACTTTTGAATCCCATTATTCGTTTAAAAATTCAGACAAACTTCAATTAAAGGAAAGCTTATGAAAAATAATGTTATGCTAATAGCTATTTGTCTGGTCCTATTTATATCATACCAGCAAATCTATTCACAGGATAATGCAAATGCTCAGAAAAATAGATTAAAAGAAAACTCATCAACCGATATCAATAAAAAAGCAGATGAACTTGGCATAACAACTAAGCAGTTAGAAAGCATATTAAACTCAGTATCCGGTCAGCAAGGAGAAAATGACCCACAACCTGATGCAATGCAGCAAAGATTTTTTACAGGTCAATCAGCCGGAGAAGGTTTTGGTTATTCAGTCTCCACAGCAGGAGACGTAAACGGAGATGGATACTCAGATGTGATTGTGGGAGCCGTATTTAATTCTATAGGAGGAACAAATACAGGCAGAGCATACATTTATTTCGGTGGTCCGGGCCTGGATATAATTCCGGATGTAATCTTAACCGGTGCTGCTGCAAATGATAAATTTGGCAATTCAGTCTCTACAGCCGGCGATGTTAATGGCGACGGGTATTGATGATGTAATAGTCGGAGCTCAGAATAATTCTGCAGGAGGATTGGGTGCAGGCAGAGCATATATTTATTTCGGCGGTGTAAGTATGGATAACACAGCTGACGTAACAATGACAGGTGCTGCTGATTTTGATGCTTTTGGTACTTCAGTTTCTACGGCGGGAGATGTAAATGGAGACGGTTATTCAGATGTAATAGTGAGTTCTCCATATAATGATGCGGGGGGAACAGATGCAGGCAGAGCATATATTTATTTCGGCGGTGCAAGTATGGATAATACAGCAGACGTAACAATGAACGGTGCAGCTGCCAATGATGCCTTTGGCAATTCAGTTTCCGCAGCCGGAGATGTAAACGGTGACGGATATTCAGATGTGATTATTGGCGCTCAATATAATGCTGCCGGTGGAAGCAATGCAGGCAGAGCATATATTTATTTCGGTAGTGCAAATATGAATAACACAGCAGATGTAATCTTAACAGGTGAAGCTGCTTTTGATAATTTTGGTTATTCAGTCTCCACAGCAGGAGATGTAAACGGAGATGGATATTCAGATGTAATTGTAGGTGCTTTGTATAACCAGGCGGGGGGAAACAATGCAGGCAGAGCGTATATTTATTTCGGCAGTGCAGGTATGGATAACACAGCAGATATAATAATGACCGGCGCTGCCGGTGAGGCTTTTGGTAATTCAGTTTCCAGAGGAGGAGATATAAATGGCGACGGCTTTGATGATGTAATAGTTGGAGCGTATCAGAATTCTGCGGGAGGAAGTTTTGCTGGCAGAGCGTATATATTTTTTGGCGGTTCAGGAATGGATAATACTGCAGATGCAATCTTAACGGGTACAGCAGCCGGAGATAATTTTGGTACTTCAGTCTCAACGGGAGGAGATGTAAACGGAGACGGATATGCAAATGTGGTTGTTGGTGCTCCGTTTAATGATGCTGGTGGAAATAATACAGGCAGAGTATATGTTTATACAAATTCACTTACCGGAGCTGATTTACCTGATGAATTTTTTACCGGAGCGGCTGCCGAAGATAATTTTGGAACTACAGTTTCTACAGCCGGGGATGTAAATGGAGATGGATATACAGATGTAGTTATAGGTGCTCCACTTAATGATGCCGGAGGAAGTAATGCAGGCAGAGTATATGTTTATTTCGGCGGTCCGGGCATGGATAACACAGCGGACGTAATAATGACAGGTGCGGCTGCTGGAGATGTTTTTGGTTTTTCAGTCTCCACAGCCGGGGATGTAAACGGAGATGGTTCTTCAGATGTAGTTGTAGGTGCTCATCAAAATGATGCGGGAGGAACAGATGCAGGCAGAGTATATATTTATTTCGGTGGTGCAAGTATGGATAATACGGCGGATGTAATCCTAATGGGTGCTTCTGCCGGTGATTATTTTGGTTGGTCTGTCTCAACAGCAGGAGATGTAAATGGAGATGGATATTCGGATGTGATCGTGGGTGCTCCATATAATGCTGTCGGAGGAGTTCAGGCGGGAAGGGCTTATATTTATTTTGGTGGTTCAGGTATGGATAACATAGCAGACGTGATCTTAACTGGTGAAGCTGCTGGTGATCATTTTGGTAATTCAGCCTCCACAGCAGGAGATGTAAATGGAGATGGGTATTCAGATGTGATAGTTGGGGCCTATAGTAATGAGGGGGGGGGAAGTGGTGCAGGCAGGGCATATATTTATTTTGGCGGTGCAGTTGTGGATAACAATGCAGACATTATAATGACAGGTGCGGCAGCAAGTGATTTTTTTGGTCAGACAGTCTCCACAGCCGGAGATGTAAATAGAGATGGGTATGATGATATAATTATTGGTGCATCTTTTAATGATGTAGGTGGAACCGACGCCGGCAGGGCATATATTTATTTCGGCAGCGCAAGTATGGATAACACAGCAGACGTAATAATGACCGGTGCTGCTGCCGATGATTTTTTTGGTCATTCAGTTTCTACAGCCGGGGATGTAAACGGAGATGGATATTCAGATGTGATTGTGGGTGCTCACGGTAATGATGGGGGGGGAAGTAATGCAGGCAGAGCATATATTTTTTTTGGTGGTTCAGGTATGGATAACACAGCAGACGTAATAATGACCGGTGCTGCTGCCAATGATTTTTTTGGTTTACCAGTTACTACAGCCGGGGATGTAAACGGAGATGGATATTCAGATGTAATTGTGGGAGCTTTAAATAATGATGCCGGAGGAAGTAATGCAGGCAGAGCATATTTGTATTTATCATCTCCACCTCCAATTAAACCCAGAATATCATCAGTAAATGATGTTCCTTTTGATCAGGGTGGATATGTAAGAGTAAAGTGGATAAGAAGTGCCTATGATATACCTGGTCAAAATCGTATTGATTCCTACATTCTCCAGAGAAGTGATCCTCCGGGTACTACCGGATTTGTTTGGGATTATGTTGCAACAATTCCGGCAATCCGGGAAAATGATTATTCATATGTTTCTCCTACCCCAAGCGATTCTTTTTCAAATTCAAGCGGAACATTTTATTTCAGGGTAATAGCTCACGGTATTAATGCAGATGAAAACTGGTACTCCAATATAACATACGGACACAGTGTAGATAACCTTGCACCACTAGCACCAATGGGATTTTATGCACAGCAGAATAGTAGCGAGATACATCTAGGCTGGCAGGCAAACACAGAACCGGACCTCAGGGATTACTATGTTTACAGAAGTGATGCACCTCTTGCAAGGGATTTTACACTTCTCGGCACAACAACAGATACATCATATACAGACTCATCTCCTCCTGCAGGTAATGCATATTACTACCTTCAGGCCTATGATATCCACGACAACGGAAGCCTATTCTCCACAGACAGCATAACAGCACTCCTCTCAGCAAACATAAAAGTATTTCTTGAAGGACCTTACTCATCAGGAGTGATGAGTACAACACTGAACACAAACGGTTATCTTCCATTAAGTCAGCCATACAACACAGCACCGTGGAATTACACAGGAACAGAATCGGTAGCAAGCATACCAGCAGATGTAGTTGACTGGGTTCTGCTTGAACTGAGGAGTGACCTTACAACGCAGGTAGCAAGAAGAGCAGCATTCATAAAGAATGATGGTAGTCTTGTTGACCTGGATGGAGTAAGTCTTGTTGATTTTGCTTCTGTTCCTGGGGGCAGCTATTACCTTGTCATCTACCACAGGAACCACCTTCAGATAATGACAGCCAACCCGGTTGAGTTATCATCTTCTCCAACTCTGTATGACTTAACTACAAGCTCAACGCGGGCATATGGTACAGACCCGATGAAAAACTTAGGCGGAGGAGTATTCGGGATGTATTCAGGGGACACAAACAACTCAGGAATAGTGACAGCAGCAGATAAATCAAGTATAAACCTATACAACTTAAGCACAGGCTATTACAATGCAGATACAAACTTCTCGGGGATAGTAACAGCAGCAGATAAGACAAATATAAATTCCAATAACCTTAAACAAGAGTTTGTTCCCTGAAAGGAGAATATCTATGAAGAGTACATGGAGGATAAATGAAAACTAAATACCTGGTGTTAATAGTTTTAATATTATTTGTAAATGTAAATATGCTCTCGCAGCAAAACTCATCAATCGATATCAACAAAAAGGCAGAAGAACTTGGCATAACGACTAAGCAGTTAGAAGGTATATTAAACTCAGTATCTGGTCAGCAGGAAGAAAACAATCCGCAACCTGATGCAATGCAGGAAAAATTTTTTACGGGTCAATCGGCTGGTGATAGTTTTGGTTTTTCAGTCTCTACAGCCGGAGATGTAAATGGAGATGGCTATGATGATTTTATTATTGGTTCACCTTATAATGATGCTGGGGGGAGTAATGCAGGCACAGCATATATTTATTTTGGTGGAGTAAGTATGGATAATATTGCAGATGTAACAATAACCGGTGCTGCTGCCGGAGATAATTTTGGTTATTCAGTCTCCCCTGCCGGAGACTTAAACGGAGATGGGTATTCAGATGTGATTGTTGGTGCCCCATATAATGATAATGGAGGAACTGATGCGGGCAGAGTATATATTTATTTCGGTGGTGCAAGTATGGATAATACTGCAGAAGTGATTTTAACCGGTGCTGTTGCAGAAGATTATTTTGGTTATTCAGTCTCCACAGCGGGAGATGTAAACGGAGACGGATATACAGATATAATTGTAGGTGCTTCAAATAATGATGCGGGCGGAACTAATGCAGGCAGAGCATATATTTATTTTGGCGGTATAAGTATGGATAACACGGCAGATGTAATCTTAACAGGCGCTGCCGCTGCTGATAATTTTGGTAATTCAGTCTTCACAGCCGGGGATGTAAACGGAGATGGATATTCAGATGTGATCGTGGGTGCTCCATTTAATGATGCCGGGGGAACTGATGCAGGCAGAGCATATATTTATTTTGGCGGTTCAAGTATGGATAATACTGCAGATTTAATTTTAACCGGTTCTGCCGGCGGAGATAATTTTGGCTATTCAGTTTCCACAGCAGGAGATGTAAACGAAGACGGATATGCAGATGTGATAGTAGGTGCACCAGGTAATGATGCGGGAGGAAGTAATACAGGCAGAGCATATATTTATTTCGGTGGCGCAGGTATGGATAACATTGCAGACCTAATAATGACCGGCGCTGCTGCCGGTGATGTTTTCGGTTATTCAGTTTCCACAGCAGGAGATGTAAATGGAGACAGCTTTGATGATGTTATAGTTAGTGCTTATCAAAATGATCACGGGGGATTAGATGCAGGCAGAGCATATATTTATTACGGCGGCGAAGGTATGGATAACACAGCAGACCTGATAATGACCGGTGCTGCTGCAGGAGATAATTTTGGTTATTCAGTCTCTACTGCCGGGGATGTAAACGGGGATGGATATACAAATGTGATTGTGGGTGCCCCCTATAATGATGCAGGAGGAACTGATGCGGGCAGTGCATATGTTTATACAAATTCATTAACCGGCACTGATATACCTGATGAGTTTTTTACCGGTGCTGCTGCCGGAGATAATTTTGGTATTTCGGTTTCAACAGCCGGAGATGTAAACGGAGATGGATATACTGATATGATTGTAGGTGCTCAATATAATGATGCAGGAGGGACAGATGCAGGCAGAGCATTTATTTATTTCGGCGGTTTAAGTATGGATAATATTGCGGATGTAATCTTAACCGGTACTGCAATAGAAGATTATTTTGGTTATTCAGTCTCCACAGCCGGGGATGTAAACGGAGATGGATATTCAGATGTGATTGTGGGTGCTTATGCTAATGATGCAGGTGGGGGTAGTGCAGGCAGAGCATATATTTATTTTGGTGGGGCAAGTATGGATAACACAGCAGATGTTATAATGACCGGTGAGACTGTTGGAGATTTTTTGGGCTTTTCAGTTTCTACAGCCGGAGACGTAAACGGAGATGGATATTCGGATGTAATTGTAGGTGCTTATCAAAATGATGCCGGAGGAACTAATGCTGGCAGAGCGTATGTTTATTTTGGTGGGGTAAGTATGGATAACACAGCAGAAATAATAATGACCGGTGAAGCTACACTAGACTATTTTGGTTATTCAGTTTCCACAGCCGGAGATGTAAACGGGGACGGATATTCAGATGTGATTGTGGGTGCTTTAAATAACGATGCCGGAGGAAGTAATGCAGGCAGGACATATATTTATTTTGGCGGTGCAAGTATGGATAATACAGCAGATATAATAATAACAGGCGCTGCTTCTCTCGATGATTTGGGGGTTTCAGTTTCCACAGCGGGAGATGTAAACGGAGATGGATATTCGGATGTGATTGTAGGTGCTTATGGTAGTGATGAAGGAGGAATTGATGCGGGCAGAGTATATATTTATTTTGGTGGTGCAAGCATGGATAACACAGCAGATGTAATAATGACCGGTACTACCGTCAGTGATTTTTTTGGTTACTCAGTCTCTACAGCCGGAGATGTGAACGGTGATGGATATTCAGATGTGATTGTTGATGCAGTGTTGAATGATGCAGGAGGAACTGATGCAGGCAGAGCATATATTTATTTCGGCGGTGCAAGTATGGATAATACGGCAGATATAATAATGACTGGTGCTGCTGCCGGAGATTATTTTGGTAATTCAATCTCTACTATCGGAGACGTAAACGGAGATGGATATTCAGATGTGATTGTGGGTGCATTATATAATGATGCGGGAGGAACTGATGCAGGAAGAGTATATTTATATTTATCATCACCGCCTCCAATAAAGCCAAGAATAATGTCTGTAAAAGATATCCCGAATGACCAGGGTGGATATGTAAGAGTAAAGTGGATAAGAAGTGCCTATGATATACCTGGTCAAAATCGTATTGATTCCTACATTCTCCAGAGAAGTGATCCTCCAGGTTCATCCGGATTTGTATGGGATTATGTTGCAACAATTCCTGCAATCCGGGAAAATGATTATTCATATGTTTCTCCTACCCCAAGCGATTCTTTTTCAAATACAAGCGGAACATTTTATTTCAGGGTAATAGCTCACGGTATTAATGCAGATGAAAACTGGTACTCCAATATAACATACGGACACAGTGTAGATAACCTTGCACCACTAGCACCAATGGGATTTTATACACAGCTAAACGGCAGCAATGTAAACCTCGGTTGGCAGGCAAACACAGAAGCAGATCTGAGAGATTACTATATTTACAGAAGTGATACCCCACTTGCAAGAGACTTCACTCTGCTCGGTACAACAACAGATACTTCGTTTACCGACTCATCTCCTCCTGCAGGTAATGCATATTATTATATTCAGGCTTATGATATCCACAACAACGGAAGCCTATTCTCCACAGACAGCATAACAGCACTTCTTTCAGCAAACATAAAAGTATTTCTTGAAGGACCTTACTCATCAGGAGTGATGAGTACAACACTGAACACAAACGGTTATCTTCCATTAAGTCAGCCATACAACACAGCACCGTGGAATTACACAGGAACAGAAACAGTAGCAAGCATACCAGCAGATGTAGTTGACTGGGTTCTGCTTGAACTGAGAAGTGACCTTACAACACAAGTAGCAAGAAGAGCAGCATTCATAAAGAATGATGGTAGTCTTGTTGACCTGGATGGAGTAAGTCTTGTTGATTTTGCTTCTGTTCCTGGGGGCAGCTATTACCTTGTCATCTACCACAGGAACCACCTTCAGATAATGACAGCCAACCCGGTTGAGTTATCATCTTCTCCAACTCTGTATGACCTTACTACAAGCTCAACGCGGGCATACGGTACAGACCCGATGAAAAACTTAGGCGGAGGAGTATTCGGGATGTATTCAGGGGACACAAACAACTCAGGAATAGTGACAGCGTCGGACAAGTCGCTTGTAAACTCATTTAACCTGGGCACAGGTTACTATAATGCAGATACAAACTTCTCTGGGATAGTAACAGCGGCAGATAAGACAAATATAAATTCAAATAATCTTAAACAAGAATTTGTTCCCTGAAAGGAGTAAATGAAAATGAAGAATGTAATAAAAATAATAACAGCATTTGCAACAGTAATACTTTTTAGCACATCCTCTTTTGCAGTTACCGGAAATGCATCAATAGAGAATGTACAGGTAGCTGGACCGGTTTTCAGCTTTGAGCTTCACTTTATGAGAACAGATGAGTGGTCACCAGGGTTACTTACAAATGCACTCGGCGGATCCGATGCAAGCTTTGATTTTAATACCGGTGCACTTGCTAACCCAACAGTTGTAGTAGAGCCGGGAGGACCCCTCGATAATGCAAACTATAATATAACAGTTCAAATAATTATAGATAAGTTGATAGTAGATATACCCTTTATGCTGAATGAACTTGCAGGTACACTTCCATTAAATGTTAATACAAAACTTCTTACAGTTTATATGGATATAACAGATCCGAACCAGACATCACAACTAAGCTGGGATGCACTCAATACAGGTTTTTTTGATAATACAGATGCAACCGTAATTACAACACTCTTAGGGGGTAACAATGATCCGTTGCCTGTTGAATTAACTTCATTTAATGCAGAGTTCCGAAACCAGTCAGTTGATCTTAACTGGGAAACAAAAACAGAAGTAAACTATTACGGGTTTGAGATAGAAAAAAGTTCTGTGGGCAATGAGCAAAGTGCGGAGTGGACAAAAATTGGATTTATAGCAGGCAGTGGTAACTCAAACTCACCAAAGAAGTACAGCTATAAGGATAACGATCTGTTTAACAGCAATGGAAACAGCAAGTTCCAATACAGGCTTAAACAGGTTGATAACGATGGAACATTCAAATACACAGATGTAGTTGAAGTAGAAGTTGTACCGAATCAATTTGAACTTTCTCAGAACTATCCGAATCCTTTTAATCCAACAACAACAATAAGATTTTCACTTCCAAAGCAGACAGAATTAAGAATAAATGTTTATAACATTCTTGGTGAATTAGTTGAGACAATTGCGAAAGGGGTGTATGAAGCAGGATATTATAAAACAGAATTCAATGCTTCAAATCTCCCAAGCGGAACATACATCTACAGGATTGAGAGTAATGATTTTATCGAAACAAACAAAGATGTTACTTATTAAAGTAAGAAGAATAAATGTATAAAACATATGAACAAATAAGAAAGAAAGAAGAATTGGTTTCATCTGCTATTAAGATAACATTGCTGGCAGCCGGATATACTCTTTTATTATTGGTGCTTAACGGTATTAGTATTATCTAATTTGCGATATCTTTTTTGAAATGTGATATTATTATCCATGCAGCAATAGCAACATTTAAGGAGTCAGTATTTCCTGTTTTAGGGATAGTAATTTGTCTATCAGTGATTTCAAGAATTTCTTTTGAAGGTCCGTGTGCTTCATTTGAAAAAATAATTAAGGGTTTCTCAAGCTTTTCTACATTGTAAATATTTTCACCGGTCAGATCTGAACAAAAAATTTGATAGCCTTGTTTTTTCAATTCTACCAGGTTTTCGAATGTTACATTATGATAAATATTTATATTGAATGCCGAACCAGCCGAAGATCTTACAACTTTAGGGTTCGTATATTCAGCACAGTCTAAACTTAGTAAGATTGTACCCGCCCTCCGAACCGGCCACAGGTTTTGATAATCGTAACAAGATTACCCGGGTCACTAGTATTATCCAGGTTAGCAATTCAAAAAAAATAATTACTATATAATCCAACTTTTAGGCAGAACATTGTAAATAAAACAATAAAAATAGTCCTAAACCCGGTCTCTTAACATTTCTTAATCATATGAGATTATAGTTAAAACTTTTGTAACAATAAGGCAAGATTTCACTTATTTGCTTTCTTAGTTTTGCCTCGTAAAAAAACTCCACCTGAATGCGAAAAAGAGTTTTTACGAAAAATTAAAGGGGACAAAAAGCAAATATTCAATAATACAAGGAGTGGTCGATGAACAAAACAACATACTTTAGTTTTGCCCTTTTCTTATTTATCTCATTTACTGGTATTCCTTTCTACAGGTTAAATGCAGGCAATTATACTTCTATTAAAAAGATGATTCTCCTCCGGTAAGTTCTGGCAACGTATCAATAATAAAATATTTATAGAGTAATGTAATAATCGAAAGGATTTTTAAAATGAAAAACATAAAAATATTTCTAATTGCATTTTTATTTTTAATAACAGATGTTAAACAAATTTTTCCTCAAGCCGGTCAGTTAGATACTACTTTTGGCCAGGGAGGAATTGTAACAAATATTATAAACCCTCTTAAGAAAAACAGTTTCCTAAGGGCGATTGCAATACGAAATGATGAAAAAATAATAGTAGCAGGATCTTCAAATGGTGACTTTTTAGCAATGTTATACAACCAGGATGGAAAATTAGATAATTCTTTTGGATTAAATGGAATTGCTTCGGCGAACGGTGCATACTCAGAAGAAGCCAGATCTTTGGCTATTCAAAATGATGGAAAATTAGTAGCTGCCGGTTCTTCGGTTAATGGTGGAAGTCAAAATTTCGCACTGGTTCGATATAACATTGATGGAAGTAAAGACCAAACATTTGGGAATAACGGAATAGTGGTAAGTCCAATTGGACTTAGCTCTTACTCAAGCAAGGTTTTAATTCAACCTGATCAAAAAATAGTAGTTGTCGGTGCCTCTAAAGCAAATAATCAAGCTGAATATATATTTACTATAGCAAGATATAATCCTGATGGAACTTTGGATGTTACATTTGGAACAAATGGTGTAGTAACTACAACTTTAGGTACGCTTGATTCATTCCCCTATTCTGCACAGATACAAATTGATGGAAAAATAGTAGTAGCCGGCCGCTCAGTTGATGGTACAAATATAATAACACTGGTTCGGTATAAAGCGGATGGAAGTTTAGATAACACATTTGGATCATCTGGCATAGTAACTACGCCAATTGAAAATTCAAATTGTGAAGCACGATCTGTTACAATACAAAATGATGGAAAAATTATAATTGCCGGAGACTATGCCAATGGCTCAAATAATGATGATTTTGTAATCGTCCGTTATAACTCCGATGGAAATTTGGATAATTCATTCGGAACAAATGGTGTAACGCTTACACCAATCGGAGCTTTTAATGATGAACCAAATGCAGTTGGAATCCAGGAAGATGGTAAAATAATAGCAGCCGGTCGTACATACAACGGCTCTGATGGAGACTTTGTATTAGTCCGTTACAACTCTAATGGATCATTAGATAATGCATTCGGGAACAACGGAATAAAAGTAATAGTTTTAGAAAACTCTTTTGAAACTGCGTATGATTTTGCTGTACTTAACAATGGGAAGATTATCGCTACCGGTTATACTTCAGGAACAAATCTGGATAATTCAATTACAGTCCGTTTCAATGCTGATGGAAGTTTAGATAATACATTTGGAAATAATGGTATCGAAATTACTGAAGTTGGCTTCCCGCTAGAGAATATCAATTCCGTAGCATTACAAAACAATAATGGTGAAGAAAAAATTGTAGCAAACAGTTATTCCTGGAATGGCAACAATAATGACTTTGCATTAAGTCGTTTTAATCCGGATGGTACCCTGGATAATACATTTGGGATTAATGGTAATGTAATTACAACAATTGGAGATTCTTCCAATAATCAAATAGAGTCAATGGCTGTACAAAATGATGGAAAAATAGTTGCAGCCGGTTCTTCATATTTTGATAGTGAACATCACACAGTTGCTATTCGTTTTACACCAAACGGAAATTTGGATAATTCATTTGGTACGGGTGGAATCTCTTTACTTCCTGCTAATAACTCAATTCAATATGTCTATTCAGCAGCAATTCAGGACGATGGGAAAATTATAGCTTCCGGATCTTCTTACCTTGGCAATGGTTCCGGATTTGCAGCCGTTCGGTATAATACAGATGGAAGTTTCGATAATACTTTTGGAGCAGAAGGTGTACTGTTTATCCCAATTGGAAACTCTTATAGTTTTGCCTTTTCTTCAGCAATACAGGATGATGGCAAAATTATTTTAGCGGGTTCATACAGAAATGTGGATAAAGATAATTTTGCGCTGATTCGTTGTAATGTTGATGGACGTTTAGATAGCACATTCGGGATAGGCGGAATTGTAAACGTACCAATTGGAAGTAGTACCAACAGGTGTTATTCAATTCAACTACAAAATGATGGTAAAATAATTGCCGCAGGTTCTTACGGTGATATTCATGACAGTCAAATAGCAGTCGTGCGTTATAACTCGGATGGAAGTTTAGACAACTCTTTTGGAACAGATGGAATTGTATTTACACCAACTGCTGATTCATCATCAGTTGCATATTCTGTAAAATTGCAGGGTGACGGAAAAATTGTTATCGGAGGATCGGATAATGGTGAGTCGTATATTACAATTAGGTATAACAATGATGGCAGCCTTGATCCGACTTTCGGGTTAAATGGTATTATAACTTATAAATTTGGTGTAACATATAATATCATAAGATCAATTGCCATACAAAATGATGGAAATATTATTGCGGCAGGTTTTTCAGGTAATGAAGATGAAACAAGATCATTGAGTACTATAATTCGTTATACAGGAGAAAAAATAAACGACGTAGTAATAGAAGACAAGAATACAGAAATACCAGGTTCGTTTAATTTATTTCAGAATTATCCTAACCCTTTTAATCCAAGTACAACAATTAGGTTTTCACTTCCCAAACAAACTGAACTTCGAATAAATGTATATAATATCCTGGGAGAGTTGGTAAAAACAATAGCAGAAGGAGTATATGAAGCAGGGGTCTATAAAGTGAATTTTGATGCAAAAAATCTAACAAGTGGTACATACATTTACAGAATTGAGAACGGTGATTTTATTCAAGCAAAAAAGATGTTACTTATAAAGTGAAAGGAATAAATGTATAAAATCTATGAACAAATTAGAAAGAAAGAAGAATTGGTTACATCTGCAATTAAGATAATATTGTTGGCTGCCGGTTATACCTTTTTAATATTGGTGCTTAATGGTATTAGTGTTATTTAAGATTAGATATTATTAGTGAAGTGTGAAAGAATAATTCCGGCTGCTATTGCCACATTTAATGATTCAGCATTTCCTGATTTTGGAATGGAAATTTTTTTATCAGCAATTTCAATAATATCATTTGAAGGTCCGTGTGCTTCATTAGATAAAATAAGTACTAGCTTTTCAGGATTAATTATATTATAAATATTTTCTCCCCTCAGATCGGAACAAAATATTTGATAATTATCTGATTTTAATATTTTTAAATCCTCAATATTATAATGATCAAATATATTCACGTGAAAGATCGAACCAGTTGAAGAACGTACTACCTTTGGATTTGTATATTCCGCACATTCTTCACTTAACATTAAAGTTTTCACTCCAAACCAGTTGCAAGTTCTGATAATTGTTCCAAGATTTCCCGGATCATTAATATTATCAAGGTAAACAACAAGGTTGTCATTTAACGGAAATAATTTTTTTTGTGCAGGAATTTGAAATATTGCCGCTATTCCCTGTGGAGATTTTAAATTTGATATTTTAAGGAAATCTGTGTTCTTTAAAATAATCATTTCGATTTTTGAGCGTTTGATTGATTCAAACTTTACTGAATTTTTATGCTCAAAATCTTCTGTACAAAAAACCGCTTCACAGTTATAAGTACTTTTTAATCCCTCTTCAACAGAATTCAAACCATCGGCAATAAATTTTTGATACTTTTGTCTAAATTTTTTCTGATTTAGTGAGATTAAATATTTCAATTTGTTTTTTGAAATCATAAGAGCGGATTATAATCCTGAGTTTTTCCGGCAACCTGATCATTATCAAGCTTCTTCAAATATTCCCAGGAATAAATTCCAGTATTGTGTCCATCCTTCCAGGTTAATTGTATAGCATAATCCCCAACAACCTCAATATTTTTAATCTCATACATTTCAGGAGTGATAACAGATGGTTTAGGTGGACGGTAAGTTTTAAGAAGTACAGTCTCGCCTTTGCAGGATGCACAAGGACATTCATCACGGAGATATTTTAGATCCAGTTCAGTAGTTGAATCATCATCCCACTTTATTTTAAGTGTTTTTGCTTTTGTAACATTTATTTTTTCAGGACTCATAAAGCAGACAAATAAAGAAAATTATTATTCGGTAATTTAAGATAACTTATTTCAAACATTAATATGAATTATTAAAAAATGAAATTGGAATTTAGAATTATTATCCTAATCCCGATTAAGATTTGTTGATATAAAGAGAGTTGTGTAGAATACAAAAAAACACTAATTTTGTGCTCTGATTTTTAAGCTGGTGTAGCTCAGTTGGTAGAGCAGCTGATTTGTAATCAGCCGGTCGGCGGTTCAAATCCGTTCACCAGCTCTCAAAAAGCCTCGAAACGAATTTGTTTTGAGGCTTTTTTTATTTTTGAGGTTTGAGTAATCCTTATGACTATTTACTAAGCATCCTCATTCTACTTAAAATTATTTTAGCAGAATATTAGTCAGTTTATAAACATTACCGGACTAGGACCGCTGAAATAATTTATAATCGCTTTGTTCAAAATCTTCTGAAGAATCTCCGGCTAATTATTTTTTTGAAAATGAATTTTTTCCAGTAATTACTAAACTATTTATTCCGATCATTATGAAATTATTTTAGCCAACACATTGTTTCAATACTTAATGAGGATATCTTTAAAGTATATTTGAAATGATTTTATGGAAATTTTATTCCCTTTTAAAACTGAGTTATCCCAATACACCCTCACAATATTTTTTCAAAAAGAAACACTGAAAAGGCAAAATCCTTACATTTTTGTAGTTTTTTACAGGCATTATAGTTGTAAACAGTTGTTATAATAAACTGTGAGGGCAGAATGTTATACATTTATATTGGTATGTTTTTAGTGTTAGGAATAACGCTTTATAGGAAAGTTAAATTATTAGGATAGATTTTATACTTGGGTGAGGGCATTTAAACTACCCGGAGAACCGGGTAGTTTAATTTTAAACAAGAATTTTTGCTCAATATTTTTCTTCCTCAGTGATAAGACAATGTTTTTTTTCTTCTATTGCGAGCTTTAGTATGCTTAGCAATGCTTTTTTACTGCAAGGTTTAGAAATATAGTGAGAGCATCCCCCGTTTAATATTCTTTCTTTATCTCCAGCCATCGCGTATGCTGTTACTGCAATTATAGGCACATCAACATATTTATCCATTTTGTTCAATTCGTTTGCAACATCAAGACCGCTCAAATCTCCTTTTAATCCGATGTCAAGGAGAAAAGCATCATATTTTTTTCTGGCTGCAATAAGTAGAGCAGTCTTTGCTTCATAAACTGTATCTACATCGTAGTCTTTCTTTATAAATGTTGAAAGTGTTCTTAAGCTTATTTCATCATCATCAAGTATTAATACTTTTTTCAATTTCTCATTTCCATAGCTACCGACTAAATCAATTTCATTTTGTTTACTGGGTTCAGTAATACTTAAGGTATTTTGAACCTCAGGAAATGAAACTGTAAAAGTTGAACCAACACCCACTTTACTTTCAACGGTTATATCACCATTCATTAATTCAACATATTTTTTTGTGATTGTCAATCCCAGGCCTGTCCCTTCAAATGATCTTGCATAACCTTCGCTTGCCTGGCGGAATGGCTCAAATACCTGGTCAATAAAACTCTTTTCAATCCCGATTCCCGTATCCTTTACAGATATTTTTATTTTATCTTCAGCTTTTATAAAATTAAGCTTAATCTCTCCTTTAAGAGTGTATTTAATTGCATTGTTTAAAAGATTATTGATAACACTACTGAAAAATGCCTGGTTGATTTTAGCGTACGCATTGGTAAAGTCAAATGAATACTTAAACTTCAAATTTTTATCTAATGCTGCAGGCTCAAGTAATGCAATAGATTCTTTAACCAAGGGGACTATGTCTGCAATTTCCATTAGCACTTCAGTCTGATCAGTTTCTAATTTTGTAATATCAAGTATCATATTTAATGTTTCGTTCAATCTTCTACCGCTTAGAAATATTACCGTAGCCATTTCTATAATTTCTTGATTTTCAGTCTCATCTTTTATTAACTCAGCATTACCTAAAATTCCTATCAATGGTGTACGTAATTCGTGACTCATATTTGCGAAGAAATTTCCTTTAAGTTGATTTATTTGTTCTGCCTTTTCTTTTGCTTTTTTTAATTCTTCTTCTACAATTTTTTTATTTGTAATATCTATTAAAATTCCTTCGAAAGAAATTACCTGTCCATTCTCATTCCTTATTATCCAGTTCCGATCATCCACCCATCTTATCTCTCCACTTTTTGTAAGTATCCTGTATTCCTGGCTAAAATTATTTTTCCCAATGTTGGTAGATTCAAAAATATTTTCTAATACTTTAGTCTTGTCTTCAGGCAGAACGATATCAGTATAATGTAATCTACCGGATAAAAACTCTTCTACATTATAACCAAACTGGGTAATATTATTAGAAATATATTTGGCAGGGAAATTCGCCTCCGATGAAAGTTTATATGCAATTGCCGGACTACGCTCTATGATAATTTCAAGATCTTTTCTTTTATCTGATTCTTCAAATAATGCCCGTTGATATTCTTTTTGTTTGGTTATATCGCCTATAAATCCTTCAATAGCTACAATTTTATTTTCCTTATCAAAAATACCTGTACCTTTTTCCAGAACCCATTTTAGTAAACCAGATTTGGTTTTTATTTTATAAACCAGCGAAAACTGCTTATGACTATTTAAAGACTTGGTAACTGTATCATGCACATAATTCCTTTGGTCTTCTACGATAACATTATTGAAAGGAATAACCTGGTTGTTTATAAGTTCAAAGGGAGTATAGCCAGTTAGTTCTTTAACTCCGTCACTTACAAATTCCATTGTCCATGAATCATCATTTTTACATCGGTAAGTCATCCCGGGCAGATTCTTAAATAAATTCGATAGTCTCTGTTCATTTTCTCGTATTTTATTTTCATTCCTTATCCTGGCTTGTTCTTTCTCAAGATTATCAAGAGCAAATGAAATATCCTGGGCAATTTCTTGTATTAATTTTAATTCTTTTTCTTTTAAAAAAATTTTTCTCATCTGCATAAATATTAAAACAGCCAGTAGCTATTTCAAACTTTCGGATCGGTACTGATACTAATGAAATAAAATTTCTTTTGACTGCTTCGTCAAACCAGGGCAAATGTTCTTCTTCGTATATGTTTTTTACTACTATGGTGGAATCTGAGAGGATAGTTTTTTTAAAAGGTCTTATAACTGAGTCGACTTCAAAAAGTTTAAGGTTAACACGTTTTAAATATTCGAGATCTTCTCCATGGCTGGCTTGAGGAATAATTTCTTGTTTTGATTCGTCAACAAATCCAATCCAGCAAAATTTAAATTTTCCTGTTTCGATAAAAATTTTGCAAACTCTGGAAAATAATTCATCCTGGGTTTTTGATTGGATAATGCATTGATTTATCTGGCTAAGAACAGCAAAAAGACGTGACTCTCGTTCCAAATGTTTATAAGCTTCTTTAGTTTCAGTTACATCTCTGATAATATTCTGAAGATAATTTTCACCTTTAGCTTCAATAAATTTTGCGCTTATTTCAACCGGGATATCGCTGCCTGATTTTGTTAAATGAACACACTCATAAACCAGCCCTTTTTTTTCCTTTATCTCAACTAATCTCTCATCATAAAAACAATTCTTATCTTTAATAATATCGATAAAATATAATTTTAAAAATTCATCTTTCGTATAGCCGTACATTTCTCCGGCTCGTTTATTTACATCAATAATTCTCCTGTCTTCATTTGCAAGGATTATTGCATCATTTGCATTCTCAGTCAAAGTCGAATAGTGTTCAATAAGAATTTGTTTTTCTTTCTCTACTCTAGCCAGTTGCTTGTATTGATCGGATCTCTGAATTTTCCATTGCTTATAAAAATGAATCAATATACTTGCGAAGAACATAAACAATAAAACTAAAACAACTATCCATTCTTCACGATCTGAATAAAGAAAATTTCCAATCCCGGCTAAAACTTCTTTCTTTGTAAACGATGAATTTGCTTGTACTGAATTTAAATTCCCTACCGGTTTTTGAGTTTCATGAATCAATTTTATTGAAGTGTAAAATTGAGAAAAGTTTTTGAACCCGGACTCTCTGGTAACAGTTTGAATTTTAGAAAGTGAATGAAGTGTTGGTTTATTACTATAGGTGATTTGATACTCAAATTGAAAACAAAAACTCACATATTGTAGAAACAGAATTAATACAAATACATCTGCATAAAAGCATATTCTATAAATTTTGTTGTTCTTCAAATCAATTCCATTCAGCAAGTAAATTAGAGATAGATTAAAAATTTTTTAAATACCAGGACTCAAGCATTTAAGGCAAAAAACAAGCCACCGGGTATAGAGTGGAATTCTTTCTTTATTAGAATTATCGAAAGTTTTTGTCTAAATATTTAGAGGGGATTCTGATTTTTGGGAAATAGTTGTTGGGGAGCAACAATTACGAATCGTTGGAATCTGATAACAGAAAAGTATGTGTTAAAATCGCTTTCTTTTTGTGAGTTTTTAATACGAAAACAGCATCATTATACCATTTAATAAATCTATCACAATGCATTGAAGTTCCAATTGGATATTGTCGCATTTTCCAGCGATTTTTTTCCCCATCGTTATGATAAATTCCTCCAGCATTGTAAGCACATGCTACTTTAGGTGGATCAAGTTTTGTTTTCTTTGCCTGCTGCAATATGTAGCTTGTCCCTGCTTGTATTGAATTGGAAGGACTCTCAAGCCATATTGCTGTTACCGAATTCTTTTCGAGTGTTGAAGCTGCTGTTGACAATAACGTTTGCATTAGACCAACACTAACTTTGTTAGGAGTTTTATAGTCAGAAACAAAACCGGGTTCTTCTCTTCTTGCTTTAACTTTATTGCCGGATTCTGTCGCGATTGTTGCTATAATTAATTCACATGGGATTGAATATTTTTTTGCCCATTTTTTTATTTCTTTGTTTCTGCCTTTCCAGATTTTGGTAACTGTTGTTGGTTTCCCCGTTGTTCTTTCAATTCCACTTCCTTTTATTTCGACTCCGTTCTCAACCAATTTCCATTTTATTCCATCCGGGAATGCAGAATGATATTTTGTAAGGGAAATATCAGCAGTTTTAGTTGAAATCTTATTTCCTTTTTTAGATTTAACTTTTTCAATATCAGGTATCTTTATTTTCTGTCCAACTTCAATTTTATCAGGGTAGCTTATACTATTAAACTTTGCAATCAGTTTATATTTTGATGAACTTCCAAAAAATTTCTTCGAAATTTTGCCAAGTGTGTCACCGGGTTTAACTGAATAAGTTTTCATACTAAATCTTTTAAAAATTTTAATTGATTTTAGTTATTAAACAATTTAAAAGCAATGAAACGAATTAATGAAATGAAGATGTTGCACCGACCTTGTTTCTCTATACTTATTCCGTTAAGTTTTTAGACCATTTTTAATATTTTCTAGCAAAATCCGCATAAAAAGAGGAATCTATGTCCGATAAATTAATTGAGTGTGTCCCTAATTTTTCCGAAGGACAACATCCAGAAATTATAAAACAAATCACTAATGAAATTGAAAAAGTTGAAGGGGCAAGACTTCTTGACGTTGATCCTGGTTTTGATATGAACCGAACTGTTGTGACATTTATCGGTTCACCAGAAGCGGTCAAAGTTGCTGCATTCAATGCGATAAAAAAAGCTTCTGAATTAATTGATATGAGTAAACACAAAGGTTCACATCCGAGAATGGGTGCGACAGATGTTTGTCCGTTTGTGCCGGTTAGTGGGATTTCAACAGAGGAATGTATTGAGCTTTCAAAAGAAGTTGCAAAAAGAGTAGGGGAAGAACTAAACATTCCTGTTTATCTTTATGAAAAATCTGCTGCAAAACCTGAAAGAGAAAATCTTGCAAAAATACGTCAGGGTGAGTATGAAGCACTTGAAGAAAAATTGAAGAAACCAGAATGGAAACCAGACTTTGGCTCGGCAAAGTTTAATGCAAAAGCCGGTGCGACTGTAATTGGTGTAAGAGAATTTTTAATAGCATACAACATTGATTTGAATACAAGGGAAGTAAAGCACGCAACTGATATCGCATTTGAACTGAGAGAAAAGGGAAGATCTGCACGAAAGGGAAGTGATGGAAATTTTTATTACAAGAGTGAAGATATTCTGAAATATGAAAGAGAAAACTATCCCTGCGGCAATTGTGAATTTGACGGAAAAACCATTAAAGAAACAATAGAACATTGTAAAAAAACACACAATTATGATCTTGCAGAAATTCTTGAGCAGCATGGAATAAATCCTGAAAAGCCGGAAGGTCAATCAGTTAAAAAGCCGGGTAAGTTCAAGTATTGTAAAGCAATTGGATGGATGGTTCCCAATTACGACCGTGCACAAATTTCAATTAATCTGACAAACTACAAGATTACTTCAATGCATCACGTTCTTGAGGAAGCACGTAAGTTAGCAATGGAAAGAGGCCTTGTAATTACGGGAAGTGAAATAGTCGGAATGGTTCCTTATCCAGCTTTACTTGAAACAGGAAAATATTATTTGAAAGCCCATCATCGATCAGTCGGAATTCCTGTAAAAGATATTTTGAATACGGCGGTTCAATCGCTTGGGTTAAATGATGTTTCGGAGTTCAAAATTGAGGAACGCGTTTTAGGTTTACCGAAAAATCTGGAAAATGCTTTAGTTGAATTAAATGTAACTGATTTTGTTGATGAAGTTTCACGGGAATCTCCTGCACCGGGCGGCGGCTCAATCGCTGCACTTGCAGGAGCTTTAGGTGCTTCACTTTCTTCTATGGTAAGCAACTTAACTGCTAACAAGCGGGGAAGTGATGAGGTTGATAAAATTCTTAACGATGCAGCAGAAGAATGTCAACAAATAAAAGAGCAGCTTGTAAAAGCTGTAGATGAAGATACAAATGCTTTCAATTCTTATATGGATGCACGAAGACTCCCAAACAAAACTGCTGAAGAAAAGAAAGTACGTGAAGAAGCAATGCAGGCAGGATTAAAACAGGCTGTAATGGTTCCTTTAAATACTGCTCAACGAAGTTATCGTGCAATTGAAATTGCAGGAGTTGTTGCAAAGAATGGAAATCCGAATTCAATCACAGATGTCGGAGTAGGAGCACAAAGTGCTTTCACCGGAGTGCTTGGCGGAATTTTTAACGTACTTATTAACCTAAAAGATATTAAAGATGAAAAGTTTGTTTCTGAAATGCGGAAAACCTGTTCTGATTTAAAAGTAAAGGCTCAGAAAAAATTGAGTGACGTTTTGAGTTTTGTTGAATCGAAGCTTTAACTAAAATTCAATAGAACACTGATTAATCAGATTGAACTGATTTCCACAGATATTTTTATCAATGTTAATCTGCATCATCTAGGTTCAATTTTTTTTAACTTTTTACTCATCGCTTTCAACTTCAAACTTTACTATTTCGTAACCATTGTATGTTTCATAGGCTGCGAATACTACTCCGCAAAAAACTGAAACCATTCCAAGTAGAAAAAGCGTTGTAATAAAACCATTGAGTCTTGAAAGCTGTAACAAATAACCAAAACCAATTAACAGAGATGTAACTACAAACAGTGCAACAGCCATTGTATAAAATAGAACTGCATTTCGTACAAGCTTTACCCTAAAAACAAGTCCTTCAAGCTGTTTGCTGATACTTTCAAACCTTATGTTTTCCTGAGTGTTCAAATCTTTATCCTGCATTTTATTCAGGTTCCTTCTTCGCTCTTCGTTCAACATACGAACTCTATTTACAACAAGAGAATATTTATTATTCATTCCAAGTAAAAGCAATCCGCAAGCTGAGATCATTAATCCCGGTGCAAGCATTAATTGTATTATTTCAACAATTGAGGAAATATCTGGCATAGATTTATTAAAAATTGTGTATGCAAATATAGTGAAAAGAAAATCACAGAAATCAGGTTGCTGTCACGGAATGGTCCGTGACAGACGATCTGCAATTGGAAGATTATTCTTCTTTAGGCAATCTGAATTTTACTAAGATGGTAATTCGGAAATTAACTGGTTTTCCTTTGCTGTATGCTGGAATAAATTTAGATTTTAGAATTACATCAATTGCTTCTTCATCACAGCCCATTCCAATACCTTTAATAAGAACTGGTTTAGAGGGATTGCCAAGTGAATCTATGTTTATAAGAACATATACATTACCTTCAACTTTTTGTTCCAATGCATTTGGCGGATAAAATATTTTACTTTGTAACGATTCGATTCCACCAATAATTTTAGGTAATGAATCAAATTGAGGATAACAAGTAATCAGTTCATCGTCAATTTGTGCTGATGAATCATTTTGAGGAAAGCAGTTAAATGAAAAAAATATTGAAAAGCCAAATAATATCTTAATCATAATTTATCCTTCAATTTTATCAAAAGCCCTCTCCTTTTGAGAGGGTTGGATGAGGCTTATTCATAAATCTCATAAAAAGTATTATCATAATAAAATCTTACATTCTGCCCGAGTGCAAGGAATTGTGAAGTTCCTGGTTTGTCTTTTAACAATTTAAAGTATTCTTCTGAATTAAACTGAATGCGTTTTTGGTTTTTGACTTTTTGATTTTGCAATTCTGAGTCAATCCAGAATTTTCCACTTTGGTAAACAGCTCTTCCCTGGATATTCTTTACTTGCTGAGTTAAGTTCCTTTCATTGCCTTCAGTATCTTTATAATTCATCCTTCCTGAACCTTGCTTTGTTTCACCATAGTTACTTGCCCGATTTAGATTTTGTACTTCTTCACTTGCAGTTATACTCCTCTCGCCGCTTTTTAATTTCATTGCATCAAAATCACCGGCGGATTCCTGTCTGAGAACCGGAGCAGGAGACAAAGTCTGAAAATCATTTGTAAGCTCATTATCTCTTAATCGGATTTCTTCATCTTCCATAATCAAATAGCTTGTATAAGGAGTAACAATTCCAAACTCACGGGCAAGCTGAGTTATTTCATCGACCAGTTCTTTGTTCTCGCCGTTTAATCTGATTTGATCAAGCAAATAACCAATTCTTCTTGAGGCCCAGAGAGGTGGAATGAAATCGTAATCGTCATTGTCTCTCGCAAAATCAGAACTTAATGAAAAGGATTTTTGTACACCTTTCACTGTTCCGGTTAATGTAATTTTTGATGATCCGCTTCCTGAATATCTACCGAAAATCGTAATGCTCGATCCTTTAAACATCTCCGGAAGGTTATTTGGATAAGTCTGGAATGTTCTAACTCCACCGAAACTTAATGATAAATTGGTAAGAACTGGAAACTGAACTTTATCATAAAAGCTCGAGACTTTTATTTCAATATCTTCATTTTCTGAAATATAAGTGCGATATGCTTTGGTTTGCTCGGTTATTTTATCAAGAAGGTGGGTATTGATTTCGTTTCCAATTCCGAAAGTAAAAATCCTGATATTCTGGGAGTTAGAATTTTTCAATTTCTTTAACAACATTTCGTCTTTTGTCTCACCTATCGTGGGTTTACCATCCGTTATAAAAACTATAAGGTGTGCTCTGTCTGATTTACCTTTCTCGTCCAAAGCTAACTTTAAGGCTTCTTCTATGTTAGTTCCACCGACCGGTTTTAAATCGTTAATAAACTTAACTGCTTTCTTTTGGTTTGTTTCATTGGCAGTTTCAATTTTGTTGAAAAGTGAATAAGCTTCTGTTGAAAATCTGATAATATCAAATCCATCATTTGAATTCAGATTGTTTACACAATAGAGTAAAGCCTTTTTAGCCTGCTGCATTTTGTCTCCGGCCATACTGCCGGACACATCGAGTACAAATGTTATATCTTTTGTATCAACCTTGTTTTGATCAATAATAAATGAGGGTGAAGCCGTGAGAAGGAAGTATCCGTCATCATTCCCGGTTTTATAAGTAAGAATCGATAAACCGACTTCATCATTGTTTGTGTTGTAATAAAGCTTAAAATCTATATCCGGTTTTGTATTTTCTTCTTCAAAAGAAACTATTGCTTGCTTATTAGTTTTATGAATTACATCTACCGAATGAGTAGGCGAGTAGACTGTTTTTATATCATTGTTAGTTTTCAAATCAACTTTTACCGAAACATTCTTAACGGGTTTTGCGGAAAACTTTTCTGTGTTTAAAGGATAAATGTATTCATACATTCCGTTATCGGAATCCAGGACTTCCCTGTAACTTATTTTTACTTTTTTATTACTTCGCGGTTCAATTGGGAAAATTCTTACTTTAAATATTCCCTGACCGGAATATTCCAGTAAAGCAGGATCTTTAATTTGTCTTACAATATCTTCATAAATTTTTCTGGCTTTATTTGCATCAAGAAGTTCGGCAGAAACCATTTCACCATTAATTTCCATTTCAAAATCATTAATGACTGCTCCTTTTGGAATCGGGAAAATGTAATAACCTTCCAGTCTTGCATTTGAAGGATTGTAAAATTCCTGGTCAATTGAAGTTTCAGCAATGTTTCCGTTTATTTTTACATTAACGTTGTGGTAAACTACTTCAAGAGGAAATGGGCTTTGAGGCGGCTGCGGCTTTGGAACTATTATTAAGCCGTCTGCGAAGAGTGATTGAGAGATGGTAAAAATTATTATTGAGACAATATTGATGAATTTAAAAGATTTCATTTTTATACCTGTTGATTGAGCTGTTACTGATTGGTCAGTGACAGCCGGTTTCAGTGCAACTTATTCAAACTTAAAATTTTTCTTCTGTGCTTGTTCCCTGATTATTTTCAACATAGCTGCATCAAGTGTATTATCCTGTCCTTGTGATAATTTATCAGATACATACTTACTCCTCTTGTCTTCCAGCTTCTGAATTTCATTCTGTATTTTTTCTCTTTCTTTTGCCTTTTGTTCAACATATTCCTTGCGTTCTTCCTTATTCATATTTTTCATTTCTTCGGGTAATTGATCTTTTGGTAATTCTTCAATTTTTACTTTTCCCTCTTTATCTGCATCAACAAGATCCCACGATTCATTTTTGTATTGTCTACTTGATTTAGTTACTGTTCTTTCAACTAAAACCGAAGGAGACAAACTTCCGGCATTTTCATCTTGTTCTGCCTGTCTTTTCTTGTACTCATCTCCATAATATCCGTAAGCTATATAAGTATTGTTTAAGCTGCTGCCCGAGTTTTACAAGCTCGTCATCATAAGGAGTTTCGACATGAACTATCTCCTGGTTCTGATCTATGTTTATATATTTTCCATCTGCTAAATCAGCACCGTCTTTCCAGTTAGTCTGAACACCTTCATCATAATTCCCACAGTAAATTGTATTTACTATAATTCCTTTTGAAATTGCATTTCGACATGAGTTTCTGTAATCTATACTTCCTTGAGTGAAAGGTTCATTTCCCGCGATGAAGATTACTTTGAGTTCATCATTACTTTTCTTCCATTTCAGATCTTTTATTGCTTTTGAAATTACAGTTCCACAATATTCACTTCCGCCATTTGTTTTAAGCTTGAACAGCTCTTCCGAAATTTTATCCAGGTCATTAGTTAATGGAACTACCATTCTCACATAACCTTTTTCTGAAGAGAGATTGTCATTTCCATATTCATAGAGCGCAACATTCAGATCAATATTTTCGCCGTTTCTTTTGGAGCGTGACATCTCATTCACAATTTTCCAGAGTTGTGTTTTTGCCTGGTCAATTAAGCCATCCATGCTGTTACTTGTATCCAAAAGAATTGCAAGCTGGACAGTATTGCTTTTTGGGTTTTGACTGGAGATGGAATTATCTCCGAAAAAAAGGAATGAAAAAAGAAAACTGAAAAAGAAGACGAATAAACTTTTCATATAAAACCTCCTGGGCTGAATATTTATAATAATTTTTCAGCTTGCACTATAGCTAAGTAAGAAAAGTTCCTGAACAGGTAATAAATTGGGAATAATTTTTAACAGTAAATAAACAAAAATAAATTTTGTCTATTTTTTCCCTTCTGCCGAAGAAGATCTTCCCTTGTTTCTTGCATAAATTACGGATAAAATAATTAATGCTGACCCGAGGACAAGAAATGATAATATTTTATAGCTAGTTTCCGAACTTGTAATCCCGATAACAAATACATATAAAACAGTTAACAAGAAAGTAGCAAGCGACATCCACCTGTACTTAATACTTTTAAGAAGAATACTAAATACATAGTAGAGAATAGCTACAACTATCCACGAAATAGCAACCAAGCCGCTTGGGAAGAGGTGATATAAAGAGTAAGGAATGATTAATAAAGCTGTTAACAAATAAGCATTTCTCATTTGCTCTGTTTTCAATTCAAGCCGATCTTTTTTCCAATTAAGAATACGTGCACTCAACAGTGAAACTATACCGAAACTTAAACTGATACCACCGGTTGTTCCGGTTAGTACAAGAAATGTTATGAAGATAAGTAGATAAATAAAGAAGTTTGCAACAATAATAAATTTTGATCTGAACCAGATCGCAGTGGAAACCACAAGTACACTCTGCCAGCATAACCACAAAAAGTAATCCGGCTTATTAAATTGAAGAATGATTGCTATGCTTAACGCACCATATCCAGTCATAGCATAGAAAAAAGTTGCCATCCTGCTTTTTTTCTTTGTGAAGAAGACAATAGCAAATACAAGGAAAATAAGTGAAGCAAATAAATTATAAAGCTGTGCATTAGAAGGATTAGATAGTATTGTAATCAATAAAAACAAACCATATCCAAAAGCAGTATTAATAAAAACCCCAGAGCCGGAAATAAGATTATCTTCGAAATTTTTATCCGTTTGAAAACTTAAACTGTATATAACATTGTAGATCAGAATAAAGAGTAAATTTATAGGCAGATCAGAAACTATTTTAAGTTCATTTCCCATGAGCGGGTTATTAAGAAACCAGAGCAAATGAACAAAATATGTTATTCCGATAATAAAGTTGAGCAACACCAGCCAATTAAATTTAACCTTTAAGAATGATCCAATAATTGATACAGCTATTAAAGTAGTAAATATTAAATATGGGGAATCGTTAATCAAAGCCGAAATACAGATTGCAGTAATTCCAAGAGAAGTCAGGTATGGAGAATTCTTTTTAATTGCAGCAAAGATTATTAATCCTGATACAATGTAAATTATAAAGAGCACTACTAAAGAATCATTGAAAACCGGATTTGGACTGAAAAAGTGCATACGTAACGCCGCTAAATAAATTACTACAAATCCACTGCCTAGAAGATAACCCTGAAGATATGGAATTCTTTTTCTTCCAATTTGTCCTATAGAAATTAATCCGAGTCCAAGAATAAATCCAACAGCACTTGGAATAATTTGATTAATACCTTCGAAGGGCAGTGTATGTGCAATTAAGCAACCAATTAAAAATACAAATATTCCTAATTTGGCAAACCAAAATTGTCCGATTCTGAATTCCAGCTCTTCATCTTTATCAGCTTTGATTTTTTGGACAACATGTTCTTCCTGACTTACTTCTTCAATTTTAGGAGTTATATTCAGATAACCCTCGATTCTTGTTAGTCTGCCATCAAGACCTCTAAGTATCTCAAGGATTTCATTAGTTGAAGAATTATCAGAAGTTGGTTCCATAATTCCCTCTGTTAAATATTTTTAAACTATAAATATTTATTAAAAAAATCACTTAGATTTATTCTCCACGCGTTTAAGTTTTATATATAATCCAATAACCAATAAGGTAACAATTATCGTTGTCAAACCCAGACCAACTCTTCTAAAATAATATTCATCAACGGCTTTATTACCGCTTATCATTGCTTTGTTTACTATATCAAATCCCGGCTTAATTTTTTCTTCGAATTTATCCAGATTGAAAGAATGAACCATAGTTCTGGACTGTATTAGAGTCTGCCTAATATCTTTCAAAGAAAATGTCGCATCAGAAACATCCATTCCTTTTTGAACAGCATTGTCCAGTATTTTCTTGGTTTCTTCATCAAGAGTTTTGAGACTATCAATCATTCTTCGCATACTGCCTGCGACAATATATCCCTTATTATCATCGTTACTACTATGGCAATCAGTACAAATAGAAAACTTACCCGTTCCCAACATATTGTCTGTTGGATGTAAGATCAGATGATTACTATGACAGGTTTCACATTCAGGGAAATCGTTTTCATCAAATGCTTCCTTGTGAGGGCTTTGCTCAAATAATTCCATATTTAAAACATGGCAACTTCCACAAACTTTTGAAATTGATTCAACGCCGGGTGGAACAGCACCATGGTTTCCATGGCAGTCATTACAGGATGGAGCACTTAAATCACCATTTTGTAATAATGCAACTCCGTGAACGCTTTTCACAAATCCTTCATATTGATCAGAGGGCAAGTTGTAAGTTGACATAAGTTTGCTATTCCCATGACAGTTTGCGCAAACTGAAGGAATATTAGTGGCATAAACATGAGCCCGCGGATCACTTGCAGCCATTATATCATGGTGACCGTGGCAACTTGCACATTCGGCAACATTAGGATCACCTTTTGCATTTTGTATGCCGTGAATACTTGTTTTGTATTTAGCTACCTGGTCAACAGGTAATCCTGGATTATAATTTTTCATGTAAGTAGCGTCACTGTGACATTTTCCACATAGTGCTATAATCCGGGTGGGATAAACAGTTGAGGATGGATCTTTTACTTTTTTGATGTTGTGAATACTATGACAAGTGATACAATCAGCAATAGGGCCTTGATTATTATATGTGGGTTGAAAGTGTACAGAGATTTGTAATTTCTCAAACTGGTCAGTTCTAAGATCTGATCCAAAACTTTTCATTTTATTTTGATCAGCATGACATTTTATACAGACTTTATATCTGTCAATTCTTGTCGGCACACCAATGAATCCATTTTCTTTATTCATGGCTATATCCTGATCATCTGAAGAAGATTTTCCTCCATGACAACCTGAGCAGGAAATTCCTTTTAAAAAGTGAACATCAGTTTTATATGATATCGCAACTTCATCATCAAGATCACTGTGACAATTGAAGCATTCGTCCTTGGTTTGGGCAAAGAGATTATGATTTGCAATTATAAAAAAGAGACTTAAAAAAATGTAAATAATATTTCTGCTTTTCATTTATAAGCCTCCTAATCAAGTATAAGACCGAGGATTGTAAAAATCAGAATAAACATAATTACAAAGATTCCAAAATAAGTTAGAATTATGTTTCTTTTGCCTTTAAGTGTGTGTTTATCCCAAAAAGGAATCAGTGCCCATAAAACTCCGCCAATTCCAAAAAATACGATACCAACAAACTCGCCGCTAATTGATAAAATTTCACCGGGTAAAAATTTTAAAACCTGGAACATAAAAAGAAAATACCATTCAGGCCTGATTCCAATGGGAGCAGAAGAAAATGGATCAGCTTTGGTGCCTAGTTCCCATGGAAAAAAAACAGCGAGTATTGCCAAAACATTTATCACTATCAACCAGATCAACAATTCTCTCATTGCAAAATTCGGGAAGAAAGGAATTGTTTTCTTTTCATTTGCGGGAAGATTTTTATAGTCTTCAGGTTCTGCAATTCCTTGTCTCTGAATAAAAAGGAGATGAAGTGTCAATAAAAGAATAAAAATGCCGGGAAAGATTGCAACGTGAAATCCAAAAAACCTCGAAAGTGTTGCTCCGGTAACTTCTTCCCCGCCTCTTAATAGAATTAGTAATGGTTTTCCAATAAAAGGTACCTGGCCAACAATATCAGTACCGACCTTTGTAGCAAAAAATGCAAGTTCATTCCATGGCAATAAATATCCGCTAAATCCAAATGCCATTGATATTGCAAGAAGCCCAATTCCCGTGTACCAGGTAAGTTCGCGAGGTTCTCTGAAAGCTTTCAGAAAATAAACCGAAAACATGTGAATAAATACTGCAAAGATCATAAGATTTGCTGACCAACTATGAACAGAACGAATCAGCCATCCAAAACTAATTTTGGTTGAAATAAAATTGACACTTTCGTAAGCCAGGTCTTCAGTCCCTTTATAATACATTAATAGTAGAATACCGGAAATAACTTGCACTACAAATAAAAGTAAAGCAACTCCACCGAAATAATACCAGATAGTTTCCCGGAATTTTGGTACTGATTTTTTCTTTGCAAATTGAATTAGACCTGAGATATTATATCTTTTATCCAGCCACTGAAATGATTTATCTTTGTATGATTTTTTGTCTTCCATTAGCTTGCCTCCTGGAAAACAATTACTTCATTATTTTTTATTGTAACACCATATTTTGTTAATGGGGCAGGAGGTGGTCCACTAACATTTCTTCCATTTAGATCATATCTTCCATTGTGGCAGGCACAGTAAATCTGACCATAATCTTTTCGGTATTGAACAATACAATCAAGATGTGTACAGGAAGCACTGAAGGCAACATAGTCTCCTGTAATTTTACGAATTACGATAACAGGAATACTTCCAAATTTTATAATCTTACCGCTGTCCTTTTCCATATCTTCAACAGCACCAATCTTTACATTTGTTACTTTTACTTCATCAACTTTTGGAGGTTCGAGATATTTAAATACCGGGAAAAGTAAAGAACCAATCCAGGCAATAAATCCACCTCCTAGAAGAATGTTTAAAAATTCTCTTCTCTTCTTTTTGTTGTTTGTTTCAGCAGGATCAGGTTGAATATTTTCCATATTCTTTCCTTGAATGTTTTAGATGGAAGGATATTATCCGAAGTAATGTATCAGGTATGTTCATTGGAATTTAACCCCTTTAAATTCCCTTCGTTAATGAATAAATTTGATTAGAGTTAACAATAAACTTATCTCAAATATTGAGTATATAATAATAATTTTATTTCAAATAGTGAAGTGATTATTAAAATAATTATGAATTAATTAATACTCAGAAAATCAGCATAGAATATTTATTAGCTAATGAACCTTTTTAGCAGGGTGGGATTAAATAAAAACCAGGATATAACTTAATTACGTGCGTGACAATCCACACACATTAATTCTTTCACATCCATTCCAAGATCTTCCGGGTGAACAAAATCAATTCCTTTCATTGAAACTAATGTATCACCATTACTTGTTGTCTGAGAAATAATAGTATGACAAAGATTACAATCTCTTCTTATCATTTTTCCATCATCAGAAAAATGTTTTCCGTCATGGCAACGAAAACATCCTAAATCATAAATGTGAGATAGATGATTCGGAAATTCTTTCCAGCTAACATTCATACTTGGAAAGTAATTTCGGTTATAAATTTTTTGTACTTCATCAACAGCCTGGTCAATTTTGTCTTTTTGTTGTTCAAACAATTTGGGATAATTTTTACTATAAAAATCGTCGATTGAACTAGATATGCTCTCAAGACCGTTTTCTTTCGTTAAATATTTATCATCAAGAGCGTTGACGGCAATGCTTTTGATGTATGGTAAATTTTCATCAATGCGTCCTAAGGACATAGCTAAATTGACCGATTTATCTGAAGGGTAATAAATGTGGGAAGGACGGTTATGGCAGTCAATACAATCCATCTTTCTTAAATTTTCTTCCGGATAATTTTTTGGGTCGAAGTCACTATTTTTTTCTTTATAAATAATTTCTTTTCCATCTTTCGTTGTTTGTTTTACCCATGGAATAACATTACGTATTGAATCAGTATAAAGATATTCAATTTTATTTGAGGCATTTGTGTGCCAGTGGATACCCTCTGAATTTCCCAAACGGCTGTTTCCACCACCAATTTTTAAAAGCATTGATATACTCGACTTGGTATTTTTTTCATCATACAGGTAATAAGTTGATTCGTACCTGATCTCACTAAAAAAATGTTCGGGTGAATGACATTGTTCACAGGTTCCTGCAGCAGGTCTTAGATTTTTCACTGGGGTTGGAATTGGTTTAGAATATTTTTTAAAAAGAACTGAATAAACCTGGTATGATCCTGATATTTTTGCCCGCACAAACCACGTTGCACCTGAACCAATATGACAGTTTACGCACCCAACCCTAGAATGTGGAGAAGAAAGATATGTAGTGTATTCTGGTTGCATTACCTCATGACAAATTTCCCCACAAAACTCATCCGTTTCAGAATATTCATATGCTTTAAAACTCCCAAAAGCCGAAAAAAATAAAAATAATATTGTACTGATTGAAACAGTAATTACAAGCCTTCTTTGTTTAGGATCATTAAAATCAATTACAAGAAACCGATGCTTCCTGACTATCCCTTTTTCTAATCTTCTTCGTTCCCTTAATAAACCTATTACAATAAAAATAATTCCAATGAACAGAAATACCGGCAGAATAATAAAAGTTATAATCCCAAGATAAGGAGTTGTTTCCGGGGAAAGTGTATCAAGTACAGTTAAAAATAATATAAGACCAAAGCTCAATAATGAAAGTCCTGCACCAAAAATTGTTATTGGGTTATAAATATATGAAGGAAATAATCGTCGCATATCAGAGCTGTTAATAAATTAATTATAAAATAAAAAGTACAGAATTATCTATAGGCAAAAATCATTGAATAAATAATCCAAATAATGATACTGAATCCGAGAGTTAATGCTGTCCAACCGAAAATTTTCATACCTCTAATAACGATCGGAGGATATGCTTCAACAAGATGTTTTTCCAGTTCACCATTTTCAACAAGTTCTTTGTATTCGTCTGGCCTGTCTAATTTAAATTCTTCCAGAGGAATTCTGCCAGAAAAAATTACAATATCCATTGGGAATTTTTCCGGTCGAAGATGTGTATTGAAAAAATGAACTGTGAAAATAAATCCTGTTGCCAGAAGAGCTTCATCACTGTGAATAATTGTTGCAACATTAATGAACCAGCCCGGGAAAAAATTTGTGAAAAATTCCGGGAACCATAAAGTTAGTCCTGTTGATCCGATTACAAACATTCCCCAAAATACAGCAAAATAATCAAACTTTTCCCAGTATGTCCATCTGCCATATTCAGGTCTTGGTCCTTTGCTAAAAAACCATTTAAGTGAACCTTTAAAATCCTGCCAATCTTTTTTATTAAATAACATAGAATGTTTACCGCCAAGAAGTTTAAACCAGGATCCGAATTCTTTTTTCTTAACTCTAAACAAATCCACAAGGTGAGTTATAAAAACAATTATCATAATTGATGCGGCAAATCGATGAAGGTAGCCTGCAGATTCAAACCCTCCGAATAATCTTGATAAGAACCTTGCCCAACCGGTGTAGGAAAATTTTAGAGTCATTCCCGTCAGAGAAAGAGTAATGAAACTTATAATCATGCAGACATGCAAAATTCTATTCAAACGGGAAAACCTTAATACATATCTTCTTTTCAGGCTCATTTATTCTCACTTTCAGAATCTTCATCAGGATTTTGATTCATATTCAATTCATTTTCTTCCAGGTGTAAACTTTTTATTTTTCTTCTCCACTGAAGTGATTTTGGGAGCCAAAGAAGAGTATGCAGGCCCGCAATGAAAAAAGTTCCAACCAATAAACCGGTCATTCCCCAGAAAACCCAGAATAAAATCGGGTATTTAACCGGATCATGATGCGTTGCATGAGTTAAGTAGCCGGCAAATTGTCTATTAGCATTTGGATGACAGGTTTTACAGGTATTTACAACATTCTCTCTGCTTAATCTTGATCTGGGATCAGATGGAGGTAAAATATCGTGAGAGCCATGACAGTCATAACATTTAGCTGTCTTAGTATAACCTAACTGGGAAACTTTTCCGTGGTAGGTATCAAAATATGTCTCAGCAATTTTCTCATGACATCTGCCACATTGTGTCATAATTTCTAGTTTAAATCCATCTGCATCTGTTCTTTTAATAGTATGTGCACTGTGACAATCTGCGCAACCAGGTAGCTGCTTATCTGTATCAGACACAAGCGGGGAGTGGATACTTTTTACAAATTGTTCTTCAATTCCATGATGACATTTTCCACAAGTTTCAGCCACATTTTTTGGGTTTATACTGGATTCCGGATCAGTGTGTGGTAATTCCATATGTGCAGTATGGCAATCAGTACAGGTTGCAGTTACTGTAAGTCCGCTTTTCAACAAACCTCTTCCGTGAATACTTTCAGTATAATTTTTTATGATATCTTTTTCTTTTCCTTTGTACTTAACTGCTGCTTTCTCTCCTTCACGATGACAACTTGCACAAAGAGTAGGAATATTTGTTGCAAAAGTTTGTGATTCAGGATTTAACTTTCCAAGTATTCCATGAGTTCCGTGACATTCTTTACAAGTTGGAGCATTTGTATCATTCTTTGCTGATAGAGTTCCATGTGTACTCTTTGAATATTGAACTCCAATTTCGTCATGACACGAAGCACATTTTACTTTTTGGGTAATGGTTTCACAAGGACGATGCTTGGAAACATTTACTTCCGAGTGACACTGGCTGCAAGCAATTTTACTATGCCGGCTTCCTTTTAATTCTGTATAATTTACAAAAAGAGATCTCCCATCGACAGATGATTTTAGATTTGGATTATCGTGACAGCTAAGACAATCTTTATCAGCCATTCCATAATCATAAAAAACTTTTCTTATTTTATGCGGCTGATGACAATCTACACATGCAGGAAGTACATGAGCTTGTTTTTCCCACAATTCCCCTTTAATTATTTTTCTGTGAACTGATTCTATTTCTGCGTGGCATTTTGTACAAGTACTTGCAATATTACTTCTTGCTATAGTTGATCTTGGATCAGTATGAGGTAAAATTCTATGTGCAGAATGACAAGAAATGCAAGTTGGGGCTACAATTAAACCCTTTACCAACAATGCTTCACCATGAATACTTTCTGTATAATTCTCAAGGATTCTGTCTTGAGGAATATTGTGCTGGCGCTGAACCTGAGTTCCCTCATGATGACACTTTCCACAAAGGAATGGAATTTTCATTGTAGCAACTGCAGAATTGCGATCCTTTACTGGTAGAATATCATGCTTCCCATGGCAATCCTGACAGAGAGGAGCTAATTTATCACCACTAGCTCTTGCTTTTCCATGCATACATTCAGCATATAACTCTTCTTCTTCATCATGACAATTACCACAATTAACCGGAGTATACTTCGTTCTATGAGGTGTTTCATCTGGATCAATATCGGAATGACAATCGACACACTCCAGTTCAGCATGAACTGATTTATTAAATACAGCAGGATTTAAATAAAGAGAAATGGTCTTTCCGTTTACTTTGTCTTTAAAACCCGGATCATCATGACACATTAAACAATCATCATTTGATTGAGCAAATCCTGAATAAAAAGGAAATAGAAAAAGCATACAAAGCCAGAAAATTTCTGGTAAAAACATTGATGACAGACTGGTAAAATTTTTAACTACTCTATTCATCATCCAGGTTAATATTTTTCTTATTAATTTTTTCGTATTCCAGCGGATGTTCTTCAGCCATTTCTTCTTCAGAGATTGTTCCTTTCCACCATGCAAGATTCATCGGGTAAACATCAGGATTAAAAATTATAAAATAAAAATGCCACACAACAATTGCCAGGAATGCAAGCCAGGCTTCATAGTAATGGACTGTCCTGGCAATATCCCATCCGAGTTTTGTTAAAATTCCCATGAATGTATTATCAAACCACATTATCACGCCGGTTGCAGTCATAACTATAGTTCCCCAAACCAGAGCCCAATATTCTGCTTTCTCTACATAACTAAAACGGTCAAGCTTAGGTTTTTCTTTTGAGATTCCCAGGTTGAACATTGCAACACCAATAGCATCTCTGAAATCCTGTAATTTCGGAAAGAGATCTTTAACTAATTGCCTGCCTCGTTCAGTTGCAGAGATATAAAATATATGATATAAACTAATTGTTACCATTACAACTGCAGCAATTCTATGTAGTACGCTTCTGTACTCAAATACATCAGAGTTTAAATCCCTGATATGTGAAACCCACCAGGCATTAGGATAACTTAACATAAATCCAGTCATCACAAGTAAGAGAAAGCTAATGGCTAAAGTTATATGCTGAATTCTCTCGTTCAATGTCATCCGTAAGTAAAGGGAATGACCATGTACTTCATGAGCAATTAAACCACGCTGACCCATCTTTTTAATTTTCGATTTCCTGTAGAAATCCAAAACATTGTGCAAAAACATACCGCCTATTGTAACGAAGATCAGGATAATATACATCGTTGCAATTGTATAAATAATAGGTTCACTTTTTTCCTGTCTTGTGATATGGACTTTTCCTATTGAGAAATTTTCATTCGCACCTTTATGACAGCCACCGCAGGTTTTTGCAAGATTATTTTTATTAATACTGGAAGTCGGATCAGAGGAGGGTTTAATGTTGTGAGTACCGTGACAGCTTGCACAATTTGCAACTTCAACGGAACCGCCTGCAATAGCCAAGCCATGATAGCTATCAGAAAATGTTTTAAATCTATCTGTTGATATTCCATACTTGTTAGAAAGTTTCAATGAACTATGACATGGAGAGCAAACTTCTTTGGATAGATTTTTAAAGGCAACAGGAGATTTCGGGTTATCATGCTTTAAAATATTATGCTCACCATGACAATCAGTGCAGGCCGGGGCATCCATATTACCCTTTGCAAGCGCCATACCATGAATGCTTCCATTATATATTTTTGCAATTTTACTATGACATTTGCCGCAGGTTTTAGAAATGTTTTGCTTAAATGTCGGAGAATTCTCTCTTGTACTTTTTAATATATCATGCGATCCGTGACAATCAACGCAATTAGCAGCTTTCGGGTTACCGGAATTTAAAGCCGAGCCATGAACACTTTTTTCATAAAGAGAAATAAATCCTGCAGTTGGGGCTGTTCTTGATCTTACTTCAGGATTGTCCTCATGACATGAAAGGCATAATTTTTCCTGAGCAATTTTTACATTTACTGAATCTGCAGGAGAGTGAATTTTAGCAATTGGATTTTTATGACATTGGAGACAGTTAGGAGCACCAATCATTCCGTTTTTATAGGCCAGATAGTGTTCAGATGCCTGGTAAAGTTTGGCATTTTCTTTATGACATTTACCACAAGAGGTAGGTAAATTTTCAACACTCCATCTTCCGCCTTTAGCTGTAGGATCAGTTGTATAATGATTCTCATGACAGGAAAGACAATTTGTATCTTTGCTTGTTCCGGATCCGGTCTCTTTTAAAAGCTGTGGATGAAATAGATGTTTTACAATATCCTTTTGATGACAATCTCTGCAATTTTTAGGCACTAGATTATCACTGTGCGGCATTTCATCAGGATCAAAATTAACATGACAGGAAACACATTTTAACCTGGAATGTTTATGTGAATTGAACTTTGATTCACTGACTGCAATTGAAATTTCTTTCCCGTTTTTCTCCATAGTCATACTATCATCATCATGGCACATTAAACAATCTTCATTTGATTGGCTGAAGGAGACAACAGAAAATAGTGAAACTTGTAGAATAGCTAATAGAATTATATTACGTAAATACATGGTAGAGAGAGAATAATACTTGAAAAATGAGTCGAATTAATTTGCAAGCAAGAAAATGATTTGTAAAATTTTATCACTGTGTTGTACTTAAAGTGAGGAAACATTCATACAATCCGTTTAATTTCTTGTCGTCTATTTGATGAGCTGTTTTACACAGATGTTTTAGGATGACAAATTTTTATCTATTAATTATAAATATTTGATTGCCGTACGCAATTTTTTAATAAGTAAATGAAAATGCAAATGCGAATAATGCAACAATACCCGAAATAAAAAGGACAAATGATATAATGTTTTTCATATCGTTGTTTGTTATTAATTTAAGTAATGGTTTTTATCAAATTTCGTTTGATTATGTCAAACCAAATACCACCTTAAAGTCCTTAATTTAGGTAAAAAACGAATTAAATAAAGCATTTTATTCTCAGTGCTGAGAATAAAAAGTTGCTAATTCGCATCTATTAGAAATGTTTTTGAAAAGATTTTAAAGGTTGATGAAAGAAAAATCGCTTTAAATTTCTAGAGTTTAATATCGAGCTCCTTCATTTTTCTGTATAAAGTTGATAACCCAACTTGTAATGTCTCAGCAGCTTTTTCTTTATTATTTTCGCTGCTCTCCAGGGCTTTAAGTATCGCATCTTTTTCAAATCGTCTTACAGCATCTTCAAGCGATCCGGAGAGAGGGAATTCTACTCCGCTGTTAAATGAACGAAATGAAGGAGGGAGATGTTCGGGGGAAACAAATTCTTCTTTGCAGAATATTACAGATCTTTCAATTGTATTCTCCAGTTCTCGTACTTCACCTTTCCATTCGTGATTCAATAATGCACGCATAGCATCATTCGAGATCCCTTTTATATTTTTATTCATTTCCTTCCTGTACTTATCAAGAAAGTGATCTGCAAGCAGGGGAATATCTTCTTCTCTTTCTTTTAATGATGGAAGATGAAGGTCGACAACATTTAATCTGTAAAATAAATCTTCACGGAAATTTCCTTTGTTCACTTCTTCCTGTAAATCCTTATTTGTAGATGCAACAAATCTAACATCAACGGGTAATGTAGTTGAAGTTCCAACAGGTGTGTATTCTTTTTCCTGGATTGCTCTTAAAAGTTTAACTTGCAGATTCAAAGGCATATCACCAATTTCATCCAGAAAGAGAGTTCCACCTTCGGCTGCTTTCATATAACCTTCTTTATCGGAAATTGCACCGGTGAATGCACCTTTTTTATGCCCGAATAGCTCACTCTCAATCAGGTTATCAGAAATGGCACCACAGTTAACAACTATAAATGGTTTGTTTTTCCTGATTGAATTAAAGTGAACGGCTTTGGCAACCAATTCTTTTCCTGTTCCGCTATTGCCCGTTATTAAAACAGTTGACTCAGTATCAGAAACAGCTTCGATCATTTCAAAAATTTGTGCAATTGCCTGGCTTTTCCCGATTATGTTATTGAAATCAAAATCACGCTGAAGTTCTTTTCGTAAAATCCGGTTTTCGATTATTAAATCCCGAATTTCAAAAAGTCTTTTTACTTTGATGATTAGTTCATCAAATTCTATAGGTTTCAAAATATAATCACTTGCACCACTTCGCAGTGCTGTAATCGCAGTTTCAAGTGATCCAAACGCCGTAATAACGATAGCAGCAGTTTGTATATTCATTTTATTAATTTCTTCGAGGAGCTCAGTACCTTTCATCTCCGGCATTTCAAGATCAGTAATTACAAGGTCAAAAGAATTTTCTTTCAGAATTTCAAAAGCAACTTTGCCGTTTTCCGCTTCAGCGACTTCATAACCTTCATTACTTAAAATATAAGACAAAGACTCTCTTATTATATCTTCATCGTCAACAACTAAAACTTTATTAGGCATTTCTTTCTCTCATTATTTTTATTTGGGAAATTTAATGATAAATGTTGTTCCTTCTCCAACGGTACTATTAACTTTTATATCCCCCTGAAAACTTTTAATAATTCCATAACTAACCCATAAACCAAGACCAGTTCCTTTCCCTTGAGCTTTTGTAGTGAAAAAGGGTTCAAATATTTTCACCAGATTTTCTTCTGCTATTCCAGGACCGGTATCTGAAAAAGTTATAGTAACTTCGTCTTTATCTACAGAAGATTCAGTTATGATTTGTTTTTCTTTATTTTGATTAAACTCACCAAAAGCATCAACCGCATTTAAAAGGATATTTACAAAAACCTGCTCAAGCTGGTCGGCTACAAGTGGTAGATGCGGAACTTCAGAATTTAATTTAACAATGAAATTAATATCCTTTGCTTTGGTTCCAACTTTTGTAATTTCAACAGCCTCCTGAATACAATTGTTTATATTGGTCAATTGTAATTCATAATTAGATGGACGCGAAAAATCGACAAGGTCCCTGATAATTTTAGAAATTCTTGTTATCTGGCTTTTTACAAGACCCAGTTTTTCAATTATGAATGGATCATTTGTATTGCGTTGTGCAACCTGTACAAGAGCAGAAATTGACGCAAGAGGGTTTCCCACTTCGTGAGCAACACCTGCTGCAAGTGTTCCAATGCTTTCCATCTTTTGTGTCTGCATCAATTGCTTTTCAAGAGTTCTCTTTTCACTCAAGTCCCGATGAATTCCAAAATAACCGGTAATTGTGCCTTCGCTATCGATGATTGGAGAAATTAATAGTTGAGTATAAAACGGGTCGCCATTTTTTTTCTGATCTTCAATTTCACCAAACCACGTTTTACCACTTGAAATTGTTTGCCACATTCTGTCCCAGAATTTTCTTGAATGCTTTCCGCTTCCAAAAAGTTTTGGATTTTTTCCAACCAGTTCCTGTTTACTGTATCCACTGGATTTAGCTAATGCAGGATTAACATAAATCATTCTGCCATTTAAATCTGTAATCTGAATTGGATTAACACTTTGCTCAACAACATTAAAAAAGCGGACAAGGTCTAATTCTTTTGCTTTTTCTCCAGTGATGTCCCTGGCAACTGCTAAAATCATTTCATCATTTTTATTAACTTCAGAAGCAGACGAAAAAGAGATGTTAACATCCAGATAATTTTTATTTATATAAAAACGGGTATTATGATTCTGTATTGAGTTTTTCTCAATCGATTCTTTTAAACCTATCATTAGTTTTTCACGATCACAAAGCTCTATAATATCAAAAAAGTTGTACGAATCATGTTCACTACTATCGATCAGGTTTTTCGCAGATTTATTCATCTGAAGTATTTCCCCCGAAGAGTCCAGGAAGAAATACATTTCAGATAAGTTATCTAAAATTGAAATATTTAATTCTTTTATGCTTTGCATTTAAAAATTGAAGAACTACTTTTTTTCAGTCTGGATTTGAAGTGTAAATATACTTTACAGAATGATGAAATTCGATGAAAAATTATTAGCTTAGAAATCCTTTTGCTTTCATTAATTCAGCACATAATATTGCTCCTCCAGCAGCACCTCTAACAGTATTATGTGAGATAACAACAAATTTAAAGTCAAATACCGAGTCTTTCCGTAACCGGCCGACCGATACCGCCATACCTTTGTCAAGATTACGATGGTATTTGGGTTGAGGAAAATTTTCTTCAGTAAAATAATGAACAGGTTTTATAGGCGCTAACGGTAAGTTCAATCGCTGCGGTTCAGATCTAAAATTATTCCACGAATCTATGATTTCTTTTTCACTGGCTTTTCTTTTCAGTTTTACCTGGATGCATTCTGTATGTCCGTCAGTTACATTTACCCTGTTACATTGTGCACTGATTTTAAAATCGACAAAATCAATTTTTCTATTATTAACAGATCCCAAAATTTTTAGTGGTTCAATTTCAACTTTTTCTTCTTCACCCCGGATTAACGGGATTACATTATCATCTATATCAAGATTTGCTACCCGTGGATGACCTGCACCGGAGATCGCCTGCATTGTTGATACATTTAAAATTTCCAAACCAAAATTATCGTGTAATGGTTTCAAAGCAAGCATCATTCCTATAACGGAGCAATTTGGATTTGTAACAATACACCCGCCGTTATAATTCTGGATTTTTGTCAGTTCAAGATGATCAGGATTTATTTCAGGAACCAGCAACGGAACATCTTCGTCCATCCTGTGATTTTTTGAATTTGAAATTACTTTATACCCTTTTTCTGCAAATGCAGTTTCAACATCACCTGCAACACTTGAATCAAGTCCCGAAAAAATAACTTTGGATTGCAAAACAGGTTCACAATTCTGAACCATGATTTCTCCAATCTTCCCGGAAAGTGGAGATGTGAGAAACCAGTCAACGGCATATTTGTATTTATTGCCAGCGGATTTATCAGATGCACATAATTCAGCTATTTCAAACCATGGATGGTCAGTAAGCAATTCAATAAATTTTTGGCCCACACTTCCGGTTGCACCGAGAATTGCAACTGGTATCTTATTCATTTTTCTTTCAGGTTGTTTATTTTGGTCGTAAATATAAATAATTAGAAGTCAGAAATCAGCAGCAAGTTACTGGCTGACATAAACAAATTGATAGTATTTTATTTAGTTAAAAATTGTTTTCAGAAATAAATACTTACTAACTGTTAAAAAATTCTGTTATTTTTTGATATGAAAATTGGACTAGTTCAATACAATCCCGTTTGGGAAAATAAAGAAGCAAACAAAAAAAAAATCACAGAATTAATTTCTGATTTAAAAGATATCAATCTGTTTGTTTTTCCTGAAATGTCTCTCACAGGATTTACAATGAATTCAGAAAAATTCGCTGAAGGAATTCAGGGAGACAGCTACAGGTTCTTTGCTGAGATAGCAAACACGAGAAACACAAATATTATAGCCGGAGTTATTGAACGAAAGAAGAACCGGATTTACAATACGGCTATCCATATTAATACAAATGGTAGATTAGAAAAATTGTATAGGAAAATTCATCCTTTTTCTTATTCAACAGAAGATGAAAATTATGATGCTGGAAGTAGACCAGCAATTGGAAAAATAAAAAATTGGAAATTCGGTTTTACGATTTGTTATGATCTTCGATTTCCCGAGCTGTACAGAAAATATGGAAAAAAGAGAGTCCATTTTATTATAAATATTGCAAACTGGCCTGATACCAGGATTGAACATTGGAGGACATTATTAAAAGCGCGCGCAATTGAAAATCAGTGTTATATACTCGGTGTGAATAGAGTAGGGGATGATCCGAAATTACATTATTCGGGTTTCAGCGGAGTGTTCGATCCAATGGGAAAAGAAATTATAACTTCAGAAAATGAAGAAAAAATTATTGTCACCGAACTCGATAAAGATTATGTTAGACAGGTGAGAGAGAAATTTCCATTCCTTGATGATATGAAAATGATTTAAAAAACAAATTTCATCCAATTCTAAGGATGACATTTATAATTTTAAAAGAAAAATAATATAAAAAAACTGCCGAACCTTTTTTATGGTCCGGCAGTTGAATAGTCTCAGTTTGCTTTATTAAACTATGATTTTGCAAGATCAAAACGATCCGCGTTCATCACCTTATTCCATGCTTCAACAAAGTCGGTCACAAATTTTTCTTTGGAATCTTTGCATCCATAAACTTCAGCAAGTGCGCGAAGTTCTGAATTGGAACCGAAGATGAGGTCTACACGTGTACCTGTCCATTTAATTGTACCTGTTTTACGGTCACGACCTTCAAACGCTTCTCCGGAATCTAAAGTTGATTTCCATTCAGTATTCGGATCGAGCAGGTTTATGAAGAAGTCATTTGTGAGAGTGTCTTTGCGTTTAGTAAAAACGCCGTGTTTAGATCCATCATAGTTTGTGTTAAGAACACGCATACCGCCGAGGAGAACAGTCATCTCGGGTGCAGTAAGTGTTAAAAATTGTGCTTTGTCAATAAGTATTTCTTCTGCAGTTGCACTATAACCTTTCTTCTTCCTCAAATAATTGCGGAATCCATCTCCAACAGGTTCAAGAACACCAAATGAATCAACATCAGTTTGTTCCTGCAATGCGTCGCCTCGTCCCGGAGTGAAAGGCACTTTAACATTGAAACCTGCATTCTTCGCAGCTTTCTCAACTGCTGCGCATCCGCCAAGAACAATTAAATCAGCAAGAGAAACTTTCTTACTTTTAGACTTATCGTTGAACTCATTTTGGATTTTTTTAAGATTCTTTAGTACTTTTTCCAGTTGTGCCGGGTTGTTAACTTCCCAATCCTTTTGTGGTGCAAGTTGAATTCGAGCACCATTCGCACCGCCGCGTTTATCGGAGCCACGAAAGGTCGATGCCGAAGCCCATGCAGTAGATACCAGTTGAGATACTGACAAACGTGAATTAAGAATTTTATTCTTCAGTGCAGTGATATCTTTACTTGTAATTTTACTCTTTCCAGTCGTAACAGGATCCTGCCATATCAAGTCTTCATTCGGCACTTCGGAACCTAAATAACGAGAACGTGGACCCATATCACGGTGAGTCAACTTAAACCACGCACGTGCGAAAGCATCTGCAAATTCATCAGGGTTTTCATAAAAACGTCTTGAAATTTTTTCATAAGCCGGATCGAACCTCAAAGAAAGATCCGTAGTAAGCATCGTTGGTAAATGTTTTTTTGATGTATCAGCAGCATCCGGAATTGTATTGGAAGCATTCTTGGCAACCCACTGTTTTGCACCAGCCGGGCTTGTTGTTAATTCCCATTCATAATTGAAAAGATTCTCGAAGAAGTTGTTGCTCCATTTTGTTGGTGTTGTAGTCCAGGTAACTTCAGGACCACCACCAATTGTGTCACCGCCTTTACCCTTACCAAAACTACTGGTCCAGCCGAGTCCCTGCTCTTCAATGCTTGCTGCGGCAGGTTCCGGGCCCTGGTATTTAGATGGATCGGCTGCACCATGTGCTTTGCCGAAGGTGTGTCCGCCTGCAATCAATGCTACGGTTTCTTCGTCATTCATAGCCATACGCCCAAAAGTTTCGCGAATGTCTATAGCTGCTAAAAGCGGATCAGGATTTCCGTTTGGACCTTCAGGATTGACATATATCAAACCCATCTGAACTGCAGCAAGAGGATTTTCAAGATCACGTTCACCAGTATAACGCTTGTCTTCCAGCCATTGACCTTCAGATCCCCAATAGATATCTTCCAGAGGTTCCCAAACATCCTCACGTCCGCCGCCGAAACCAAAAGTCTTAAATCCCATTGACTCAAGTGCACAGTTGCCTGTGAGTATCATCAGGTCTGCCCAGGAAATTTTCTTTCCGTATTTTTGTTTGATCGGCCAGAGTAACCTGCGAGCTTTATCGAGGTTCACATTGTCAGGCCAACTGCTGAGCGGTTCAAAACGCTGTGATCCTGTACCACCACCACCACGACCATCTGAAATGCGGTATGTACCTGCACTGTGCCAGGCCATACGAATGAATAAAGGTCCGTAATGACCGAAGTCTGCAGGCCACCAATCCTGGGAATCTGTCATTAGTTTGTAAAGATCTTTTTTTACGGCTTTCAGATCAAGTTTTTTGAATTCTTTAGAGTAGTTGAACTTCTCTCCCATCGGGTTGGATTTGGAAGAGTGCTGACGGAGTATGTTTAAATTTAATTTGTTCGGCCACCAGTCACGATTTGTTGTTCCGCCACCTCCGGCATGCTTTAGTGTGCCGGTAGTAAAAGGACACTTGTTATCTTCATTCATAAAATTTTCTCCTTTTTTTGTTGATAAAAATTAAACTTCTTTTATTTTGACAAATTGACACTCCAATAATTACCAAAAGAATATTACTGACTAAATATATAAACGATAAATTCGTGACTGTTTTGATTTTATTTGTTCCAGGTTGTCTATCAAATAATCTCCTGATTTTTAGATTTCTAATATAAAGATTAGTAATTTGATGTTATAAATCAAATTGATAATTTCTATATTATTATAAACAAAATTTATACAATATGACAATAACACAGCTGGAATATGTTTTAGCTCTAAATTCTTTCGGAAGCTTTTCAGAAGCAGCTGCTAAATGCTTCGTTACTCAACCGACATTAAGCATGCAAATTCAAAAACTCGAATCAGAGCTGGATGTTATTATTTTTAAAAGGGATAAGTTCCCGATCATACCGACGGATATTGGATTAAAGATTATTGAGCAGGCAAAACAAATTATTAAAGAAAAAGAAAAACTAAATGTACTCATCCAGATTGAGAAAGATGAACTAGTCGGGTCATTTAAAGTTGCAATCATTCCAACAATATCCTCGTACCTTTTACCAATGTTCCTGAGTAATTTTATGAGCAAGTACCCGGATATAGAATTAATAATTGATGAAGTTACAACGAGTGAAGTAATTTCCGGTTTAGGAAAAGGATATTACGATATTGGTATTATCGCATTACGTTCAACAATCGGAAATATGAAAACAGAAAGACTTTATTATGAACCATTTGTTGCATTTGTTCCTTCGGATCATAAACTTATGAAAAAATCAAAAGTCAACCAGGATGATTTAAATGTAAATGATTTTTTGCTGCTAAAAGAAGGTCATTGTTTAAGAGACCAGGCTTTGTCTATATGCAAGACTTCGGAAAATAATTGGGTTGAAAAAAATAATAAAGTAATTTTTGAAAGTGGAAATTTAGAAACTCTCATTAAATTAGTAGAACAAAAATTTGGAATGACTTTACTTCCTTATCTCGCGGTAAAGTATATCAGGGAAAAGAAAAAATTAAACCAGATAAAAGAATTCAGTGATCCGGTTCCTAAAAGAGAAATTGGTTTTATTTATTCAAATACATTTATCAAGATGCATTTCCTTGATGCGATAAGAGAAGAAATATTAAAAGTAATTCCTGAAGAATTCAAACAAAACAAAAAAGGATTGGTAATTCATTAAAATGATAACAGTTAAAAGAAAAATACAATTTCATCATTGCGATCCCGCAGGAATAATGTTTTACTCAAGAATATTTGATTTTTGTCATTCAGCATACGAAGAATTAATAAACCAAGTTAAGCTTGAAGAAGATTACTGGCATAATCAAAAATTTGTTGTTCCTATAGTTAAAACCGAAGCACAATATTTAAATCCCTTAAGCTATGATGAGGAAATTACAATTGAACTTTCTGTAAGCAGCATACGGAATTCAGGTTTTGAACTAAGTTATAAATGTATAAATGAGGATGATGAAACCTGTGCATTAGTAAAAACAGTTCATGTTTTTATTGATGCGGAAACGTGGGAGAAGATTGAGATTGATCCGCTAGTAAAATCTGAATTAGAAAAACATACTTAACCTTTTTCATACTTTTCTTTTAATATATTCCTGTCAATCTTTCCCAATTCATTTCTTGGAATAGAATTTTCAAAGAATATTTTATTTGGGATTTTATAACTAGCTAAAAACTTTTTAAGATAAATAATTATTTGATCTTCATTTAAACTTGGCAGGTTATTTTTCTTTACAATTACAGCAGCAGGAATTTGTCCCCATTCTTCATCCTTTAAAGCAAACACAATTGCATCAGAAATCTCAGGATGTGCAAGTAAAAGTTCTTCGATTTCATTTGGATTAATATTTTCTCCTCCACTTATAATTAGGTCAGTTCTTCTTGTTTCAAGGAATAAATATCCATCATTATCAAGCCAACCAATATCTTCTGTATAATACCATCCATCAATTAATTTTTTCTGAGTTTCATTTACATTGTATAAATATTCTTTGAAGAGAGCAGGGGATTGAATTACAATTTCTCCAGTTTGCTTAGTCGGGCAAGAGCTCCCGTTCTTTCCAATAATCTTTATTCTGTTTGGGTTAAAGACTTTCCCAACAGAATCCAACTTCATTTTTATTTCAATTGTATCAATTGCTGAAATCAAAGAAGCAGTTTCAGTTGAGCCGTATACTTTTATTATTTGCCAGTTATTTCTTAATGCTTCTTCCGTTTGATTTTTTGTGATTACTCCACCGCCGATTAAAACTTTTATCAGTTCTTTATTTGGTTTAATACCAGATTCAATTAATCTTTTTAATTGTGTTGGAACTAGCGAGCAATGTGTTGGTGAAAATTTTTGAATAGACTCAGCTATTGAAGCAGTTTTTAATGAATCAGGAATAATAATCGAACAGCCAAACAATAAACTTCTTGTTAAAATTGAAAAACCACCGATGTGGTAAAAAGGTAGACTTGCAAGCCATTTGCTTTCATTTGATTGCTCAAGAATTTGATTTGAGATAACAGCACTTTGAAATAAACTTTGAAATGAATGCGCAACTGCTTTTGGTTTTCCTGATGAACCGGATGTAAAAATTATTAGCGCAGTATCCTCTTCAAGAATAGGCGACGAAAATGATTCTGATTCGTTTAAAACATCTGGGAGATGTAAAATGTTAGTTTCTACTAAATCTATCTCTGGATCTACAATTACATTTTTGCATTTGGCAAATTTGATTTGTTCATCCAATCCTGATTCAGTGAGTCTTGCATTCAGCACAACCGGTATAGCATTAATTTTCCAGAGCGAAATTATAATTTTAATAAACTGAATTGAGTTTTTATAGATAACAGCAATCTTGTCTGATCCTTTTATTCCTCTATTAGTAAAATATCCAGCTAGCAAATCAGTTTCTTTCTTTAGTTGTGAATAGGAGAGGTTTTGGGAAGATGAAATAATAACTGGCTGATCAGGGGGTTGAGTTTTTAAAATAAAAGAATCAATTGAAGGAGTTTTCATAATCCTGAAAAAGTAATTTTTCCATCAATAACTTTTAACTTTTCAGAGAAGAAATCATTCACAAAATATTCTCCGACGGACAATCCATGGGCAACATCTTTATTAATAGTTGAAGCAGCTATTAAAGCATTTACTCTTCCAATTGCTGATTCAAAGCTTGATGAAACAACGGTTTGAATATTTTTTGTTTCAGCCAGCTTAATTATTTCAAGTGAATTTAATAAACCGCCGAGCATCATCGGTTTAATAATTAAATATTTTACGGTACCACTTTCCACAAACTCTTTTGCATCATTTAAGCTCCTGATCGATTCATCAACAGCAAGAGAAACGCTTGTAGATTCAGAAAGTTTTATGAAATCATTTAAGTTATTGACAGGTTGCTCAGCATATTCAAGATTAAATTTTTCCAGTTGCTTTAAATAATCTGATGCCTCAATAAGATTCCATTTACCATTTATATCAATTCGTAATCGTATATCATTGCCAACTGCATTTCTAATTTCGGTAATACATTTATAATCTTCTTTAAATCCTCCAGCATCTTTAGCTCGACCGGATTTAATTTTTATAGTTTTGAATCCTTTTTTGACTAAATCATTCGCTCTCTTCACAGAATTCTTTTCTGATTCAAATCCTATAACACCGTTCACATTTATGGAATTATTAATATTGATCCCAAGTAATTTATCTAAGCTGATTTTCTTTTCTTTACAAATTAAATTTAGAAGTGCCTGTTCAAGTCCATGATGCAGAGCGGGAAGTCCATCATACTTAAGTAATGTTTCATTTATGCTTTCGACAAGCAGATCGAAGTTAATTTTAATCTTCAGGTCAAAATCCTTTAAAGCATTATCTGTTTCTTCATAAGTTTCAGAACCAAACTCTGAAAATGGTGAAGCATCGCCAATTCCTTCTGCTGATTCAGACTTTAGTTTTATTATAAATCCTTTTCTTTCATTGAATTTGGTTTTTGCAGTTGAGAATGATGAGTTGAGCTTTAAAGTGTAGGGAAAATATTCCAGTTCAATCTTATTCATAAAATAATTCCGATTGCAAACAGTATCCCGTAAAGACCGGAAAACTTTGCTGTTAATTCAAGAATTCGGTTCAGATCTTTTCCATTTAAAACAAAAATCATTTTTGAAATATAGAAAGCAACAGGAAGGGTAATGTATGGTAGAAAAATCCAGTGTGAAAAATTATATTGAATAAATAATAAAATTAAAACTGAGTAACAGATTATCAATAAAAAAATAAACTGGAAGCGTGTAAGATTCTTTCCAAGAATAACAGCGAGTGTATTTTTACCTGCCGAACGGTCTTCTTCAATATCCCTGTAATTATTAACGACAAGAATGTTTGTAGTTAAAGCCCCTACGGGGATAGCAACGAGAAAAGAAATTAGATTGAAATTTTGTGTTTGGAGGTAATATGTCCCGGCTGTTGCAACAATTCCGAAAAATAAAAAAACAAATACATCGCCAAGACCATGATATGCAAGAGGATAAGGACCTGCTGTGTATGCAAGCCCGGCAATGATTGAAACAACACCTATTATCAATACAATCAGGTTAACAGAATAAGCGAGATACAATCCGAGTAAAAAAGCTAAACCGAAAACAATAGTGATTCCCGCTTTCATTTCTTTAACAGTGATTAGACCGGATACTAGAACCCGAAGTGGACCTTTGCGTTGTTCGTTATCAGCACCTTTCAAAAAATCATAAAGATCATTTGTAAAGTTTGTACCTATTTGAATTAATAATGCGCATGCAAGAGCAACAATTGAATACGGCAGGAAAAATTTATCCTCGGATATTGCAAGAGCAGAACCCACAACAACAGGAACAACTGCAGCGAGCAGAGTCTTTGGACGGCTTGCAAGCAACCAGGCTTGAGATTTTGATATGTTATTTTTTGAATCGTCCATATATCTGTATTAAGGTTTAAGGAAGCTTAGGATATTTCTTAAAATCTGGTTTACGTTTTTCCAAGTATGCTTTCTTTCCTTCCTGTGCTTCTTCGCTCATATAATAAAGTAATGTTGCATTACCAGCTAGTTCCTGGATACCGGCTTGTCCGTCTAGCTCTGCATTAAATCCTGACTTCAATAATCTTATTGCCATAGAGCTGTGCTCAAGAATTCTCTTTGCCCAATTAACTCCTTCTTCTTCAAGTTTTTCAACGGGAACAACTTTATTCACCAGTCCCATAGCTTCAGCATCTTTAGCGTTATACTGATTACAGAGATACCATATCTCGCGTGCTTTCTTTTGTCCGACTATTCTTGCAAGATAGCTTGATCCAAAGCCGCCATCAAAACTGCCGACTTTTGGACCTGTTTGCCCGAAGATTGCATTATCTGCTGCGATAGTTAAATCACAAACAACATGAAGAACATGTCCGCCGCCAATTGCGTAACCAGCAACAAGTGCAATAACAACTTTTGGAATACTTCTTATTAGCTTCTGAAGATCAAGAACATTTAAACGGGGAACACCATCTTTACCTATATAACCTTTATCACCCCTTATTTTCTGATCACCGCCGGAACAGAATGCATACTTGCCATCTTTAGCTGGTCCAGCACCGGTTAATAAAATAACACCGGTAGATTGATCTTCTCTTGCATCAGAAAATGCATCATACATTTCAATCACCGTTTCCGGGCGAAATGCATTCCTTACTTCAGGACGGTTAATTGTAACTTTCGCAATCCCATCCTGCTTCTCATAAATAATATCCTCGTAATCATTTACCTTGCTCCAGTTAAAATTCATAATAAATCCTTAATAATCTTTAATTGATTTGTCAGGTAAAAATATCGAAAAAAGGGGAAACCTGCTGAACCCGGTTAAAATAATAAAAAATTAAAATGATTTATTTTATATTATATTTAATTAAAGCACGAATTAATTTCATTATTACATAAAATGAGTAATCCATTAAACATAGCTGCAATTGTATTTTTTATCCTGTGTGTGATATTCCTCGTTTTATTTGTTACTTCTTTAAGAAAGAAAAAGTTTTTTGGTGCGGTAAGAGACTTTGTATTTGCCCTCCTGATGCTGACACTTTCATTATTATTCGGAGTAATAAGTTTTTCAATTCAGGGATATAATGCACTAATAAAAGAAGAGCTTGCTGCTTCAGTAGAAATCCTACCTGTTACCGAACAATCATTTAGTGCAAAAATAATTTTTCCCGATGGAGACGAAAAAGAATATGATATTGATGGCGAAGAATTTTACATTGACGCTCATATTCTTAAGTGGAAATCTGTGGCCAACCTTTTTGGACTTCATACTTTCTATGAGCTAGATAGAGTTTCCGGTCGTTATACAAATATTGAAGATGAAAAGTATAAAAAGAGAACGGTTTATTCTCTTGCTAAAGAAAGAGCAATTGATATTTTTAAGCTAAGGCTGGACTATCCTTTTCTTTCATTTCTTGTTGATGCACAGTACGGTTCAGCAACATTTATTAATATTTAATGAACATCGAAAATTTAATGTGTTTGTTTCTACAACCGGTCTGTTAATAAGGGACGCAGAAAAATGATATTTTATTATTTTATGAATAGTAAGATTAAGGAAGAACAATGAACAAAATAATATTATCTTTAATATTTGTTACCGGGTTGTGTTTTGCACAACAGATCAGCGACCCGGATTTTAACCCACCTTTAAATAATCCTGCTTATGATAAGGGTACAGGATCAGTTATACTTATTGATGAAGCTCATAATGATTTCCACACTATGGAAGGCAGATACAAACCATTCGCAGATTTATTAATAAAAGATGGATATGTGGTTCAGCCTTTAAAGGATTCAATCGGTAAAAACACCCTGGTTAATGCTGATATACTTGTAATCTCCAATGCACTAAATATTAAAAATGCTGAAGATTGGGTCTTGCCAACACCATCGGCATTTTCAGTTGATGAAATTAAAAATATAGCTCGATGGGTAGATGAAGGCGGTTCACTTTTCCTTATTGCCGATCATATGCCTTTCCCGGGTGCAGTTTCTGAACTTGCATCAGAATTCGGGTTTGAACTTAAAAACGGGTTTGCTTTTGACAGCACAAATAACGGGAAGCCTGATTTGTTTACACGTGAAGCCGGTACACTTAAAGATAATTTTATTACAAATGGAATGGACGATTCTGAAATAGTAGATTCTATTTATTCATTCACGGGAGAAGGATTTAAAATTCCTGATGACGCAACACCGGTGTTAACTTTAGGTAAAAATTTTATTTACCTGATGCCTGATACTGCATGGAACTTTAAACCGGATACACCAAAACTTCCGGCTGGCGGTTGGTCACAGGGTGCAGTAGAAGATTTCGGGAACGGGAAAGTTGTTCTGTGGGGTGAAGCAGCAATGTTTTCTGCACAGATAGCCGGACAAAATAAAGCAAAGTTTGGAATGAACTCACCCGAGGCGAAATACAATTACCAGCTTTTGCTTAACATTATTCACTGGTTGGATAACCTGGATGAGTAAGAACAGGATAAAAGATTAAAGTAAACCTGCCTGCCGGCTGGCAGGAAGTAAAAAGTAAAAAGTGAAAAGTGAAAAAAATAAATCTGTGAGAACAGGAAATAGATTAAAGTAAAAAATAAAAAAGATTAATAGGTGAGTACATGATAAAAGAGTAAAGGATAGAAGCACAGAGCAAAGGAATAAAAAAAAATTTTTATCCCAAATGTTGCCAGAATGACATACAACTCTTTGATGAACAAGTATTGTTGCAAAGTGAGTACAAAATGAAGCCAATCTTAGTGCAAGGTTAAGCCAATCTTACCAAATTAAAAAAAATCCAATAACCCTGTTTTTTATTAATCCGGTCGAACAACAATTTATAATATTTTGTAATTATGGCAGAAAGTTTTTAATTAGTAGAAATGAGTAATCTGTGCGCAGTCTGTTGCTGCTTTTTCAATTCCATTCTTATTCTTAAGATCTTTTTTTAATATCCAATTGCGTGAATACGTTCTAAAACAATATTTAAGGTAACGGAGTTAATTTTAACGGAAGTAAATTCCAATTCTCTTCAAAAATTTTACGGACATGCTTGATTGCCGAGTTCCTTCTCCATTTAAACTGGTTGTTATAACTCATCCTGTCTGTTCTGTTGATAACATTTGAAGAATATAGTTTATGATCACCACTCATATTTTTTTCATCAACTGCAATTTCATTATGATGAGGGAGAGAACCGCGGTCAGGAAAATCAGGTTTACCCTGTGCATTTTTTTTGTTTAAAAGATCAACGGGGATGTTTGCCATTCCCTCTATAAAATTATTTAAGAATCCAGGCCACGTATCGCTGATCTGAGCATACCTGCCCGAGATTATTTCGCCTTTCCACCGTTTTGCTATTTCACTATACGGTCTTTTATTGATATCCCAGTATTTTTTATTGATGGTAAACCTGCCGCCGGACAAATCAAATTTACTGGCTGAAGTATATTCCGGTTTACTTTCAAACACCGGGTTTTTCCTGTTAAATAGTTCAATGTAGTCAAACTCAGGATTTGTTTTGGAGGTAATGATTTTTGCAAAATGAGGGTAAGAAGAATGTGCATAAAAATCAGCAACAGCGTGAGCAGCAAGTGCAAATTTATCAAGGTAACGTGTGTTATGAATTGTAAAAGTTGCCAGCCTTTCCTCAACCAGGTCCCATCCTTCTTTTATATAACCGTTGTCAAAATGATCAAGAGGATTGTATTTACGCCTGTCGATGTCATCAACTAAAGGTCCGAATATTCCTGCAATGGCCCGGGAAAAATATTGATCAAGCGCATTAAGAATTCTCTGGTCTGCACCGGCAAGCGCAGCATGCAGTATATCCTGGTGGACTTCCCCTGCAAATTTCGGATTGAACTTTTTCCATTTTTTCCTGAGCGACAATAAATCATCAAATGATTGCTGCTGCCCTTTATCGGCTACTGCCCACAGATGACTATCATTAAAAAGAAATGAAGGACGGTATTCTACAATGGTTGGTGATGTTTGTGTAATGATTTTTTGTAATTCTGATTTCTTCTGTTTCAGAGGTTTATTTTTTAATGTCTTTTCGGATGAAATAGCCTTAAGCGGTTCGATAAGTGTCCATTGACCTGCTTCGTTTTTATACATTACCCACATATGATCAAACTCACTCTGCTTACTACCGCGGGTCATAAATATCTTTCCTAAAACAACACGAATGTTATAAGGACTTATTCCCGATCCTATCATTAATGAAGCGATCAGGAATGCACGGTCTTCACAGTCGCCGCTTTTAAGAAAAATCGTTTCATCCGGGAACTGCCACGGATCTTCTCCGCTCTTTGATTTGTATGCTATCTTCTCTGATACAAACGAACTGATAACAAATGCGCGGTAGTCAAATGAGCTTATTGATTTGGACCGGAATGTATCAAAGTCTTGACCCGGTAATGTTCCGATATAATTTTTAATATCCTCCCGGAGTGTTCTTCCGATAAGTGCATTATTCCTTGTAACAAGGAATTCACGCACATCAATTTCATATTCATTTCCTGATTTCGATCCTACCACCGGTCTGGAGGATGGAACAATTGGTCTGTGCACAATAACATCCCCATCCCAATTCCATTTTTCAATACCACGAACATTAGATTGAATAAAACACATAATATTATCTCCGGCTTTTTTATTATGACTTCAGAAATATTGTCTTTCAAAATTTAATATACAACCGGTACCTGTTCAAAATTATTTGTTGTTTCTTAAGAATTTGCAAGTAGTTGTCATTCCGATCCCGCCTTGGCGGGAGAGGAATCTTCTTCTGAGTGTAAGATTTCTCAGTCACTTCGTTTTTTCGAAATGACAAGCGTACCGTGACAGAACGTAACTGGTTCCTGTCTAAAATTACTATTTAACAGGAATTTATTTTGTTACAGGTTGTCCGGGGTTTTCTCCCCGGTTGGTTGATACAGTTTATTTATACTTTAATTTGCTAAGTATTACCGTTAGGCTGTCAATATTAAACCGCAGCTTTTAATTGATTAAAAAATTATTGCTGAATTTTAAGAATTAGATTTAATTCTCCTGGCACTGAGTTTTGAAAGCTATCACCGCCTGCCCAAACTTGCCGGGGTTGCAATGTGATATTCTGATAATCTAAGAGAAAGTTTTATAGCTTTCCCTTTTTTATAAATTTCTTTTCACTCAATTTGTGTTGAATTCTCAGATGCAAAAAGATTATGCGGCTGCCGGCTGTAATTGTCATTCAATAAATAAACTGCAAGAAACAGGTAAGCAATAAATCCAAGGACAACAAGTAATTGTGCCCGGGAAGTTTTTTGTATATCCTGTTTTGTTTTTACAACGCATGCATCACCCGGACAATACTGAGCTTTCTTTTTATTAAAGATAGAATAGAATTTACAGCCAAGACAGATACCAAAAGCTGTTTCAAAAAATAAAAATATAAGACAGGTTAGACATATCAATCCCGTTATCGGGCTGAATGCATTCACTATCACCAGGTGGATGAATATTGTAGTTCCCAGCACCGCTCCAATAATCCAGGCAAACTTTTTTTGTGCAGCACCAACATACTCGGGAACCTGGTTTCTAACAATCAGACGCCCGATTATTAATGTTGGGGAAAACTTCGGATTAACCAGTATTCGTATTAAAATATCTGTAAGGAATATTGTAACGCCATACTTAATCAATAAGAAATTTCCCAGCAGGAGTGCATCAAGTATCGAAACAAACATTAACACAAACAGTATTCCTGCCGCAGCCCTGATCTCCCGTTCATTTAATACCGGTATGCTATAACCTTCAACTGTCTCTCCGAATTGAATTATCTTATTCATTATATATTCCTTTTTATTTTCTCTTTTTTAATTAATTAAAACTTTAACATCGGGATAACCCATCAGCCTGAGGATGAAGTAATTTACCGCAGCTTCTCCCGGATCATCCGAGGTACAAATAAGCTCAGCATATCTCGGAACACCCGACTTAACGAGGATGTTCCATATATCTTTTGCAGCTTTGGGTGTACCATCTTCGTTAAGCAGACCGGTATAAGGAAGATGAACGATATTACTATCAACAGCAGCAGGTTCATTCTTCCCTGAAGCAATAAATATCTTCGGGTATATTCCCTGAGTGCTGTTCAATTCAGTTATTATAATTTCCTGCCGGGGATTCACAGGATAATTTGTTGGAGGTATTGATATGTCCTGAGGATATTTTTTCATTCCAACAACAGTAGTATCCTTTGTAATTGGATAACCAAGTTTTGACCATTTATCCAGTGGGTCTGTTAAGATCGAGATTTTTTCCTGGTTCAGTTTCTCAAGCATTATAAAAGCCAAGGCAGCTTCTTTGGTTATTCCTGAATCTGAAATAATAACTGCTTCATGAGACTGGTTAACACCTGACTGGCCGAGTATTTTAGCCAACTTATCCAGATTATTGATATTACTTTTAAAAACATCTGCCGGAATATTGAGAGCAAATGGTATGTGCCCATTGTTAAATGCTTCCGGGGAACGAACATCAATGATGCTGACACTGGATTTTCCAAACATCCTTAACATCTTCCCACCCCAGAACTGCAGCCAGTTTGTTTCTCTCATCAAAAAAGGTTCATCATAAGTCCAATATGGAAGTTCTCTTTCGTCGGATAGCCAGTCGAGCTGTGAACCTGCATAGAGTTTAACTTTAGGGTAATGCAAAATAAACTTAAGAGCAAAGAAAGGTACACTTGCACTTATCCCGCCGCCGCAATGAGAATAGATATTCTGTTCGGGTTTAATCTTAAAAAAGTTCAGCATCTTTTTTATTTCGTCCGGTGATTTGAAAGTCTTATCAGCTTTATAAAAATCAGGACTGGGAATTAAGATTGCATTTGGAATATGACCGGCTTTATCAAATGCACAAACCTCACCGTAGTGCCAATCGGCTCCCAATGCTTCAATCAAAACATTATTAGTTGTGTCACCTGATGCTGTTAAAAATTCAGGAAGCTCGGCTTTCACATCTTCATTAAGATTTTTAATTTCAAAAGATCCTTTAACTGTTTGATTTGTTTCATCCTGTGTTACCGGTAAACCTTGTTCCTGCCATTTGGAAAGTCCTCCATCGAGAACAAAAAGGTTCTCCGAAGGGAATCCATAATAATAGAGTGAGAAAAATTGCCTAGTGGCAAATATTGAACCTCCCTGGTCATATATTACTATCTTTTTACCGGTGCTGATTCCCCACGACTGGTAAAGCTTATTTACTTCAGCAGTTGGTTGTTCCTGCGAACCATAAGTGAAGAAGTCAACATTTATTGCGCCGGGTATATGCTGTTTGCTGTAGAGCATTGCCGGTGAAGCGTCTAGTATTAGAACATCCGGGTTATTCAGGTTGTTGCTGAGCCATTCAACATCAACAAGGTTTCCATTGGTTCCATCCAGGGCTTTAACAGGCTGGGATAAAAACAGACTACATAAAAAGACTGTAATTATTAATTGATACAATCTGTTTAAGATTTTAATTCCTGATATAGTGCTATTCATTTTTATTGTTTCCTCTTTTATTATTTAGTTACGCAGTAAGAATATCAATTTGAAATAAGAGGTTAAAGGGTGAGTCAACAGAAGGCAGATTTTGGTAAACAGAATGCAGTGTTACGTCTACTGATATTCTGGGTTACCAATTGCGAAATATTTATGTTAACCATATTCGTATATAAATAAATGAACTCACTCTAATCTCTCTCTTAAGAAGAGAGAGAATTATTGTCAATCAAACAACATATGACAATGTCTTAACAGAATTAAAATACCAATGTCGTAATATTAAATAAGCCCTTCTCTTTTCAAGAGAAGGGTTGGGTAGAGTTTAACTTTGATTACAAATAATTATTCTTAACATTATTACGAATGAAAAAACTTTTTGAATTAAAGAATGTGAAATTTTATTTATGGGTTGGAGCCGGGTATTTTATACTGGCGTTAATTATCAACCTGGCGCAATTTCCAGGTCCATTCCTGCTCTGGTTTGTTAATGAGATCTGGAAAGCAGCTTATATTATTACTGTTATTTATCTTTTCTTTGAGTTTACACTTCCGCGGCTTAGCAGGAAAAAATTTTTCAGATCACTCGCACTAATTATTGCACAGATTTTTTTATTTTCTTTGGCTCTTTATTGGTGGATACTTCTCGGAACCGTACTTCATATTTATACTGATTTTATACACTATTCTTCCTGTGGTAACGGAGTTGGCGACCAATTCGGGGCAAGCATATTTGCTTTATTAATATTTGGGATAACAAGACATATATATAATTTTATTAAACTGAAGCAGGCAGCACAGCAGCTACGAATTGAAAAGCAGGAAGCAGAATTGAACTATCTCAAGTCACAAACAAACCCTCATTTTTTATTCAACACACTGAATAATATATATTCTCTTGCAAGAGACAAGTCAGATCTTGCGCCGGAATCAATTTTACGATTATCAAAAATATTACGTTATATGCTTTATGAAACAAGCGGAAATTTTATTGCAATAGAACAGGAAATAAAAATAATCGTTGATTATATTGCCCTTGAAAAACTTCGTTATGATGAATCATTAATTATAAACTTCAATTATGACATTGAGGATATGAAACAAGCATTACCGCCGCTGCTTCTGATCCCGCTGGTGGAAAATGCTTTCAAACATGGTGTCTCAGAAACACGGATCAGACCTTTTGTGGATATACATCTTTCTGTTAAAAACAGGGACTTATTATTTATTATTAAAAATTCTTATGAAGGATTTGCAGGAGAAGAAAAAGTAATAGAAAATATCGGTCTTTCAAATTTGAGAAGACAGCTTGAACTGCTTTATACAGATTTCAATCTTGATGTTCTACCTGAGGAGAATGTCTTTACAGCAACATTAAAAATTAATATAGCCAGTCATGTCTAAAACCAAATGTATAATTATAGAAGATGAACCATTAGCTGTAAAAGTTTTGGTTGATTATATATCGCAGGTGCCTTTCCTTGATTTACAGGGAAAGTTTAAAGATGCAATACTTGCTGCTGAATATTTACGTGATCATCCAACTGATCTTATATTTTTAGATATTCATTTACCTAAGCTGAAAGGAATGAATTTTTTAAGAACTCTGACTGACTCTCCTGCAGTTATAATTACTACAGCTTATCATCAATATGCGGTTGAAGGATTTGAATTGAATGTTACTGATTACCTGTTAAAACCATTTGAATTTGAAAGATTCTTAGCAGCTGTGAATAAAATAACGAATGTAAAAACAAAAACACTGGAACTGAATAATGTCGAAACGACAAAAGATTTTATATTCTTGAATGTTCAGAAAAGAAAAGTAAAAATATTTTATTCTGATATCATTTATATCGAAAGCCAGAGAGAGTATGTTAAAGTTGTTACGATAAAAAAAGCATATCTTACAAAAATGAGCACAAATGAAATTGAAATGCTTCTTCCTCAGGAACAATTCAAAAGAATTCACCGTTCATTTATAATTTCATTAAATAAAATTGAATCCTATAATGCAGAAACAGTTGAGATTAACGGCGTCACGGTCCCGGTCGGCAGGGGATATAAAAATGTGTTGGAAAACCTATAAACAAAAATAATATTGTTGTACTGATTCGTTCTCATAATGATATCCAATTTCAAATCATTCAATCATACTGAACTTAACTCAAAATATTTCCTTAATTTTAGTACAATGAAAAAATAAAATTTAATATTCCACGATATAAATTTGGAGAAATAGCATGAACCATAAATTTACAGAGGAGAGTCTTAATTATTTTATTAAAACCGTTACCTTTCTTATTATAGTTTATTTAATCTCGCCAGGCCAGATATTTTCCCAAACAGACCAGCAAAAAAAACACAAACTAGCGGATCCAACTTTTCATCACGAAGTTAAGGATGATGAATATGTTCCGGTTTCAAGGGAAAATCAGGGCAGGTCACCTGCGTATCATTATTCAATGAGTAATATAGTAACAACCCAGGTAAACGTTGATGCAAACGGATTAAATATAGTAGGAGATGCTGCAAATGAACCTTCAATTGCCGTTGATCCGACTGATCATAATAAAATTACAATCGGGTGGAGGCAGTTTAATACAATCACTAATAATTTTCGCCAGGCGGGATATGGCTATACAACTGATGGAGGACTAACCTGGACATTTCCCGGAGTAATCCAACCGGGCATATTCCGCTCGGATCCTGTGCTGGACGCTGATGTTGATGGAAATATTTATTATAACAGTTTGACGAATGATCCGGACTTCTTTTGTAAAGTATTTAAATCAACTACCGGAGGGTCATCCTGGGATGGTGGAGTTGATGCCCATGGGGGAGACAAACAGTGGATGACTATTGATAAAATAAATGGTCCCGGAACAGGTAATGTATATGCTTTCTGGACTTCATTTTACAGTGTCTGTTCTCCTGGTTTTTTTACACGCTCTACGGATAACGGTGCAAGCTTTGAAGACTGTATCACAATTCCCAATGAACCTTTTTGGGGTACGCTTGCTGTTGGACCTGACGGTGAACTTTATGTTGGCGGAACTTTGGGTTTTGATTTCCAGGTTGCAAAATCAACGAGTGCACAACATTCAGGTCAGCCGGTAACATGGGATATGACAACAAATGTGAACCTGGATGGTACAATCGCATCCGGCGGCACACCTAATCCCGGTGGATTGCTCGGACAAACATTCATTTCGGTTGATACTTCAAATGGTCCATATCGCGGGTATGTTTATTTACTATGTGCTGTAGAAAGGAATTCTAATTCTGATCCTGCTGATATTATGTTTGCCCGCAGTACAAATGGAGGTGCTAATTGGGATTCCCCGGTTAGAATAAATAATGATCCTGGTACTTCGGCATATCAATGGTTCGGAACTATGTCGGTTGGTCCGACAGGACGTATAGATGTTGTTTGGTTGGATAGCCGTGATAATCCCGGTGGATATAATTCAGCATTATATTATTCGAATTCAAAGGACGGGGGAATGACCTGGTCACCAAATGAAAAACTTTCAGATTCTTTTAATCCACATCTTGGCTGGCCGAACCAGAATAAGATGGGTGATTATTACGATATGGTTTCGGATAGTATCGGAGCAAGCCTTGCATGGGCAGCTACTTTTAATAATGAACAGGATGTTTATTACAGTTTTATAACTGATACTACAGGTGTTACACCGGTAGAACTTGTTTCGTTCTCTGCCTCTTTTGAAGAGAATGCAGTTACTCTTTCCTGGTCCACTGCAACAGAATTAAATAACCAGGGATTTGAAATCGAAAGAAGTACTGATAAATCAAATTGGAGAGCGATTGGTTTTAAAGAAGGAAAAGGAACTACTTCAGAATCACATCAGTATTCGTTTTCAGATAATCTATCAGGTATAACATCTACTAAACTTTATTATAGATTAAAGCAAGTAGATTATGACGGCACATTTGAATACTCAAGTATAGTGGAGGCTGATATCACTCCGTTCGAATTTTTACTTTCACAAAATTATCCAAACCCGTTCAACCCGACTACTGTTATAAGTTTTCAGTTAACAGAAAATAGTCTCGTAACACTAAAAGTTTATGACGTATTGGGGAACGAAGTTGCAACAATTGTTAACGAGGAAAAACCGGCTGGGACATATAGGGTTGATTTTGATGCATCGGGATTGGCAAGCGGAATATATCTCTATAAATTAAAAGCCGGCAACTTTATTGCAACCAAGAAGATGTTGTTAATGAAATAAAACCGAACGGAACTATTTAATTTCGGCTGATCAAATAATCATATATTGTTATTTTAAAAATGAGCGATTAATAATCGCTCATTTTATTATATGGCTAATAGTATAGGCAAATGCAAAGGGAATGAATTTATAATTAATTTATTTCTTCAGGTTCAATGTTAGAAATTATAATTGACACTTCTGATTTTACTGCTTCTTCTTCTTCATCTGTAAGATTGCTGAAATTATTTCCATAGTACTGATTTGAATATTCATTTCTGACTTTATAGAAAACCCTTTTAGCTTTGTTTAGAACAGCGATATATTCGTTTTATTTTGTTTTCCTGTCTCAATAATTAATCTTAAAATCCGATAATAAACTGCCAGAATTATAAATATAATGTTCGAATCAGAGTCAAAATTGGCTCTTTAATTACCAGGGAAGTAGATTGATTCAGTTGGTAAGTAAAAATAGCGAAACTAAATACCAGTACTTATTTGATTGCAACCCGCAGCCGATGTGGGTTTATGATATTGAAACACTTGAATTTCTCGACGTAAATAATGCTACACTCCTTCAGTATGGATATACAAAAGATGAATTCCTTTCTATGACAATGAAAGATATCGGACCTTCGGAAGACGTGGGTACATTATTAAAAGACATTTCAATAATTACTGAACCGCTTAACAATTCCGGAATATGGAGGCACAAAAAGAAAGACGGTGAAATAATATATGTTCAGATAAATTCTCATCTAATTGAATTTGAAGGACGTAACGCAAGGCTTTTACTTGCAAATGATGTAACAGAAAGCAAACTGGCACGGGAAGAACTTGAATTAGCATACGGCCATTTGAATAACTTGTATAATAATCTACCGGAAGCAGTATTTTCTTTTGATATGATCCGGGGCAGGATGCTGCAGGTATCGAAATCTCACGAAGAGATATTCGGATATCCGCCCGAAGAATTTTTCAGTAATTCACAGTTGTGGTATGAAATAGTTTTGCCGGAAGACAGGCATATTATTGATGAAGGATTTTCAGTCTTAAGTTCAGGTAGTGTACGTGTAATTCAATACAGGATTTTGAGACCAGATGGAGAAATTCGTTGGGTGGAAGCAAGAATAAAACCAATAATTGATGAAAATAGTAAGTTGATCCGGGTTGATGGCATTGCTTCAGATATTACACATCGTAAAATTGCCGAGGAAGAACTGAAAATTTCAAAAAGTAAATATCAGAATTTATTTGATAATGCAAATGATGCAATTTTGATATTTGAACCTGAAACAGAAATAGTGCTCGAGGTAAACAACAAAGCCTGTGAAATGTATAATATCACAAAAGAAAAATTTATTGGATTAAGCCTGAAGTCTATAACAAGAAACCTGAAGGTAGGTCAAAAAAAGATAAGCGAAACCATGCAAAATAAAAGTTACAGGAATTTCGAATCTCAACAATTTACATCTGATGGAATATGCCTGGACTTGCTAATCAACGCTTCGGTTATTGAATATAATGGCAAGCAAGCAATACTCTCAATTAACCGTGACATTACTGAAAGAAAAAGAATTGATGAAAATATAAAGTTGTTGAGCAAATCAGTTGATCAGAGCCAGGTTAGTGTTGTTATTTCTGACCCGGTGGGGACTATTCAATATATTAATCCTAAGTTCACGACACTTACCGGTTATACTTATGAAGAAGTAATTGATAAAGGTATAAATATTCTTCAACCCGATTTTCATCCGCCGGTTTACTATGAAAATATCTGGGATAATATTTTATCCGGAAAAGATTGGCATGGTGAATTATACATTCGGAAAAAGAACGGGGAATTTTACTGGGAGAACGCGGTTATCTCACCAATTTTGAATGATGAAGATAAAATTACCAACATAGTCGCGGTGAAAGAGGATATTACGGAAAAGAAAAAGATGATTGAAGAGATGATAAGCGCAAAAGAAAAGGCCGAAGAAGCCAGCAGGTTAAAATCCAGTTTTCTAGCTAATATGAGTCATGAGCTGAGAACACCTTTAATTGGTATTCTTGGTTTTGCAGAATTGCTTGCCCTCGAGATTTCCGACTGCGAACAGGTGGAAATGACAAATAACATTCTTAAAAGCGGTAAGAGATTGATGGAAACTCTTAATTCCATTCTTGATATTTCAAGAATTGAAGCTAACAAGCATGACTTAACACCGGAACCTGTTGATTTAAATGTTATTCTAACTGAAACTGTTAACCTGTTTAAACCGGTTGCAAAAGAAAAAGGATTGTCTCTCAACCTTATTGTTATGGACAATATCCCGGTCATTAATTCTGATAAAGATCTTTTGTTGAAAATATTCAACAACCTTATAAGCAATGCAGTTAAGTACACTGAAGTGGGTGGTGTTTCAGTCAGGTTGAGTACAAACCATTCTCAATCGAATAGTTACCTGACTGTTAATGTTATTGATTCAGGGATCGGTATAAGCAAAGAGCACCAGGGTGTTATTTTTGAACCATTCAGACAGGTAAGTGAAGGCTTTTCACGAAGGTTTGATGGAACAGGACTGGGCTTAAGCATAACAAAAAAATTTATTGAGATGCTTAATGGTTCAATTTCTGTTGAAAGCACTCAGAATAAAGGATCAACTTTTAAAGTGAATCTTCCCTTACCTGATCATGAAATTAATTTAGGTACGTCAGAAAACAATACTAACGCTTATTAAAAATTCAAATCAGTTTGAAACAAATCATCCCAAAAAAATGTTATTGGTGGAAGATGACAATATGAATGCGACTGTGATTAAGACTTACCTGAAGGATTTTGTTTTAGTTGAGCATGTTTTTGATGGAATTGAGGCAATAAATCTCTGTAAAGAAAAAAAATATGACGGGGTTTTAATGGATATAAATTTAAAAGGAATAAATGGAATAGAAACGATGCGACAAATCCGTAAAGTTGATGAGCACTACTCAAACGTTCCTGTAATTGCAATAACTGCCTATGCAATGAAAGGGGATAAAGAAAAATTTCTATCAGAAGGATTTAACTATTACTTATCAAAACCATTTAAAAGAATTGAGTTGATTAGTCTGCTATCAGGAGTTTTTAACTGATAAAAAAAATCAATTAGTTAATTTTAACAATCTTAACACAGAAATATATCTAGATATACTTTAAGGATATTTTTGCCTCTACATTAAGATTATCATCTTTATTAACTAATATGCTTGAAGTTTATAAATATATAAAATGTTACATCAATTGAAATAGAGTGTAAGAATATTAATTGTAACTACAAATTTATTTACCAGGAAAATTGCTTAGCCAATCATCAGCAATATTAATAAAAACATAAGTAGAGCAAAAGCTGCACCGGCAAAATACACACCGGTAATTCCGGAAAGAGCAAAAACAAATCCCATAATTATTGGACCGATTGTTTGTCCGAGTCTTAAAACCATTCCATTTAAAGACATAAAAGCTGCACGGTTTTCAACCGGCGCCAAGTCAGTAAGCATGGTTTGTAAACTTGGAATGTTTAATCCCTGTGCTGTTCCGAACAAAATTAATGGAATTAATAATAACCACATTGAAGGCATGAAGGGAATCAAAATTAAAGAAAGAGCATAAATTATAAATGCAGACTTCAACAAAATTTTATCAGAATATTTTGCAGATAACTTACCGACCTGAGAAGATGTAATGGCTGTTGTTAGTGACATTGCTGACATCATTAATCCGATTGCATACGGCGGTGCAGAAAATTCAGAATCGAGTAGAAAAGGAAAGAAAGTCAGGTACGCTCCGTAGATAAGAATGAAAGTAAAAATGCTTGCAATAAAAATTCCCATTACCTGTTTATTTTTAATGCTCTTCCATGCATTAATAAGATAAGCTTTTAAATTTTGTTTATTTATTTGTTTAGTATCGTCTAAAGAATAAAGGACAACAAAGGCTACGGGTAGAGCTAATACCGGAAGAAGAAAAGGGAAGTACCAGCCAAATGTTGCCAAAGCACCGCCGATTGCCGGATAACTTGCAGTTCCAATACTAAGGACACTTGCATTATATCCCATCGCTGCAGCTCTTTCACGACCTTCAAAAAAATCACCAATCAAGGTTACATTTAATGAGCCTAGTGATGCAGCACCAATTCCCTGCAAAAGTCGTATGATCAAAAACAGGTTAAAATCCCTGGTAAAGAAAAGTGAGAATCCTGCAACACCGAAAAGTAGTAATGAAGGGACAAGAATTTTCTTTCTTCCAAACCTATCAGCAAGCACACCTAGTATTGGGGTTAAAATTACTCCAGGTAAAGTGAACACAGTAATTAGAAACCCGACTTCTTGTTCCGAAATGTTTAGTTCTTTTTCGATTTTTGGAAAAGCAGGAGTAATGCTGGCAACTCCAAGTACAGCCATTAAAGTTACACTAAATATAACCTGGAGATTTTTATTGAGGTAGATTTTATTCTGCAAAAGGTTTTAGAGTTAGATTTTTAATTCTTCAAACTTATAAAATTTACTATAAGATTGGATAGGAATAAAAAGTAATAAAAGAAAAGATCTAAATTTTCTGTAAAAATTTGTTAACAACCTGGATAAAATTCTTAGGTTCTTCAAGGTGTGTATTATGTCCGGAAGTTTTTATTACAGAATGTTTTGCTTTAGAAAATTGTTTTTGCAAACCACTGTTAATTTTGGTGAATTTAGAATCAAGCTGTCCGGAGAGTAACAAAACCGGTATGTTCAAAGATTTTAATTTACTCCCAAAATTTGGCATAACACCGGTACTAAATCCGCGAAGTGAGTTAGCAATTCCTGTACGATTGTTTTTGCTTTTTTCTTTTTTCATTTGATCAAGTTTCGCATTAGAAAACCTTTTCAATGTGCCAAATAATTCCTGATCCATCCAGCTTGCTATGAATTCTTCAATTGGTTTAGTTAATATCATATCAGCAAGCTGAAGATCATAATCTTTCCTTTTTTCACTTTCCTGGTTATTGCTTATTCCTGCTGAAGAGCTTTCCAAAATTATGCCGTGAAGTAATTCGGGAAATAACATTGCAACTATTAATGCAAGTCTGCCGCCCATCGAATAGCCCAGCACTATGTTTTTTTCTCCTTTAAGTTTTTCAATGACAGATTTCATTTGTTCTGCCTGTGATTCAGGACTGTACAATGAAATATCAGTTGGCGAATCACTTTTCCCGTGACCGATTAAATCTATTCCATAAATGTTAAACTTACTGTCAAATAAAAAAGAAACATTCTGCCAATCTGCAGATGAACCGGTAAATCCATGCAATAAAAAAAGTGAATTTCGTGCGTTATCGTTTTCTCTTAATTTTTCAATATTAATTTTTACACTGCCAGTATCAATCTGCATAATCAATCTTTTATTTTATTAATTGATTTTTGTATTTCTGAATATATTGTTTCTCTTAAATTTTGGGATTTAATTGAATCAGTCCTGATTTCAACTACGCTAATGTTTTTTTGAGAATTAATATCTCTGCAAATATTTATCAACTGATTGATATTATTCACTTTTTTAAAATTTAATCCAAACGATTTAACAATCTGGCCAATGTCTAATTCATGAGGTGTTATAAAAAATTCTTCAAAAATATTTATCTCAGAAGAAACCGGTAGCGATCTGAAAATTGCACCACCGTTATTATTGATTAAAAAAACTGTTAAAGGAATTGAGTATTTTTTTGCAATCATCAGTGCATTCAAATCATGCAAAAAAGAAAGATCACCGGTAACTAATATAGTTGGAAATTTTTGAATGGCAATTCCAAGAGCAGTTGAGGTGACTCCGTCAATTCCGCTGGCTCCCCTGTTAAAATAAAATTCAATGTTGTTATCATAACTAATAAAATTATCCAGATCCCTAATTGGCAAACTGTTTCCGATCATTACATTTGTTTTTGATGGAAGATTAATAATAATCTCATTTAAAAGAAACAGGTTCAAAAGATAATGCATTTTTGGATAAATATTTATTTTTAATTTTTTCAGATTCACTTTCCCTCAATTCAAATTGATTAAAGCAAGTTAAATTAATAGACTTTGTCTTTCCAATTTCTAAAGATAGCTGATCACAAAATTCTAATGGATTCATTTTAAAAATATTTGCAGAGTTTTTTCTTGAGTCAAAACGATCACCAAACTTATTTATTGTATAAATTGAGATTTCCGGGTCCTGAAAAATCTTTTCTAAAACCGATGAAGTTGGAGTCCTTCCAAATTGCAGAATCAGTCCGGGTTTATTTTGGTGTAAAAAAGTTTTCGATTTTAAGAACAGGTTAAAGTTTGTGAAAATATTTGCATTCTTAATTGGTCTTAAATTTGAAGCACCATCTGCAAGAATAGGGTAACCGGTTTTTTCAGATACAGAGATTATTTTTTTTATTAATGATTTGTCCATTGACATAGGTCCGACGACAATCCAGCCTTTTTCAGTTGCAATTATTTTCCTGGCTATTTTTTTTATTTTATCAGGAGATTGCGTAGTAGTATCAGGTTCAGACAATATTTTTTCTTTTGTTACGAAGGAAAGTAAATTTGTATCTACAACAGAATTAAATGATGAGGGTTCAAGTGGTTTTTCAAATTGAAAATTAATATGAACCGGTCCCTTGTTTAGCTCTGTTGAAATATGAAAAGCAGCTTTTGCAGTTTTTCTGAAATCGAGTAAATTCTTCCTTGTCAATGACGGAATCTTCATTTCATAAAACCACCTGATATGGTTTTTAAAAATGTTTTTCTGGCTTATTGTCTGATTTGCACCAGAGTATCGCAAATAATCTGGTCTGTCTGCTGTACAAATAATAAGCGGCACTCTTGATTGAAAAGCTTCAACTATTGCTGGATAAAGTTCAGCAACTGCCGTTCCTGAGGTTGTAACTATTGCAACAGGCAAGTTTGTTGACTTTCCTATTCCCAAAACAAAAAATGCAGATGATCTCTCGTCAATATTTACAAATGTTTTTATTTCTTTATTTGCTGCAAATGCTGCAGTCAAGGGAGTACTTCTAGAACCTGGTGAGATGCAAACAAATTTCAATCCATCAAAGGCAAGTTGATCCACAAAAAGTTTTGCACAAATGAAATTTGAATTAACTTTTTTCTTCATTATTAAAAAGTGATAAGATTGGTTGAAACTTCAACTGAGTCTCAAAAAATTCTTCCTCTGCATCTGAATCTTTTAGAATTCCTCCCCCGGCAAATGCTGTTATTTTATTCCCTTCAGATAGTGCAGAACGAATCCCCACAACCAGCTCCCCATTTAAATCAATATCAAACCAGCCCAACAAACCGGAATATAAACCCCGGCTATGTAATTCAAGTGTGCTTATAATTTTTGCGGCTTTATCACTTGGAACACCGCAAACGGCAGGCGTAGGAAACAATCTATCAATATATTTAAAGATTGAGACATTGTTTTTAGGTGTAACTGATATTATTGTTACAAGATGCTGGATGTTATCTAACTTTCGGATAAAAGATTTCTCTGATGGTTTGATTCCCTCAGACAGCATAGAAACATTTTCAAAAATAAAATCTTTAACAATCTGATGTTCTGATTTTAATTTAGGATCAAGCAGCAATCTTTTTTCAAAAGAAAGTTCTTCATCAATATGATTTCCCCTGGGCACAGTTCCTGCCACTGCCTCAAAAACTAATTCATCATTTCTGCTTTTCATAAATGATTCAGGAGAAGCCCCAAAGAAAACATGTTCATTGACCATGACTAAAAAAATAAAACAATTTGGATATCGGGAGTTAAGCTGATCAATTACATGACAATAATCAGGATCGTTTGAAAGAATAAATTCTTTTTTCCTTGAAAGCACGAACTTTTGAAGCTCTCCTTCATTAAGTAATTCTTTACCATTTTCTAATAAATTGTTCCAGCTCAATTTATCTTTTTCCTCATTTGAATCCTGATCAATTATATGTGTGGTTTTTGTTTTAATCTTTTCCGAATTAATTTTTGTGATATCATCAATCAACTTTTCAATAAAAGTGAAATCAAGTTCTTCGACAATATGGAAAAACAGAATTAAGTAGGAATGATTATTATCATTTAACAGAAGTATTTTAGGAATTGTGAAACTAAAGTTTTGGAATTCATCCCATTTTTTATCAGTATTTTTAGAATCGAATTTCATATAACACTGGAATGATGGAATCGATATTATTTCTGATGCAATTTTATTAAACCTGAATTTCTCTTTTAAACTGGAATAATTTTCTAAAACAGATTCAAACGAATTTTCATTCTGTTTATTTAAAGTTACGAGTTGATCTATGGCAAGCCACTCAAATTTCTCATCTGGTTTAGCAAAGTAGAAAAGATTTTTGTTTTTTATTTTATCGTAATTTAAAACTTGTGTGATTTTAATCCCATCAATTTTTTCTGCACAACAAAAAATTAAATCACTTCCAGTTGTTTTGCTATTTACCTTTGCATTTACAAATTCAATTATTGATAATCTGAATTGTTCCAAAAATGTATTCATTGGAAATGGATATCCTCTTCAACTGTATCAAGAATCCTTAGATAGCTTTCATAACGAAGTTCTGAAATATTATTCTGTTCGACTGCTGATTGTATTGCACATCCTGGTTCATGTTCGTGTGTACAGGTGTTAAACTTACATTCATTAATAAATTTTTTAAATTCGATAAAAAAATATGCAAGATCATTTTTTCGAATTCCGTACGGATCAATTTCCCGAACACCGGGAGTATCAATAATATTTGTTCCGTCATTTAACGAATAAAGATGACCAGTTACAGTCGTGTGTGTTCCTTTGGAAGTGAAACTGCTGATCCCTCCTGTCCTGAGATTTAATTGAGGATATAATTTGTTAAGCAACGACGATTTCCCGACTCCACTTTGTCCCCAAAAAAGGGAAGTGTAACCTTTCAAATGTTCTCTCAATTCGGATAAATCAAAGTCTGAATTTGCACTCGTTATAAAAACAGTATAACCAATGTTCTCATAAAGATTTTTCCAGGAAAGCAATTCATTCTTTTGATCCAGATCAGATTTATTTATGATAAGAACCGGTTTAACCAAACAACTTTCACACGTTATTAAAAACCTGTCAACTGTTTTATTATTGAACTGAGGTTCCCTGATGCTTGAAATAATAAATGCTTTATCAATATTTGCAGCAATTACCTGTTCCAATCGCTCACCCCGGTAACTCGCTCCTCTGACTTTTGGCATTTTACGGGAAATATAATTTCTTCTTTTATCTATATTTAGAATTACGCCACTTCCATCATTGTTCAATTCATAATCAACATTATCGCCAACTGAAATAAAATCTCTGAAGAACAATTTGTCTTTTTTCAGATTAAATACTTTTTTGAACTTACCACGTAAAGTGCATCGAATTTCTTTTATCTGATTTATTGGTATAAGGTAATAATTTGTACTTTCAATACGGGTTATAATTCCTTTTATAAAAACCTCACTAAAGAATAGTTAATTCAAGAGTAAATCTAATCAGTGAAGAAAGGAATTTCAAATAAGTTGAGGTCAGGAGATGGATTAAAAAAGGCAGTAATGATTTGATTACTGCCTTAATATTTATTAAAGACTAGTTGAAAAACTCAGAATAAAATGATCGTAAGAAATGTCCTGGCGAATTCTGGAAACGTTTGAATTATAGTTATCTGTAAAATCTTTCCACCACCCATGCGCGTATCCAAAATTGATTGAAACCATCTCACCGAGTGAAAACCCTGCTCCTGCAGTTATATATTTTTTGTCGTATTCGGATGGGTCACCAGAGTAAGGAGAAGGTCGGTACATTCCACCAATTCTAAGTTTGAAAGGGGATTGGGGAATTTCAAATTCAGCGCCAACACTATAATTTACAACTGTTGTAAACAGATCTTCAATATCCTTATTTCTTTGAGCACGGAAATCATAATTAAAGCCACCCGTGAATTCCATTTGAGTATAGTCAATAAGGTTGAGATCTGCAGTAATCATAGTATAAGGCAACTTGAATGCACCGCCGAAATCAAATTCGAAAGGAGTTTTAATATCATATTTCACTTTATCTTCGGTGTTGCTATCATAACCATCACCTCCGGCAAAATAACTTGATACTTTAATATAATATGTTTCTTTAATCGAAAAATAATTTGGGAATTTTATGGTTGCTCCGAAGCGAAAACGATCTTTCCACTTATAAATTAACCCGATTTTTGCATTCCAACCTGATAAATCCCAATCGATTATGTCGTTAAAATAAAAAGATTGAAAATCTGTAGTTACCGGATCAAATGGATCAAGCAATAAATTTGAACCGTAGAAGTTGAGTGTATCATCTTCCCATATTTCTCTACTTCTTTTTACTGTCCCTGATAGAATTGTAAAAGTTCCACCTACAAATAAATCCTTTGCTGCTTCAAAAGATGTTCCAATTGAATAATTATTAATCGATCCCTGATTAACATATTGCCCACTCTGGTTAAGCATCCCATTTATTCTGGTAGTATCCTTTATATAATTATTATTTATATCATCGATTTCATAACTAACACCCACATCATTTGTAATTGGTACCTGATCATAATTGTATTCACCCGTCAGGAATTGTATCATCGAATTATTACCAGGGTTAAACCCATCGAATTTAATGACCTTATTAAAATCTTTTACACGGTTATAACCTAAAGCAATTACCCAGCTTCCTCTTGCTGTCGGAACAGGAAATACTAAGCCAAGCTCATCAAAGTTATCACGTGTTTTTGTTATATCTGAGGTATTATTAAAAAAGTCTGAAGTATTTGAAAATGAACCGAGATGAATGCTTGCAGAAACCTGTGAACTTTTAATCAAACCTAAACCAGCCGGGTTGAATAAAATTGATGAATAATCATCGCCGGCAGCAGTATAGCTGTTTCCAAGGGAAAGAGCCCTGGCATTGTTATATAACCCGGGTTCACTTAACAGTAACGCATCATTATAGTTTTGGGCTTTTATTAATTTAGGAAATAATATTATTAAGAGTAACGAAGTAATCAACAATAATTTTTTCATTTTTTTACCTCAGTATGTAGAATGCTTTATCTGGAATTTCCATTTCTTCCACCACTATCTCTTCCACCTGTGTTTCGGGGATTATTATTTTGGGTAGAACCTGAATCCCTATTTGGTGTTTCAATTCTTTCTTTAGTTGGAGGACTCACAGGTGTTTGAGGTGGTATATAAGGAGGATGAATTGGATGATGTGGCGGCGGCACAGGAGGTGGGGGAGGCACAGGATCTGGAATAATTACAGTAGTAGAATTATCTGTGTAAGAGTAATCCCCGGAATATTGTACAACTGTATAACAACCATTCAGGAACAACATAATACCGAAAACAATTGCTATGGTTGCTAACTTTTTCATTTTATTTATCTCCTTCTTCCGCTACTATTTCCACCACTATTTCTGCTTCCTCCACCTGAAGAATTCCCTGAACTTCCACTATTTCGGCTTGGAGGTGAATATGATTTCGGTGTATTATTTGTTCGCGGTGGCGAATACGATTTTGGTGGATTTGTGTTTTGTTTTGGCGGACTATATGTTTTTGGAGTGTTGTGGTTTGTCGATTTTGTAGTTCGGGTGGTTTTATTCTTTGGGGTATAGCTTTTCCTGGTTGTATTTCTTGTCCCCGAATTTCTGTCACCCGAATATTTTTTAGTAGTTGTGTTTCTTACAGAATTTTTATCTGTACTATTACTTTTTGTCCCAAGATAATCTTTCCGTGTGGATTTCCTTTTATCAGTTGAATTATTACCATCTCGAGATGTTATTTTGTCAGTACTGTTATTTCTTGTTACCCGACCAAGATTGTCACTACTATTTCTTCCTAGAGTCCGGGTAGTTTTAGAACCGGTTAAAATGTTATCTCTTCTTGTTGATGTAGTTAAGTCTCTTCCATTACCTAATCGACCTCTTGAACGATCAGTAGAAGTTGTTGAAGTTGAGGTTATGTCATCACGTGTTCGACCGGAATTTCGTCCACCGGAATTTCCTCTGATCCTGGAAATATAATCTGAACGATTGTTTTTGTAATGTGAGTTATAGCCTCCGTGATTGTATCCATAGTAGTGAGGATAATAATAAGGATCATAATAATATCCATAATTCCAGTATGAAGGATAGTAACTAAAATATGGATCATACCAGAAATTACCGCACCACCCATAATATGGCCACGGATAACTGTAACAATATCCAAATGAATAATTCCAATAAAATCCCGGATAGAAACCAAAATAATTATCTGGGTAATAGTATGTTAAATATCTTCTGTATGATGGAGTCATAGTCTCAAAATCATCTTCAACCAGGTTGGTATCTGTATCATCTACATATCCATATTCATCATCTGCATAATAATTTGTGTCAGTGGGTTCTTCCTCTGAATAATAATTAGATTCAGAATTATTATTCGAATTATTATCATCAGAATATGATTGATAGTCATAGTAATCTTGACCTGTTGCCACCTGCGTATAACAACCGGTTAAAAATCCCGAGGTTACTATTAAAAAAATTAAAGCAAAACTAAACTTCAGAGCCTTCATGATATCCTCCTGAATAAAAACTGATTAAAAATATGCAAACATTGAGCCCATAGAAAGTCTAAAAAAATGCTCGTTTTTAGTTAATATTGCTGCGTATCACATTCTTAATGTACAAAACTGTAAACTTGCTTGTACAGTATTATATACACAAAAAATATTGATAATAAAGCGAATGAAGAGATTTTCTTAGAAGATGCTTTTAATGAATTCTATTTTTAATGACCTATCAGCAGCATTTTTAGTATAAGATTTATTACTTAATAAATCACGTAAATCAAAACCAAGGGTTAATCCATCACCAACACTCCACCTGACGCCGGTATTTAAATAACCTCTTCCGGATGCGACTGACGATTTTTTATTATCATTGAAAGCAAGATCGTATTCAATTACAAATGAGAAACTTGAACCAAGAGTTTTTTCTGCACCAACCCGAATATCAGCAAAGTTGTCCCCATCTTTTTGTTCAAGAGAATAATTAATAGTGCCGTGCAAACTTAAGTAACCAAGGAATTCGAAATTTTTACTTACAGCACAAAAAAATCCTGGCGATTTTATTCCATATCGATTCAGAGAATCAGAATATGTGCCTTTACCTTGTGAATCGAACCCTAATGTAATTGCAGGAATTAGTGTAGTTTCATTTATTATCCGGACCCGCAAGTTTACTCCCGGAAGTTTATACCAATCAACTTTACCGCTTCCTATAAGATTTGTTCCACCGTACGAAATTCCAAAACTAACATTATCAAAAACGCCGGCTTCTATTGCGACTACAAGTACACCATCGGGAAGAATATCTGTATTAACTCCCACAAATCCTTTTTCGAGAATGCCTGCTGTGGGCATGTCAATTAGATACCTGTATTCATGTTTTGCCTTTTCACCTGCAGTGCCCTGGGCATAAGTGAAATTTAAAACGGAAATCAGTAGGAATATTATTTTGATGGTGTTTTTCATATTCAAAAAAAAGTTCCAAAAATTATCAACAAAAAAATAACAATAATTATTCAAACTTAAATACTCCGGTGTAAAATGAATATTAATTCTTTAGAGTTATTTAATTTTATTGGGTTAGTGATAATGGTTATCCTGAAACGAAATAATACTTGTACCTTGTTATTCAAGAGCCTTAATAATATATTTTTATTCAAATTATAAAAGAATATGAAGAAATTAATAATATCACTTATTTTATTAGCTGTTATTGCAGGTTGTTCAGGTACGAAGCAGATTACTGCTCAAGATTCATCAGTTACCAGTGAATCGAATGAATATTCCAAAGCAAGAGCGATGGAACATTTTATCAACGGATCTACGGCAGAATTAAAAGGTGATTATGCAACAGCCATCATTGAATTTTTTGAAGCACTTAATTTTGATACAACTGCCGGGATCTACTATGCTGTTGCGAAAAATTATCTTTATCTAAACAAATTATCTTCTGCTTTAAAGTATTCTAAACTCTCAATAAAATTAGATTCAACAGAATCAGGATATTACGATCTTTTAAGTGATATCTATTACCAGGCACATGAACCCGATAGTTCTGTGGCAGCACTTCAGAAAATTCTACAGCTTGATTCAACTAATGCCGAAACATATTATAAGCTTGCAAGAATTTATGAAGATAATAAACCTTTGAAAGCTGTTGAAACCTACGAAAGCTTGATTAAAATTATTGGTCCGGAATGGAATGTGCTGCTTCATATGTCAGAGCTTTATGAAAAACTAGGTTATAATGATAAAGCTTCAGCATCACTTGAACAATTAATGGCTATTGATCCAAGCAACCTTTCACTTCAAAAATTAGCCATTGATTATTATGATCGTACGAAGGATTATGCAAATGCTATCAGGATGCTGGATGATATAATTGAACTGCGCCCTGATGATCTTGATGCACGGGAAAGAAAAGCACAAATATTGTTAAAACAAAATAAATGGGATGAAGCAGCTGAGCAGTACCAATATTTTCTTAACAAAAAGGAAATTTCTCTTGATACAAAAATAAGAATCGGGGCTTCTTACTTTGCAAAAGCAATTACTGATACAACATTGCTTCCGTTTGCAAAAAACTTTTTTACTACAATTGATAAAGATACATCTTATTGGCAGGTTAAATTATATCTGGGTGCGATTGCAATCAGTCAAAGAGATGATTCAACAGCAATTAAGAATTTTAAATATGTTACAGAAAATGCAAGATGGAAATCAGAAGCTTGGATTCAATTAGGCGGATTGTATTTTGATAATCACCGGTATGAAGAAGCTGAAAAACTTATGACAGAAGCGCTGGAGTTATTTCCGAATGAGTTTGCGGTAAATTTAATCCTTGGACTTTCTAAAGCTCAACAGAATAATTATAGTGAAGCAGAAACTTATCTTAAAACAGCGATTGATATTAATTCTTCTGATCCAACCGCTTTGTCTGCTTATGGATATACTCTAAATCAGTTAAACCGTAATGAAGAAGCAATTGAATATTTAAATCGGGCTTTAGTTCTTCAACCTGATGATGTGAATCTTATGGGCACACTGGGTTTAATATATAATTCACTTAAGAATTTTGAACAAAGCGACAGTGTTTACGAAAAAGCTTTGAGGATTGATCCACAGAATGCACTTGTTAATAATAATTATGCGTACTCATTGTCAGATCGTGATTTACAATTGGACAGAGCTTTAGAGATGGTTAAGATTTCAATAAAAGCTGATTCCCTGAATTCATCATACCTGGACACAATCGGCTGGGTATACTTTAAATTAACAGATTACGACAAAGCTAAATTGTATATTGAAAAAGCTATTGATGTTGGTGGAGAAAATGCTGTTATGCTCGAACATCTGGGAGATATACTATTTAAAATGGGACAGCAAACCAGGGCGAAGGAAGTCTGGCAGGAAGCTCTGAAACTTGATTCAAAAAACGATCAGCTAAAACAAAAAATCGAAACAGGATTAATTTGAAATTTATTTTATTCTTATTAGCTACACTCATTTTAATTCCGTTGTTTATTAATTCATGTATTCCTTCCAAACCCAATGAAGATGTTGAGTTGCTGCCTTCTGAAAGATTAATAAATAAACTGGAAGCAAACCGTAGACGAATTAGAAATTTTGAAGGTGTTGGCGTAATTGAAATTCAATCTGATATTGTTAATAATGATGCTAACTTCAGGGTTGTTATGCAAAAGCCGGATTCAATTTATTTTACAATTCTCGGTCCTTTTGGAATCGAACTTGCACAGGCACTTGTTACCGAAAAAGATTATATCTTTTATGACGCAATGCATAACACCGCCTATACCGGTTTAGTGACTGATGATGTTTTGCAAAATATTTTTAAGATAAATCTTAAGTTCAGTGATTTCCTTGATGCATTTGTCGGTTCAGTTAACCTGACAAAACATCTCTACAAACAGCCAAATAATTATTCTGTTGATTATGATAACTATGTCTTGACTTATGTTGATTCCATAACCGGTGTTGAGACAACATACAGGGTTGACATCCGTGAACTTGGAATTACACATTACACAATTCAGTCTCCCGATGAAGAACTGAATATCGAAGGAAATTATTCCGATTTCCAGCTGATTGAAAATGTTGCAGTTCCGTTTCATATTGAAGTAATTAATAAAGCTGCAGACCAAAAAATTACTATCAACTATAAAAACATCGTTACGAATGAGAAAGATATCTTTATTGATTTTACTCTTCCCGACGATGTAAATGTTATAGCATGGTAAAACAAAGTATTAATATTTTATTATTACTTTTTTGCTTTTTCATTTCGATCACTTTTGCACAGGATAAGAAGATTGAGGAGAAGCAGGAAGAACTCTCACTTATAAAAGCCGAAATCTCTCGTCTTGAAAACGATCTCTCCGAAAAAAAAGCTGAAGAAAAAAAATCATATTCGGTAATTGAAAATCTTGAAAAGCAAAGTTTTCTTTTGAATAAACTTATAAATGCACTCAAGAGAGAAGAACGAAATAAGCAGACTCAGATTAATTCTACAAGAAATGGTATTAAAGAAACAGAAAAAGAAATCAAACAATTAAAAGAAAATTATTCAAGGTATGTAATTGCAATCTATAAAAAAGGTCCCTACAGTGAGATTGAAAGTATTGTTAATTCTGAATCGATGCAGCAGGCAGTTTTAAGAGTTCAATACCTGAAGAAATTTTCTGAGAAAAGAAAAACGGATCTGGATGGATTAAAGAATAAAAAAAATGAATTGAGTGAACTAAAAAACAAACTTGAAAAAGAAAAGCAGGAGAAAGTAATCTTAACTGAACAGAAAAAGGAAGAACAGGACGGACTAAAATCAAAACTAGGTGAAAAGAATAAAATACTTAAATCCATAAAGAAAGATAAAAATGTATTGTTGAGTTCACTCACTGCAAAAAAAGATGCTCAAAGTAAAATTGAAAACCTGATTGCTGCACTAATTGAAGAAGCAGAAAGAAAAAGGAAAGAAACAGAGTTCGCTAGCAAAGAAGGAAATTCTGGAAGAACATCACGGGAAAATAATTCAAGTGCTGGTTATGAAGTTGATCTGAATTATCCAACTTTTGTTACATTCTCTGATTTAAAAGGAAAAATGATCTGGCCGCTTGCAAATGGAAAAATTATTAAACAATTTGGTGAAAACAGGAATAAAACTCTTAATACAATTACGCTTAACTATGGTGTTGATATTGAATCAAAGTCTGGTGAAAATGTTCGATGCGTTGCTGATGGAGTTGTTTCCGCGATTGAATGGATACCAGGATATGGCAACGTTGTTATTATTACTCATAAGGGAGATTACAGAACCGTTTACAGTCATCTAGATGAAATTTTTGTAAATGAAGGCGAGATTGCAAAAACAGGAACTGTACTTGCAGTTGTTAGTGATGGTTTGGAGGGAAAAATTCTTCACTTTGAAATATGGAAATCACGTGATAAACAAAACCCCGAATTGTGGCTGGCAAAGAAATGAAATTTTTATACAATTCTTAGAATAATCTGTGTTAAACTATTTTGAGAAGTTTAAGCCTTACAAAAATCTTTTAAAGAATTTCACATCTCTTTCTGTATTACAGATATCTAATTATTTATTCCCTTTGATTGTACTTCCTTACGTTGTAAGAGTATTGGGTCCGGAAAAATATGGCCTTGTACAGTTTGCAGCAGCTTTTAATGTATATTTTCAAATGCTTTGTGATTATAATTTTGCTTTAACTGGCACAAGAATGATCTCACAAAACAGAAATGATCAAAAAAAACTTTCTGAAATATTTTCTTCCATAATAATTATCAAAATTATCATTTTCATTATTTCAACTATTTTACTATTAGTGATTATCTTTTCGATTGAAAAATTTGGCCAGGATTGGATGGTATACCTTATAAGTTTTGGAATGGTTTTAGGAAGCGTTCTTTCCCCGTTATGGTTTTTCCAGGGAATAGAACAAATGAAATATATAACTATAATCCAGGTTTCAGTAAGAGTTTTTGCAACAATATTTATTTTTATCCTTATACAAAATGCATCGGATTATCTTGTACTTGTTATGATTAATTCTTCAGCACAAATAGCAATTGGTTTTGTTGGATTGGTCGTATCTATTGTAATGTTTAGGATAAAAATTGTAATCCCCGAGAAAAGAATGATAATTAGTATCCTAAAACATGGATGGAATATTTTTCTTTCTTCAATCTGGATTAATTTTTATACAACATCAAATACTTTTTTGCTTGGACTATTTACTAATAACACGATTGTGGGATATTATGCTGGTGCAGATAAAATCAGGATAGCATTTCAGGGGATGCATTCAACAATATCTTTAAGTGTATTCCCTTTTGTGAGCAATCTGGTTAAAGAATCTTATTCTAATTTTATTAATTTTAACAGGAAACTTTTAAAATTAGCAGGTGCTGGAGGTTTTATGATTAGCCTGATGCTCTTTATTCTTGCTACTCCACTGACAGATATAATTTTAGGCAAAGGTTTCACATATTCAGCAAATTTGCTCAAAATTATTTCGGTACTACCTTTATTGATATCATTTAGTAATGTTTTTGGGATTCAAACGATGCTTCCATTGGGATTTGACAAATCATTCAATAAAATTATAGGTTCTGCAGCACTTGTTCATATTGTTTTATTATTAATTTTTATCTCGGTTTATTTTGCAGAAGGGGTTGCTTATACTGTAGTTTTCACTGAATTTGTTGTTACTATTTCAATGTTTACATATTTAAAAATTAAAAGGATTAACATTTTCACAAAATGATATATGACTATTTAATTGTCGGTGCAGGCTTTGCGGGTAGTGTAATGGCGGAGCGGCTTGCTGGTCAGCTAGATAAAAAAGTTTTTCTTGTTGAGAAAAGAAACCATATCGGTGGTAATGCATACGATGAATATGATGAGCACGGAATCCTGGTACATCGATATGGGCCGCATATCTTTCATACAAACAGCAAAAAAGTTTTTGATTATTTGTCTAAATTCACAGAATGGAGATTTTATGAACATAAAGTTTTGGCTAATTTAAATGGTGCACTATATCCCATACCAATAAACAAGACAACCTTAAATAAACTCTATGATCTCAGCCTAAAGACTGAACAAGAGGTTAAGAAATATTATGAGAAAATAAGAGAGCGTCGGAATCCGATTTTAAATTCCGAAGATATAATTGTCAACCAGGTTGGGATGGATCTATTCGAAAAATTCTTTCGACATTACACAAAAAAACAATGGAATCTTGAACCCAGAGAACTATCGCCTTCTGTTTGTGGAAGAATTCCTATAAGAACTAATGACGATTGCCGGTACTTTACGGATAAATACCAGTTTATGCCTAAAGAAGGTTACACGGCAATGTTTAAGAAGATGTTGTCACACCCAAATATCGAAGTTATTTTAAACACAGATTATAAAAAGATTGTGAATGAAGTAAAGTTCAACAAAATGATTTACACTGGACCGATCGATTACTTTTTTGATTATGAATTTGGAAAATTACCTTATAGATCAATCAGATTTGAGTATGAAAATTCTAACAGGGAAGTAATCCAGCTGGCTCCGGTGATTAATTTTGTAGAAGCCAATATATCTCATTCTAGAGTGACCGAATATAAATATCTAACTGGACAAAAATCTGATTCGTCAACAATTTCATACGAATATTTCCAAAACCAGGGAGAACCTTATTATCCTGTCCCTACATCTGAAAACAGTAAATTGTATAAGAAATATTTAGGTTTAGTTAAATCATTAAAGACAGTAATTTTATGCGGCCGATTAGCTGAATATCAGTATTATAATATGGATCAGGTTGTTGCAAATATGTTAAAACTATTTAATGGCTTGAATTAGTGAAAAATATTTTATTCACTTCCTTCAATGGATTTCCAACTCCTTCATCTGGGGGATCTACAAAAATTATTTATGAAATACTTCGGAACTTAGATTACTCAAAATTCAACCCATATTTCTTATCCTATGATATGCTCAAACAATATACATCGCCTGCTGATTTGATGAGTGATCAAGTAAAAGAAATTTATCCATCAGAAAATTTGGTTACAAACTTTTTAACTCATTCTCATTATATAGACATATGGTCACAAGCAGGACATGTAGAATTATCATTTTAAAAGAAAGACAAATATTTTTATGACTATTCGATACAGTTTAGTGACATTAATATTGTTAATGCTCATGATACATTGTCTGCATTTTATTTCGCAGGATTAAAAAAAGCAAAAAAGATATTGACAATACATTCGAAGGGGTCCAAGGTTTTGGAAATGATTCAAGGACCATTACTGTCAAAATATCTTTAATAAAATATTCTATGAATTCTCAGAAAGAGAAAAAATATCCTTAAATAACTTTAATATTGTTACATTCCCAAGTCATGCTCCAAAAGATTTTTTTTTTGGTGATATTCAGTCAGCACAAAACAATCAACTCGATATCAAAATAATTTATAATGAAATCAGCCAGGAAAAAATCCATTCGATGGAAATCGGCAACATTTTAGAAAAATACGCTATAAATAAAAATGGTTTTGATTTTACTATGCTCAATGTTGCACAGCATGTTGAACCCAAAAATATAGACTTAATACTGAAAACAGGAAGATTTTTAAATGATAAATATTCAAAGAAAGTTCAATTAATAAACGTTGGCAATGGTTATTTAACTCAATATTTGACTAACCTTGTCAAGGAAAATAATCTTGAAAAACAGGTTAAATTTTTAGGGATATTCCTAATGGGACGTTATCAAATTGATGAAATATTTAGACATTTTTATTCAAACCTCAAATAAGGTGATTTTTGATTTGGTTGTACTCGAAGCTTTTTCAGTGGGAATTACAATAATTGTTTCAAATAGAAGGAGGGAATAAAGAAATCATCCAGCATGGTAAAAATGGTTTTTTTATCTCGGATTTGAACGAAAAATCAATTGCGTCGGATATCATTAAATTATATCTTCTGGAAGCCAATAATCCAGGCACAATCAGTAAAAAATATCTAAACAATTCAATGAGAAAGTTTTATGAGGATATATTAGTGTCTAGTGTTGATATAAGTATTATAATTGTAACCTATAATCATAGATTACTCGACTGGATGTCTTAACTCAATTTCTAAATTTATTTATCAATTTAATTTTGAAATTATCGTGATTGATAATAGCTTGATGAAAATAAGATAAGCAAGGTTGAAGGTTTTGGAAAGAATATAACAATGATCATAAACGATTCAAATGTTGGTTTTGGAAAGGCACTCAACCAAGGGATTCGGTTGGCAAGAGGGAAGTATTGTTTCCTTCTTGATCCTGACACCGGATTGGTTAATAATGTTATTGACATTCTTTATTGCTAATGAAAAATCACAAAACAAAAATATTTGTGTGTTGCAGGACAAATTCTAGATGAAAATGGAATCCCTGCAATATCTTATGGCAAATTTCCCAATTTATTCGATGTGCTTATTGAACAAATTGGTCTTAAAGGTTTTTTTCTAAAAATGCAATCACGTAAAAACCAAGACGAAAAGTATAAAGTTATTGATATAATGGAAATTCCTTTTGTTATAGGCTGTAATATGTTTATACGGAAAAGAGTTTTAGATGAAATTGGACTATTTAATGAAAAATTCTTTTTAAATTTTGAAGAAACTGAATTATCCTGGCGAGCTAAAAAAAAACAATTTAGGACATGATTTTACCTGAAGCAAAAATAATTCACTACTCAAGAAAATCCTTTACTCATATGCATACTTATTGGGATCAATTCTATTATGGACAATTAAAATTTTTCAAACTAACCAAATCAAAAATAATTTTTATGACTGCAAAATTAATGATCCAATTGGGTACAATTTTAAGAATATTATATAAACTTGACAAAAGATATTTCACTCGGATTAATGTCATAAAATCTATTTAATAAAATAGTGGTCTCCGATTAATCACAACATACAATTGTGCTCCATATATTGCTCAAGCTGTGCAAAGTATTCTTAATCAGACTTTCCAGTATTTTGAGTTTCTGATTGTTGATGATGGCTCAACAACAACACTGAAGATATTGTTAAAAGTTTTTCAGATAAAAGAATCAGTATATAAAAAGAAATCATTTTGGTAGAGCAGAAGCTTTAAATTTTGGATTAAAAAACTCTTCCAATGAAATAATCGCCCTAATGGATGCTGATGATATTTCACATCCTCAAAGACTGGATTCAGTTAAAAAAATATTCTAATAATCTAACGAAATTGTTTTTACAACTGCAGTCTATTTTAAACCAAAAGAATAGTTTTTGAAGGAAAAAAATTTTGACAGTTAATGAACAGTTTTGTAAACAACTGGCTTTACATGGACCTACAATAATGCAACAGCACTATTCAATAGAAATCAATTATTAGATAATGATGGATACAATGAGATGATGCAATTCAGCGAAGATCATGAATTGTGGGCTGAGAAACTCAAAGACATATCTGTTTTTATTCAGCTGCCTGAAATTTTATATTTTATCCGTCTTAGGAATTCTTCATTAAGCGACAATCATTTTAGTGAAAACAAACAAATAACTTACAATTTATTAGAAGATTACTATAAGGATCTGCCGCAACGTAATTTACTTGCAATACAGAAGAAAGATTAAGAGGCTGGAGAGAATATTTTTATGGCACTAAAAATAATTGTCGGAAAGAGTGGTTAGCCCTGAAGCTTAAATTTTGGAATTGCAAGATATTACTTGCATCCCTTATTTCATTTTTACCAGAAAGGATTTTTCATTTAATTAAGAAAAACAGGATGAGGTTACGAATGCAATTTTGGGTGAGCAGAATTAAAAATAAAAATACTATTCAGAAAAAATTCGATTCGTTATTAAACTCTCTGAAGGGTTGAAGGATTATGAAACGGGTACTTCACTTACAGAATGAATTGAATATTACCTGTGGCGTATCAAAAAATATTTATTTAATTATAAAATATAGCCTAAATGGATATGAGCATTTTGTTGCAGCTTTGGGAGGAGATGGATTCGGCAGATTTAAACTTATTAATGTCTTTCCGAAAACTTTTAAAACTTCAGGTATCCCTTTATTAAAATTTGCTGAAATTACTTTCGGAATTATTTCCTTTTGTAAGAAGAACAAAATTGATATCATCCATTCGCATCATAGATTATTCGATTCACTTGTCTGGATTATTAAACATTTTCTTAAAATAAAAACAGTAATGTCAGTGCAAAGCAAAGTTTATGGAAAAAAAGTAATTAGTTATAAATCTGATATTCTGATTGCCTGTGCTGAAAATATAAAAGAACATCTTGTTAAATCTTTCAAAATTAACCCGGAAAGAATAAAAGTAATTCATAATTGTATAGAAGTTTCAGAGAACCATCCCAATTCAGTTCATTCGAATCTTAGAAATGAATTAGATATTCAACAAGATGCTAAGGTAATTGGTTATTTTGGAAGATTTTCATTCCGGGAAAAAGGTCTCGATCTGATTTTGAATGCATTTACCGATTTGATTCCGGAATATGACAATATTATTCTGCTTTTAATTGGAGATGGGCCGAATATAAAAAGCATCTATGATTTTCAAAAAAAACATTCCAACTCCGTCAGGCTGCTTAATTCTCAAACTGATCTTTCAAAATATTTTCGATTAATCAATACTTTTTGTCCTTCCTTCCAGGGTTGATCCTTTCCCGCTTGTTATGCTTGAAGCCGGATACTTTTCAATTCCTTTCATTGGAGCTAGAGTAGATGGAATAGTCGAATTAATTAAAAATGGTGAAACAGGGCTTCTGTTTGAAAAAAACAATAGTCACGAATTAAAACAAAACATTAAAAGATTTTTCGATGATGAAAGGTATGCTAAAAAACTTGCGAAAAACCTTAATAGTTTAGTTACTGAAGAATTCTCAACTGATAAAGTAATTCCAAAATATTACTCAATATATGAATCACTTACAGAATAAATTATTCCTTCAGACAATTAAGGTTTCTGAGGACGAGATTATCAATGATGTTGAAAAATCCATTGCTAAAAACTCAGTTAAGCTGTTTACATATTTTAATCAAAATTCTTTTAATGAATTTTATTCGAATCCCGAATTCAATAATTTTATACAATCATCATTTGAGGTCTTTGTTGACGGAACTGGGATGAAATTTATGTTTGATTTTTTGTTTGATCGCACTTATCAGAAATTTAATGCTACGGATTTGTATTCGAAATTATTTAAAAAGTTTTCAGCTAAAAAAATTCCGGTTTATATTATTGGTGGTAATTATGATCTAAAAACCACGGAAAAATTACGAAATGATATGTTTCTTGTAGGTTATTCCAATGGTTATTTCTCCGATATTGAATTTGAATCGATTTTAGAAAAAATAAAACTATCTGGCGCAAAGGTAATTGGTCTGGGATTGGGAACACCAAAGCAGGAAATACTGGCAATTAGGATTTCACAACAACTAAAAAACTCTGTAATATTATGTGTCGGCAATTTTTTTAATTTTTATCTTGGAGTAACAGAACGGGCTCCGGCATTCTTAAGAAATACTGGTCTTGAATGGATTTATAGATTATATGTTGAACCGGGTCATTTGTGGAAAAGATATTTAACCGGCATACCACTTTTTGTTTTCAGGGCTATCAAATATAAATTTTTATAAAGTTTATGATTAAAAATATTATAGCTTCTATAAGCTTTAGCTTTATTATTTGTTCCTCGTTCACCCCGGGACAAAGCAAGAGTATTGTTAATGTTGATGGTCCTGATTACATTGTTAAAGTTGAGAATGTAAATCCTGAATACAAAGAAGAAAAGACTACCGGAATAATAAAACGGGATTATACTGACTTTACAGACCCATCGAATCCGGGAACATATAAGCTTCCATTCATAAATATATTCCTGGCAATTCCTAAAAATTCTTCTGTTGAAATCAATGATCTAAAATATAATTCAAGAACTGAAGATAAAGTCATTCCAACTTTAAATCCGCTTGCGGTAGCAAAAAGTGAGCTGTAGAATACGTGCAGCAGGATTATCCAGATATAAAAAATATTAAGAACCAGAAAACAGTTGCTCATATTGAAAAATATTTTTGGTTCCGTGAATTTTATTTAGTTCAAATCAAGGTAAATAATATCTTATTCCACGAGGACAAATCCAGTATCGAAACTTTATCGGATATTGAATTCCGGGTAAATATCCTTCCTGAAATTAATATGTCACCAAATTCTCGCCTGCAAATACAAACTGATTATGATAAAATATTACTAAGTATGATATCAAATGGAGAAACTGCTGAACAATTCAGAAATGAAAAAACTATTTCTCTTGATGACTCTACAGGAAACTGGATTGATTATGGTTCCACTTATTTGAAAATAGGAGTGGCACAGGATGCGGTATATAGAATTACACACGATGATTTAATTTCATTAGGAATAAATACAACTAATCTGGATCCACGAACGATTAAATTATTTGAATCGGGCAATGAACTGAAAATTTATGTTAAAGGTGAACAAGACGGGAGCATCGATGGAACTGATTTTATTGAATTCTGGGGACACAAAAATTATCCTCCTGTTTCATACCATATAATCAATGAAGATAATCAGGAATACAATGAATATATAAACAGGTATACCGATTCAACTTTTTATTTTTTTACTTGGGGAGGTGAAAATGGCAAAAGGGCAGATTCTCTGGCTATCAATCCTTCAGGAATAACTGATTCTCTTTTTTATTATTGTAGGTTCTTGCATACTGAAATTAATCTGGTTTTTGATTTTAATAATAATAACGATGTTGAAAACCAGACACCCAACTGGAATAAAAATAAAACCTGGTACCAGCAGACTTTAACCTCGACACGAACATACAATTTTTCTCTTAATGAAATTTATCCAAACCAGGTAACCAGAATTAATGCCAAAGCTGTAAGCTGGGCTTCAAATATTCAAAATAATTCGCACCAGGTTAAACTATATTTAAATAATGTTTTAATAGATTCAAACTCTATTGACAGGTATAAACAATTGTTGCTTCAAGGGCAGGTAAATTCTTCAAGTTTAATTAATGGGACTAACCAGGTTAAACTGGAAAACATTCCGAACGGCAGCGATCCGAATGGATCTCTTGTTGACTGGTATGAAATTGAGTATCCCAGAAATCTTAAACTTTCAAATGACTCACTTTACTTCACAGTTCCAATTGGGACTTCTTCCGGAATAAAAATCTTAAAAATTTTGAATGCCTCCGCTTCTGAATATGAAATATTTAAAGTGAAACTGCTGAATTTAAAAGAGTTTCAGGTTACTCCGTTAACGCTTCATTATTAATTTTTGCTGATACTGTAGCTGCAGGAGATGAATATTTTATTTTAGAAAAGAATAAAATTATTACCCCGAGTTTTTATTACGTGAAAAGTTTTGCTAATCTCCGAAGTATAACAAACCAGCTCGACTACATTGCAATTACATTCCCGGGCTTTTTATCAACCGCTGAAAATTATACTCAGCTATTTCAGGATATTTCAATGTGAATTCATCTTTATTTAATACTAATGATATTTATGATGAGTTCTCATTTGGTTACCCTTATCCCGAAGGAATAAGACTCTTTCTCAATGTTCTATTCAATAATCTGCCATCACCTAAACCACAGTTTCTTAACCTGATCGGTGATTCAAATTATGACTATAAATATTTTACAAGTACCATTGGAGGTAAGAATTTTGTAACTTCATTTGGTAACCCTGTTAGCGACAACTGGTTTGCAGTCTGGGATTTGCAGGGAATTCCAATACCGCAATTAAAGGTGGGTAGACTTCCGATTAATGATCCAGATCAGCTTAATTATTATCTGACTAAAATTGAAAATAATGAGAATAGTGAATTTGATTCTTGGAATAAAAGATATTTATTCTTCTCAGGCGGAATAGATACAAACGAATATGCCATATTAAAATCCGTAAATGACTTAATAATTAATAGTTATATTAAAACAAGACCGGTCTCTGGATATTTTACACATTTTTATAAGACAACGTCGCCCCCATACTGATTTTCGGACCTTATACACCTGAAGAGTTTCAAAATGCTATTCGCAATGGCGGATTGTTTATTTCTTACATTGGGCCATAGCGGAACTGCTACATGGGATAACAGTATTAATGAAACTAGTCAATTGGAAAATAATATTAATAGGAATCCGTTAATCACTGATTTTGGATGTTCAACAAATAAATATGCTGAACCGCAGATTAAATGTTTCGGTGAGAGGTTTCTTTTCAATACTTCAGGGCAGGCTTTGTTATGTTGGTAACTCATCACTTGGATTCCTATCTGTTGCATCCCTTGCTCCAAAAATCTTTTATGAAAGCTTGTTTAATGATAGTCTTTCAGAAGTCGGTAATGCAAATTTGATTTCAAAGGTTAGAATGTTTTCCGATTACGGTAACACCGGTGTAAACAGAATTTATTCTCTTTCAAATATCATACTGGGTGATCCCATTGTAAGAATTAAAATCCCAAAACTTCCGAACCTGAGAATCTCCAATGCAAATATCTTTTTAACAAATCAAATAATTACAGATAATCAAGACTCTGCTGAAATTAAAATAGTAATTAATAATCTGGGACGTGCGGACAGCTCATTTGTATCACTGAGAGTAATTCAATCTTTAAATTCGGTGGAAATTAAAAATAGTATAATCAATATGTTAATACCTGCTTATTCCGATACATTAAGTTTTTGGGTTTTGACAAAAAATTTACCCGGAGAACATTTTTTAAGTGTAGAGATTGACCCGGATAATTAATTAATGAAATATATGAGAATGACAACACCGCTGTTTTTCAATTCAATGTTGCAAGTGGATCCTTGCGCGATTTATTAACCACTAATATAGAAAACCCGGCGTTACAATCTATCAAATTGTTAAACCCTGCTTTCTATATTTCAGATGATTTTAACATTGAAACTCAATTAGCATCTGATAGTACGTTTTCAAGTCCCTTAGATATTTCAACTCCTTCCGATAGTTTATTTACAAACATCCAATTCCCTCAATTGAACGAAAATTCAAGATACTATTTGAGATACAGGGTAATTCAGCACAAGGATCATACTCAGCGGTTAAATCGTTCTACAATCATTATATTCCAAAATTTTTGCTGATTGATTCGGTATCATATTATCAACAAGATTTAAACAATTTAAGTTGGAAATCTGATGCAATAAAGGTTTTACCTGACTCAATAAATGTTTCGGTCCTATCAGCCGGTTTTTTTGCTGGTGCTACTTGCGTGATCGCAAAAGATGGAATAAACCTTTTGTCTGCCTCCTTATTTGCCGGAATGGGAATAGTAGTTTTTGATAATGTAACTTTCCAGGTAGATACTGCTACATGGTCCCAACTATATAACGAACCACAGAATGTTGAAGAACTGGCAAATTTCATTGACTCCATTGCACCTGGTAAAATAGTTGTAATGGGAGTTGCCGATGATGCACAAAACAATATTTCAACTCATCTTAAAGATGCTATTAAAACATTAGGAAGTTCAAAAATAGATTCACTTCAGTTCCGGGGATCATGGGCTATTATTGGCTGGAAAGGCGCACCAACCGGATCAGTTTTGGAAAAAGTGAAACCACCGATTCCGCCCGAAAGTGTTTTCCTGGATACAGCATTTGTGTCTCAAGTATCGAGTGGTACATTATTAACCAAAGAAGTCGGACCAGCTTCAAAATGGAAATCGATTGAAGTCGATGAACAGTTACCTAATGGTACATCTTCTTCATTTTACATAATTGGAAGGAATCAAAATGGACAGGTTGATTCGATTAAATCAGTAGTATTTGAAAACGGATTTGCAGATATCAGTGATATTGATGCAAATAATTATCCATGGATTTATTTGAACGGTGAGTTCAAGGTACTGTCTGGAAACATTTCACCATCATTAAAGCGGATTGCAATTGATTTTTATTCTCTTCCCGAGCTTGCTGTGAATTACCAGGTTGTATCTGCTTCGGCTGATAGTGTTACTGTTGGAGAAAATGTAGATCTCAATTTCTCTGTTTATAATGTCGGGGAAACAAAAGCAGATAGTTTTAGAGTTACGATTGATGTCATTAATGATGATAATTCAAGAGAAAATATTTTTACTCAGAAACTCGATTCACTTTCATCCGGAAGCAAAACAGTTTTTAACCTTAGTTACAATACTTCTTCGGGAAACGGAAATAAATCCTTTCTAATTACAATTGACCCGCAGAACACTGTCAGGGAAATGTTTGAAGATAATAATTTCTTTACAGTTCCGTTTTTTATTAAGGCTGATACTACAACTCCTGTTTTGAATTTGACAATTGATGGGAATGATATTTTAGATGGTGAATATATTTCATCTGCCCCGGATATTCATATAGAGTTGAATGATTATTCTTTACTACCCGTTACTGATCCGAATTCTGTATTGATTTTTCTGAATGATGATGAAATTCCAAATGATACTTCAATAATCAATTATAATTTCTCCACGACAAATCCAAAGGTTGTTGTTGATTTTAAACCGGTACTTGAAGATGGTGAGTATACTTTAAAAGTGTTATGGAGAAATACGAATGGCAATATAGTTGATTCAAGCGGTGTGAAAAGATCATTTCTCGTTTCAAGTGAAACGAAAATAATGAATGTATATAACTACCCGAATCCCACACGAGGTGAAACTCATTTTACATTCAAGCTAACTCAGATTCCTGAAGAAATAAAAATAAAAATTTTCACAATCGCCGGAAGACTAATCCGCGAAATTCAGCTTTCTCCCACAGATCTTCGTTATGATTTCAACAAAATTTACTGGGATGGAAAAGATCAGGATGGTGATGAAATATCAAATGGAGTTTATCTTTATAAAGTCATTATGAAGGCAGGGGATAAAACACAAGCTGTTACCGAAAAACTGGCAGTTGTCAGATAAATTAGAATTTGATAATTACAGTTGTTGCTGAAAAGTTAATGGCAATTTAAATTGAAATTCTATTAAACTTCTTTGTTCGGGGAGAGTACAATTAAAGAAAAAGCTAATATTAAGAAAAGTGAATTATAATACCGCCCACCTATAAATCTAAAATCAGTGTAGTGTTGCCCTGAAGAATAAAATTTACGTGGAGAATTCGAATCAGGATGAAGGGAATAAGGAAAAACTAGAATAAAATAAGTAAAGTATATAGTAACAAGTAAATAATTGTTACTGAATTGAAGATACACCTTTGACTGATTCGCGCAAATTCTTTATAGTTCGTTATCCCGGTTCCATTACAGTTTCCGCATTCAACTTCAGAATTAAATTTTCCGAAGCCACTGCATTCAGGACAAACTGCTTCTTCGTGCATCATAATGGTTTGTTCTCTCATACATAACCTCTCTGGTGATTTTATTAGCATTCTGTTATTTAATGCTCAATAAATCTGTCAGGATTTATTTTGTAAGGAATAATATTACCATATAGCCCTATAACAAAATACAATAGAAAGTTTAATTAATCCACTGAATTAACAAAAAGTATTCAAAACAGGAAAAAAATCTTTAAAAAGTAAAGCTAAATATGTAACTGACTGTTTATAATTTATTTTTTGTAATAATAAAAAAGTTGCAGAATGAATTATAAGTATCATTTGTTCATTTTAGTTAACTATTAATATTCATATTCCAAATTATTTCCGTGGATAAGTTGATTCTACATTTGTTTATGATTGAGTTATCCCGATCTGTTACTAAAAAATAATTTTTTTCTGGTATAAAAGATGATAATCCAACTTAAAAATCCGGATAAACAATATCTATAGGCACTCAAATGAAATCAGTTATAGTAATTCTTCTTGCATCAATTGCTTTAATATTTTCATCCTGCAAAAAGAAAGATAATCCTGTTGATCCCACGGATAACAGGTATTTACAGCTCAATGCGTATGGTTCTTCTATTGACAGTGTTTTCTACAAAGAGTGGTCTGATAACAGTTGGGAATCATTCGGTGCAGTTTATAATATTAATGGTAATATGTATGTTACTATTTTAAACAGCGATAGCGATGAATTTTACTACAGCGTTGATGGTTATGCGGGTTTTAAATTTTACGGAGACGAACTCGTTCTCTTTGATGAACCAATGTCATCACTACCGGATTCCATTCGTTTTAATCAAACCTATACGTTTCAAACAACATTTACTTATATGGGGTACAATTATATAATAAAATATGAAGAGACCTTGCTTGATACAACTACTGTCGGTGTTTCCTTTGGAACTTTTAATGCTTGTATGTGGATGCAAACTAAAGCCACTATATCTTCAAACAATCAAACAGAAACGGATGAATCGGAATCATGGTCAGCGCAGGGACCAGCTGACATTAAAATTAAACATAGTTCAGGTGCTGAAATAGAAATGGTAAAAGGAATAGTTAACGGGATCGGTTGGGGAATGACATTTCCTAAAATTTCTAACGCTTTAAATAACAATGGTGTTTACCGGATACTCAATCCATTGCGTCAACCTTTTTTAAAATTGTCTAAAACCTATTAAGATAATGTGTTGCCCCGGCTATGGTGAGGAAACAGTTATTTTCACTAAAGCCGGGTTAGTAGTCCAGGAGTTCCGGACTTTCATTTCAGTATTATTAAGAAATCCTTTCCCAGTATCTAAACCTACTTAAAAAACATTCCTATTTCCTTTGTTCACCTACAATCAGCAGTCCTTTACCGATTTTTTATTTACACATAGAATCCTCAAACCTATTTTCACTTTTAATATAATTTTATTTTGGAGATAAGATGCAATCAAAAGGTTATACGGGTATTGGAATGGAAGGCTTTATTGCACGGTCTTATGATAAAAGTGCTCGTCGTAATATGAAAGGACTATACCGCAACTGGGCTAAAAAATTATCCAGACAAATATTAGATGAAAGTAATATACTTGAAGTCGGGCCCGGGCCGGGATATTTATCCATTGAACTTTCAAAGCTGTGTAATTATAAAATTACAGGACTTGATGTTAGTGAGACATTTGTTGAAATAGCAAATAAGAATGCTGTCAGTGCCGGTGTTAAAATTGATTTTCAAAAAGGAAATGTTTCTGCAATGCCATTCCCGGATAAGCAGTTTGATTTTCTTATCTGTACGTCTTCCTTTAAAAACTTCAGTGAACCGGTTGAAGCATTAAACGAAATGTACAGGGTTTTGAAACCCGGGGGGAAAGTATGGATAAGCGATTTACGGAAAAATATTTCGGATGATTCAATCGATTGCTTTGTGACAGATACATTAAACATGAATGGTTTAGGTGGATTGTTTACGAAATATACATTTAAACACACACTGAGACCACGTGCATATACGGCTGAGCAGTTCAGGGAATTGATTTCCAAATCTCTATTCAGATTTTTCAGGATTAAAGAAAATGATATTGATATTGAAATCTGCCTATGGAAGTATGCACGTTTTCATTGAATTGAAAAGGGATGTATATAATGTTAGACTTATATATAAATGATCTCTTCAAAATGCTTGTATATTGAATACAGCAAATCAATCCTGGATTCTTACGAATCAAATATTAATTGATTTTAGTTATATCTTGCACATAATTATTTTACTTTACTAAATAAAAAAACATACTGATGACAGAAATTAAAATTCCAACAGACAGAGAAATTATAGAAGGTGAAATAGCAACTTACTGGGTTGAAGATAATGGTATCCTTGTTTCGCTTTCCAAAAACCCAAAACGTACAGTTGAAAATATAAAAGTAAATGTTGCTTTAGTAAAAAAGATTACCGGGAATAAGAGAGTCCCGCTTCTTATTTACCTTAGCAATTCTCCTGTACCTGATAAGGAAACAAGAAAGTTTTCGACTGAAAAACTTCCTGAAATATATTCCGCGATGGCAATGGTTTCAAAACCGGGACTTGCAAAGTTTATAATGAATCTACTGTTTAAGTTCAAACAACCTCCCGTACCTATGAAGAGCTTCATTAATGACAGGGAAGCAAAAGAATGGCTGAAACAATTTTTATAAAATGAAAATACATTCTTCACACCGGCAATGTTAATCCGGGTAAAATTTATTTTAAAAAGGACGGTATAATAGACGAAGATAATCTTCTTACTTTCCGAAGATCTTTTTCCTGTGCCTGGTACCCCATTTACCTAATTCCTGTATGACCATTTCAAGCGACTGTCCATGCTTCGTAATCGAATACTCAACTGTTGGCGGGATAGTATCATAAACAGTTCTTTCAACAAGCTGGTTCATTTCAAGGTCACGCAGTTCTTTTGACAACATCTTTGCTGTGATGCCCGACACTTCTCTCTGCAATTCTTTAAATCTCCTGTTACCAAACATCAGCGTACCGATAATCTGAACTTTCCATTTCCCACGGACAATATCCAGCGCATCGTTAATAGCCATAAGCTGTTTCTTACATTGACTGAGTCTTTCAGGCTTTTCAAATGAGTCATCTTTCATAAAATATTTCCTCTTATACCCGGTTTACTAAAGTATACTGGTATACTTTAGGTAAGTAGTATCTTTTATATATCAAATATATATAAGTTAGGAATATCAAACAAATGACTATTAAAAAAATAAAAGGAGTATAAAATGTTACTAATAACAGGAGCCACAGGAAACTTTGGAAAAGCAGTCATTGATTTTCTATTAAAAAAGAATATCCCTGTATCCGGAATTGCAGCTTTGGCAAGAGACAAAGAAAAAGCCAAAGATCTCAAAGAAAAGAGAATTGATGTTCGTTTAGGTGATTATGACAATTATGAATCTTTAGTGAATGCTTTTAACGGAGTTGATAAACTTTTATTTGTCTCAGGCAGTGATATTGTCAACCGTGGAAAGCAGCACTTGAATGTTATCAACGCTGCGAAGGAATCCGGTGTAAAGCATATTATTTATACGAGCTTTGAAAGAAATAATGAATCGGAATCTTCGCCAATTGCGGTGGTTGCAAAATCACATATAGATACGGATAAAAATATTAAAGCAAGCGGAATTCCATATACGATTCTACGAAATGGTTTATATGTTGATATGCTGCCAATGTTTATGGGTGATAAAGTTCTTGAAACAGGAATTTTCCTGCCGGCAGGTGATGGAAAAGCCTCTCTTACATCGCGGATCGATCTTGCAGAAGCTACTGCAAATATTCTTACAGGCAGCGGACATGAAAACAAAGAATATTCCCTGACCAACGTAACTAGCTATTCTTTTAATGATGTTGCAGAAATATTAAGTGAGATCTCGGGTAAAAAAATTCAGTACACAAGCCCTTCAAAAGAAGTATATAAAGAGACATTATTAAAAGCCGGTGTTCCTTCCGAATATGTAGATATTATGGCTGGCTTTAGTGAAGCAATAAAACGGGGAGAGTTTTTAACCACCAAAACAGATTTGCAAAACATTCTTGGAAGAAAACCGCAGACGTTAAAAGAATATTTAGAAACTGTTTACTCTTCATAAATGAAAGGATAATAAAAATGAAAAAGAATAAAATAATTTTCTGGTTAACGACAGGTTTGGTTTCAATAATGATGCTGTTTGCAGCATTTAATTATCTAACAAACCCGGAAATAAAAGGAGCATTTACACATCTTGGCTTCCCGTCTTACTTCAGGGTTGAACTTGCAACTGCAAAAGTACTTGGTGTAATTGCACTGCTGCTGCCAATAATACCGGCTAAGTTAAAGCAGTTTGCTTATTTTGGTTTTGCTATTACCTTCGTGTCGGCTTTTATTGCACACATATCAAGCGGTGACCCGGTGAACGCGGCAATTATGCCGATAGTGTTTTTAGCACTGTTAGTGGTTTCCTATATTTATTTTCCAAAAGTGAAAACTGTTAAAAACAAATAACTGTGATACCCAGGCTGGTTATAGAATGAATTTTCAGTTGCCAGCCTGGTTTCTCTTCTTACCTCTCACATCTTTCCTCTTACCTCTAGCCTCTAACCAACAATCAACATCTTTTTTGCTTGCAAAGGTTGAACAAATTGATAGGTATTACTAAGTTTAAAAATCTTTCAACTTTTGTATCCCGGTAAATCTTCTATGCTGTAACTGAGGTACTCGTGAAAACTGATTGTAATAAGGGATAGTATGATTTAATCATGGAGGCTGTTCTATGCTAAAAAAAACTACTTCGGAGGTTTTATTTTTTAACCTGATTGTATCCCTGATGTTGCTCTCCACTTCTATAAAGGCACAAACCACAACAGATTCAACCGAACTTAATAAGTACGTTCAAGCGTACCAAAAAACATTCAACACACGAGATGCAGCCATCCTTTCGGAATTCTTTACTGAAGATGCGGATGTAGTGGTAGGCAACCTGCTTGAAGCAAAAGGACGGCAGGCTGTAGAAAAATGGTGGAATTCTTACTTTGCAAAACAGGAAGCGGGTAGGAGAGGTACTTTCAAGGTAAGTTCGTTAAGAAAGATAACTGATGACGTTGCGCTAATCAACCTTCTGTCTGTAACAGGCGGACAGGATTCTTTGGGAACAGAACTTCGAACAAGAAAAGCCAGGGGTACGTGGGTGGTGCATCGACTTAGCGACGGATGGCTCATTGCATCTATTTTTATGATGCCTGCAGAAACCGACAGCGTTGTTCTGGGAGCTTCTATCGAAACTGCAGAGTCACTGCAACCCCACATACGTGCATTTGTAAAAGCATACGAAGAAGCCTACGATAGTCACGATCCATCTGCGGTTACTGCTTTTTTCCGAAACGATGCGGATATCATTGTGCGTAATAAACCGTTGGTACATGGTAAACAGGCAATTCAGGAGTGGTGGAGTTCTTACTTTTCCAACCCAAGGAATTTTAAAGTTATTATGATCATCGACGAAATACGAACGATTACCAATGACGTCGTGCAGTTAAACCTCACCGTTACAGGTGCAATTCCGGGGACAGAGAATAAACCCCAGCCTCTTCGGCAAACCAGTGCGAATTGGATTCTAGTTCGCGGGACTGATGGGTGGCGTATTGCTGCACTAAGGGTGTTGCCGGGTAAAGAGGATAGTCTTATCCGCCGATAATGGAATTTATCAGGCTGTCTCAGTGCATCCTGTTTTGCTGGAGACTATTAAGTGAGAGAGTTTATTTCTTCTTATCTCTTTCATCTTCCATCTTTCGTTTTTCGTTTTTCGTCTTTCGTCTTTCATCTTTCATCTTTCATCTCACTTCTTACTTCTCACGTCTTACCCCTGGCCTCCCGCCCCTGACTTTTTACAGATTTTAATTGATACTTTAAAAAATTATTCCGAAGTTTAAACCGCTTCGACATTTTCCACCCAAGAAAATATACTTACTAAATATCCGGAGGGGACTGGTGAGGGCTATCAATTTTGAGAAATACCAATTTCCTATGAGGAATCATTTTGATTTTTTTAATACGATAGATTATGATAAAAAATAAATTAACTCAATTTTGGATGGAAACTCTGCTTGGCGTTTTTGTCCTAAGCATCTATTTTTTAGTACCAATGTTTTTCCCGCTGAGTCCAAGTATTGATATAAAAAATACAAAAGCTATCTTCCCAAATTATGATCAAAAAGCAAATAAAGAACAAATTATTAAGCACAATGAAAGTTTGAAAGAATTACTTTATCAGCGAATAAATATTGAAAATGCTAACAACTCATCTCACTTATCATCTCATCAACAAATGAGGGGCTTTTATGTACTACTAATTATTGCTGGGCTATTATCCATTACAATTACGGCAAGAGGTTCTACGAGTAAAAATATAAAACGTTTTCTTTTGATTTTTATTCCTGTTATGTACATACTGGAGGTACACAATTTAGATTTAAATGATAGATATAAATCAGCAAGTGAAATATACACTAAGGAGGCTATTAGGTTAACTAATTGTATTAGTGATTCAACAACTTTGTATTACTTTAGTTACAAAGACATCAAAAATCAAATGGATAAAGCAAGTGATTTAAAATGGCAACGTAAAGGAATTAAAGCATGTTCTGGTTATGATGCTGAACAAATTGTTCTGTATTTCTTGCCTTGGATTATAATATTTGGTTGGAATAGAACAGGTAAAATTTATAATAAGCTATCTAGAAATAGTTATATTCGACATCTTCTTCAAAGTAAGAAACATAAAGAGAATTAATTTTTTATTGCCTTATTACAAAGCGAGTTAGACAACAATCTAGGAAATACAAAACATTTGGCAAACCCGTTTCTTATTAATTAAAATATTAAATATCTTGCCAATGTAATTGGGCATACAACAGGGGGCGCAGGGGATTAGTAAAGGTTTTCCAAAACCCTTAAAGGAGGAAATACTATGAACCTGTTTGGTATAACTTGTACTTTCATCTTCATTGTTTTAATAACCTTTTCCGGAATTATATCCGGTCAATCCATCTTCCAGGAACACGTTATAATAGACGGTCAGTTCAAACCTGAACAGCCCCGCGCTGTATTTACTGCAGATGTTGACAGTGACGGAGATAACGATGTTCTTTACGCTTCGCATGATGATAATAAAATTGCGTGGTATGAAACACAACCGGTGTAGGTGTAGAGGATGAAAACTCTAATTTGCCGACAACTTTATGTACAACTAAAAAGATGATGCTGCTTAAATCAAAGTATTTTGTTTCCGTTAATGGGAATATATAACAGTAAAAATAATTTTAAGAAAATATAAATGGAGTTAATAGTTCAATGCAATTTCTAAAAATGATTATACTATCAGTTGTTGTATTTATGTTAAACACAAGCTATCCTCAGTCAGGCTGGTTTTGGCAGAATCCCACTCCGTCTGGTAACATACTTAATGGAATGTCATTTAGTAATAATGATATCGGAATAGCCGTAGGTGATTTAGGTACAATACTTAAGACTGTTGATGGGGGAATTAACTGGAGTTTGAAAAGCAGCGGAACATCTAAAAACCTTCGTGATGTTTTTTTTAGTGATGCAAATACGGCAATAGCAGTTGGTGATTCAGGAACAATTCTTCTTACAACTGATATGGGTGAAAGCTGGAATGCAAAAAGTTCAGGCACAATGCAAAACCTGCGCGGTGTTAATTTCAGCGATGCAAATAATGGAACTTTAGTTGGATGGAATGAAGTTATACTACGTACTACGGATGCTGGAAACACCTGGTCAAATCAATCATCTGGTATAAGCGCATCATTCGAAGATGTTTTCTTTACGGATGCTGATAATGGAACGATTGTCGGGCAAAATGGAAAGATTTTACACACAACTAATGGTGGAACAGATTGGAACAGCCAGGTCAGCGGAACAACCAGTGCATTATATGGTGTTTTCTTTAATGATATGAATAATGCTTTTGCGGTTGGTCTAAGCGGCACAATTTTACAGACAACAGACGGCGGAAGTAACTGGAATAATATAGATTTGGGAGTAATTAACCGTCTGGTAAGTGTTGGGTTTTTTGATAATTCAAACGGCTGGATTGTAGGAGATTTCGGAACTCTGCTTCTAACAACCGACGGCGGAGTAACATGGAATCAACAAGCCTTCTTAACTACCGCACCTTTCAACGATGCATTGTTCACTTCAGGCGGGAAAGATGTTCTTGCAGGCGGAGATGCTCCTGTAGGAGAAGTTATTTTTTATACTTCCGACGGCGGGACAAATTGGGAAAACAGGGTTGATAATGTAACTAATCAAATTCTTAAAGGAGTTCATTTTACAGATCTGAACAACGGAACAGCTGTTGGAACCAGTGGAACTATAGTCCATACAACGGACGGTGGTGTTAACTGGGTTAGCCAGGCGAACAACGCACCCGGGCATCTCAATGATGTATTTTTTATTAATGCAAGCACCGGCTACGCCGTCGGGCAGGTTGGTGCAATACTCCAGACAACTAACGGCGGAACTGACTGGAATCCATTAACAAGTGGTACTAATGAGTTCCTGAACGGAATTCATTTTTACGATTCCAACAATGGATGGATAGTTGGTGCGGTGGGAATTATTCTTCATACTACAGATGGGGGAAATACCTGGAATCCACAGGCAAGCGGTATAACTACCGGATTATATGATGTGTTTTTTACCAGTTCTACTATCGGGACTGCAGTTGGTCCTTTCGGAATTATCCTCCATACTAATGATGGTGGAAGTAATTGGATTCAGCAAACCAGTGGCACAAGTGAGTGGCTTTATTCAGTTTATTTTAGTTCAACCGATACCGGGTACGTTGTTGGTGACGGAGGAACAATATTATATACAACAGATAGCGGACAAAACTGGAATCCTTTAACAAGCGGTACTACGGATCTTTTATTAGGAATTTGTGGTTCTAAACCCGGTAACGTTACGGTAACAGGAGTCGATGGAATAATTTTACAAACAACCGACGGCGGGATAACATGGAACCGGCAGTTACAGCAAACAGATTATGATTTATGGGAAGTATATTTTATTAATGAAAATGTAGGAACAATTGTAGGCGACAAAGGAAGAATATTCCGGACAACATCAGGTGGAATTGTTTCAGTAGAAGATTTACAAAGCCATAAAATTCCAACGCAATTTGAATTGATGCAGAACTATCCGAATCCGTTTAACCCTTCTACCACTATTCAATACACAATCAACAACAACCAATTTGTTTCATTAAAGGTTTACGATATACTTGGAAATGAAGTTGCAGTCTTAGTGAATGAAGAAAAACCGACAGGAAAATATTCTGTAAACTTCATAGCTAATCATCTTTCAAGTGGAATTTACTTTTATCAGTTAAATGCAGGAAACATCATCATTACAAAAAAAATGGTTCTAATGCGTTAATAATTTCTGACTTATCAACTTAGCTTTGATTAAGTTCATTTTGTGTCTCCTAATTCAGGCTTATCGTAAATCACAAATACTATGAATCGTTTTCAACAATATTTCGTCTAATTGTAAAAAGAAATGAAATCTGGTTTCTTCTAACAAAGGAATTAACAACCAGGTTTCATATAAGTTAGATGATAAATTATTAAAGCTTTTTGAATTATTGAGTGATATTATAAATCAGGGCTTTGATGGATATTAGGAAAGAAAAATGAAAAGTGATTTAACGGATATCAATGAATTAAAAAAAATATCGGTACAAGATTCCTTCCAAAAATTCTCCTCAAATGAAAACGGACTTACAGACACCTCAGTAAAAGACAGGATAAAAGAATACGGTTATAATGAAATCACTGAAAAAAAGGTTAATCCAATAGTTAAGTTCTTCAGCTATTTCTGGGGTCCAATTCCCTGGATGATTGAAGTTGCTGCAATACTTTCAGCAGTAATTAGTCATTGGGAAGATTTCTGGATTATTTTCGCTTTGCTCTTGTTAAATGCTGTGGTCGGCTTTTGGCAGGAATACAAAGCCGATGATGCAATCAATCTATTGAAGAAAAAACTGGCACTCAACGCGCGTGTCTTTCGTGATAAAAAATGGAATGAAGTTTCTGCGAAAGAACTGGTCCCGGGAGATGTTGTTAGAGTAAGATTGGGAGATATAGTCCCTGCAGACATTAAACTTTTTTCAGGCGATTATCTTACTATAGATGAATCTGCATTGACAGGTGAATCATTGCCTGTTGAAAAACACGAATCGGATGTTGCATATTCCGGATCAGTAATCAGGCAGGGAGAGATGAACGGATTGGTTGTAGCAATTGGAATTAATACATTCTTTGGAAAAACAGCAAAGCTTGTTGAAGAAGCCAAAACAATAAGTCATTTTCAAAAAGCAGTAATCAAGATAGGTCATTATCTTATAGTTCTTGCGGCTTTTATGATTGCAATTATATTTATGGTTGCAGTCTTCAGGCATGAAAGCTTTATTGAAACACTCCAGTTTGCACTTGTGTTAACGATTGCTGCAATCCCTGTTGCGTTGCCGGCTGTTCTATCCGTTACCATGGCTGTTGGTGCATCAGTGCTGGCAAAGAAGAAAGCAATTGTAAGTAAGCTTGTTGCAATTGAAGAAATGGCGGGGATAGATATTTTATGTTCTGATAAAACCGGGACGATTACAAAAAATGAATTGACTCTTGCGGATGTTATTACTTTGAATGGTTATAGTAAGGATGATGTTCTCATCTATGCCTCACTGGCTTCAAGGGAAGAAGATAAAGATCCAATCGATTCGGCAATAATTAACAAAACGAATTATGATAAAAAGCTGGAAGACAAACTTAGTTCTTATCAAATAAAAGATTTTAAACCTTTTGATCCTGTAATTAAAAGAAGTGAGGCATCAGTTTTTGATTCTGGAAAGAATAATTATAAAATATCAAAGGGCGCACCACAGGTGATTCTAGCACTCTTATCAGGAGATAATAAAGATAAAGTTGCAAACGATGTAAACAAACAAGTTAATGAATTGGCTGCAAAAGGTTTCAGGGCGCTCGGTGTTGCAAGGACAGATAATAAAGGGAACTGGGATTATGTTGGTTTGATTCCTCTGTTTGATCCACCAAGGGAAGATTCAGCAGAAACAATTAAAACTGCTGAAGAGATGGGTGTTAGTGTTAAGATGATTACCGGGGATCATACAGCAATAGCAAAACAGATTGCTGGCCAGGTGAATTTAAAAACAAATATTCTTGAGGCTTCATCATTCCTGGAAAAACCGGATAAAGAAGCAAGTGCAATTATTGAAAAGGCAGATGGATTTGCACAGGTATTCCCTGAACATAAATACCGCATAGTTGAATTGCTCCAGGAAAATAATCATATAGTTGGAATGACGGGGGATGGTGTTAATGATTCGCCGGCATTGAAAAAAGCTGATGTGGGCATAGCTGTTGCCGGTGCTACTGATGCTGCTAAATCTGCTGCTGCAATTGTTCTTACCCTTCCGGGGCTTTCTGTTATTATCGATGCATTAAAGGAAAGCCGGAAAATTTTTCAAAGGATGAACAGCTATGCCATTTACAGGATTGCTGAAACAATTCGTGTTTTGTTTTTTATAACGCTGGCAATTCTTGTATTTAATTTTTATCCTGTTACTGCAATTATGATTGTATTGCTGGCTTTGTTTAATGATGCGCCGATTATGGCAATTGCGTATGATAATGTTAAATATTCAAAGAGTCCTGAAAAATGGAATATGAGAATTGTTTTAAGTATGGCAACATTCCTTGGGTTGATTGGTGTTGTTAGCTCATTCGGAATACTTTACATCGGGCAGGATGTTCTTCATTTGTCGCGTGATGCAGTTCAGTCATTTATATTTCTTAAATTGGCGGTAGCTGGTCACCTAACTATATTTTTAACAAGAACACGAGGACCTTTTTGGTCTATTAAGCCAAGCGGCATTATGTTCTGGTCTGCTGTACTTACAAAAATACTTGCAACCTTTGTAGCAGTTTACGGATGGTTCATTACACCTATATCCTGGAACCTTGCATTGCTTGTATGGGGTTACGCACTGGCAGCTTTCTTAATAACTGATTTTCTTAAAGTCAGAATTTACGGACTGTTGGATCATTCAAATATTAAATTTCGTAAATAAGAATCATTAGGGAGTAAAAAATATGGAAGCCACAATCAGAAAATTTGAAGAACCTGAACTACAACAGCTTTTTGAAAAACTTGGCAGTGACGATGGTCTTCAAAGAAAAAAAGCCCGTGGTATTTTGGTAACCAAAGGAAAAGAGTCAATAGGTTTTTTATCAAAAATAATTACACACCCGGAACATGTTTACCGGTGGGAAGCAGCAAAAGCTCTTGATGAACTGAAGAACACCGAAGCTATACCTTATCTTGTACAATTGCTTGATGATGATAAAAGTGATATTAGATGGATTGCAGCGGAAGGTCTAATAAACCTGGGAAAGCAAAGCGTCATTCCTCTTCTGAAAACTCTTATAGAAAAATCTGAATCAGTATTTATTCTTGAAGGGGCACACCATATAATTTATGATTTGAATGAACAGGAAAATTTACCCGAAGAATTTCCGGCAGATAAATTATTATCATTGCTGAAGTATCCTGAACGTGAAGAGGGAGTTAAGATGCTTGCTTATGAAATTCTTAATAAGCTGAAAAAATGAAAAAGTTTTTTCAGGTTAAGTAACGAACTTTCTAAGTGATGAAATTTAAATTTTTTCTTTTAACCTTTATCATTGCAATAATTCATTTTGGGATTACTGTAATTGCTCTCTTTAATGGCTTTATTATTTTTCATACTCCATCAACTCCCTCTGAAATTTTCTGGTATAATGTAATGCAGATTTTACTTTTCCCTTCCAACCAGGTTTTCACCGGAGTTTACAGCAACTTTATTCAATTGATTGTTATGATTTTAAATAGTTTGTTTTGGGGTGTTGTTATTTCAGGGATCATATTTAAACTGAATAGACGTAAATAACTTAAGAAAGAATTTTGAGAGCTATCTTTAATTAAGGACAAACTTGGTAGAAATTTACCCGGAATCTAAATAAAACATAAGAGATTTATTATGCAAGAACACGAAAAAATGAATTACGTTGAATTTCCTGCCAGAGATATTGAGGCCGTAAAAAAGTTTTTTACAAATGCATTTGGCTGGGTTTTTACAGATTACGGTCCTGATTATGTTGCTTTCTCAAATGAAGGTTTGGATGGGGGTTTTTACAAATCAGATCTTAATGTATCTGTAAATAACGGAAGTGCATTAATAGTATTTTATAGTAATGAACTGGAGAAAACCCAATCAAAAATTGTGAATGCCGGCGGAAAGATATTGAAACCGGTATTTCCATTTCCCGGCGGCAGACGTTTCCATTTTTCCGATCCTGCTGGAAATGAATTTGCGGTTTGGTCAGATAAATAAAATTTATTCTTTACAAAGTATATTAATACAAGCTTGACTAAACCCTTTTTTATTTAAGGAGGTGCCGGGATAAGTTTTAATAGAATTAATTTTGGCTTACGTTATTATGGAGGGGAACCGGAATACAAACAAACAGCAAGTTAAAACGGTTCTTCAGCTACCGCAAACGTAAAGCTGCCGGCTGCTGTTTTTGAAATACTTGCGGGCTATAATTTCTGAAATTGTTAGCTGCTGAAATCTGAGTATTTTTTTATTGCTGAACTGCCTGCTGTAAGCAGGCATTCTCCTTTTCTCGTCTTACCTCTCTCTTACTTTTTATAAATTCTTGCATTCAATCATCCAAATATCCAATCATCCAATTAAGCATTCCCAAATGGCAGGTATTACTATGTTTGAATTATACTGCCACGGAAAGTAACTCCGGGCTGGTATTTCTAAAAGTGGAAATGCGGCACAATGAGATTTTTATCGTACTTTCAAAAATGGAAATGGGACCCTGAAACTTCTTTGCCGCTACTTTAAAAATGAAAATGCGACCCTGAAACTTCTTTGCCGCTACTTTAAAAATGAAAATGCGACCCTGAAACTTCTTTGCTGCTACTTTAAAAATGAAAGTGCGACCCTGAAGCTTCTTTGCCGCTACTTCAAAAATGGAAATGCGGACTCTGAAACTTCTTTGCCGCTACTTTAAAAATGAAAATACGACTCTGAAACTTCTTTGCCACTACTTTAAAAATGAAAATGCGATCCTGTAACTTTTTTAACGTACTTCCAAAATTGGAAATGACTAGCTGACATACTTTATGACATTCCCGGAGTCAGGAAGAGTTAAAGAAATGACTTAGATTGCAACACGATTGTGAGTTAACAATATTTACCCCGGTGTAAAGCTTGTCCGTTAATACCGAACCATTCCAAGGCAGGTTTGAATTACTAACATCTTTCCTCCGCCTCAGCCTTTGCCTTTTCCTTCTTCCATCAACCATCCTCAATCTTCCATCTCACCTCTAACTTCTCACCCCCAACAACCCTTGCCAACCCGCAACAAATTTAATGTCTGCAAATCTTGAATAGAATAATAACAATTACTAAGATAAAACCGCTTCTACTTTTCCACCCAAGAAATAGAACCTGCTCCGCCCAAAACGGAATATCCGGTATGTGAATTTACTTTCAACAAAAATGACCGCTTCATTATTTATACTGACGGACTTACAGAAACACGGAATGCAGCAGGGGATGAGTTTGGAAATAAATTTTTAGGCGAGCTGATAAAAATAAACAGTAAAGTTCCTGCAGAAGATTTAAGCAAAATATTTTTAGATGAATTAAACTCCTGGCAGGATAGAAAAACCCCGCAGCAGGATGATATTACATTTGTAATTGTGGATAGGAGGTAGTAGAGTTATTTTAAAGTATTATAAATCCATCCATTCCCACCTTTTTTCACTTTAATTTAAATAATTAAGATATATTTAGTTATAAAATTTCAGGAATTATTTTGACAAAGAAAATGATATTAAATACAGAACGCTTAATACTCAGAGAAGCACAGCTTTCAGATAATCAATTCATTTTCGATTTGTTGAACACTCCAAAGTGGATAAAATATATCGGCGACAGGGGAATTAAAACTTTAAAGAATGCTGAAGATTATATAAATGATAAGATAATCAATAGCTACAAAACCAACGGTTATGGTTTATATGTTTTTGAGTTGAAAGAATCACACATTCCAATCGGACTTTGTGGATTTATTAAAAGAGATTATTTAGACTCAGAAGATATCGGTTTCGCATTACTTCCTGAGTATGAACACAAAGGGTATACTTATGAAGTTGGGATAGCCGTATTAAAATATGGAGAAGATAAATTTGGTTTTAAAAAAATCTATGCAATCACTTCCAAAGATAATGTTGCTTCACAGGAGCTATTAAAAAAACTTGGTTTTAGTTTTAAGTCTTTCATAACTGAGCCTTCCACAAATGAAGAGCTTTCTTTTTATTCAAGGGAAAGCTAAAAGCACTGAAAAATATTTTTAGTAAAGAGAAAGAAATTATATGAATAACAAATCCTGGAAAAAAGGTCCGGGTAAACTTGGAGTCCTTAAACCTCTTTTAGGTTCGTGGCAGGCAATAGCCGATTCACAGATGGGTAAAGTGCGTTGTACAAGAACATTCGAACCGGTTCTTGGTGGTAAATATATCCAACTAATTGCACGCTGGGAATTCGGTAAGAAAATCTATGAGGAAATAGCACTCTACGGTGTCATCAATGGAAAATTATCATTCTGGTCATTCACATCAGACGGTAAAAGATCAGAGGGCATATTTGCGGACGGAAGTGACATAGATCCACAGGCAATTGCATTTGAAGCTGAGATGCCGGCAGGTCTCGCACGTATGATTTATTGGCCCGGTAAGGATGGAAGTGTTAACTGGGCAGTGGAAGCAAAAAATAAAAAGGGATGGAAACGATTTACGGAACATAAATACACTCAATTAAAATAACTTTTCCCAGGCAGTCACTGACATTCAGTAAAAAAAAAGACTTGCAATAAATTTTACGAAATGCCTGCCCGACTTTTTCGGGGTTCCCCAAAAAGAAGGTCAGGCGTGACATCCCTATAAAGTGCGCTATGACATACCGCAATTAAAAATTGATAAACTTCATTAATAATGACTGGTGATTCGTTGCAGGGCAGGAAGTGTTTTACTATTTTTTCGGCTGATTCCAGACATTCCATTAATTAACATTCAATATTTACTACAATATTTTTAGGAGGCTCTATGCAAAGATTTATGCAAGTACTATTTGTACTTTTGCTTTGCAGCCCGTTAATGTACAAATTATCTGCACAGGAAATGACGAATAAAATGGAGAGCAGCTCATCATCTTCCCTGGTTAAATTAGTTATGGATGATTTAAAATATACCGGCGACAAAGTGATGCAACTCGCTGATGCAATGCCGTCATCAGATTACAGCTGGAGACCGGAAAAAGGAGTAAGATCAGTGAGTGAAGTTTATGTTCATATTGCTATGAGTAATTATTTTCTGCTTTCTTACCTTGGTGCTGAGATGCCGAAAAATTCTAAACCGGGTACTGAAAATGAAGACTTGGAAAAAACTATGACGAATAAAGAGGAAATAATAAAACTTCTGAAAAAATCCTTTGCCGATGCAGAAAGTTTTCTTTCCGGTTATACCGATACAGACTTCGATACCGTAGTTGAATTGCCATTTGGTAAATTCACAAAAGCACAAGTGTTGATGCTTGCTGCAACTCATCCGCACGAACATTTGGGTCAGTCTATTGCGTATGCAAGGACGAACCATATTGTACCGCCATGGTCAAAAGGAAATTAATATTTAGTAAAACGTCCCGGTAATTGCCGGGACTTTTTTCCAGTGGCTTACCCGGCTGTCACGCATTTCCTGCTCTGTGGGAGACTTCTGGGAGAAAAGAAAAGACTTGAATTAAATGATAAGTCAGATGTATTTATATTAAAGATTAAAAAGGACCACATTATGGTTTCAAATGTTCAAAAAGAAAAAGCCGAACTGTTCCTGAAATATCATCACGACAAAGAAATCCTGGTTTTATTAAACTCGTGGGACATCGCAAGTTCTAAATTGATTGAAGCGAGCGGCTATAAAGCAATCGCAACAACAAGTATGGGAATAGCAGCTTCTTTAGGTTATCCTGACTGCCAGGTAATTACATTATCTGAAATGATTCAAGCTATTACCGGAATTGTTAATTCAGTTAAAGTTCCTGTGACTGTTGATATAGAAGCCGGGTACGGAAATAATCTAAATGAAATTATTGAATCGGTTAAAAAAATTATTGCAACAGGTATTGTCGGAATAAACATTGAAGACAGTATGGATTTAAATCCTGTATTAATTGATGAGAAGGAATTTTGTGAAAGAATATCAGCCATTCGTGCATTATCAGGTTCACTGGGTTTTCATTTGGTAATTAATGCAAGAACGGATTCATTTTATACTTCTTCAGGTTCAACTCAGGAAAAATTATCTGAATCAATTAAGCGCGGTAATAAATACCGGGAAGCAGGTGCCGACTGCATTTTTGTACAGCCTGTATGGGAAAAAGAAACGATTGCAACATTGGTAAAAGAAATTAATGCACCGATTAATATTCTTGCAAACCCTACAATTGGGTCAGGAGTAACTCCATCCATAAGTGAACTTCAGGGTCTGGGTGTTGCCCGTGTAAGTCTTGGTTCAGGTTTGATGAAAGCTACTTTAGCCTTAATTAAAAAAGTTGCTGACGAACTTTCTGAAAAGGGAACTTACGATATTTTATTAGATACCTTAACACCTCTTCCTGACGCAGCAATGGCTTATAAGATGGCGATAGGTTTGAACAAATAATATAAAATGTGACGGGGTAGTTACGGACGCTCCGTGACTAGTAGATATTAGTGTCACGGTACGACCGTGACATCTTTTATTGAATTTTTGATAAACGGTAAATAAGTTTGTTTTGATTTTATTTGCTTTTGTACAATGGTATATTCGGAAGGGAAGAGTAATTCATAAATAAAAATTATGGGTTGAAAAAATGAGAGCTTTGATATTATTCGTTGGCTGGTGTATCTTATTTGTATTTTGCTGGCCGGTTGCTTTACTTGCCTTAATTCTTTTTCCAATTGTTTGGCTAATCTCATTGCCACTTCGCCTGGTAGGTTTTTCGGTTGAAGCTGTATTTGTATTTATAAAGAGTTTATTGTTTTTACCGGCTCGTTTACTCGGGTGGAGACGTAGTGCGTAACGTGATTAACGGCAGTGCTGATTTCTTAAAAGCTATTAAATGAAATTAAAAACAAACCTTGCAATAGTTTTGCTTCACAATTAATAATATTCTAAATTTAAATTTGAATGATAGGAAAAGGATTTTAATATTAACTATTCTGCTTTCTATTGTTCCAATTCATTAATTACTTCATTCGCTTTACCGGTTAACTAAAAAGTATGATAATATTTTCCCGTTCTTTTAAGATGATTTATTTATCAATATTTTCTTATAACCAGTTAAACTCTGAGAGTTATAAAAGTATAAAGGATTCATATGCTACAAAAATATTTCACAACCCTTACCTTTTTTCTAACAGGCTGTTTTGTTTCAATTAATTTTGCACAAGTGAGTAGTAACACATTGGCTGATACAACAAAACCTGGTTCGAAACATGAGTTTCCTTATTTCACAGTAAGCAAACTTCCTTTCGATGCACCTCAGTTTGATAAAATTAAAGACAGCGATTTTAAACCTGCATTTGAAGAAGGTATGGAGGAGAATCTTGCTGAGATTGAAAAGATCGCCGACAACCCGGAACCCGCGACATTTGAAAATACACTTGTTGCGCTTGAGAAGAGCGGACAGCTGCTAAGAAGTGTTTCGCTTATTTTTAATGCTTTAACAAGTGCCAATACTGATTCTGTTCTTCAGCAATTACAGGAGGAAATAGCTCCAAAGTTAGCCGCTCATCGTGATGCGATTTATTTAAATGAAAAACTATTCGAAAGAGTTAAGTCGATTTATGAAAAAAGAAACGAACTTAAGCTCGATAATGAATCAGAAAAACTGATTACATATTATTATGATCATTTTGTTCACGCAGGTGCAAAACTTTCTTCAGAAGATAAAAGTAAATTAAAAAAGCTGAATGAAGAAGAAGCAGCTTTGATTGCAAAATTTATAAACATGCTTCTCGCAGCTACTAAGAACGGTGCTCTGGTTGTAAATGATAAATCTGAACTAGCCGGACTTACTGATGCAGAACTCAAAGCAGCATCACAATCTGCAGACGAGCGCGGACTTACTGGTAAATGGGTAATCGCTTTGCAGAATACAACTCAGCAGCCTTCTCTTACTTCGTTAGACAACCGTCAAACGCGTAAAAAACTTTTTGAAAATTCCTGGAACCGTACCGAGCAGAATGATAAAAATGATACACGGTCGGTGATTAAGCGTATTGCTGAAATTCGTGTTGAGAAAGCTGCATTGCTGGGATTCACAAACTATGCAGGATGGGTGCTTGAAGATCAAATGGCAAAGACTCCGGAAGCTGTAGAAAAATTCCTTACCGGTCTGGTTCCTGCAACCGTTGCAAGTGAACAAAAAGAAGCTGCAGATATACAGGCTTTTATGAAGCAATCAGGACAAAATATTAAACTGGAACCGTGGGACTGGAATTATTATGCTGACAAACTTCGTAAGGAAAAATTCAACCTGGATGATTCACAAATCAAACCTTATTTTGTTTTAGAAAATGTTCTTCAAAAAGGTATCTTCTACGCTGCTCACGAACTTTATGGAATAACTTTCAAAGAGCTTCATGATATTCCTGTTTACCAGCAAGATGTACGTGTGTTTGAAGTATTTGATAAAGACGGTTCGCCTCTTGCACTTTTTTATGGTGACTTTTTTAAAAGGGATAACAAGGGCGGCGGTGCATGGATGGATAACTTTGTACTTCAATCAAAACTGCTTGGTACAAAACCTGTGGTTTACAATGTTACAAACTTTATTAAGCCTGCGCCCGGGCAGCCCGCACTTTTAAGTTATGATGACGTAACAACAATGTTTCATGAATTCGGTCATGCTTTGCACGGAATTTTTGCAGACCAGCAGTACCCAAGTATTTCAGGAACTTATGTGCCGCGTGACTTTGTAGAGTTCCCTTCACAGTTCAATGAGCATTGGGCTTTGTATCCAAAAGTGCTGAAGAATTATGCTATACATTATAAAACGGGAAAACCCATGCCGCAGGAACTGGCAGATAAACTTAAACAGGCTCAACTATTTAACCAGGGATATGACTTTACTGAAATACTTGAAGCTGCTGCTCTCGATATGGCATGGCATACATTATCTGCCGGTGATGCCGTAAAAAATACAGATGAATTTGAAATCAGCAGTCTTAAAAAAGACAGCTTATATATTCCGGAAGTTCCTTCACGTTACCGGTCGAGTTACTTTATGCATATCTGGGGACACGATTATGCGGCAGGTTATTATGCATACTTATGGTCTGAAATGCTTGATGACGATGCATTCGATTGGTTTGAGAAAAACGGCGGACTTACACGTGAGAACGGAGACCGCTTCCGCAATATGATTCTTTCACGCGGTGCAACAGAAGATTATGGTAAAATATTCCGTGAGTTCACCGGGCACGATCCAAACTTAGAGCCGATGCTGAAAGACCGTGGATTGAAATAGAAACCGGTTTACACCAAATTTAAAATGCCCGTTTAATAAAGCGGGTATTTTTATTATCGTACCTGGGTTAGTATTACAATATTTTTGAATATAATTAAGTCAATGAAGTAAAGAAAAAATAAAAATGTCACAAAGTGGTTCTCCAAAGGAACCGACATGACATCCGGGCTAACTCTCTTTCTTCATTTTAGTTTGCCGGGTTTTAATTAAGAAACTTACATAACCAGCGATGTGTCGCCTCGTTGCACTTCTTTTCAAAAATCCTGAAGTTTAACATTAATAAATAAGATAGTTGAAGAGAAAAAATTAATGCGTACTGCACTTGGTATTGAAGAATTGAAAAGAGTTTATGGAAATATTGCATCACGCTATGATGCACAGCATTCTATTATAACAATTAAGTCGGATCAGAGAGGAAGACAACTATTAGTGGAAAAAGCAGTGGCTGAAAAAGATAATGTTTTAGATTGTGGTTCCGGAACGGGTTCTACCGGAATCCTCGCTGCAAAAAAGTCAGGACCGGAAGGTAAGGTAACAATGTTTGATCTTAGCGATGCAATGCTGGAAGTTGCCCGGCAAAAAGTAACTGGGGAAAATCTGCAGAATAGAATTACATTTCAAACAGGAGATATGACTCATCTGCCTTTTGATGACAGTACTTTCGATGTAGTTCTTTCTACGTACAGCCTTTGTCCTTTGTATGATCCGGAAAAAGGTGCGCTTGAGATGTACCGTGTTGCAAAACCTGGAGGCAAAATTGCCTGTGCTCATTCTGCTGAACCGCAGAACAAGTTTGTAAGATTTCTTGCTGACAAAATTGAAGATGTTGCCTGGCATTTTCACTGGCTTTCGATGGGATGCAGATCAGTGAGTGTTCTTCCGGCGCTTGAGAATATAGGTTGTAAGGTAATTTTCTCAAAAAATATTGGTGTTCCTCTATGGCCGTTTTTTGTTTTTATTGTTGAGAAACCAGTTAAATAAAAAATCCTTCTTATCCGGTTTTCTCTTTTTACCTCTCACATCTCACTTCTACTATCTTGCCGCCCCGCAACATATTTTTTATTATACAAAGCTTGAACTAAATAAGCAGTATCACTAAGTTTAAAACACCTTCCACCCAAGAAATATGACTTACCAAGACTTACTCCGCACTGACGCGGAATATCCGGAGAGATATGTGAGGGCTGTCTTTTGGAGAGACCGGATGAAATGCTGTAAAAATTTTTGGCAGTATAATAAATAGTTAGGCTTAATACAAAGGATACAATATGATATCTAAAATTAAAGGCAATTTGTTGCTATTATGTTTTCTGAGTTCATTTGTTGTTTCTTGTTCAACGCCAGATCTCACGAAACTATATGAAAATAAACTTGAAGCACTGAAATCTTCAATCCAGGTATTTAGAGATAGTCAATATCAGAAGGCAATTATTGAATTAAATAATTATCATAATAATTTTGATTCAACTTATTATGATTACGAAACTGTTGCTCTTATTGCAGAATCATATAATAAACTTGGTAAACCGGATAGTGGGAAGATATTTTATGAAAATTGTATAAATGAAATTAAGAAATCAGTAAATAGCTCCAATAATTTTCCAAAATATATGTCACTTGCATTAGATGATTTATCTAAATGGTTTCAAAAATATCCGGATTTCCCTAATGAATTAAAATTTGAAAATGGTTTTACATATGTTGATGAATTGCCGCAACCAATTTGGGGTCTTGCTGCGATCAACAATAAAATCTCAAATACTGAAAAACTAAATGGGACGGTATATGCAACGGCACTGATTGATGAGAAAGGGAAAGTAATTGATTGCTATATTATTAAAACTTTTAATGAAATTGTTGATCAAAGGGTTATAGATGCTATCAAGAGTACAAATTTTACAACACCAAAGAGAAAAGGGAGAATTGCTAAAACCTGGGTTTCAATCCCAATTCGTTTTAATTACAAATAAAAACTAACTAGTACCTTACGGAAATAGCGGAATACTGGGAGAGATACGTGTGGGCTGTCTTTTGGAGAGACCGGATGAAATGCTTACTAAAGTGCCTGTCCGCCGGAAGGTGGATTTTACATTATAAAGACATAGATAAGGGAATTATGAATATTAGTGGAATAAAATTTCGAAAGACAGAGGTTGATGACCTGGAGTTCCTCTTTAAATTTCAGCTTGATAAAGAAGCAATGAATTTAGCTGCTTTCACACCAAAAGATCCGGCAGACAAATCTGCATTCATAAGCAAATACACAAAATTATTGAGTGATCCAACTGTAAATAACCAGACAATTATAATTGACAATATTATTGTAGGAAGTATTGCAAAGTTTGAAATAGATGGCAAGGCCGAAGTTACATACTGGATAGATAAAAATTATTGGGGAAAAGGAATAGCAACTAAAGCACTTGAATATTTACTAACTATTGAAAATACCAGGCCGATTATTGCAAGAGTTGCTTTTGACAATATTGGTTCACAAAAGGTTTTAGAGAAATGCGGTTTTGTAAAAATCGGTAAGGACAAAGGTTTTGCAAACGCAAGGCAAACAGAAATAGAAGAATTTATTTACAAGCTGGATTAGAAATAATAATTTTAGAAAAGGTTCACTTTACTGATGGAACTACCCGGATTTCAAAGAAAGGAAAAACAACGGGCACCGAAGGAGTTTCTGAACAATAGACAATTAACGAGACAGCGGAATATCCGTAGAGATATGTGAGGGCTGTCTTTTGGAGAGACCGGAGGAAACAAACATTCATTAATAAATAAAAAATATGAAAATATTTATTAGTCATATTGCAGAAGATGAAAAACTGGCGATAGCACTAAAAGATTGGATCGAAAAATCTTTCCTTGGACAAATTGAAATCTTCGTTAGTAGCGATCCAAACGATATACTTATTGGAGATCAGTGGTTTAAAGAAATAGAAAAGTTTCTATCAGATAGTAACTTAATTATAGCTTTAATAACGAAATTATCAGGAATAGACGGTGGATTAATTTTGAAGCGGGCGCGGGATGGATTAAAAATATTCCAGTGATACCGATCTGCTTCTCTGGTTTAACTAGATCAACTTTACCTCAACCTTTATCTTTTCTTCAATCTGTGAATTTAAATGATCCTAAATTTTCTGAAATATTGCTTAATTCAATTGCTAAACATTTAAAATTTCCAAAAGTTCCGAACATTGATTATGAAAAGATGAACAAGGAACTTCTTCAATCCATTGGGGAATATTTTGAAGATGAAGAATTAGGATTACTTGATCATACAGATTCAATGGAAAATGGTTTCAAAGAGATTGGAGAGATATTTAATTCTATAACAAATGATATGTTAAACTTACAATTGGAATCAAGAAAGTTAACAGAAAAAATAAATCACGAAAAACTACAACCTTCACAGGGCACCACTCGATTTCTACAAAAACTTTCTAAAAAATATTCACAAAAAGTTGATTCGTTTGCGGGAAAAATATCTTCATCAAATAATAGTTATAATAATATTATTAAAAGGATAGAAAAGAATATAAAATTTGTTTTTAGTTATACTTTTCCTCAGACTGATGAAGATGTGAATGAAATTCAGAATGCCATAAATAGTATTAATATAGCAATAGTACAAGGAGACCAAACTCAACAAGAATTTATAAAATTAAATAACATTATTGAGCATATTCCTAAGTTCGAAAAACATCTTAACCGATCCTTGGAAAATTATCGGCAACAGCTAACTGCATTTACTGATAACCTTGAATTATTTCTAGATGTACTAAGAAAAGCAGAAGTGGATGGGAATAACTTAATTAATAATTTATAAGTAGTTACTTATTTGCTTTAGTACATTCTAGACCTCCAGTTCATACTAACTAGTTATATACATTGCATGCATAAAAAAGAGACCGTCCTAAAATATAGAGAGAGAATCTCTAATGCAGTTAAAGATTTGTTTGATCTTGCTGTAAAGAATCAAGAAACTGAAGATGATATAGTTTGTTTTTTATGTAATGGACAAATTATATATGGTCATTCCATGTTTGGACCAGGTGAACGTGGACTATCTGATAAATTTCAGGCCGAGTTTTTAATAGATTTCATGAACTCAAGTGAAGAGAATGAGGTATATGCAAATATAAAAATGGATGATGAAAAGGAAAGGTTAGAAAGATTCAGTCTAAACATTGAACTAATGATTTATTCACATTTGTGGGAAAGTGACTTGAGTTTATCTAACCTGATGCATCTAGCTAATTTTATTAATGGAATTGCATATGATTGGTCATTAAAGATACCTTGGCAAGATAAATGGGAATTTATCACAAAGACAATACGGAATGTATTTGATAAACATAATTTAGAAATATCGAATTTAATAAAAGAGACGTATCACAGTCAGTTGAGAAATGCCTTTGCACATAGTCAATATGGTTTATCTTGGAAAACCATCCGATTATATAATTATACAGGCAAATCATATGAACTGCCTGCGATGACGTTTGAAGATTGGGAAGTTAGGTTGATAAAGACTGTTGATCTTTTTTTAGAAATATCAAATCAAAAATTTCAGTTATTAAAGAAATATTCAGAAGAAAAACCAACTCTGAGAGTTTGGGTTCCAATAAAAAACGCAACACGTATTAGACGAACACAAGTCTATTGGGATAAGTTTGGTGGCTATTATAGTTTTAACAAAAATGCTCTGAGATGACTATAATGTGATTATATGTTAGTTAAACTGTGATCAATCTTTCCGCCAGAATATTTTATTGCCATTCCTCCCTTGAGAGCGTAGCGCAGAGAGCAAAGGGCAGAGAGTCTGCTTAGCGGGACAGGCGTGACATCCTAAAAGGTATTATATTTGTAAAAACAGCCGGGGAAAATATGCGAACCAGGTTAATATTACTTTTATCATCTCTTTTATTATTAATAATCTCATCCTGTGTACCTCATTCAACTCTTAAGATTAACAACACACCCGACAATACTTTAAATAATACCTGCATAATTTATGGATACATCATAGATACACAAACAAAAGAACCTCTTATTGGTGCAAATATTAAATTAGATTTAGCAAAATATGAAGCTGCTACTGACATAGATGGTTATTTTGAAATAAAGAATGTTCAGCCGGGGATTTACCGTGTAACCGTTTCATACATTGGATATCAAAACTATACCAAACCAAAAGTTAAGTTTGAAGGAAATATTAGATATAATTTAAATGCTGAATTGCTTTCTTATCCTTCCATTATGGATTGAATTTGATTCCCAAAATACAAAGCACATAAAATATTTTGTTGTCGCTCCTTTCTTTATTTTTGTTTAAAAGTTAATTAAGAAATTTATATTTGTAAAAACAGCCGGGGAAATTATGCGAACCAGGTTAATATTACTTTTATCATCTCTTTTAATATTAACAATTTCATCCTGTGTTCCTCACCCAATGCTTAAAATTAGTAGTACAACTGACAATACTTTAAATAATACCTGTACTGTTTCAGGATATGTATATGATGCTAAAACAAAAGAACCTCTTAAAGAAGCTTATATACACTTAAATGATAATCAATATTTTGCTGCTACAGATGATAATGGTTATTTTACTATAGAAAATGTTCAACCGGGGAGTTATCTCGTCAGTGCTTTATATATAGGATATGAAAAGTATACAAAACCCAATGTAAGATTTGAAGCTAATCATATTTATAGTTTACATATTGAATTGATTTGTAAAATTGTTGTGCAATACTAATTTGGATTATCAGATCTCGGTCACTCAAAATATTTTATTGCCGTTCCTCCCTTGGGAGCAGAGTGAGCAAGGTGAAAGTATAAAGTATAAAGTATGTGAAAGGAGAAGGGCAGAGAGTCAGTTTAGAGGGGACAGGCACCTCCTTCGCCAGAGGTTTCGGAATATATACTTCAGTGTAGGATGGCTTTGGAGGGCTGGCGAGATATCCGGGTAAAAGATTAAAGCAATAATATTTTTACTTACTGAAAATATTATATTGTCTTCTCTTGAATTTCTATTTTGGCTTTTCTATTATTAACAAAAAGATTTGGAGAATAAATGGATTCTAAAAATATAATTCAAAGCGCATTAAATCTTAGTCCGGCTGAAAGACTGTTTATAATTGAAGCTCTGTCAAAAAGCCTGAGTGAACCGGACAAAGACATCGATAAATACTGGAAGGAAGAGGTTGAGAAAAGATACGAAGAGTTCATCAACGGGAAGATGAAAAGCATACCTTACGAAGATATATTAAAGAAATGAATATTGAGTTCCTCGAACCTGCGCTTATCGAATACCGGGAAGCTATCGACTTTTATAACCTGCAAAGTGATGGATTGGGAATAAAGTTCACTTCTGAAATAGACAGAACAATAACGATAATAAAAAACTACCCTGAAAGTTTTGCCGAATATACAAAACACACCCGGAAAGCTGTTGTAAATATCTTCCCTTATAATATTATTTATGCAATCCACGAAAATCTTATTGAGGTAATTGCTGTTGCACATCAGCACAGGAAACCAAATTATTGGATTAAAAGGTAAAACGGTGCAGGCGTAACGTCCAAATCAAAGTTTAAGTTCAGGACGCTCATACACTCTTTCAGTCATACATCCATTCATTCATAATTCCTCTGCCTTTGCCTAAACCTTTCCCCATCATTCATCCATTCAACCAATCATCCATTCCCATATCTGTCCATTTATCCTCTTACCTTACCTTTTTTTTTAATAAGAATCTTATATTTAAATACAAAATCTAAATCTACCTTCTAAAATTTCAGGAGCTTAATAATGTTTAAGTCGTTTGTCATAATCATCACACTAATTTTAATTTCATCGTTATCATTTCCGCAGAACCAGCCGCTGCTTCTGTATCCTTCTATTAACAAAGACGGTTCAAAGATTGCTTTTTCATACCAGGGAGATATATGGACTGTTTCATCTTCCGGCGGCAAAGCAGACAGGATAACCGAGCACGAAGGAATTGAAACCAGCAGCGTGTGGAGCCCGGACGGAAATAAAATTGCTTTTAACAGCGAGAGGTTCGGCAACTCGGATATCTACGTTGTCGAAGCAACAGGAGGAATTCCGCTAAGACTTACATACCACTCAGCCGGCGATGATATTGCAAGCTGGAGCAAAAGCGGGAAAATATATTTTACAACCACGCAGAAACTACAACTCGGTAGAATGGTCGCCTGAAATTTATACTGCATCACCAAACGGCGGAACTCCCGGAAGAGCGCTCGATGCATTCGGCTATGATCCTGCAGAATCTCCCGACGGAAGATTTGTTGCATTTACAAAAGGAGACTGCCGTATTACGCGTGAAGAATACCGCGGCTCTGCAAACAGGGATATCTGGCTGTACGACACAAAAGATAAAAAATATATTCAGCTTACAGATTTTGCCGGCAACGATTATTCACCGCAATGGGGAGGCGAACGCACACTTTATTATATAAGTGCATCAAGCGGAAAATATAATGTTCATAAATTAACTCTCGGTGCAAACGGTGAGAAACAAAATGAAAGTGCTGTAACAACTTTTACAGATGACGGTGTGCGTAACTTCAGTGTAAGCAGCGATGGAAGCAAGCTTGTTCTTGAAAAAGATATGAACCTTTATACAATTAATTCAGACGGAACAAACTTAAAGAAGCTTTCAATAGACGTTGCTTCGGATTACAAGCTCGATCCTTATGAATGGACAACACTAACTTCCAAAGCATCGGAGTTTTCTCTTTCACCAAACGGAAAATATATTGCTCTTGCAGTGCGCGGAGATATTTTTGTTACGGAAAATGATAAAGATAAAAGTCTTACTGTTAACCTTACCAAAAGTCCTGCAAGGGATGAGAACCCGCAGTGGGTAAATGATTCCGTTATTGTTTTTACTTCGGATGAACAGGGCGAGTTTGATATTTATGCTGTTTCTTCTTCTGATAAAAAAGAAACCAACATATTTAAAAGCTTAAAACATAAAATTGACAGGATAACAAACACGGATAAAGATGAATCTGAATTATCAATGTCCCCCGATGGAAAGATGATAGCTTATGTTAACGGGAATGGTCAGCTTATTACAGCAAAGATCGATAAAGACGGAAAGCTTTCTGATGAAAAAATATTATCGGATGACTGGGCAACACCGGAAGGCATTAGCTGGAGTCCTGATTCAAAATGGCTTGCTTACGCAAAGACCGATCTTTATTTCAATGATGAAATCTTTATACAGGCTGCAGATAATTCTCACGAAGCAGTAAATGTAAGTATGCATCCAAGACACGATGCACAGCCTTTCTGGAGCGCCGATGGTTCAAAGCTTGGATTTGTTTCGGACAGGAATAATAATACTTATGATGTCTGGTTTGTCTGGCTGAAGAAATCGGATTGGGAAAAAACACAGCAGGACTGGGATGAATTTGAAAAACCGGAAGAGAAGAAGGATAAAAAAGGAGATAAAGATTCTGCAAAGGTAAAAGAAATCCAGATCGATTTTCCGGATATATATAAAAGATTAGTCCAGGTAACATCAATGCCCGGCGATGAAAGAAATGTTGTTATCTCTGCAGACGGTGAAACATTTTATTTTACTGCGCCTTATTCTTCCGGCAAAGGAAAGAAACTTGATTACTCGCTTTACAGCATCAAATGGGATGGAAAAGATTTTGAATCAATTATTAAAGGAAGCGATGCTTATTCTTCGCTTATTCCGGATAAAGATGTAAAGAATATTTATTTCTTTAAGGGAGACGGCAAGCTTTCAAAACTTGATCTTGGTAAAAAGAAGGAAGAAGGTCTTTCTTACGCAGCAAAGATGCAGATAGATTACACAAAAGAAAGAGAACAGATATTTGAAGAATCGTGGAGAATGATAAGAGATGGTTTTTATGATCCCGGTTTTAATGGTCACGACTGGGATGCAATAAAAGAAAAGTACAAACCATGGTGCATGGCTGCTTCAACAAGCCGCGACTTCAGGTACATGTTTAACTATATGCTTGGGCAGATAAACGCAAGCCATATGGGAATGTATGGAAGCGACAGGGAAGAAACTCAGAAAGAAGTAACAGGTTTGCTCGGAATAGAAATAGGAAATGCAGACAGCAGGAATTCTTGTTGAAAGAGTAATTCCTGAAAGTCCTGCAGATAAAATTGAAAGCAAACTTGAAGTCGGTGATGTAATAACAAAAGTAAACAGTGAAGATGTTGGTGGAAATGTTAATTTCTATTCTAAGTTTGTAAACACAGCGGACCAGAGAGTTCTGCTTGATGTAAAATCATAAAGATGGAAAAACAAGAGAAGTGATTATTCGTCCTGTTAGCAGCATAAGAGATCTTCTTTACAATGAATGGGTGCAGGACAGGAAAAAACTTACAGATGAATATTCAAACGGAAAGCTCGGATACATTCACATAAGAGCAATGGGATGGGAAAGTTTTGAGGAATTTGAAAGAGAACTGCAGGCAACAGGCAACGGTAAAGACGGAATTGTTGTGGATGTACGTTACAACGGCGGCGGCTGGACAACAGATTATCTTATGCTTGTCCTTAATTACAAACAGCACGCATACACTATCCCAAGAGGCGCATCGGATAACCTTGCAAAAGATCACTTAAAGTTTTCAGGATATTATCCGCTTGGTGAAAGACTGCCATACACAGCATGGATAAAACCAAGCATTGCAATGTGTAATGAAAACAGTTATTCAAATGCTGAAATATTTTCTCATGCTTACCAGACACTTGGAATCGGGAAACTTGTCGGTAAACCTACTTTCGGTGCAGTAATATCAACAGGCGGAAGAAGCATGGTTGATGGTACATTTGTTCGTCTGCCCGGCAGAGGATGGTATATAAAGAAAACAAATAATGATATGGAAGACGAAGCAGCAACTCCTGATTTTGTAGTAGAGAATGCTCCCGATTACCGTGCAAAAGGAACGGATGCACAGCTTAAAAAAGCAGTTGATGAGTTGATGAAGCAGTTGAAATAAAATCGGACAACGGAAACCGGTTGCTGGAGACTGGATGTTGAACGGGATTCATCCCGCCAAATGGGAAAATCGGGCTGGATATATTTTTGGATGTCTGTATAAATGAAGAAATTAAATTATTTGCTGAATTCGATACCGGACATGGATTTTACCAGACGCTTGTTAATCCATATTTCAAAAATCAAATGAAGAACGATACAACGGTAACGAAGATTAATATTTGTTATAATAATTCTATAGTTGAAATGAATCCGGAAATTGAATTTAAAGAGAAGTTAATTTATGATGGACTTTTCGGCAGCAAGATATTCAGAACGGGTATGTTAACAATTGATATTCCATCAAAGAGGGCATTGTTTCTAAAATAATATTTAACTGAAAGAAACAAGAAGGAAATGTTATGTCAAAAGGAAAAATAGATTACATCGAGTTTCCGGTAAAATCTGGTAAAGACCTGGTAAAGACAAAATTATTTTACTCAACTGTTTTTGGCTGGGAATACCAGGACTGGGGCGAGGATTATGCCGATACAAAAGACAGCGGCCTTGGCATCGGACTAAATGCAGATAATTCACATAAAACAAATCAGCCGCTTGCAGTAATTAATGTTGGAGATATTGAAACTGTTAAGAATGAAATTTTAAAAGCTGGTGGTAAAGTTGTTAAAGATATTTTTTCATTTCCCGGAGGCAGACGTTTCCATTTTGTTGATCCTGCAGGGAATGAATTAGCAGTTTGGTCGGATAAATAAATAATTAATGTTTAAACTTACATCTATGAAAAGCTGGAAGACTTTAAATTGCGAGGATGGATTTTGCACAACCGTTATAAACCCGGCATTGTCATTGGATTAACAAATAGTCCTATGTATATAATTTGGAGACAATTAGTATGAAATTATTATTTCCATTTTCTTTTTTAATCCTGATCATTATTAGCTGTGGAAATCTTACTAAAACAAAGACCCTGGTAAACCAGGTTAATTTTGAAACTGACAAAACATCTTATTCAAGAATAGATAGTATTAATATTAATATAGAAAATGGAACTGATTATGGATTAGTAATAGGTTTGAGATGCAAGAAATACCTTGAAGTTTATTATCAGAAAAAAGAACTCGACTCCTGGTCAGATAATTTGAATTTCTGGTATATGTCTCTTGGATGTCCTACAGCAATGGATACTATAGAACCGAACGGCACATTTAAATATTCAATGAAATCCGAAATATTCGATTCAACCGGAATATACCGTCTTGTACTTAACTACTACAATCCTTTTGAAAAAACAGAAGGAACAAAATATTCTAATGATTTTGAAATAAGATAAAAATATTAATCAGGTACGTAAAAATTTTTTCAGTTCTTCAACTGAATTAAAATAATAATCACTCTGCATAGCTTTTACTTTCTCAGCAGCATAACTATCCCACAGAACTGAAGCTATTTTTACTCCTGCACTTTTTGCAGCTTTAACATCACCAACGGCATCGCCGATCATTAGCACTCTTTCTTTGTCCAAATTAAATTTCTCAACAAACTTTAGTATTCCGTCAGGTGCAGGTTTCTGGTTTTCTACATCATCGCCTGTAACAATCAGATCAAAATATTTATCAATTCCGAGTTTGGTAAGAGTAATCATAGAAGATTCTCTTCCTTTTCCCGTAAAAATTCCGAGCGGATAATTTTTCTTTTTTAGTTCAATAAGAATTTCTTTTAAACCCGGGTAAATGTCTGCCATAAAGTGATTATCGCTATAGAATTTGTAATAATCTTTTCCTACTTCCAGATGTTTTTCGCCAAAAAGCTTTTGAAATATTTGTCCTTCAGTCGGTCCAAATAATCCAATTATTTCTTCCTCCGAAAATGGTCTGTTCAAATACTTTTTAGTTATGAAATTGAAAGAATCAAAAATTAATTGATTTGTGGAAGTTAGTGTTCCATCAATATCGAAAATGAATCCATCGAATTGGTTGTGCATAAGTTTTAGAGGAATAGGAATATTTATTTGAGATGTAAAGTTAGCTATTCTTAACGAAGCGAAGAAAAATTTGTTTTTGTTGAATTCAACAATATTAATTCAGGGTAAATAACAATTTCTTGATTGAAAAACGCAACATTCATATGTTTGCATCCGTCTAATCACATTTATCCTGTATTGCATCGTTAAGCGGGATGAAATTCCTTAAATTTATCAACTAAATAATAATTTAAGAGGTTCATTGTGGATATTGCCCAGTTAAATGAAAAGATAAAAAATGAAAGTGCGTTTATAGATCTGCTTTTCTCAGAGATCAACAAAGTAATTGTCGGGCAGAAAGATATGGTTGAAAGGCTGGTTGTTGGACTGCTCGGTAATGGTCATGTACTGCTTGAAGGTGTGCCCGGACTTGCGAAGACGCTTGCAATAAAAACTCTCGCTTCAGCAATGAAAGCAAAATTTCAACGAATCCAGTTTACACCTGATCTTCTTCCTGCGGATTTAGTCGGTACTCAAATTTATAATCAGAAAGATGGAAAGTTTTTTATAAGAAAAGGACCGCTTTTCTCTAACTTTATACTTGCCGATGAAATTAACCGTGCTCCTGCAAAAGTACAAAGTGCTTTGCTTGAAGCTATGCAGGAAAGACAGGTTACAATTGGTGAGGAAACATTTAAACTGGAAGAACCTTTCCTTGTACTTGCCACACAAAACCCAATCGAACAGGAAGGAACTTATCCTTTACCAGAAGCACAGGTCGACAGGTTTATGCTCAAGGTTAAAATAACTTATCCTGAAAGAAAAGAAGAGCTTGTGATAATGCGGAGAAACATAAATGAAACTATGCCCGAACCGAATGCAGTTGTTTCTGTGGAAGATATTTTGAAAGGAAGACAACTTGTCCACGATGTTTACATTGATGAAAAAATAGAGAAGTATATTCTTGATATAGTTTTTGCAACAAGGAAACCAAAACAATTCGGACTTGATAAACTAACTGACTTAATCGGTTATGGTGCTTCACCAAGAGCGTCAATAAATCTTGCTCTCGGTTCAAAAGCAATGGCATTTATTAAAAGGAGAGGATATGTAATTCCCGAAGATGTTAGAGCAATTTGTTATGATGTAATGAGACACCGTGTTGCTGTAACTTATGAAGCCGAAGCAGAAGAGATAACCTCTGAAACAATCATTAGTGAAATATTAAATAAGATTGAAGTTCCATAAAAATGTTAACCAAAGAATTACTTAAACAAGTTAGACAAATTGAAATAAGAACCAAAGGACTTGTGAACCAGGTTTTTTCCGGTGAATACCATTCTGTTTTTAAAGGAAGAGGAATGGAGTTTTCCGAAGTCCGTGAATACCAGTTTGGTGATGATATAAGAAACATTGACTGGAATGTTACTGCTAGATTCGGACATCCGTACATAAAGGTTTTCGAAGAAGAACGCGAACTTACTGTAATGCTTCTTGTTGATTTAAGCGGTTCACAGATGTTTGGTTCTTTATCAAAAACAAAGCAGAGAGTTGCTGCTGAACTAAGTGCAATTCTGGCTTTTTCTGCATTGAAGAATAACGATAAAGTAGGATTGATTTTATTTACAGATAAAGTTGAAAAGTTTGTCCCCCCGAGAAAAGGAAATGCTCACGTTTTAAGAATAATTCGTGAAGTTCTTTCATTCAAACCCGAAGGAAACCAGACAAATATTAAAACTGCACTCGAGTATATGAACGGTGCAATAAAAAAGAAATCGATTGTTTTTCTTCTTTCAGATTTTATGGACGAAGGTTATGAGAAAATTCTCAGGATTGTCGGAAGGAAACATGATCTTATCGGAATTGTACTCGATGACAGACGTGAATCAGAAATTCCAAAACTCGGGCTTATGAAATTTGTTGATGCCGAAACTAACGAAGAAAGATGGATTGATACAAGCAGCAGCACTGTTCAGAAAGTTTTAAAAACCAGGAGGAAAGAATTACTTAGTAAAAGGAAAACAATTTTTGTTTCAAGCAGACTGGATAGTATCCGGGTTACAACAGGAGAAAATATAATTGCTCCACTTGTACAATTTTTCAAAATGCGCGAGAGAAGATGGTAAAAAATTTTCTCATCACTCTTGCAATATTATTAATTTGTTCTGTTTCTATTCTTGCCCAGGAGTTAAGAATTCTCGCTTCGGTGGATTCAAGCGATTATTTAGTTGGCGACTATATTAATTATACAATTGAAGTGAGATCACCGGATGAGCTGCAAATTCAGACCCCAGCTGTTACTGACAGCATAAAAAAGCTTGAGCTAATTAAATTGAATGAACCTGTAAAACTGAAAGATGAATCAACAAACATAACACGTTTCAGTTATATATTTTCATTTTATGATTCATCAGAAATAACAATTCCGGCAATATCAGTTAAGTATAAATCTAAGACGGATTCAGTTTATAAATCATCACTAACAAATCCGGTTGCGTTTACAGTTCATACAGTAAAAGTAAATCACCAGGAAGATATTAAAGATGTCAAAGAACCAATAACAATACCGTTCGACTGGAAATTCTGGATAATATTTACACTGATTTTCCTGATTCTGCTTGCTGTGGCTTTATATTTCTACAGAAGATATAAACTAAAAAAACTTCAGCATCCGGTTGTGAAGAAAGTTGTTAAAATCCCGATTCATGTAGCGGCACTTGCACAACTTGCAAACCTTGAAAATGAAAAATTGTGGCAGAACGGAAAAGTAAAAGAATATCATTCCAGAATTACGGAAATTATACGTGATTATTTTTCAAAAAGATTTGAACTGCCTGCTCTTGAGTTGACAACCTCAGAATCATTGCTGCAATTGGAACAAGTTAGAGAAGCAAGAAATGTTGTACAGATTACCGGGGAGTTTCTAAACAATGCAGACATGGTAAAATTTGCAAAGTATCTGCCATTAGATTCAATTAACCAGGAAATGATGAAACAGGCAAGAGAAATTATTCAAAAAACTATTCCCTTTGAAAGAGAAAAGCCCCGGGAGGTTGTTGAAAATGTTTAAGGGAATTACATTTGCTGCACCATGGGTTTTATATTTTTTATTAATTATACCCCTACTTATTGGCTGGTATATCTGGCGTGGAAGAAAATCACAATCTTCCGTGACATACTCTTCATTACAAATTTTTAAGAATGCTCCTTCTACTATCAGGGAAAGACTTCGACATTTTCCTATGACTTTAAGAATGGCAGCTATTGCATTATTAATTATTGCACTTGCCAGACCGCAAAGTTTTACTTCAGGTGAAAATGTTTCAACTGAAGGAATTGATATTGCTATGGTGCTTGATATTTCAAGCAGTATGCTGGCTGAAGATTTAAAACCGAACAGGCTTGAAGCTGCAAAAAATGTAATAAATGATTTTATTGAAGGAAGGGTTTCCGACAGGATAGGTCTGGTAATATTTGCCAGGGATGCCTTTACTCAATGCCCTTTAACAGTTGATTATTCTGTTCTGCGTAACCTTCTTCTGGATATTAAAAGTGGAATGATTGAGGACGGGACTGCAATCGGCAATGCGCTTGCTAACGGTGTTAACAGGCTAAAAGATAGTGATGCAAAAAGCAGGATTATAATTTTACTAACAGATGGCGTAAATAATAGCGGCGAGATTGATCCTGTTTCTGCTGCGGAGATTGCTAAAACTTACGGAATCAGAGTATATACAATTGGAGTTGGAACAAGAGGTGAAGCTCCTTACGCTGTTCAAACTCCATTTGGAACACGATACCAGATGGTCCCGGTTGAAATAGACGAAGATGTTTTGAAAAATCTTTCAAAAATTACTGACGGTGAATATTTTAGAGCAACAAATAACCAAACATTAAAAGAGATTTATGAAAAAATTGATAAGCTGGAAAAATCAAAAATTGAAATTACATCTTACCGGAATGCCAGCGAAAAATATTATGGCTGGCTAGGTTGGGGAGTAATTTTACTGCTGTTAGAATTAATATTATCAAAAACTTTATTAAGAAAGCTTCCTTAAGCCTATGTTCAGATTTGCAAATCCTGAATATCTTTATGCGCTTTATACATTGCCGGTTTTATTTGCTGGATTCTGGTTTCTTTTAAAGTACCGTAAAAGACTTCTTGCAAAATTTGCTGATTCAGAATTGCAACGTGAAATAATTCCATCTGCAAGTACGTTTAAGCATTGGATAAAATTTTCTGTTCTTATCGTTGTTTTAGCATGTCTGATTCTTGCAGCAGCAAATCCACAGGTTGGAACAAAACTTCAGGAAGTCAAGCAAACTGGCATTGATGTTTTCATTCTTCTTGACGTTTCAAACAGCATGATGGCAGAGGATATAAAACCTAACAGGCTTGAAAAAGCTCGGAACCAGATTTCAAATCTTATTAATAAATTAAGAGGCGACCGGATTGGATTAATAATTTTTGCCGGTGACGCATACATCCAATTTCCGCTAACAACAGATTATTCTGCTGCTAATTTATTTTTGAATGCTGTTGATGTTAATTCAGTCCCTTCTCAGGGAACTGCTATTGCAGCAGCAATTAAACTGGCATTGAAGTCATTCCAGGAAGAAACAACTGATAAAGCTTTAATAATCATAACTGATGGCGAGGATCACGAGGGAAGTTTAGATGATGCTGTTAGTGAAGCTGTAGCTAAAAATGTGAAAATATATACCGTTGGACTCGGTTCAACTGCTGGCGTTCCGATCCCGATTTACAGCAGAGGACAATTAGTCGGGTTTAAAAAAGATGAATCCGGTAATACAGTTCTTACAAAACTTGATGAGGAAACACTAGTACGGATTGCCAAAGATGGAAATGGGAAATATTACAGCGGGAACAATTATGAGGATTATCTCGACAAAATATATTCGGAGCTATCAGAATTGAAACAGGCAGAATTTGGAGTAAAAAAAGTGACTGATTACGAAGATCGTTTTTATTATTTTCTAATTCCGGCAATATTATTATTGATAATTGAATTTTTTATACCGGAGAAAAAATCGCCTTTATATGCAAGAATAAACAGAAAGTTGGGATTGGAACAATGAAAATTTTAACAATACTATTTTTAACAGGAATTTTATTCCAGGTTACAATATTTGCTCAATCTACCCGGAGTTTGGTGAACGATGGAGTTGAATTATATAATGGCAAAAAGTTTTCCGATGCAGAAGTAAATTTTAAAAAAGGATCTGAAGTATCGCCAGAAAATTTTGAATCAAAATTTAATCTCGGAGATGCATATTATAAACAAAAAAGATATGATGAATCGATTAAATCTTTTGAGTCGGCTTTAACTTCTGCAAAGAATGATAAAGAGAGAGCAAAAATTCATTACAATGTTGGTAATTCATATTTAAAATCACAAAAGCTTGACCAGGCTATTGCATCTTATAAACAATCTTTAAAGCTTAATCCAAATGATGAAGAAGTAAAATATAATTTGTCATATGCATTATCGCAGAAAAATCAGAAGGATAATCAGAAGAATAAAGATAAAGACAAGAATAACCAGAACAAGGATCAGAATAAAGATAAAGATCAAAACAAAGATCAGAATAAGGATCAGAAGCAGAACCAGAACAAAGATCAGCAAAAAGATCAGCAGCAAGATCAGAAGAAGAAAGATCAGCAACAAAAACAGCAGCAAGCACAACAGCAGAAAGAACAAAAAATTTCAAAAGAAGAAGCTGAACGAATACTGAATGCACTTAAAAACAATGAAAAAGATTTACAAAAGCAGCTAAGAAGAATAAAAGGTAAGAGAGTTAAAACTGATAAAGATTGGTAATAATCAACATAAAATTATAAAGTATAAAGTTAAAAGTGTTTTGTTAAGAATATTAAAATGAAATCATCATTCGTAAAAATATTAGTCATTGTTTTTGCTATCTTTCAATACAATAGTATTGCACAAACATTTACTGCTAGTGTTGATAATACTACAGTTTCTAATGATGAACCATTCCAGGTGAGTTTTACTTTTTCCGGGAAGAACATTAATAATATTGGAGACTTTACAGCTCCAAGTTTTTCTGACTTTTATATTTCTTCCGGACCGAATCAATCAACCAGCATGCAGTTCATTAATGGTGTAAGTTCTGCGTCTGTTTCTTATTCTTATGTTTTGCAGGCAAAAGCTGTTGGTACCTTCGAAATTGGAAAAGCAAGTATCGAGTATGATGGAAAATCTTACGAAACAAAACTACTAAACATTAAGGTTGTAAAGGGATCTCAGAATTCTAAACAACCACAGCAGCAGCAAGCCCGGGAAGACAACCAGGTTTCGGATAAAGATATTGCTGACAATCTTTTTATTCGTGCTTTTGTTGATAAAAATAAAGTTTACAAAGGTGAGCAGGTAACTGTAACTTATAAACTTTATACACGCCTGAATATTGCTTCTCAAATGTCTATCAATAAACTGCCGCAGTACCAGGGTTTTTGGGCTGAGGAACTCGAATCCTCCACAAATATTTTTTTCACTACTGAAATGTACCAGGGGAAACAGTATAGGGTTGGAGTTTTGAAAAAAGCAGCATTGTTTCCTTCACAAACCGGTCAGCTTGAAGTTACACCATTTGAGTTAAATGTACCTGTGCAGATCCAGGTTCAAAGAAAAAAGAGTAACAAGGGTTTGTGGGATGAATTTTTCCAGGATCCTTTTGGTAGATACGAGACAAGAAATTACAATGCAGTTTCAAACAAAGTTAAGGTTGAAGTTCTTCCTTTACCCGAAGAAAATAAACCTGCATCATTCAATGGTGCAGTTGGTGATTTTACTTTCAGCAGCACGATCAACCACACAAATGTTAAAACCAATGAACCAATTACAATTAAATTGTCGGTATCGGGATTCGGAAATATTAGTCTTTTAAATTTGCCTGATGTAAACCTGCCTGCAGGATTTGAAAAGTATGAACCCAAGTTAACAGAAAGCATAAACAGGAAAAATTCTATATCCGGAAGTAAGAGTGGTGAATATTTATTTGTTCCAAGAGTTGTTGGGAAAAGAGAAATCCCACCAATTGAGTTTTCCTATTTCAATCCCAAAAAGAAAAAATATATAACAATAAAATCTGACCCGGTTAAATTAAACATTGAGCAGGGGGCTACAATCCCTTCTGCTGAAATTACTGACAAAGAAGAAGTGAAGCAGCTTGGTCAGGATATTTATTTTATAAAAACTGAAATGAATGATCTTCAGAAAGATGAAGAATATATTATCACTCAGCCGACATTCTGGGTAATGAGTGCAGTTCCTTTTATTGCTTCTATGGTATTGATTGGTTTTAAGAAAAGACACGATAAACTTTCCGGCAATGTTGCACTTATGCGTTATCAGAAAGCACAAAAGGTTGCAAGGAACAGATTGAAAGCTGCAAAGAAATTTATGGACTCGAATAATCATACAGATTTTTATACAGAAATTTCAATGGCTCTGTTCGGATACCTGGAAGACAAGCTTCACATTCCAAAATCTGAATTTACAGTCGAAAGGGCAGTTGGAATTTTATCGGGTAAAAGTGTGAAAATTGAAATAACGGATTCTTTAAAGAATACAGCCAACAAATGTGAGTTTGTCCGTTTTGCTCCCGGTGCTGAAAAATCAGCAGCGATGAATGAAATGTATAATGAACTGGTTGAATTAATCGTAAATATTGAAAAAGCTTATAGTTAATTAAAATGAAATTCATAATTCCAATAATGGTATTCTTTTCAGTTTTGGTTTTTCCTAAAGATGTTCAGGATATGATGAAAGAGGCAAATGAACTTTACAGGAATGGAAAATTTGAATCGGCAATAGAAAATTATAAGCAGATTGAAAAGGAAGGATACGAAGGAACATCTCTCTATTACAACCTGGGTAATTCATATTACAGAGTTGGCAAAGTTGGTTATGCAATTCTAAATTACGAAAAAGCACTTAAGCTTTCTCCGGCTGATGAAGACGTAAAACACAATCTTGCATTTGCAAATCTTAGTACTGTTGATAAAATACAACCGCTACCCGAGTTTTTCCTTTTTATCTGGTGGGACTCAATGCTTTCTTACTTTACAGTCAACGGATGGACTTACATTGTTTACTTCTTCTTTATTCTTTTGTTGATTCTGATATCCCTATACTTTTTTGCCCGAACAATTTTTCAGCAGAAACTTGTTTTGTTTTCAGGACTTGGAATTTTAGTTGTACTTGCTTTTGGAATTTCTCTTTTGATTGTAAAAATAAACAGAGAACATACTCTGATATCAGGTGTGGTTATTGAACAATCTGTTACTGCAAAAACTTCTCCAGATTCAAAAAGCGGTGATGCTTTTATTATCCACGAAGGACTAAAAGTCAATCTTGAAGATAAGCTTGATCAATGGGTAAAAATCAAACTGGCTGATGGCAAAGTCGGCTGGATTGAGAATAATTCTGTTGAGAGAATTTAGGTTTATTTTTAATCTTCCTTTCCAACAGGCAGAATATATTTAAATTTCTTTCCTTCTATTGTCCTGAAACCTATAAAATTAAGTTAGACTACTTCAAGTTATAACTTGATAATAAAATAATTATTATCAATCTATAACTTGATAAAATATTTGGAATTATCAAGCTATAACTTTAAATTTGAAATTAAAATTAGAGATAATATGAAAACTGACAAGCAAAATCTAATGATTCAGCAGTTTGATAAGAAACTCAAGCTGCTTGAGAGTGGTTCAATTGCATTGGTCGTTCCTTCAAATGGCTGGATTAATACTATAAGGAAAACGTTGAATATTTCCCTGAAGCAATTAGGAAATAAGTTAAATGTAACATCACAGAATATTAACCAGTTAGAACAACGTGAAAAGGATGGTTCAATATCTATTCAGAAATTAAAAGATGTAGCAGATGCTTTCGAAATGAATTTCGTTTATGCATTTATACCAAAAGATGGTTCACTGGAAAAATTAATTGAAAAAAAAGCAATTGAAGTTGCCAAAAAAATTGTTATGAGAACTTCGCATACCATGAAACTTGAAGACCAGGAAAATTCTGAAGAGAGAATTAAAAAAGCAATTGTTGAAAGGGCAGAAGAAATTAAAAATGAGTTACCAAAATATTTATGGGATTAGATCTAAATAACATTGAAGGACAAACTCCATTAGATGAAGATGAAAAGGAAGGATTAATAATTCCTACTATAACTACACGTGGTGAACTGGATGAATTTGAACAGCTTGGAGTTGAAAAAACCAATGAGTGGCTTTTAAAGAAAAACTTTAGCATAATTAAAATACTTACTGATGTTTTTGTTAAAGATTTACACAAAAGAATGTTTAAAGGTATATGGAAGTGGGCTGGTGAATTCAGGAAAACAAACAAAAATATTGGTGTTGATAAATTTATGATAGGAACAGAATTAAAAAACCTTTTTGATGATTGTAAACACTGGATAGAAAATAAGACATTTTCAGAAGATGAAATAGCTGTTAGATTAAGTCACAGGATAGTATCCATTCATCCATTTACAAACGGTAATGGAAGGCATTCACGTTTAATGGCTGATATATTAATCTCAAAAGGATTTGGTAAGCCTTATTTTACATGGGGAAGTGTTAATCTTACCAAAGAAGGAGAAGCGAGGATAAAATATATAGAAGCGTTAAGAGCAGCGGATAAAAATGATTATAAACCATTAATTGAATTTGTAAGATTATGAACAAAGTTTTAGACGCAAAAAAATATAATAATATAAAACTTGCAGTTGGCATTTTTGAAGGAGTTACCGGATTTATCCTGATGCTTTTATTTGTGTGGCTCGGTTACAGCCTTCAGCTACAAAATTATCTGGCTGAATTTATTTCAAATAACTATCTACTTTTAATTGTATTCCTTTTTGTAGTGGGATTTGCAGGGACAATTCTTTCTTCACCGCTTAGTTATTATTCAGGATTTTATCTTGAACACAAATTCAATCTTTCAAATCAAACTTTTGGCAAATGGATTTTAGAAGGATTAAAAAGTGCCCTGGTTTCTACTGTTATTGGCATTCCTATCCTTTTAACTTTTTACTTTTTTCTTAATAACTTTGGCTGTGCCTGGTGGATTCCGTTTGCCGTAATAATGTTTTTCTTTTCTGTGATTCTCTCCCAATTATTCCCCGTCTTGATTCTTCCAATATTTTATAAGCTAACTCCGATTGATGATGAAGATTTAAAGGAAAGAATAAGAAATCTTGCAAAGGATGCCGGGATAAAAGTAGAAAATGTTTATCGCTTCAATATGAGCAAGAATACAAAAAAAGCTAATGCTGCGTTTACAGGATTAGGAAAAACAAAGCGAATAATTCTTGGTGATACATTGCTTGAAAATTTTTCGCACGATGAAATAGAAACAGTAATTGCGCACGAACTCGGTCATTATAAAAAGAAACATATTATAAAAAATTTAATAATAGGAACTGTAAGCAGTTTTTTAACACTGTTTATAATTGCTTCATTTTACAATATTTCTTTAAGCTGGTTTGATTTTAACAGCATTGTTCAGATCGCTGCATTGCCATTACTTGCTCTCTGGTCAATGTTAGTTGGATTAGTTCAAACTCCCCTTGGAAATATTTTATCCCGAAAATATGAATATGAAGCAGATGAATATGCAGTAACAGTAACCCGCATTCCGAAAGTATTTATTAATACTCTTGAAAAACTGAATGAACAAAACCTGGGTGATAAAGAACCGCACCCGTTTGTAGAATGGTTTTTTTATAGTCATCCATCTGTTAAAAGAAGAGTTGAAGCAATCAATTCAATTCAGATTGATGAAAAAGAAGTTGGTGAAGTTGATCATCAAAATCAAACGGAAAGCAATTAAATTATGACGCTGATCAAATTATTTTTTCTTGCCCTGTATACTGTATTTTGTTCAATACTTGCACTTATTTTTATTCTTATTGATCGCTCATTTAATCTCTACTTCTGGCTGAGTAGATTTTTTTCTGGTGGAATTTTATGGATTAGTGGAATAAACCTTAACATAACCGGGTTGGATAATTTTGATCATAATAAAACTTATGTGTACGTGTCGAACCACAGCAGTCAGTATGATATTATGACTTTACAGAAGTCTGTACCGAACAGGATGAGTATCGTTTTTAAAAAAGAGTTGGCTAAAATTCCGCTGTTCGGATGGCAGCTTTATCTTGGACCTTATGTAATGATCGACAGATCAAAAGCAGATAGAGCTATGAAAAGTATTGATGAAGCAAAAAAACTAATGAAAGAAAAAAATGTTTCTATTTTGGTTTTTGCCGAAGGTACAAGAAGTAAAACAGGTGAGATACAGGATTTTAAACGTGGAGCATTCCGAATGGCTTCCGCTGTTGGTTATCCAATAATACCTGTATCGATCAGTGGATCAAATAAAATTATGCCGAAAGGAACTTTCAAATTAAAACCTGGAACTATTCACGTACATTATGATAAACCGATTTCAACTGAAAATATTAAATCACGACAGGATGAGATAAACTTAATGAATCAGGTTAGAGATGTTGTTGTTGAAAATCATGAAAAATAATTATTGGATAATATGAAATTGATTAATTGCTTCATTGTTAAACTGCTCAAAATATTAACAATAGAATTAACAATTAGTCAATGTAACAGTCTAACAATGGGATCTTAAAAATGATTGTTGGCGTAATACCTGCTCGTTTTGCTTCTACAAGGTTAATGGGGAAACCTCTTGCAGATATTGGAGGAAAACCATTAATCCAGCACACTTATGAGAGTGCTTCAACATCCAAATTAATAGAAAAAGTTGTTATTGCCGTTGATGATAAAAAAGTTGCACAGGTTTGTCGTGATTTTGGAGCGACAGTTTATGAAACACCAAAAGAGATTGCGTCCGGTTCAGATAGAATTGCATCAATTTTAAAACGATTAAAGAAAGCAGAAATAATTATCAACATCCAGGGAGACGAGCCATTTATCCATGGTGAAATGATTGACCAGGCAATTGAGCCATTGCTGTTTGATAAAGAAGTCCAGGTTTCAACTCTTGCTAAAAGAATTGAAAGTGTAACTGAATTAAAATCCCCTGACGTAGTAAAAGTTGTTTTTGATTATGCAAACTACGCGCTTTACTTTTCACGTTCTCAAATTCCTTTTGTTCGTGATGCATACTCTGATGAAACCGCAATTGAAAAAACTGAAATCTACAAGCACATTGGTTTATATGTTTTTAGGAAAGATGTGTTGCTTAGATTTACAAAACTTAAACCTACCGATCTTGAAAAAACAGAAAAGCTTGAACAGTTGAGAATGCTAGAGAATGGAATGAAGATAAAAATTGTTACGACAGAACTGGAAACAATCGGAGTTGATACTCCCGAGGATTTAAAACGTGCAAGAGCATATTATCAATGGATACAGGAGCAAAGTAAAAAATGAAATTACCGCAAAAAATTTCACTTGCCCATATTCCAACACCTTTAGAAGAAATTTCTTTTGAGAATAAAAAATTCTTAATGAAGAGGGATGATTACACTGGTTCAGATTTCCTCGGAAACAAAATCCGAAAGTTAGAATACCTTCTTTACGAAGCTAAAAAATTAAAAGCAGATTATATATTTACTTGTGGTGGAGATCAGTCAAATCATGCAAGAGCAACTGCTTCTGCAGCAGCAAAACTCGGGTTTAAAACCAGACTTTATCTCTGGGGTTCATCAAAAGAAAAACTGGACGGAAATCTTTTCCTGGATAAAATGTACAGAGCGGAAATTGTTTATCTCAACAAAAAGGAATTCGATGGAGTTGATGAAATAATGTTTGAGGATAGGAAAAAGTTTCTTAAAAGAGGTAAAGAAGTTTATGTAATTCCTGCGGGAGGAACTTCAGTTTTAGGAATCTGGGGATACATTTCATTTATTAAAGAGCTAAAAAAACAAACTGATTTAAAAAAGATTGATGGAATTTTTGCAGCTTGTGGAAGTGGTGGAACAGCAACTGGTTTGCTTGTCGGTTGTGCATTGTATAATGTTGATCTGAAGATATATGCAGTGAATGTTCTGCATACCGAAAAAGAAATAAGGAAAAAAATTCTGCAGTTGGCTGAAGCGGCAAGACTGGAATACGGAATTAAAAACAGTATAAATCCCGGTTTGTTAAAAATTGTTGATGGATATTCAAAGGAAGGTTATAAATCAATTACTAAATCCAAACTTAAAATTATTACAAATTTTTCCAGATCAACCGGAATTTTACTTGGTCCTGCTTATACCGGGAAAGCATTTGTTGCTTATTATGAAAAATTTATCAAACCAATTAAAAAAAATAAAACAATTTTTCTACACACCGGCGGAATCTTTGGAACATTCAATAAAAAAGAAGAATACTTATCTTGTTTTTGAATTCTCAAATTCAATAATTCTTTGCCAATCTGACTTATTCACTGTATTTTTGAAGTTATGGAATGCATCTTTTGTAATATTGTTGAAAAAAAAGCTGAAGCCGAAATATTATTCGAAGATGATAAAATAATAGCTTTCCTGGATATTCTGCCTATAAACTACGGACACACCTTAGTAATTACAAAGAAGCATTACGATAATTTTTTAACAGTCCCTCCGGAAGAAGTTAATTCGGTTATTAAAGTCACTCAATTTATTGCAGGAGTTGTTAAAAGAAGCATAAAGGCAGACGGGTTTAACATCATTTCGAACAACGGGGATTCAGCGGGACAAACTGTTTATCATTTTCATTTCCATATAATTCCAAGATTTAAAAGTGATTTTACATTAAAACCAAAAGTTAAAACTTACGGATCAGGTGAAATGAGAAATTATGCAGATCAAATTCGTTCTCTGATCAGCCAATACAAGGACGTTTACAATGGATAAAAAAATAAGAGTGCTTGTTGCTAAAGCAGGTTTGGATGGACACGACAGGGGAGCAAAAGTTATTGCTGCTGCTCTTCGTGATTCAGGAATGGAAGTTATTTATACTGGACTGAGACAAACTCCTGAAATGATAGTAGAAGCAGCTTTGCAGGAAGATGTTGATGTAATAGGAATTAGTATTCTTTCCGGTGCACATATGACCATACTTCCGAAAATAAAAAAACTTATGAATGAAAAAGGGCTTAACGATGTTTTATTAACCGGGGGCGGAATTATTCCAGAAGATGACATCAATGAATTAAAAAAGATAGGTGTTGGTCAGTTGTTTACTCCGGGTGCTTCTACCCGTGACATCGCAGGCTATATTAAACAATGGCGTTCTGAGAATCCCCGACAGAATTAATAGGACTATTTCTAAAACCTTTTTACGAGAGGAGAAACTATGAAAAAGAGTATTCTCTTTTTGCTTTTATTTCTTACCACTCAAAATTATCCACAAACTTTATTAGAAACGATTGATCTTCCCTCCGGAACATTTTGGAATAGTGGTTACGGGTTAGTGTACAATAATTCAAAGTATTGGGTTTCATCTGAATCTTCAACAACAGGTGCAGGCATTTTAAATGCTGTCAATAGTTCCGGTGCACAAATAGACCAGGTTACAATGAATTATCCCGGTATTCATTCTTCACAGGGTTTAACTTTTGATGGAACAAACTTCTGGTACATTGAAAGAAAAACAGCCCGGTGTGATATTTTTAAAGTAGCTTCAGATGGAACTGTTCTTGACTCTATCACTTCATCACAGTTGTTTGGAACATCGGTTTATATGGGTGGAGCAGCCTGGGATGGAACTGGTTTATGGATTTCACTTTATTATCCAAATACCAGTGCAGCACTTTATAAAGTTGATGTTACTTCAAAAACTATTGTTGATACAATTTCAGTTTTTGGAATTCAGCCTACAGGAATTACTGTTAAAGGGGACACTCTTTTTTATGTAATGGATGGATTTGATGGAGATGATGAAAGGATTTATGCCGTCGATCTGGCAACTGAGGATACGCTATTTTCTTTTCACGATCCTGAAACTCCCGGTGTTAGACAAAATCCAAGAGGACTTGCATGGGATGGAACATTTTTCTGGCTGCTTGCTGAGCCTGTTGGTGCAAGTTCGGGAAGAAAACTTTTTAAATATGATCTTGGAGGAAGTGGAACTCCTCATATAATTACTGCAAACAGTTTAACTTTTCCAAATACAACTGTGGGCAATCCTTCAAATGTAAATTTGAATATTCAAAACACAGGGAATGCAACTTTAACTATAAATTCTATCAACATTAATAATAATGTCTTTGCTTACTCGGGTGTTGCTCCTCCTTTTGATGTTCCGGCCGGCGGTTCGCAGCTTGTGACAGTTACATTTTCACCAAACGGATATTCTTACTCAACAGGAACACTGACTATTGATTGTAATGATCCAGTCAGTCCTTCCGTAGATGTTGTGTTAAGTGGTCAGGGAGTTTTACCCGGGGCTAAAATAGGCTTTACTTCAACTTCTCACGATTTCGGAGATGTTTGGGTTGGACAGGAAGGACTCGCTTTCTGGAAATTTAAAACTTTTAATATGGGTGATAATCCGCTTGAAATTACAAATATGAGTTTCAACTTAGCGGAATTTACATTCGATTCACCCGCTATTCCTTTTACAATAAATTCTACAGATTCTGTTGAACTCACTGTTTATTTTTATCCGGCTTCAACAGGGAGTTTTACTGACTCATTGCAAATTACAAACAGCGATCTCACAAATCAGCTGGCAAAAATTGCTGTCCAGGGAAACGGTGTGTTTAGTATGTACAATTACGGGTATACTTTCTGGCAATACCAGGTTCCGCCTCATCCAAATTCAACAAGTGCTGAACCACGTGTTGAAGGATTGAAACCGATAAATGATATTACAGGAGATGGAATTCCTGAAGTGATTATTTCAACAGAAAACTACTGGACGATGTGTTTGAACGGTGCAGCCTCAGGAAATTCTTATCCTATCTGGATATTCACAACTTATATGGGAAGCAACAATACCGGCTCAATCGGTGCAAACTTTGAGTACGGTGTCCAGGATGCAATCCAGGTTTCTGATGTAACAGGTGACGGATCGGATGATGTAATTCTTGCAGTTGGTGGAGGCAATGAGCACGTATATGTTTTGAATGGAAATACTGGAGAAATAATATGGTCTTATGGTGATGATATTAATTATGATCTTGGTGATTTCGAAGCAGTAGATTGTTCAAGAGATTATAACGGCGATGGAATCAATGATGTGCTGGCAATAGCCGATGGTAATGATGCAGGTACAGGCTATAAAAGAGCATATCTTTTTAATGGTCCGGATGGAACATTAATCTGGCAACATTTTTTCCCGGGACCGAATCCTGCCTTTGGTAAATCTATTATTTCTATTGAAGATTTGAATGGCGATAATTTACCTGATGTGGTAATTGGATTTGGAAATAATGGTTCGTCGGATTTATCTGTTCGAGCGTTGAATGGAACCAACGGAAATGAAATATGGACAAGAAATATGGTGCAGAATGAACCCAAAGAATTATTGGAACTTCCATTACCCGGCGGTGGTTCTGATGTTATTGCTGCTGAATATTTTAACAGGATTCACAGGTTGAATGGAAGTGATGGCACCATTGTTTGGACTCAATATCTTGGCGCAAGTGCCGGTATGATTCAAATTGGTTTGATCCAGGATATTAACAATGACCAGGTTCCAGATGTTCTTGTTGCTTCTTTTGCAAGTAATGGTTTGAATTGTTTAAGTGGTGCAACGGGTGACGTTATCTGGAGTTGGCCTATGGCATTTCAATTTGGTGTAACTTCAATTCCTGATCTGGATGATGATGGATATGAAGACGTACTCGCCGGTGATCAGAATGGTAATTTATATTGCATAAGCGGAAAAGGTGATTCACTTATATTCAGTCATACATTTCCTTCAGACTGGATTTATACTGTTAACAAAATGCCTTCTATTGATGGAAACTACAGCAGCGAGATTATTACCGGAACAAAGAATGGGAAAGTTGTTTGCTTGTCCGGAGGAACAACTAATATTGTAAGCGTTGATAATCCCGATCTGATTGCAAATGAATTTAATTTATATCAAAATTATCCTAACCCGTTTAATCCGGCAACGACAATACAATATCAAATACCTGAGGCATCTTTTGTCCAGATTAAAGTCTTTGATATTTTAGGAAGTGAAGTTGCGACTCTCGTTAATGAAAATAAACAAGCAGGGAATTATTTTATTAATTTTGATGCATCTTCACTTGCAAGCGGAATTTATTTTTATACTCTGAAAGCAGGTGATTTTATTTCCACGAAGAAAATGATCTTGTTAAAATAATAGGATTTTCATCTCGATCCCGCTTTGGCGGGAGAGAGAGCTAGCTTCTAATTTTCAACCCCGGTTCGCGCCGGGGTTTTTTATTTTTCCATCGTAAACTTAATACCCTTTATGGATAACTAATTTTTTGGTTAAGAAAGAATCTACTTGACAATTTAGGTTTAATAATATATTTTGACTTTGAAAAATAAAGTACTTTATTTAGGAGAGGAAATGGACGAAAAAACAGCTCTTGATGAAATTCAGTTTATTAAGAAAATAATTGAAGAGAGCAAAATCACTTTTATATATAATGGCATGGGTTATATATTTTGGGGAATTATAGTCGTTGCAGGGCTTATAGTAAATTACTTTAGCATAATATATAAATGGGGAATTAGTTCGATTTCAATATGGCTAATTGTTACTTCCGGTGGTTGGATTTTTTCTTTTTATTCTTATTACTTTAAAAGAGCGGACATAGAGTCAGAACATTTCCAGGTAAGGTTTTGAGGGGAATATGGCTCTCAGCAGGAATAGGAATGATGATTACGGGATTTATTGCCACTACTTCAGGAGCTTTAAAAGGTGTTTACGTCTTTCCAGTATTATGTATAATTCTTGGTATAGCATTCTATGTTTCAAGTTTTTTGCACAATGAAAAATGGATGAAACTGCTTTCGCTTGGTTGGTGGGTTGGTGCAATAATTATGTTTTATTTTCCAAGTATTCATATAATTTTGATTTTTGCAGCAATGATGACATTCTTCCAAATTATACCAGGGTTATTTTTTTATAATAAATACAAAAAAGAAATTCTAAACCGTGAGTGAGTTTGATTACCAAAAACTTGATGAAATTATTCATTCCCGAATCAGGCTGGCTGTAATTGCATTGCTACATACAGTTGAGGAAGCAGAGTTTATTTATATTAAAGATAAAGTAAATACTACAGACGGCAATTTAAGTGTTCATTTAAAAAAGTTAGAGGACGTGAATTATATTTCAGTTAAAAAAGAATTTATTGATCGCAAACCCAGATCTATGTACTCACTGACCAAAACCGGAAGAAAAGCATTGGAATTATACCTGGCTAAATTAGAAGAGATTATCAAAAAATAAATTTATTACTTTTATGTTAAAAACTATTACTGTTCTCTACATACTTACAATTTTGTTTTCACTTTCAGTTTTTGCACAGACAAAAATTACGGGTAAAGTTACCGACCAGAATAAATCACCTTTACCCGGTGCCAACATTTATATAAAAGATACTTATGATGGAGCCACGTCTGAAGTTGATGGAACTTTTTCATTTACCACAGATGAAACCGGTGAAGCGGTTTTAGTTGTAAGCTATGTCGGTTACAAATCCAGCGAAACAAAATTAACTCTAGATGGAAAAACCAAAAATATTGATGTAGTTCTTGAAGAAGAATCAACTGAGCTTGGAACGGTTGTAATTTCAGCAGGTTCATTTGAAGCAAGCGATGAAAAGAAAGCGGTGATTTTAAGACCGCTCGATATCGTTACAACTGCAGGAGCAGAAGCAGATATTTATTCAGCTTTAAAAACTCTGCCCGGTACTCAGCAGATTGGAGAAACAGAAGGATTATTCGTGCGCGGAGGCTCTGCTTCCGAAACCAAAACAATCATCGATGAAATGATTGTACAGAATCCCTTCTTTTCAAAAGTGCCTGACATTCCTTCACGCGGAAGATTTTCTCCATTCTTGTTTAAGGGAACAGTATTCAGTACTGGTGGATATTCTGCACAGTATGGTGAAGCACTTTCTTCAGTTCTTGTTTTAAAGACTCAGGATCTTGCTCCAAAAACGCAAACTGCTTTAAGCCTGATGATTCTTGGGTTCGGCGCCTCACACGTTCAGAGATGGGAGAATACATCTCTTGCTTTTGAAGGCGCCTATTATAACCTGCAGCCGTATGTTAATGCTTTCAAGCAAAGAACGGACTGGAAAGATGCACCTATAGGAACAGATTTTTCAATGAACCTAAGACACAAAACTTCCGATACGGGAATGCTGAAAGTTTTTTCCAGCTACAGTAATGGCAATCTATCTTTGTATAATTTAAACCTCGACGATTTGGTAACTAAAGAATATTTCGGATCCAAGAATTATAATTTTTTCCTGAATGCAAATTATAGGGAAGTTTTTGGGAATGACTGGGCATTCTTTGCGGGGTATTCATTCAGTGATGACAACCAGAAAATTGATCTGACTTCTGATAAAATAGTAAATGATGAAAAACTTAATACAGCAAAAGTTACGGTTTCAAAAGAGATAATAAACAAGTCATACATTTTATTCGGTGGAGAGATTTTGAATTACAATTATGATAATTCTTTTATCACAGATTCAAGTTCATTTAATAACAATCTTCCTGAAACTTTTGCTGCCGGATTTGTCGAATCAGATATTTTTATTACTAATGATATTGCGTTGCGTATCGGATTAAGATCAGAATATTCAAAACTTCTTGATAAAACAAATTTGGCTCCCAGGTTTTCGGCAGCATACAGACTTGGCGAGTATGATCAGCTCAATTTTGCTTATGGAGATTTTTATGAAACTCCCGGAAAAGAATTTCTTATTTTCTCAAAAGATTATGATTTTGAAAAAGCAACTCATTACATTGTTAACTACCAGTATCTTGGTGATAATATTACGTTCAGAATAGAAGCTTATTATAAAAACTATTCTGATCTGGCAAAGGGCAATGATATTGTGTATCCAATATTCAATGTCCCTCCGGTTTCTCCCGGGAGTTATGGAAAAGGTTATGCAAAAGGAATAGATATTTTCTGGCGTGACAGACAATCAATCGATCTTACTGATTACTGGATTTCTTATTCATATCTTGATACAAAACGTGACTATAGAAATTATCCCAAGATGGCCCAACCGACTTTTGCAACACCGCACACATTTTCAGTCGTGGTAAAAAGATGGATCCCGCAAATAGCTTCGAGTGTTGGGATGACTTATTCTTATGCAACAGGAAGACCTTATTTTAATCCCAACAATCCTGATTTTCTTGGTGATAAAACAAAATCGTATCAGAATTTAAGCTTTAACATCAGTTATCTTACAAATGTTTTTAATAATTTTACAGTCGTTTATGCTTCGCTTGATAACTTAATCGGGTACAACAATATTTACAGTTACAGGTATTCTTCTAATGGCTCTGTACGAATGCCGATTGTTGCTCCCGCTTTAAGATCATTTTTTATCGGGATGTTTATTTCATTGGGTGAATCAAATCCATATTAATTAAAGGAGAAGAAATGAAAACCTTTTTGTTGTTCCTTTTAATATTAACTTCATTCATATCGATCAACGGGCAGGACAGGTATGAAAAAGCAATGATGAAAAACTTATCAATGGTTGACTCAGGAAAAACCGTTGAAGATTACTTACAGATTGCAAATGGGTTTGAAAGAATTGCACAGGCTGAAAAAGATAAATGGCTTCCATATTATTATTCATCCTGGGTTTATACTATTGCAAGCTTTTCTGATACAGCAAAATCGAAGAAAGATGGATATTTAGATAAAGCAGATAATTTCATTTCTATTGCTGATTCTTTAGAACCGGATAATTCTGAAATTTATACTCTGAAAGGAATGATTGCCCAGGCACGTATGCAGGTTGACCCGATGAATAGGTGGATGAAGTACGGCGCTGAATCTGATCAATATTTTAAAAAGGCAATGGCAATTGATTCATTAAATCCCAGACCGGAATATTTAATTGGAATTGGTGTTTTCTACACACCTCAGCAGTTTGGCGGCGGACCAAAAAATGCTAAACCATATCTTGAAAAATCTCTTGAAAAATTCAACCAGTTTGAACCAGAAAATGATATCGCACCAAACTGGGGTAGAAAAATGGTTGAAGGATTATTAAACCAGATTGCTGAAACTGATACAACAAAAGTAAAATAATCACTCTATTCGCTTGCATTTTTTGTTGATTTTGTTTTCTTTGTAAGTAATTAAAATTATTACGGGGAATAAAGATGAAAATTTCATCAATTTTCTATTCTCTTATTCTGCTTATACTTTTATCCACTAATTCTTATTCTCAAGTATCCGGTGAACCGTTCCATCCTGAAACCGCAAATGGTGCAAACTATATACATGCAACAGGTCACAGACTTTTGTGGGAAAATCCTGATAGTACTGTTTACAATATTATTTATTTTAGTTCTGATTCAACTCTGGTCGCTGAAATGGATTCAACTGCTTTACTCTATAATGGTTCTCCCTCAACGGCTTATGATACTATATATCTTAGTCCTGTAGAACCACTTGACTGGTATAAAAAATATTATTGGAGAATAGTTGAATTTTATAACTCAAGTTCAGTAACTGGACCTGTTTGGCAATTTAAAACAATGCAAAATCCTATTTGTGATTATTTTAATTTTTATGATGACTTTGAATCAGGGTTAAGCAACTGGACAGTAAGTAATGATGGCGGAACTTGTGTATGGGATCTTTCGACGCTGGCAAGACCATACTCAATGCCTCCAACTTCTTTTGGATATGTTTTAGCAGCCGATGCTGATCTATGCGGGAGTGGAACTTCAACACTTACTACTATAACCTTGAATACTCCTTTATTCGGATCTGGGAGTGCAGTAATTATTGAATTTGATACTGATTGGAGAGTCAATGATTCTAATGACGAAGCATATGTTGAATTAAGTTCAGATGGGGGACAGAATTGGCAAATTGCATGGTCTCGGATTGGAGTAAGTGAAAGGAACTCACATGAGTTAATTAATTTCTCAATTTCCTTTGATAGTCTATTGGTCCGATTCAGAAGTGTACAACCGGCTTGGGATTGGTGGTGGGCTATTGATAAGTTAGATATCTTGAATGATTGTCCGTTAACGCAGTATTATCCACCTTATAATCTGAAGCTTCATACAAATTCGCAACCCTCGCCAAAAGTTGAATTGAACTGGTCCAGAGGTCAATTTGTGGATTTATTTAATATTTTACGAAAATCTGGATTGCCCGATGACTCATCAAATTATTCTTTGATAAGTTATGTTGATCCAAGTATTACAAATTTTACGGATACAACTATTGAAAGAAATCAAATATATACCTACAAAGTTTGTATGATGTATAGCGGGTGCAGCAACGAAGCAACTGTTTACATTCCGGATGTGATTACTAATGTGAATGAGTCCCAAACGGTTCCAAGGAACTTTGGTCTGAGTCAGAATTATCCAAATCCGTTTAATCCTACGACAAAGATCACTTATCAAATTGCGCAGTCTGGAATTGTAAGTTTGAAAGTTTATGATATTCTCGGAAGGGAAGTTGCAAAACTTTTAAATGAAGAAAAACCTGCGGGAAAATATGAAGTGAAATTTTCCGCCATAGGCTGAGGAAATAATTTGCCAAGTGGGATATATTTTTATCAGTTGAGAGCAGGAAGTTATATAGAAACCAAGAAAATGGTTCTGATGAAATAGCTTTGTACTATTGTTCTAAAATCTTTTTAACTTGATCTAATTTTTGTTCTGCAATTAAAACAACATCTTTATTTTCTCCGGATTGCTTTGTTTTTATACCGCCTTCTTCAATTTTTTTAATTGCTTCAGAAGCGAATTTTTCATTTTCAAATTTCAATTCTAGTAATGGAATTGGATGAATAGAAATGCTCCCGGATAAATTAACTCCGCAAACAGGGCAGGTTTCAGAATCAAAAATTAAACTGCTGTTAAATTCTTCTAAGTAATCAGCAAATTCTTCAATATTATCATCATTCAAAACATCTTCCCCTAAATGGTTTTTAATCTTGTATCAAAAAAATAAAAATAATTGATTAATTCAAGTATGTCGAAAAATGTCAGGTGGGGTTTTAATCTGTCCAAATTCAGGTTAAACTTTATCTCATTTCTATGCAATTTTTTAAATTTATACACTGTTGTGTCTGAATATTTAATAAAAACAGCATTTATAGATGGCATAGTAGTTGTATCGAAAAGAGAAGCATCATATGTTCTCTCCTTATAACCTCCGGATTTTGTCAGGTAATCCGGGGGTTTTTTTATTTAACTTTTTATTGATATCAAACGAAGGAATGAAGATTACATTTCATACCTGGTATTAAGGCAGATACTAAAAGTACTGCCTTCACCTGGTTTGCTTTTGATTGTCAGTTTTGAACCATGTTTTTCAGCAATATCATTACACAAAAATAATCCAAGTCCGGTTCCTTTTTCTTTATTTGTCCCTGGTGTGGAAAAACTTTCATCAATTTTAAAAAGTTTATTAATACCCTCCTCAGATATTCCCACCCCTGTATCAGAAACACTTACTAATAATTTATCATCCTGGTCAGGTTCAGCTTTGATATTGACTCTGCCTCCGGGCTTTGTAAATTTAATGGAGTTTGATACAAGATTATGAAATAAGGTCCTGAGCATCGGGTCATCTGCAAAAACTTTTTCATCCTGATTTATCTCATTAATTATTTCAATGTTTTTAAGTTTAGCGTTTTGCAGAAGTGAGGAGATAACATCATTAATAAAATAATATAACCTGATCGAGGATATGCGAAATCTTTGCTTACCAATTTGAAGTCTACTCCAGTCAAGTAAATTTTCAGCCAGCGTGTGAATGCTGGAAATAGAACTATAAACTTCATCAATGTAAGATTTTTGTTCACCAATAGTAAGGTAATCAAATTCATTTTTAAGAATATTAACTAATCCAAGTAGACCGTTGAATGGTGAACGAATATCATGAGCAATTATAGAAAAAAATTTATCTTTGCTTGCATTTAATTCTTGCAATTCATTTGAATATTTTTTTAATTCTTCTTCATTTCGTTTTTTGGTTATCGCAAATGCGATTTGTTCAGAAACATAGGTAAGTAACTGTTTCTCTTCTTCACCATAAGTTGTTTTATCATTATAGTCCTGAACAACAATAACTCCGATAGGTTCATTATTAATTTTTAATGCAACACCAAGCCAGATTTCCGAAGGCTGTCCAAGTAAGTCAGTTTCTCCTTCTTTTCTTAACCTGATATCTTCTTCAGCATCTATCAGGTGATTATCCCCGCAGCGAAGTATATATTCTGTTAAACCTCTGCCAAGTTTTCTTTGTTTTGGCTGTGAATCGAATTCATCCACAAAATAGGGGAAGGAAATCATTTCCGAAATTTCATTGTAAAGCGCGATATAAAAGTTATCGGCTTTCATAAGTCCTTTTATAATACTATGGATTTCTTTGTATAATTCATTTATATCTTCAATAGTATTTACTGATTCGGAAATTTTATAAAGAGCTTGTTGAACTTTCAGATTCTTAACTCGTTCAGTAATATCCTCTACTAAAGAAGCGACTCCGATTAATTCTCCATCATCATTTACAAGTGGATTATTATACCATTCACAAGTTATTATTTTGCCATCCTTACGAAGATTTTTGTTGGTGCTTCTTCTGCCGCCTTCCCTGGAAAGTAATTGTTCAAAAAGCTGATTGATGTAACTTTTATCTGATGATAATACTATCAGACCAAGTGCTGATTTATTTTTGGCTTCTTCTTCTGAGTATCCAAAAATTCTTTCTGCGGATGGATTCCATTTTACAACATTAAAATTGGTATCCCATTCAATGACAGCAAGGGGAGTTTGTTCAAAATGAAGATTTAAACGAAGTTGATTTTCAGTATTTAAATCATTTTGTTGTGAAAAGTCTTTCCCCCTTTTCATCTTGAATATTTGAGAATCAGTTCTGGTGCCGATTACCCCTAAAGGATCATTCATCAAATCAGCCGGGTAGATGTTATTTATGGATTTTTTCTTTTACAATATCTCTTACCAGAAAAGTGCCAATTATTGAATGACAGAATGTGAGATCCTCTCCAATTCAGAGGAAATAATATCCACAATATCAGGAGAAAAAGTAATTTTTACTTGTTTCCTGTCTTTATATTCGAAATTCGTTTATATATATTTGCAATTCAATTTTTCAAAGAAAAGATTACAAAAATGGTGGATTTAAAAGTTCTGAATAAAGATCAAAAAGAAGCAGTTGAATATGTAAGCGGTCCTCAAATAATTGTTGCAGGTGCCGGATCTGGAAAAACCAAAGTTCTTACATATAAAATAGCTTATTTGATCTCAAAAGGGTATAAACCCGAGTCAATTTTAGCTCTTACATTTACTAATAAGGCTGCAAATGAGATGAAAGCCCGGATTAAGGAGCTTATTGGTAAAAAAGCAGATAATTTGTGGATGGGTACATTCCATTCAATTTTTGCGCGTATTCTTCGAAGCGAGGCAAAACAAATTGATTATGAAAGTAATTTTTCGATTTATGATACAGAAGATTCACTTTCACTTGTAAATAACATTCTGACTAATTTAAATATTGATATCGAAGGAGTGACTCCAAATTCAGTAAGGCACAGGATAAGTTTTCTTAAAAACCATATGATTATGCCTGCTGAATATGTAAAGAATCATTCAAAATCTCCCGTTGAAAGAAAGATTGGTGAAGTTTTTACTGAGTTTCAAAAAAGATTAGTTGCAAATAATTCAATGGACTTTGAAGATTTGTTACTTAAGCCAATTGAATTGTTCAATTCAAAACCACAAGTCCTTCAAAAATACCGCAAAAAATTTCGTTATATCCTTGTCGATGAATTTCAGGATACTAATAAAGCGCAGTATGAAATATTAAAACTATTGGTATCAAGGAATTGTAAAATTGCTGTTGTTGGAGATGATGCACAAAGTATATACAGTTGGCGTGGCGCAAACCTGGATAACATGAAAGATTTCCAGAAGGAATTTAAAAAACATAAAATTTTCAGGCTGGAACAAAACTATAGGTCCACAAAAACTATTTTAGCTGCAGCAGATTCGGTAATAAAAAACAATAAAGGCCAAATAACAAAAACTTTGTGGACTGAGAATAACGATGGTGAACAGTTAACCTTGGTTAAGTGTGCAGATGAAAAAGATGAAGCATTTCAGCTGGCTAAGTATATCAAAAAAGAAATTAGCAAGAAGAAATTAACCTATAAAGATTTTGCAATTCTTTACCGAACGAATGCTCAGTCACGTGCACTTGAAGATATTTTCAGAAGAGAAAAAATTCCTTATACCATTATTGGCGGAGTAGAATTTTACAGGAGAAAAGAAGTTAAAGACATTGTTGCATATTTACGTGTACTTGCAAACCAGGATGATGAAGAAAGCTTGTTGAGAATTATGAATTTTCCGCAAAGAGGGATCGGCAATACAACTATTACCAGGATGATCGCCTTTGCTCGTAAACATAATCTTACTTTATATCAAACGATGGCAAGAGTTTTCGAAGTCATTGATATAAAGGAAAGAATTCAAAAAAATGTTAAAGGATTCAGAATATTACTTGAAAAATACACCGGATTAAAAGATAAACTTTCTGTTGGTGAATTATCTCGTGCACTTGTAGATGAACTGGGTTTGATCCGGATGTTTAAAAGTGAAAACACACAGGAATCAGCTCAAAGAATAGAAAATATAAATCAGTTATTAGCTGCGTTAAGTGAATTTTCAAATGAAAATAAAAATGCTAAACTAGAGACATTTTTAGAAGAGGTTTCTTTAGTCACTGATCTTGAGATGATGGGGGATGATAAAAATGTTGTTACATTACTAACCTTACACAGTGCTAAAGGATTAGAATTCCCGATTGTATTTATTTCAGGTCTAGAAGAAGAAATTTTTCCGATTGCAAACCGGTTTAATTCTGACGCATCTTTAGAGGAAGAAAGAAGACTTTTCTATGTTGGTGTTACAAGAGCGCAACAAAAGGTTTATCTTTCACATGCCCGTTCCCGGTACAGATTCGGCGAGGTTGCATACCAAAGCAGATCAAGATTTATCGACGAACTTGACCCTGATACGGTTAATGAAATCAATGGTGGAATTGGCAGGAAAGGGAATAGAAAGACTAAAAAAGAAATTTACTATGAATATTTTGAAACTGTCGACTATACGGATTTTGATCAGGACAATAAGGATGTTAGACCTGGCAGCAGAGTAATGCATGATAAATTTGGTCTTGGAAAAGTAACTGATGTAACAGGAACCGGTGACATGGTTAAAGCAACAGTTCAGTTTGAAGGAAACAATATTAAGCAACTTATGCTAAAGTTTGCTAAACTGAAGATTCTTAATTAGTTCCTTTCAAAATTAATTCCTTATCCAGATATTTAAAACTTATTATTTAAAGGAGTGAATGTTTATGTCCATTGCGCCAAAGAAACTTGCCATACTCGTTGGTGGTGGTCCTGCACCGGGGATTAATAGTGTGATTGGCGCTGCTACAATTCGAGCCGAAGTTGAAGGGGTTGAAATTCTTGGAATAAAAGATGGCTTTAAATGGGTGATGGATGGAGATATTAATCATGCAAAAGAACTCACAATTCATAACGTCAGCCGAATCCACTTTCGTGGTGGATCATATATAGGAATCTCAAGAGCTAACCCGACTAAAGATCCGAAGAATTTAGAAAACACAGTTACCTCACTTCTCAGGTTGAATGTAGATAAACTAATCACAATCGGCGGTGACGATACCGCTTTCAGTGCCCTCAAAGTAAATGAAATGGCTGCTGGTAGAATTAAAGTTGTACACGTACCAAAAACTATTGATAATGATCTTGATCTTCCTCACGGTATTCCTACTTTCGGATTTCAAACTGCAAGACACATTGGCGTTGAGGTTGTAAAAAATTTGATGGTTGATGCACAAACTACATCGCGATGGTATTTCATTGTGACAATGGGAAGAAAAGCCGGACATCTTGCTCTTGGTATCGGAAAAGCAACCGGCGCAACTCTAACTTTAATACCTGAAGAATTTCCTGACAAAAATGTAAAATTAAAACAGCTAGTGGATATTCTTGTCGGTTCAATCATTAAAAGGTTAAGCTATGGAAGATCTGATGGTACAGTAATTCTTGCGGAAGGACTTGTAGAAAAATTAAGTCATGATGATCTCGATCAATTGGTTAATATTGAAAGAGATGCTCACGATAACATTCGAATTGCAGAAATAAATTTTGGTGAGATACTTAAAACGAAAGTTCAGGAGAAATTAAAGGACTTTGGACTTAAGGCTACCATTGTTGCAAAGAATATCGGGTATGAATTAAGATGTGCCGATCCAATTCCATTTGATATGGAATACACACGTGATCTTGGTTTTTCTGCTGCTCAGTTTATTTTAAATGGAGGGAGTGGTGCGATGGTTTCAATTCAAAACGGAAGGTTTGTTCCACTTTATTTTAATGATATTCTTGATCCTAAAACTAAAAAAACACGTGTTAGAATGGTGGACCCTAGTTCTGAATCATTTTACATTGCAAGAAGATATATGTTACGACTAAACCAAGCTGATTTTGACGATCCTCATGAGTTAGCAAAACTCGCTGCTACATCAAAATTATCAATAGATGATTTCAAAAATCATTTTTATTATTTAATTAAGAACGATCTGCTGTATAAGAATCTAAATGAAGGTAAAATTCTACTGGCTACAAACGATAGTAATACTGTTTACAATGCACCAAATAACATAGTTCCCGATCATAACAACATTGATGATATAGGCGGACCTAGAATTATACCTGAGTAGATAGTTATTTTTTATAAACTTCGTGTTCAGTAGAAAAATATTCTTTAGTCATTTTCTTTAAGACACCAGACAAAAGAATAATTGCTATAAGATTTGGAAAAGTCATAAAACCAAGTGCTGCATCTCCAAAAGCCCAAACAGCTTCCAACTGGGCAATCGCTCCAATAAAAACGAAAAAAACATAAATCCATTTGTATGGAAGCTGAGCCCGGTTTCCGAATAAATAATTTGCTGCCCGATCACCATAAAAAGACCAGCTAATGGCAGTTGAAATGGCGAACAGTAAAACTGAAATGGTTACTATTTTATCTCCATAATTAAAAAGCCAACTCATTCCTTTTTTAAATGCGAATGATGTAAGCAAACTACTGTTATATAACTCACCTGTAAAATTTGGATCAATCCGACTAACAAAAAATTCAGTGTGATGCCATGCATCAGTAACAATAATTACCAAGCCTGTTAAGCTGCAGATCACTATTGTGTCAATGAACGGACCCAACATAGCTACTGTACCTTCACGCACAGAAAATTTTGTTTTAGCAGTAGAGTGCGCAATTGCCGCACTGCCTTGACCGGCTTCATTAGAGTAAAGCCCGCGTTTAATTCCCCAAAGCATTGTGTTTAACATTATCAAAAATGATCCGCCTACAGCACCAGCTATTTGAGCGGGAGGATTAAATGCCATTTTAAAGATTAATTGAATGGCTGGAATAATTTCATTGAGATTAGCAACAAGAACAAGTAATGCGGCTGCCACATAAATTACGGCCATAAAAGGTGAAAGAAATCCTGTCACATTTCCAATGCGTCTTATTCCTCCTATGATTACCATACCAACTAATGTAGCTAAAACAACTCCGTTAATTACCTGTTGAACTGATAAATCAAAACCAGTAAAGATGGTATGTTTTAAGGTAAGAAAACTAGTGGTGCCAACAAGTTGTGACGCTTCAAAATAAATCTGGTCTGATACAGTAAATGATTGGATAGCATTTCCTGTTGCAAAAGAACAAATAACTGCGAAACAGGCAAAAGTAATAGCAAGCCATTTATATTTTGATCCCAAACCTTTTTCTATAGTATACATAGGCCCACCTGCTGTGAAACCATATTTATCAATTTCACGATATTTAAGTGCGAGAGTTGATTCGGCAAATTTAAGAGCTGTTCCGAAAAAAGCAGTTACCCACATCCAGAACATTGCTCCTGGTCCACCATAATAAATTGCCGTAGCGACTCCAGCAATATTTCCGATTCCAACTGTTGCTGAAAGTGCAGTTGCTAAAGCTCTGAAGTGATTTAAGTCGCCTTCATCTTCCGGGTTATCATAAATTCCACGGGTAACTTTAATTCCATGAAGAAAATATCTAATTTGAGGAAAACCAAGTTTGAGGGTTACAAATATTCCAGTACCAACCAGCGCAATGATCATTAATGGAATTGAACCAAGTGGCAAGTCGACAGAAGGAAGGTTTGCTATAAAATCAAAATTGCCGGGGAATGCCCAGACTGATTCATAGAATGAGATCCCTCCAACAATCAAAATCACAATTATGATTGAAAATAAAATAAGACCAGCAATTGATCTGCTCATTGTAATTTAATTTTAGTTAATAAAATTTAATTCAGAAAAGTTCCAAAACCTTATCAAGAATTCCAATTGAATGAAGAAACACAAGAAAAATTAATACGGGTGAAAGATATCGGATAAACACTTTCCAAAAAGTAATTGTCCAGGGATAGTTATTGAATAATTTTTCAGCTCCTTTTTTAAGATTTGGAATTACTTTGTCAAAACCCCAAACCCACGCGACAAAAATCGAAATCAATAAACCTCCTAAAGGAAGTAAAATGTTAGATGCAAGAAAATCTACAGAATCAAAAAAACTCATCCCGAAAATTTTCACATCTGACATAAGATTAAATGAAAGTGCACTTGGAACCCCAAGTAAGAAAATAATAAAGCCCAGAACAATTGATGCATTGTGTCTTTTCCATTTTAACTCATCAACAAAATATGAAACGACAACTTCAAGTAAAGAGATGGATGAAGTTAATGCAGCTATGACCAATGCTATGAAGAATAAAATGGAAAAGTAATATCCACCAGGCATTTTTACAAAAACACCAGGTAGTGTATGAAAAATTAATCCCGGACCTGCAGCCGGGTTTAAACCAACAGAAAACACAGAAGTGAAAATTGCCATTCCTGCAATTAAAGCAATCAGGGTATCCAAAATTACAATCTGAAATGCAGATGAAGGAACATTATCCTCCTCAGACATATAACTACCATATGTAAGCATAGCTCCCATTCCAAGACTTAGAGTAAAAAATGCGTGTCCTAATGCTAATAGTATTGTACTTGGGGTAATCTTACTCCAGTCAGGATTCCATAAAAAATCTACACCTTTGCTCGCTCCAGGTAATGTCAGACCTCTAATCATTAAAATAACAAGAAGAATGAACAGAATGGGCATCATAATCTTACTAGCTCTTTCAATTCCTCTTTGAACTCCGGCAAATACAATCACGATTGTCAAAACCATGAAAAATGCAAAATAACCAATTGTCCAGGATGTATTTGAAACAAGATTGTTAAAATGTTGAGCTGAAGCTGTTGGATCTGGCCATAAGAAAAAATTTCCATTAATGGATTCAATTATATAACCAATAGCCCATCCTGCAATAATCGCATAAAAAGATAGAATTAAAAATCCGGCAAGGACACCCATTCCACCAAGACTTGCCCAAAATTTTGATTTACTTAATTTGTAAAAAGCACCAACCGGATTTCGTTGAGTGGTCCTTCCAATTAATATTTCTGCAATTAAAACGGGGAGTCCTATTACAGCAATACAAATTAGATACACAAGAACGAATGAAGCACCACCATTTGCACCGGCGATATATGGGAATTTCCAGATGTTTCCTAAACCGATTGCTGATCCCGCAGCTGCGAGAACAAACCCTACCTTTGAACCCCATTTTTCTCTGCTTTGCTCAATTTCTGACATGAAGTTTTGATAAATTTTATGGAATTAAAAATTTTAAGGTTGAATATTGGAAGAATGCTTCATTTTTACAAATAAATTTTAGGATATCGCTTTCAAAGAGAAAAAAAGTACATTAATAACAAATTGTTTTTTAGTTTGTTAAATGTGATCTGGCACATTAAACCTAAACAATTGAGCAATAAAAACAATTTATTATTGAAAAATATTTTATTAAATTTGCTTCCAAATTAACAACTCGGGAAGTAAAGATGGCTAAAAATTTCGTCTCTAATAAAGATGAAACAGTTCGAATGTTTGATAATGATATATTAGAATTTTTATCACGGGTACATCCTTCTATTCCGGTAATACTTTATTTACCGTTGGTAACTTATTTTCTTTACGTTGCAACGGTGAAATATTCATTTCAGTTTTTGACCATCACTGGATTGTTTATTCTCGGCGTAATTTCCTGGACATTTGTTGAATATATATTACACAGGTATATTTTCCATTTTGAAGCTAAAACTGATTTCGGAAAAAAAATTCATTTTATGTTTCATGGTGTTCATCACGATTATCCGAGTGATTCCAGACGATTGGTAATGCCTCCATCAGTTAGTATTCCTCTTGCTGTTATATTTTTCTTTTTATTCAGCTATACAATCGGTGATACAATGGTCTATCCGTTTTTTGCCGGATTTATTGTTGGATATCTTTTCTATGATATTACCCACTATGCTATTCATCATTTCAACATGCATAGCAGGTTCTGGCTTGCAATTAAGAATCATCATATGTTGCATCACTATCAGGATCCTAACAATGGATTTGGCGTGAGCTCACCGTTTTGGGATTTGATATTCGCAACCAACTTTTTTAAAAAGAAAAATTCCTGATCAAGTCTTCAAATAATCTATTGAATCCGAAAAAAAATGGGGGTCACGGTGAGTAGTGCTATCTGTAAAATCCTTTTGATTGAAGATAACAAGGAAACTCAATTGTTGATTAAAGTTATTCTACGGGAATTTTATACAATTGATATAGTTTCAGATTATGATAATTCTATTAAATCATTAATTGAAAACGAATATGGACTTGTTATACTCGATATTAACCTAATGGGAAATAAAGAGGGAATAAAAATCCTTGAATACCTTAAAGCAAATCAGAAATTGATGAAATTACCAGTCATTATAATAACAGCATACGAATTTTCAGATGATGAAAAACAATATTTATTTGAAAATTCAGATCTCTATATTTCCAAACCATTTGATAGAGACTTATTGTTAAAATCGGTGAATAAAATGTGTTTAAATATTTGATAACTTTTGCAATAACAGTATTCAGCTGAACTTTCACATCCAAAAATCATTATCCACATTCTTGTCTATTGGAAATTTGAAGAATCAAAAGTTGAAAATTTCTTCAAATTCAAAGTAATTATTTGTTGCATAATAATACATCGAGTAAATGGTTGTCTCTCTTTAGAGCAAAAAAAATGCACTTTCAGTCAATAAAGTGCTTTTTTCCAACATGACTAACGGCATAATATTTGGCAATAAGCATGAAACTATTTTCTTGAGGGCTATGAAAAAACGAATACAACTGCTCCCATCCGGTATTCCGCTGGTTGATTTTGCCTGGGGCGGTTTTTATAGAGGCGGAACATACTTACTTGTTGGACCCCACAAGTCCGGAAGAACGATTCTTTCTTTACAATTTGCAATGGAATGTGCAAAAGCTAATGAGACTTGTCTCTTCTTTACAAGTGTACGCCCTAAAGATTTGCTGATTAATGCTGCTTCAATAGATTTTGACTTACAACATTACATGAATAATAATTCAATTATTGTTGTTAGAGTAACTCCTCCAACAAATATTGAACACGCTGAAAATCCGGATTCTTATCTTGTTGACTACATTAAAGATATTTCAAATGTTGTTAATCAATATCAGCCTAATAAAGTGGTTTTTGATGAAGTAACTCCTTTTGTTGGATTTAGAAATTTAGCATTGCTTAAGGATGCATTTTTAAAAACAATTGAAAATATAGAAGATCATGGAGTAACAAGTTTATTTGTTATTGGTGAACCTGCAACTCCTGGTTCACAAAAAATTACTGATGCTCTTCAATCAGTATGTACTGGTTTGATTTCCTTAAAGAAAAGTGATGAATTTATTAGCAAAAATCAGCCAGGACAAATGTCGATCACTCCACTTGTAGGGCATGCAGAAGGAAAATTTTTAAGCAAATATTATATCGAAGCTTATCGCGGGATTAAAGTTGACTTCAAACCCAAAAGCATTGCAGATGATGATTATTTTCTTACCTCATCTTCAGATAAAAAATATAAATCGATGGCTGAGTTTGAATTGCCTGAGGAAACCTACTCTCTTAGCAATCTATATTCTCTTGGTGATTTTAAATTAATTCTCAATAATCAGATTGCATTTTATAAAAGCACAAACAAAGGATTTACATTGCTATCCATTCGTTTGGATGAAACTGCTGAAAGAGGAAAGTTACTTACAATGAACCAGTTGCAAAATGCCATTAGGCTTTCAACTGAAAGAAAAGATAAGATATGCACTATAGGTAATAAAGTTTTGATCCTATTTACAAAGGAAAGTGAAAAAGATATTAATCAGCTTGTGGCAAAAATAAAAGAAAACCTTCCAAATGAAGACGCTAACTATATTAGCACTGTGCTACCATTTATTTCAATTTTTCCGATAAAAGTTAATGAAACAGTGCGCAATGCTGATGATATGTTTGAACAGCTTTTTGCGGATGAAAAGACTGAAAAATTTAAATTCGGATATTCCTGATCAATGACTTCCTGATGAAGTGGTTAAAACCCTTTTGCATAATTGTACTTTTTTTACCCTTTATTTCTGCACAGAATCTTTCCAATGAACTAAAAACCGAAGCACTTCAAAAAATTAATTTAGGGTTATTTGGTGAAGCTATAGCTCTTTTGAATAATTTTATTTCTGCCAATCCACAGGATCCTTCAGGTTATCACTATAGAGGTATGTGCTATGAAAAGCGTTCGCAATTTGAAATGGCTGTTTATGATTACCGGTCTTGTTTAAAACTTGCCCCAAATAATGCTGACTACAAAAAAGATCTTGAAGCAGCAATTAATAGCTGGAATTCACTTCTTTACAATAAAATAATTGGCTACAAAAGAGAGATTGCGATTAATCCTTCGAACCCTGCCAACTATCTTGAGATTGGCAAGTGCTACAAAAATTTAGGCGAATGGGAAAAAGCTGAAAAATGGTATGACGACTATCTGAATAGGGAAGAAGCTTCGTCAGATGAAATCCTGCGATTCACTGAAATTCTTTCCAAAACACATCATCTCGAAAAAGGAGAGAAAATTTTAAAAAAATATGTTGAAAAATATCCTGATGATCATCGTCTTTGGTCACGCTATGGATATTTTACAATGTGGCTTGGTAAGAAAAAAATATCAAAAGAGGCATTCGAAAAGGCACTTGCCCTGCGTCCGTTTTTTAAGGAAGCAATGGACGGTTATGATCTTGTTAGGGGTAAAGGTTATGTATATACCGTAAATGATACAACCATCAGATATAACTATGGACTGCCAGTTAAAAGAACTTATCAGGGTTATCTGATAGATAACTTGTACAAGCAAATAAAAAAAAATCCTTCTAGCAGCGAAACAAGATCTAAACTTATAGATGAACTGGTTAAACATAACAGGTTTGAAGAAGTAAACGAACAATTGAAAATTCTTGGAAAAGATTATAAAGACAAAAAAGATTTTGAGCAATTAAAAGAGAGTATTGATCAAAAGAGAACTAATTATTACAATCTTAGAATTGCTGAGATTAAAGTAAAGCTTGGAAAAAATCCAAATGACCGGGAATCAATTCTTAAACTCTCTGAATATCTAAGTTACCTTGACCAAAACGATGATGCGATAAGTATCTTAAAAAATTACCTGATTAATAATCCAAATGATAAAGATGTAAAATTCAGATTAGCTGAATTGCTCGTGTGGAATAATGAATATAGCGAATCAAAATTATTACTTTCCGATTTACAGTTTTCAGATCCATCAAATATTGAGTATAATCTTTTATTTGGTCAGGTTTGCACCTGGAGTGGTGATTATTCAGATGAAGCTGTTAACGCTTTGGAATTAGTACTTTCAAAGGACACTGATAATTACCAGGCACTTTACACTTTAGCAAATCTTCAATATCAAAAAAATAACTTAGCCGAAGCTAACCTATTTTTAAATAAAGCAGAAAAAATTAATCCGGGAAATGAAGAATTATTTAAGCTCCATTTTTTACTAGACAAGAAGAAACAACAAAATATCCTGGATGAAAGATATCGTCAGCTAACTAAAGCAAGAGAATTAGTCACTCAAAAAAAATGCGATGAAGCTATAGATATTTATAGAAAACTTATTTCTCTGTCAGACGAAGTACAACTTAAAAAAGAATTGGCTGAAGCATATTTGTGTAAAAATGATTTTGAAAATTCTATAAATATTTATGATGAGCTCATTCTTAATGACAGAAATAATTATGATTTGTTGAAACAAAGAGCAAAAATTTATTCCTGGTCAGGAAACTACATCAGTGCATTAAATGATTTATCAAAGTTGAATTCTATCAAAGATTCCGATTCAGAAATAAAATTAATGTTAGCGGATACTTATTTCTATTTAAAAGATTTTACAAAAGCAAAAAAAGTTTATGATGAATTGTTGAGTGTATCTCCTGACTCGTATATTCTAAAACAGCGAATGAGTTGGTTTGGGCCAACATCAGGAAACGAATTTTCTTTTTCAGGTTTCCCTGCTTACACAATGCTATCACCCGAAGCAAATTATTTTGCTGACAATTTTGATTTTCTTTATTCAACGTATGGTTTAAAATGCGAAATAGGATTGAATCGATATTTATCTTTGGGAATCGGAGGGTATAGCGGAATTTTGGCAAACGATTCTGTTCATACAAACATTAGTATCCTAAAAAGCTTTGCCATTAGCAGGTTTACAAAAAATTTATCTTTGACCGTTTCAGTTGGTGTTATCAATTTCCCAGCTTCTATAAATCGGGTTAATGGTGAAATAGTTTTTCGATCGGAAGAAAAGAAATTGTACAGTTTTTCAGCAGGATTTTTTTCTATGGATGCTGCTCAGATATTGTATTCACCATTTTTGGTTGAGCAAAGATTAATCTCTAACATGTTGAAAATAGATGGAAACTATTTCATAAAAAAAAGCTGGAAGTTTAGCGGAGATTTTTCCTTCTTTTCAATTTCAGATAAAAATCGTGGAAACCGACTACGATTACAATTAGGTAAATTTATTGGCAAAAATTTAATTGCAGGATATGAGTATTATTTGTACAGTTTTAAAGATCAAAAACAAAATTATTGGTCGCCTGAAAATTTTGAAACTCACAGCATTTGGACAGAATGGAATATCACTGATACAGAAAAGCTTTCTGCTAAATTAAACGGAAAATTAGGATATCTTCCCGCGGAAAAATTTGTATTGAGAGAATTCAGTGGAACTGCTAGTTACAAATTCAATAATAGTTTTACTTTGCAGGGGAGTGCTGGTTTTAGTACAACAATTCAATCAGGTAGAGGCTATAGTTCAACGACTTTTTCTTTGACAGCGTTCTGGAATCTATAATTACTTTATTACTAGCAACTTTTTTGCTTGTTCGATTCTGATACAAGCAAAAAAAATGATCTGAATTTGTTCCATTAAAAAAATTTAAAAGCCATTTAGATTTCCTAATCAAAGTGGGTTTAATGGCATTATAATTGCCTTTTTAGAACGAATTTTCCACCCAATTATATGAACGAAAAAAGAGAGTTAAAGAGATCGGTTATCGACCTAACCGATTTACAAGATAATTTTGTAACTGACAACCGCGAATGGCGTTTGTTGCGTCGGATTTTGATAAGTGGGGTAATCTCTCTTATTTTGTTTTTAGTTGTTTATTTCACTCTCCCGGCTACCATTCTGACAACTTCCTCTCTAATTGAATATTCTACGATTGTTGCTTTGGTTATTTTTCTTTTCGTTTTATTGCTTCGTTATTTTGGAATTCTGTTTTCCTCGTACATTTATTTTAGCGAATACACTTTTAAAGCTACAAATGGATTTCAGCCGTTTGTAAGCATTATTGTTCCTGTTTTTAACGAGGACAAAATAATTGAGAAATCGATCGGTTCTTTATTGGAACTCAACTATTCTAATTATGAAATCATCATTGTTAACGACGGATCAACCGATAAAACAAAAGAAGTTGCGGAAAGTCTTGTGGGATTCCAAAGAGGGAAGTTGGATTTTGTAAAAGTGTCTCTGATAAATAAATCAAATGGTGGAAAAGCTAGTGCACTTAATGCCGGAATTAAAGTTTGTAATTCGGAATTCGTTCTCTGCATGGATGGCGATTCCCGTTTATCTCCAAATTCATTAAAACTTGCTGTAAGACATTTTACAAATCAGGAGATTGGCGCGGTTGCAGGAAACGTGAAAGTTTTAAATCGTGGAAAATTTTTTACAGATCTCCAGGCGCTTGAATATATTGAAGGCTTAAATATGGCTCGAAGCGCTCAAAGTTATTTCAGATTGGTAAACATAATCCCTGGTCCAATTGGTTTGTTTAGAAAAAGTGCATTGGAAAATGCGGGGCTTTATAGTAGTGATACTTTTGCAGAGGATGCTGATATGACTTTAAAGATTCTGGCTAAAGGCTGGAAGATTTATTTTGAACCACAATCCATTTCATACACTGAAGCTCCTGTAAAGCTGGAGCAGCTTCTTAAACAAAGATACCGTTGGACCAGAGGTATTCTGCAATCAATCAGAAAACATAAAAAATTAATGTTGAACCCGACTACAAATTTTGGCGATACATTTACACTTTGGTCAATGTTTTATGAAGCTTTGATCTGGCCGCCGATGAATATTGCAGCCCATATGTTTTTTATTGTGGCCGCTGTTTTATTTGGTTTTACTTCACTCATTTTTTTCTGGTGGGCCGGACTTGCATTACTCGATTTGATTACTGCACTCTACTGTATTGCCTCTGAAAAAGAAGAGTTCAGGCTGGTACCATATGCATTAATTTATCGAATGGTTTTTATTTTAATAGTTGATATCTGTAAGGCTATGTCAACAGTTGAAGAATTCCTTGGTATTCGAATGACCTGGGGAAAACTCGAAAGAGTTGGTTAGTTAAATTTAGTGAGGGCAAATTTTTATTAAGGGCAAAATATGGAATTGATTCCGATACTTTCTACAATAATCCTGGTTGCCACAATCAGCACATTTATATTAGCTGTGGGGGCTTATATATTATATAAAATTCGTGAAAGAAAAACACCTCGCATTTCTCATTCTGGTTTTGAACAAATAGAATCTGAGTATGTTGAACCTGAATTGAAATCTTATGAAAATAAGATTTATGTTGAAGATTTGTTGAAGCGGCAAACAGCAAGGGCAATACCTGATAAAAAGTTTGAAAAAATCGAGTCACGAATTCCACGTGAGACAGTAATTGGTCTCGAATCAATAAAACCTTTTAAGGAAGTAAAAAAGACTGGAAACAATGGTTCACAAAAAATTATAATACCTGAATCTAAATTCACAAAGTACATTTTTGAGGAATACATTGATTCAGTTGCGGATGATAACATCGGGGAAATTAAGTGGCACTAAATTCCAGTGCATACAAAACCAACCCGTTTATTGTTTTCTTATCTGGGCTTATTGTTGTTGCACTTTCAATCTTGGTTTACCTTCTGGTAATTCGCAATGTTTATGGCAGGTTTGACTCCTCAGAATTAACCCCCGATGCAAATGTACTTAAAAGTTTATTACTAGGAAGTGAACCTGAAGTAGCAATTCTAAATTCAGGTTATACATCCAACTTATTCCCCGAAGGAAGTACGTGGCAGAACGATAATATTACAACATGGAAAAAATTCATTTCCAATCTTGATATAAAATATGAAGTAATCGATGATGCTACAATCGAAAGGGGCGAACATTTAAAGTATAAATTAATTGTATTACCCGGTTCAAAATCATTAAGCGATAATGAAATTATTCAACTAAAAAAATATTTGCTTGAAGGTGGGAGCATTTTTGCAACAAGCGGTACAGCTTCATATTCAAATGATGGAAAATGGAGAGGATGGGATTTTTTTTCTGATGTGTACGGCGTAAAATATGCTCGTGAAATTGGAAATGATGAACGAACCAAAATCCATACTCTTAGAGGTGGACTTCCGATTACTGCCAATGTTCCAACAGGATTTCCGTTAAGAGTTGCAACCTGGGATAAACCAATTGCAGTTGAAGTGCTGGATCCGAGAACTACGCAAGTAAGTTTTTGGTACAATTACAGAATTGAAGAAGGTTTAGTAAGAGAAGGAATAAAAAAGAGTGCTGGCATCGTTTATGGTACCTACGGAAAAGGTAGATTCGTCTGGATGGGGTTCGAAATCAACTCTATTATTGGGGTTAAGGATGACTATGTTTATTTCGACAGAATCTTTAAAAATTGTATTAACTGGTTAACGTATTTACCAATTGCATACATCCGAGACTGGCCGACCGGATTTAATTCCGCTGCTGTTATTGTTTCTTCAATTCATAAGGATAATGAGAATATAGACCGACTAGTGAATATATTAAAAGAAGAAAACATTAAGTCGACATTTTTTATTAATAGTAAAGAAGTCAGTAAATCCAGAAATCTTTTTCGCTATTTAAAAGATTTTGGTGAGATTGCTCCCCTTATGGATCTCGGTTATGCTCAGACTGGTAGATTGGATTCGATAAAAAGATATCAACAAATTGTCAGAACTCTTGTTGAAAACAGGTTGTCTTTTTCAGCTGCAACAAATACAAATATTTCAGGCGTGCTTCCATATTTCAGTAATCTTAATCAAATATCTTTAGATGCAATAATAGAGGCTGGTTATAAATATATTCTTACCGATTCACTAAGTGATCGATCAGTTCCAAAAATATTAGTCAAAGGATCAGACCGAATTGTTTCAATAACAAAATCTGCGAGAGATGATTATGAAATAATCAGGGATAATGGATTATACAAACCAGAATTTCAGTTCTACTCTTATCAAGAAGATCTGGACAGAGTTTTATTTGAAGGAGGTTTGTATGTTTTTAAAATTCATCCTGAATTCCAGTGTACATCCGAGAATATCAATGTTGTTAAAAGTGTAATCCGGGAATTAAAAAATAAAGGATTCTGGATTACTACTCTTGATCAGATTGAAAAATGGTATTTACAAAAAGAGTATATAGAATTAAGAACAAAAAAACTTGGTAAATCGAGAGTTGCTGTTACAATTACTAACCCTGGAAAATCAACAATTGATGATTTGAAAATTGATGTTGATTTAAATGAAAATGCAGTAAGGATAAATATTGAATCTGAAATTATAGGGACAAAAAAAGCTGCATATCTGCACAAAGATGGGAGCAGATTGATCTACTTAATTATCAATGACCTTGAAGCAGGGGAGTCGAGAACTTATTACATTGATTATGATATATTAAAAGCTTGAGTGGGTGTATGAGAAAAACAATTTCAATATCATTCAACCGGAAATTCAAATGCTGTATATTTTAACATTGTTACTTTCGTTTTTTATTATTTATCATAATATGAAAAAACTGATTCCATTGTTCTTAAACAAATACAATCATTTTGGAAAATATTCTAAAATTATATTTAAAAGAATTGAAAATCGGAATCATTGAATACGAATTATTTAAAAATTAAACGGATGAAAAAATTCAGTGGATCCGAACCAATCAAAATATTATTCAGTCCTACATAAACACAGGCTGCTATTTATATCAATTATAGCATTTGTTTTTTGTCCTACCATAAACCTTTCTGCTCAAAATCAATTCGATCATACCAAAATAGGAATCGCATTTTCTGAAAAGTCCTGGAAAGAAATATATTCTTCAGACCAAAATTATTTTTTTATTCAAGACTGGGAAATGTTTTTCCTTGACAGAAAAATTTCATATAGCGTGTTTACTGATGTGGGTCTGGATGATTTTGATTTTGAAGATATGGATGTAATGATCTTACCCGGAATTGAATATCTCTCAGATGACGCTATTCAAAATATTAAAGACTTTATTAGCTCAGGTAAGTCAGTGTTTATTCTTGGTAATCTTGGTATTTATAAATCACAATACCGGAAGAGATTGAGTAGTGTATTAGGTGAATTGTTCAGAATTAATCCTATCAAAAAAAATGATCCGGAAAATTTAGTCCAGACAATAAAATTAAATGTCAATAATCCTTTTATACAAGAATTTAATAATCAAAAATATAACATTAGAAACAATGTTGATTTATACTACGCCAGACCAGGTTTGGAATTATCATCATTGGGGTTTTATTCACTTCCGGATTCGATAAACAAAGATAGAGAATCGGCAGTGATCTATGGTTCAACAGGCAAAAGTAGATTTGCATGGATGGGATTTCAGATTTCACAAATTGTAGATGGCATAGGTGAGAACAGTGTTGCTGAAGAAACTATACTTAATATTCTTAAGTTCCTGAGTGATAAACCACTTCTGAACATAAACAATTTTCCTGCACAAAATAATCACGCAATAATCTTCTTAAATAAATTAAAAGATGGAAATAAGTTTAGTGAATTAATTCATGAGTATAATATTCCGAGGGGTTTATTATTTGATAATTTTGTAACTCCAGAGAATTTGGAGAAAAAAGATTTCAATTTGAAATACTTCTCAAACTTTGGTGATTTTCATTTGATATATAATCAGATTGATTACTTAAATAAATCAGCAAAATTTATAGATGAAATATTCCAGAATGCTAAAAAGAATATTGAACTTTCAACGGTGCAGGATGAAATTGGAATTTTTGACGAAAGCGCTTTTGTTTCTGAACTTTCTAATGACTCAATAAAATTTGATAAATTTTCATTCAGAATGAATAATAATTTAATCTTTAAAATTCATAACAATGATGCCAATATCTCGTTTAAGATTTTGACTAATATATTCAACAGAGATGGAATATTTGATGAAAAGTTTAGATGTGAGTTTTCAGGAGAACATGCTTTAGTTTTTTCTTTTGTGGACGAATTTAATCCTGAACAAATCATTACCAGTGATGAATATAAAACCTTACAAATAAGTTTAATGAAAAATGATTTCTGGGTTACAACATTTAACAAAATGATTGATTGGTATGAATTAAAACAAAACATTTCTGTGATGGTTAATTCAGTTGAAGGTGAAGAAGCAATAGAAATTGAAATTATAAATAATAATCCTGTTAAGGTAGATGAGTTGGGTCTAAATTTAATTTTGCCAAAAGAATTTATAAATCCATCGGTTTCAGAACCCGGCTTAAGATTTATATTCGATTACAAAACACATCAGTATAAACTGATAGTTGAGAATTTAAATCCAAACCAGGAAAAACGAATAATAATTTCCGAGTAAATTATAGTCGTAGATTTTCTGGACTTAAAAGCTTAAACTAATTTTAAAACAGGGGAAATACATTTAGTCCTTATATTAACGCCATCTTCTTCAAATCCAATTTGACGTAAATTTTTTAGAGTATAAATAGTTTAGACCGATTTTGAATAAAAAAGACATATATAATATTGTTTGCAATTCCCATTCAGAACCTTTTTTAGTTCTGAATGTCGATTTAGATATTATTGCGATGAACGAGCAAACAAATAAAATATTTAATCTATCATCTGATAAATGTTCGTTAGAAGATTATCTTGAAAAGGAAACGTGTAAAATACTTGCGGGTGAAATTTCGAAACTTTTTTCTTCAAATAATTTACAAATGTCAACGCTTCTTAATCTTAAATTAAAAAGTGGTGAAGATATTAATTCCAGGTTGGAATTTAAGAAAAGCAATGTTGATAATGATAACGAAGTGTTTTGCAAAATCAACGCAAGAAAGAATGTCCGGACCGAATTTGAAGTTAGTGACATGGAAATGCAGCCAGCAGATCTAAAATCACTTAATATTTCTGATGAATTTTCAAATATCCTTAGCAAAACTATTTCGTTTTATCCTTTCACATTTATTGGAAAAGAGAATATACACCGTCTTGCAGATGAATTTGATGAATTTTTCTGGATAAAAGATGAACGAGGAATTTTAGTGCTTGTAAATTTATCTTTTGCTCAAGCATTTGGATTGAAGCCATACCAGATGGAAGGCAAGCCCCTTTTCAATTTTATACCGGGATTTCTTAGTAAATTCTTTGAATCTATTGAACAATATTTAGGAGATAGTCAATCTGCTTTAATTGTAAACGGGATTCCATTGAAGAGTTTTCCCACACCAATCAATCACGATCTTATACTAATTCCACTAACAGATAATAGTAAAAATATAATTGCTATTGCAGGATTTACAAGAAAAAAAGAAATATTGCAGGAAGTAAAAACGCCTGAAAGAACAGATACTTACAATTCAACAATATTTGATAATCTTCCGAACCCCATTGCATTACTGGACTCTTCAGGGTATTTTAAACAAACCAATAAAGAATTTTGTAAATTATTTGCAAGAAAATTTAACGATTTAACCGGTTTAAAGTATTCTGAGGTATTATCCTTACCACTATCAGATATTATAAATAGGTTTATAGGTAGCAATTCTGATGGTATAATAATTGAGGTAGATAATCATCTGGAAATTGTTAGAGAAGCGTTTGATTTAAGACTTTTTGCTACCAAAATCTTTGATGATTCTAAACAATGTATAGGTATTCTACTGAATTTAGAAAAAACTGAATTCATAGACGATCTTCAACAACTGATTAAGAGCAAGGGAAAAATGTTCGAAGTTCTGATCAAAAAAAACCCTGAACCGATTTTTGTTTACGACAAAGAAAATCTAAAATTTTTAGAAGTAAATGATGCGGCACTGAATTTATACGGTTATACTCATGATGAGTTTATCCAGATGGATTTGACTGATCTTTACAGTCCTGAAGATATCCAAACTCTTTTGGATACATCGGGAGGAGAAACGAATGAGGGAGTCTTTGGAAAACCATTGCGCCATAGAAAAAATAATGGGACATCAGTTGTTGTACGTTTAAGTAAAATTGGATTTACATATAATGACAAAGATGCAGTCTTCAACATCATAAGAGACGTTAGTGACGATCTTGATCAGAAACAAAAAACTCAGCATTTTCAAATCGCATTTGAAAATACAAGCGATCTTATTTTTGTTACCGATCCGTCCGGAATTATTTCTTCGACAAATCAATCTGCAATTCAAAAATTAAATCTTTCAAAAGATGAAATTGAAAATACTTCTCTCGCAACCTATGGTTATGATGAAGACCGGGTAACTATAAATAATACAATATTTCTTTCTGACCTTAAGGAAGAAATTAACCTGGATGTTCAGTTAAAAGATGTAAATGGTTCGCCTTTCGAAACCAAGCTTTTTGTTTACCCACAATTAGATGTAAATGGAGAAGTTGAATCATATACTGTTATGGCAAAATTAATTGAAACACGGGAAGGACCAGGTCGTGTAGAAATTAAAGAGGTGATTAAAAAAGTTGTTGTAGAAAAGCCGGTAGAATCATCGACAAAATTGCAGGGACTTGAACCGAATTTCCTGCATGGTGTATTTCATGAAATCTTAACCCCAATGAATGTTATACTTGGCTTTACTCAGGAACTTACTGAAAGCGTTGAGTCGTTATCCCAGGAACAAAAAGAAGCTGTTGATATTATTAATCAAAATAGAGTTACACTTCTTGGGACAATGAACTCTATTATAGAGTTTACTGAAATCGCACTTAATAATTCTGAAATGGAAATTACTGAGATTCTGATTACAAGTCTGATTGAGCAACTTGATAATTCAATGCGGGAGATTACAGGTAAAAAAGATGTGGAATTTGCTTTTGGTAAGATTTCTTCGTCTTTAAAAGTTTAAAACTGACCGCAAAAAATTAGATGCACTATTGCACAATTTGATTAAAATGATAACCCGGGTCACAGATACAAAGAAAATATATTTTTCTGCTCAACCGGTGGAAGAAAAAGATTTTCTGATTTCAATTTCCGATAAATATGGTTCTATTTCTGAAAAACTCTTAAATATTTTTGATCAGTTGTTTATGAATTCAGTTGATCCGAAAGAATATGGAGTTTCAAAATTAACTATTCAAATCTCAAAATCTTTATTGGCTTCTTTAAATGGTGAATATATCAGCTTTACTGATAACCATGGAAGAAAGGAAAACGGATTTAAATTCCCTCTTGATTTTGAAGACCAAAGCTTGCTGGTTCACGAACTTGAAGAATCAGAAGAGGAAACTGTTGTTGAAGATATTCATGAAACCGAATTGACTGAAAATTTTCCTGGGGAAGAACTGGCTAATGAAGATCAAACTAATACCGGAACGGATGAAGACTCAGCCCATGCTGATTCTGACGAAATTATTATGTCTGATTCATCGGATGTAACTGATGAAAATGTAAGTGATGAATTTGTTATAGAAGAACATTCAGTTGAGGACAAATCCCGGGAAGACATTTCATTAATTGAAGAAGATACTTTTGAGGAACCTCAGCCTGAAGAACAGACTATTGATGATCCTCAAAAGAATTTTGACGCTGAGGAAAATTTTGAACAGATTCAGGAAGAATTTCAGCAATCAATCTCTGAAGAGGAATTTTACAAACCTGAAGCAATTGAAGAAGAACTTACTGTTGATGATGAAGATACTCCTGGTTTCGAAAAGGCGGATAAGCTGGATCTTTCCGGCTTGAATTGTCTTTACATTGAAGACCAGGTTGATTCACAGATTCTCTTCAAAGTTCAGATGAAAGGATTAAAGGAAATCAGATTCTGCGCTAGTTTTGAAGAAGCTCTCCCGGTTCTGGAATCACAGCATTTCGATTTTATCGTGATGGATATTAACCTGCAGGGTGAATATAACGGACTCGATGCCCTTAAAATTATTCATCGCATGCCCGGCTTTGACCACGTTCCGATTATTGCTGTTACTGCTTACGTTTTGCCCGGTGATAAAGAAAAATTTATTGCAACCGGCTTTAACGATTTCATTTCAAAACCAATTTTCCGTGAGAAAATGGTTGAATCTCTCGAGAAAATCTTCGTTCATAAATAATTAGCAAATCTTTTATTGCTCCCTTTTTTTAATCAGTTCTGATTTTTTTCTCCTATTGACTTAATTCTATAATCTTTTTATATTACCATACAAATGTATGGTATTTTATTTTACCATTGTAACTCACAGACCGGAGGTGTGTTATGGCAAAAGAGATGACGGAAATACAGAAAAAAATTCTTGAGTTTTTAATCAATCACAAAGCGGATAGGGGAATGCCGCCCACGCTTGCTGAAATAGCGAAGCATTTTGGTTACAGGAACAGGGCAACAGTTCAGCAGCATCTTGGTGCAATTGAAAAGAAAGGTTTCATCAAAAAGAATCCAAAGCTTTCAAGAGGAATTGAGCTGACTCTTGAAGATAAATTTTTTATACCGCGCCCGGTTCTGGGTGAAGTAGCTGCAGGAAATCCGCTTACAATTTATCCTGATGCAGTTGATACAATTGATCTGCCGACTATCGCTCATATGCCGAAAGATTCTTTTTTGTTAAAAGTGAAAGGAGACAGCTTAAAAGACGCTTACATTTTCAGCGGTGATATTGTTATCGTTAATCCGAACCTGGAGCCTAAGAACGGACAAATTGTCGCGGCAATACTTGATGATGCAGCAGTGGTGAAAAGATTTTATAAAAAGAAAAATGAAATTGAACTGGTCTCAGAAAATCCCGAATACAAACCGATAGTAATTGATAAAAAATATCCGTCGTTCAAACTTGTAGGAATTGTAGTAGGTGTATACAGAAGTATGGAAAAGAAAGCGGGATGAAAAAAGTGCAGGTGCAGGTTCAAGAGCAAGAATTTTCTCTTTGTAGTTAACTTGATCTTGCACATAAACTTGAACTTGATCATGAACTTGAACTTAAACCTGGTCCAAAATGCTCGAACATATATCTTTATCTGAATTAAGCTTCCCAATTAATCGCAACATTCCTCCGTTGCCGATTCGGCTTTACCAGGATATTCCGCGGCAGGAGAAGGGGATTCCGTTTGATATTTTCAACTATGAATTTCTTTTCAACGATCCTGAAACACTCCGCATAATGAGGAACGGTTTAACAATCGGCTGCTTTTATATTGAGTCTCCCGGGATGCGTTCGCTTTTAAGAAGACTAGATGTTACAACTTTTGAAATGCTTACTGCGGCAAGCTCGGTTATTCGTCCCGGTGTTGCAGAAAGCGGAATGATGCAGGAATTTATTGCGCGGCATAAAGATCCTTCAAGAAGAAAATATCTTCTTCCTCAAATGGAAACAGTTCTCGGAGAAACTTACGGCGTTATGATTTACCAGGAAGATGTAATTAAGGTTGCGCATCACATTGCCGGCTTAACTCTTGATGAAGCTGATGTTCTGCGCAGGGCAATGAGCGGTAAGATGCGTTCGCACGAAGCAATGAAATTAATTGTAGAGAGATTTTTTGAATCTTGTGATGCAAAAGAAATTCCCCGTAAAATATCAGAAGAATTATGGCGGCAGATAGAATCTTTTGCTGGTTACTCATTCTGTAAAGCTCACAGTGCAAGCTTTGCTCTCCTTTCTTTTCAGGTTGCATATTTAAAGGTTCATTTTCCTGCAGAGTTTTTGGCGTGCGTGCTGAACAACGGTGGCGGCTTTTACGCAAGAGCTGTTTACATACAGGAAGCAAAGCGCTTCGGGATAAATGTCCTTCTTCCGTGCATCAATGAAAGTGAAAAAGAATACAGGGGAAAGGACAAAGAAATCCGTGTTGGGCTGATGGCAATAAAACATCTTTCTTATTCTTCCATTGATATGATTATTGAGCAGAGAAAAAAATACGGCAAGTATATTTCTCTCCCTGATTTTATTGTAAGGACAAAAATCGGATTAAAAGAAACCCAGCTTCTCATAAAATGCGGCGCAATGGATTGTTTTCGCGAAACACGCTACACTCTTTTAAGACTGGCTGATATTTACTTCAACAAGCTTAAAATGTTGGAAGAAGGCTACAATGATCTTTTTATTAATGAAGCATTCGAACTTGAAGAAGCTGTAAAAACAAAAAAAGATTTTTCACTTGAAGAAAAATGTATTGCCGAGTATGAAGCTTTTCATTATATGGTAGCCAAACATCCCCTTGAGCTTTTTAGAGAGCATGATAAAGAATATCATTTTGTTCCTTCAGAGCAAATGGAAAAGCATCCCGGCAAAAAAGTTAGAATGATAGGCTGGTATATGTCATCAAAAAGAATAAGAACTAAAAAAGGTGATATAATGAAGTTCCTGTCTCTCGAAGATTTAACCGGAACTTATGAAGCTGTTATTTTTCCTCGTACTTACAATAAAGTTGCTGAGAAAACTCTTTCTATGGGACCGTACGTAGTTGAAGGAAGAATCGATGCTGAAAATTCAAACAACATAATTGTTGAAGACCTCGATATACTTGCAAACGAAGCGGTGAAACTTGAATCTTACAACGACACTGCAGAAAAATATTACGTACCCGATGATGAAGGCTTGAGGGAAGAAGATATTTATCGGTCTGCCTCTTTAGATAAAGAAAAATTAAAAACAGCCTATGCAGGATAAACTATGATTCCTCTTCACGTGCATTCTAATTATTCTTTGCTTCAAGGTGTTATTACGATTGATGAAATACTTGAGAAAGCTGTTATTTATGGACTGAATTCCATCGCTCTAACAGACACAAATGGAATGTACGGACTTGTTTCTTTCTACAAAAAAGCAATTGAAAAAAAGGTAAATCCGTTGCTGGGCACTTATATTGATGAACCTGAAAGAAAAAATATTTATGCACTCTTCCTTGCAAAAAATTTTGATGGGTATTCGGACATTTGCAAAATAATAACTTCGAGAAAGCTTAAAGAAGATTTCTCTTTATTCAAACTTCTGCAAAATAAATTCCCGAATCTATTTGTATTGACTAACTCAATTGAGCTTCTGCAAAACATTCCTAACTATGAAAATGTTTTTGCCGAATTGATTATCACCAAGGCAAATAAGTCCAATGCAAGAAAATTATTTGAAGCAGCTAAAGAAAGAAATTCTAAATATGTGATTTCAAATCCGGTTTATTTTTCAGAGCCTGAAGATTATTTGCTCTGCAAAGTTGTTACTGCAATTAAAAACAGAAGTACTCTTGAAAATCTTGATGAGAATGATCTGATAGACAAAGAATTTTATTTCAAACTACCTTCCGCATTTAATCCTCTGCAAAATAAAATACCGGAAGCTTTTGCAAACGCTGAATTTATTGCAGAGCATTGTAATGTTGATCTCGGTCTCGGAAAACATAAAGTGCCTGATTTCCCGGAACCGACGGAATATTCAACTTTTACGTTATTACAGAATAACACTTATGAAGGACTTAAAAGAAGATATGGCGAAGCTGCGGCTGGTATTAAAAGCAGACTGGATGAAGAGCTGCAGGTTATAAATGATCTTGGGTTAGCGGATTACTTTCTCATCGTTTACGATATATACCTTGAAGCGAAACGAAGAAAAATGATGACGCTTACAAGAGGCTCCGCTGCAAACAGTCTTGTTTGTTACTGCCTTGGTTTAACGGAGGTTGATCCCATAAAATATGATTTTTACTTTACAAGATTTCTGAATAAAAGCCGCTCTTCTTTGCCGGATATCGATATCGATTTTAGCTGGAAAGAAAGAGATGAAATAGTTCAGTATATTTTTAACAAATACAGTTACAGTAGGGTTGCATTCATTTCAACTCACGTTACAATTAAAGCACGTTCCGCTTTCAGAGAAACAGCAAAGGTATTCGGCTTTTCGGATGAAGAGATTTCAAAGATCAGCAAATTTATTCCCTGGACCGATGCAAAAAATCTTCCGGATATTTCAAAAAAATTTCCTGAATCACGTTCACTTAATTTTAACAATGAACCATGGAAAAGCATAATAAATATTGCATCACGACTTGCGAATTTTCCACGGCATCTGAGCATTCATCCCGGCGGAATAGTTATTTCTCCTTTGCCGATCACAACTTACACAGCACTTGAGTATGCAAAGAATAAAGGAGTCGGTTTAATAATTACTCAGCCGGATATGTACGGAGTTGAGGACCTCGGTCTTGTAAAAATTGATCTGCTCAGCCAGAGATCGCTGGGTGTGCTGCGAGATTCAATTCAGCAGGTGAGAGAGAATGGGTATTTTATTTCATCTTAATAAATACAGATGATTAACACTTTTGTTAACTTAATGTATTTAGACATAACTACAATCAAAATATAATATGCCAAAATTCTACATCGGTACAGCAGGCTGGTCTTATAAAGATTGGGTACCGAACTTTTATCCGAAAAAACAGTCGGGCTCATTCGACTGGCTACAATTCTATTCACATTACTTTAATTGTGTTGAAGTGAACTCAACTTACTATGCTTATTTGAGTCCCAGAGTATTTGAAGGCTGGGTGAGAAAAGTAGAGGACTCCGATGATTTTATTTTTAATGTAAAGCTTCACCAGGATTTTACTCACAAGCGTAAATATGATGAGCAAAATATAAAAGCGATTATATATAACCTTGAAATTTTAAAAACTGCAGAACGGCTTGGCGGTTTGTTGATTCAATTTCCTTATTCATTCCCTTACAATAATTCTGCAACTCAATTTATCAGTGAATTGAAAGACATATTTCAAAATTATAATCTTTTTGTTGAAGTCAGGCATTCATCGTGGCAAAACACTGAGGCTTTTAAATTCTTTGAAGAAAACAATCTCACATTCTGCACAATTGATCAGCCGCAAATCGGTCAGGCAATTCCGTTTGAACCAATTATAACAAATGATAAAGCTTACATCCGGTTTCACGGAAGGAATGAGGATGCATGGAAAAAATCGATAAATAATTTTGGCAGCAAACAAACATACGAAGAACAGAATCAACGGTATAAATATTTGTATTCACCGGGAGAGTTGGTTGAAATTGAGCAGGTGATAAAATCTATACAATCAAAAGTGAAAGAAGTCCACGTTATAATGAATAACCATCCACAGGGAGATGCAGTTGCAAATGCGTTTGAACTGATTCATTTTTTGGAAGAAAGAAATAAGGTTGAAATGCCGAAAACTATTGTTAAAGCATATAAAAGATTGGAAGAAATAATCAGTGTTAATTAAAAATAATAATGACTAATTGTTAATGACTAGCAAATGCGTACAATATTTCATTTAGATCTTGATGCATTTTTTGTTGAAGTGGAGCGGATTCTCGATCCTTCACTCAGAGGAAAACCGGTTATTGTTGGCGGTGATCCGAAATACGGAAGGGGAGTAGTGGCTGCCTGCTCTTATGAAGCGCGTGCATTCGGATTGCATTCCGCAATGCCGATAAGAACTGCTTACAAACTTTGTCCGCACGGAATTTATATCCACGGCAGTCATGGTGAATATTCACGCTTTTCAAGAGCTGTAAAAAAAATACTTGAGCAATATGCTCCTGTAGTTGAACAGGCATCCATTGACGAATTTTACATGGACTTTACCGGCTGTAGAAATGTTTACGGATCGTTGTTTGCATTTGCTTCTTTTTTGCAGAATGAAATCAGGCAGAAACTTTCACTTCCGTGTTCAATTGGAATCGGAAGCAACAAGACGATTGCGAAGATCGGCTCGGACTGTATGAAGCCTTGTGGAATTACTTATATCATTCCTGAAATGGAAAAAGAATTTCTTTCGCCAATGCCTGTTGAAACAATTCCCGGTGTCGGGAAAGTAACTCTGAAAGATCTTAATTCGAAAGGAATCCTTAAAATTGGAGATATAACAAAACTTCCGCAGGATTATTTTGCTGCTGCATATGGTAAATATGGGATTGATCTTTACAGGAAAGCCTGTGGGAAAGGGAGTGAATATTTAACAATTCAATGGGAGCAGAAAAGCATTTCACACGAAAGAACTTTTGCAGATGTTACAAGCAAAGAATTCTTAAAGGAAAAACTATTTTATCTTACTGGAAAAGTCTGTCACGAGTTGAGAGAAATGGGTTGGCAGGCTGCGACAATAAGTATAAAACTTCGTTATTCTGACTTTAAAACTTTAACAAGAGCGAAAACAATAAAACCAACAGATGACGATAGGGAAATATTTGAAACTGCCTGGGGTATGCTTGCGAAAGCGTATTCAAGAAGAATTGCTGTCAGACTAATCGGAATTAGAATGACTAATTTTTCTGATTGTTCTGAACAGGAAGAATTATTTGAATGGACAGAAATTAAAAGAAAAAGAATGCTGAAGGTTGTAAACAGAATTCGTAATAAGTATGGTTATGATTCAATATTAATTGGTGAGTTGAAGCGAACAAGAGAAATTGAAAAACAATCAAATTATTTTCAGGCTTAAAATTCTTTAGGCATCAACCCGGAGGCCATTTCATTTGTCTGCCGCCAAGAAGATGCATGTGCAAATGATAAACTTCCTGTCCTCCGTTCTTTCCGCAATTAATAACCAACCTGTAACCATCTTCGGCAATTCCCATCTCTTTGGCAAGATTGTTTGCCACATCAAACATTTCTGCTAATAGTCCAGCGTGCTCATTTACTTTTAAATCAGAGACTTTTGGAATTTCAATTTTTGGAATGATGAGTATATGGGTTGGTGCTTGTGGATTAATGATCTTTAAATGCTAAAATGTTTTCAGATTCAAAAACTATATCAGCCGGAATTTCTTTGTTTATAATTTTAGAAAAGATAGTTGGCATTATTCCTCCTTTTCTATTCCGTACTTTTTCATTTTATTATAAAGATGACTTCTCTGAATATCAAGAATCTCAGCAGTTTTACTAATGTTCCATGCGTTTTCATTTAACTGGCGGAGAATGAAAGCTCGTTCGGATTTCTCCTTAAATTCCTGGAATGATTTGCTGTCATCAATTATATCATCAACAGATGATTGACCAGGTGTGAAAAGAAATTCAATATCCTTTTTTGTAACTTCTCTTTTATCAACAAGAATAATTATTCTTTCTATTGTGTTCTTTAATTCACGGATATTCCCACTCCACGAAAATGTTTTTAGAAAATCGATTGCATCATTTAAAAACTTAACTGGTGGTTTCTTGTGTTTTTTGACGATATCATTAGCAAAGTAATTTACAAGTAGCGGAATATCTTCCTTCCGTTCTCTCAATGCTGGTAAATTAATTGGAATAACATTAAGTCTATGGAACAAATCTTCTCTGAAATTTCCTTTTGAAATTTCATCTTTTAATTCTTTATTTGTTGCAGCAATTATTCTTACATCGACTTCAATTTTTTTCCCGCCGCCGACGCGTTCAATTATACCATCTTCAATTGCACGTAACACTTTAGCCTGAGCCTGCTGACTCATATCGCCAATTTCATCCAGGAAAATTGAACCCTTATTTGCTAGTTCGAATTTTCCGATTCTCTGTTGAACCGCACCAGTAAAAGATCCTTTTTCATGACCAAATAGTTCAGATTCAATCAGTTCATTCGGGATAGCAGCACAATTTACTTCTATAAAAGGTTTTTCTTTTCTCGGACTATTTTTATGAATTGCTCTTGCAACAAGTTCTTTTCCGGAACCATTCTCTCCAGTAATTAAAACTCTTGTATCCAGTGGAGCTACTTTTTGAACAAGCTCCAGAATATTTTTAATTGCATTACTCTCTCCGATTATTTCACTTTCACCTTCAAGAGTTTTTTTAATCTCCTTATTTTCGGTTAAAAGATTTGATTGTTCAACAGCATTCCGGACACTGATTAAGAGTTTATCTCTATCGATTGGTTTCTCAATAAAATCAAATGCACCTAGCCGCGTTGCCTTTATCGCATTTTCAACACTCCCATGCGCAGAGATTATTATTACCGAAATGTTAGGATTTGACTTTTTAACTTTCTGTAAAACCTCAAAACCACTCATCTCAGGCATCTGTATATCCAAAAGCATTCCAGAGTAGGGAAGATCAGAAATTTTTTGCAATCCCTCTTTGGCTGAAGTGAATGCGTTAACCTGGTAACCCTCATATTCAAGGATCATTTTAATGCTTTCGCAAATTTCTTTTTCGTCGTCTATAATTAAGATTGATTTCATAAATTTAAATTGAAATATCTGTATGATCGGATTAACATTACCTGTGAAGGAAGAATTTTTTTATTCTTTTCAAGAAGATCTCCAAACAATTTTCCATACCAGTTAACATTCATATCGCGGAAATCAACTTTTGACTGGGCTTTAAAATCCTCCTCAAACGCTTCTACAAAATAACCAAATACGTCTGCCAAATCAAAAACCGGTTCGGCATATCCTATATAAGAATTCCCAAAAAAGTGAGCCAGTTTATCTTTATCTCCATAATTGTTTTGTGGTGAATCAAAAAACAATTGGGAAGGTAGATTTTGATTTTTTAAAATATAAGTATCAAGATCAGCTGAAATTAATGGATAATGAATTTCAACATTTATGAGAGGAAGCGTGATTGGGACTTTTCTATAAGGAACGGTTGTGAATGTTAGTGCGAGCAATGCTTCGGAATAATCATTTTTATAATATTTTATTGCCTGTTGGTAGATTGAATCCACAATATTTAAATGAGATGTTGTTTGTTCTAATTCAATAAAATAATCCGAAGCAATAAATCCTGACAAATAATTTACAGCTTTGGAAAGTTTACTTTGTTGTGGGAAAATGATGATTTGAAACAATATAATAGAACAAATGAGTTTCATCATCTGAATTGCATTACGTCTGAATTACACCCGGATTAAATTTAGGTATATCAGGATTGTGATTTGCAGCTTCAAGTCCTATTGATATCCATTTTCTAATATCAACAGGATCAATTATTTCATCAATCCATAATCGTGCAGCAGCATAGAGCGGATGATTTTTTTCATCATAAGCTTGCGTTATCTCATCCAGAAGTTTTTGCTTTTGCTCATCCGTAATCTTTTCACCGCTTTTTTCTGCCTGTTTGATTTTTATATCCAATAAAACGCTCGCTGCCTGGGAAGAACCCATCACTGCGATCTTAGAATTTGGAAGAGCATAAATAAATCTTGGATCATAAGCTTTACCACACATTGCATAATTTCCAGCTCCAAATGAATTGCCGATGATTACTGTAATCTTTGGAACTACGGAATTCGCAACAGCATTTACCATCTTTGCACCATCCTTGATTATTCCACCATGTTCTGCACGACTTCCAACCATGAATCCAGTGACATCCTGAAGAAAAACCAAAGGAATCTTTTTCTGATTACAGTTCATTATAAATCTTGTTGCTTTATCAGAGCTATCAGAATAAATTACACCACCAACCTGCATTTCACCTGTTTCGGTTTTTGTAACATTTCTTTGATTTGCAACTATTCCAACAGACCAGCCATCAATTCTTGCATAAGCTGTAATAATAGTTTTCCCATAACCGGCTTTATATTCATCTATTTCTGATTTATCAACAATTCGTCCAATCACATCATACATATCATAAGGTTTAATCGTATCGGCAGGAAGCAGACCAAGAATTTCTTTTTCAGAAAATTTTGGTTTTTCCGGTTTTATCCTGTTAAACCCTGCAGTTTTTCTCTCACCAAATTTATCTACAAGACTTCTTATTTGTTTTAAACATTCCTCATCATTTTTCATTATGTAATCAGTTACGCCGGATACATTCGACTGAACCTTTGCACCACCGAGTGATTCGTTGTCAATCTTTTCACCGATTGCTGCACGAACCAAATGCGAACCGGCAAGAAAAACTGAGCCTTCACCTTCAACAATCAAAGCTTCATCACTCATAATAGGGAGGTAAGCACCACCGGCAACACAGGGTCCCATTATCGCAGCAATTTGAGGAATTCCCCTTGAAGACATTACAGCATTGTTACGAAAAATTCTTCCGAAGTGTTCCTTGTCCGGAAATATTTCATCCTGCATTGGCAGAAAAACTCCGGCACTGTCTACTAAATAAATAATCGGCAAATTATTTTCCATTGCGATTTCTTGTGCACGCAAATTCTTTTTTGCAGTAATTGGAAACCATGCGCCGGCTTTTACAGTTGCATCGTTTGCAACTATAACACAAATTCTATCACTAATTTTTCCTATTCCGTAAACTGTTCCTGCAGATGGAGCACCGCCTTGTTCTGTATACATTTCATGGGCTGCAAACGTACTTAGTTCAAAGAATTCTTTTGGATTATCGACAAGAAGGTCAATTCTTTCACGAGCGGTTAATTTTCCTTTAGCCCTATGCTTTTCAATTGACTTTTGACCGCCACCAAGTTTAACTTTTTTACGGATTGAATCTAATTTTCGAAGAAGTTCCTTTTGGTAATCTTCTCTTTTAAGGAATGATTCGTTTTCATTAATAGAAGTACCAATTTTTGTCATTAATTTTTTAATCTTTCAATAATTCTTTTGCAATTACAATTCTCTGAATCTCGGAAGTTCCTTCCCCAATTGTACAAAGTTTTACATCGCGATAAAATTTTTCAACCGGGTAATCTTTCACAAATCCATATCCACCAAAAATCTGCACGGCCTCACTTGATGCTTTCTCAGCAATTTCACTTGCAAAAAGTTTTGCCATCGCCGCTTCTTTTATATTTGGTAATCCTTTGTCCTTCATTTGTGCTGCTCTGAGTGTTAACATATGAGCCGCATCGATGTTTGTTTTCATATCTGCAAGCTTAAACTGTGTTGCCTGAAACGCAGAAAGTGGTTTCCCAAACTGTTCTCTCTCCTTTGAATATTTAATTGAATGTTCAAGACAGCCCATTGCGAGCCCAACACTTAAAGCGGCAATTGAAATTCTTCCACCTTCAAGAATTTGCATTGCGTTTATAAAGCCCATTCCTTCTTCACCTAAAAGATTTTCTTTCGGAACCTCACAATTCTCAAATGTTAATTGAACCGTTTCACTTGCACGCATACCGAGTTTATTTTCTTTTTTGCCTACAATAAGTCCGGGCATTCCTTTTTCAAGAATGAAAGCAGAAATACCTTTACTCTTTTTTTCTTTATCAGTAATTGCCATCATTACCAATGTTCCAGCAGAAGCACCATGTGTTGTAAAGGTTTTGCTTCCATTAAGAATATATTTATCACCTTTTTTTACAGCACTTGATTTTAATCCTCCGGCATCACTACCTGAAGCCGGTTCAGTAAGACCCCAGGCCCCAATTTTTTTACCTGAGACTAAATCAGGTAAATATTTTTTCTTTTGAGCATCATTACCAAATCTAAAAATATGATTTGTACAAAGTCCGTTGTGCGCTGCAACCGAAAGAGCAACGGAAGGATCAACTTTTGCAATTTCTTCAATTATCATAACAAAATCGACATAACCTAAACCAGCGCCCCCATATTCTTCAGGAAAAATTATTCCCATAAAACCGAGTTCGCCCAATTCTCTAAGTAGATCTAAAGGAAATTTTTGGGGTTCATCCAGTTCCATTATTATAGGACGTATTTTTTCTTCAGCAAACTGTTTGATTGTGTCTCTGATTATAATTTGGTTTTCACTGAGTTCTGGTATAAACTGACCGTTGTTTTGATGCATGAAGTTTTACCTTTCAAAAACTATAATAACAACATTTTAGGCTAATTATTCCGAGATATAAATTCTTTTATAATATCATCGGCAATATGGTATGGGGAAAGATCTCCAAGTATAACTTTTTCTAAAGATGAATTTAAGGATTTTTCGCCACTTTCGCTCCATAATTTGTTCCTGATTTGATCTTCTACAATTCCTTTTATCCGTACTTTTGTTTGAGATTCCCTTTTTAGTGAGAATAAATTATTTTTTACCAGGTACTCTTTATGTCTTGAGATCTCATTTGCTATTTCAATGATTCCTTTATTTTCGGATGCTATGGATTTAATAATGTTTGGCATCCAGGAATCAGCATCGTGATCTTTCATCATTAGAATAGTTTGAAGAGAAGCAATTGCTTGTTCAGAAGCAGGTCTATCGCTTTTATTTAATACAAAAAAATCAGCGATTTCCATTAAACCAGCTTTCATTGCCTGAACTGAATCACCGGATTCGGGAACTAAAACCACCATAGTCGTATCTGCTGCTTGAGCAATATCAAGTTCTGATTGTCCTACACCGACAGTTTCAAGTAGAATATAATGATAACCGGCTGCGTCGAGCACATCTGCAGCATCAATTGCCTGTTTACTTAAACCGCCAAGGCTTCCTCTTGTTGCCATGCTTCTGATAAATACATTTTCATCATTTCCAATTTCCGACATACGAACCCTATCACCCAGTAATGCACCCCCCGTAAAAGGACTTGTTGGGTCAACAGCGATGATGCCTATTTTCTTTCCTTCTTTTTTGAATAGCTTTGTAAGAGCATTTGTAATTGTACTCTTTCCAGCACCTGGAGGACCGGTAATCCCAATTCTATATGCTGAGCCAACTTTATTGTAAATATTTTTTAACAGAGATGATGAATCTGAATTATTTTCTTCTACAATTGAAATTGCTCTTGCTACAGTTCGTCTATCATTTTTGTAGATGTTTTCTATAAACGATTGAGAAATCATTTTGACATGTATGGATTATTTGTTTTGAAGTACTCGACTGTTTTTGAAAGCCCGTCAGATAAAAGTGTTGATGGTTTCCATCCAAATTTTGATTGCAATTTATCTGAAGTAATTAAACTTTTCATCTGTTCACCTTTAGCCTGGGTGCCATGCTTTTCTTCTACCAGGTTTCCAGTCAATTCATTTAATTTGGAGAATATCTGGTTTACATTCGTTTCAATACTCGTTCCTACATTATAGATAGTACTTTTTTCATCAGGTAATGTAGTAACATTGGCTTTCACAACATCTCCGACAAAAACATAATCCCTTGTCTGCTCACCTGAACCGTTTATTGTTGGTTGTTCGCACTTAAGCAGCTTGTTAATGAAAATAGCAACTACTCCCGCTTCACCAAACGGATTTTGACGAGGACCGTACACATTTGCATATCGAAGTATTGTGTAATTTAGTTTGTACTGAACGTGATAATAGAATAAATATTTTTCAATACATAATTTTGTAATTCCATAAGGTGAAACCGGACGTGTGGGATGATCTTCATCTGCAGGAAAATAATCCTGTTCACCATAGATTGCACCTCCGGTTGAAGCAAACATAAACTTCTTTACGCCACTTTTTACTGATGCCTGCAACAAGTTAAGTGTACCTAGTATATTAGTATTTGCGTCAAACACCGGATCGGCGACTGATTTTCTGACATCAATTTGTGCGGCCTGATGACTAACAACATCAAATTTTTCCTTTTCAAATATTTTTATTATCTCTTTATCAGTTATATCTTTTTCATAGAATGTTGCATTTGGATTAACATTGTGTTTTCTTCCGGTTGAAAGATTATCAATAATAACAACTTCGTGACCTGAACTAATAAAAGCATCTGCAATCTGTGAACCAATAAAACCGGCAGCACCGGTTACAAGAATTTTCATTTTACTCCATATAATTTATTTCTAAAGATATAATTTTTAACTTCATCTGTTACCAGGTAATTGATAGGTAATCCGTTCTTAACTCTTTCCCTTATGTCAGTCGCACTTATTTCAATCCCTCTTGTCTGAACAAATTCGGCTGCTTTATAATATTTATCTTTTTCTGGTGGAGCATAAGAAGATTTTCTTTTGAGGACTACAATTTTTACGAGTTTTAAAATCTCATCCGGATTCTTCCATGTATGAAATTGAAATATATTATCGTACCCGATTATAAACTCTATATTCTCATATTTTTTTTTCATTTCAATTAAGGTATCTATAGTAAAAGAAACCCCCTCACGATTAATTTCCATTTCAGAATAATCAAAAAAACTGATTTCACCAATTGACAGCTTAATCATTTCTAATCTATCTTTTGGTGAAGCAGAATTAACATCCACTTTGTGTGGCGAAACATAAGAAGGAATGAAAATTATTTTTTCAAGTTTTCTGATCTCTCTAACCGATTGTGCGGTAATTAAATGACCAAGATGGATTGGATCAAATGTCCCGCCAAATATTCCTACTTTATTCATTTAAGTTGATCTTTATATTCAATAAACAGGTTAGTAAAACGTTCATGCATTTGTTCACTGCAATAGTTTAAACTGTCTTTTGTCGATAGTTCCCGGTACAAATTTTTAAAATCAATAAATGTACTAAAGGATAGAAATTTTTCCATTAAACTTACAAAAGAATCATTGCGTAAAATTTCTGAGAGATGTTTTTCGAAAGAAACCTCATTAATTAAAAAACTTTCAAATTTAGCTCTGGACATTTTGTTATGTGCGGAAAAAACTATTCCATCCGTAAATGATTTCCCTATAACAATACTTTCCTCTTCTCTTGCAAGTAAACCAAAAATCCTTAATATATCAGTTTTTCGTATCCCCATTGTTTTGGAATGAATTAAAATGATATTTGTATAATTTATGAAAATATTTTTATCTAAGTTTTCAAAAAGTAAATGAGGATTAATGAAATCAGTAAAATGAAAGTTTATATTTTTTGGGAAAAATGATTTTGGAACAAATTGTTGATCATGTTTATTAATAAAAAATATAGTTTCGGATTGCTGATTTGTGTCCATCAATAATTCGATGTAGTTTGCTAAAAGAGAACTGTAAAAGAATACGGAATCATTTAAAGATAATTTATCGAAAACTTTTACTTTTTCAGGATTTAGAATAGCTTCAGAAGCAAATACACATATTAAGTTATTCATTTACTTTTGATAGTGTCCCTAGAATACTTTTAATAAACTGTCTGTAAATATTTATTTCTGCAAGATAAGATTTTCTGCTTTCACCTGTACTCTTTTCAGACTGCATTTTTCTAAAAGCTAAAGTTGTTGCTGCACTTATATACGTTTTCCTTATTCTTTCATCAATCCAGCCATTAATATTTCTTCGTGAAGAACTGAGTATTTCCAGATGATTTACCGGGATTGTTCCAAGTTCAGCCTCTGACTTAAGTTCATTTAAAATAATTTTTCTTTCTCCAGAAACAGTTGAAAGAAATACCACGACAAACAAAACAATTGTGCCACCCATTATAACAAATCCTAATGGAGCTGTCGAATGGAAACTAACAGTTAAATTCCATGTAAAATGAATTAACACCGCTACAAAATATCCAGTTAACGTAAGAATAATTTTTGAAGGAACTGGTTTATACTTTGCAATTCCAAGGAATGCCCCGAATGTCCCTGTTGATACACAATGCATAACAGCAGAAAATAAGGTCCTGATAATTACAATAGCAATCCAACCTCCGAGTGTCTCGCCATAAGAAATAAAGTAAAGAAAGTTTTCAGTCATTCCGAAACCTAAACCGATTGCTCCACCGTAAACGATTCCATCAGTCAGGTTATCAAATTTCCTGTAGGTGACAATCATTAAAAGAAATACTCCTTTCATAAATTCTTCAACAACAGGAGCCACAAGAATGGTACCGAATCTATCAAGTGCTTCTTTATCTGTAGTAAAAAAAGACAAAAGATAACTGAAGAACACACTCCCAATAATTGAGAAAATTATTGCTCCAAATGCTCCCCAAAAATAATTTTGGAGTACAAACTTGAAAGGCTCCTTATCGTATCTATCTAATCGCCAGATGATCAGAAGGTAAGTAAACATCGGAATTATTGCAGCAAGAGCAGAGGCAAATATTAACATGAGAATCTCAGATCAATAATTAATCTGTTTTTATCCATTTAAATAATTCTTTAACAGTTGGTCTGGCACCATAAGATAGTATTCCAATTCTGAAAAGTTTCGCTGAAATTTTAATCATAATGAATATTGAAATTAACATTATCCCGATGGTAATTATAAATTCAGAAATAGGAAGCGGAGTAATGTTTATTCTTAATAGCATTGTTGTTGGAATTGTCAAAGGGAAGTAAGAAAATACTTCCAGGATTGTAGAATCAGGGTTCTGCATCGCTGGTACGGCAATAACAACAGGAAACATTAAAATCAGGGTTAGATAAGTAGTAATTTGCTGTGCTTCCTGTTCAGTAGATAAAATAGAGCCGACTCCAACGAAAAGTGTTGCATAAAAAATAAATCCAAGAATAAAATAAATAAGTGTTAGGTGGAGATTTTCAAATACTGAAATCGGGATGACAGATCCTCCAACAAGACTTAAACCGATAAGGAACCAGATAAAAATTTGTGTTAAGCCAAGTGAACTTAGACCAAGAATTTTTCCTGCCAATAATTGATCAGAACTGCAACTGGAAACAATTACTTCAATAAGCCTGTTTGATTTTTCCTCAATCAAACTTCTAACCAGCATCTGCCCTGAATAAATAACCATCATCATTAGCAGAAGAATGAAAATAAATGAAGAGAAAAAAACTAATAGAAAATCCTGTTTACCTGTTTTACCAATGTCATCAACTTTTATTTGTTCAACATTTACATTTTGTTCTATAAAATTCAGTACACTTTTCCCAATTCCAATTTGTTTTAGTTTTCTTTCCACCCGAATGTTGTTTAAGGATTTTTCAATTCTACCGGCATCCCTGAAATTTCCAATACTCCTGCTCCTGTATTCAGCGTGTAATGAATCACTTCCGCCGTTAAAAATAATTAAGCATCCTTCAATTTCCCCGGTTAAAACTTCTTTATCAGCATTTAATAAGTTTTCAGAAAAATTACTATCCTTCTCAAATAAATTAATGATAACATAGTTTGGTTGTTTATCCTCAAGCCTAAAAGATTCAAGTTCTTGTCTTAACTCATTGAAATATTCTCCGGATGAGTCAATAATCCCAACCACTTTTGTTCTTTCATCATTTTTATCTGCGAACAAAGTAGGCAGCAGTGAAAATGAAAGTATTATTAATGGAGTTAGAACAAGTGAAATAATAAAAGTTTTTGTCTTAACTTTTTCGATATATTCCCATTTTGCAATTGCCAGGATTTTTTTCATTAATTCCTGCCTGAATTCTGATTTACAAGATCTATAAAGATTTTATTAAGCGTTGGTTCAATAACATTAAAACCTTTTATTGAAATTTCGGGTATTATTTTTCTTAAAAAATCAGTTGGATTTATATCATCTCTTAATTGAATTTCAGCACAGTTGCTATAACTGTCATGAGCTAAAACCTCCGGCATGTTCCAAACCATTTTTTGATTGCCTGAAAATTCCAGTCGAATATTATTTCCTCCAAAATTTCTTTTTATTTCTGAAAGAGTCCCTTTACAAATTTCCTTCCCATTATCTATTAACAAAATTTCCTGGCAGAGTTTTTCAACTGTGTCCATCTGGTGAGTTGATAGGATAACTATTTTACCTGAAGAAACGAATGAAAGAATAAACTCTTTTATTTCCTGCTGATTTATAGGATCAAATCCAGAGAACGGTTCATCAAGTATCAGAAGTTTTGGATCGTGAATTACAGAAATAATAAACTGAACTTTTTGTTGATTACCTTTTGATAACTCTTCGACTTTTTTATCAGAATAAGAAGATATGTTTAATTTTTCCATCCACTCTTTTGCGTTCTTTGATGCAACAGACCTTGTCAAACCTTTCAATTCCGAAAAGTAAAGTATTATATCCATTACTTTACTTTTTTTATATAGACCTCTCTCTTCCGGTAAATATCCAACATTATCCAAAAAATCACGTCTAATTGGTTCATTATTAAAAAGAATTTTCCCTGAAGTAGGTTTTATAATATTGAGAACTGTTCTAATAGTCGTCGTTTTGCCAGCACCATTAGGCCCTAACAGCCCAAATATTTTTCCTTGTTCTGCAATAAATGAGATGTTATCGACAGCGGTCTTATCTTTAAATTTTTTTACAAGATTTTCAACAGTAAGCATTTCGTCCAGAAATTTTTTAAATGAGTGTAAAAATATGAATTTCTATAACCAAATTTCTGTTTTATTAATCTTGGTTTTTAACTATACCCAAGCACTACTTGCCAGAGCTAATTTTCACCTAATTGCTTTTTTCACAATAGCTTAGGGTGTTAAATTACATAGCTCAAAATGGTTGACTATCAGGTGACGTATCAATATATTTGAAGTTATTTTTTGTTAAAATTTGCTATTTTTGATGAAAATTAAGATTTCGAATCTATCTGATTCAGATTATAATTTTGAGTTTGAAGGAGATGTCCAAAAATTAGAGCTTGATGAAATCCATAGAGGAAAATTTCATACTCTGGTAAATCTTACAAAATTTCAGGATCAAATAATTCTTCAATCGAATACCGATATTAATATACATTTGATTTGTGACAGATGTGCTTCAGAATTTAACAGTTTAATTTCCAGTACATACAAGATGATTTATTTGTTAAGAAATGTTGATGTAAAAAACGAATCAAGCGAAGTGGCTTACATTTCACGTGATACTGACTATATTAATATAAGGGAAGATGTGAGAGATTATGCAATTCTTTCAATTCCAATGAAGAAATTGTGCAAAGAAGATTGCAAAGGATTATGCCAATATTGCGGAAAGAATTTAAATGATAGTGAGTGCAGTTGCTCAAAAGATCAAATTGAATTAAAGTGGCAACCATTAATGGAATTAAAAAATAAATTAAAAACAAATTAAAGCGGAAAAACAATGCCAAATCCTAAAAGAAAATGGTCCAAAAGCAGAAGGGATAAAAGAAGAACACACTACAAAGCTTCAGTTCCTACTATGGGAAAATGTTCAAATTGTGGTGAAGCGAAACTTGCACATCGTGCTTGTCCCTCCTGTGGTTACTACAACGGCCGATCAATGTTCATTCCTAAGAGCTAAAAAGTAAAATTACCTCTAAATGGATAATCCTGAGCCGACTAAATGCAGAATTGCAGTTGATGCTATGGGGGGCGATTTTGCTCCTCGAAATGCAGTAATCGGTGCACTAATGGCTGCATCGGAAAATAAAAATATTGAACTGTTTCTTGTTGGTAATATAAAGAAGTTCAAAGGAGTAATTTCTTCAACTGATTATTCTATTGATGATGATCATTTAATAAATGCTGAAGAAGTAATCGAAATGGGTGACTCGCCTACAAACTCATTAAAAACCAAACCAAATTCATCCATTGTAAGAGGTGCTAATTTAGTCAAAGAAAAAAAAGTTGACGCATTTGTGAGTGCCGGGAACACTGGTGCTATGATGTCAGCTTCAACTTTAATTATGGGAAGAATTCCCGGTGTTGGCAGACCAACTATCGGTGCCGAAATGCCAAGTATCGGAAGGGTTTGTTATTTTTATGATGTGGGTGCTGGTAAAGATGCGAAGCCTCAACATCTTTTTGAATATGCAATTATGGGTTCTATTTTTGCAAAGGAAATGGGAGGCGTAGAAAATCCAACAATTGGATTGCTGAGTATGGGAGAAGAAGAAAGTAAGGGCAATGAAGTTACTCTTGCTGCTTATAAACTTCTTAAAGAATCACAATTAAACTTTATCGGAAATGTTGAAGGACGTGATATTCTTACTGGTAAAGCCGATGTGATTGTGTGTGATGGTTTTATTGGAAATATAATCTTAAAGTTTGGTGAATCTGTTCCGGCTTTATTAAAACATTTATTGAAATCAACTGCAGAAAAAAGCTTTATTGATAAATTAAAAATTGGGTTGGTTCAGAGTACTTTAAGAAAATCATTAAAGTCAATGGATTACCAGGAACATGGTGGTGTTCCCTTGCTTGGAGTAAATGGAATTAGTATTATTGGTCATGGATCAAGCTCAGAAAAAGCAATTAAAAATATGGTTAACCGCGCTTATGAGATGCATAAGAAAAAGTTAATCAAGAAAATTGAAAAATCAATTAATAGTTTTAGTAAAAATTAGCAATAGGTATAAATGAATAGAGATTCAAAATATTCAGCAGCAATAACAGCGTTGGGGATGTATTTTCCGGAGAAAATTTATGACAATAAATATTTCGAAAGCATTGTAGATACAAAAGACGAATGGATTGTATCCAGAACCGGAATTAAAGAAAGAAGAATACTCGAAAATGGAGCCACAAGTGATCTTGCAGCTAAGGCTGCAGAAGATCTCCTTAAAACTCATAATATTTCTCCGGCTGAAATCGATGTAATAATTGTTTCAACTGTTACCCCGGATATGTTTTTTCCTGCAACAGCATGTCTTGTTCAGGAAAAAATAGGAGCAAAAAATGCGTGGGGATTTGATTTATCTGCAGCTTGTTCAGGTTTTTTATTTGGTTACCAAACGGGATGTGCTTTGATTGAAAGTGGACAATATAAAAAGGTTTTGGTTATTGGTGCAGATAAAATGAGTGCAATTACTGATTATACTGATAGAAATACCTGTATACTTTTTGGCGATGGAGGAGCTGCCATATTGCTTGAACCTTCTGAAGATAAAAGTTTGGGTTTGCAGGATTCAATATTGCATATTGATGGGAGTGGGCAGGAAGCATTATATATGAAAGGTGGTGGAAGTTTAAATCCTCCTACACACGAAACTATTGATAATAAAATGCATTTCATTTATCAGGATGGTAAAGCTGTTTTCAAAGTTGCAGTTAAAGGTATGGCAGATGTTTCTTATGAATTAATGAAAAAAAATAATTTAACCGGGGAGGATGTTGCATATCTTGTTCCGCACCAGGCAAATATGCGCATTATTGATGCAACTGCTGAAAGAATGGGCTTAAGTAAAGATAAGGTTACTATTAATATTGATAGATATGGTAATACTACAGCTGCAACCATTCCATCTTGTCTTGTTGAATACTATCGTAATGGAAAAATCAAAAAAGGTGATAAATTAATTTTGTCCGCTTTTGGTGCAGGATACACGTGGGGCTCCTGTTATCTTGTTTGGGCAATTGATTAATTCTTCGCGTGTCAAATAAAAAAATATATGGGTAAAAAAGCTTTTCTTTTTCCGGGTCAGGGCTCACAGTATGTAGGCATGGCTAAAGATCTTGTTGAAAATTCTGTTGAAGCCAAAGAAATGATACTCACTGCTGATGATGCATTAGGAGTTAATTTATCATTTCTTATGTTTAACGGACCAGAGAATGAACTTAAACAAACAGAATTTACACAGCCTGCAATTTTTTTACATAGTGTTGTACTTAGTAGTTTGATCCGTACTCTTGAACCAGATGGAGTGGCAGGTCATTCATTAGGTGAATATTCCGCTCTGGTTGCGGCAAAAGCAATTCAGTTTCATGAAGCTATCAAGTTAGTACGTGAACGAGGTAAAGCAATGCAGGAAGCTGGAATTAAAAATAAAGGAACGATGGCTGCTGTTATTGGATTAGCACCTGAACAAGTAAATGAAATTTGTAAAAAAGCTTCTACTGAAGGAATTGTTCAGGCTGCTAATTTTAACTCTGTAGGACAAATCGTGATATCAGGTTCAGAAGCCGGTGTTAAGAAAGCTATGGAACTTTCTAAAGAAGCTGGAGCGAAAGTTGTTAAAGAACTTTTTGTAAGCGCAGCTTTTCATTCTCCACTAATGGAGCCAGCTCAGGCACAGCTTGATAAAGCTTTAAGTGCTACTCATTTTTACAATTCAAAAATTCCTGTTTATGCAAATGTAAGTGCTAAGCCGGTTTTTGAATCAACCGAAATAAAAAAATTACTTTCAGAGCAGGTTACTTCACCAGTGAGATGGGAAGAAACCATTCGTAATATGATAGATGATGGATTTGATGAATTTTATGAGGTTGGTCCGGGAAATGTATTACAGGGATTATTAAAACGAATAAACCCGGATGTTAAGAAATTCGGTATTGATAAATTTTCCGATGTGGAGAAGTTCATTTAATGGCAGAAAAAGAAATTCTAACTGAAAAAAAGTTTACAAAAAAGATAAATGGTCTTTATATAGATCCAATCATCTTTACATTTAAATTTGCTTGTAATTGTACCGGTGAATGTTGTCATTATGGAGTTTATACAGATAAAAAAGAGCACGATATTATTTTAGATATTGAAGATAAAATTCTACCTTTGTTTGATGAAACCCAGGAAAAAAATAATGAGAAATGGTTCGAACCGCCGGAGGAAGATGAAGATTTTGAATCTGGTATTGCAGTTGGTACAGAAGTAATTAATGGGAAATGTTCATTTCTCGATAGTGAAGGTCTTTGCGTATTACAGAAATTAGCATTAATTGAGGGTGAGCATAAATGGAAATATAAACCTATTTACTGTGTTTTGTTTCCGCTCACTACTTTTGAAGGCGCATTAACAATTGATGATGAACATCTTGAGAGATTAAAAACCTGTAATAAAATACCGAACAATGAAAAAACAATCTATGAATCCTGCAAAGAAGAATTAAAATATTTTTTTGGAGAAGAAGGATTTAAGGAATTAGAAGAATACAGAACAACGTATTTAAAGGAGATTCAATTTGGAAAAGATGGAAATGGTCACAAATAAACGTGCTATTGTAACCGGTGGCACCCGCGGCATTGGTAGAGCAATAGTAAAAGAACTGGCAAAAAAAAGTTGTTGTGGTGTTTTATTTTCTGATGTTGCTTTCGTTTACAACAGCTGTGATGAATGTGCCGATGAACTTCAAAAAGAAATTGATCATCCGGGAACACAAATTTATGCTTTTAAAGCAGATGCTTCTTCTTTGGATCAGGCTGAAGCAACGGTGCAGGCGGCAGTTGAAAAACTTGGAGGAGTCGATATTCTTGTTAACAACGCAGGAATAACGCGCGACAATCTTTTACTTCGAATGACTGAAAAAGATTTTGATGATGTTATAAATGCAAATCTCAAAAGCGTTTTCAATTATACAAAAGCTGCGATGAAACATATGATCAAACAAAAGTATGGCAGGATTGTTAATATAGCATCTGTTGTTGGAATTATTGGAAATGCCGGACAGTCAAACTACGCAGCTTCTAAAGCCGGCGTAATTGGTTTTACTAAATCAATTGCAAGAGAACTTGCATCGAGAAATATTACGGTTAATGCAATTGCACCAGGTTACATCCAAACTGATATGACTAATAAGTTAAACGATGAACAAAGGAATAAATTGTTAAGTACAATTCCGGCAGGCAGAATGGGTACACCAGAAGATATTGCCCGTGCTGTTGCCTTTTTGTGCAGTAATGATGCCGATTATATTACGGGTCAAGTTCTTGCTGTTGATGGTGGAATGACAATGTAATTTGTTTGTTAGAATCCTATTTTGTTAAATTTAACTATTATAATAAAACTGTTAACTATTTCATCACTTAAAACAAATACAGGAGCCAAAAATGGACGTTGCAGCTAAAGTAAAAGAGATAATTATTGATAAGCTTGGAGTAGAAGAATCCCAGATTACCAACGAAGCTTCTTTTACAAACGATTTAGGAGCAGATTCACTTGATATCGTTGAATTAGTAATGGGTTTTGAGAGTACATTCCAAATTTCAATCCCTGATGAAGATGCTGAAAAAATTGGAACAGTAGGAGATGCTGTTAAATACCTTTCAGAAAAATTAGGATAAATTTTGCCTGGATCGGAACTTTCTTTAATACAGATTTTCCTGTCCCTTCATAAATTTATTCAACATCTTATATGATGATGACCAAGCGAAGAGTTGTAGTAACAGGCATGGGTGTAATCACTCCCATTGGTAATAGCCTTACTGAATATTGGCAAGGTTTATTGCAAGGGAAAAATGGAATAGATTACATTACAAAGTTTGATACTACAAAATTCGATACAAAATTTGCTGCTGAAGTAAAAAATTTCTCACCTGAAGATTATCTTGATAAAAAAATAATCCGCAGATTAGATCCATTTTGTCAGTTTGCACTAATTTCTTCCGATATGGCAATGAAAGATTCTGGATTAAATCTAGAATCAATAGATCTTGAAAAATTCGGAGTTATTTATGGAAGCGGAATTGGTGGAATGAAAACACTTCAGGAACAGCATTATGTTTTTTTTGAAAATAATGATCCAAAGAAAATTAGCCCCTTCTTTGTCCCGATGATGATTTCTGATATCGCAGCGGGACAAATTTCAATCAGGTTTGGACTCAAGGGACCGAATTATGCGACGACATCTGCCTGCGCCACAGCTTCACATGCAATTTCAGACGCATTTATTTTGATTCAGAGAGGAAGTGCTGATTTAATGATTTGTGGTGGATCTGAAGCGGCAATCACTGAGATTGCCATTGGTGGATTCAATGCAATGAGAGCCTTATCTACATGGAATGATAGAGTTAAAGAGGCATCACGTCCATTCGATTTAGATAGAAATGGATTTGTAATGGGTGAGGGTGCCGGGACATTGATTCTCGAGGAGTACAGTCACGCCAAAAAACGAGGTGCAAAAATTTACGGCGAAATTTCTGGAATCGGATTAACTGGCGATGCTCATCATATTACAGCTCCGGCACCTGGTGGTGAAGGAGCAATCAGATCAATGAAAGAAGCTTTAAGAGATGCAGAAGTTGTTCCCGATGAAATTGCCTATGTAAATGCACATGGGACTTCAACTCAATTAAATGATGTGAATGAGACAAATGCGATTAAAAAAGTTTTTGGTGAGCATGCTTTTGAGATGGTAATTAGTTCGACTAAATCTATGACCGGGCATTTACTCGGTGCAGCCGGTGGAATTGAAGCTGTTGCAACTTTATTGGCTATACAAAATGGGATTATTCCGCCAACGATCAACTTAACAAAGCCTGATCCTGAATGTGATTTAAATTATAGTCCTAATAAATCGACCAAAAAAGAAATTAGATATGCAATAAGCAATACTTTTGGTTTCGGGGGACATAACGCATCAATTCTCTTTAAAAAATTTGAGGATTAGTTTTGGATCCTGATCGGTCGCGTGTATTATCCAAGTTAAAGAATCTCTTTCGTTTTCGTTCTTCTCAAAAAACCAATCAACCTTTATTAACTGCAAAACAAATAAGCTCCATCGAAAAACTGACTGGTCATAAAATCAACAATCAAAAATTTTACACACAAGCACTTATTCATAGATCATTTCTTGAACACAATGAAGAAATTGATCTATCGAACGAAAGACTTGAGTTTCTTGGTGATTCAGTTTTAAATCTCATAATCGGGGAATTCTTATTTAAAAAATATCCTGAAGAAGAAGAGGGCTTTTTAACAAAAGTCAGAGCTAAAATAGTAAACCGTAAAACATTGGGTGAAGCAGGTGAAAGATTGAAGCTTGGAGATTACCTACTGCTTGGAAGTAATTTGACCAGGGGAACAGTTTATAATTCCAAATCGATTTTGTCTGATACTTTTGAAGCCTTAATCGGTGCAGTATATCTTGATAATGGACTCGAAGCTTGCAAATCATTTTTGTTAAAATCATTAATTAAACCAATAATGCAGGAAGGGGAGCATCTTATTGATGAAAATTATAAAAGCCAGTTATTGGAACATGCTCAGGCTAACAAAATGGAAATTCCATATTACGAGGTAATTAATGAGGAGGGTCCACAACATGATAGGATTTTTACTGTAAAAGTGTCGTTAGGCAAAGAAGTTTCAGGAATTGGCAAAGGAAAAAGTAAAAAGTCTGCGGAACAGAATGCAGCGCATGAAGCTATGGATAGACTAATCCCGGGAAATTTCACACCAAAATAAATAACTTACAGGTTATTATTTTATACAATTATCCGACCTAAAAAATTTCCATTATTTCTTTAAATTTACCTTTCAAATTTAATTGTTCTTTACAGAGTTCTTTTTATTCAATTTAAAAATAGAGAGATATTTATGAATGGTTTTGATCATCCTGATAAATTTGTAAACAGGCATGTAGGTCCGACAAATAAAGAAATATTGCATATGGTTAAAGCGTGTGGTGTTGAATCTATTGATCAATTAATTGAACAGACTATTCCGGAACAGATAATATTAACAAATTCTTTAAATTTAACAGAACCGGTTAATGAACATATTTTCATTGAAGATTTGAAAAGAATAGCTTCTGCAAATAAGATATTTAAATCTTACATCGGTATGGGGTATCATCCTAATATTTTACCCCCGGTTATTCAAAGAAACATTCTGGAAAATCCGGGTTGGTACACGCAATATACACCGTACCAGGCAGAAATCGCCCAGGGTAGGCTTGAAGCTCTACTTAATTTTCAAACTGTTGTTTCAGATTTGACCGCGATGGAAATTGCTAATGCTTCTTTATTGGATGAAGGAACAGCCGCCGCTGAAGCAATGATAATGTTTTATAACATCAGACCGAAAAATAAAAAAGAAGCAAATGTTTTCTATGTATCTGAGGAGTGTTACCCGCAAACCCTGGATGTTTTGAAGACAAGAGCAAATCCTCTTGGGATTAAATTAGAAATCGGTGATGTTAGAAATGTAAAACTTTCGGAAGAAGTTTTCGGAATCCTTGTTCAATATCCTGCGGGGAATGGAGAAATAAGAGATTATTCTGAGTTGTTCAAATTAGCTGACGAAAAAAATATTTTTAAAGTAGTAGCAGCGGATTTAATTAGCCTGACTTTACTAACTCCTCCTGGTGAATTGGGTGCAGATGCTGTTGTGGGTTCAACACAAAGATTTGGTGTGCCAATGGGATTTGGTGGACCTCATGCTGCTTTCCTGGCAACAAAAGAAGAATTTAAAAGAAACATACCCGGAAGAATTATTGGGATTTCATTGGATGCTCAGGGAAATAAAGCTTATAGGATGGCTTTGCAAACAAGAGAGCAACATATTCGAAGAGAAAAAGCAACAAGTAATATTTGTACAGCACAAGTTCTACTTGCTGTTATCGCCGGAATGTATGCTGTTTATCATGGTCCGGATGGATTAAAAGAAATTGCTGAGAGGATAAGAAAATTCACCAGAATTTTGGATTTGGCACTAAAAGAATTTGGCTTTAAGCAAATTAATAAACATTACTTTGATACTCTTCAAATAGAATCTGATTTCCAAACTTGTGCAAAAATTAAATCTTTATCTGAAAGTGAGATGATCAACTTCAGGTATATCGATGATAAGCATATTGGGATTTCTTTAAATGAAGCAACGGAAGAGAGAGACATAATTCAGCTTGTAAACTTATTTGCAGAAATAGCTGACCAAAAAACAGATAGTTCTTTTTTATTAAATCTATCTAAAGAAACGGATAAAAACTTTGAAAACTTCTTATCACGTAAATCAAAGTTTTTAACCCAGGATGTTTTTAATACATATCATTCAGAAACAGAATTGCTTCGCTACATGAAAATGCTGGAAAACAGAGATTTATCTTTAGCTCATTCTATGACCCCACTTGGTTCCTGCACTATGAAATTAAATGCAACAACAGAAATGCTTCCGATTACCTGGGATGAGTTTGCAAACATTCATCCATTTGCTCCCTCAAATCAGACATTGGGCTATCAGCAGATATTTAAAGAATTGGAAAAAGATCTTGCAGAAATCACTGGATTTTCAGCAGTTTCACTTCAGCCAAATTCCGGAGCACAGGGTGAATACACTGGATTAATGGTGATTCGTGAATATCACAAACATCGTGGAGAAGGAAATAGGAATGTTGTTTTAATTCCATCTTCTGCTCATGGAACAAATCCCGCTAGCGCTGTTATGGCGGGAATGAAAGTAATGGTTGTTAGTTGTGATGAGCGTGGAAACATTGATATTAATGATTTAAAAAGAAAGTTGAAGCAAACAAGATAAACCTTGCAGCATTAATGATTACTTATCCTTCAACTCATGGTGTTTTTGAGGAAGATGTAATTGAAATTTGTAAGATTATTCATCAGAATGGAGGACAGGTTTATATGGATGGCGCAAACATGAATGCACAGGTAGGATTAACAAATCCTGCAAACATTGGTGCAGATGTTTGTCATCTGAACCTTCATAAAACCTTCTGTATTCCTCATGGCGGCGGCGGACCAGGAGCGGGACCGATTGCAGTTGCTGAACATTTAAAATCGTTTTTACCAGGACATGTGGTTATAAAAATTGGTGGTGAGAAATCTATTCCCGCAGTTTCTTCCGCTCCATGGGGCAGTGCAGATATTATGTTGATATCTTATGCTTACATAAAATTAATGGGAGCTGAAGGATTAACTTTTGCTTCCAAGGTTGCCATCCTTAATGCAAATTATGCAAAAGCTAAATTGTCTCCTCACTTCAAGGTTTTATACACAGGATTAAATGGAAGGGTAGCTCACGAACTAATTTTTGATATGAGAGAATTCAAACACTCTGCCAATATTGAAGTTGAGGATATTGCAAAAAGATTAATGGATTATGGGTTTCATGCTCCAACAGTTTCATTCCCGGTTCCAGGCACTCTAATGTTTGAACCGACTGAAAGTGAATCGCTTTCTGAAATTGACCGATATTGTGATGCTCTAATTTCAATCGGGAATGAAATAAAGGAAATTCAAGATGGAAAGCAAGATCAAACTGATAATGTACTAAAGAATGCCCCGCACACTTTACAAGCTGTAATTAAAGATGATTGGAAACACGCATATTCGCGGGAAAAAGCTGCATTCCCACTTCCATATACAAGAATTAATAAATTCTGGCCTTCAGTAGCACGCGTTGATAATGCATATGGTGATAGGAACCTGGTTTGTAGTTGCCTGCCAGTTAAGGAATATGAGGAAGCAGCAATCTCTTAATTTTATATTCAAAAAAAATATTTCATCCCGGTTATTTTAAAGAAGCACTTCTAATAGTGCTTCGGTTTTTTATAAACAAATCTGATAATTTTTTGGCTAAATTTCTCAGGCTCATCTTTTTTGTCATTCCGCTTTTTGTTTCTGTATCATTTGCTGCAGATAATGACACATTATTTTATAAAGAAAACTATTCATTTGTCGTTGATTCAATTCTGATTAAAGGAAATGATACAACTGAAGAGTCTATAATATTGAGAGAAATGACATTTTCGGCTGGTGATACTTTAAACTCAAAGTTAGCTGAATACAATAGGGAGAGAATTTATAGTTTAAATATTTTTAATGAGGTTAGGCTCGTTCCGTTCAGGGCAAATAATGCAAACTATCTATTAATTGATATCTCGGAAAGCTGGTATATATATCCACTTCCATTTATAACATTAAAAGATCGTGATTGGAATAAATTGTCCTACGGAGTAGCTCTTAGTATTAGAAATTTTCGGGGAAGAAACGAAACCCTAATTGGCGTTCTTGCTTTGGGCTATGATCCAAGTGTAAACCTCACCTATAGAAATCCAAATCTTTTTTATGATGATAATATTTTTTTGTCAACCAGGTTGAGTTATAATAAAGTAACAAATAAAAGTTTGGAAGCTGAGCAATTGCATGGAAGTCAGTTTGAACAAAAAATTATAAGCTGTTACTTAGTTTTAGGCAAGAGATTTGGTTTATTCCATAGAGTTTCACTTTCCGGATCGTTTGAATATATTGAAACACCATTTTTTTTGTCAGGGATTAATGCATCAGACAATAGAATCGACAGGCTGGTTTCGGTTGGAGCGGAATATACCTATGATACCAGGGACCTGGTTCAGTATCCCTCAAACGGATTGTTTGTTCTTCTTGGTTATAATTTAAAAGGCCTTGGAATTAATAAAATAAACTATAATGTATTAGATATTGATCTAAGAGAATATAGAACTTTTTTTGATCAACTAACCGCAAAATGGAGATTCGAATTACGACATACCGGTGGAAAAACTGTTCCTTTTTATGATTATTCTTATCTCGGTTTAGCGGAAAGAATAAGGGGACATTTTTTTAACAATCAGCGTGAAGGGAATAACCGGTTGATTGGTTCAGTTGAACTAAATTATCCTATTATTAAAGAATCGAGAATAAATCTTGAATTTATTCCTTTGCTGCCAAAGTCTTTACTCTCTTATAGATTTGCACTTATTGCGGAACTGTTTGCCGATACAGGTACGACCTGGTATCGAAATGAATCTCTTTCGACAAGAAAATTTGACACTGGATACGGAGCCGGACTATCTATTCTTTTACTGCCCTATGCAATTTTTAGATTTGAAGCAGTCTTGAATGATAATGGAAATTCAGAATTTATTTTTGATATAGGAACATCTTTTTAAATAAGATTATTTTAATGAAGATGGAAAAATATTTATCAGGAGTTGAGCTTTACTATTCAATAAATGTTGACAGAAAAAAAAATCAGATTACTCTGGATTCAGATGAATTTAAACACATCGTTAAAGTGATGAGACATAGAGAAGGGGATTTACTTTATGTGACAGACGGACTAGGTAAAATTTATGAATCAAGAATTGATAAATTTTCAAAGGCATCAGTTATTGTAAAAATTGAAAATTCCGTTGAACAATCGGATGAATTTAATAATATTACTTTTTGTATCCCAATTTTAAAAGAACCCAGATCGATTAAAATTTGCTATTGAAAAAAGTGTTGAGCTTGGGATAACAAATTTTATTTTATTTTCATCAAAGCGAACTATAGGAAAATCAAAAAATTTAGAGAGATTAAACAAAATATTACTTTCAGCAATGAAACAATCTTTGAGAGCATATTTACCAAAGATTAAGAATATGAAAATAGAAGAAATAGTTAAACTAGAAGGGAAAAAGATTTTATTTGATCAAAAAGCTAAGAAAAGATTTACTGGGGAGATTAAAAATGAAGAACTAAGCTACTTCATTTTTGGTCCTGAAGGAGGATTAGATAAAGATGAATTAGATTATTTTGATAGAGATGATTTTTTTAGTCTTTCCTCTTCAAGATTAAGAAGTGAAACTGCTGCTGTTGTTAGTGCTTCTTTATTGCAAAATGAAGTCCATTTAAAATAAAATATCCCTTCAATAAGAAGGGATTTATTAATTTTGCGGGGCCGACGAGACTCGAACTCGCGACCTCCTGCGTGACAGGCAGGCGTTCTAACCAACTGAACTACGACCCCAGTATTTTTAAAAACGAACCCAAATATATACGCTCAAAATGCTAAAATCAATAACATTTCTAACTATTTTCTTCCTTTTCGCCGAATGAAATTCCAACAGATTTTGCAGCAAAAACTGATTGATGTTCCGGACTTACGAGTTTTTGTTTGGCAATAGCATCTTCAATTTTAACATTTTTAATTTCAGTTCCTTTTAACGCAACCATTCTACGAAATTTTTTTTCAGCAGCTAATTGAATTGCAAAACATCCAAATTTTGTTGAAAGAATTCTGTCAAAAGGTGTTGGGCTTCCACCTCTTTGAACGTGTCCAAGAACGGTTACTCGTGATTCACGACCCGTATTTCGTTCAATATTATCAGCCACTACTTTGCCTATTCCCCCAAGTTGAATCGGATCAGTTCTTTTAATATCCATAGCTTTCTTTACAATTTCACCACCTTCAGACCTGGCACCTTCAGCAACACAAACCAAACTAAATTTTTTACCACTTAATTCGCGTCTATGAATCTTTTCGTAAATAGCCTCGTATGAAAATGGAATTTCAGGAATTAGAATGATATCAGCTCCACCTGACAACCCTCCATTCAAGGCTATCCATCCCGCATATCTTCCCATAACCTCAATTACAATAACGCGGTGATGAGAAGAAGCGGTTGTATGCAATCTATCCAATGCTTGTGAAACAACATACACAGCGGAATCATGTCCAAAGGTCTGGTCTGTTGCTTCTAAATCATTGTCAATTGTTTTAGGCACGCCAACAATATTAATTCCCATTTCAGAAAGTTTATTACAAATGTGCATTGTACCATCACCACCAATTGCTATTATTGCATCTAAACCCCAGGCTTTATAGTTTCGAAGCACGTCTTCAGAACGATCAACAATTTCAACTTCATTATTTTTGATAACAGGCCAGTGGAAAGGATCACCTTTATTTGAAGAACCTAATATTGTCCCTCCACGACTAAGGATTCCTGATACATCTTCATCTCTTAATTCTTTAGCTTTGCCTTCAACAAATCCTTCAAAGCCATCAAGAATTCCATAAACTGTCATCCCATAATCCTGTGCAGGTTTAGTTACACCGCGAATTACAGCGTTCAGTCCGGGGCAATCCCCTCCGCCGGTTAACACTCCAATTCTCCTGATTTTATTCGTCATTTATTTCTCCTGAAATAATATCTTTATGCAATAAGTTTTGAATTTTTAAAGTGCAACTTAACTAATTTACTAAATTCTTCTTCATTCAGTTTTCGTTTCAGAGTACTGGCAATCTCATTAACTTTTTCAGAAGCTCCCTTCGGAATCGGTAACCCAAACTCTTTACTTTTTTTCTGAAACCAATCTATAACCTTTTCCCTGGCTAGAATTGACGCTGCTGCAACTGCAGTATATTTTTCAGCTTTATGAAACTGATGTAAAATTATTTTTTGTCCATTTTTCAATAATGAGTTTTGAATCAGTTTTTCATTTCCGAATTTATCACTTATTGCTTCAATAGCATTTGTTTTAGTTACCAGGTTTTCAATCACCCTTGAATGCGCCCATGCAAGCATATGATTTAAGTTTCCAAATTTCTCGTATAACTGATTATATTTTCCCGGGTAAATAACAACAATCTCAAAAGCTCCATCCAGAGAGTTTCTGATATTTTTAGAAATATTTTTTATTGAAACATCACTCAATTCTTTGCTGTCACGAACTCCTATTTTCTTTAATATCTTAGTTGTTTGTTCATTCACGTAAGCACCTGCAACAATCAAAGGTCCAAAATAATCTCCTTTTCCAGATTCATCAGTTCCAATGTATTGTTTCGGTTCTTCTACACATGTGTCTTTATTATCGAACAATTCCTCCCCAAATATTAGTGTTTTCACATGACTATATATTTTTTGTTCAGAATTGCCCTGAATAACTGTTTTTATTCCTTTTTTACCAAAATAAACTAATATTTTTATAGATTCCGAATTCTTAAAAACCTCAATTGAAAAGGCAAATCCTTCTTTTTTGGGTTTAGTTATATTATATAAATTTTGGCTCAGCATTTGAACTAGTTCATTTATAGTTCGAAATGCTAATTTTTCAATTTCGGACATTATATAAAGAATAAATAATTTTTAATAAATAAAAATAACATTGAATTTGGCAGGAGTAAATTTTAGTTTAACACAGAATTATTTACGAGGAAAAACAAATGAAAACAAATAATTCATATAAATCCAAATCTTTTATTACTGTAAATATAGTGATCATAATTTTATTCTCAGTTTTTGGTTTATATGCTCAGAATGTTAATACAGGAACCCTGGACAAAAATGAGATTGAGTCTTTGGTTTCCAAACTTCAGAAGAAAGTATTGCTAACTGATTCGCAAAAAAAATCTATTCAATCAGTTTTAAGTAATTATTCTGATGAGTTAATTAAATTGCAGAGTGGAAAAGACGAGTCAAAATATTCTTCAAAACAACATTTGTTAAATGAATTCAGCGAAAAGATTAATTCATTATTGGATGAAAAACAAAAAATGAAATTTGAGATCATAAAAAAAGATTGGTGGAATAGTGTGATTTCTGAAGAAAATGACTAAATACTAAGTTAGTAGTAATTTTTAAAACCCGGCAATTTAGCCGGGTTTTTTTTAAAAAATTTTATCAGTTAAATAAAAATATATATTAAAAAAAGGGCTGCCATTTCTGGCAGCCTCTCCCCTGAAAATTAGTTCAGGTTTTTGAAATATAATTCTTTTACTTCATTAGGAGCATCTTTTTAACTTGTGTAAAGTTATCAGCCTGCATTCTGTAGAAGTAAACACCAGAAGCATAATTTCCTGCGTTCCAGTTGAGAGTATAAGTACCTGCAGAGCTAAATCCATCGAATAATACTTCAACCTGATTACCAATTGCATCATATATTACAATTTTAACATTAGACTGTTCAGGAACAGAATATTTAATTGTAGTTGAAGGGTTAAATGGATTTGGATAGTTCTGAGTCAGAGCAAAATCTGTAGGAATATCACTATCAACATTTTCAACGCCAAGAACTGGTCCGCCAACTTTAACTATTGATAAGTATAACAATTCAACAGTGAATTTTGCATTATGAATACCCATACTTCTATCTTCTTCAACCATAACATGGTTATAGTATGCACCAGCTTGATTGAGAGTCCATGTTGAATCTATATCACCGATATCAGTTGATCCAAGGGGAGGTAGATGCATAGCAAGAGTATCTAGAAGGCCTTCAACTTCAACTTGTAGTCCATTAGCAACTCCATCACCATCTAGATCAGCATTTCCATCATAGAAGTATTCTTTTTCTTCAAATGATGTAATACCACTATGGCAGCCTTCCTGGTTACAAGATTCAACGTCTTCCTCTCCTGTTGATGAAACCATTGCAAATGTATGTCCGCCCACATTTGGTATTTCTCCCAGAGGAGCAGGAATATTATACATATGGCAATCAACGCAAGCATTTTCTGTTACAAACATATGAGGTGAAGTTCCGAGTGATTGTCCCCATGTATATGCATTCTGTGCAGAGAGCATATCTGCTTGTGGTCCATGATGCGGTCCAAAATGACTTGTATGGGCAAGATAATCATCAACATAAGAAACAGCTTCGGTTCGTGCCCGATGACAATTTGCACACAATCCACCATCACCTGCTGAGAACACATAACCATTTTCAAGAGTAGCTGAGACTAATCTCAGTTGATGACTATTTTCTTTGCTATGCGGATCATGACAGGTAGCACAGGTAATCGTAACTATATTATCTGCTGCTTGTTCCTCACCAGAAGCAAATTGAATAAATCCTTCACCATTATGGCAAGGCGTACAGGTATAACGACTTGGACCTGCATACAGATGTCCGCCACTTGCATGTACTGAAGTATCCCACTGCAATGGTTTTATTTCATGAGTTCCATTCTCATGACAATATGCACAAACATCTGAAGAAAGTGAATATACCATTCTTGAATCCGTAGTAACGCTCAAATGATTGCTACCAGGCCCGTGACAAGCTTCGCACTGAACATTAGAGCGTCCCATAGCATCTGGATATAATGCAACTAGTTGATCATTAACGCCAGGATAAAGTGAGTCAGGAAATACAAATGGGAAATCATCAAATCCATCGTTTGCTGCATTTGGATCATTACCAGTCGTGTGACAGTCAAGACATGATTGATTGAAGTGACTGCTTAAAGCCCCATCAAAACCTCTTGATCCAGTTGTTGAGTGAAGTGTGGTTGTCCAATTGTTATAGGTATCGCTATGGCATGTCTGACAACTGACAGCACCACCCTGATTGCCAAAGTACAAAGCAGCGTTAATAGTTACAGTATCTGCAGCTGCTCCATCAGAGAACACAAATTTATATTGTCCCGATACATCAGGAATAAATGTAATTACCTGGTGGGAAGTATCCATATCTTTTGTAGGTCCAAAGTCCGCTGATGAACCACCTGGTTTAGAAAGTATAGTCCATTGAGGGCTAACTAAAGTTACAGTGCTTGAGCCCTGAAGGAAAACTTTTGTTTCTATTCCGACATTTAACAAGCCAGAATATCTTATATCAAAATAATGCTCTATAGAATCTTGTGTTACATCATACGGTGAAACTCCGTACGTAGTAAGAGAAACTTCCTGAGCACTTACTTTTAGGAATCCCATTAAGAGAACTCCTAACAGAAGTAGTATCACTTTTCTCATTTTTTCTCCATTCATAATTAATTAGGAATTAATTTTAGATTGTTTTTATTTAATGAATTTAAAAGTTCTGTAAAATCTTTTTCATCCAATGGTTTAATCGCGTAAAATGAAATTCCAAGAGGTGTTATCTCTTTTCCGAGTTCGATACTTGAATTGGAGGTTACGAAAACTATTTTTATATCTTTCTTCATTTTTTTTATATTCGATATTAAAGAGAAAGTATCCGGATTTACCATATCGTCATCCAGAATTAAAAGAGAAGGATTATTCTCAATCACATATCCAACAACATCCAGTGGTTTTGAGCTTTTATCATAAACCGTTAATTCACTACCATCTTTAAACTGAAATGAATTCACAATCCGTTTTAATACTTCATCTTTAGTAATTATTAGTGATTTCACAACGTGTTTAATACAACTGTTGTACCATTATGTTGATTTTAAGAAATTTTACTCAGCGCAATATTCGAAAGATGAAAACAATATTTATCGAATGGTTCCTTTTCTAAAGTGAGAAGTAATGTTTTTTTATTCTTAGAAATGGTAAAAAAATGGATAAAAAGTGAGGTTTTTCTGTCACACTGAGACAAGAATGCCACAGTGATTTTCGGTCTAATTCTCGCTAATTGTTAGTACAACTTAATTGATTATTTAAAGCAAAGTTTTTGTATATGCGAAAAATGTTTAAGAAAATCAGAACAAAATTTATTATTTCTGCTGTGTTGTTCATAATGGTAAGTGTGGGTGTTCCTACATTGATCCTGCTCAATCAATTCAAAGAAAATTTTAATCAAAGATCAGTTATGATGCTGGAATCTACTGTTGATATCCTTCGGTACGGTTTGCACACTGCAATGATGCAAGGAAATCAAAAAAATATTGAACAGGTCCTGAAAAATATTGATGAAACTAATGGGGTAAGACATATAAGAATTTTTAATAGCGAGGGTGAAATTCGGTATTCTTCCGAGAAAAATGAGAAAGGTAAGAATATAATAAAAATAGATCCCGAACATATTTTTATAAAAAATATAAATAAAAAATCTATTAGATTGATAAAGCCTGAAGGTGTTTATACAATTACAGAACCAATACTGAATAGTAAGGAATGCCAGAGTTGCCATAAGGAATCTCAGGCTATCGACTATCTGGATGTGGATACAGAATTGACAACTGCCGAAGCTGTTTTTTATACTGGTTCGAAACATATGATATTTATGGGAATTGCTGTCATCCTAATTTTGTTAACCGGGCTTTATTTTATTTTCAGTTTCTTCATAAGTAATCCACTCAACATCTTGATAAGAGCATTAAAGACAGTTGAAGCCGGTTCCCTGGATGTTGAGTTGCCTGGCAAGCGGGATGATGAAATGGGGAGTGTTTTCAGAAGATTCAATTTAATGACGAAGAATTTAAAATCATCCAGGGATGAAAATGCTGAACTTCACTTTGAACAACTTCAAAGAGCTAACAGGTTAAAAATTTTAGGTGAATTAACTTCACAAATGGCACATGAAATTAATAATCATACTGCCATTGTGATGTCTCGGGCAGATTACCTTAATCTTGAATCCGGAAACAAAAATGAGCTAGATACATATAGAGATGATTTCAAAGTAATTCTAGATCAGACAGTTAAAATTTCAACTATTACAAATAGTATTTTACGTCATAGTAAAAAAGCGCTCAAAAAAAGAGAAATACTTAACCTTGTTGATTCAATAACAAAATCACTTCAACTTGTTCAACCATTGTTGGAGAAAAATGATATTCATTCTAAACTAAATCTTGAAATTGATAAGGCTTTTATTCTTGGCGACGCTCTGGAAATTGAACAAGTTCTAATCAATTTAATAAAAAACTCAATTGATGCAATTGAAACCAATGGGAAAATACAAATTTCACTTAAGCAAAAAGTCATAGATAATAAATTTGAACTGATAATCAGTGACAATGGTTGTGGTATTGAGGAAGATAATCTGAGCCAGATATTTTCTCCCTTTTATACATCTAAATCGCAAGATAAAGGAACTGGACTTGGTTTATATATTGTCCAAAATATTTGCAAAAACCATAAAATCGATATTAAAGTTGAATCAACACAAAATCAGGGAACAAGTTTTATATTAACATTTAATGAAATAGCGGATGAAAAATGAAAAAAATTTTAGTAGTTGATGATGAAATAGAAATGCTGGATAGTCTTAAAAAGCTTTTTTCGCACAAACCCAATTTTAAGGTTACTGTAATAAATGAACCGCTATATGCAAAGACTGTGATTCAACAGGATACTTATGATCTTTTAATTACAGATCTGAAAATGAAAAACTTCAGTGGAATTGATTTACTGAAGTTATCAAAAAAATATCACCCGGATTACCCCGTAATTTTAATTTCAGGCTATGGTACAATTGAAACCAGTGTTGAAGCAATGAAATATGGCGCATCTGATTTTCTTGAAAAACCATTTACTTCACAAAAATTATTTGATTGTATTGAAAAGGCTCTTGTTCGTACCAAGGAAAAAACTGTTCATACAAAGGTTGAAAACAAAAAATTAAATGAACTGACTGGAATTATATATAAAAGTGAGAAGATGGGTGCCATTTTGAAAATGATAGAAAAAATAGCATCAAGCAATATTAATGTTCTAATTACCGGCGAAAGTGGAACAGGGAAAGAAGTACTTGCTCGGGCAATACATAGATCTAGCAAAAGTAGCTCTGATCCGTTTGTTCCTGTTAATTGCGGAGCTTTACCAGAAAACCTTTTTGAGAGTGAAATTTTTGGACATGAGAGAGGTGCTTTCACTGGTGCTATCAGAACCAAGCCCGGACTTCTTGAATTTGCAAATCATGGAACTTTTTTCCTTGATGAAATTGGGGAAATGACTTTGTCACTTCAGGTTAAATTGTTACGTATGCTTGAAGAAAGAAAAATCAGAAGAGTTGGTGGACAGGAAGAAATTGAAATTGACGTGCGAATTATTGCAGCATCAAATAAAGATTTACAAAAAGCAGTGAGTGAAGGGAATTTTAGGGAAGATTTGTTTTACCGTTTAAGTACATTTCAAATTGAAGTACCGCCACTCAGGGAAAGAGTGGAAGATATACTTCCGTTAGCTAATCATTTTCTGCAAGAAGTATGCAGGGAAAAAGGTGATAACGAAAAAATATTTTCTGAAGAAGTTGAACAATTGTTAAAAGATTATTATTGGTCTGGCAACATTCGTGAACTTCGCAATATCGTTGGAAGGACCTACTTCCTTAGCAATAGCAATTTAATAACTAAGAATGATTTACCGATTCCAATTTCAAAAATGGATGAAGTTCTGGATATAAATACTTTGGAAAACAACTATTCAAATGCAAAAGAAAAAATGCTGGAAAATTTTGAAGTTGAATATTTAACTTATCACCTCAAAAGAAATTATGGTAATGTTTCAAAGACTGCTGAGCAATGTGGGATGGACAGAAGAACCGTTCATAGGTTAATTAAGAAGTATAATATCCTCTATAAAGGGGGATAATATTTTATGATATTTTTGAATATGCCTAATTTGAGTTTTAAACAGTTTGACTAGTAAAATAACTAAACATTAAAGATTCTTAAACCAAAAGACCAACCAATGCATTATCACTTCTTAAATTAAATAATTATTAAATCTTTATAACTTCCTACTATCTAGCAAATTAAGATCATAACAATTCTTAATTTTGGTTTATAAATTTAAAAAGGAAAGTGAATGTATAAAATCCTGCTTGCGGATGACGAACCGGATATTGTAGAAATTCTTAAATATAATCTTGAAAAGGAAAACTATGAAGTGTTGGTTGCTTATGATGGTGAAGAAGCAATAGAAAAAGTAGCGGAACTTCCGAACATGATTATTCTTGATATAATGATGCCAAAAATGGATGGTTTCCAGGTTTGCCAGGCAATTAGGAGCAGTAGTACTTATGCAAATATTCCTATTCTTTTTCTGACAGCAAAATCAAATGAAGCTGATGAAATAAAAGGTTTGCAACTTGGCGCAAATGATTTCATTCAAAAACCGGTTTCACCTCAGAAACTTCTGGCGAGAGTTAAATCTAATTTTAACTCTAACACGCTCTTTAATAATTCCGAAACAGAAAATGAGATAACAACAATTGGAAGTATAGTTATTGATAAATCTAAATATGTTATAATCATTGATTCAACCGAAATGAATTTTCCAAGAAAAGAATTTGAAACGTTAAATTTCCTGGCACATCATCCAAATAAAGTTTTTAACCGCGAAGAAATTTTAAGAGAAGTTTGGGGAGAAAACATTTTTGTTGTTGATAGAACAGTTGATGTCCACATCAGAAAGATTCGAAAAAAGTTAGGAAGCTATTCGGAAATAATTGAGACAATTAAGGGAGTTGGTTACCGTCTTAATTTTGAAAATTGATTGTCCTTCTTGCTGGTTAACAGAAAATCAGCCAGGATTCTTCATCCTGAAATTTCTGGTTCTTTTCCTTCCACATCTTCATATTTAAATGGAAAATTAAAAAAATAGTGGTAATCATCCTCTTTAACAATTTTATTTTTTGTAATGTCATATCTTTCAATTTTATTCGAATCAGGAACATGCAATAAAAACAATCCTTCTTCGAAATATTCTTTTAGTAATCTTATCCTTTTGTGTTTGTAGAGATAAGCTTGATCAACTGCAACTTTTCTAAAGTAGTTATTTTTTTCTATAAATAAATAAATTTTATGCATTAATTTCAATATGGATTATAAATTTTGTAGTACAAAATTACCAAACTTTGAACTATAAAAAAGCTCTATTCATTCAAAAATTCAATTGGTATATTTACAATTAATCTTAATACAGGTTTTTATGAAATTCACTTTTTTGCTCGCATTGCTTCTGATCTTGAGCAGTTTTCTTTTTGCACAGGTCGAAAATGTTCCTCAAACAAATCCTGTTTATACGTTTTTAAAAGAAATGAAGGTTAAGGGCATAATCCATTATTATAGTGAAGATGTTCCGAACCTATCAAGAATCGAAGTGAGAAGTTTTTTACAGGAACTTTATGCCAATAAAACTAGATTGAGTAGTACTGAAATCTCATTACTTCAAAGATATCAAACCGAGTTTTCTGAATCTTTAAATGAAGATACAACTCAATCCTTTTTTAATGGTGAAAATATATTTAGAAATTTTACTGAAATATTTTCAGACAAAGTGAAGTATCTTTATGCTTTTAAAGAAAAGAATGCTACCGTGTATATTGATCTGCTTGGGCATTTTAATTATGGGCAAATGTTTAATCCAGTTAAAAATAATTCTGAACTTTATGATATAGGGTTTCGCTGGCGGGGAACTGTTTTTAATCATCTCGGTTATAATTTAACTGTAATAAAAGGTGGAGTGAGTGGAAATAAATCAATCGCGGAAACGCTCGAACCACGATTGCGTACTAGTTTTAAATGGATTGAAAATATCGAAAACATTGGCAATTATGATTTTGCGGAGGGATATGTTAAATATAGAACAGAACCAGTCGAAAATATGGATCTCTCAATCCAGGTTGGAAGAGAACCACTTACAATCGGGTATGGGTATAGTGACAAATTGGTCTTATCAGGTAAGAACCCTACGCTCGATTTTATCCAATTTAATTTTAATTATGGTGTTGCACATTTTACTTCAATCCATGCTTCAACTGTTGGCGAATTTTCTCATAACCAGGATGAACGCTACACTAAGTATTGGGCTTTTAACAGATTTAGATTAGCATTTCCAAATCTTTTCGATATTGGAATAGGGGAGAGTATTGTTTATTCTGATAGGGGAATTGAACTTGCTTACCTGACTCCAATGGGATTTTATAAATTTATTGAAATGTCTTTGCAGGATAGAGACAATGGTGTTTTGTATTTTGATTTCCGATCTGATTTTCTAAAAGACTTTGAAGTTCAGGCAACTTTCCTTCTTGATGAAAACATTTTAAGCAACCTTCAGAATTTAAATAGATATTCAAACAAAACTGCATATCAACTTGGTTTTATGTGGTACGAAGCTTTTACAATACCAAATCTTTCTTTTACATCCGAGTACACTAAAATCAGGCCCTATGTTTACTCTCATATAAACAGAAAAAATACTTATACTTCATTTGGAATGCCTTTAGGTCATCCTATAGGACCAAATGCAGATGAAATTTTAGTACGACTTGCTTATAATTTAAATGAATTTACCAGACTGAGTTTGGATTACCGTCATATTAGGGAAGGTGAAAATGTTTATGATGTAAACGGAAATTTAATTAAAAATGTTGGTGGAGACATTTACATTCCAAATGACCCAAACCCGGTGGACAAGAACGCTTACTTTCTTGATGGTATCAGAATTAATTATGATATCCTCAAGACAGGAATTAGAATAGAGCCGGTCAGAGATTTTATCTTTGAACTTTATTATCATTATAGCTTAAATAGTAACCTTACAACAAAAACAACGAATGTTCAAAATTATCTTCAATTTATTTTTACGCTTGAATATTGAAAATAATACTTTTTGAATTCGAATTATTAATCACGAACAAAAATTGTCATCCAATCAACTACATAAAAATAGGTTACATTACTACACAAAAAACATTTCCCATTTGATGTTTCTTCTCTCTATTCATCCTTAATTTTCTCATAAAATTATTTTTAATAATACTATAATCTGCTAATCAGATTTTCTGACAAGATAATTTTTGGCTGGGTATTAAACTTTAATTTACATATTCCTATAAATGTTATTGGGGGAAATAAATTTGTGGGTGTACTTATTTTTTAATTCCAGCCAATTGTCTTTAATATAATGAGGAATTTATATGTGGTATAAAAGATTTTTTGGTGCAAATTCTTCAGATCTGAAAAAATTTGAACGTACTTTAAGTCTCTTAAAAAAAAATATTGATCCAACTGCGGAATTAGGCATTTATATAAGGTCTGGATGGAATGAATATGAATATCTAATGTATATACATATCAAAGATCAATATGAACCAATGATGATGAATTTTCTGAGTGATTTTAGTTTGGTTGCAACTAAAGAACCAGAATCTCAACTTTTAATATTTAAAGAAGGTGTAGATGTGTTGAATAAAAAAAATGTGATTTTGAATTAAAATTTTTCTAAATGCGGTAAAACTCATCCCAAATGAAAGTCGTCTTAGCATGAAAGATATTTTCATTATTAAATAATACAAAAAATTAATTAGGTTATACTTACCGATTATTATAAGTTTGACTTAGATGCATGTTTAAATTGTGAGGGGTAATTAACTAATTCACAATTAAACGAGATGGGGACATATGAAAACCTTCCTATTAATTCTCGCGGTTATTTCTCTTATTGTGTTTGGATGCGTAGAGCAACAATCACAAATTACTTCGCCGGAAGGAAGCAACAATCCTGGCAAGCTTTCTTTCCTCAGTTTATCCGGGAGTAATTTCACTGGTCTCGGTGTTGAAACTGTTTACTCTTCAAGTGAATGGATAACTGGCAGCTCTGGTGGAAATGTTCAACTTGATGTATACCAGGAACGTCCTGGAAATCAATTTGGAAACTTTATTGTACATGCAAATGTAACAGTACTTCCAAATTCCTTCCCTTCTGGTGAGCAGCGTTTATTTACGGTTTCTCTGGATGATCAATATGCAATGTTGAATATTACTCCTTCACCAACAACATTGTACAATCAACTAATTGTTGATTTCTATGTTCAGGGAATTGATGTGTCAGGCGTTACATCAGAAAATCTTGGTTTTGCTTTTATTAGTGATAACGAAGATGCATACCCAACTGAGAGTACCAATTATTCTATTGATTATGTTAACCATAGCATAACAATTGAGAATGCTGTAATTGTTGGGGATACTACAATTCTTCCAGGATCAAGATATGGATGGGTTAGAAAGGCAGACAACACGAATTAGAAAGTAACCTAAAATTCTTGGATCAATTCTGAATAGAGCCGTATGAAAATGCGGCTCTTTTATATTAAGTGTTTCACTAAATAAAAAATCCTGTAGTTAGTAGGATTAAAAAGTTGTGGGCGCTAATGGATTCGAACCAATGACCCTCTGCTTGTAAGGCAGATGCTCTGAACCAGCTGAGCTAAGCGCCCCAAAAAATAGAGCACAAATATGAAGTATTTTGTTTATAAAAACAAGTTAAAGTAGAGCGGGCGACGGGGTTCGAACCCGCGACATCCAGCTTGGGAAGCTGACACTCTACCAACTGAGTTACGCCCGCAAAAAAAAGAATTTAAAAAGAAAAAATCCAGTTCAACCAATTAACATTTCTCCGTTTGTTGAAGAAATCTAATTGATTAATTGGATTTTGTCAATCAAAGGGTTGTAAATACTAACTAATGCATCACCTGAGTTTTAATTCTATCTTTTATTATTTCACTTTCAACATACCAGTTATAATTTAAACCTTTATTCGGAAAGCCCATCAAAACAAGATTCTCATTATCTGCTTTGATTACTTCATACGTACCATTTAAAGTTGAATCAAGACCAGTTGGAATTATCCAATTCTTAAAACTTGAACTTCCACCACCCATTTCAGAAGGTCTGTTATAAAATTGTTGTGCAAGTGTTCCTAAATTTACCAATTCTGAAACCACATATTCTTTGTTCATTTGCTCAGCATTGGAATCAAATATTTGGTTGGCAAGACCGATTGCTACACCGGTTATTACTATAGCTAATACTATTAAAAGTAATTGTTGTTGACCCATTAAACACCGTTAGTTTCTGTTATTACTTATTATTTTGAAGCTGATTTAAAATCAGGTTCATAATTCTGGACAGGAACAACAAAACTACCGAGTGCCGCTTCTACAGAATCATAGTTTTCAAATATTTCAATAGTACCGGTAAGATGAAATACAGATTTGGCAAAATTACCTGGCTTAACCAATTTGAGTTTTCCACCTCTGGCTTTTAATTTCTTCCACGTAACAACAAGTACGCCTATAAAGGTAGAATCAAGAAAATCACATTTACTTAAATCAATAATAATATTATGGTTGCCATCCTCAATATCCAGATCGAGAATGTTTTTGAATTCCAGTGCTTCCAAAATTGTTGCACGGCTAAGATTAACTTTTCTGATCAGGAATCCACACTGAACAGATTTTTCGAAGTCTACCATTTTACCCTCACAGTGAAATAGTTAAGTGTTTGTGGTTTTTAGCTAGACTAATTGTGTGCCAATTGGCATTTAAACAATTATTGACATCTAATCGTTAAAATTTTGTACCAATTCAAAACAAAATCTTAAATAAGAACTGAAATCATTGTTTTAGTATAATTTCTTTCGTGTTTAATCGTGTTTCTTTTGACCAACTGCAAATTTTATTTTTCACATTCAAACTAGTATGATTCTTTGTCCCATTCTCAATTTAAATTTTAAAATCGTTTCAAATCAAAACACTGGTCAAATTAATGTTTAAAATTTTCAATTTATATGATGATTTTTGAAGGAATAAAAATTGCTATTATCACTTTACTTTTGATAACAATTCAAAAGTATTCAGCTTAAACTTTTTAGTGTGTCGTTAATATTACTTCATAATTACCATCTGCAGATAGGAATTCATTTCTGATCTGGTTGATGATTTTATTAATCTTTCCGGGAAATAATATGAGAGTAAAAAAAGAGGGCAGGTATTTTTTATTAATAAAGCTTTTAATTCTCATTGCACTTTTATCAATTTTGCTTTTTGGATGTAATTCTCAAAATACTAATCAAAGCGTAAGATTGAAAAATGGATTGATATACCATAATGGACAGGAACATCCTTATACCGGTCGAGTGTTGGATACTCTAAATCAGACAATCATAGCATATGATGTGGTTAATGGAATGAAGAATGGTGAATTTTGTTTATCCTCTCTTAGTGGAACTCCATTTATCAAAGGATATATTAAGAATAATAAAAATGAAGGTAAATGGATTTATCTCTATAAAAACGGAAAAATTGAATCGGAAGGTGGTTTCAAAAATGATTTACCACATGGTAAGTGGAGATGGTACTATGCAGATGGTGTCTTAAAATCAGAGGGATACTATATCAGTGGCAAGCAAGTTGGTGCCTGGCAAAAATTTGATGATACCGGTAAACTAATAAAAGAAGTTTATTACCAATTTGGTAAAAAAGTGAGGGAAATTGTTTTTAAGAAATTAAAATCTGTTTAGCTATTTAATTATTTATTAATTATTCGAAAGCTTCTATAATAAGATTTTTTTGTTGATGTATTGAAACTCTTGATGAACCAACAGCCGGGCTTGCACTTTCAGATCTACCGGCATAAATCAATTCAGTATTTTCATTCAATAGGTTTTTTATTCTTGCCGCCACAAAATTCCAGCCTCCCATATTCATCGGTTCTTCCTGAACCCAGATTACTTTATTAATTTTTGAATATGTGTTAAGAATCTTTTTAAGATTTTTTAATGGGAATGGATAAAACTGTTCTAACCTGATAATCGGTTTATTTTTAATATTATTTTTAGTCCTGTAATCAATAAGATCGTGATAAATTTTTCCGCTTGTGATGATTAATTCTTTTACTCTATCTTTATCGATCTCACCAACTTCATCGATCACTTCATAAAATCTTCCGGTTAAAAATTCTTCTTTAGATGAAGATGCATTCTGTGATCTTAATAAACTTTTTGGTGTCATTATTACCAATGGAATTCGCATTGCACTTTTAATATGTCGTCTAAGCAAATGAAAATATTGTGCTGATGTTGAAGCATTGCAGACCTGGATATTATTTTCAGCACAGAGTATTAAGAATCTTTCAAGTCTTGCACTTGAATGTTCCGGTCCCTGTCCCTCATAACCATGCGGCAATAGCATAACTACACTGTTCGGTACCTGCCATTTTTCAACTGAAACAACAATGAAATTATCAATTATTACCTGTGCAACATTTGCAAAATCGCCGAACTGAGCTTCCCAAAGAACTAATGCGAGAGGATCAGCAGTGCTGTAACCATATTCAAAACCTAGTACTGCTGCTTCAGAAAGTAAGCTGTCTAATGCTTCAATCTTAGCCTGGTTTTCATCAATATGATTTAATGGAATATATTCTTTTCCTGTGTGCATATCAGTCAAAGCAAGATGTCTTTGACTGAAAGTTCCTCTTACACTATCCTGTCCACTTAATCTAACCGGTGTTCCTTCAAGTAAAAGACTTGCAAAAGCTATTGACTCCGCAAATGCCCAATCAGCCTTATCGTTTCCTTTAAGAATTTTACTCCGTTTTTCCAAAAATTTAGATAACTTCGGATGCCCATGAAAATCGTCGGGAACTGAGGTTAAACCTTTAACAATTTTCTCAAACATTTCATCGGTTATGTTTGTAATTTTTTCCGGGACAACATCATCCATATCTTTTTGTGTAACAGCCAAAGGAACATCACTTTGAAATTTACTGCTTTCAAGTTTTATTTTTTCAAAAGATTTTGTCAAATTTTTTTCAAACTTTTCATTCATTAATTGGACGTCTGATTCAGAAATGGACCCATCTGATAATAATTTTTTTGAATACAACTCTCTTACAGATGGATGAGATTTAATTTTTTCATAAAGCAACGGTTGAGTAAAACCTGGTTCGTCACCTTCATTGTGACCGTGTCTTCTATATCCAAACAAATCAATCACAACATCTTTTTTAAACATCTGTCTGAATTCAAAAGCTAGTTTAGCTGCCCAAAGCGAAGCTTCGGGATCATCACCATTAACGTGAAAAATAGGCGCCTGGATCATCTTCGCAACATCAGTTGCATATTGTGATGAGCGAGCATCTTCGGGAGTGGTTGTAAAACCGATTTGATTGTTAACAATTATATGAACTGTTCCACCTGTTCTGTAACCACTAAGTTGAGAAAGATTTAATGTTTCGGCAACAACACCCTGACCGGCAAATGCTGCATCGCCATGGATTAATAAAGACAAAACTTTTTCATGAGTTTTCCGATCACCAAGACGTGTTTGTTTTGCTCTTACAATTCCTTCAACAACAGGATTAACCCATTCAAGATGACTTGGATTAGGAGCCACTGAAACAGTAATTTTTTTGTTATTTCTTGTTTTGTATTTACCGCTCGCACCAACATGATATTTTACATCACCGGAGCCTGCAATGGAATTTGGATCACGAATGTCTTCGAACTCACTAAAAATTGAATCGTATGATTTGCCGATTATATTTGTGAGAACATTCAATCTACCTCTGTGTGCCATTCCTAAAACAACTTCAGAAACACTTTGATCACTGGCTTCATTTAGTATAAGATCCAGAACAGGAATAAGAGTTTCAGATCCTTCAAGTGAAAATCTTTTGTGTCCAATAAATTTTTTGTGAATAAAATGTTCAAATGATTCTGCATAAATCAATTTCTTTAGAATTTCCTTTTTCATTTCAGAATCAAAATCCGGAATATTCTTTACCGGTTCCATTTTATTTTGCAGCCAAACTTTCTCAACCGGGTTCTGGATATGCATATACTCAACACCGATTTTTTCGCAGTAAGTTTTCTGAAGGATCTCCATAATCTCACGGAGCGTTGCAGTTTTCAATCCACCAAAACCTCCGGTGATAAAATACCTGTCAAAATCCCAGAGAGTTAAATTGTAACTTGAAGGATCAAGCTCTGCGTGGTACTGAATTTTCGAACCTAACGGATCAAGATCAGCGGCAAGATGACCGCGAACTCTGAACAAATTAATCAACTGAAGAACTTTTGCCTGCTTTACTGTTTCTTCTTCTTTTCCGCCGATGTCAAAAAATCCCGGCTGGTAATCTGTTTCCCATCTCAGTGGTTTTACCGGGAGTCCAAGCGCTTCAAAAATTTCTTCATAAAAATCATCTCTGCCGAGCAGGTATTCATTTATTTCTTTTAGGAATAATCCTGATTCTGCACCTTGAATTATCCTGTGATCGTAAGTGCTTGTTATCGTCATTACTTTACTGACACCGAGAGCTGAAATTGTTGAAGGCGACATCGCCTGGTATTCAGCATTGTATTGAATTGCACCGGTTGCGATAATTGCACCTTGTCCAACCATCAACCGCGGAACTGATGCAACTGTGCCGAGAGTGCCGGGATTTGTAAGCGTAATTGTTGTTCCTAAAAATTCAGCAGGATCAATTGTTCCTTTGCGTGTTCGTGAAACAAGATCTTCGTAAGCATTCCAGAATTCAACAAAGTTAAGCTTGTTTGCTTTTTTGATATTTGGAACAAGCAGTGATCTGCTTCCGTCTTTTCTTTCAAGATCGATTGCAAGACCCAGATTAACATCTTTTCTTTTTATTATTCCGGGTTTCCCATTTGAAATTGTAAAAGCATTGTTGAGTGCCGGGAAAGTTTTTACTGCTTTTAAAATTGCCCAGCTGATAATGTGTGTGAAAGAAATTCTGCCGCGGTTCTGTTTTTTCAGGTGATTATTAATTTTAATTCTGTTCTCTTCAAGCAGCTTAACAGGAATCGATCTTTGTGATGTTGCAACAGGAACCGAAAGACTGTTTGTCATATTATCCAAAATTCTTTCAGAGCTTCCTGCAATCACCTGCAGGTCATCATTTTCTCCGGGTTGAGGGAACTGAATATTATTTCCAAATAGATTGCCGGAAACTGAAGAAGTGTTTTTACCGTTTCCGTCCTTACCGCTTATTCCATCAAAAAATTTTTGCCATTGCTCCGGCACATCTGCAGGATTATTTGAATATTGCTTGTGCAGATACTCAACAAACCAGGTGTTCGCCCCAAACTTTTCTAATTCTTCGCGCTCTTCTTTGGATAAATTCTTAAGCTTCATTTAATTTTTGTCAATCGATAAATATTGTATGAATATTATACTAAATTATGTTTAGATTTTTAGTGTTATTAATCAATTTTGTGGAAAAAGAAGGTGGATAAAAAGTCTAAATTACTACACAAACTTAGAAAAGAATACAGCTTAAACCAACTTACTGAAGATTCAGTTAAAACTAATCCGGTTAAACAATTTGAAGTCTGGTTTAATGAAGCAATTAAATCAGGAATGAAAGAACCAAATGCAATGATTCTTGCAACTGCTTCTGCTGAAAACAAACCTTCAGCAAGAGTTGTATTGCTAAAAGAATATTCGCAAAAAGCGTTTACATTTTACACAAACTACGGAAGCAGGAAAGGAAATAACCTTACACAAAATAAAAATGCTGCACTGCTTTTTTTCTGGCACCAGCTTGAAAGACAAATAAGAATTGAAGGTACCTGCAAAAAGATTTCACGTGCTGAATCTGAAAAGTATTTCCACTCAAGACCAAGAACCAGCCAGCTTGGCGCACTTGCTTCTAACCAGAGTGAAGAATTAAACAGCAGGGAAGAGCTGGAAAAAAGATTTGCCGAATTAGAAAAAAAGTATAAAGGAAAAGAAATTCCTCTTCCAAAAAACTGGGGCGGGTTTATTCTATCCCCAAACTATTTTGAATTCTGGCAGGGAAGAGAAAGCCGTCTGCACGACAGGATTGCATTTAAAAAGAACAGAAACGGCTGGAAGATTGTCAGATTATCTCCATGATAATCTCCATTTATTCCTTCGGCACTTTTATAAACTTAAAAGAGAAATAAAGCAGGTTAAGTAAAATTCCGAGAAGAATTGTTAAGCCCCACGCTTTTGGGTGAGAGAGAGGATTTGCAAACCTGTGAAGTATATCTGAAAACAACGGAAGCGGCTGACTGAAAACATCCCACGAGTTCCATCTTAAAAATCTGCCTACATAAATTCCGAATCCGCTTAAGAAAAAGAAAACGATTATAGTACAAAAACCATTTTGCTTTTGTCTAAGTATTTACTGAATATTTTTTCAATATCCAGCAGACTGACAAAACCAAACAACAATCCTGTTAATGCAAACGATAAGATCATAATCAAATCAAACCAGATTGGTGCATTTGGCACACTGTCCAAGATGGAAAAGATCTGTAAGAATGTAAGGCGCATTCGGGAAGAATAAAACCCACGCAAACATTAAAAGTGATAGCAGGATTTTATTGGACTCTAATTTTTTAAGAATAATTATTGAACTTAAAAACCAGGGAATGAAAGCAAGAAATAAGATTCCAGTTGAGTGAGATAAACTCGAACGAGTTTGAATAAACAATTCGAAACACTGTTAGTGTAAAGCTGAATAAACTTAGAAGCGTAAGAAGAATAGTAATTTTTAATCGTTCAGATTTAATCAGTTCTTTAATCATATCTTTTTTAGTACAATTCTTTGTTAATTTAGTAGAGTCCTAATTTCAATTGATTCATCCTGAACTTGTTTCAGGATCTTATTACGCCCTTAGATTCTGAAATGAATTCAGAATTACACCTTAGTTTACTAAATAAGGGCACTAGTGATAATTTAGATAATCCTGATCAAATTTAGTTCCACAATTGTATCAATTAAGTGAGTAAGTGGCTACAGAAAAATCTTTACCTTTTGATAAAAAAGTTAAGTTTTTCTGCTCATTCTGATATTAATTGCTTCTGCACCAAAAATAAATGATCTTCCGATAATTGCCGTAATTATTATCAGTCCACCTATAATTGCATAAGTTGATGGAACTTCTCCATAACCCAGGTAAACCCAAACCGGATTGAGAACTGGTTCAAACATTGAAAGAATAGATGCTTCAACAGCGAGCACTCTTACAAGTCCGAAAGAAAGAAAAGCGTAAGCCACAGCAATCTGGAAAACACCAAGGAATGAAACCATCCACATATCGGAAAATTTTAATTCCTGTATAGAAAAAAGAAACGGAATGCATGCAAGCATAACAATTATATTTCCCCAGAAGATACTTGCGACCTGGTAATCGGGTTTGTTTTTTCTCATTCCCAAAAAGAATGCCGCAAATGCCAGACCTGAAATTAATGCAACTAAATTTCCTTCAAAATATCCCGGTGAAAGTTCACCCATGAAAAACAGGAACATTCCGGCTACGCAAACAATTATTGTGATCAGATTAATTTTTTCGTAACGGGTTTTATTAATTATGGGTTCAAAAATCAAAACATAAATCGGTGCAGTTGACTGAAGAAAAATTGCATTTGCTGCTGTAGTAGTTTTTGTTGCAATAACGTAAGCGATTAAAACAGTTGCATAGAATGCTGCATTTAAAAGTGCAAGTGAATTTGTATTCTTTATTCTCTTTCCAAATATGAAAGCAAAAGTAATTGCAGCAATCAAACATCTGAAAAAGGATATCTGCATAGGAGTGAGGGAAATCAGCTTGATAAACAGTCCGCCGCTGCTCCACAAAATTGCGGCAATTAAAACTGCAACTAAACCTTTTTGATGTTCGGGGTGTTTTTCCATTTATGCGATGAATAATTGTGGCAAATATAGTTAAGATAATCCTGATTACTTATTACATTTGTAATCAATAATAACAAATTTTTGGATCATTGAATTTGCCAGGATACAAATACAATCCTCCCGGAATTATTAAATTTTTATTTAATGATTTTACCTGGAATACTTCCAATGATAAAGTCCTGCTCACTTTTGACGACGGACCAAATCCCGAAACGACAGAAAAAATTCTGAAAAAATTAAATGATAATAAAATTAAAGCAGCATTCTTTTGTGTGGGAAATAATATTAAACAAAATCCGGACCTCGCTAAGCAAATAAACGATGAAGGACATTTGATTTGTAATCATACTTTTAATCATTTGATGTTGACTAAAGTTTCTGATGCTGAAATTGAAAATGAGATAAGATTGTTTGATGAAACTTTGAATTCGGTTTTAGGAATTGAAATAAAGTTTATTCGTCCGCCTTATGGAAAATTTAATTTCAGGGTAAAGAATAAATTAAATTCGCTTGGACTGAAAATAATAATGTGGAGTTTAATAACTTACGATTTTAAAAATGATTTTAGCATTGTTAAAAAATCTGTAGATAAATATTTAAGAAGTAATTCAATTATTGTTTTGCACGACAGTAATAAATCAAAAGATATTATAGAAGACTCGATTGATTACATTGTTAACAAAGTAAATGAAAATGATTTTAGATTCGGGGAGCCGCTTGAATGCCTGAAATAGTTTACCTCATCTTTGTTTCAGGATATTTTATTCTTTCTTATCTATTCCTGATCGGTTTAAAAAAGAAATTTGAAACGATCTCAGAAAGCGAACTTCCTTCAGTTTCTGTGATTATCGCTGCAAGAAATGAAGAAGAAAATATTCACAGCTGTTTGAAATCTATTTCGGAATTGAATTATCCAAATGAAAAACTAGAAATAATTGTAGTTAATGATGAATCAACAGATCGAACTGAAGAAATAATTAAAAATTTTATTTCTAATAGATCTAATTTCTCTTTAATCAATCTACAGAAAACAAATTCAAAGTTGATTGGGAAGTCACGTCCGCTTGCTGAATGTATTAGAAATGCAAAAGGAGAAATTATTTTTATTACTGATGCTGATTGTTTAGTCCCTAAAAATTGGATAAAGACAATTGCTTCTTTTTATACAAAAGATGTTGCAATGGTTAACAGCTTTACAAATCAAAATGTAACCGGAGCTTTTTCCGGAATGCAGGCAATTGATTTTATTTATTTGCTTTTTGTTGCCGGAGGAATTGCAAATCTTGGTAAACCGGTTAGCTGTATCGGCAATAATATTTCGTTCAGAAAATCTGTTTATGATGAACTTGGTGGATTTGAAAATCTTGATAAGAGTGTTACAGAAGATTTTTTGTTAATAAACGAAATCCGAAAACTTAAAAAGTATAAAGTGATTATTGTTTTAAATAAAGATTCTTTAGTTACAACTAAACCTTGTAATACATTAAGTGAACTATTTTCACAAAAAAAACGTTGGGCTGTTGGCGGAATCAAAACTCCGGCTCATGGTTTATTTATTATAAGCTGGGCATTCGTTACAAATCTTTTGACAATTTTAACTCCTTTATTTTTCAGCCCCGTATATTTATATTTATTTTCCTTTAAGTTACTAATTGATCTTTTTGCATTAATCATTGTTCATAAGGAGCTTGGCATTATTAAGCAATTAAAATATTTTCCTTTCTTTTTTATTTACCAGCTTTTGTATGTGATAATTTTACCATTTGTTGTGTTATTCAGTAGGGAAGTAAACTGGAAAGGAAGAAAAATTTAAGGAGATTTTATTATGACAGTTCAAAATTTAGAAAAAGAATTAATGGGTTTGGATGCCCGGTCGCGTGCAAAGTTAGCAAGTAAGCTTATATCCAGCCTTGAAAAACTTTCAGATGTTGAGATTGAAAAATTATGGATTGAAGAAGTTTCCAGACGTGAAAAAGAACTCAATAAAGGTAAAGCAAAACTAAAAAGTGCCGATATTGTTTTTAAAAATGCACATGCCCGAATTAAATGATTAATTCGGTTTCATTTCACCCAATGGCAGAGTTTGAATTGAATGAAGCTGCGGAATATTATGAATTAAGAGTTAAAAATTTAGGGAGTTCATTTATTTCTGAGGCCGAACGTATTACTAAGCTGATTCAACAAAATCCGGAATCCGGCTTAAAAATATCCGGAACAATTCGTAAGAAAGTACTCTGGCGATTTCCCTATAGTTTATTTTATTCTGTTAAAGCAAATTCAATTCGAATTCTTGCAATAGCAAATCAGAAAAGACGCCCATTTTATTGGCGAAGAAGAAAATAATTATTCATTATTAGATTGATTATAAGTAATGCTTCTTTTGTGTAATTATTATGTGACTTACCGCTGCAATGCATACTGTGAATTTTGTCATTTTGGAATTCACGAAAATTTTAAAGACTCGCCTTACGCAAAGCTTGAAGATTTCTATTCAAACGTAAAACAGCTTTCGGAATTAGGTGTAAAGTTTATTGATTTGACTGGTGGTGAGCCTTTATTACATAAAGAAATTGATAAAATGGCTGGTTATGCCAAACAGGTTGGAATGCAGACTAGCATTACAAGTAACGGTTTGCTTTATCCAAAGTTTGCCGAAAGGCTTGCTGGTAATATTAATCTGCTACACTTTTCACTTGATTCGCCTGATGAAGAAGAACACAATAAAATCAGGAAGGTTGATTGCTACAATTCTGTTTTAAAAAGTGTTGAGATTGCAAAATCGCTTGGTGAATTTCCTGATATTTTATTTACTGTTACAAATGAGACTTATCATAAATTACCCAGAATGCATAAAATTGCTTCAAAGCACGATCTTGTTTTATTGGTAAATCCCGTGTTTTCATATTTTGGTAATCCCGGTCTTTCTGAAGAAGCAATCGATTATGTTGAGGAATATTGCAACGGAAAGCTGGATGTTTATCTGAATAAAGGCTTTATGAAATTGAGAAGAAACGGCGGCAACGATATTAATAATCCAAGCTGCAAAGCAGTTTCAAGAGTAATCGTGATTTCACCTGATAATAAAATTATTTTGCCGTGTTATCATTTTGGAAAAGAATCAATAGACATTGACAGACCAATAGCTGAAATAAGAAAATCCGAAAAGATTAAATATTATAAAAGGAATGAAGGACGATTTGATTTTTGTACGGGCTGCACTGTTAATTGTTATTTTGAACCATCATTTGCTTTCCCGACAAATTATTATTCACTGGCAAGTCTAACATCCAAGTTTAAATACGGATACAACAAACTCGTCAAACAAAAAATAAAAAAGAAAATTATTTCTTCTGCAAAGGTTGAGGATTGAAAAAGAAGTTCTTTATTTTCTTATTACTTTCCATTTCTGTTTCATTCTCTCAGTGGAAAACTACAATGTTTCCGGCTGAACTAAATCTTCAACCATTCACAGCAAATTTTCTTGAAGCAAGAATGGGTGCTGCTTATCTTTTTGATCTTGACAAGCTGCGATTGGATATCGGAACTTCACACGATATAATTCACCTTAATTCTGATAAAAGAACTTTATCTTTTGGAGCTGATTTTTTTACTTACACAAGATTGAGAAAACAAAACAACTTCAAGTTTCCGGTTGAAACAATTGATTATATGTTTGGAATTAATTTTGGCTATAAGATAAGAGAATTAAATCATAGAGAGTTTGGTTGCAGATTAAGAATAAGTCACATCAGCGCTCATCTCGTTGATGGTTTGTACGAAGCTGATTCGGCAAAATGGAAAAACGACTGGCTGCCATTTGTTTACAGCAGGGAATTCATTGAACTTTTTCCATATTACAAAATTTCTGATTTCAGAACTTATATTGGATTTACATACTTGTTTCATACTCTTCCATCTGATTTTAAAAAAGTAATTTTTCAGGTAGGTGCTGATTATTATATTAGTTACCTGAGAACTGAAAACTTTATTCCATTTGTTGCTTATGATTTTAAATTGAGTGGATATACAAAATATCAAGCTACAAATTCTCTAAATGCCGGGATAAAATTCGGCGATCCTCAATCTCGTGGATTCAGTTTGCTCTTCTCATACATTTCGGGAAGAAATGTTCACGGGGAGTTGTACGATTTAAATGAACACTATTTCACCTTCGGATTCAACCTGGATATATAGAATGTCTGAATATTTTTCACCTCCCGATTTTTCAAACCTGCCTGCCGGTAGACAAGGTACAACTGTGATTGATAACAGAAAGTTTAAGAATAATTACGTGCTTCATATCGGTTTGTTTATAGCAACCTTTATTACAACAACTCTTGCCGGGGTTGAATGGGTAACTGGTACAATGGGACCTTATGATATGCAGACAATTGCAAAAGGTCTTCCTTACTCAATTTCAATTATGCTGATGATTTCATTCCACGAGTTTGGACATTATTTTGCTGCAAAATATCATAAAGTAAATGCAACTTTGCCATTCTATATTCCGTTTCCGCCAATTCCTTACTTTATAAATTTTGGTACAATGGGTGCTGTGATAAGAACAAGAACAGCAGTTCGCAGCAGGAAAGCAATGTTTGATATTGGAGTTGCCGGACCAATTGCAGGATTTGTTTTTTCACTAGCACTTTTGATATATGGCTTCACACACTTGCCTGGTCAGGAATATTTGTTGAATATTCACCCCGATTATTTCAGTCCTGATTATGGGAAGGGTGGACTTTCATTAATATTTGGTGATACAATATTGTTTTCATTCATTAGAAATTTATTTGCACAGCCCGGCGCTTTTATTCCACCTATGTCTGAGGTTTATCATTATCCTTTTCTTTGTGTTGGCTGGTTCGGTCTTTTTATTACTTCAATGAATATGATACCGGTTGGTCAACTTGATGGCGGGCATATTTCCTATACCTTATTTGGGGACAAAAATCATTTTAAAATATCTGTAATTTCATCAATTGTATTATTTGTTTTTGGAATTGCCGGAATTATTGATGCAAGTTTTGAATTAAATTTGGGAATTGGATGGTCGGGCTGGCTTTTCTGGGCTCTGATTTTATATTTCATAATTAAACTAAAACATCCTCCAGTCCTTGATGAAACTGAACTTGATACCGGAAGGAAGCTGATCGGATATTTCAGTTTTGTCATTTTTATTATTTGTTTTGCACCTACTCCATTAATGATAACAATGCCTGTTTAAGTTTATATACTTATTTTTACCTTGTTTAAAAAGAAACAATAAAATAAAATTGAATATGAGAATTACGGCTTTCTTAGTTATGCTTTCTCTCCTTCTTTGGGGATGCGAAAAAACGTATGATACTGTAATTGATACCACATCAAATAATTACCAGGTTACCAGCATTTCTCATCATTCAAGTTATGATTTAAAAACCCCGGCGGATTCACTTTTAGCTGTAAGAATAAATTTTTCTCAGGGCAGTGAATTGAATAAAGCCCACTTTGATGTTATTGCATCGGATAACTCTATATTGAATTCCGCTCCAATTGAACTACTTTCTTTAGGAAACAATCGTTATCAGAACCAGTTCATTCTTAAAAGGGAATTTCCCAATGGCACTTATCACTTGAATTTTAATGTAACTGGTTTAGATGGCAAAACAAAACAGGTTGCAACCAGCAGTTTTGAATTTAATAATGGCCAGGATAATGTTGCTCCTGTGATTTCGAATGATGTAATATTACCTGATACTATTATGGTTAATGATACAACAGTAATTTCTACTTCTATCATGGCAATTGATTCGAATGGAACTAATGATATTGAAGAGGTTTATTTCATCGTTTATAAGCCTGATGGATCATCAAATAATTTGCACGTCACTTTGTTTGATGATGGAAATTTAGATGAGCATGGTGATTCCACGGCTGGTGATAATGTTTATTCCAGGTTAATTCAGGTTAATCAGAGTAATGATAAAGGAACATATAGATTTGAATTTCGTGCTAAAGACAGATCGGATTCTTTAAGCAACATCGTCAACCATCTTGTACTAATTCAATGAAAAAAAATCTTTTAATTTTGTTCTGTGTTTTTTTTATAGTTGATTTATCCGCACAATTAAAACCAGACTCTTACCTGCTCCCATCAGATCAAAATCATTTAAATAAAATTACTTCATCAACACCGGTTAGTAACAGTATCAGCGATATTGTTATTTTGGGTGACACAATCATCTGGCTGGGTACAAGCAGGGGAGTGAGTGTTTCATATGACCAGGGAACAAACTGGATAAATTTTTATGGAGCTGATCCATTTGGATCAGATAATGTTTCCGAAATTGCTTATGATTATTCAACAAATACTCTTTGGGTTGCTACAGCAACAACTGCTTCTGCTCCGGGTGGCGGAACAGTTCCGAAAGGTACTGGTCTGAAATACACAACAGACAGCGGAGATCACTGGACTTCTATATCACAGCCTCTCGATCAGCAAAGTGATTCAACTGAAGTTTATGGAATAAATACATTACATGCTTTGCCGGTAACAGTAGCTGAAAATAATATTACTTATGATATAGCTTTTACCCAGGGTACAGTCTGGATTACTTCTTTTGCAGCAGGATTAAGAAAGAGTACGGACATGGGTGCGACCTGGCAAAGAGTTGTACTTCCTCCGGATAATTTAAATTCAATCGCTCCGACAGATACTTTGGATTTTTGTCTGTCACCCGTTTCAGGAAAATTTTGTGATGAAGGAAATTTGAACCACCGTGTTTTTTCAGTCGTAACAACGGATCAGAATACTTTGTACGTGGGAACTGCAGATGGAATTAATAAATCTACTGATAATGGAATTAGCTGGGTAAAATTTAATCATCAAAATCAAAATGACGCAATTAGCGGGAATTTTATTACTGCACTTTATTATAACCCTTATAATAATACTGTATGGGGAGCAACCTGGAAAGCTGAAGAAGCGAATGAATTCTATGCAATCAGCTCAACTACAGATGGCGGCCAAAGCTGGAAAACTTTTTTAGATGATCAGCGTACCCATAATTTCGGATCTAAAAATGATCAGGTTATTGCGGTGACCGATGAAGGTGCTTTCCGTACCGCAAACAATGGTGATACCTGGATTTTACCAACTGCTATCATCGACACTGTTACAGATCCGACTGCAAAAATTTATTTACATACTAAAACTTATTACAGTGCTGCATCTCAGGGAAATAATATTATCTGGCTTGGTTCAGATGATGGTCTTATAAAATTAAATGAAACTTCACTCTGGAAAGGTACCTGGAAAATATATTTTGCAGCTGAAGCTTTGAAAGGAACTTCCACAACATATTGTTACCCGAACCCTTTTTCTCCAAAACAGGATGAACTTAAAATCGTTTATACAACTAATAATCAACCTGCCAAAGTTACAATCAGAGTTTTTGATTTTGGAATGAATTACATTCGAACTATTATTCAAAATGCGACAAGACAAAGAGATATCAATGGACCACCTGAATTTTGGGATGGAAGAGACGACAAAGGAAATCTATTACCAAACGGTGTTTATTTTTACCGGGTTGATATTGATGATAACGATCCTCTTTTTGGAAAAATTATTTACTTGCAGTAGAGGTTTAAGTGAAAACTAAAATAATTATTATACTTACACTTTTATCATCAATTGCATTTTCACAACCCGAATTTTCCTCAATGGCTGCAAAACCTGGAACATTCAGCCGGATGGGATTAGGTGCACGAGGAATGGGTATGGGAAATTCTATGTCTTCAATTACAGAAGGAAATTTGGTTTCATATTATAACCCAGCATTGTCCGTTTTCCAGGAAGGCAATTCATTCCAATTGGGATATTCATTTTTATCACTTGATCGATCACTTAACTTTTTGAATTTTACACGGAAGTTCGAGTTTTACTCAATTAAGGATACCACAACTGAGAATCGTAAACCAAAAGCCACGGCAGGAGTAAGTATCGGAGTTATCAATGCTGGTGTGAGAGATATTGACGGCAGGGATAACAATGGTTTACCGACCGGGATGCTGTCAACATCTGAGAATCAGTTTTTTATTGGACTTGCTAATAAATTTTCGGAAAAGTTTGCTTTGGGAATAGCTGTTAAATTCTACTACTATTCACTTTATACTGATATCAGTTCAACAAGTTTAGGATTCGATGTCGGAGCTATCTATAAAATTAATGATGAATTTAATGTTTCACTTATGCTATCTGACATAAACAGTAAATATACATGGGATACTTCACCATTATATGAGCTTGACGGTGTAAATTCTATAGATAAATTTCCTTTGTTAAAAAAAATTGGAGTTAGTTACAGAAATAAAAATTTAGGATTGCTTGGTGCACTTGAATTTGAAAACAGCAATGCTGAAACAAATATTTTAAGAGCCGGAATTGAGTATAATATCTATAAACAATTTTATATCCGGGGCGGAATTGATCAATTCAATTTGAGCAATACAGATTGGTCAGTTAAACCGTCACTCGGTTTATCTTTCATCAAAACTTTTGATAATTTTATTGTGGGAGTTGATTATGCATTTGTAGTGGAACAATATTCAAGTTCCGACAGACACATTATTGGTGTCAATTTTAATTTTTAATATTCTGACCATTAAATAATGAAAAAAATATTTACAACATTATTTCTATTATCATTCCTGAATTTATTCGCACAATCTGCTGGAAATACGGGATTGTCATTTCTTAAATTTGGTTTTGGGGCTAGAAATATTGCAATGGGAGATGCAGGTTCGGTTGCTTCAAATGATATGACCGCACTTTTTTATAATCCGGCAAGATTAACTCAAAGCACATCGAATGAAGCTTTATTTATGCACAGTGAATGGATTCAGGATGTCAGTAGCGAAGTAGGTGGGATTAAATGGAACATGTTCAATCTTCCTTTAGCGATTGGTTTTAATGTAACTTCCATTAAAGACATTGAAGTAAGAGATCGACCGGGTGAACCGATATCAAAATTTAATGCAAATTATTTTTATGGAAGCCTGTCCACCGGGTTTAATATTGTTGAAAACCTGGATATAGGATTTTCTGTTAAATATTTATACGAGGGATTGTTAAATGATGAATCCAAAGGGTTCGGGTTTGATATCGGAGCAAATTACTTAACTTCAATTGAGGGATTATCAGTATCAGCAGTTCTAAGAAATGTCGGTTCAATGAATAAACTTAGAAATGAAAGTACAAAGCTTCCTAAAGAAATTCGTGCCGGCGGTTCATATCAATTCAGTTTGCAGGAAACTAAATTTGATTTTATTACTGCTGCTGAGTTTCATAAATATTTAGATAATGATGATACTCATTTTAATCTTGGTGGTGATATTATTTATGATAAATTGATTTCGCTAAGATTTGGTTATCAATCCGGTTATGAAGCACGAAATTTTACTGGTGGAATTGGTTTAATGTGGGGCAGTCTGAAATTTGATTATGCCTACCTTCCATTCTCTGAAGGACTTGGAAATTCAAACTTATTTTCTGTTCAATTTAAATTTTAATAAATGGACGGGTTTTCAACCCGCCCACAGAATAAAATAATTATTTCATTAGTATCATTTTTTTAGTATCTATAAATTTACCAGATTTGATCCTGTAAAAATAAATTCCACTTGCTAGTCCTGCCGCATTGAAATTAACATCATAATTCCCTGCAGGTTTTACTTCATTAACAAGTTCAGCAACTTCTCTTCCTATCACATCAAATACTTTTAAGCTTACGAATCCAGCTTCAGGTAGCTTAAAGGTTATTTGCGTACTTGGGTTAAATGGATTCGGATAATTCTGAGCTAATTGATAATTCAAAGGCTGGGAATTATTTTCATCTTCAACTCCGTTGGGATTTGATACAGATACAATCGGACAATTTACATTAGCTGCACCCATTACAAGAATAGTTGCATTTTGTGCGGATGCAAGATCGTGAACCATATTAAAATCGGCGTTGTCATAAATATTAACGAACCACAATGGTGAATATAATGTATCACCCGGCAGCGTTGAAGGAACGTTGTGTGTTCGTCCGGTTGAATCAGCCATAAATCCTGAGGGAGGACCGCCACCGGGCTCACCGGGATTAATATTAAATGAAACATAAATTGATGATAGTGGAACCATACCACTTCCATCGACGGTTATAGGTGCTTCTGAAAAATTGAAGTAATACACAACAGTTGAATCATACCACCCGCGGGATAATCCGGGATCTTCATTCATATTATAACGCAATAATGCTGTTGAGCTATCAGGAACAATAGGGCAATTTACGATTGCATCTAATTCTTCAATTGTATATCCACCACCTGTAACCTGATCAGCGCTGACTATTGTATTTGCAACATAATTAGCTGGAACAGTAACTTTATTTACGCGCCAGAAATCATTATAACCCATATCACCGGGAATTACACCGACAATATTTAACTGACCAGCTACAGGCATCATTTCTCCATCTCTGAATAGAACGTAAATTGGAGCTGGATCTGTAGGTTGAGCATCAAAGTTGTAATAAGTTGAAAATTCACCGTTAGGGCCTAATCCCATGCTTCTAAAAGGTTCCATATCAAAATTAATGGGAACATTTGGTCCGGGTAGGTTGTTTGAGGTATCTCTAACGAAGAGATGCCCGGCATCCATACTAAATCGGTCAATACTTGCGTGCATTGCTGTATCAGGATCAATTTGTGCTGGAGACGTACTTTGTATAATTAGAAAAAATATTGCGATCAACAGGAAATGTAATTTCCTCATAAGAACCCTCCTTTTTAGTTTTTGTTTTGATTGATGATGCAATATTCTCTTTAAATGTCACGTTAGTGTAACAATACTGTAATAATTGTTTCAAATTTGAAGTACTGGAGGTCGAAGGAAGGAAAAGTTAAATATAAAAAGCTTTATAGTGATTAATATGAAATAAAAAAGATTTCAGTTAAAAGGTCATAAATACTTCCCAATTAAAATTTTTACTTAAGAAGAATCAATTAATTATCACACATAAAATTTGGATAAAGTTATCAGCAAAAGGATATTGAATAAATATTTTAAAGTTTCCAAATTGATTTCTCTTTCTTTTTATTCCAAAAATAGTTCTCATTCCGCTTTTTTTAATATCTTTATTTATAATTATCTGAGGATTTTGTAATTGGATAAGTTTAATTATAAAGAACATTATCAAAAAGACGCTGTTGAATTTGATTACTTTGAAGAACGCACAAAAGCAACTGCTCATGAGGAACGAAGAGTTCGGGAATATGTAATCTCAAAAGTCCCGGGATATACAAAGTCAATTCTTGATGTTGGTTGTGGACGAGCATGGGTCGCAGAGAATTTTTTAAAGAAAAATGTTCAGGTTTTTTCTCTGGATATTTCAATCACCAATCCATTAAAAGCTATTAAAAAATACCCTGATACAAATCATTTTGGAATTGCAGCAGATTCTTTCACCCTTCCTTTTTCTGATAGCTCATTCGATTGTGTAATCGCAAGTGAAATAATTGAGCACGTTGTTGATCCTGAAAAATTTGTGAAGGAATTATTGCGTGTTGTAAAAAAGAAGGGATGTCTAATTATAAGTACACCATATAAAGAAAAAATTCAATATTATCTTTGTATTCACTGCAACCAGCTTACTCCGGTTAACGCTCATCTTCATTCTTTCGATGAAAACAAACTACAATCTTTTTCCAATAACAAAGAAACAGAATTTAATTTTTACACTTTTGGAAATAAGGCATTAACTTATTTTTTGACCTATGTTATTTTAAAATATTTTCCATTCTTTTTATGGAAATTGAAAGATAGTTTTGCAAATTTATTATATCCAAAACCGCTTCATATCATAGCAGTTTATAAAAATAAAGAGATACAGTAGCAGGAAATAAATTATAGCAGGAAAATAATTACAGAATAATTTTTAGTGTGTTCCGCATGACAGTTTTTGCATCAAATTTTTCTTTAAAATCAATCAGGTTCAAACTTGGAGTCATTGGATTCTCAGCTTTTGTATCTTGCGAAACACCAATGTCAACATATTTATAACCATTCTCCGTTGACCACTTTACTACTTCATACATAACACGATGAATTGGCTTAAACATTTCAAACTCATATTTTAACATATTATAAAAGCAAAGTGTCACTGTTTTATTGCAAATGAATAAACATGATCCTGCTATTGGCTCATTTTTATAGTAAACCATAAACAATTTGATATCTTCAGGAAATAACTGTTTAAGTTTGATCAGATCATCATAAGAATGGGTTGGTTTAACATTGTGTCTGGCCTTGTTCTCAATTAGTATCGGGTAAAACTGGTCATACCTCTCGTTTATTTCTACTCTTAAATCCGAATCTTCCAAATATTTCCTGATATTTCGTCTTACCGTAGGTTGAAACCTTGAAATAATATCTTCATCAAGGTTAAGCTTTATTGCGCTTGAGATATAATGAAGATCATAACTGAATCCAAGCCACAACATTGCAAAATCAAGATTTTCATTTGGATGATGTTCATAAATTCTTGGTGCTGAAGTGAGAATGAATTCCTTTATCCCGTTTTTTCTTCCATACTCTTTTAATGATTCAACAACTTCAAGAGCAAAATTAAACTTTGCATCATTTGTGATAATCGAACCGTAACTTGCACCAATTGGCGATTCATACAAGCTGCCGATTATTTGTCCCGGAAGCAATGCGACAATATCATTTTTTTCAAGAAATATTAAATGATTAAACGTGAATTTGCCGGGCTGGTGGTAATCAAAAAATTTTTGCATATGAAAAATCGTTCCGTTGTTACTTCCCAGAACGAATTTATCCCATTTTTCCTTCCACTCTGGTGTATATTCTATAATTTTCATAGATAAAAATTTATAAAGATTGAAGCGTAAAATTACAAAATAATCCGGAAGAATTACCGGATTGAATTATCAGTAATTTCATATATGTAAAAATCTCCAGCTGATTTTATCAGTTTATATTTTTCACTTTTAAAATTGAATTTTCGAAACGAATATCCTTGCAATTCCAATTCGTCAATATGTTTTTGATTGTAAAGTATCAAGCTTCCTGTGGGAAAATTATTAGTGTCTCTAAATCTAATTGATTTAGATTCATTTGAGTAACCACGAATTAAATCCACACTGTATTTTGTGAAATGATCTGTGAAAATTAATTTTTCCTGATTCGCACGAAGAAAATGATTCAGTTCCCGCAGATTTGATTTTTGAAAATAACTATCATAAGCATTGCTCATTAAAATTGAAGCGATAAATAAGATAAAAAGAGCAGCGGTTAAATAAGTTCTTTTAAATCTTGAAAGAAAAATAGATGACAAAATTATCGATGGCAAAATTAATGGATAAATATACCAGCTTCGCTGCAAGTCAAGTGGTTTATATTCAGAAAGAGAAGTTGTAAAAGCAATTAAAAGAGTTGCAGTACCAATAAACCAGAAAGTCAAAAGTCCATATTCTTTTTTCTTAAAATTCACCAGGCTTTGAATAAATCCAGTTATTGGAATGAATAGATAAAATCGTCGCGGAAAAACTGATCGGATATTAATAAAGAAAATTTGATCAATCAAGTTCTTTAAGTAATTCTTACTACCGCTAAATTGTTGAGCAGTGTATGGGAAAAAATCATAATAACTGTATTTATAATTTGCAGTTGTGATTGTAATCCGGTATAGAAAATCCTGGTGCACAAGAAGATAAACAAATCCTTCAATAAATAAATTCAAGCAGATAAATGCCATTGCAATTAATAATTGAGAGTTAGTCTTCTTTTCTTTGATAAGGTAATAAATGAAAAATATCATGAATAAAATGGCGAAGTAATAGGCATTCTCTTTGAATTGCATTGAAAGGAAAATTGAAATTCCACCTATAATACTTAGTGAAATGCGTTTTTCTTTGTAAGATTTAAATAGAAAGTAAATACCAAGATTAATAAAAAAAACATTTATTAAATCAGGAAAATCCAAAGTGGCAAATACAACATCCGTCGGAAAAATGCACATCAGGAAAGTTGCCATTAAAGATATGTTTTTATCTTCAGAAATTAACATTGCTAGTTTATAAGTTAGTAATAGATTAACTATGGAAAAGAGAAAAGGAAAAACAACTGTGGCAGTTTCGTTTGTTCCAAATAGCAAAAATGCAATTGCCGTCAATCCAGTTTGACCAAGGCGCAAGAGGAAAACAGGGTAACCCAGGTAGTTATTTGCGAAATCGCCTGTATTGATTGTGTAACTTAAATAGCTGTAGTAAGCATCATCAGAATAAATGTGACCAATGTTAAAATATAGCCTGAGCGATATTCCCAAAAAAATAATGGTAATAAGAAAAAGGAAATGTTTATTATTTGTCAATACTAATTCTATTTAGATATTTTGTTTGAATGTATGAAGCAATAAATGGAATCATAACAATAACGAAAGGATACTTGTATCTGGGGGTACCAACAGTAATTAAGATCATTAAGATTCCTAAAAGAACGAAAAGTGAATGTAAAATTGAATATTCTGAAAAACTTCTATCCTTTATATTTTTAATAACCCACATGATCAGAACGAAAACCAGGAAATAATAATAAATGTGTTGCGTTAACTCAATAAGAAAGTATATTACTTTTAAGTAAAATGGTTCTGAAAGTAGAATATTATTAAAACTTTTTCCCGATGCTAAATGCTTAAATATCGTGTAAAAATTCCAATCCCCCAATCCAACTATTGCAGCTAAGGAAATATCATCATAACTGAAAGTATGGATTAATTTAAATGGTGCCAGCAACAACCATCTTCCCGGGTTTTCTTTGATCCAGTTGGTTGCTTGTTTAAAGTAGAAATCGCCCTTTTGAATGTAAGTCATTGTATCTGGATGAGCAAGATAGCCGATGTTTCCTTTCTCATACACTTTTGCGTTAAATCCACCGGTTGCCGTATCATTTGCTCCGAGGAGTAAATTTACAGGTCCTGTCGAGGAAGTAAATATGAACCTGCCAAAATGTGCATAATTAAAACTACCAAACAGGATAATAAATAGGAGAGTTCCTGAAATCACTTTTAAAAAGTCGAAGTTGATTTTTTTTTCTTTAAAATATGCAGCAATTGCAAGCAAGAGTAGACAAAGGATTAAGTTCCATCCAACTGGTCTTACTGCTATTGATGCACCAAGCAATATGCCGGATGATAAATAAGAAGTGGTTGTTTTTTTAAGATAGTAAAAAATACTTGCCAGAATAAAAAATGTGAACAATAACTCGGTGTAATTTAGTAAGACGAGTCCACAAGTATTTAAATAAAAAATATAAATAAGAACCGAGAGTTTTGCAGTTTTATTGTTCGAATAAAACAGTGTAATTTTATAAATTAATAATAATTGAAGTAAATTAATTATTATGTTAAATATTCCGATTGTCAAATGCGAATTATAAACCTTCAATAAGATTACTAGAATATTCACATATAATGGAGCAACTAAATAATCTTCATAGAGATGTTTTTCAGCAGGATAAAATTGATTTTCATGCACACATTCCTGGGCTAAAGAGTAGTAGTATTGAGCATCATTTCTATATTCCCGTGGGAAAAATAAAATAAATACAATTTGTAGAACGATGTATAATCCCAGGATATATTTGTACTTTAGAACCAGAGAGTTTATTAAAGGCATAAAACCAGGATTAGATTTCATTCGTATTCATTTTTTTATTAGTAAAGATAACAAATCAATTCAAGATTTTTTTGTACTTCATATTTTAAACTAGGGTATTTGTAGTGCATAAAACTATTTTAATTTCGCCGAATAGTTTTAAAGAAAGCTCTAATTCTGTAAAGATTGCAAATTACTTCAATAAATTTTTACCTGGTTCATTTAATAAAATAATAAAACCAATTTCCGATGGGGGAGATGGGTTTTTAGATGTTTGCAGATTTTATTATGGAGGAAAATTAATTGAATATGAAATTTCAACTCCATATTCTGAAGAAGGATTTAAATGTGAAGTTTTATATAATCCAGAAAAGAAAAAGATATTCATTGAATCCGCAAGTGTTTTAGGTCTTAAAATAATTTCTGCTGATAAAAGAGATCCAATGAACCTAAGTTCAATAGGATTGGGGGAACTTTTGGTGCTTGTTAAAAATGATGTTGAAAGAAAAGAATTAGAAGTATCTGAAATCGTTATTGGGGTTGGAGGAACCAGTACAATAGATATGGGAATTGGGACGTGCTCCCAATTAGGTCTAAAATTATTCGGTTCTGCAAACAACATTGTAAAACCAATTCCTAAGAATTTTATCAAAGTTAAATCAATTATTTCTGACGTTCATAACCTACCTTTTTCCATTGATTGTATTGTTGATGTTAATACTCAGTTATTAGGAATGAATGGAGCTATCCATATTTATGGTCCACAAAAGGGAATTAACTTAACAGACATAGAATTAATTAAGAAAGGTTTATATAATTTTGTTAACATATTGAAAAATAATAAGTTATTTAATTCATATAAGGTACTAAATGGTGCTGGTGGTGGATTGGCTTGTGGATTAGAAATATTTCTAAAAGCGAAACTAATACAGGCAAAAGATTTTATTACCTGGAATATTTCAGACACAAATCAAGATGAGATTGATTACATCATTACGGGTGAGGGAGCATTTGATCTGCAATCATTCGAAGGAAAGGGAGCAAGTGTTATAATCGATAAATTTAGAAATACGGCAAAGCAAATATTTTTAGTTTGTGGAAAAGTCGATGTTTCAATTATTCCAAGACTTCCTCAAAATTTAAAAGTTATTGAATTATCAGAGTTTTTTAATTCAAAAGAAGAATCAGTAAAAAATATAAAAGAAGGCATAAAACTAGCCTCTATTGAGATAATTAAACATATTGAAAAATGATTTTATCACCTCAATAAAAATCTTTAAATTTAGTTTCAAACCAAAAGAAAATTTTAATTCGGAGTTAAAATAAAATGAGAGAATATCTTGATTTGGTGAAAACTGTAATCGATAACGGTAAGCACAAACCAACAAGGACAGGTGTAGATACTATATCATATTTTGGTGCATTTTATAAAGTTGATTTGAATAAGGGATTTCCACTCCTGACTACAAAGAAAATGCAGTGGAAATCATTATTGCACGAAGTTTTGTGGTATTTATCAGGGGATAATCATATCAGGAATTTAAGACAACACACAAAAATCTGGGATGCCTGGGCAGATGAAAACGGCAATCTTGAAACAGCTTATGGATATTATTGGAGACATTTTCCGAGTGCACAGAAAAATAAAAATGGTGAATGGGTTTTCCACGAAGTTGATCAGATCCAATATGTGATTGATGAAATAAAAAGAAATCCTTCCAGCCGAAGGCTTGTTGTTAGTGCATGGGAACCTGGAAATGCTACGACAAGTAAACTTCCGCCTTGTCATTATACATTTGTATTCAATGTCAATAATGGCAGATTGAATTGCCATTTAACTCAGCGATCCGGCGATATTGCACTTGGAATTCCATTCAATCTTGCAGCTTATTCAATTTTAACTCAGATTATGGCTCAACAGGTTGGACTTGAACTTGGTGAGTTTGCTCATACTATTATCGATGCACATATCTACGTTGGAAATAAACTTAACTCGACGGAAAAATATGATCATCTTGAAGGATTAAAAGAACAACTTAAACGAGAACCTCTGCCATTGCCTACTTTAAAAATCGCTGATAAAAATATTAACGATTTAAAGTTTGAAGACTTTGAACTAATTGGTTATAAGCACCATGAAAAGATTCCTTTTGAGGTTGCTGTTTGAAAATTATTATTATTGCTGCAATTGCATCAAACAATGTAATTGGTAGATCAAATGGTGAAATGCCCTGGCATGTCCCCGAAGAATTCAAACATTTTAAACACACTACAATTGGCTCACCGGTTTTAATGGGAAGAAAAACCTTTGAGACTCTTGGAAAGCCCTTGAAAGACAGGGAGAATATTATTATTACTCATAATAAAAATCTTCAGGTTCAATTTGATTATGTGGAGATTAAAAGCTCATTAGATGAAGCAGTTGAATATTGTAGAAATAAAAATGAAGAGAAGATATTCATTATTGGTGGAGGCCAAATTTACGGGCAGGCGATATTAATCGCAGACGAAATGATTCTCTCCTATATGAAATTCGATGCTGAAGGAGATGTTAGGTTTCCAGAATATAATCAGGGTGATTGGAATATTATTTCAAGAGAAAATAGGAAACAATTTGAAATTATTCATTACAGTAAGAAATGAGTCAGAATAAGATAAAAATATTACCTGAGAATGTTGCAAATAAAATTGCTGCTGGTGAGGTTGTGCAGCGACCTGAATCCGCAGTAAAAGAGTTGCTTGAAAATGCAATTGATGCAGAAGCAAAAAATATTGATGTGATTGTTAAAAAAGCTGGAAAAAATTTAATCCAGGTTTGCGATGATGGAACAGGAATGGATGAAGATGATCTTTTGCTTTCTGTTCAAAAATATGCTACAAGTAAAATTGCCGCAATAGAAGATCTTGATGTAATTAAATCTTATGGATTCAGAGGTGAAGCTTTAAGCTCAATTTCAGCAGTAAGTCAAGTTGAAATAAGAACAGAAACAAGAGATGAAGAAATTGGTACATCAATCAGGATTGAAGAAGGTAATGAAATAAAAATTGAGAAAGGTTCATATCAAAAGGGTACCAGTGTAATTGTAAAAAATCTTTTTTACAATATTCCGGCAAGAAGAAAATTTTTGAAATCGGATAATACCGAATTAAAACACATCATCGATACTTTTAACAAAACGACACTTAGCAGACCGGAAATCAGTTTTAAATTTTATAATGATGATTTTTTAATATATGACTATCCAGCCGGGAAATTTGAGGAAAGGATACAACAGGTTTTTGCTGATAATATGCTGGATGCGTTGGTGCCTGTTGATGAAAAAACAGATTTCATAAATATAAAGGGATATGTTGGTAAGCCTTCTTTGTTAAAGAAAAGCAAAGGTGAACAATACGTTTATCTTAATTCACGCTACATAATCAGCAAGCAGGTAAATCATGCAGTGTTTACTGCTTATGAGAATATTCTTGAAAAAGGCGACTACCCGTTTTTTATTCTTTTAATTGAAATTGACCCTGAAAGAATTGATGTAAATATTCATCCTTCAAAACTCGAAGCAAAATTCGATGATGAAAAAGATATCTACAATATGATTCTTGCGGTTGTAAAGAAAAGTCTCGCAGCACATGATCTTGTTCCGTCAATGGTTTTTAGTAGTGAAACAGGTGGTGAAGAAAAAATTTTAGTTGATCACTTTCAGCCCTTTAATAAATTCGATTTTAGTGATCGTCCGGTTTCTTCAAAATCAACAAATCAGATGAAAAGATTTTCCGACGAAGAAATCGATAACATTTTCAGTAGTATAACTGGCAATGAAATTTCCTCTTCGACTGCGGATACAATCGTTCCGCCTTTTCTAAATGAAGATGAACCAAAAATGCGTCAGGAAATGATTGCAAAACAAGAATCAGAATCAAAAGAAGAAATTCCATTTATTTTACAACTGCATAACAAGTACATTCTTTCACAAATCAAATCCGGGTTAATGATTATTGATCAGCATGTTGCACATGAGAGAGTTTTATATGAAAAAGCTTTGAACAGACTTGAAACTGATATACCATTTTCGCAGCAACTGCTTTTCCCAAAAACAATGCAGCTTGATCCGGCGAGGTATTCATTGTTAAAAGAAATATATCCACACCTTTCTCATCTTGGTTTTGATATTCGATTTCTTAGTAAAGATAATATAGTAATTGATGGAGTCCCGGATGATATTAAAAAGGGAATGGAAGAAAAAACTTTGGTTGAAATGGTAGATGAATATTCTTTGAATCAAAGGGAGAAGAAACTGGACGAAAAAGATAACCTTGCTAAATCATATTCTTGTAAAACTGCTATTAAAGCAGGTGACAAACTAAATGAAAAAGAAATGCGGTTGTTAATTGATCAACTTTTTGCAACTTCAATGCCTTATGTTTGCCCGCACGGAAGACCAATCGTTATTAAAATTTCTCTTGACGAATTTGACAGAAGGTTTGGCAGAACGTAAATTATACTTCAAAAACAGGGGATAAAGTAAATTACCCTTAAATAAATTCAGGATTTTTATGATTGATAAATCATATTCGGAAAAAAGAAAAATATTTGACGAAAAACTGAAGCTTGCAAAAGCCACTGGAATGAAATTCACAACTGTGAGCGGGGAAAAAATTGAACCATTTTATGGTCCTGATGATGTTGAAAATATTAATTACTTAAGTGAAATTGGATTTCCGGGAGATTACCCTTACACACGTGGAGTTCATACAAATGGTTACAGGGGAAAAATCTGGACTATGAGACAGTTTGCCGGTTTTGGAACTCCGGAAGATACGAATCAAAGATTTCATTATTTGTTAAATCACGGTCAGACGGGTTTATCTGTTGCTTTTGATTTACCTACTTTAATGGGATGGGATGCTGATGCAGAATTAAGTGAAGGTGAAGTTGGAATATGCGGTGTAGCAATATCTTCACTTAAAGATATGGAAATTCTTTTTAATAAAATTCCATTGGATAAAGTCTCAACTTCTATGACGATTAATTCTCCGGCTGCAATGATTTTCGCTTACTATCTTGCAGTTGCTGAAAAACAGGGAGTAGCTTTTAAGGATTTACGTGGAACTTTGCAGAATGATATTTTGAAAGAGTACATAGCACAAAAAGAATATATTTATCCGCCCAGGCCATCAATGAGAATTATTACTGATATGATTGAGTATTGCACTAACGAAGTTCCGCAATGGAATCCTGTTTCTGTTAGCGGTTATCACATTCGTGAAGCAGGATCAACTGCTGTACAGGAATTAGCATATACCTTAGCTGATGGATTTGCTTATATCGAAGCTTGTATAGAAAGAGGAATGGATGTCGACTCATTCGCTCCAAGGATTTCATATTTCTTCAATTCGCATTTAGATTTTTTTGAAGAGATAGCAAAATACCGTGCTGCAAGAAAAATTTTTGCAAAAAGAATGAAAGAAAAATATGGCGCTAAAAATCCACGTTCCTGGTGGCTGAGATTTCATACACAAACTGCTGGTTGTACTTTAACTGCACAGCAACCTGAAAATAATATTGTTCGCACAGCATTCCAGGCATTAGCTGGTGTGCTTGGTGGAACACAATCACTTCATACAAATTCGATGGATGAAACGCTCGCTCTTCCAAGTGAAAAAGCAGTGAAGATTGCTTTGCGTACACAGCAATTAATTGCTTATGAAACTGGTGTAATAAACACAATTGATCCATTAGGTGGAAGCTATTTTGTTGAAGCATTGACTGACAAAATGGAAAAGGGAGCTAATGAAATTTTCAATCAGATAGATTCACTTGGTGGGGTAATTCCTGCAATAGAAACAGGTTATTTCCAGAAAGAAATTGCCGATGCAGCTTATCGCTATCAGAGAGAAGTTGAAAAGAAAGAAAAGTTTATTGTTGGAGTAAATGAATTCATTGAAGAAAATGAAAAAATTGAAATACCAATTTTGACAGTTTCACCTGATGTTGAAATTTCTCAGAAAAAAAGATTAGCTGAAATTAAACAATCCAGGAATAATGAACTGGTTGAAGAATGCAAATCAGAGATTAAAGACGCCGGGGAAAATGGAAAAAATCTCATGCCGGTCTTGGTAAAAGCTGCAAGAAATTATGTGACACTTGGAGAAATGGTAAGTGAATTGAAAGAAGTTTTCGGAACTTATGAAGAAGTTGCTGTATTCTGATGTTTCTAGAATTTCTTAAGCTGATTCGTGTTCATCAATGGGTTAAAAACTTTTTTGTTTTTGTCCCATTATTATTTTCCATACATTTTTTTGACTGGTCTTATCTTAAGATTTCACTTTTAGCATTTGTAATTTTCAGTCTTGCATCCAGTTCCATTTATGTGATAAATGATTTGGTTGATGTAAATGCTGATCGTGCTCATCCCAAGAAAAAAAACAGACCAATTGCTTCTGGTAAAATAAAGATTCCTTTTGCCATTACTACCTCCTCATTTCTTCTTGTGATAATTTTTTCAATCATTCCATATTCTAACCCTGAGTTTTTATACTCTGTTATTTGTTTTTTAATACTAAATATTCTGTATTCATTTGTGTTTAAAAACATTGTGATACTTGACGTATTCAGTATTGCAGCAGGCTTTGCAATCAGGGTTCTCGGTGGAGCATTTGCAATCAACGTACCGATTTCAAACTGGTTACTTTTAACAACGATGTTTATTTCCCTTTTTCTTGGTGTAATGAAACGCCATTCCGAATTGGTACTCGTTTCGGAAAAAGAAAACCATGAAAGCAGGAAGGTACTATCCCAATATTCTTTAAATTTTGCTGATCAAATGGCGACAGTTGCTGCCGCCGGAGTAATAATTTGTTATGCTCTTTACACGGTTGCTCCAAGAACAGTTAATGTTTTTGGTAGTGAAAATTTAATTTATACAACACCATTTGTTGTCTTTGGGATTTTTCGTTTTATGTATCTTGAATATAAAAGTCAGAAAGGCGAAAACACAACCCGCGTAGTTGCTACTGATATTCCAATGATTCTTACAGTAATTTTATATATACTGGTTACTATGTTCATTGTTTATAAAGGATTTTGATTCTATGTTTTATTATTTGGAAAAGTATTAAATGGATCAACAGCTAATATTCCTAATCATTCTATTAGTGATAAGTGGATTTTTTTCCGGGACCGAGCTTGCTTTTGTTGTAGCAAATAAACTCAAGATTGAAATTCGTTCCAGAAAAAATAATCCTGCAGCAAAAGCTGCTCATTATTTTATAAATCATCCACAATCATTTTTCTCAACAATCCTTATCGGAAACAATGTTGTCAATATTGCGCTTGCTTCACTTAGTGCAATTTTTTTATCCAGATTTTTCGGTTGGGGTGAATTAAGCATTTTACTTGTATCATCATTTTTTATTTTGCTCTTTGGTGAAATTATCCCAAAATATTTTGCACGTGAATTGGCTGACAGAGTTGTGCTTTTAACATCTATACCCCTAAGAATTATTGCATATCTTTTATATCCACTTGTAAAAGTTGCATCTTCATTTTCTGAAAAACTAACCAGCACAAAAAGTGCATCAGCTGAAAATATTGTCCATTTGTTTGACAAAGAAGATATAAAAGGTCTGGTTAAAGAAAGCGAAAAAGCAGGAGTTGTTGATAAAAAAGCGAGTGATCTGATAAACAGAGTATTTGAGTTGAGTGAACAACGTGTCCATGAAGCAATGACTCCCCGCACAGAAATAGTCGGAGTTGAAATCACACAATCCATTGATGAAGCAATTCAAATATTGATCGAATCAGGTTTTTCCAAGCTTGCTGTTTATGAAAATGATCTGGATAATATAAAAGGAATTTTACTTGCAAAAGATGTTTTCAATAATCCCACAAGTGTTCAAAGTATTACCCGTGAAGTAAGTTTTATACCTGAGTCTAAAAAGAGTTTTGAAGCTTTAAATGAGTTTTTGGAAAAACGAATCTCAATTGCAATAATAGTCGATGAATTCGGTGGTACTGCCGGAATAATTACCATGGAAGATATTTTGGAAGAGCTTTTCGGCGAAATTAAAGATGAATTTGATATTGAAGAAGAAATCTGCAGAAAGATTGGTGAAAGAACATATTTAATAAGCGGAAAAGTTGAAGTTGATCATATAAATGAGAAGTATGAATTAAAAATTGAAGATGGTGATTATGAAACTTTGAGTGGATTCATTATTACTAAACTCGGGAGAATTCCGAGGCAGGGGGAAACTATTAAAATTGATAATTTCACAATTCTTGTCGCACGTGCAAGCGCACAAAAAGTTGAGATGGTAAAGCTCATACAAAATCCCGAATAACAAATCTTGAATGACCATAAAATTATTTTATTTGACGGAGTTTGCAACTATTGCAACTTCTGGGTTAATTTCATTTTCAACAAAGATAAAAAAGATTCATTCAGGTTTGCTGCGTTGCAATCCGAATCGGCACAAAAAATTCTCAAAAAATTTGGATTAAAAACCAATAACTTTGATACGTTCTTCCTGGTTGATAATAAAAATTATTTTACAAAATCTACTGCAGCATTAAAAATTTTAAAAGAGCTTTCCGGGTTATGGAATATTTTCTATGCTTTAATAATTATCCCAAAACCTGTAAGAAATATCATTTACGATTTAATTGCTAAAAATCGTTATAGATTATTTGGCAAAAGCGATTCGTGCAGAATCCCTTCAGAAGCAGAGAAAAAGAAATTTATTTAACAAAGTTATATTAACGTCTTGACGTTATAATGTTAAAATGGTATTTTCATGTTAAACAGGAGTAAAAATGCAGGAATTAACAAAAAGAGCAACAATTTATTTCGATCCGGATATTCACCGGGTATTAAAAATTAAAGCTTCAGAAACCTCAACTTCGATTTCAGAAATAGTTAACAAAACTCTAAGAAATGAATTATTTGAGGATGAAGAAGATTTGAAATCATTCAAAAATCGTGTTGCAGAACCAACTGTTACTTTTGAAAAAGTTTTAAGTGATCTAAAGAAAAATGGCAAACTATAAAATTTAGTTCAAGAAATCAGCAGTTAAAGAATTAAATAGTTTACCAAAAAGTGAAATTAAGAGAGTTATTGATCGAGTTTTATTGTTAGCCGTTGAGCCGCGACCCACCGGTTGTATCAAACTATCTGCAGATGAAAAATACAGACTTCGGGTTGGTAATTATAGAATTCTTTATGAAATAAAAGATAAGGTTTTATTTATTACTATTGTCCGGATTGCAAATAGAAATAATGTATATAAATAGTTCTAGATTGATTTAATCATTCTTTGTCCCTTCATTCAAATTCTATTAAATTAGAAATCTTAAAAAAATCATTAATTGAATTGCTTGATTTTTCGGTTGTTTCTAAAGATAAAAACACAAAGGCGCGAACCGGTATTTTAAGAACCGGACATGGTATCATCGAAACTCCGGCTTTTATGCCGGTAGGAACACAGGGAACCGTAAAAGCTGTAAATCAACAATTCCTGCATGAAGATATTAAAGCACAGATTGTTCTTTCAAATACTTATCATCTTTATTTAAGACCCGGAACAGATATCCTGGAAAAAGCCGGCGGACTCCATAAATTTATGAACTGGACAAAACCAATTCTTACAGACAGTGGTGGTTACCAGGTTTTCAGCCTTGCAGGTCTAAGAAAACTGAAACCCGAAGGTGTTGAATTCAGTTCGCATCTGGATGGATCGAAACATTTTTTTACACCGGAAAAGATTATCGGGATTCAGCGTAGTATTGGTTCAGATATTATGATGGTGCTGGATGAATGTACACCATATCCGTGTGATTATGAGTATGCAAAAAAATCAACTCAACTTACAAGTGACTGGGCAATCTTAAATAAAGAGGCGTTTGAAAAATCAAAATCACTTTACGGACATGATCAGTTTTTGTTTGGAATAATTCAGGGAAGTGTTTATAAAGATTTAAGAGAATTATCGGCTGAAGATCTTTTAACATTAGATTTTGATGGGTATGCAATTGGCGGACTTGCTGTTGGCGAACCTACTGATGATATGTACGATTTGACAAACTTTACAACTGATTTTATGCCGGAAAATAAACCCCGTTATCTTATGGGTGTTGGAAGACCTGAAAATATTCTTGAATCAATTGAACTCGGAATTGATATGTTTGACTGTGTGATGCCGACAAGGAATGCAAGACACGCAGTTTTATTTACTTCGGAAGGAGTGATCAGTTTACGAAACTCTCAGTTTCGTGATGATTTTACTAAGCTTGATGAAAACTGTGATTGTTATACCTGTTCAAGTTATTCAAAAGCTTATTTGCGGCATTTGTTTAATGCAGGAGAGATTTTAGCTTTGGAACTTGCAAGTATTCACAATCTTCATTTTTATATTAATCTTGTTAGGGAAGCAAAAGAAGAAATTATAAACGGAACTTTTAAAGAGTGGAAATCACAAAAAGTAAAAAAAATATCAAATAAAAAATCATTTAAATTGGAGGAATAATTGGAACTATTATTTGCAATGGCTCCGCAAGGCGGAGAAGGTGGCGGCGGTGGATTAGTTAGCACATTAATTATGTTTGGTGCTATTTTCCTGATCTTTTATTTTATGATAATCAGACCACAGCAGAAAAGAACCAAAGAGCGTGAAAAAATGTTATCAGCACTTGACAAAGGAGATAAGGTTGTAACGAGTGGTGGTGTTCACGGTGTAGTCTCCGGTCTTGATGATAAAACAGCTTTGCTGCAGATAAGCGATAATGTAAAGATTAAAGTTGAAAGATCTGCAATAACTACCGTGCTAGCTAAAAAATCAGAATAGTGATTTTTATTCGTATTATTTTTTCATTATTTAAAAAGGAGACTTTAACAAGTCTCTTTTTTTATTTATATATATCGTGTCTATTTAACCACTTCTTTCGGAACGGGAACAATTTCAGGAGATAGTATCTTGTACAAATTTTTTTTCTTTGTTTTAGTAATAATTTCAGTTTCAACTTCATTCTCACAGCAGAAAATTTTTATCGCTCATATTGATGGAGAAATTGATATGAGCATTGCACCCTATGTTAGAAGAGTTGTTAATGCTGCTGAAGATGCAGATGCAAAAGCAATTATTTTTAAAATAAATACTTTTGGTGGCAGGGTAGATGCAGCAACACAGATAAAAGATGCAATTATCGGAACTGATATTTTAACTATTGCATTCATAAACAACCGTGCTGTTTCTGCAGGAGCTTTGATTTCGTTATCGTGCAATAAAATTTGTATGATAAAAGGCGGGGTTATAGGAGCTGCAACAGTTGTTGATCAGGGTGGACAAAAACTAAGTGAGAAATACCAGGCTTATATGCGATCCGAGATGCGATCAACTGCAGAGAAAAACGGAAGAAGAACCGATATTGCTGAAGGGATGGTTGATGAAAGAGTTATTATCCCTGGTTTAGTTGATTCAACGCAATTGGTTTCTCTCACTTCAGAAGAAGCACTTAAGTATGGAATAAGTGATTTTATGGTAATTGATATTGATGACGTTCTTGCCAAGTTTAACCTGACTGATGCAAAAGTAGTCGAAGAAAAATCCAACTGGGCAGAAGGGTTTGTAAAATTTTTAAATAACCCGATAGTTTCTTCATTGCTTATTATGATTGGGTTTTTCGGGCTGCTCGCAGAAATAAAATCTCCCGGCTGGGGAATTCCGGGTACTGCAGGTCTGATTGCACTAGCGCTTTTCTTTGGTTCATCTTACATACTTGAACTGGCATCAATTGTAGAAATTCTTTTGTTTATTGTTGGGGTAATACTTTTACTTCTGGAAATTTTTGTCATTCCCGGGTTTGGTATTGCCGGGATAAGTGGAATTATTTTGATTATTGTTTCACTTTTTCTTTCTTTGGTAGGAAAAAATCCTTTCCTTGATTTTCATGCGGTCTCGATGGCACTCATCCAGCTTTCTAGCGCATTAATTATGGCGATCTTTCTGCTGCTTGTAGTAGCAAAATTTCTACCGCAAACGAACGCTTTTAAAAAGTTCATTTTATCCGATGAAGAAAAAGCAAACCTTGGCTGGGTTTCAATAGTTTCCAACAAAGCACTAATTGGTAAAGAAGGAATTGCTGCAACACCGCTCAGACCTTCAGGCACTGCAGAAATAAATGATAAAAAAGTTGATGTAGTAACAGAAAGCGAATTTATTGAAAGAGGAAAAAAGATTGTAGTTATTGCCGTTGAAGGAATGAGAGTAGTTGTTAGAGAGAAAAGAGAAAAAGGGTGAGGTTTTTACTCTCACCCAAATTAAATTACAGCAATTCCAGAATATTCTTATTAGTAATTATCTCGTGAGTTTTGCCTTTTCTTAACCCGGTTGGTGTTTGCATTTCCATTGTGTACTCAGATTCCATTGTTGTCTGGGTTTTACTTTTTTGCACAAGTCCTTTACTCAGATTAAAATAAACTTTGCCGTTTGCAGTAGAGACTGGTTTCTTAAACTGATATTTAATACCACGTTCATCTGTGTAACTTGTTTTACCATCTACTTTGGATTTAACGCTTCCGCTAACGACAGCGATTTTATCACCATTCAGACTTTCAAGTTTTTCAACCTTATAAGTGTTGGTATACTGAACCTGGAATGTCATTATCTGTACAGGGCTCAATTGTTTCTGCCAGCTAGAGTCCTTTGCCACTTTAGTTTCAGGGTATTCCCGTACAATCTGTGCAAGCAAAGGTTTTATTATATTTTTTACAAGATCATCTTTTATCATCGATTTCTCTTCAGCTTTTACTGAATCAGCTACACCTCTTAGTTCAAGAAATTTATTGGAAACCCGTTCAGCGCGCATAACATCGAGTATTTGTCCGCTTTTGGAAATTCGAATACTGAAAGGATTATTTACAAAAGCTTCATATTCTGCATACTTCACTGCATCAGCAGAATCCGGGTTCCCACTGGATGTATATTTTATATTTTGTCCATTCCCATTAACCTCAAGGTTAAATGATTTACAAGTTATTTGTAACTCAGTAGTACTGTCTTTTTCAATTTGTACAGGATCCAATTCAAGCAAATACCTTATAGATTGTTCAAACGATCTTGTAAAATTTGTATCTCCCTCAACAGTCTGTACTGATTGTGAAATAACTGTTAGACGGTAATCATATTTTTCACCTTTTGTAAATCCATACCCGAAAGTAAAAGACTCATCCGGGTTACTGATTTCCTGTGTTTTAAGATCCGTTGAATCATAAGTTGAAACAACCTGGGTGGTATTCTGCACATCAGCTTTTTTATCTTTTTCTCCGCACGAAATTAACAAACCTAATGCAAGCAGGAAGGGGATAGTTCTTAATAACATTTTAACCTCAATAAAGTAAATATTTTTTTCTGACTAAATTAAATTTTTTTGATTGCTGATTTATGTGGGTTATAATCGATTCAACACTTTCATTTAGTTGAATCATTTTCCGGATATTTTTATCACCAATTAACTGATCAAAATGCTTTGGGATAAATTCAAATTTATCAGGATACAATTTATGTAGAGTTACCAACAATTTAATCCCAAATTCAAGCTGGTTGAATTTATTTTTATCAGTAATATGAATTTTTATTCCGTGACAAACCTGGTTTTCAAACTTAGGGTTATCTGCTTTCCCGGAAATAGATTCAGGAGTGAAAACAATTTCTTCTAATTCACATCCTGATAAATCAGTTTTTAGAAGTTCTGTTTTAAGTTTTTTCGAATCTATAAAAGGTGTCCCGATTATTTTAAAAGGATGATCTGTTCCTCTTCCTTCTGAAATATTAGTTCCTTCCAGCAAGCAGGTTGCGGGGTAGATAAGCACCGTTTCAAAATCCGGAATGTTGGGAGATGTTGGAATCCAATCTGGATTAAAATCATTCCAGGAAAATTCACGTTTCCAGTTTTTCATTTTGATGATTTGTAAACTGGGTTTCTCTATAGTTTTTAAATATCCTTCACTTACAAATAGCTGTGCAAGTTCACCGATTGTCATTCCATGAATCATATCAATTTGTGTAATTCCAATGAAAGAAATTAAATCGTTATTTAATAACGGACCCGAAAATTTATTTCCGTTCAAAGGATTCGGACGGTCAAGAATTATCACTACCTTATTATTTTCTGAAGCAGACTGCAAAATATAATACATCGTTGAAATGTAAGTATAAAATCTTACTCCAATATCCTGAAGATCAAAAATGATTACATCAACATTTTGTAACATTTCAGGAGTGGGTTTTTTCATCTTCCCGTAAAGTGAAAAAATCTGAATTCCATTTTCAGTAATTTCATCTTCAATATTTTCACCTGCGACGATGTTCCCTGAAAAGCCATGTTCAGGAGCAAAAATTGTTGATATATTAATTCCCAAAGATTTCAATGTATCAAGAAGGGAAGTTCCATTAGAAAGAACACTTGCCTGGTTAATTACTAATCCTACTTTTTTGTCTTTTATTAGATTAAATTTTTCTGAGACAAGAATATCTGATCCAAACAAAACTTTATCAGGCTTTATCTGTGATGAACAGGAAAAAGAAAATAAAAAAAGAATTAAAAAAGATGAGTGATAAATTTTCATATAATGAAAAAAGGGAGGGAAGTTCTCCTCCCAAATTTTACAAAGAATAGTTATTCAAAATATCATTGCGGGAGAAAAAGTGGCTTATTTCTTTTTCGGCATTCTCATCAGAATCTGAACCGTGAACTGCATTGAACTGAATATCTGTTGCATAAAGTTTCCTCACAGTTCCTTCAGCAGCTTTTGCCGGATCAGTTGCCCCTATAAGCTTCCTGTAATCTTCAACCGCATTTTCTTTTTCTAAATAAATCGGAATGCAAGGTCCGCTTGTCATATAATCGAGCAGTTCACTAAAGAAACTTCTTTCCTTATGAATTTCATAAAATCCACCTGCAGATTCTTTTGTTAAATGAACCATCCTCATTGCACGTATTTTAAAACCGGCTTTAATAATCATTGAAATAATTTCACCTGTATGTCCTTTTTGAACTGCATCAGGTTTTATTATTGCTAAAGTTTTCTTTCTCAATTTTCACTCCTTATTATTCAATTAGTTTAAAACAGAAGCCCGGCTGGCGGGCTTACTGAAAATATTATTTTATTCGAAAATTATTTCTTCTTTTTCTTTTTTACAACCTTTTTTGATTTGGTTGATTTTGGTTTAATTGTTTTTTTAACAGTAGTTTTCTTTGCCAACTTCTGTAATAAGCTTTGCATGGTTTTACCAATATCAGCAGGACTTTCAACAACAGCAATTCCGGCTTTCTTCATGGCAGCCATTTTTTCCGCTGCTGTCCCTTTTCCTCCTGAAATGATAGCTCCGGCGTGTCCCATTCTTCTTCCGGGAGGTGCAGTTCTCCCTGCAATAAATCCTACAACAGGCTTGTTTACGTTTTTCTTTATGAAGGAAGCTGCTTCTTCTTCTGCAGTTCCACCAATTTCACCAATCATTACAATACCTTCTGTGTCGGGATCTTCATTAAACAATTTTATTATGTCTATAAACCTGGAGCCAATTACCGGATCACCGCCAATGCCTACTGCGGTTGATTGTCCGAGTCCAACATCAACTAATTGTTTAACTGCTTCATAAGTCAACGTTCCACTTCTCGATACAACTCCGATTGTTCCTTTCTTATGAACAAAGCCTGGCATAATCCCAACTTTTGCCTTGCCGGGAGATATCACCCCGGGGCAATTTGGTCCAACAAGGAGTACATCCTTATTCTTGATTGAATTGTAAACTTTCAGCATATCTCCCGCAGGAATTCCTTCAGTTATACAGATAATAACTTTAATTCCTGAATTTGCTGCTTCAAGAATTGCATCTGCTGCAAATGCTGGTGGGACAAAAATTATTGAAGTGTTCGCTTTCTGTTCTTTAACTGCATTTTCAACGGTGTTGTAAACCGGAATACCTTCGAATTTTATACCTCCTTTACCCGGAGTTACACCTGCAACTACATTAGTTCCGTATTCAACCATTTGTTGTGTATGGAATGAACCCTCACCGCCAGTAATTCCCTGGACAACAAGACGGGTTTTTTTATCAACAAGAATGCTCATATTTGTTCCTAAAAAACATTAAAAATTTAGAGTGTAAAGATAGGAAATTAATATTGAAAGAATAAAATAACAGGATTTATTAGTTAGGAAAGGCTGTGAAGTATAGGGATTATATATTCGTGAATAAGTGACAATTTATTTGTCACTTATTCATGATAATTTTAATTAACTTTTTTTGTCGTCTATTTTCTTTGATTCTTTATCGGTAGATTTAATCTCATCTTCAACATCTTTCAATCCTTTTTTGAACTCGCTCATTCCTTTTCCAATTCCTCGTGCAAGTTCTGGGATTTTCTTTGCACCAAATAAAATAAGAATTACAAGAAGTATAAGAATTATTTCGCCGGCTCCTAAATTTCCAAACATTATTTCACCTCTAATTAAAAATATTATTTATCAATGCTTTAAATATCAGACTTCCGTCTGTCTTTCTCAATACCGGATCACTGCTCCTTTCAGGATGAGGCATCATTCCAAGTACATTGCCTTTCTTGTTGATAATTCCTGCAATGTTCGAAACTGATCCGTTTGGATTATTACTTTTGTTCACAATCCCTTTTTCTGATGAATAACGGAAAACGACCTGGTTATTTTCTTCCAACGATTTTAAAGTTTGTTCATCTGTAAAATAATTTCCGTCACCATGAGCAATCGGAACTTTCAATGGTTTATCCAAATTAATTCCTTTTGTGAATGCTGTATCTTCATTTTCAATTTTAAGATAAACATCTTTACAAACAAATTGAAGTGATTGATTTTTCAGCATAACTCCTGGAAGTAAGCCGGCTTCCAACAGAATCTGAAATCCGTTACAAATTCCAACAACGTATCCACCATTTTCAGCAAAATCAATTACTTTATTCATAATAGGTGAAAATCTTGCTATTGCTCCGCTTCTTAAATAATCGCCATAAGAAAATCCTCCAGGTAAAATAATTACATCAAATCCATTCATCTCATCATCTTTATGCCAGAGAAACTTTACATCATAATCCAAAATTTTATTTAAAACATAATATGCATCGTGATCACAGTTTGATCCCGGGAAAACTACAACACCAAATTTCGGTTTGCTCATTGAGCTTCTTCCAGAGTAAATTCAAAATCTTCCATTATTGGATTTGCAAGAAGCTTGGAACAATAAAGTCCGACATCTTTTTCAGCAGCAGTTTTGTCATTAGTATCAACTTCAAATTCAATAAACTTATTTATCCGGGTATTCTTCACATTGTTTATCCCAAGATGATGTGCTCCTTTTTCAACTGCTTTTCCCTGTGGATCAAGAATTGAAGCTCGTCTTTTTATCAAAACTCTGGCTTTGAACAATTTAATTTTCTCCTAAAATCAAAAGATTTAATCAGGTTCTTTAGTTGTAAACCATTTATAAATGTGTCGAAAAATACCGAATAGAATCATGAAAACAAATATGAAGAATAACCCTTTTGTAAATGCAAACAGGATTAAAACTAATGCTGCAATTACAAAAATTATATTAAAAGGTTTTTCTTTGATGCTCGACCATCTCAATTTTGGGAAAGTTTCATAACGGATATTACTAACCATCAGGTAAGATAATATGAGAATCATCGGGATGATAACATTTGAAACATTTCCAGGAAATCCTTTATTATAAAATGCTAAGACAAATGAAGCGAGAGTTAATGCACACGATGGAATTGGTAAACCAATAAAAAATGATTTTTCAAATCCGACAAGCTGAACATTAAATCGTGCAAGTCTGAAACCTCCGGCAATTAGAGGAAGTGATGCAAGAATGATTCCATAGACTCCAAATTCAGATAAGTAAGTTGAGTAGAGGAGAAAAGATGGAGCAGCACCAAAAGTAACAACATCGGAAAGTGAATCGAGTTCCACTCCCAGTTCACTACTCGAGTTTGTTAGTCGTGCAACTAATCCATCGAGTGCGTCAAAAATGGCTCCACCAAAAATTAACCAAGCTGCATAAGTAAAATTTCCGGTACTTGCATTAACGATAGAATAAAATCCACAGAACATATTCATCGCCGTAAATAAATTCGGAATTACTGAAGGTGTGATTCGTGGTCGGTTCATTCTATTTTGTCAACTCAAAAAGGATTGTTTCTCCGGCAGTGACTTTATCATCTTTATTTATTTTCGGTTTCCATTTTGAATTTACAATAACATCAACCCTGCTGCCGAATTTTATCATACCGAATCGTTCGCCAATTTTTACATTTTCTTTTAGTTTCAGATCATTTACAATTCTACGTGCAACCATTCCTGCAACTTGCGTGAAAAAGACTTTACCCTTAGAACTGCTGATACCAATTTCCATTCGTTCATTAAGATCAGAAGCTTTGTCTTCAAATGCAGCTACATATTTACCTTCAATGTATTCGAGATATTCAACCGTTCCGCTTATCGGAATTCTGTTTACATGAACGTTTAACGGAGACATAAATATAGAAACCATCCATGCTTTTTCATTTATAAATTTATGATCATTAATTTCTTTAACGAATAAAACTTTTCCATCTGCAGGGGAAATAACCACATCATCCCTATTTGGCGGAGTCCTGTCAGGATCCCTGAAAAAATTCAAAACGAAAACTAAAATTAATGCAGCAACAACTATAAATATAATTTTTGCTGAACTGTTATTTATAAAAAAACTGCTGATAATAATCAGGAAAGAAATTATGCAGGCAATGCCAATTGTGGAATAGCCGTATTTTGTGAACATCAAATCAACTACTTATAATTTTAAAGAGATGATCTGAATATTTTTTCATGTGTGCAGCTGTTGAAATTTTATATGGATCGATTGCTTTTTTATCTCCGTTAGTAGAAATAATTTTAATGCTCATTGGTGTAAAATCATCAACTAGAATAATTTTATTCTCAAATTTACCAAATGAACAGGAAACTTCCGCAATCGTGTGATTTCTTCTTCCGAAAAATGATTTTAGTACTGCATTAATTTTTGAACACAAGCGGTTAATGAATTTTAGTTCGTCGTGCGTGCAAATATCAAAAGAAATTAAATGACTTTCACTCACTAGTGAATCTTTTATCTCACCAAAGTGATATTCAAAAACAGGGAATGTAAGGATGTCGAATTCTTTTATTAAAAAAATTTTTGCAGTTCTTTTATCTGCATTATTTAGAATTCTGATTCTGAAAGGGATCTGAGAAAATTTAAGAAAAGTAAGTGATTCGGTCGTATGATGATTTACAAATGCAGTCGGAATGTGATATTCTTTTAAATATTCATAAAAAAAAGAACTAATTGCTGCGGATTTTTTGCCTAAATCTTTAACCCTTAACTTTTTATTTTTTACCGGGAAAAAATGATCTGTGTATTCAATTAGCTGGTAATTCTGTTCGTCAAACGGAATTTCTTTTCGCTGGTATTCATTAATCATAGGCAAAAATCTTTCATTTATTCAGTGAGAAAACGCAATGCTGAAATTATCAATAATCAATGTATAAAGTCAATCTTAAATAGTATATTTAAATCTTAAACAGGAAATAATTTTAATTTTTTTTGTAGAAAATCAGGAGGATTTTAATGAAAGGTGGAATGCAGGGAATGATGAAGCAGGTCCAGAAAATGCAGGCAGAGATGCAAAAAGTGCAGGGTGAGCTTAGTAATAAAACAGTTTCTGAGGAAGCCGGCGGTGGAATGATAAAGGCAGTAGCAAATGGAAATAAAGAATTAGTTTCTATTTTAATCGATCCGCAGGTAATTGAAAAAGAAGAAAAAGAAATTCTTGAAGATCTTGTTGTTGCTGCTGTAAACAAAGCTCTGGAATCTGCATCAAAAATGGCTGAAGAAGAAATGACAAAGGTAACAAAAGGTATGATACCTCCAGGATTAAATATTCCGGGGTTTTAAACTTGCAAATTGCTGAACCACTTGCAGTTGCCATTGAAGAATTAAGCAAGCTTCCGGGAGTTGGGAAAAAAACTGCTCAACGTCTTGCTCTCTATATTTTAAAAAAGAATGACGAAGAAGTAAATAATCTTTTAAAATCAATCCATGAATTAAAAACTAAATTAAGGTTTTGTGAAAGATGTTATAATCTTTCGGAAGATAATTTTTGTAACATTTGTAAAAGCCAGAAAAGGGAATCATCCTTATTATGTATTGTTGAAGAAGCAAGCGACGTTATCGCAATAGAAAAAACAAATGAATACAACGGAATTTATCATGTACTTGGTGGAGTACTTTCGCCTTTAAGTGGAGTAAATCCTGATTCTTTAAAAATAAAAGAATTAATTAAACGATTTGAAAATGAGGAGATCGCAGAAGTCATTCTTGCTTTGAATCCGGATACTGAAGGTGAAACAACTTCATTATATATCGCGAAACTTTTAAAACCGCTAAACGTTAAAGTAACACGGATTGCAAGAGGGTTACCGATTGGCGGAGATCTTGAATTTGCTGACGAAGCAACTATAGGAAGGGCACTTTTAAATAGAAGTATTTTATGAAATCTGAATGGTACAAAGATTGGTTTAACAATGATGAATATCTTATAGTTTATAAACACCGTGATAAGTTGGAAGCTGAAATACTTAAAAATCTTGTTCTTAAAAATGTTGGTAGAGAAAAAATTAAATTTGTTCTTGATATGGCCTGTGGAGCCGGGAGGCACGCCATCTCATTTGCCCAGGAAGGTTTTGATGTTACCGCAGTTGATTTAAGTAAAAATCTTTTAAAGACCGCAAAATCAAATGCTGTTCTTGAAAAAGTAAATGTTGATTTTATCATTTCAGATATCAGAGATTTCCATTCCGAAAAAAAATTTGATCTTGTACTAAATCTGTTTACAAGTTTTGGATATTTTGAAAGAGATGAAGAAAATGCAGATGTATTTCGCAAGGCATTTGATGTTATGAATAACGGCGGATGGTTTGTGCTGGATTATTTCAATAAAAATTATATCTTAAATAACCTTATCCCGATAACAGTTGAGAATATTGGCGGAAGAAGAATTACGCAAACAAGGGAAATAAAGAATAACCGTGTTGAGAAGAATATAAATATTAAGAATAATGGAAAAGAAACCTATTTTTTAGAATCGGTAAGATTGTATTCAAAAGATGAGATTGTTAATATGTTAAAAAGAACAGGCTTTAAAATTTTGAATAATTTCGGTGATTTTGACGGCAGTAATTTTGATATTGATACATCACCAAGATTAATTTTGATTTCGAAAAAATGAAAAAACTTTTCTTCATATTGTTCCTGCTTACCTTGCTATCGTGCGATGTTTTTGAAACCAGAAATGCTGAAACGCCGGAAGACACAAGATCAAACTATACCTCGCCATTTACACGTGAAGATTTGATCTCAAATCTCATTAATTCTTTTTCTGATAAAAATGCTGAGAATTATAAAAAATCCTTTGCAATGTTTCCTGAATTAGTAGCAAAAGAATTCAGTTTTTTCCCTTCCTCTCAAGCTCTGAATCAATACCAGATATGGGATAATTGGAACGTTGACGATGAGTTCCGTTATTTTACAAACCTTGTTAATTCAACTCCTTCACAATATCCAATAAATCTTTCATTCTCAAATGAACTATTTAGTCCGACAAATGATGGGTTTATTTATACTTCAGATTATTTTATTTCAGTTCCACAACTAAATTCCGATCCTAAAACATATTCAGGTAGTTTGAGATTTAATTTAACAACAAATATTAATAATTTTTGGGTGATTTATTCCTGGGAAGATATTGCTGAATCAGGTTCACTTAGCTGGAGTGATTTGAAAGGGAGTGAATATAATTAAAATATTTTTTGGTTTTTTAATATTGTTGTTTTCCATCTTAGCCTGTACAAACCCGTTTGCTCCAAAATTTGATAATGATCCAAATTCAGGAAGTCCTCCACTATCTGATTTAACAACAATAGAAGGCATCTTTCAGAATCTTCAATACTCTTATACTTTTAAGGATACTTCAATTTATGGACAACTACTTTCTCCGGATTTTATTTTCACATACCGGGATTATGATTTGGGGGCTGATGTTTCCTGGGGACGTGATGAAGAAATGATTGCTACATATGGATTATTTAATTCATCACAACGACTTGATCTTATTTGGAATAATGTAATCCTGAGTTCTGTTGATTCAACTTCCGCAAGCATAGTCAGAAGTTTTAACCTGAATGTAACATTTAATCCTACCGATGTTATCAGGGTTGATGGAAGAGTGAGTCTTGCTTTAAAACGAAATTCACAAACACAAAAATGGAGTATTACCAGATGGATAGATGAATCGAATTTTTAGTAAATTCGTAAATCCTAATAAAAATAATTCTGGTACATGATCTTATTCTACTTTAGAGAAGCGTTTAAATCTGTTTCAAGAGCAAAGGCATCTTTCTTCCTAACATTTCTATCATTAACAGTTGCAATTATTTTAGTAATTGGTTCAGTTGCTATCTTTCGTATTTCCTCAACTTTTGAAAACAGATTGAAAAATAATGTAAAGGTCAATGTTTTTTTGAAAGAGAATGTTTCCGCTCAAGAAAAAGATGACTATAAAAAAGTACTTGAAGAAAAGCGATTTGTTTCTTCAGTTGATTACATAAGTAAAGATGAAGCTGCAAAACAATTTATAAAACAAACTGGTGAAGACTTTAGTGAAATTCTGGATTATAATCCACTGCCGGCTTCTTTTACTTTAAAAGTTAATACTTCAATTGCTTCTGAGGATTCACTTAATATTTTACTAAATGAAATATCAAAATTTAAATGGGTTGATGAAGTTGTTTTTAAAGATCAGTTTATTCTCAATATTCTGAATTATATAGAACGAATTAGAATTTACTTGTTTATAATAACCGGTGTTATTTGTTTGATTGCAGTATATTTAGTTTATAGCACAGTCAGAGTAATAAACAAAACAAGATTTCGCGAACTTGAAACGATGAAATTAGTTGGAGCAAGATTATCTACAATTAAAATCCCTATTTTAATGAATAGTTTTTTTGCTGGTCTGCTATCCGGTGGAATTGCATTTATGATTCTTTGGTATTTGTTGCAACAATTAAATGAATTCCGTGTAATAATAAATTTCGTTAGTTCAAATTTATATTTATTCATAGGGATAATTGTTGGTGCCGGTCCAATTCTGAGTATTATGGTAACAATTTATGCACTTAAAAATGTATCTCTTAAAATTTGATGCTCCGAGTTAATTTTTTAATATTTAATGATTAAATTTTCCGCTAATTTCTTAACTTAATTTGAATATCAATTCAGCACCAATTGTTTTTTTAATGAAAATTTATAAAATCGGGTTTTTCCTGTTTATCATTTTTATATCAATTCTAACAATTCCGGCGATAGCGCAAATTATTCCAAATTATCCTGAGCGCTCACTTCAAATTAATTCGGATTCACTGAAAAGCCTTATGACTCAAAACAGTTTCAGTCTTGAGGCTACTGAAGGAAATATAAATCCCGAAGAATATTATGTTGGTCCGGGAGACAAATTGTTTATTTCAATAAAAGGTGTTACCGAAATTGTTCTGACATTAACAATAAATCATGAAGGCTGGCTTTATGTTCCAAATGTTGGTGGAGTAGATTTAAGGAATCTTACTTTAAAAGCTACGAAGGATCGTATTTCAGAAAAGCTTAATGATTATTATAAAAATGTTTCAATATTCATTTCTTTAGCTGATCTAAGGAAAATAAAAGTTTCACTGACAGGAGATGTTGAAAAACCGGCGATTTACACTTTATCAGCCAATGCCAGACTTATTGATCTACTTGGTGATTCATACGGAATTAATGAAACTGCAGACATAAGAAATATAAAAATTGTTACAAAGGACAGTATAGTTAATAAATATGATTTTCTTTCATTCTTAAGATTTGGAGATTATAAATACAATCCTATGCTACGGGAAGGGGATGTCGTTATAATTGACAAAATAGATAAGGTTGTAAGAATAAGCGGACCGGTGAAATATCCTGCCGCGTATGAATTTGTTGAAGGTGAAAATATTAATGATCTAATTAAACTTTCAGGTGGGTTCTTAGCAACAGCTAAAAAGGATACAGTCGAATTAGTCAGGTTTAGTGAAGATGGATTAACACAATTTTTAGAATTTTATAGCCTTGAACAGATACAAAACGATAATATTAAGCTTAAGAATAAAGACCAGATTATTATAAGAGCGATTCCTCAGTACCTCGAAGAGCATTATGTTAGGGTGGATGGATATGTATTCTATCCGGGATGGTATAAGATTGATAAGGATAAAACGCAACTGACTGATGTTATAGAAAGAGCTGGTGGATTCAGAAAAGATGCTTCATTGAACGAGGCGACTCTAATTCGTACAGGTGATTCTGAAATTAAGGATCCTGAATTTGAAAGATTGAAGCTTATGGATCGAAAAGATATGACAGATGATGAATATGATTACTTTAAATTTAAATCCAGGCAAAATACAGGCAAGGTTGTTGTTGATTTCATAGAATTATTTGAGAAACAAAATTCTAGTGAAGATGTTTTGCTTAAAAATGGTGACATCATAATTGTTCCTGAAAAGAAAAATTATATTATAATGTTGGGTGCTGTTGTTCGACCTGGTAAAATTATTTTTGATCCTAAATTGGGTGTTCTGGATTACATTAACTTAGCTGGAGGTTTTGGCTGGCGGGCTGAAGAAGGTAAAGTAAGAGTAGTGAAAGCAAATACCGGCGAATGGATTGATTATGATGATGTTGATGACTTAGAGCCAGGGGATACTATTTGGATTCCCGAAGAACCGCCCGCAGCAAAGTTCTGGGAAGTTTTTACTTCTACTCTTAGTGTAGTAGCACAAGTAGCAGCCATTTTAGCCGCCGCCGCCGCAGTAATTATCGCAACAAAATAGATATTGCAAATGACATTTCATCAAATTATACATACGGTTCTTGCTAACATAAAATCTATTCTGTTTGTTACAATTATTTCCACAATAATTGTATTCATTTATTTATTATTAATATCACCTATAACTTATAATTCAGAAGTTACTATTCTTCCTCCTTCAGATGATAACCAAATGGGTGGGGGACTCAGTAGCTTGTTAAATGGAGGCGACTTCTCCAGCTTACTATTAGGTGGTGGATTTACAGGCAGTTCACAACTTTTTATGGAAATTTTGAAAAGTCGATCAGTTGCAGAATTTGTTGTTAAAAAATATAACCTGGTGGATTATTATTCTTCTGATGATTTATATTCTGCTTGTAAAGAATTACAAGATAATCTCGAAATGAATGTATCTAAAGAGGGAATAATCTCGCTGTCAGTGAATGTAAAAAGTGGATTTCTTCCTAAGTTTTTAAGTGATAAAGATTCTTTGAAAAGGTTATCTGCAGCTTTATCTAATTCGTACGCTGAGGCTTTAGATAAAGTGAATAGAGAAAAAAATTCTTACAAAGCTAAACGTGCAAGAATATATATTGAAGAACAACTTAAACATACAAAAGTATCAATGGATTCTGTTGAATCTGCATTGATGGAATTTCAGCAAAAAAATAAAACCATTTCATTACCTGATCAATTGAATGCTGCAATTGAAAGCGCATCTAAATTAAAATCAGAAATGGTAAAAACTCAATTGGAAATTGGTTTACTTGAGCCAAATCTAAAAGAAGATAATGTAACTTTAGTTACACTAAAGAAAAAATTATCAGAACTAAATAAAGAATACGGGAAACTCGAACTTGGATCAGAAGATTACTTAATTGCTTTTAAAGATGTACCTGAACTAGGAATGGAATTAGCACGATTACTACGTGATGTGAAAATTCAAAATGAAGTATATCTTCTTTTGCAACAACAATATTATAAAGAAAAGATCCAGGAAAACCGTGATACACCAACTATAGAAGTTCTTGATAAGGCTATTCTTCCTGATAAAGTTGCTTCCCCAAGATTACTTCGTGCAAGTTTTTCCAGTGCGTTTTTTATCTTCCTGCTTTTATCTGCATACTATATAATTCGGGAGAAAAAGGTAATAGATCTTCAGAAATCCATTAAGGATCAGTAATGGAAACTGCTGTTGTTACTGGTGGAGCAGGCTTTCTTGGATCACATCTATGTGAAAAATTATTAAATGAAGGATTAAATGTTATTTGTATTGATAACCTTCTTACCGGAAATATAAATAATATTTCTCCTCTTGCAGGAAACGAAAAATTTAAGTTCGTAAAACATGACGTAACTAATTATATCTATTTACCGGGAAAGATTGATTATATTTTGCACTTTGCTTCACCAGCAAGTCCTGTAGATTATCTTCAATTACCTATTCAAACATTAAAAGTCGGATCACTCGGCACACACAAAGCATTAGGTTTAGCTAAAGAAAAGAAGGCAACGTTTCTTCTAGCATCAACTTCAGAAGTTTATGGTGATCCGGAAGTCCATCCGCAAAGAGAAGATTATTGGGGTAATGTAAATCCTATCGGTCCACGCGGAGTTTATGATGAAGCAAAACGATTTGCTGAGGCAATAACTATGGCTTATCATAGGTATCATAATGTTGATACTCGTATTGTAAGAATATTCAATACATTCGGTCCCAGAATGCGCGCAAAAGATGGTAGAGCAATTCCAAATTTTATTACTCAAGCCCTCGGAAATAAACCAATTACTGTTTATGGAGATGGTTCACAAACCAGGAGTTTTTGCTTTATCACTGATGAAGTAGATGGGATATTTAAATTACTTATGTCTTCAGAGAATGAACCAGTCAATATTGGTAATCCTGAAGAAATACCAGTAGTTGAAATAGCAAAAGAAATAATTGAATTAACAAAAAGTCAAAGTAAAATTATATTTGAAGATCTGCCGGAAAATGACCCCAAAGTAAGACAACCGGATATAACAAGAGCGAAAGAAATATTAAAATGGAATCCAAAAGTCTCAAGATTAGATGGGCTGAAAAAAACGGTGGAGTATTTTACGCTTCTTAAGTGAATTAATATTTTAAAATCAGGAACGATTATTTGTTTAACTTCGGAATTACGGGCGTAGCAGGTTATATAGCTCCAAAGCATTTAACCGCTATAAAAGAAACTGGTAACAAATTGCTTGCTTCAATAGATCCTCATGACTCAGTAGGAATCATTGATAGTTTTTTCCCAAATGCTAGCTTTTTTACAGAATATGAGAGATTCGACAGACACCTAGAATTACTTAGAAGAGGTCCGAAAGAAAATCATATCCATTATTTAACTATTTGTTCACCTAATCATCTTCATGATGCACATATCAGGCTAGCATTAAGAATTGGCGCTAATGCAATTTGTGAAAAACCGCTGGTAATAAATCCTTGGAATCTTGATGCATTACAAACATTGGAAGAAGAATCTGGACTTAATGTCTATACAGTTTTACAATTGAGGTTACATCCATCCCTGATTGAACTTAAAAATAAGTTGAAGCAGAAAAAGAAAAAGGCGGAAGTTGTTTTAACATATATTACTTCTCGTGGTTTATGGTATAATTTTTCCTGGAAAGGCGATGAAGAAAAATCAGGAGGTATTGTTACGAATATAGGCATACATTTTTTTGATTTACTTATATGGCTTTTCGGAAAAGTTCAAGATAGTGAGTTACATTTATATGATAAAAAACATGCTAGTGGGTTTATTGAACTTGACAATGCAAACGTTAGCTGGTTCCTTTCAATTGATAAAGAAGATATTTCTAATGAAGAATTGAAAAAAGGAAGTAATACATTACGTTCAATTACAATTGATGAACATGAAGTACTTTTCAATAGTGGTTTCACTGACTTGCATACTCAAGTTTATAAAGAATTATTAAATGGATATGGATTTAAAATAAATGATGCCAGACCATCAATTGAATTAGCATATAAAATAAGGAAATCAATCATTAACTCAGATCTTTTATTCAAATATCCTGTTCATAAATTCAGTAAAAAATATATTAATAGAAATAATTAAATGCAAAAATATTTTAAACATGAATCAGCTTATATTGACGAAGGAGTTGTGATTGGTAATGATACTAAGATATGGCATTTCACTCATATACAAAAGGATGCAAAAGTTGGTAATAATTGTATCCTGGGTCAGAATGTAAATATTGGAAATAATGTAGTTATAGGAAATTATTGTAAGATTCAGAATAATGTATCGATATACGAAGGTGTTACACTTGAAGATTATGTATTTTGCGGTCCATCTATGGTTTTTACAAATATTATTAATCCAAGATGCAAGTATCCTCAAGTAGGAAAGCAATTCTATATCAAAACTTTGGTTAAAGAAGGGGCATCAATTGGTGCAAATGCAACCATAGTTTGTGGTAACACAATTGGTAGAAATGCAATGATTGGGGCTGGATCAGTTGTAACGAATGATATCCCTGATTTCGCCCTTGTTGTTGGGGTTCCAGGTAAAATTATCGGCTGGGTTAGCGAAGCAGGAACCCGATTAATATTTGACGAGACCAATATTGCATATTGTGCAAAATCAGGTAAAAGCTATAAATTCCTTAAGAACCAAGTAATTGATTTATAGATTATCTTACCTGAAGTTTAAGTCAAAAATATATATGAAACGAAGTGAACTTTATCTTTACATTTTAACCCACCAATTTATCTTCATTGAATAATTATTATTTATTATAATTAAATGAAATCTAATTTTATTTCTACAGTTGCTGGTGCTTCACTTTTCTTAGCAACGATTGGCTTAATCAGCAAAGGCATGGGTTTTTTCAGGGAAGTTGTATTTGCAAGTTATTTTGGTTTGGGCAAAGATTATGATCTCTATTTGGTTGGAGCCGTATTACCTTTAACTATTGGCATTATAATATATTATATTGGACAGAATTTTTTTATTCCACTTTTACACAAAGAATCCACAGTATCTACAGAAACAAAAGAAAAATTTATAGGGTTCTATTTCTGGATTTTTATTTTTATTGGAACCCTGATAGCAATAATTCTTTATTTATTTTCAAATCAAATTGTTGGAACTTATTTAGGGGAAACAAATTTAGAAACTCTAAAAAAAGCTTCAAACATTTTCAATATAATCCTAATTACCGTCCCGTTATCATCAGCGATTTCTATTTTAACAGCAGTTCTCCAAAGTAATTTTAATTTTACATCGCCAGGGATATCAAGACTATTCTTGAATATATCAATTATATCATTTGTAATTATTCTTACTGCAAATTTAGAGATCTATGTAATCCCAATCGGTTATGTTGTAGGTACAATTTTGCAATTTTTCTATTTACTGAAGAAAGCACATATAAAAATATTTGGACATTTCTTTTCTAAGGAAGCATTATCTTCATTTTTCACACATTCACTAATTTTTACAATTATAATAGAATCAGTTAGTCAACTATATTTAATATCTGACCGATATTTTATTGGAGCTGTTGATTCCGGAGGAATTGCTGCTTTAAATTATGCTCAGACATTGTATTTACTACCCATTTCAATCGTTACTCTCGCACTTTCAACTGCAGTTTTACCTAAACTATCTAAATTATATGCCTCAGGATCTACTAGAGAACTAGAACAAACATATAATGACGGAATCAGAATAAGTCTGTTTATGTTCATACCAGTTACCTTAATATTCTTTTTTTATGGTGACTATTTAATTCAAATAATTTATCAGCGTGGAAAATTCAATAGTTCAGATACTTTAATGACTTATAATGTCCTTAAATATTTCGCACTTAGTTTTATTTTTTATTCTACTTACTCTCTAGCTAACAAATTATTGTACTCAGCCAGTTTAACAAAAGCCCTGCTTTATTTAACAATTATAGGGATTTTATTAAAAATAGTTTTTAATTTTATTTTAGTTAAAATTTTAAAACAGGATGGTTTAGCTATAAGCACTTCAATAAGTTATTTTATTTTTTTTGCAGGTTCATTTCTGATCATTAAGTACAAAGGAATTATTAAGAAAAACATTTTTACAAATGAACTATTCTACCAAATAACAAACGGATTGTTAAGTATAATTATCACTAAACTTTTTACTGATATTCTAACACCAACTTTAACCGGCTATTTTACAATAATTCTTTTCTTATCCATTTTTATATTCAATCAAATGATTATAAAAACGCGATCTATGGTCTTGATTTGGTCAATGGTAAATGGGCTTAAAAGTAGAAAGTAAAAAAATAAAAATAACAACTTCGAACAGATTTTAAGGTGATTAAAAATATATTATTCAATAAAAAAAAACTTATTGTAACTTCTATAGCGCTTGCACTTTTACTTACATTATTATCTTCTTACACCTTGCAACTCTCAGTTGTTATATTGGTTTTATTCCTGATATATAAATTTAAAGTTAGAGCTATATTAGTTGTAATTATCTTAAGTTATATAGCTTTTACGAGTGAATTATATGAACAATCTAGAACTTATTTACAACTTATTTCTACACTCCTATTAGTTATTTTATTTTTAAAAGAATATGGTTTAGTAATAAAAAATTATATAAAATTTCCAAAGGAGATGCTTTTTTATACGATACTTTTATTAGCAATGCTTTTCATATCTACAACCTTTTCTTTTTCACCTTCTACGAGTTTAGTAACAACGATTAGAATGATACTTTTTCTTTTTATTTGTTATTTATTTTATGCTTTATTAGTAAATGAAAAAAATATCTTAACATATATTTATTCGATTTGTATAGTCTCATTAACTTGGGGTATTCGGATTTTAATTGATTTGTATAATCTTGGGATACAAGATTATTTTAAAAAAATATTAGTTAGGGATGTATTTAGTCTCCAGAGTAGTATATCTTATGGTAGTTATACAATCTTTTATATTTCTTTGTCTTTACTTGTTGCCTTGTTTTTTATTAAGAGATTTGATTCACGAAATGGGAAAATTCTTCTTTCAATTATGATTGTCTTCAATATTTTGGCCTTGATTTTAGCTCATTCAAGAGGTATAATAATGGCAGCAGTTCTTAGTATATCATTTTTATTAATTACTCTCAAAAGAGCTGTATTCATTAAATCTTTAATACTAATCTCAACAGTTTCTTTAATTGTATTCTTAGCATTCCCAAATTTACAAGACACGGTTAATATTTATTTAAGAGAGTATTCATTAAATCAACGTGATGCATATTGGGAAACAGGGTTTGATATTATTAGCGATTATCCGTTATTTGGACTAGGTGCAGGTTTATTTGATACTTATTTTTATTCATATGCATCTTCAACACATCTCAATTTTTTTAAGAATCCTGGCGTGGTAGCTGGCAAACCACATCCCCATAATTTCTTTCTTTACTTTATGGCTGAAAATGGTATTTTAGGTTTAATTACTGCTTTGGGGTTTTTCATATTATTCTTTCGACTTGCTTATAAAGCTATAATCTTAACTAGAAATATTAATAATGACTACTACATTTTATCAGTTTCAATTATGGGTATTGGAATTGGAGAAACCTCCAGATCTTTATTCGAGATTACAGGACATTTAACTTATGGGATAATAACAACGGATTTACCTTTCTGGCTAGTATTCATAATAGTTATCTATTTTAATCAAAAGTTTTCGATAAAACATTTTAATAAATTAAAATTGAATGATTAATTTGAACTGGAAATTTTTAAAAAATTATTTAAATAAAATTCTAGTTTTTTATCTTCCGCACAAAGCAGGATATTGGAATTCAATCACACCCTGTACAACTACTGATAAACCCATTGAATTAGGTAAATATTATTTAGACTTTAGCAGTAAAGCTAATTATCCAGAAAAATTTTCAGCTAACGGAATCCCATTATATGAATATCCTGGAAAGCTATGGTTGGAACAACCTGTCGTTATTGCCCAATACGCACTCGGGCTCTATGAAATTTTAGACAACAAAAAATTCAACGATGAAAAATTACTATACAAGTTCATTAATACAGCAAATTGGTTTATTTCAAACAAAGTTAATATTGGTCTGGGTGTCGGTTGGTTAATAAATAAGCAGTATCCTGAATATGGATTAAACTATCCTTGGATATCAGCAATGGCGCAGGGGGAGGCTATTTCAGTACTAACAAGAGCTTCATTGCTCACTGGAAACTTGCAATTTGAACAAGTTGCAAATGAAGCTCTTATTCCATTTGAAATTGAAGTAAAAGATGGTGGACTCGTTAACTATTTTAATTCTATTCCAGTATATGAAGAATTTCCAACACCAACACAAACGAGTGGTGTTCTAAATGGACTAATATTTGGTTTGTTTGGTATATATGATTTAATCCTGTTTAACAAAAATGATAAAGCACAAAATCTATTTAACAAAGGCGTTGAATCATTAAAAAAACTTTTACCTTACTACGATCTCAAATACTGGTCACGTTATTTTTTGTTCAATTATCCTAAAAGATATATCTCTTCACTTACATACCATATCTTGGTTGCAGAACAGTTAAAAGTAATGTTTTATTTAACTGGTGAAAGAATATTTTCTGAGTATTCAGAAAAATGGATTAAGTGTTCAAAAAGTATTTTTAAAAGAATCTTGTTCTTTTAGAAAAATTAATGTATGCAAATAAACTTTTTCCTACAATAACTACTAAACTTTGGAAATCACAGATACTTTAAATAGATACAATTCCTTATCTAAAATTATCTATTCTTTCCTAAAGGTATTGTTATACTGTATAAGAAAAATATGTAAAGTTTTTGCGCTTCATGATGGCAATATCACAATAATTTCGTTACATAAATTAGGGGATACCGTATTTACAATCCCTGCGATTAAGGAGATACAAAAATCTTACAAAAGAAGAATAACAATTATTTGCTTCCCTGAGGCTATTTCTATATTTAAAATTGCTCTTCAAAACATCGAGTTTGCAGCAATAGAACATAAATATTTCTATTTTAATGAGCGAATAGCTAGTACTAAAGCAAGAAAAATATTAAGATCAAGTAAGCCTGAAATAATTTTTGACTTAACAGGGGTTATGATTTCAGCTTCTTTAATCTTTACTTCTAGAGCAAATAAAATAATAGGCCTAAGTCGAGAGCAATTTAAAACCATTTATGATTACAATGTACCTATAAAACGAACCCCACATTTGATTGATAGATATCTCGATGTTGTGGCTAACATCATTCCTAGTATCAATTTAAATAGAAACGAAATAAAAATTTTTAATGTAGAAGATCATTCAAAAAACAGTATATTAATACATCCTTTTGCAGGCTGGAAAGCAAAAGAGTGGGGACTAAAGAAAACTATAGAACTGGCACTTAAGCTGAGCTATCAATACGAAGTTTGTATCGTAGTGCAAAAAAATAAAATATCCGAAGACACAATTCTAGAAATCCGGGGGAAAAAAATTGATTTGGTTCAAACTGGGTCTGTTACTGAATTAATTGAATTGATAAAAAAATATTCAATTTTTATTGGTTGTGATTCAGGTCCAATTCATATTGCTAGTCTTTTAAAAAAAAATACTTTCTCAATATATGGTCCTACGAATCCTTTATTTTCATTTTTGTCTGGTCCCCGTCATTATTTTATAAATAAAAATTTAATATGTTCTCCTATTGAGAATAAAGACTACTGTTTTACTATGGCTGGCAAATTAGGCTGTCCATCTCATGAGTGTATGAATAAACTTGCTAATAGTGAAGTTTCTACTAAAGTATTTACGAATATTTAAAATGGTAAATATTATTTTATCAAACCTAGTTTATCGGAGTTATAATGCCGGGTATTAGTTTAATTGCTGGGAAAAATTTATTAAATAAAGAAAAGCAAATTGCAAAGGTCCTTTCAGAACAAAATTATCTTGAGACATATAAAAATGAAACTCTGGTAGTAGATGAAAATGTATTTATAGGTAGTAATACATATGAACAATACCCTATCAAAATATTAAGAGAAGAAAATTTTATTATTGTTATTGAGGGGAAGATTTACAATAAATCCGAATCTTGTTATAAGGATGAAATCATAGAGTTAGCAAAAAATATTAGCCAAGAAGGGATTGAGAATAAATTATCTCAATGGTTGCAAAATTCTGATGGAGATTTTATTATTTTTATTCTCAATAAGAAAACTAAAAATATTTATATCTTTAACGATATTTTTGGACGTTTACCGCTCTACTATAAAGAATCTGAAAATAAAGATATTGTGGTATCTAGATATCTGAATTTTATAAATCGATTTTCAGAACAGACAGATTTTGACAGAATTTCAATTGCACAATTTTTATTATTTGGGTTTATGATAAACACCCGAACGATGTTTGAAAATGTACATCACCTGAGACCAGCATCATTATTAAGAATAAAAAATAATAAAATTCAGATAACGAATATTTTCAGGTTTAACTTTCAAGATAGAAAGTATACTGAACTAAATCCCAAAGAAATTATAAAAAATTTATCTGTATTATTTAGTGAATCGTGTAAGAATCGATTCCTAAATAATAAACTTAATGTCGTAACGTTAAGTGGTGGCTTAGATTCACGTTTAGTTGCCTCTTGTGTATATAAGAATAAGATCCCTTTCACTGCTGTTACTTTTCGACATAAATATGGTTCAGTAATTAATGATGAACAAATTGCAACTCAATTAGCTAATTTATTTAATTCTGATCATAAAATAATCGAAATTGACCCGCCTAATGGAAATGATGTCTATACTCAACTAAAATTGAAAGAAGGAATGAATTCTTTATTTACTTCTTATCTAATCCCATTTTATCAAAAAGTAAATAATTTATTTGGTCCTGATATTAATTTTATTACAGGAGATAACGGTGATAAATTAATTTTTACTTTAGATAAACCGTCCAAAAAATTTAAGAGTTTAGATGAATTAGCTAATTTTATTGCTTTGGAACATGGACTTTTGAGCTTAGACTCAATTAAGGATCTTTGTGGAGTTGAAAAAACTGAAATTATAAATGAAATAAAAACATTATTAAATACATATTCAGAAAGTGATTTATGGCAAAAGTACGTTCATTTCAAAGTTGTAGAAAGACCTTACAAGTTTGCTTATCAAGGGGAAGATAGACATAGAAATTTCTTTTGGACATTATCTCCATTCTGGTCTTTTCCTTTTTATAATTATTTTATGAATTGTTCAGATATTTCTAAGAAAAAACATAAATTATTTGCTGAATTAATAAAATATTTTTCTCCAGAAGCAATTCAATTACCATATTCAAATTTTAAATCTTCAATTACGTCGGTTAAAGGTAAAATAGCTCTTTCAGTTCTTTACTATATTTACCCTAAAATTTCTAAAAAAATGAAAATGAAATTTAAGGTTGGAATCCTAGGATGGAATCCACAAGTTAGAAAAGATTCTACAATTATTCGTTGTATTGAAGAACAATTGTTAAATTCAGATAAAATTTTAAAGTTTATTAAACTAAAAAATATCAATACACTATCAAATTTTAGAAAAGCTTCACTTTTTAATATACTAACTATTACATCTGTGATAGAGGAATATTATAGTGGGAAAAGTTCGATTATAAATTACTTAGACAAAGATTTTATTTGATGAATTTAACCATGATTAGTTAGTGAATCATAAATTTATAATTTCAAAAAACATTACTTTAAAATTGACCTAATAAAATGAGAATCCTTCTTCTTGCAGATTCAAATTCCCCACATACAATACGATGGGCAAAGTCATTAAGGAATTTCCAAAACACAATAGGAATATTTACTCTTCATTTTTCTGACCAAAATTATTACCATGATATGCCTGATATACAGGTCATTAGTCTAAATTTTTCAAGGGAATTGCAAGCGCGAAAAGAAACAAATATAAAAAAAATATCTTATGTAAAGGCTTTGGTAAAAATCAGGCGAATTATCAAAGAATTTAAGCCAGATATTGTACACGCACATTATGCATCCAGTTATGGATTTATCGGTGCATTATCTGGCTTCCATCCCTTCGTTTTATCAATATGGGGGAGTGATGTTTTTCGTTTTCCTAACTATTCTATTCTTCATAGAAAATTATTTAAATTTAATTTAGCAAAAGCTGATAAAATATTATCAACAAGTCACATTATGAAAGAAGAAACTAAAAAGTACACTAAGAAAAACATAATTGTGACTCCATTCGGGATTGATACCGAAAAATTTTTTCCAATTAAAACAATAGAGAATTTTCAAGAGAAAGATTTTGTTGTAGGAACTATAAAATCTCTTGAAACAAATTATGGTATTGAATACCTGATCTATGCTTTTAAAATAGTTAGAGATAAATTCCCTGAAAAATCACTAAAATTATTAATCGTTGGCGGTGGATCTCAAAAACATAATTATGAAAATTTGATTCAAAAATTGGATTTGGATAAAGATACCACATTAACAGGCCCTATAAACCATGAACAGATTCAAGAGTACCATAATATGCTTGATACTTATGTTGCAATGTCGGTTCAAGAAAGCTTTGGCGTTGCTATCCTGGAAGCAAGCGCATGTGGAAAACCAGTTATAGTTTCAAAGGTTGGAGGTTTACCAGAGGTAGTTGAGGATGGAAAAACTGGATTTATCGTTGAGTCAGGTGATTATAAATCTTTGGCAAAGGCTTTGAGTAAATTAATTTGTGAACCCAACTTGAGAAATGAGATGGGTAGGAATGGAAGAAACAAAGTACTTAGAGAATTTAATTGGAATGATTGTGTTAAAAGAATGAATTCAATTTATTGTGAATTGGTAAATTAATCTGTGAAAATTGTTGAGTTATATTATAGCCTTCGAAAAAAAACAATCCCATATTATGCAAAATATCCAATATGGTTAATATTATGGAAACCAATAAGAAAATATTTTAATGTAGTTTTGATTCCAAATATACCCTTTTCGAATTTAAGAATTTTTCTTTATCGTTATTTAATTGGCTACAAAATTGGTAAAAATGTATTTATTGGGATGAAATGTTATTTAGATGATTTAGAGCCAAGTAATACTATTATTGAAGATCAGGTAGTTATCTCATATGGTTGTTATTTTGCTTTACACGGTATCAACCAAAAGCATTCAACGATTCACATTAAAAAAGGAGCATATTTAGGAATGCGATCTACTGTGATTGCTGGTGAAAATGGGTTAATAATTGGTGAGAATTCTATAATCGGAGCTTCATCTTTAATAAATAAGAATGTACCTGATAATGCTAGAGCAATGGGTGTTCCTATTAAAATTTTAAATCCAACCGAATATTAGTATATATTTAAACATTTAAATCAAATTAGTAAAGATACTTCAAATGAAGATTGTTTCTATAGTTGGAGCAAGACCGCAGTTTATTAAATCTGTTCCTGTTAGTCAAGAATTAACAAAAAACAATATTAGTGAAGTTATGGTTCATACTGGTCAACATTTTGACCAAAATATGAGTGATATCTTTTTCGATCAATTAAAGATTCCAAAACCACATTATTTACTTAATATTAATTGCTTAAATCATGGAGCAATGACAGGACAAATGCTTCAAAAAATTGAAGAAGTTTTGTTAGCTGAGAAACCTGAATATGTAATTGTATATGGAGATACAAATTCGACATTAGCTGGGGCTTTAGCAGCTTCAAAGTTAAATATTAAAATTATCCATATTGAAGCAGGACTTAGATCTTTTAATATGTTAATGCCTGAAGAAATCAATCGAATTGTAACTGACAGGTTAAGTTATTTCCTATTTTGTCCTACTAAGCTTGCTGTTGATAATTTAAGAAAGGAAGGCTTCGAAAATTTTAATTGTAATATTATTCATACTGGTGATGTAATGTTTGATTCGGCATTAATGTTTTTAAGATATGCAATAAAACCTAAATATGAATTACCTGACAATTTTATCTTGTGCACTATACATCGCCAAGAAAACACCGACGAAAAAGTTCATCTCAAATCAATACTGGAAGCATTAAATTCTGTTTCGGATAAAATTAAAATTATTCTACCAATTCATCCCCGAACTCAGAAGAAAATAAAAGAATTTAAATTAAGTGCCAGAATATCAAAAAATATTTACATAACTGACCCTGTTGGCTATTTAGAAATGATTTATCTTATAAAACATTCCTCATTAATTATGACGGATAGTGGGGGTTTACAAAAAGAGGCATTTTTCTTTAATAAGTTTTGTATTACTCTTCGGGAAGAAACAGAATGGATTGAGTTGGTTGAAAACGGATATAACATCATTGCCGGGAGTGATTACAAAACAATTTTAGATTCTTATAATCAAATGATTTCTCGAAAGATTGACTTTAATATGAATCTATACGGTGAAGGTAAAGCATCTTGTAAAATTGTAAAAAATATTTTGAATGAACATACTACTAATTAACCATTACGCAGGTTCTCCTAAATTAGGAATGGAATATCGACCTTACTATTTGGCGAATGAATGGCAAAGGTCGGGACATAAAGTGTTAATTGTTATGGCATCTAACACTCACTTTCGGTCATATCAAATTCAAACAGAGAAAAAAATTGAAAATCAAAATATTGAAGGAATTAACTACTGTATTATAAAATCACCCCCATATACCGGCCATACATTAAAGAGAGTTATTAACATTATTGTTTTTGTTTGGCGTTTATTTAAATATCGAAAAAAAATAGTTTTAAAGTTTAACCCTGATGTTGTAATTGCTTCTTCTACGTATGTTTTTGATATTTATCCAGCCAAAAGAATTGCCAAAATTTCAAATGCAAAACTTTTTTTTGAAGTACATGATTTATGGCCACTTTCACCAATGGAACTCGGGGGCTATTCAAAATGGCACCCATATATTTTTGTTATGCAAAAGGCGGAAGATTATGCATATAAGTATGCCAATAAAGTTATATCATTGCTTCCTAATGCTATTGATTATATGAGAGAACATGGACTAAAGGAGAATAATTTTATTTATATCCCAAACGGAATAAATATTGAAGAGTGGAAAATAAATGAAAAAATCCCTGGTGAATTAGATCAACTAATCCGAGAATTAAAAAATCAAAATAAAATATTAATTGGATATGTTGGAACTCACGGACTTGCAAATGCGTTGGATTCATTAGTTCATTCAATGAAAATCCTTGAAACTCAAAATGTAGAATTGCTGCTAATTGGAAAAGGCACTGAAAAAGATAATCTTATTTTATTATCAGAAAAATTAAAATTAAAGAATGTACATTTCATTAATTCAGTTCCTAAATCTTTAATCCCTTCAATTTTGAAAAAAATCGATATACTCTTTATTGGATTGCAAAATCAACCCTTATTTCGGTTCGGTATAAGTCCGAATAAATTAATTGATTATATGATGGCTGGAAAACCAATTATTCAAGCGATAAAAGCTGGAAATGATATGGTTTTAGAAGCAGGATGTGGTGTTTCAATCGAACCGGAAAACTCTGAAGCAATAGCAGAAGCTGTGAAAAAATTAATTGCATTACCAAAAATTAACCTTCAAGAAATGGGTGAAAACGGGAAAAAATATTGTATCAGGAATCATGATTTCAGACTGCTTGCTAAAAAATATATTGAAGCAATTTAAGTTATTTAATTAAAATGAAATCCAAAGTATACAAAGAAGCAATTGCTTCAAAACTTAAAACAAATCCTGGAAATATTTTCCTTTATTGGAAAGGGCGTGTAGCACTTTATGCAATTCTAAAAGCTATGGGAGTAAAAGAAAATGATGAGGTAATTCTTCCTGCTTTCACTTGTGTAGTTGTACCGAATGCAATTATGTATCTAGGAGCCAAACCGGTTTATGTAGATATCTCAGACCAGACTTATAACTCTGATGTTAATGAAATTAAAAAAGCTATAACCGAAAAAACAAAAGTTATTATTTGTCAGAATACATTTGGACTTTCATCGGATATTGAACAAATCATTGAAATTGCAACATCGAATAATTTATACACAATTGAAGATTGTACTCATGGGTTTGGAGGATATTATAATGGTAAACCAAATGGTTCCTACTGTGATGCTGCATTCTATTCTACACAATGGAATAAACCTTTCTCTACCGGAATTGGTGGTTTTTTGGTAGTGAATAACAGTAATTTACTAGATGAAGTCCTAAAACTGGATAATGAAAAAGCAAAACCTTCACTGGCTGATCAAATTATTTTATATTCATTATTATTATTCAATAAATATTTTATAAATCGTTATTCACATAACTTACTCGTAACATTTTACAGATTTCTAAGCAAGAAAAATCTTACTATTGGTTCTACTCAGGGAAAAGAAATATCTGAATTAAACAGACCCAAAGATTACTTTAAAGATATCTCCGAGGTTCAGATCAAAGCAGGTTTGAAAGGAATAAAAAAACTGGATAAACTAAATCAACTTAGGAAAAAAAATGCTTTTATATATTCTAGTTTTCTTAAATCTGAAGGGAAGAAATATGTTGATGAAACTTTTTTCAATAATCATTTGTTCCTGAAATATCCTATTTTAGTAAATGACCGGGATTTATTTTTTGAGAAAGCAAAAAAAAAATGGCTGATTTTTGGTGATTGGTTTTTATCTCCAATCTATCCTGTAAAGGAAAATCTGAGTCGATGGGGTTTTGATAAAAATAAGTTCCCTACTGCTGTTGATGTATCTGAGAAAATTATTAATCTACCAACTGATATTAAAAACAGTTCTATGATCCTGAATTTTCTTAAACAAAACATTGATTTAGTACAATAATTCAGAATTTGGAGATAAACTGGAAGAGTTTACAATAAAGCTTAGTTTTATGTAGATTTTGTAAAGTACTAAATTAAAAAATGTGGTAAAATTAAAGATTTAGATTTTATTTCTGGTTAAAATAATATATTTTGCAAATTACTTTTTAAGGCAAAATCTAATTTGGAAAATTCTCATTTTAATTCTTATTTTTGATTCAAAAATTTGCCTATGAACAAAGATTTCCTGTTATTTCATAAACCATTCATTTCGGAAGAAGAGGTCAACGAAATTGTTGACACTGTTCGATCTGGTTGGTTAAGCATGGGACCCAAAACTATTAGATTCGAAAATGAATTTAATAAATATATAGGCAGCAAGAAATCTGTAGCTGTTAGTTCATGGACTGCTGCCGGTCATCTTGCTTTAGAAGCATTCGGTATTAAAGCTGGTGATGAAGTTATTGTCCCAACCATGACCTTTCCCGCCACTGCTGAAATTGTTTGTTATTTCGGAGCTAAACCTGTAATTGTTGATGTTGCTGAGGATACATTAAATATATCTCTCAAAGAAATTGAAAAAGCAATCACTCCAAAAACGAAAGCAATTATTCCAGTTCATTATGGTGGCCAACCTTGTGATATGGATGAAATACAGGAACTGGCAAATCACCATAATCTCAAAGTATTAGAAGATGCTGCTCATTCACTTCCAGCTTTTTACAAAGGAAAAAAAGTAGGGACTATTTCAGATGTTACTTGTTTTAGTTTTTATGCTACAAAAACTCTCTCAACAGGTGAGGGTGGAATGATTTGCACAAATAATGAGGAGATTTCTGAAAGATGTGCTATAATGAGGTTACATGGAATTAACCGTGATGCATGGAAAAGGTACAGTGAATCAGGTTCCTGGTATTATGAAGTCGTTGCTCCCGGATACAAATATAATTTTACAGATTTGCAGGCTTCATTAGGATTACCTCAGCTTAAAAAAGTTGATGCTATGTGGGAATCACGTAAAAGAATTTCGAAAATGTATACTGATGCTCTTAAAGATATTGATACAATCCAATTACATACAATAAAGCCTGACCGTGAATCTTCCTGGCATTTATTTCCGATTAGATTAAATCTGGATATGCTCAATAAAAATCGGGCACAAATAATTGATGAACTCAGACAGAAAAATATTGGTGTTGGAGTTCACTTTATGCCAGTCCATCAGCATCTCTTTTACAGTCAAACATTTAATCTTTCTGATGAAAGTTTTCCAGTTGCATCATCAGTTTTCCCCCGACTTCTTTCACTTCCAATTTATCCTGGAATGAATGATGAGAATGTTAATCGTGTTATTAATGCACTCACAGATATACTTCAAAAAGCTAAAAAGTAACTCCAAATTATTTTTATAATGGGAAAACAGGAAAGCTTCATTAAGCGGTTCACTGATATTATTTTTAGTATAATAACAATTATTCTAACATTTCCATTTTTAATCCTTATCATTATAGCTATAAAACTAGATTCAAAAGGTCCGGTTTTTTTTGTGCATTCGAGATCAGGATATAAGGGAAAAGAATTTAAAATGATCAAATTCAGAGGAATGGTAGAAAATGCATTGGCAATTGGACCTGAACTGACACGGGAAAAAGATCCAAGGATAACCAAAATTGGTAAATTTTTGAGGAGGACTAGTATTGATGAAATACCACAAGTAATAAATGTATTAAAAGGCGAAATGAGTATTATAGGTCCACGTCCTGAAGTTCCATCTATTACTGCTAAATATTCAGAAAAGCAAAAACAGATTTTTGATTATGTACCTGGAATTACCGGCATATCACAAATAAATGGCAGACAAACTTTAACCCCTGAGGCACGGGTTGAAATGGAATGTGAATATTATAATTCAGAAACATTTTTGAGTGATATGAAGATTCTCTTCAGAACAATTCCAATCGTAATAAGTAATAAAGGAAACATTTAGCTCGGTTTTATAGTTTACTAATTAGACTTATTAAAAAATCACATTCGTCTTTTAATTCTTAAATATAAGTTTGTTGGATTCCATAAAAACTCTGCCAGTTAATTGGATTATGTGTCTTTTTTGCCCTTGTCTATATAATTGAAAAAATCTATGTTGAGTTAACTTTTCAATGTTTAGTGGAGAAAAATGAGATTGAAATCTGTTCTTTGCAGTTTACTTTTTAGTTTTATCTATTTCGTCAATCTTTCCGGTCAAACTCAAAAAATTATTGAATCTACTTCAGATCATATTATCGTTGAATACAACTTTGAAAATGATTTCAGGATTGTTGATACATTAATTAATGGTGATAAATATCAGGTAATAAGTGGAAAAGAACCAGATTTCCGTGAGTCTGGTCAACCAAGATTACCTGAAGTGCAAATGCAACTGGGCATTCCACATTATTCAAAACCAACTTTCAGAATTCTAAATATCTGGCAGAAAAAATTTCAAAATGTTTTAATAATTCCAACACCCGATTCACTTAATCAGCCTTTTAGCTGGCTTAATTATGATGAGAGTATATATAAATCAAACAATCTTTTTCCATCTTCACCAGTGGCAATTGATGACTATATTGTTCGTTATTCCCATATTGCCGGTGTTAGTATTTCACCCTACCAGTATAATCCTGTAACTCGTGATCTTGTTTTTAATAAATCAATTAGAGTAAGAATTGACTTTAAAGAAGTTTCGGGAAAGAATTCATCTTCAATCCAGGATCCAATGACGGATAATTTTCTCAAATCAAATGTAGTTAATTATGAAGTAGCAAAAGATTGGATGGGGAAAGTAAATAATAGTGACTCACCAACCGCTGGCGGAGAATATTGGTATAATCCAAACAAAGACTATTTCAAAATATATCTAAAGAAAAAAGGTGTATACAGAATCACTTATGATATGCTTATAAATGCTGGTGTTCCCCCTGGTGGAGGGATTCAAAATATGAACTTAGATTTATACAATGATGGAAACTCAGTCCCGATTGACGTTGTTGATGTTAATGATGATGGATTATTTAATTCAGGAGATTACTTTCAATTTGTAGGTGGTCCACCTTCACCAGCAGATGCATACACAAGGATGAATATTTATAATCTAAATAATGTTTACTGGTTTTCATACCAGGCAGACTCCTTGAATTATTATAAATACATAAATGGAGATCCAACTACTACCTCCTCTCCCTTAATTTCTAGTACAGTAGAAACATTGAAATGGGAAAAAGATCTAATTTATAATCAGTTGGGACATGCTGCTAATGATCATAGAGATTATTGGTATTGGGGTTATGCTGAAGCTAGAAACCGAGCCCCCTTCCATGATTTTTTATATTGGATTTATGATAGTCTTGCAAATTATAGAAATCCAAATAATGCTGCTGCAAAAATGAAGATAGGTTTTCATGGCTTAACAACCACTGAATGTTCTGAACAAAACGGTCATTCCGCAACAATAAATCTTAATGGTCAACTTGTTGGAATTGAACAATGGAATTTACAGGATACAGCAACATTTGAAAAATCATTTTATATTGGTCCAAATCATAATGGAGATACTATTGCCATTTCTCCAAATAACCAACAATTACTTGCAATATTTGCATACGGAGATATCTGTGACACTGCGCAGAGCGATTTCTTTTTAGTGAATTACATTGAATTTGATTATTGGAGGTGGAATAAAACATACTACAATCATTTCTATTTCACAAGCCCTCCTAATGATTTCAATGATAATAAATACTATGTATGGAGGTGGTATAGAGATAATATGAAAATATATGTACCTGGTCGCGGGGAATTAATTGCAAATCCATATATTCTTAATAGTGCAGATAAAGCAGTAGAATTTATAGATACAATATCGACACAGACAGATTATTATTGTGTTGCTGATGATTATTTTGAACAACCTGATTCAATAATTCATAATCTAAATCCATCTGATTTAAGAAATCCGAATAACGGTGCTGATTATATAATTATCAATCATCCGTTATTTCAAAGTGCTGCCGAGCAACTTGCTGATTTCAGAACTTCGAATTTAACTGGTTACATTTCTCCCAGAATTAAGATAGTTAATATTTTTGATATCTATAACGAGTTTTCTTATGGTTTAGTAAATCCATTTGCGTTAAGGGATTTTGCAAAATATGTCTTTGAAAATTGGCAATCTCCTGCACCTGCATATATTGTATTAATGGGAGATATGAGTCACGACTATAGAAAAATTTTTGCAACCAGCCGCCCCAATTTTATTCCTTCAATACCTTTCCATGGGAATACATTTGGCCAACTCCCTAGTGATAACTCCATAGTTGCTATTGAGGGCAATGATATTAAACCAGATATTGCAATCGGCAGACTTCCATGTGAAACTTTAGAAGAAGCAAATATTCTCATTGATAAAATTATTAATTATCCCTTAGATAATTCAAAACCTTGGAAAGAAAATGCAATTCTATTAGCTTCAGGATTAAGTTATGAAGATCAACTACATCTTAGATTTAATGATTATGCAAAATTACTTGAGACTGATCAATTAATCCCAAATGGAATTGTTGCAACAAAAGTGTTTAATTATCCTGAACCACAGGATAGCGCCTTTTATGGATCAGGCCCAAGAATGAGGGCTGAAATTAATAAAGGTGCTACAGTAGTCAGTTATTATGGACATGGTGGTGGTGCTCAATGGGATTTGATTTTTACCAAAGATGATATTCCGGAACTTACAAATGGTGATCGACTACCATTTATATCTAGTATAACCTGCTATACTGCACATTTCGACAATTCAGAGTCTTTTGGTGAGGATTTTGTCAAAACTCCTGATAAGGGTGCTGTAGGATTTTGGGGAAGTGTTAGTCTGACATGGTGGCCTACAGGTGCAAATATGAATTATAATTTATTCCATCAATTATATACTCGTCATATTCACGTTATCGGAAACGCAATATTAAATGCATTGAATTCAAATGGGTTCGATTCTATGATACCGCAAATCTGTTATTTGGGTGATCCGGCACTAGAACTTGTAATTCCTAAATTACCGGACTTTGAAATTAAATCTTCAGATATTTCGATTTCTCCTGAAAACCCTCTAAAAGGTGATTCAGTAGCAGTAAGTGTCAATATTACGAACCTTGGTATTGCATTTCCAAATGATTCAGTAACAGTTGAATTATATAAAAACAGTCAAGATACATCAAACTTGATTGGAGAAATAAAATTATCCAATTTCGGAGAAAATCAAACTGCAACTTTTCAATGGGTTCCGCAGAGTTCAGGCTTATTTACTTTGATAGCTCGTATAAATGAAAAAGACATTATAGAAGAAGAAGATCATTCGGATAATATTGCTTCTAGAGTTTTTACTGTTTTTGATTTTGGAAAACCGAATATTGTTAAGCCTGTAAATGGTTACTATAGTGATAGTGACACAATTGATTTTGTAATATCAGATATAGGTATCTATTTTAACAGGAACTTAAACTACATTATACAGATCAATGATTCACAAAATTTTGATACAACTTCCGTTCTAGTCCAATCACCTATTCTTATTCCTGAAGAAGGCATTGTTAGATGGCAGGCTCAATCGCTACCTCAGGGAGAGTATTTTTGGCGGGTAATTGTGTACGATGCTGTTGATACAAATACCAGTTCAATCAAAACTTTTTCAATTAATAATGATTTAGGAAACGGATATTTAGCGAATAAAAAACAACTTCAACTTTTCAATTTAATAAATGTTAAATATTCAGATTCATTGCATAGTCTTATTTTGAATACTGAATTGAAACCTCCACACCCGGAAGAGAGATTTCTATTGGATTCAATATTTTTCGATCTACCAATTGATTCTACTGAACCAGCCGCTTTTACAACCGATGGGGCTTACTTTTATTATGGAGATTTACCAAGTTTCACAAATGGTTCAGAATCTAAAATCTATCGGATAGGTACAGGTTTAAATGGAACGGTCGCAGGGCAAAATTATGGAAATATTGCAAATCTCTCAGTATATATTTACAGCAGTTTAATGTATCATGCAGGATATTTATATACGTGTACCGGATCATTAAATAGCTTATTAAAAATCGATCCTGTAAACGGAGATACATCTAGAGTTTCTCTTGCAAGTAATCTTTTACTTACCATTTCAAATGTTTACCAGATTGGAGGTGTGTTTCTATATTCAGATGGCAGCTATGTATATAATTTAGCTGTTGGTACCGCGCAATACCCGGACAAATTTGTACTTAGAACTTTTGACCCATCGAATAATTGGCAACAAGTTGGAGAAGATTTGATTCTTAATGGAACAACAGAACGAAGAGTTACCAGTTTTTTTGTTGTTAATGGTTATTTGATTCTATATGAAAATTATACTCTAATTTATGTTAGACGATATCGATTATCTGATGGTGTATTTGAAGAACAATGGAGATATGCGGATCATGTAAAAGGTTTTTATTCTATAACATATGATCATGAAAATAATTTTGTTTATTTTAATGAATTTCGACCTGGTACTCAGGTTTATGACCCAGGATTTTTTAAGTATGTTGGTACTTATAAAGATGCCCATGGCGAAATAATTTCACAAGATATTGGCCCAGCCTCTGAGTGGTTTAATCTAAATTTTAATATAGATCAAACAAATTCGGATGGTACATATAAAGCATATTTATTAGGGAAGGATGTTGCTTCAGGAAATTGGGAGACCTTGGATACGTTATCTCAACCTAATACTTCATTAAATGATGTGGATGCAAATAAATATGATTATTTAAAATTAGATTTTAGTTTAGTTGATTCTTCATTTGGAGCGAGTGAGCCGATGAAATTTAATTCTTTACTTGTTAATTATAAATATCTCCCTGAGATTTCGATGATTCCAAGTGATATGTCTTTCAATCCGGATTCGACTGATCGTGGTTTGGATGTAAATATGAAATTAAAACTACGGAACATTGGATACATTCCTGCTGATAGTATTAGGGTAGATTTTTATGAAAATGCGGGAGATTCAGTATTATTTTCAAAATACTTGTCGTTACTACCAGATTCAGAAAAATCAGTTGAAAATATAATCTCTACTGATAATGTTGTATTTGATACAAAAATTAAAGCGGTAGCTACTTCTTTTCCTGAAGAATATTTTACATTCAACAATCTTATTGAAAATAGTTTTTATGTAATCCGTGATACTATCAGACCAAATTTTGATATAACTTTTGATGGTCAAAAAATAATTGATGGAGACATTGTCTCATCAACTCCGGAAGTTATAATCACCTTGGAAGATAACAGTCCTTTACCATTAGATACTAGTTATTTCACACTCGTTCATACAGATACCAGCGGAACAAATATTTTGCATTTTTCAGATCCTGCAATTCAATACAGTTATACTCCATATCCTAATTCAAAATCTACTATAATTTGGCATCCACATTTATTGAATGATACTCACACACTTGAAATACTTGCTAAAGATGCTTCAGGTAATTTTTTTGATTCAACTTCTTATAGAATAAATTTTAATGTTTTCAGTGAAGATGGCATAAACCAGGTTTACAACTATCCAAACCCCTTTAAAAATGAAACTCATTTTACGTTTCAATTGCAAGGTCAATTGCCAGATGAATTTCTGATAAAAGTTTATACAGTAGCAGGCAGGTTGATCCGTGATATAATAGTTCCTAATACTGCATTGAGATTGGGTTTTAATAAATTTTATTGGGATGGCAAGGATCAGGACGGTGATCAGATCGCAAATGGTGTATATTTATATAAAGTGATTGCAAAATTTCCTGACAAAACAAAAGTTGTCACACAAAAACTTGCCAAAGTTCAATAAGTTGGCTTATTTTTTGTTGTTTCCTGTAATTAATCAATTTAATTCAATCATTATCAGGTAAAATTAATGTGTGGAATCGTAGGATATATAGGTACAAAAAATAGTATCCCGATATTAATTAATGGTTTAAAACGGCTTGAATATAGGGGTTATGACTCTGCTGGAATCGGAATAATAAATAGTACTAAATCAATCGTAATTAAGAATAAGGGGAAGGTTTCTCTACTTGAAGAACGGGTCTCAAAAGTAAATTTAGAATCTCATTTAGGGATTGGGCATACGCGTTGGGCTACACATGGAATTCCGAATGAACAAAATGCTCATCCTCATGCCAATAGCGATGGTACACTATTCATCATTCACAATGGCATTATTGAAAATTTTCAACCGCTCAAAAAAAGTTTACAAAAACTTGGATATAAATTCCTAAGTGATACCGATTCTGAAGTTTTGGTTCATCTTATCGATAGTTTTCTTAAAAAAAATTATTCACTTGAAAAAGCTGTACAATTATGTTTGAATGAAATCGAGGGGACCTATGGTTTGGCAGTTATATATGCAAATGAACCTGATAAATTGATTGTTGCAAGAAAGGGGTCACCCTTGGTAATTGGTGTTGGCAAAGGAGAAAATTTTATTGCATCAGATGTTTCAGCCATATTGGCTCATACTAAAAATGTTATTTATCTGGAAGATGGTGAATTAGCAGTTATAACTAAGGATGGCTATACTGTTAAAACAATCGAAGACGAAGAAATTTCAAAAGAGGTTCATGAGATTAACATGTCTCTTGAAGAAATTGATAAAGGTGGGTACTCTCATTTTATGTTGAAAGAAATAATGGAGCAGCCTGAATCAGTTCGGAATTCGATGAGAGGTAGGATACTTCTCGATGAAGGAATTTCTAAGTTAGGCGGACTTACCGAAGTGTTGGATCGGTTAATTAATTCGAAACGAATCCTTATTTCAGCTTGTGGAACTAGTTGGCATGCTGCCTTGGTTGGTGAGTATATGTTAGAACAGTTTGCAAGAATTCCTGTTGAAGTTGAATATGCATCTGAGTTCAGATATCGTAATCCTATTATTGGGGCAGAGGATTCAGTATTCTTTATTTCTCAAAGCGGTGAAACTGCTGACACATTAGCAGCCTTGAAAGAAGCTAAAAGTAACGGTGCACTTGTACTTGGGATTTGTAATGTGGTTGGAAGTACAATAGCAAGAGAAAGTATGTCAGGAGTTTATATCCATGCTGGGCCGGAAATTGGTGTTGCATCTACAAAAGCTTTCACTTCACAATTAGTAGTTTTAGCCCTTATCACTTTACTGATTGCCCGTAAGAAGGGAATGAGTATTGATCGGGGTAAATTAATTTCAGAAGAACTAATCAAACTACCTGAAAAAATTGAAGCAATTCTAAAATTGAACGAAGGTATTGAAAGACTTGCTGAAGAATTTAAAGATGCGAATAATTTTCTGTACCTGGGAAGAGGATATAACTTCCCGGTTGCTCTTGAAGGTGCTTTAAAACTTAAGGAAATCTCTTATATACATGCTGAAGGATATCCTGCAGCAGAGATGAAACATGGACCTATTGCATTAATTGATGAAAATATGCCGGTTGTTTTCATCGCTCCAAAAGATGGTACTTATGAAAAAATAATGAGTAATATTCAGGAAGTGAGGGCAAGAGGTGGAAGAATTATTGCGATTGCAGACGAAGGTGATGATGAAATTGATGACATTGTAGATTATACGATAAAAATTCCCGATACAATTGATATGCTGCGTCCTATTTTAACTTCGATTCCATTGCAGCTACTGGCTTATCATATCGCAGTTAAAAAGGGACTAAACGTTGATCAACCAAGGAATCTTGCAAAAAGTGTGACTGTGGAATAACATGCAATTCTTTTGAGTTATTAAACAATTTATTTATTTTTGAATTCCTTTTTTGGGCAGATAGCTCAGTCGGTAGAGCAAAGGACTGAAAATCCTTGTGTCGGCGGTTCAATTCCGTCTCTGCCCACTAAAATAAGGCGCTCACCGAGGCGCCTTTTTTATTTTAATTAACATCTTTTTCATAAACCCGAATGTTGAAATAAGCCTTCGGTCTGGCTATATTTCAATTAAACATTTCTTAAAATGAATATGAATCCAAAAGTTATTTTAAAAACAAATTTTAACGATTTAAAATTATTCGCACGCGGTAAGGTACGTGATATTTATGAGGTTGGTGATTTCTTATTATTAGTTTCTACCGATCGCCTTTCAGCTTTCGATGTGATAATGAATCAGGGAATTCCTTATAAAGGAATCGTGCTTACAAAAATATCTGAATTCTGGTTCAATCTTACTGCTGGAATTATTCAAAATCACATTATCTCGACAAATGTTGATGATTTTCCGGAGGAATGTAAAAAATATAAAGACGAACTTACAGGACGTTCAATGCTTGTTAAAAAAGCTAAAGTTGTTCCAATCGAATGTATAGTTCGTGGTTATGTTTCTGGCTCAGGTTGGAAAGATTACAAATCAACCGGAGCGATAAGCGGAATTAAATTACCAAATGGTTTATCTGAATCTGAAAAATTTTCGGAACCGATATTTACTCCTTCTACTAAGGCTGAAATTGGTGAACACGACGAAAATATTTCTGCAGATCAGGCTTTAAAAATTACTGATAAAAATACATTTGATTTTCTAAAAGAAAAAACAATTGCCGTTTACCAGGAAGCCAGTGAATTTGCACTTTCAAAAGGGATTATTATTGCTGATACAAAAATGGAATTTGGAAAATTCGAGGATAAGATAATTTTGGTAGATGAACTTTTAACACCTGATTCATCACGATTCTGGCCGCTTGATAAATATGAAAAAGGACGTGGACAGGAAAGTTATGATAAACAATTTGTAAGAGATTATCTCCTATCAATAAACTTTAATAAACAACCACCTCCACCAACACTTCCTGATGAAATAATTCGGAAAACAAGTGAGAAATATCTTGAGATTTATGAAAAATTAACCGGGGAAAAACTTGTTTAAATGCGCCCAATTAAAATTAAATTAACAAGTAAATCAAAACTTTCAATTCACTGGGATAATGGATTTTTTTCAGAAATTCAAACTCAACTGCTACGAAAAGAATGTCCTTGTGCAACATGTCTTGCGGAAAAAGAAAGACAGGGAGCAAAATACATTCCTATTTATTCAGAAAGCGAAGTCACAATAAACAAAATCAATATTGTTGGAAATTATGCCATCAGTATTATCTGGAAGGATGGACATAATACCGGTATTTATGAATTTCCATACCTGCTAAGATTAACTGCTTCAGATGAAAAAATACTTGAAACATGATACTTCCAAATCAGCTAACTATTTTAAGAATTATTCTTTCTCCTGTATTTTTATTCTTATTTCTTTCTGATCAAAATTGGATGAAGCAAGCATCACTTGGAATATACATTATTGCTGCTTTATCTGATTGGTACGATGGCTGGCTTGCCCGCAAATTCAATTATATTACAAATTGGGGAAAATTCTGGGATCCCTTAGCAGATAAAATATTAACTTCATCAGCCTTTATTGCATTTTCAATAGTAGGACTTGTTCCTTTATGGATGGTAATAATAATTATTTCAAGAGATTTATTGATAACACTTCTCAGGATTTTTTCCGATAAATTTGGACTTGTATTTGTAACAAGTTATTATGCTCAGTGGAAAACATTGTTACAGATGGTTTTCTTGTATTATTTATTGATTCTTTTTGTTGCTGCAAATAGTCATAACATTTATGAAAGCTATAGTATATTGATTGATTCATTACTAAATAAAGATTTAATTTATGTGATTATGCTGGTGATTACTACCATAACATTTCATTCAGGCGTTCTTTATGTTTACAGAAACAAAAGTACCATAAAAAAACTATTAAAAATTGAAGCTTAATTTTTTTGAAAAAATAATTGGATCTGGATTCTATACAGGCTACATCCCGGTAGCTAGTGGCACCTTCGGAAGCCTTGTGGCGATTGGTATCTATCTCATACCCGGTTTCGAAAAATTGTACATATTAATTCCGATAACACTCTTGTTGTTTTTTTATGGAAAAATAGTCGGGAGTAAATTCGAAGTTGTTTATGGAAAGGATCCTGCCGAGTGTACAGTCGATGAATTTGTTGGAACATGGATATCCTTGATTGCGTTACCTAAAACTTTTGTCGTAATTACAGTAGCATTTTTTATCTGGAGGATATTGGATATAGTCAAACCACAACCTGCAAAGAAACTTGAAAACCTAAAAGGTGGAATGGGAATTATGATCGATGATGTTGTTTCGGGAATTTACACGCTTTTAATAATGCAAATTCTTGTATATTTTTTTGGCTCTTATTAAATTCTAAAAACTATTATGAAAGCACAAATAATTTCAATTGGAGATGAACTGCTTATAGGTCAGACTGTGAATACAAATGCAGCATACCTCGGTGAAAAAATTAGTGAACTTAATATTGATGTCGAAAGTGTTTGTACCATTGGCGATGAAGAAAATGCAATTCTTAAAGAATTCAAAAATGCTTTTGAGAATTCTGATTTAATCATTGTTACCGGAGGTTTAGGACCCACTCACGATGATATTACACGTGCGGCGGTTTCAAAATATTTTAATTCAGAATTAATTAAAAATGAAGAGGTACTTGAAAACATAAAAAATATTTTTGGAAAGCGTGGCAGACAACTTTCACAGATTAACATTGACCAGTCTCTTGTACCAGATATTTCAGAAGTTATAAAAAATTCGAAGGGAACTGCCCCGGGATATTGGATTGAAAAAGAAAACAAAATTTTTGTTGTTATGCCTGGCGTTCCATATGAGATGAAAAATATGATGGAAGAATATGTTCTAGATAGATTGAAAGAAAAAACAAATGACGAAACTCATATTTCAAAAAGATCAGTTCTGCAGACAACCGGAATACCCGAATCATTTTTATTTGAACGATTAGGAAATCTTGATGAACTGCTTGAAGGAGCAAAACTAGCTTTCCTGCCCAGTATTTATGGAGTAAAACTCAGATTAACTGTTCAAGAAACTGACGAAGAAAAAGCTAAGAATAAACTCGTAGAAATTGAACAAAAAATTCGAGCAAAAGCTGGCAGATTTATCTTTGGAAAAGGTGAAGAGACTCTCGAAGAAGTTGTTGGAAAAATTTTGAAAGACAGGGAATTAAAAATCGCCGTTGCAGAATCATGTACGGGAGGGTTAATTTCCAGTATGATAACAAATATAAGTGGCAGCAGTGTTTACTTTGAAAGAGGTGTCGTTTGTTACAGTAATGCTTCCAAAGTTGAAATTCTCAAAGTTGATGAAGATATAATTGTTGATAAAGGAGCCGTGAGTCAGGAAGTTGCTATGCAGATGGCTGAAGGTATCAAATCAACCAGCGGCTCGGACATAGGGTTAGCAACGACAGGTATAATGGGGCCAACAGGTGCAACAACTGAAAAACCAGTAGGTTTGGTTTATATCGGATATTGTGATGAAAAAGTTTGTACTGCAAAAAAGTTTATGTTTGGTGAAGAACGTATTTTAAATAAACAGAGAACTGCTCAGGCTGCATTAAATCTTCTTCGGAAATATATTCTTGGTATTTCTATTGATGATTAGGTTGTTTATTGCTCTTAAAATCCCTGAAGAAGTTAAAACAAAGTTACACAGTCATTGTAAAAAAAATAATTAAGAATTTTAATAATTATAGATGGGAACAAAAAGAAAAAATTCATCTTACTTTGAAATTTATTGGAGATTTTGAGGAATCAAAAATTCCATTGTTGATTGAAGATTTATATTTTCTTGAAAGTATAAAACCATTTCAAAGTGAATTAACCAATCTGGGATTTTTTTATCGGGATATGGAGCCAAAGATTCTTTGGGCTGGTTTAAAAATTGAGGAAAGGGTTCTTGAACTTGTTGATAATCTAAATTCAAAACTTGAAAAATTTGGTATCAAACCTGAAAAAAGAAAATTTAATCCTCATTTGACATTAATGAGAATTAAAAAACATCCCGATGAGTCTTTCATAAATGAAATAAATAATTCTTCTCTTGAAGGAATAGAATTCATAGCGAATAAAATTTCTTTAATGAAAAGCACATTGACCAAACATGGGTCAACGTATAATGAACTAAATGTTTTTGAACTAAACTGATGGAGGAATAATGGCTACTGAACGCGAACAAAAAATGAAAATTATTGAAGATGCGATATCATCGATAGAAAAAACTTACGGTAAAGGCTCAATAATGAAACTTGGTGATGGAGTTGTTCACGATATTGAATCAATTCCAACCGGAGCCTTGTCTCTTGATTTCGCACTAGGAATCGGAGGAATTCCTCGAGGGAGAGTTACTGAAATTTACGGTCCTGAATCGAGCGGTAAAACTACTCTTTGCCTTCATATAATTGCTGAAGCACAAAAAACAGGAGGTTTAGCTGCATTTATTGATGCTGAACATGCACTTGACGTTAACTATGCAAAAAAATTACACGTCGATACAGCAAATCTATTAATATCTCAACCAGATTATGGTGAACAGGCTCTTGAAATTGCAGACACACTTGTGCGCAGTAATGCTCTCGATATAATTGTTATTGACTCAGTTGCCGCCCTCGTTCCAAGATCTGAAATTGAAGGTGAAATGGGTGATGCGACTATGGCAGTCCAGGCCAGGTTAATGTCTCAGGCACTCAGAAAATTAACAGCAGCAATTTCTAAATCAAAAACCTCGGTTGTTTTTATCAATCAACTTAGAAGTAAAATAGGTGTAATGTTTGGTAATCCTGAAACAACCACAGGCGGAAATGCACTTAAATTTTATGCTTCGGTTAGAATTGATATTAGAAGAATTGCTGCAATTAAAGATGGCGAAAATGTAATTGGAAACAGGACAAAAGTTAAAATTGTAAAAAGTAAAGTTGCTCCTCCATTTAAACAGGTTGAATTTGACATTCTCTACAATGAAGGCATAAGCAAAACCGGTGACCTAATTGATCTTGGGGTTGATCATGGAATCATCAAGAAAAGTGGTGCATGGTTTACGTATGGAGAAGATCGTTTCCAGGGAAGAGAGCAATTCAGACAAAAGTTATTGGAATTAGATAATGTTAGAGGTAATCTTGAAAAAGAAATCAGGACAAAACTCGGAATGAATAAAAACGATGATAGTAAAGAAGAAAATAACTCTAATGAAAAATCAAAAACGAAAGAAAAAAAGTCATCCAAATCCTGAAATAAGATTGAATGAAAATAATTCGGATATCAAAGAAGAACAAAGCAAATGTTCTGATTGAGTTTGAAAATAGTGAAATATTAATCCTGGCTCTTGAAATATTTATAAAAAGCGGTTTGCGGAAAAATGATGAATTATCTGCAGACCGCTTTTCTAATTTAATCGATGAGAATAAACTTTTCTATATAAAACAAAGAGCATTCAGATTGCTTGGCCGGAGAAGCCATTCAACAGGTGAATTGAGAAGAAAACTATTGGAAAAAATGTATGATAAGAATCTTGTTGAATCAGTGATCGAAGAATTGAAAGCAAAGAATTATTTGGATGATGAAGAATTCGTCAACCTATTCGTCCAGGAAAAAATTCATAATAAAAAATGGAGCAAAAAGAAAATTCATTCAGAGTTAATTAAGCATAATATTAATCAACAACTGATCGAGAAGATATTAAAAGAAAATTTTTCAGCTGATGAGGATTTTAAAAATGCGGTTTTAATTGCACAAAAAAAGTTGAATTCACTATCGAAACGAAATCTTAATGAAAATGAATTAAAGGAAAAACTTATTACTTTTTTAATGGCAAGGGGATTTAACTATTCTACTATTAAAAAAGTTTATGAAGAGTTGATTCAATAGAACACCAACCAAAAAACTAACTGGTTTTAATAGAACCATCCAGTTTTTTTATAAGACTTACCATCTCAGGAACATTTATTTTTTCAATAGCTTCATTTACTGTAAACCATTTTCTCTTTCGCAGATGTTTCTCAGGATAAGTTTCAATCTCCTCAATAACTTCCATTGAATAAACTTTAACAAGAACCTCTCCGCCATATCTATTTAATATTATTGTCCCTAGTTCAATGGTTTCATTAGCGCCGATAATCCCGGCTTCTTCGTATGCTTCTTTTTTTGCTGACTCAAATGCAGAAAGATTAAACTCGATAAAACCTTTTGGAACTATCCACCTCTTTTTTCGAATCGAAGTTATGAGTAGAACTTCAATTGCTTTATCTTTTTTGCGGTAAGGTATTACTGCTGATTGATCTAAATGTAAATCTTCGCTCACGTAACCAGTTATTAATGAAAAAAATATCCAGTGCAAATATTAAGATTTATTCTTCAAATATAAAGAAGGGATGTTTGTTAGTAGCTTCATCACAGCTTCCTTATGATTTGATTTGTGGGGAGAAATAAATATGACTCACATTAAATATTATTTCTTAAATTTCAGAAATAAAAATTTTAAATAAGTATGCTAATCTTTTATGTACATTAAATATGATTATTCACTTCAGCATATAAACACCTTCAAAGTAAATGTTTCTGCAAAAATTTATGCAGAAGTAAAATCGGTAAATGATTTAATCGATATTTGCGGGAGTACCGAATTCAAATATCACAAAAAGTTTATTCTGGGGGGGGGAAGTAATACTCTATTCATAGAAAATTATAATGGTATCGTAGTTCACAATTCACTTAAAGGGATCGGAATTGAGGAGGAAGATTCTGAAACAGTAATTGTAAAATCATTTGCCGGTGAAAACTGGAATGACGTAGTTAAATTCTGTGTGCAAAAAAATCTTGGTGGAATTGAAAACCTGACCCTAATTCCGGGCAGTATAGGTGCTGCTCCAATTCAAAACATAGGAGCTTACGGACAAGAAATTAAAGACGCATTACATTCGCTAGAGGCATTCGAAATTTCGTCCGGAAATATTAAATCATTCACTAAAAATGAGTGCAAATTTGGTTACCGGAATAGTATTTTTAAAAATGAATTAAAGAATAAGATTATTGTCACTTCCGTAAAACTAAAATTAAGTAAAAGACCAGAACTAAATATTGAATATAAGGGTTTAAAAGACGCATTAGAGAAAGCAGGGGTTAAACATCCCGGGATAAAAGAAGTGAGTTCGGTAATTGAAAAAATCAGGTCGAAGAAGTTACCATCACCAGACAAAATTGGAAATGCCGGAAGTTTCTTTAAGAATCCAATTGTTGATAAATCAAAATTTGAATCTATAAAAAAAGATTATAGAGATATGACTGGTAACCTGGTTGATGAAGAGAATCTAAAAATTTCAGCCGGCTGGCTAATAGAAAAATGTGGCTGGAAAGGGAAGAGATTGGGTAATGTTGGAACTTATCCTGAGCATGCATTAATTATTGTTAATTATGGTGGAGCAAAAGGAAAGGAAATATTTGACTTTGCCTTGGATATTAAAAAGTCGGTTGAAAATCAATTTGGAATTTCGCTAGAGTTTGAAGTTAATTGTATTTGATTTTTGACGAATTAAAAAATATTTGATAAACAGTTATTAAATTGATGAAGAAAATAGTAATCGGGTTCTTGGGAAATTTAAACTATGATACACGTACATTCAACTTTTTCAATTCATTAACTGAAACAGGAAATGATGTTTGGTTCATTGGTTTTGATTGGTTGACTGAAGGATTTAAAACAATTTATGGAAAAAGAATTTCCATTCGCAAACTTGTCAAAGGGAAATTCTCTCTATTCTTTTATCTCACGTATTTTATTTCTCAGTTAAAATCAGCTTTTAATATTAACGCAGATATTTATTTAGCTTCCGATTTTTTTTCTTTACCGGCGTTATTCATCTCAGCAAAATTGCACAAGAAAAAAATACTTTATGATTCAAGGGAGATTTTTACGGAACTTCCATTTCATGAAAATAAACCATTTGTAAAAAAAATAATTAAGCTGATAGAATCATATTTAATAAAAAGAGTTGATGATGTTTTTGTAACTGGAGAAATGGACGCTGTTTACTTACAGAAAATTTATAATATTACCAATTTTAATCTGCAAAGAAATCTTCCTTTGCTTAAAAATGAAATCCATAAAATAAATTTATATGAAAAGTATAGTATACCAGAAAACTCAATGATTATTTTGTACCAGGGAATAGTAATTAAAGGCAGAGGAATTGAAATTTACTTTGACGCAATAAAAAAAATGAAAGATTTATTTTTAATAATTCTTGGAAGTGGTGAACATCTTGAATACTACAAAACCCTTTCAGAAAAGCAGGGAATTTCACGTCAGACGATGTTTGCAGGTAAAGTTCAGCAAAATGAAATATTAAACTATACCTCCGGAGCGTTTGCAGGTTTATCTGTAATAGATAACGTAAGCATTAATAATTATTATGCTCTTCCAAATAAATTATTTGAATATTTGATGGCTGGTCTTCCTGTTATTGTTAATAATTTACCTCAGATGAAGAAAATAGTTAGTGATTTTGGGATTGGAGAAGTCATGAAAGAACCGGATGGAAATAATCTTGTAGATATTTTAATGAAATGGAAAAATGATAAAACCCTCTATAATAAATTGAAAAACAATTGTGTAAAAGCATCAGGTGAATTGAATTGGGAAAAAGAGTTTGCAAAAAATCAAAATCTCTTCCAGTAAAATTAATTATTAATGACTAATACTTTTGATGTAATAATTCCGACATTTAATAACCTTCCTGATCTTAAACAATGTTTGGAAGGATTTGTTAATCAGTCTTTTAAGGAGTTCAGAGTAATTATTTGTGTGGATGGTTCAACTGATGGGACAAATGAATTTTTGGATAATGCCATATATGGGTTTGAAATCCTTAAATTAAATCATCCCGGCAATGCAAACAAAGGACGAGCTGCAACAAGAAATCTTGCTTTAGAATATTTAAACTCTAAATATATTTTGTTTATTGATTCAGATATTTTCCCTTCTGAAGATTTATTAAAAAAACATTTCGAATTACTAAGCGCAAAAGATTGTATATCCATTGGTGAAGTGATATATAAAGACAGCAATAAAAATATCTGGTCGTATTATTTACAAACACGTGGAAAAGGGAAACATAAAAATCTTGATATTATGCCATCTTATTACTTGAATACTCAAAATGTTGCGATAAAAACAAAGTATTTTGTTGAAGTAGGCGGACATGATAGCGATTTGACTAAATGGTATGGCGCTGAAGACACTGTTTTAGGCTACCTGATAGAAAATAAATACAATATACCGACAATATTTAACCAATCTGCAATTGCATTTTCGGAAACAGAATCTTCTCTAGAAGAAGCACTTAAGCTATTACGTGGATTTGGCAATATCAATTTGAAAATAATTAAAGAAAAATATCCGGGGCTTAATAAAATTTTCAAGTTTAATCTTATGGATTCAAATTCACTTTATATTAAATTTTTCAGACTGTTTCTTAAGGAATCTGTTTCAAATTTATTGTTGAGAATACTGAAATTTTTCCCTACACCATTGAATCTCTGGATCATACAATTTCTTGTTTTTAATGCTATTTACCAGGGATATAAATCAACAGAAAATTAACATAATTGCATCATTGAAATTATTCTACTTAATAGGTAACTTTTAGTCAAATTAGGATAAAAATTTAATTAGAGAATGTTATGAAGGAAAAAATTCAAGAAAAACAATCTGTTGAAGAAGGGTTATCTGCATACGAAAAGGCTTCCGGTGAAAATATTGATCCAAGATGTATTCCTCAAAAACTCGAAAATGTTCCTCCTACACATGATGAAATAGTTTATCCTGATTATACTGATGAGGAACAGGGAAACTGGAAATTTTTATATAACAGGCAAATGAAATACCTTCCAGATCGTGCTTGTCATGAATATATGGAAGGTGCCGATAAATTGAATTTATCACCAGACCAAATTCCTTACTTAAAAGAGCTTAGTCATATTTTTAAAAATTCCACAGGATGGAAAATCGCAAGAGTTCCGGGATTGATTCACGAACAAAACTTTTTTGAATTGCTTAGAGGTCGGGTTTTCCCATCAACAGATTATATCAGAGGCAAAAACGAACTAGATTACACGCCAGCTCCAGATTTGTTTCATGATATTTTTGGGCATATGCCATTGCTTACAAATGAAGCGTACGCATCCTTTTATCAAAAGTTTGGTGAAGCAGCATTAAATGCAAAAGGAAAAGACCGAACCAGTTTAGAAACATTTCATTGGTTTACTGTTGAATTTGGATTAATTAGAAATCCTGCAGGAATGAGAATTTATGGTGCTGGAATTCTATCCTCTTTGCAGGAAGTTCAACATGCTCTTTCTAAAGAAGTCGAAGTAATTGATTTTGATCCTGAAAGGATCGTAATTCAAGAATATGATGTCTGGCATTTGCAACCTGTTCTTTTTGCAATTGATTCATTTGAACAACTTGAAAGCGGTTTTAATGAATGGACAAAAAGGATTGGGATTATGTAGTAATTTGTTCATCAATTGCCAAAGACTGATAGTTTATGTTTTAGTTGAATTGATATACATCAACTAAAAAATTTTCATTTCTAAATTTTCTTTTACATTTTGTGTTCGATTCTGAAAATTCCTTTTTAATTTATTTTCTCAGCAAAAATATTAAAACATCATTAAAAGATTGAAAGGAGAATTCCGTTGTTAGATGAAGGCAAAAAAGCCCCGGCTTTTAAGTTGAAAGATCAGGATGGAAAAACTGTTTCATTAAATGATTTTTCAGGAAAGAATGTTGTGTTATATTTTTATCCTAAAGATGATACTTCTGGCTGCACAAAAGAAGCTTGTAATTTTAAAGATGATCTTCCAAAATTTGGTAAACTTAATGCAGTTATTTTGGGAGTAAGCCCGGATTCAGTTGAATCGCACAAAAAATTTATAGCCAAATATAAGCTACCATTTACTTTACTTAGTGATGAGAAAAAAGAGACTATTGAAAAATACGATGTGTGGAAAGAGAAAAGCATGTATGGACGAAAATATATGGGTGTTGAGCGATCAACTTTTATTATAGACAAAAATGGAAAAATCAGGAAAATTTTCAGGAAAGTTAAAGTAGATAAACACAACGAAGAAGTAATGAATGCAATTAAAGAGATAGGATAAATGGCTGAAAAAGTTTATGTAACCCGGAGGGAAACATTTTCTGCAGCTCACAGGTTATTTAAGCCTGAGTTGAGCGATGAGGAAAATTTTAAATTGTTCGGGAAATGCAGCAATCCCAATTGGCATGGACATAACTATACTCTTGAAGTTGTTGTAACCGGCGAAATTGAAAAGTCCACGGGGTTTGTGGTCGATATTTCAGTTCTAAAAAAAATTATTAAAGAAAAAATAATATCGAAAGTTGATCATAAAAATCTAAACACCGAGACAGATTTTATGAAAGGATTAAATCCAACCTCCGAAAATATTGTTATAGCTATTTGGAATGAATTGGTTAACAGAATCCCAAACGGAAGTCTGCATTCTGTGAAACTTTTCGAAACAGAAAATAATTACTTTGAATACAAAGGTGAATAAATTGAATCTAAAAAATGTAGAAAATATTATAACTGGATTATTAAATGAAATTGGTGAAGATCCTGAAAGGGAAGGATTAATAAAAACTCCAGAACGTGTGGCAAAAACATATGAATTTCTTACTTCAGGTTATAATAAAAATATTGATGAGGTGATGAACGATGCAGTCTTCAGTGAAAAATATGATGAAATGGTTTTGGTCAGGAATATTGATTTTTACAGTTTGTGCGAACACCATATGCTTCCTTTTTATGGAAAAGTTCATGTTGCATATATCCCGAATGGGAAGATAATTGGACTTAGTAAAATTCCAAGAATTGTGGAAGTATTTTCCCGAAGGCTCCAGGTGCAGGAAAGAATGACAAGACAAATTGCTGATACACTCGCAGATTACCTTCAACCCCGTGGAGTAGCAGTTGTTTCAGAAGCTTTCCATATGTGTATGATGATGCGTGGAGTTGAAAAACAAAATTCATCTGCAACAACAAGTGCTGTACATGGAGATTTTAAAGAAGATGCAAGAACAAGAGCAGAATTCCTGAATTTAATTTCACAAAAGAATTTATAATATGGATGATAAACCCGGAATATGGATAACTGGTGCAAGCTCCGGAATCGGAAAAGCCGCTGCAAAGGAATTTGCAACTGTTGGTTGTAATGTATTCGCTTCTGCCCGCCGAATTAGTGAACTTGAAAGATTAAAAGATGAATTAGGTGAACTTGGAGAAAGAGTTTTTATTTTTCCCTGTAATGTTGCTTCCTCTACAAATGTAGATCAAACAGTAAAAAAGATTGTTTCCGATTTTAAAATAGATTGTCTTATTAACAATGCTGGAATCACTTCTTTCAAATTTGCTGAAGATAATTCGACAAATGAAATCAATGATATTATAAAAACAAATTTGCTTGGTTCTATCTACACTATAAAATCAGTTTTACCATTCTTTAAAGAAAACAACAATGGAACTATCATAAATATTCTTTCAGTAGTAGTAAAAAAGGTTTTTACAAAAAGTTCTGTTTATACCGCTTCCAAAATGGGTTTACTTGGTTTTTCTGATTCGTTAAGAGAAGAAGTTAGAAAATATAATATCCGTGTAATAAATGTAATCCCGGGAGCTACGGAAACAGCAATGTGGTCACAGGAAGTCCGGAAAAAATATAGTGAACATATGATACAACCTGAAAGTATTGCACGAATAATTGTCTCAGCTTATTTGCAAAAAGATAAACTTGTAACTGAAGAAATTGTAATTCGTCCACAGGAAGGCGATTTGTCATAAAAAAAGCCGGACTTTCATCCGGCTTACTTGATATTATTCAATATCTTTTGGTGGACCCATTCGTTTATCCATTCTGTGTTCCATCATATCATGTTTGTGATCTCCGAAATTCCTCTTCATTTTATTCCAGGTCGCTTTCTGCTCATCATTTAATAAATCGTAAACATCCATTTGATGTTCGGCTTGGGCAATTTCAATTTTATCACGGATTTCATTTATTTCCCGAACCTTAGAGATGAATTGTTCACGTGTATAATTACCTTTAAATTTCAGTTCATTCATTTCAACTTCCTTTTCTTTAACACTTGCTTTTAAAGGAATCATTGCTTTTTGATGACGAAATTTAAGTTCGTCAATAGAATTATTTTGTTCATCAGTTAAATTTAACTTGTCTGCAATTTTATCTTTCATCCTTTCTGTCATTCTTTCTTTCATCATATCTTTTCTCATTCCCTGCTCTTGTTGAGCAAAAATAGTATTGGCGGAAAAACCCAGAAAGATTAAACCGAGTACTATTAAAATTGATCTTTTCATTTTTTACTCCATATTTTTGTGAAATTTACTGTTTTGACAACTAATATTCTCAACTGGTTTAAAGTCTTATATTTAAACCGTGAATTGATCAGATTTGTCTAAATAAAGTGAATGCGGAATTAATGCAGGCTGAAAATTCAGATTTTAAACTGGTAAATGATTTCATACAGGGAGATAATCAAGCTTTTGAAATCATTGTGAAAAAGTACCAGGAAAAAATTTATTGGCATGCAAGAAGAATGACAGGAAATCATCTTGATGCTGATGATATAGTTCAACAAGTATTAATTGTTATGTGTGATAAATTAGCAACATTCAATTTTCAATCCGCTTTATATACTTGGATATTTAAAATAACGGCAACACGCTCTTTGAATTTAATAAAAAGAAGAAAATTGAAATCTTTTATAGGACTTGATGATATTCAAAATGTTATAAATTCTGGAAATGATATAATCTCCGACACCGAACAAAAAGAAAAATTTGATAGTCTTCAAAAACATTTGAACAAACTACCTGTGAAACAAAAAGAAATATTTATCTTTAGACATTTTGATGAATTAACTTATGAAGAAATAGCTCAGGTAACCGGGAAAAGTGTTGGCGCTTTAAAAGCAAATTATTTTCACGCAATTAATAAATTAAAGGAAATGATGAAAGATGAATAAGAACGAAGAACTTGTTATCCGGTATTTGTCCGGTGAGATGGAAGAAGAAGAATTGCTTACTTTTGAACTGCGTCTAAATAATTCGGATGAGTTTAAGAAACTGGCTGATGAATATTCAAAAGTGTTTGATAAGGTTAATAAGCAAAAATCAGTTGAAGGAAATTATTTCTATTTCGAAAATATCCTACAAAAATTTTATTCCCAAAATAAATCCAAATCGAAGTCAAACTTAATCAGGAACCTTGCATATGCTTCAATAATTGTTGTTTTTATTTCTGTTAGCTATGTTTTCTACAGTAATTTTCCCACTGAAAATATTAACAATTTAGAAACAATTACTCAGGAAGTTAGCGAAGATCAGATTATGGAAATAGTTCATGAATATTCACTGGTTGATAATTCTGATTTATCGTCATTGAGTTCAAATTCAATACTTGATCAACAGTTAAATTCATTTTATAATTCTTCAACTCAGAGCATCTCACAAAAAATTCTGGTTGAGGATATTACTGATAATCTTTCAGATTACGAGATAGAACAGATATACTCAGAACTCATCAATAAGAAAATTTTATAAGAGGCTTAATTATGTTCTTCAAGAATTCATTTTTTTTAGTTTTAGCAATTTTAAGTGTATCAACTTTTGCTCAGGATGGACCGTTTAAACCACATAGGATGCCGGATAAAATTGCACAATTGGAGAAAATAAAATTAATTGAAACTCTCCGGATGAACGAAGAAACAACACTGAGGTTTTTTTCAAGACGTACTGAAAATCAAAATAAAGTTGATGAACTTGAAAATAAAATTGCTCAAAAGCTTGATGAACTAAATGATCTTATAAATTCCGAAAAAAAGGTTGATGATGAGAAATATAAGTCAACAATTGATGAAATAAACAATTTACGTAAACAGATTAGTATTGAAAGAGAAAATTTCTTTAATTCCTTATCAGATATTCTTACATACAAACAAATTGCAAAACTGATAGTTTTCGAAAGAAACTTTAGAGAAGAACTAAGAGATGCAATTTTTAAAGACAGGAAAATGAGAAAAATGAAACCTCCTGAAAATATGCAGTAAAAATTCAGTTCTTATATTAAAAGTGTTGATTTTGAAACATCTCACATATATTTTTTAACTTCAATTTTGCGGAAGTGGTGAAATTTGGTATACACGCTATCTTGAGGGGGTAGTGCCTTAATTGGCGTGCGGGTTCAAGTCCCGCCTTCCGCACATCTCAAATTATTTAAGAATAAAAAAGGTGATACTGATGAGACAAACCAAATTCCTTTGCAAGTTTTTGCTGGCTGTTACTATAATGACTTCTGTTGTATTCGCACAAGAGATGAATCCTGAAGCCGGTAAATTATATAATGAAGCAAACAGCCTGTTGAAAGCAGGAAATTTTAGAGGTGCAATTGATAATTATGATAAGGCACTTGCAATCGAAAAAGATTATAGAATTTTTTATCAAAAAGGAGTTTCACAAAAAAAATCCGGAGATGTACCGGGTGCAATGGCATCTTTTGAAGAATCTTTAAAATTGAAGAATGATTTTGAAGCAGGTTATAATGCGCTGGGAGGAGTGTATTTTTCTACTGGAGATTATGACAAATCAATAAGTAATTTTGAGAAAGTGCTTACTTTAAGTACTAATTCAAGTATTCAAAAAAAGGTGAAGAAAAATCTTGCACTTGCTTATGCAAAACTAGCCAAAACTGAAATATCAAATGGAAATACAACTAAGGCAATAGAAAATCTGAATAAAGCTGTTGAATACAACAATTATGATGCTGCATTTCTTTCACTAGCAGAACTTTATTCTGATTTGAATGAATATGATAAATGTATTACTGCTGCAGAAAATGCTTTAAAATATAAATCAAGCATTTCATCCGGCGGTCCATATTATTATTTGGGTGTCGCATATAAAGGAAAAGGTGATAATACAAAAGCTGTTGAAATGTTTAAGAAGGCATCAAGTGATGCTTCATATAAGAAAACTGCTGAATATGAATTAAGTCTCTTAAAGTAATTAAATATTCCGTTTATGAATCGCCCCCGGTTTTCGGGGGTTTTTTTATTTAAAAGGATTTAATGGATTTCAAAGCTGTTAAGAAAAAATATATACTTCCACTTCTAAGCTCATCTGCAGTTTTAAGAAAAGAAAAATATTATCATGAATTATTATTACTTGCAAAGAATAAAAAGCTATCATCAATAAAAATATATGAAGCACTTCTCCAGAACTATTTATTTGCAGGTTATCCATCAGCTTTAGAGTCCTTAAAAATATTTAAGGAATATTTCCCAAGAACTAAACAGAATAAGTCTGATGATTTCAATCTCTACCATTTTAAAAAAAATGGTGTGCAGAATTGCAGAAGAATTTATGGCAACAAATATGAAAAATTAATTAGCAATGTTAATTTGTTTTCTCCGGAAATGTCTGTTTGGTTAATACTTGAGGGATATGGAAAAGTTTTAAGCAGGAAAAATCTTTCTCTGTTAGAAAGAGAATATTGCATAATCTCAGTTTTAACAGCACTTCAGTTTGAAGACCAGTTATACTCACATATTAACGGTGCATTCCGGTTAGGCGCAACTAAAAATTATATTAGTGAAATAATAAATAATTTAAAATTATTAAGGGAAAGCAAATCTGTTCGAAAAGGATTAAAAGTTTTGGAAAGGTATTTAACAAAAAAGGGCAGGTAAAATACCTGCCCTGACTTTTCAATTAGTTTGTCCCAAACATTAAAAACAAATCAACAGTCACAATCCCTATTGTTTTCTCGCCGCTATCTTTACCAACAAGATTTAGCATTTGATATGCTACCTGCAAATCAAGGTTTACAACTGGAACTAGCGGAACTGCAGTTCCTAAACCAATTGCTAATCCTGATCTTGAAAAACTTTTAGACTCATAACCAACAAATGGCTCAGGATCTATTTTTAATTTTCCAAAATTATTATAGAGCACATCCAGAAATATATAAGGATCAGGTCCAACGGGCACAGGTACAAAATTATATTGGATTCCTACCCCAGCTGTAATAATTGACTGAGTGTAATCAAAAGTATTTTCAGCTAAACTTTTTGCCAGCAAAGTAGGGCTTCCTGAACCAGATAAGGAATGATACATAAAAATTGCTCTTGGCTTTATAGGTAAGAGAGGTAAACCTAATTTTGCGGTAAGTCCAACATTCCATTCAGTTGAAAAACCCAATCCGCCATCTGAAACATCTTTGGTGTAATTATCAGGTCCAACTACCTGGGATAATCCACCGCCAACACCAATATTAAAACTTTGTGCAAAAACCTGTCCGGTAAAAGAAATTATGACGAATGCCATTAAAAGAATTAAAAGATTGTTTTTCATGTTTCTCCTTCTTTTTTGTGTTTATTGTAGTCTAAAATAATAAATGGATTTATCAATTGCTATATGTGCATGTGTTTGAAAAGTAGATTAAAAGGGCGAATATCTCATGCTTATCTTTAAGTAAGTTACTGTAATTTTATAATTACCTTGACTTTATGGAATTCATAAGCTAATATTCACTTTGAATTTTTACATTATTTCAATTTTTTGGACTTTTTGTAACTAAATTATTTCAATTAGGTCTTTAATATAAACCGAAATTTAATGAAGCAGATTTTCCTGTTTTTATTTGGATCACTACTATTTCTGGGTGGTACACTTACTGCTCAGCCTGATATTTCCGGGCAAATTAGTAATGCAATGGATTTTTATAATCATGCTCATTATGCTGACGCCAGAAGATTGTTTGATGAACTAATTAATAAATATACACTTGATGAAGAACAATTTGCAGTGATTAGATTTTATGAAGCAGATGCTGCTCTTAAGATGGGAGAAACCAATGCTGCTGTTTCAGGTTTTGAGTTTGTAGTAAACAATATCAACTGGTCAAAATTTCGTGAAGAAGCATTATTCGAGTTAGGGTTAATTTATTTTGATAAATCAGAATATACAAAATCAAGAGAGCGCTTAGTTAAACTACTTAATGATTATCCTGGTGGTGAACATACAGGAACAGCTTTCTACTGGATTGGAGAATCTTACGCAAAGGAAAATCATCTTGAAGATGCAATTGATTTTTTGGAAAAAGCTGTTGTTGATAAACAGGGAAACAGGTACAAAGATTATTCAATTTATACTCTTGCAAATGTTTATGAGCGAACAGGGGACTATACAAACGCTGTAAAATATTATGATGATCTTTTAACCCATTATCCTGAAAGTCCTCTTGCGACTCAGGCTCAAATAAGAATTGGAATTTGTTACTTCAAGTTAAAAGATTATCAATCTTCAATTCTTGAATTGAATAATCCAAACTTAGCTAGCCTTTCCGGTGATTCTTACGCTGAAAGTCTATATTTACTGGCTAATTCTCATTACAGAGTACAGGAATACGACGAAGCTGAAAAATCTTACAATGAAATTATTGCCAAATTTCCTTCATCTGATATAATCAGAAATGCATACTACGGCTTAGGCTGGACATACTTCCAGCAAAAAAAATATAACGATTCTTTTAAAATATTTGATTTCCTTTCCGCTGGTGATGACAGTATTGCTGTAAAATCATATTTGTGGAAAGGCGAATCAAAAAGATATGCCGGGCAATATTCGGAAGCATTACAGATTTATAAATCATTTGTTCAAAAATATCCAACAAACCCTCTTGCGCAAGAAGTTGAATACCAGATGGGTGTAATAAATTTTGAACAGAATCAGCTTGAGCAATCAACTCGTTCTTTAATTACAGCAACTTCTTCAGGTGATCCTTATATAAGAGCAAGAGCATATACTTTACTTGGTGAAATTGAACTCAGTAAAAATCAATATCAAAAAGCGCTTAAATATTTTGAACCCGCTGTTGGTTTGACACAAGATAATAATGATGTAAATAAAAGAGCTTTGCTTGGAACAGCAATAACAAACTTTCAGCTTGGAGATTATAATAAATCTCTTGAAACTTTATTAAAAATTGAAAACACAGATGCTTCCTTCGAACCGAACAAGGTAAATTTTTATTTAGGTGAAACATTTTTTGCTTTAGGAAGATATAAGGAAGCACTTTCACGGTATAACTATGTAAGCAATGCCGATGACGAATTAAACAAACTTGCTGTTTATGGGAGAGCATATAGCTATTTTAATAATGGTGATTACCAGGATGCCGCATACAGGTTTAGTGAGTTTGTTGATAAATATCCTTCTGATAAAAGAACTGTTGATGCTAAGCTTAGGTTAGCTGATAGTTATTATGGAAGTAAAAATTATAGTGGAGCAAGTAAAATATATAAGGGAATTTTTACGGCAGACCAAACTTTGATTGATGATCCATCGATACAATATCAGTATGCACAGGCACTTTATAAATCAGGTGAAACTGCATCTGCAATAAATCAATTTTTGGAATTACAAAAACGTTATCCCAATTCACAATTTGGTGAAAATTCGCTTTATACAGTTGGGTGGATAAAATTCCAGGAAGAAAAATTTGATGAAGCTATTGATGATTATCATAATGTACTTCTTGTTTACAGAAACACCTCACTTGCTCCTATAATTTATTATTCAATCGGTGACGCATTCTTTAATCAAAGCAAATATGATTCTGCCATTACAAACTATCAGCGGGTGATTTCCCGATTCCCGTCTTCTGATTATGTTTTTGATGCAATAAATGGTATCCAGTATTGTTATGTAGCAAAGGGACAGCCAAATAAAGCTGTTAATCTTATTGATCAATTCACTTCGCAGAATCCTGATCTCAAATTTTCAGACCAGATATTTTTTAAAAAAGGTGAAATCTATTACAGCCAGAAAGATTATGATAATGCAAAAAAAAGTTATGAAGAGTTTGTTTCACGTTATCCAAAAAGTCAGCATGTTCCCGAAGCATATTACTGGATAGGAAAGAGTGCTCAAAATCTTAAACAAAACGAAGAGGCAATTTTTAATTTCAACAAGGTTGTGGATGATTATCCAAATTCTGAATCTGCCGCTTCTGCAGTATTAGAAATTGGTAATATCCGGTTTACCCTTGGAAATTATCAGGATGCAATAAACATTTATGATAAAGCATTAAATCAATTAGGCAAATCTCCACGACTCCCTGAAATACTATTTAACAAGGGAATTACTCTTGTTAAGATGAATGACATTCAAAAAGCTTATGAAACATTCAGCGATGTTGTCCTTTACCATGGCGAAACCATATTTGCGGACAAGTCCATTTTTGAAATGGGCATGCTGGATCTTGCTGCTAAAAGGTATGAAAATGCAGAGACAAATTTTCAAACTATTGCTGAGAAACGGACAGATGATCTTGGTGCGAAAGCACAATATAATTACGGGGTAACCTTATTTGAACAAGAAAAATATGATGAGGTAATTTCAGCTTTGAATAAGGTCAAAACGATGTTCCCCAATTATGATGAATGGATGACACGTTCTTTTCTATTAATGGGTGATTGTTATGTAAAGCTTGATGATAAAAGACAAGCAGAAGAAATGTACAGGGCAGTTGTTGCAAAACATAAGAACGATCAATTAGGTGATGAAGCAAGACAAAAAATTAGGAAGCTTGAATGAAGATATCAATATTCCTTTTTATAATTTTTTTCTGTACTGGTTTATTTGCACAGGATGACAGCAAAAACCCAAATGTGGAATTACCGGATTTTATCATTGTGGGTAAAGATGTCATTTCAATTCGAACAGCGAACAAAATAAAACCGGATTACACTTCTACTGTAAGTGAAGATTATCTAAAACCACTATTTTCTCCGGATCAACTTGAAGTTGCAGATTTATCAAATCCAAACCAGGCAGATTTAAAACTAATCGATTCGGTTAATTATTATAAAGGATTTCTTTCACTCAAAGGAGGCAGGTATACTTTACCCGCCGGTGAATTAAATTATGCTTTCCCATTTGAAGGTGGTTCGCTTCAGGGAATTGTTTTTGGTGATAACCAATTAGCTTATCATAAAAATACAGATAATGTTAAGCTTGGCGGCTTGTTGAATCTTGAATATACCACCAACACGAACAGCAGTGCATTACCCGGAACAAAATTCAGTTTGGGTGGAAAACATACGAACAGAAAATATAACTTGTATGGATCAATTACTCCTGAGTTCGAGAGAACATTGAATGCAGGCAATGCATATTTTGATATTCAAAACCTCTATATGCGTACATTTATTTTTGATGCAAAAATTGGTGGAGATTTCACTTATCTGGATAAGGAAAATTTTAATGAATCTGTTTTAAATGTGAATCTTTTTGGCAAATTGAATTTGTCTGATGTTGGAATCGGGGTAAAATCAAATTATCAGAAACAGTTTTTTAAGAATGATTCTCTTGGCAGGGTTCAGCAGGATTATTATATGTTCAGACCTACGGCTTATTTTAAATTATTCAACACAATTCTGACTGAAGCTGGTTTTACATTTTCCGGTTCAGGGAGCAATAACTTCCACAGAATTTATGTAGCTCTCTCAACACGAATTGCTGACAGATTTAATTCTTCTGGGTGAATATAATCCATCCTCAGAATTTTTAACTGCCGGTCATTTTCTTAGACAAAATCAATTTTTGGAAACAATAAAAATTTCAAATCTTTTCCTAAAGAAAAGTAATACGTTCAAAGTATCGTTGAAGTATGAATATGATAAATATTTTCAAATTGATGGTGGGCTGAAATATTTTTCCTCAGATAAATTTCCTTACTATTCAAGATCCGATAATTCAGGATTGTTCAAAATTGGTTTTACAGAGGTAAAAAATTATGATCTGTTTGTAAACCTATTGTTCCATTATGGACCCTATGGTGTCTTTTATTCTTCACTTGATTTATTTGATGTGAATAATTCTTCAAACGAAAGAATTCCTTATCAACCCGTTATTGATGCTTCGGTTTCTTATGGTTATGATTTTAATAATGGACTTTTTGGTAAAATTAACTTAGTATATCAGTCGGAACGATACATAGATTTGCAGAATACGAGAAAATTAAGTGGATTTTTTGATGCCGGAGTTGAACTGGAGTACCGGTTTCAGAACAATATTAGTATCTTATTCCAGTTAAATAACTTATTAAACCAGAAAATTTATTATTGGGAAGCTTATAAACGGAAACCTCTTGATGCTGTCCTTGGTATAAACTTCCTGTTTAATTAGTGGTAAGATTTTAGTATAAAAAAATAAACTGATGACAAAAACTCAATTAATAAATATTTTAGCCAAAAGAGCTGAAGTAATAGATAAAGATTCTATTTTATTTTTTGAAGACTTCATAAAGATATTTTTTGAGAAAATAAATGATAGTGAGATTCATTATCTCAGAGGAGTTGGTCACTTTTATGCATGTCGCGGAGTTCTGGTTGATGAAACTACTCCTTCTTCATCAAAATCTTCTGCGACTTTAACAAAAAAAATAAAACTAGTCCTTTTTCATGAAACATTGGAATTCATAGATGATATTTATAAAGCTTTAGTCATTATTCCACCCGATGAAGTTTTAATTGAGCAAAATAAGGAAGAAGAGTATTTTAGTTTGAGTTTTGGCAAACCCGTGATTTCATTTTTAAAAAAACCCGAAGATTTTCAGGTTACAGATCATATTAGAAATCTAGGAATTAAAGCATCCCGTATATTAAAGGAAATGGAATACCTGGATAAAAGAAAAGTCGATGAAGAAATAAAAGTTTTAAAACGAAAATCTCTCAAGCTTGGTCAGGATGATGCGACTAAATCAAATGAAACAATTAAAAATAATGGAGATCAATCTGAAAGCAATTTGAATGCTCCTGAGGTTGGCTCTAAAAAATCGTCCGGCAAAGATTCATCTAATTCATCTGCGTTCGATTTGTATTATCATTCTAAATTTTCACACCGGGGAAGGGAAGATAGGGGATTACCCTGGGATTATAGCAGGGAAGTTTTTGGAAGGAAACCTGGTGATTCTGAAAATCCCGATAACAAACAAACTAATAAGGATTTCTTCGAAGACCCCTCTAAGTTTAGTGTCGAAAATAAAAAGGTAGACGATAAAACACTTGCATCTGAAAACAAGCTTTCAAGTTCAGAATCATTCAAGAGAGTACAAAAAATTTCTAATGAAGCAACAAAAGAGTCTACTTTTGTAAATCAATCCGGTGAGTTGTCACACAAGAAGATTATTGAATTCAATAAAGTCCCGGCACCTCCCGGTGAATTTTCTGAAGTTAAAACTAAGAATACTAAACTGGAAACAGTTACTGATAAAAATGGTGGTATTCTTGAAAACATTTTCCAAAAATCTGCAGATAAAGATTCAGTTATAGATAGAGAACCTTTCGCTATAAGGCGAAAAAGAATTATTTCTATCGCCGCTATCCTGTTTGTTGTAGTTTCAATAATTGTTATTGCATATGGAGTAATTGAAAGTGGAATATTATTCCCAACAGATGAAAATCAAAATAATGTTATAACTGTTAAACGACCGCCTTCAGTTGAAGTTATCGAAAGAGATGACCTGATTCCGGTTACATATCCATATGAAAAACAACCTGATCAGTTGCCTGTATCAGGAATTTCACCTGATGCCTTTAAGAACAAAGTAAACAAAACTGTTGAATCAAAAAACAATAATCAGAAACCTGAAATCAAAAAAGAAAGCATTCCTATTGTTTCAAATAAAAAACCGGAGATTATTCCTGAAATTAAAAAGGAGAAAAGTATACCTCCTGTTGTGAAAGAACCTATAAAAGAAACAGAAAATACTGCACATAATATATTTCCATTTCAGGATTATTTTGTAGTAGAGATTGGAATTTATTCTGTTTATTCAGTAGCTGATAGTGAAGCGGAAAAATATAGAAATATGGGCTATAATGCAGTTGTTGAATCTGCACAAATTGGAGGAGAAACTAAATACAGGTTGCGTGTCGGAGATTTTACATCAATACAACAGGCTGAAAGGTTTTCCAGAAAATACAGACAATAAAAAGTAACACTCTTAAAAGGGATTGCTATGAACTTATTTGATATTTTTTTAAAGGGCGGAGTAGTAATGTGGGCAATACTATTCTGTTCGGTTCTTGGTCTTGGAGTTATTATTGATAGGTTTCTGACCATGAGAAAAGCAAAAATAAATGTGCCTGCCTTTCTTGTAAGAATCAGAGGATTTATTAAAAAGAAAGATATGAGTGGTGCTGCATCATATTGTATGCAGGAAAAATCACCAATTGCTCATATGGTTAGAAAAGGATTGAAGAAATTTGGTCTTGGACATGAAAGAGTTAAGGAAGCTATAGAGAATGCTGGTCGGCAGGAAGTGAGTAAACTGGAAAAAGGATTGTCAATCCTTGCAACTGTAGCTGGTGTTGCTCCTTTACTTGGTTTTCTTGGAACGGTTACAGGAATGATACAGGCATTTATGCGTATAGAGGATTTAGCCGGCTCAGCAAACCCAAGTGATCTTGCTGGCGGAATCTGGGAAGCACTTATCACCACTGCATTTGGATTGATTGTTGGAATTCCGGCACTCGCTTTTTACAACTATTTTGTTAACGCAGTTAAACGACTTGTTTCTGATATGGAAACTGTTGCAAACGATGTAGTGGATACTATCCAGGATAGTTCTTTACGTGAAGCTGATGTTGATGATGAAGTTGAAGTAGAAATGTGAGGATAGTTTAAATGAAATTTACAACTTCAAATAAACCATTAAGCATTTTTTCATATTCGTCATTAACGGATATAGTTATGCTGCTGGTAATTTTTTTCCTTCTGACTTCACAGTTTGTTATTCAAACTGGAGTAAAAGTTAAATTACCCGGCTCAAAGACAAATGAACAAACTCAAACAACAAATCTGATTGTTACAATAACTTCCGGCGGAGCTATTTTTGCTGGGAAAGATGAAACAACAATTGAACAACTTCCGGTAAAGTTGAATGAAATAAGAGGATCAATAGAAAAAGATAATCTTATTCTTAGAGCAGATAAAACAGTAGCTATTGATCAGATTATAAAAGTTATTGACGCCGCAAAATCAGTTGGTATTGATAAATTCACAATCGAAACTGAAAAGGAACAACTTTAGGAGTACCATCATGGCATTAAAAAAAACAACAGGTATTTCTTATTCAATTTCCATTTTATTGCATGCCTTAGCAATCGCACTTTTTTTACTGATTAATCTGTCATTTGATTACACACCTTCGGAATATGTTGAGCTCTCGTTTGGTGTTTCAACCAAAACCGGATCATCCGGAGCCAAAGGAACCCAGATTGAAAAAGTGGAAGAAGTTTCCAAGCCGGAAATAAAAAATCAAACAAAAGAAAAAAATAAAGAAGTTAAAGAGGTAAAACTTCCACAGGCAAAAAATACTTCTGATGAAAATGTTATAAAACCTGCAGATAAGAATAAGGAAGTTTCTGATAAAACAACTGAGAAAAACGACCAGGATAATACTTCTGATGTGACATCAGAAGGGCAGGGAAATAAAGCAGAGGGCGAAGGCAGTTTCGGTTTTGATATCGATTTTGGTGGTCAAGGAACAAGAAAAATATATAGCTTTCTCTTACCAGAATATCCCGAGGGCGTAAAAAAGGAAGCAGATATAAAACTTGAATTTAAAATTTTACCGGATGGAACAGTAGGAACTATAATTCCTAAAATAAAAGCAGATACAAGATTAGAAAATGCTGCAATAAATTCTTTAAGACAATGGAGGTTTGAACCTTTAAATCCATATCAGAAGCAAACAGAACAAACTGCGGTTATTGTTTTTCCTTACCGCCTTCAGTAAGAGATTTTTCATTGTAGTAAAATCTGTAAAAGAAAAACTCAACTACTACAAGCAAAGCGAGAGAAATAGTATCTCTATCCAGCATTAAACCGAACCCTTTTGGTTCCATAAATAATTTTACCAGTAAACCTGTTATTGACCAACCTACAGCAAATAAAACAAGGATTAATGCAACATTTATAAATGCGGAACCAAGGGTTTCCTGCTGCCATTTATAAGTGAAAATCACAATAATAAAAATGAAGTGGATTGCGAAGATTATAGCAGTTATCATTCGGAATTTTTAACCCGGTTGTTAATTATTGCAGTTGCGACCCCACCCCCAACTAATCCGAAAATTGTGTATGAAATGAGGTTGCTTACTAAAATCATAATAGCAAACAAAAATGAAAATCCATTTTGTTGAATATCGTTTGTCATTCCTTTTATTAAATTGATAGCCTGTTCAGCACTTTTACCAAGATTCATTTTATTAATGATTGCCTCTACTTCAGGAAAATTTTGAACTAACTCATTTGATTTGGTCAGGTATGTAAGCAGCACATCAAATCCCGAAGAGAATAAAGCAGCGAATAAACCGGTTAAAAATCCCAACAAAAGTCCGATACTTGTACTTAGTCTGTCATTTGAATTTGTTGATTTTCTGAAAAGATAAATTGAAAGTGCTGAAGCGATAGGAATAAGTAAACAACACGCAAAATTTTTTGTGCCTGGAATTGTTAAAATAACTGCAGCTCCAAATCCGCTTATTAAAGATGGATAGTATTTGGTATTCATGTGGTTAGAATTCTTTTTGAAATGAAATATTCAATTGTCTCAACTAAATATTGATAAATAATAAGTCCGAATAACAATCCTGTACAAAATGCAATAGTGTGTGAATAATCATACAATCCTAAATTCACAGAAAGCACATCTGCGAGTAATAGAATTGAAGTAATAGATAGTAATTTTAAGTTTTTAATATTAATCTTTACTCCAAATATCAATATTAGTGCACAAAGAAATGAACCAACGTAAATCCCGGCACAACGGGCGCAGACATAAATATGTTTTCCAAGTAAAACTGATTTATCATGATCCTGATGACAAACTGATGAGATCATTTTCATAAACAATAGTGAAATGATAGAAAAGCTTTTGGATATTGGTTCAAGTAATGGTGAAAAAATTGCGATTAACCAGATGATCAGCAAAACAAACGGGACTACTTTAATAATTATATATTTTTTTATTTCAGGAGTAATGAGAGTCATTTGAAATATCTAAATCCAAGTTTTGGACTAATTAATTTTGTTAAAAATTAGGATTCTCTTTTTAGTTAAGACATAAAGTTTTTCTTTAAACTGAAATGCAGAAACTATTTCAGGCAATCTATCCAAACCTGAAAGTTTTACTTCATTTAATCTAAATGGAGAAGATTTTAAATCAGAAAAATAAACTTTATTTCCTGTTGTCAGGGTCATAATATTAAAAACAATCCTTATACTTTTAAATTCTTCACTACCTTCTAACTTTCCAACACCGCTTCCATATTGGTCAAAAATGATAATCTCATTTCCATCTATAACAAATAAATTATTGCTCATTGAAACAGCAAGCTGTTTAGGATTTTTTAGTGAATAGTTTCCATAATCATAACCACCGAAGTTTTGAATAAAATCTCTGAATAAGTTAAACTTAACAATTCTAGAATTTTCTGAATCCAGAATAAATATGTCACCCTGGTTTGACATGACAGCACTTAATGGATATCCGAATTGTTCATCTTCAACATCACTGTCTTTTGTTTTTATTTCAGAAATGAAATTCAAATTTTTATCAAATTGTTGTATGCGATGATTGTTTTTATCTGCAACAAAAACCTTTAGCGCATCTGCAAAAACATCAACAGGGTTATCGAATGCGCTTTCCTGCCAACCATATCCGCCAATAGAATAAATAACTTTCCCAGTTGTATCCTGTTGAACGATATTATCTTTTCCGGTGTCTGTAATAAAAATTATTCCCGCTGAGTTTATATAGAACGAAGATGCATTTTCAAAACTTCCAATTGATTTATTGTAGACAAAATTTTGTGAATAAGAAAATGAGATTGTGAAAAGATAAACCAGGAACAAAAATTTTATTTGTTTCATAAAGCTAAAAGTCATTGAATAAACTAATATTAAAGAGAAGTAATAATGAAATAAAAATCAAGTAAATAATTAACTTGGTGGCTGAGATACACTCAATAAAAAATAAGCACCATACATTATTAAATTATTTGGGCTTTATATAATTAAAAATAAATTTTAATATTAGAGAAGTCCATCTATTTTGTAATTACTGAGCTTCTTGGCTATATTTGGAATCAAAATTGTCCCGTGGTGTAACTGGCAACACGTCTGACTCTGGATCAGAAGAGTCCAGGTTCGAACCCTGGCGGGACAACTTTCAATCCTGATTTTTCTTCCAAAAATTAAATCAACTTCCAGATCTGCTTTTTAATTTCAATTCTACTTTTTAAGGGATAATTTTTACCTATGTCACCTTTATAAAAGTTAGTATACTGTTATGTGTTCAAACACATAAGAAATATTCTATACTAAATACAAAATGTACCAATACAAATTAAACCATTAATCTTAATGTTGTATCAAATAAAATGATGAAGAGATTTCTTTATTTATATTCCCTTGTAATTGTCTTTATTTTATTTGCAAACCCATTTTGCACTGCACAAATTGTCCATTCAGATTATAGTCTTGATTCGGAAAACAAAACTTTCAAAATTGATTCAACTAGTTTAGTAGAATATACTGCTTATAATAAAGTGTTTTTGGTTGGTGATGAAGAGGTAGTGGGTAAAAACAAATTTGTAACCGGAGAAATCAAATGGAACAAAAGTGATTCAATTCAGCCGCTTAAAGCTTTGATCATTATTAGTACTAGAAAATTTGTAACTGATAATGAAACCAGGGACGAAGATGCCCGGGAAATACTTAATGTCAGTCAGCATCCTGAAATCCGTTTTGAGTTATCTGGGCTTGAAGGATTTAAACCTTTAAATTTAATTGATAAAATAAACTCAGAAAAAGAAGATAGCTTAATTGTGAGCGGTACATTAAACATTAATGGGATAACTAAGGAAATTCAATTCCCGGTAAAAATGAAAATCAACAATGAAAAAATAACGGTTGAAGGAATAACGAATATAAAATACTCGGATTTTAATATGGAGCCTCCGACTGCGGGCTGGATTGTAAAACGGGCAACTGATGACTTAACTTTAAAGGCTTTTATTTCAGCAATAAGGGTTAGATAATTTTTTTTATAAGTTTATCAATTAGTATAATAATAAATAGTGGAATTATTTAATGTCAATTTTTTTTGAAACTTTTTTAAAATTTACACTGGAATAACTATGTTAATTGACCTTGCAACTGCTTCACCTCCATATAAAGTAGATCAAACATTAGCTGCAGAGGAATTAAAGCAAAGGATGAAGGGCGATTCTTCTTTATCCAGAATAGTTGACATCGCTGCCAGGTATTCCGGAATTAATACCCGTTACATTGTTGTTCCGGATGCTGAAACTGAACCTAATTCTGTTGCTGGTTTTTTTACAGATAAGAATGGCAATTATATAAATCCCGATACAAAATCAAGAATGGACTTGTATGAAGAATGGTCAATAAAACTTACAACTGAAGCTGTTGATAATCTTTTAATTAAAAGTAAAATTAATCCACAGGATATTAAGAGGATAATTACAATTTCGTGCACTGGTTTTTTTGCTCCGGGTTTGGATTATCAGCTTATAAATAGATTTAATCTACCTAAGGATATTAAGAGAACTCACATTGGGTTTATGGGCTGTGCAGCTGCTTTAATCGGTGTGAATTCGGTATGGGAATCACTCAGCCAGCAGGATAATTTAGATTCATTTACTTTGCTTGTAGCAGTTGAGATTTGCAGCATTCATCTTCAGACTGAGGCATCGAGGGATAATATTCTGGCTAATATGATTTTTGCTGATGGCGCAGGAGCAGGATTATTCACAAATAAAAATATTTTTAGTGATCGACCACGAATGAAGATAGTTTTTGCTAAATCTATTTTATTCGAAAACTCATCTGAATTTATGGGTTGGAAGATTGGAAATTTTGGTTTTGAAATGATGTTATCATCTGAACTTCCCAAAATTATTTTAAGTACTGCCGCTCCGGAAGTAATCAGAATGTTAGAAAGTGCAAATGTGAACTTAAGTGATATCAAATTCTGGGCTCTTCATCCTGGAGGCAGATCAATTCTTGATTCGCTTCAAAAAGGATTGAAATTAAGTGATGAAAAATTGCAACTTTCAAGAGAAGTGCTTCAGGATTATGGAAATATGTCTTCAGCATCAATACTATTTGTGCTGAATAAAATTTTATATAGTCCACTTCTTAAAAAGAATGATTTATGCTGTGCAATTGCTTTTGGACCCGGACTTACAATGGAACTAGTTCTATTTAAAGTTATATGACTTTTTTGAGAAGAAAATATGAAAAAGAAATTATGGATGATTTCTCAATCTCAGATGAAAGAATTGATTTCGCTCTAAAAGAATTAAAGGTTGTGAACAAGTATTTGGGAGGAATTAATACTTCACTTTCAGGACTTCGATTTTTAATAAATCATGATACATCGAGAGAAATAAAAGTTTTAGATATTGGTTCCGGCACTTCGGATATATTTGAAGATTTGAAAAAAGAATATTCAATACTAAAAGTTTACTCACTTGATATGAATAAGCGTACCTGTGAAATTATACAACACAAGAAACAAAATTGTACTCCTATTTTGGGAGATGTTTTAAATGTACCGGTAAAACAAAATCAAATTTCTATCGTTCATGCCTCGCTTCTGTTACATCATTTCAATGAAGTAGAAATAATAAAAATCATTCAGGAATATCTTAACATCACCGGTGAAGGAATTATTATCAACGATTTGAGAAGATCAATTCTTGCATATTTAGGAATTAAGTTGCTTGTATTTTTTTTCTCAAAAAGTCTTATGGTAAAAAATGATGCTCCTTTATCAGTGAAAAGAGGCTTCATAAAATCGGATTTACTTGATATACTTGATAAACTCAGGATCGAAAATTTTGTAATCAAACGTAAATGGGCTTTCAGGTGGTTAATTATTATACCAAAGAATCAAAAATGAACTATAGTCATTTTCATGAAGTAATTGTTGTTGGAGGAGGACCGGCAGGCTCGGTTACTGCAAATTACCTGGCTCGTTTTGGATTTGATGTGTGTTTGATTGAGAAGAAACAATTTCCCCGTGAGGTTTTATGCGGAGAATTTCTTTCATTAGAAGTTTCAAGAGTTTTAAATGAACTAAATTTATTCAACGAATTTCTATCTTTGAACCCAATTGCAATTAACAAATTCAAATTTGTAAATGATAAAGGAAATGAAATATCATCACATTTTGATTTTAATGCATATGCACTTAAAAGATCTATATTTGATCAACTCTTATTAAACAATGCTTTTGAAAATGGAGTGCGGATTTATCAGCCAGCGGTTGTTAATTTTATAAGACGCGAGGTTGATAAGTATTTTGTGGAATTAACTGATCAGAGCAGAAATAATATTACTATTAAAGCTGATTATGTTATAGCGGCTTATGGAAAACAAAACCAGCTTCAAAATAATTCTGAAAAAGATAGATCTAATCGGGAATCAAAGTTTAACGCAATAAAATTTCATATCCCAAATCAATACCTGGATAATTTTCCATCTGATGAAATCAGGATTTATACAGGGAGAGACATTTATTGTGGAATAAACAGAGTAACGGAACAACATGTTACCTTTTGTGCCTTATCAAATATTAAAGATGATAAACAATCTATCCGTAATAGACTTATACAAATGATTATTAGTAATAAGAAATTAAATAACTTATTTAAAACAGATTTTGGAAAACTTTTTCGTGATCTACCAGTTTACGGAACCGGTAATTTGATATTGGGGAAAAAAAAGTTAACCGAGAATGGGATATTCAGGATAGGAGATTCTGCCGGCATCATCGCACCATTTACCGGAGATGGTATTGGGATGGCACTGCAATCTGCAAAGTTGCTTGCTAATTTATTTAAAGGACAAAAAAGAGTAGGTTATCAAAGAGAAATTTTGGAAAAAAAATATCTTTATGAATGGGATAAACTATTTTTAAATAGGATAAGATTTTCAATTCTATTGCAACGGCTTATCAGCAGCAAGTTGATGAATGATATTTCCTTCGAATTTCTTAAATCATTCCCGTTTTTAGTACCGAAATTAGTTGGACTGACGAGAGGAAATTAGTAATATTTTTGTTGAAGTCAGAAAGAAATAATTAAGCTTTACTTCCTAATTCTTTCTGATAACTGGCAGAATCAAAAAAATAATATTAACCCAAACTGGTTATAATTCAAGGAGAATCAAATTAGTTGTGTTTATTTTAAATTATTATGAAATTAAACAATGAAATTTTTCAAAGTAGGAAAATACCCAACCTATTGTTGTAATAAACACAAATTAAACCGGCGCGTTCGTCTAGTGGCTTAGGACATCGCCCTCTCAAGGCGGGGATCGCGGGTTCGAATCCCGCACGCGCTACTTATGTTGGCGAACCAAAGTTCGCCATTTTTATTTTCGATTTAATTAAAACATTATGAAAAGATTTGACAGACATATTTTCGTCTGCGAAAACAAACGACCGGATGGGCATCCAAAAGGATGTTGTGCTGATAAAAATAGTGTTGAAGTTAGAGCGTTGTTTAAAAAACGGTTAAAAGAATTGGGCTTAAACTCAAAAGTAAGAGCAAATGCTTCAGGTTGTCTTGATGCCTGCGAATATGGAGTTACTGTTTTAATTTATCCTGAACAAACATGGTATGGCGGTGTAACCGTTGATGATGTTGAAGAAATTATCCAGCAGCATATCATTAATAATAAACCAATTGATAGGCTAAAAATTACTGATAAAAGATTTAACCGTGATTAAGAAGATTAGCAAACAAGTTAGAGCAGCTAAAATATTAGGAAAGTTAAAAAAAGAATATCCTTTAGCTAAATCTGCTCTTGATCACGAAACACCTTTTCAATTATTGATTGCAACTATTCTTTCAGCGCAATGTACTGATGCAAGAGTGAATATTGTTACTCAATCTCTGTTTAGAAAATATAGGAAGCCTGAGGATTATCTGAAGGTTTCTAACAGAGAACTTGAGAAAGATATTTTTTCAACCGGGTTTTATAAACAAAAAACAAAAAATATAAAAGGCTGTTGTTCTGAGCTGATAAAAAGATTTGATGGGGAAGTTCCTTCAGATTTTGATGAATTAATCACTTTACCTGGCGTTGGAAGAAAAACTGCTTCTGTTGTTGGCGGGAATGCTTTTGGAATCCCATCTATTGCTGTTGACACACATGTAAAACGATTATCAAATTTGATGGGATTTACTAAATCCACTGATCCTGAAAAAATTGAAGAAGATCTAAAGAAATTATTTCCTAAGAAAGATTGGGTGAACTTGTCGCACTGGATAATTTCACACGGCAGGAAAATTTGTATTGCACGTAAACCGAAATGTTTGGAATGTATTGTTGGAGATTTATGTCCGGGTTTTGATCCGCTGGAAAATCAATTAATAAAAAAGAAAGCTGGTTAATGGATATTCATTTAGATCGAAATTTGTGTTTGAACATTTTGAAAGAATATACAAAAAGTGAAAGTCTGCTTAAACATGCATTCGCTGTAGAAAGTTGTGTCCGGGCTTATGCAGAAAAATTTAATGAGGATATTGAGTATTGGGGAAATGTTGCGTTGCTTCATGACTTTGATTATGAATTGTACCCCTCTGCAGAAGATCATCCATTTAAAGGATCGGAAATTCTTAAAGAAAAAGGATACAGCGAAGAATTCAGAAATGCTATTTTATCACATGCAGATTATTCAGGAATAAAAAGAGATACTTTGTTACAGAAAACTTTGTTTGCTTGTGACGAGCTAGCTGGTTTTATAACTGCAGTTACTTATGTTCGTCCGTCAAAATCCATTAATGAAGTGGAAGTAAAATCAGTAAAAAAGAAATTGAAAGATAAAGCGTTTGCACGGGCAGTAAACAGGGAAGATATAACGAAAGGAAGCGAAGAACTTGGAATTTCACTTGATGAACATATTAAATTTTGTATTGAAGCAATGAAAAAAAATAAAGAAGTGCTTGGGTTGTGATGATTGGCGACACGGCTCCTGATTTCACTTTGAAAGATCAGCATGGTAAGGAGTTTCACCTATATGGGGAATTGGTAAAGAAAATTATGTTGGTATTTTATCCGAAAGATGATTCACTGGTTTGCACAAGGCAATTGAAAGAATACCATGAAAATTCAAAAAAATTTTCAGATGCCGGAATTAAAATTATTGGAATAAATATTGGTACTATTCATTCACATAAACAATTTAGTGAAAAGTGTAAGCTTGATTTTCCTTTACTAATTGATTCAGGGAAAATCGTTAGTAAAAAATATCATGCCTTGAATTTCATGAGGATTAATAAAAGAAAAATTATAATCATAAACACTGATAAAAAAATCGTTTTTGAAAAGGTTAATTTTTCGCTAAATTATATAGGTTCAGAGGAAATACTCAATCTTTTGAATTGAGGTTATTTTTAGATAAATGACTTGATTATTAACATCATTGTTACCTAAATTGCTTTCAAAATTAGGGAGTTCTATTCGAGATTTTGCTACTTAAAAGTTCTGAATAAAAGTATAGAATTTAGGTTCTATTTTTATAAAATATACGCATAAATGAATAGCAAAATCTTAATAGTTATTTTACTAGTTTTCCCTTTTATTAGCTTTCCTCAAGAAAACATTAAAGTATTATCTTCTACAAGTAGTTCCTTAGTAATTGAATATTCTCCTAAATATTTAGATACTTCTCTTGTAAAAATTAACGATCAGAGTTTTTACAATATTGAAATTACTAATGGCGTCGTTAATCCTGAGAAAACTGGCTTACCTGCAATTCCTCAATGCTTTGTTAATGTTGGTGTACCTGCTGAATTTGGAAATTCTATTAGAATAATCAGATCAAGTTATATAAAGAAGTCGGGAAAAGTCTCACCTGTTCAAAAAATGATTAAAGATGGTAAATTAAATTCATTCGTTTATGATATTTCACCTGAGTATAACAATTACCAACCAGAAGAAGAATTAGTAAGTTTTGGAGATTTTGGAATATCAAGAAGCCTTGATATTCAAACGATTGTTGTTAATCCGGTTTCTTTTGATCCTTCAAATAACGAAATAAAATTATACACAAGCATAACTTTTAGAATTGATTTTACTGCAAGTCAGCCTAAAGGATTTGCAAATGTTAAAGATGATTTATTAGAAGGCAGTGTTATTAATTATTCTGTTGCTAAAAAATGGATTAAAGTGCCGAATAATTTAAATAAAGTTGTTACCGGAAGTGTACTTGCAACTGGAGAATGGGTAAGATTCGAGGCTCCTGAAGAAGGTATATATAAAATTAGTAGATCTATGTTTACATCTTTCGGATTTGATCCTGCTTCAGTTGATCCAAGGACTGTTAAAATTTATAATAATGGAGGCAAGGTGCTTCCCGAAAACCCGGAAGCCTCACGACCGGTTGACTTAGTTGAAAATGCTATAATGTTTGTTGGGGAAGATGATGGTTCATTTGATCAAAATGATTACATATTATTTTATGGGAGAGGAAGCAGCTTTCGCGATTTTAATCCATCAACCGGAACTATTGATCGTTTCAACCATCCATTTTCAAATAAGAATTATTACTGGATTACATTCGGCGGTACTAACGGAAAAAGAATTCAGGAAGAACCCCGTCTAAACAGCCCGGCAAATGATACACTATCTACTACAAGGGCTTTCAGGGATTATGAAGAAGATAAAATTAGTCTTGCCAACACTGGCAGAGAATTATTTGGGGATGATTTTTCCGAGACAATCCTTTCGCGTTCGTATGTAAATAAATTAGATAATCGGGATAATTCCTTTCCTGTTAATTATAAAGTTAGAATCGCCAACGCTTCTAAAATAAGTTTGCCAGTTAAATTTTATGAAAACAATGTATCTTTTTTTAGTAGTTCTATGTCCAGCATCCCACCACTTGAAAATTATTGGGTAGCGGTTCCTTCAGTTTTCCAAACTTCGTTTTCGAATCCAATAGCTGATAATAGAAGTGTTTTTAAAATCGAAGTAAATCCTTCCAGTGTTGAACAGGTAGCTTACCTTGACTATATAGAAATTGAATATACAAGCCAGCTTAAACCAGTTAATAACAAGTTAATTTTCTTTTCACCTGAAAGTAGTGGTGTAGTAGAGTACTATCTCAGCGGGTTTCCTTCTTCAAACATTATAGTTTTCGATGTGACAGACTATTCTGATGTGAAAAAGATTATACCCGAAACGGGATGGCCAAGTGGAAGCGAATATAAATTTAAAAGAATTGAAAATCAGGATTCAATCAGGAAATATATTGCAATTGGTAATGACCAGTTTCTTACTCCATCAAACAATGAGAAAATTACTATTTCTGAAGATATCAGGGGTATTGAAGATGGTGCAAAATTCATTATCATAACTCACAAAAATTTTAAGGAAGCCGCTGAACATCTTAAATCATATAGGATGGAAGAGGCAAAGGTTCCTATTAGTACAAGAGTAATTCAGTTGGATGATATTTTTAATGAATTTTCTTGCGGTATCCAGGATGTTTCTGCAATTAGAGATTTTCTCAGGTATGCATATGATAACTGGCAAATAAAACCTGAGTATGTAATGTTATTGGGTAAAGGTACTTATGATTACAAAAATGTGAGTGGTTATGGTGATAATTTTATCCCTACCTGGCAAACACAGGAATCATTAAGATTAATTGAGGGGTATGATTCATACTCAACAGACGATTTTTATATGCGAATTTTGGGTAATGATTTAATACCAGATTTGATGGTAAGCAGGTTGACTGCAAAATCATTAGAGCAGGCAAATAATTATGTATCAAAAGTGATAGATTATGAAAACTCAAATGATAAATCATCCTGGAGAAATCTAATAACTTTAGTGGCAGATGATGATAAGACATCAACAGGTTCCGATGGTCATGCTGAACATACTGCACCTTCTGAATATCTTGCTTCTAACATAATCCCCGAGTCATTTGATCTTAAAAAAATATATCTTGCAGACTACCCGGCGATAATAACCGGAAACGGAAGAAGAAAACCTGCAGTAAATCTGGATATCATTAAAACTATTAATGATGGTACATTGCTTGTAAATTATATTGGTCATGGAAATCCCGAACTGTGGGCTCACGAACAAGTTTTCGACAGGATATCATCATTTCCTCAATTACATAATGATAGATACTTCTTTTTAAGTACGGCAACTTGTGATTTTGGCTATTTCGATATTCCAAATTTTCAAAGTGGTGCAGAGGACTTATTATTTTTTCCGGGTAAAGGTTCTATCGCAGATTTTTGTTCTTCAAGACTTGTTTATTCTGGAGCAAATCACCAACTAAACTATGAACTATTTTCAAATATATTCTCTTCAATTAGGGATACATTAAATTTGCCAAAGCCAATTGGTAAAGCGGTTTTCAATACAAAACTAAATGGACATTATACTTCAGTAAATGATCAAAAATATTATTTATTTGGTGATCCATTATTGCGATTATTAATTCCGGAATATTCAGGTTCGGTTGATTCTGTTAATGGACAATTGCTTACATCAAATATCCAGATAAAAGCTTTAAGCCATACGAAAATTTCGGGTACTATTTTAAGACCAGATAGCGCTAAATGGAGTGATTATTCAGGAGAAGGACTACTTACAATTTTTGATTCTGAAAGGATAAAACATCTTGAAGAAATCAATTATGACGTTGTTATCCCGGGTGGAATTATTTTCCGCGGAAGAGTCTCCGTAATTAACGGTGAATTCACTGCTGATTTTGTTGTTCCAAAAGACATTTCTTATGAGAATAAAAATGGCAAAATAATATTTTATTTTTTTGATCCTGTTTCTGACGGAATAGCTTATACAAATAAAATTATTGTCGGCGGTACGGATACAACAACAGTAAATGATGGGAATGGACCTGATATAGAAATTTTCTTTGATAATGCTGAATTCAGAAATGCATATTTAGTTGGACCGGAACCAAAAATGATTGTTAAACTTTCTGATGAAACCGGACTTAATACAACAGGAACAGGTGTTGGGCATAATCTTGAAGCTATTTTGAATGAAGATGAAAGTAAACCAATTAATCTTTCTACATATTTTACCGGCGAACTGGATGCCGGTGGAAAAATCGGTGAAGTAAATTATAAATTCAACAAACTGGATAATGGTGATTATAATGTTCAGATTAAAGCGTGGGATGTATTTAATAATTATTCCAATGAAACATCATTTTTTACCGTAGTCAATGATGATAAAATGGTTATCAGAGATGTTTATAATTATCCTAATCCTTTTAGGTCAAATACTACCTTTACTTTCCAGCTAAATCAATCTCCAATTGATGTGAGAATTAAAGTGTACACAATTGCTGGCAGAGAAATTAAAGAAATTGAGTCAAATAATGTCACTCAGAAATTTGTTAAAATACCTTGGGATGGTAAAGATGAAGATGGTGATATTATCGCAAATGGAACCTATCTTTATAAAGTTGTTGTGAAAACAACAGATGGTTCTTACTCTGAAAGCGTTTTGGGTAAAATGGCAGTTGTTAAATAATTATGCATTTTATGATAGCATGAGACTAAATATTTTGATTATATTTATAATTACCACAATTTTAAGTGAGTTTTAAATTGAAAAATCTAATATCGGAGGATAATAATATGAAGAATGTTCTGCGGTTTACATTTCTTGGATTAGCTTTAATCCTTGCAATACCGCGAGCTACGTTTGCACAATCGGGTGGTGAAGCAGCAGTACCTTTTTTGTTACTTGCTCCTGATTCACGTTTTGGTGCAATTGGTGAGTCTGGTGGTGGGCTTGCTGATAATTCTGCTGCTATTTTTTGGAACCCAGCTGGTATCGCATTTCTTACCGGTACCGAGGTAAGCATAACACATAGTAACTGGTTACCCCAGTTTAATCTAGACTTGTTTTATGATTACTTAACTTACAGGCAATACTTTCCGGATTTGAATGGAAGTGTTACTTCGAGTATCGCTTATATGAATTTCGGTGAGTTTGTAAGGACAGGTCCGGATGATCCCACACCGCTTGGAACTTTCAATGCATTTGATGCAGCTCTTACAGTTGGTTATGCAACAAAACTCCATCCGGATTGGGGCATTGGATTGAACTTCAGAATCATCCATAGTCATCTTTCTGATAAACCCACTGGTCAGGAACAGGGAACAGGTACGGCAACTTCAGTAAGTTTTGACTTGGCGGGAATGTGGCGCCCGGCTCATCTGGATATCTTTGGATTAAATATGGATGATCGCTTAAGCATTGGAATTAATCTGAGTAATCTTGGACCTAAAATTTCATACATAGATCAAAAGCAAGCTGATCCGATTCCAACTAATTTTAGATTAGGATTTGCTTTTGATGTATTTAATGATGAATTCAATTCACTTATTTACACACTCGATTTCAGTAAACTTTTAGTTGGTGTAAGGGATTCAAGTGGAAATGTTGATGATTTTTACCAGGCAATTTTTACAGCCTGGGGTGATAAACCTTTTAGAGAAGAATTAAGAGATATAGTTACAACAATGGGTTTGGAATACTGGTATGGAACGCCGGGTGATTTCTTATTTGCTTTACGTACTGGCTTCTTCTATGAAGATCCAAATTATGGAAATAGAAAATTTGTAACGTTTGGTGCTGGTTTAAGGTATGATATTTATGGCTTCGATTTTAGTTATATAACTACTTCCGTATTCAAAGGTGGAGAAAATCATCCACTTAATGATACTCTGAGGTTTACAATATTAATCGGTTGGGGTGCAGCACCCGAATCAACAAGAGGTTTTCCAAGGGGCATCTGATAACATTTTATGAAATATCTTAATCCTGTATTTATCCTGGTATTATTTTGGGTCAGCCTGTCTTATGGGCAGGCAGACCTATCCTCCAGAACTTTTACTTCCAAATTGAATCCATTCCCGGTTAATCAAAAAAGTTTAGTTCAGATTGATACTTTAAGAATACTTGCCGTAATGGTAAGCTTTCAATCTGATAGAGATGGAACAACTTTTGGCAATGGTAAATTTGAATCTATATATTCTCAAAATTATGGTAATGATATAATAGATCCGGTTCCACACAATAAATTATATTTTGAATCCCATCTCTTGTTTGCAAAAAATTATTTTAACAAAGTATCCAAAAATAAGCTAACGATTGAATACACAGTCCTGCCGGATACATTTTCTGTTTCTCAAACTATGAGAAATTATTCTCCTGCTCCGGGGGATAATGATTTCACTCCAATTGCTGATTTTTCAAAAGAAGTATGGACAAAAGCAGATCAAATGAATCCAGGTTTTTCATTCAGTAATTATGATCTGTTCCTGATTTTTCATGCTGGAGCGGGAAGAGATGTTTCACTGCCGGGAAGTATTGGAAACGAACGTGATCTTCCTTCAGTGTATTTAAGTGAAAATGCATTCAAAAATATTTATGGAGAAAATTACTCCGGGATTCCTGTTTCCGGTGGATCATTCAATATTAAAAATTCTTTGATAATGCCCGAAACAGAAAGCAGGGAACTTGAATCAATCACAGGAACTTATCTATTCGAATTAACAATAAACGGTCTGCTTTGTGCCAGCATTGCAAGTCATCTTGGTTTGCCTGATTTATTTGACACTGAAACCGGACTTAGTGCAATTGGAAGATTTGGTTTGATGGATGGACAGGGAATTTTTGCTTACAATGGTTGTTATCCTCCTGAGCCTAGTCCCTGGTCTAAAATATTTCTTCGTTGGACTGAACCGGTAACACTTCAACCCGGAAATTATAATTTTAATGTCGTAACTGAGATCGCAGCATCAGTTAGTGATACAGTTATTCTAAAAGTTCCGCTTAATTCATCAGAATATTTTCTTGTTGAAAACAGGCAACGGGATGCAAACAACGATGGTTCAAAAGTTACTTATGTTATAAATGGAAATACTACAACTCATACTTTTGTAAAAGATACCACTGGTTATTATAGTTTTGATATTGACTCTCTTGCTGGTGTTGTAACTGATGTTGATGAATTTGATTGGGCTTTGCCCGGCAGCGGGATAGTTATCTGGCATATTGATGAAAATGTAATAAATGAGAACATTTCTGAAAATAAAATAAATATTGATAAGAACCATCGTGGAGTTGATGTTGAAGAAGCTGATGGAATCCAGGATATTGGTGAAAAATTTACAACAATTTTTGGTGATGTTGTTATTGGTGAAGGTACTGATGAAGATTTTTGGTATTCATCTAACTCTGCAGAGTTATATCAAAACCGATTTGCAAAAGACACAAGACCAGATACCCGCACTTATTCAGGTGCAAACAGCTTAATTACAATTAAAGATTTTGCAAACATTGCAGATAGAATGAGTTTTAAAGTTGAGTATGGGGATTCGGTGATAAAGCCTTTATACTCAATTCAACTGGATTCGCTAACTGAAAAAAGTTATATCTCAGGAATTGAATTTGACAACACTTCCCAATTGTTTATTACCGATGTTAACTCCACAATCTCTAAATATAGTTCAGATTCTTTAATCTCACAGAAGTTTGATTTTTCTGGATCTAAACCAGTTGTATATAATAGTAATAACGTCCTCCATCTTTACGGAATCTATAACGACCTTCTCAATTATAATATTTCCAATGGAGTTACCACTGATTCTGGTAATGTACCTGTTGGAAGTAATATTTCTGCTTCACCTGTATTAAGAATTAATTCCCTAAATGAGCCGGAATTATTACTCGGAACTAATAATGGTTCAATTTTGGTTTATTCAATCGGAAGTTTACCAAATGTAGCACCGGTATTTAAAAATTCAATAAATATTGACTCTACATTCTTTGTCCAAAAACTTGCTGCTAATGAAAATTACTATTCTGCAATTTTACAATCGAAAATATTAAGTAGCCCGTCAGTCCTTATTACTAAATTTATTGACAGTGATGGATCAGAGTATCATTTCAATGAGGAATTTCCAACTGACCTTTCAATAAGTAAGGATCAAAATGGAAATTATTATTCATTGGTCTTAACCTCTAAGAATAATTTTTATTTGTTTCAATCCGGTCAACTAAAATCTCAGTTTTCAATTAATGGTTTTGCAGAAACTGGAAAATTCGCTCTTGTGGATTTAAAACATGCTGGTTCAAACTCTATTGTATTGAACAATGGAAATAATATTGAAGTTTATAATCTAACTGGTTCAATGGCTGACAATTTCCCTTTTGTTGATCCTGAAGGAATTGGTTTTGTTGGCACTCCTTTAACAGCAGATTTTGAAGGAGATAATGCTTCTGAAATAATTTCTCTTACAAAGGATGGAAGAATTTTTGCCATTGATGGTGGCACAGGAAAAGTAGTTCCGGGATTTCCTATTTCATCAGGCGAAGAAGTCAGAGTTACACCGACAATTTATAATTCCGGTAGCAAAGTAAACTTAGCTGTTATTAATATTCAAAATGTCCTTTCTGTTTGGTCGATAAGTTCTGTTGAAGGAAAACTTTATTGGTCTGAAGAAAATGGAAATCCGCAAAATACTTCATTTGTGGATGCAGCTGAAACCAGCAATCGCGTAAATGAATTTTTTCCAAAAAACAGGGCGTACAATTATCCAAATCCTGTTTATGAAGGAACGACAAATATTCGATATTATGTTTCTGAAGATTCCAAAATAAATATTAAAATATTTGATCTTGCAGGTGATTATGTTGCCGAGTTGAATGATAATGCTCAAGGCGGATTAGATAATGAAACTATTTGGAATGTAGACAATATTCAAAGTGGTGTTTATCTTGCCAGGATACAAGCAACAAGTACAAATGGTAAATCCGAACAAACAGTAATAAAAATTACTGTTATCAAATGATTAAAAAATTTGTTTCTATTTAAATTTATCCTGGATCTCAATTAATAAAAACAAACTACAAACAAATCAAAATTAACAAGTTCAAATTTTCAAATCTGTAATATTTAATAATCGAATTTTGACTACTCTTTAACCATGAAGAAGTTATTTTTTGCACTAACATTATTTTTTGTCAGTAATAGTTTCGCTCAGTTTACTGAATTCCACCCAGAGCTTGATTGGTATACTATTAAAGGTAAACATGTCGAAGTTCATTTCCATGATGGCGCAGAACGAACAGCACGTGTTGTTGCAAAAATTGCTGATGAAGTATGGGGCCCGATAACTTCCCTCTATAATTATGAACCAACTACAGTTCACTTTATAATTAAAGATATTGATGACTACTCGAATGGTGCAACCTACTTCTTTGATAATAAAATTGAAATCTGGACGAGTGCTCTTGACTTTGATTTAAGGGGAGCACACAACTGGCTTAGAAATGTTATCTCCCACGAATTTACTCATATGGTACAGATTCAATCCGCAATGAAGCTTGGGAGGTCAGTGCCGGCAGTGTTTTTACAGCTATTAAGTTATGAAGATGAAAGGCGACCTGATATTCTTTATGGTTACCCGAATTATGTAATTTCTTATCCGCTCGCTACTGTAAATGTTCCTGCCTGGTTTGCTGAAGGAACTGCACAATATATGAGAAAAGAATTTGACTATGACCGGTGGGATACACATCGTGATATGATTTTAAGAAGTTATGCTCTGGATGATAATATGTTAACCTGGGAGCAGATGGGTGTATTTGGAAAAACTAGTCTTGGAAATGAATCTGTATATAATTCCGGTTTTGCTTTAACCAGATACATTTCTCAAAAATATGGCGAAGATAAGCTGGGGAAAATAAGTAAAGCGTTGGGAACATTCACTAATTTCACTATGGATGCTGCTTTCTCTGATGTACTTGGTAAAGATGGATCACAAATTTACGATGAATGGAGCAGCTATTTAAAAAAGGATTATAAGAAACGAAGCAAAGCTGTTCTGGAAAATCTTGTAGTTGGAAAGATGATTGCCAAAGACGGCTTTGGTAATTTTTATCCGACCTATTCACCGGATGGCAAAAAGATACTCTATATTTCAAATAAATCATCTGACTATTTTTCTCTATCTTCAATTTATGAGTATAATGAAGAAACAGATAAAACAAAACTTTTAGTTGCAGGAGTACGTTCAACTTATAGCTGGATTCCCGGTGAAAATAAGTTGCTATATTCAAAAGTTTCTGAAGATAATCCAAATTCATACAATGTCCATGATTTATATGTTTATGACTTAGACAAAGAAGATGAAACAAGACTGACTTATAATTTACGGGCAAATCAACCAAACGTTTCACACGATGGGACAAAAATTGTTTTCCTGTTTCAGAAGGATGGTACAACAAATCTTGGAATTGTTGATAAGGATGGGAAAAATTTCAAACGACTAACCACATTTGAAAACGGGGAACAGGTTTACAATCCTAAATTTTCAAATGATGATTCTTTTATAATCTTCGACTACTCTTATCATCAGACAAGAGATATTGCAAGAATTAATACTGATGGAAGTAATTATCAGTTTGTAATTCAGACAGATAATGATGAAAGAAATCCTGCATTTGATAAAAATGGAAATTTGATCTATGCATCCGATGAAACAGGAATATATAATATTTATTCTTACAACTTTGATACAAAAGAAAAGAAACAGCTAACAAATGTTATTGGTGGTGCTTTCATGCCCGACATAAATACTGGCGGAGATATTGTTTATGCCGGCTATACTTCAAACGGTTATAAAATATTTAAAATAACTTCTGATGAACAAAAAAATGTTCAACCTGGAAATAATTATGAATGGCGTCCTGATCCACCATTAAGCGAAGATAAACCAAAGGGTGATATTAACAATTTCAATATTTCTGAACTGAAGAATTTCAATGATTATGTAACTCCTGATTATCAAAAAGAAAAATATAGCGGAGCATTTTCATCATTAACCTTCTTTCCGTTTATAAGAATTGATAATTATACTATAGCCAATAATTTTCTGCAAAAAATTAAGCCCGGAGTTTATGTCTCATCGAGTGATATGCTGAATCGATATTCTATTTTTGCCGGCGGATCGATAAATACACGTCTTGAACGTGATCTCTTTTTCATTTTTGAATATAAAAACAAACTACCCTTTATAGGTTCTATTGATCTGCGACCTGAACTTTCAGCAGAGTTATATTCAATAAGCCGGAAAGCTGATGTCGATGTATTTTTTGGTGCAGACACTACAGGTAGCGGAGAAGTTACATACGACCAAACAATTCCTACATCAGTAACTTATAACCTTCTTGAATTCGATTTTGCAGCTAAGCACAGACTATTTAACCGATTCCAGAATCTGGAATTTAGATTTATTTACAGCCGTTATACTGCAACTTTAAACAGCTTTATCATTCAAACCAGTGATGGCTCATTTCTTTATCCAACGACTAATGATAAATATTTTATTGGCAGAGATTTTAGAGTTAAATATTCACTTGAGCAATACGCACCGAACAGGGATATGGAAATTAATCCGGTGGGAATTAAACTGGATCTGACTTATGATTATGAATGGAATGAATTTAATAATACGGGTGAATATAAAGTCGAAGACGGGATACTTAAGCCAAGCTATAATAATTTTAACTTTCACAGGTTGGAACTCAACGGTTGGCTTCATTTTCCTTTATGGAGTGATCATACTTTGACAGCAAGAATCAGGGGTGGGACAATTCTCGGTCCGCAGGTTCCGGATTTTTTTGATTTTTATCTTGGAGGTTTAATTGGATTTAAAGCCTACCCTTTTTATGCGATAAGTGGAAACGAATTAGCTTGGCTTGATCTTACTTACAGGTTTCCACTCTGGAGAGACATAGATGCAAGGATGGGACATTTTTATCTTGATAAAATCTTTCTTTCATTCAATTTTGATTATGGTGATGCCTGGAATGGTGATTTTCCGGAACTTAGTGATTTTAAAAAAGGAGCGGGTGCTGAGATTAGGGCACATTTGACTTCATATTATCTTTTCCCAACTGATGTTTTCTTTAATGCTTCTTATGGCTTTGATAAATTTACAAGAATTGTAAATAGTGAAGACATAACTTATGGTAAGGAGTGGAGATTTTATGGCGGTGTACTTTTTGGATTTGATATAGTTAATAATACTCGACATTATCATTTTTAAAACAAGCAGGAACTAGTATGAATCTGAAAATATTTTTTGTTTTAATAATTTCTTGTACTTTTTTAATAGATGCCCAGGAAATTGATTCAAAAAAACTGAATTTAACCGGTTCGCTTTATTCAGATTCTAAAATATTACTTGAACAATATGAACAAATCCCATTAGTAAAGATGAATGATGATATTGTTTCCAGAAAGTCACCGGTATTGGCTGGTCTGTTATCTGCTGCTCTTCCCGGTGCCGGACAATTTTATAATGAGGATTACTGGAAAGCTGCAATTTTTGTTGCTCTTGAAGGTGCACTAATTACTACCGCAGTTATTTATAATAATAAAGGTGATGAGCAGAATGCAAACTTTGAAGCGTATGCTGATAAAAATTGGAGTGTTGTTAGATATGCTAATTGGACTATAGATAACCTACAGAATTCTGAATCTGTTATCTATGATCCTGATTTTAATCCTAATGACTATCATGTTATTACTAACGGTATTATAGATTGGAATGAATTGAATCGTCTTGAGCGTTCAGTCGGTTATGGTTATTCACATACTTTACCGCAGCATGGCGAACAACAGTACTATGAAGAAATTGGTAAATATCCTCAGTTTAGTTCCGGTTGGAATGATTTTTATGGAGGAGGAGATTATCATGTGGTTTCACCAAACTTTCTCTACTATGCAGACGAAAGAGGAAAAGCCAACGATTACTATAATATTGGTGATAAATTAGTATTGGGAGTAATTGTTAATCATGCCATTAGTGTTGTTGAAGCAATTCTAGGTGCAAATAGTTTTAATAAAGATTTATCTGTGAAATTCCGGGTTGATGACGTACATCTTACGTTTCAGCACGAACTTGTACCAACTTTAATGGTTAGGTATAATTTCTGATTTAATTCAAACCGATTTATTTTCCCTTTCAGAAAGCTTATCGCTATTTTTCCATTATGAAATCCCCATTGGTTGTAATTGTAGGCAGACCCAACGTTGGCAAATCCACACTCTTTAACCGGATAGTAGGAAAACGAGATGCCATTGTGGATAATTTAAGTGGTGTTACTCGTGACAGGATTTATGGTGAAGCTGACTGGGCCGGCAAAAAATTCAGGTTGATTGATACCGGAGGTTACATTCCGGATTCAGCAGACGTTTTTGAAACCGCAATACGTGAGCAGGTTCAAATCGCAATTGTCGAAGCAGATTCTATTATTTTCTTAGTTGATGCGAGAGAGGGTGTAACTCCAGTTGATGAAACAATAATCAGGATGTTGCGTGAATCAGACAAAGATTTTTTCCTCGTTGCCAATAAAGTTGATTCCGAAAAAATTGAATTAAACATTCCTGATTTTTATTCTCTTGGAGTTGAAAATGTTTATGATATTTCTGCTCTCGCGGGTAGGAAATTAGGTGACTTGCTGGATGAGATTACATCTAAATTCGAACCTGAAAAGGATATTGTAGAAGATACAAGATTAAAAATTGCTGTAGTTGGAAGACCAAATGTTGGAAAATCATCTTTAACAAATGCTTTACTTGGTGTAAACCGGAGTATAGTTACTGAAGTTCCAGGGACGACACGCGATTCTATCGACTCTGTACTGAAATATTACAATGATGAAATTGTTTTAATTGATACAGCAGGCTTACGGAAGAAGAAAAATGTTCAGGAAAGTATTGAGTTTTTTTCCAACATCAGAACTTTAAAAGCTATTGGTGAATGTGATGTTGCAGTTGTAATGCTGGATTCTGAAGCTGGACTTGAGAAACAGGATCAAAAAATAATTGATGAAGTAGTTCGATGGAGAAAAGGATTGATCATTGCTGTAAATAAATGGGATCTGATCGAAAAAGATTCTAATACTTCACATCATTTTGAAAAAGAATTAGTTGAAAAACTCGGTGCAATAGATTATGCAGAAGTAATTTTCATATCAGCAAAAACGAAACAAAGAATTTATAAGCTTGTTGATTTGTGCAAATCCATAAATGAAGAGCGAAAGAAAAAAATTCCAACAAGCCAATTAAATGATGATTTATTACCCGTCATTTCTTCTTCGCCGCCTCCCGCAACTCCGACCGGACGGGAAGTAAAAATAAAATACATTACTCAGGTTGGCGAACACTATCCAATTTTTATGTTTTTCTGTAACTATCCAAAACATGTAGCGGATCATTACAGAAGGTTTCTTGAAAAATTAATCCGTAGGATTTATGGATTTAAAGGTGTCCCCATAACTTTAAGTTTTAAAGATAAATGAAACTGCCGGGTAAAATTGTCGTAGTTGGCGGTAATGCTGCCGGACCTGCTGCTGCAGCAAAAGCTAAAAGGATTTCTCCAAACTCAGTAATTCTAATGCTTGAAGCAGGAAATTTTATTTCAACTGGAACTTGCGAGATGCCTTATGTACTTTCAGGCAAAATTAAAGATTATGAAGATGTTATTTTTTTCTCACCAGAATCATTTTTTAATAAAAAAGGGGTGAAAGTTTTAGTCCGTCATAAAGTTGAACAGGTGGACCGGAAAAACAAACTCCTTGAAGTTTTTAATATAGATGCGAACAAAACAATAGAAATTGAATACGATAAGTTGATCCTGGCGACAGGCTCAGTTGCAAAAAACCTACCTTCATTTTCTCCCGGGTTAAAAAATGTTTTTACTCTTAAATCCGTTTCTGATCTGATATTAATTCAAAAATTCATAAAAGATAATAAACCGGGAAATGCAGTAATTATTGGTTCAGGTTATATTGGTTTGGAAATTGCTGAAGCTCTAAAAGAAATTAATCTTGATGTGACTTTGCTTGAAACTAAAGAATTGCCACTGCCTTCTGCTGATTCAATAATTAGTAAAAAGATACTGCCAATATTAGAAAAACAACGAATACAATTTATTGGGGATATAGCAGAAATCGAACCTTTTATTAAAGACGATACTGTAATTTCACTTAAAGCTAATAGCAACTTTTTTAAAACTGATTTGATTATTTCTTGTGTAGGCTTTATCCCGAATAGTTTCCTGGCACAGGAATCAAAAATCGAAATTGGAAAATTCGGTGGAGTCAAAATTGATAAGAAATTGAGAACTAGTGATGCAAATATTTTTGCTGCGGGAGATGTTACTGAAGTGATTAATTCTGTTACCGGGAAATCTGAATTTATTCCCCTTGCCGGACACGCATATCAACATGGACACATTGCCGCAGAAAATGCTGCCGGAGGAAATGTAAACTATGATCCGGTTGTTAAAAATATTTCTGTGAAAATATTTGATCATTATTTTTGTTCTGTTGGATTAAACTCAGAAGAAGCAAAAAATAATAACTTTAGATTTGAATCAATAACTGAGGAAGCGTATAGTCTTGTTAAGATAATGCCCGGCAGTAAAAAAATGTTATTAAATTTAATTTTCGAAAAAAATAACAGAAGAATCCTTGGAGGAGCTTTTCTCGGGGGAAAAGAAGTTTCAGGTTATGCTGATATTATTTCAACTTTAATTAAGCTAAAACAGAATGTTGATATTCTCCAAAATATAAATTTTAATTATACCCCACCGCTTTCTCCGTTTAATAATCCATTAAACCTGCTGGGAAGATTATCTAAAAAGAAAAAATAATTTTATGACAAAAAAAAATGAAAATTTTATTCTGATTGATCATCCTGTTATTAAAAGAGATATTTCAATTTTGAGAGACAAAAAAACTGATCCAGAACTTTTTCGATCAGTTGTCAGCAGAATATCAAATATTCTTGCAGTGGAGATTAGCAGAAACTTCGAACTTCAGAAAAAAAGTGTTCAAACGCCATTGGAAAAAACAACAGGATATTCTATTAAACAAGATACGATATTAATCCCCGTACTTCGTGCAGGACTTGGTATGATTAACGGATTTTTGCGGATTATGCCAAATGCAAGAGTTGGGCATATCGGGCTTCAGCGAGATGAAGAAACATTAAAACCAAATGAATATTATTATAAAGCACCAAAAAATCTGAATAAGGCAAATGTAATTTTACTTGATCCAATGCTTGCCACGGGCGGAAGTGCTTCACAAGCCATAAAACTTCTTAAGAAAAGAGGAGCTAAAAAAATTTCTTTTGCTTGTCTTGTAGCTGCTCCGGAAGGAATAAATAAAATATACAATGATCATCCGGATATCAAAATATTTGGGTCTGCACTTGATAGAGAACTGAATAAAAAAGGTTTTATATTGCCGGGACTTGGAGATGCAGGAGATAGAACATTTGGCACTCTCTAAAATCTTAACTTACTCAGTTCTTATAATATTATTTTTTAACCTAAAAGAAATAACAGCACAGGTTTATCCCGATGCAAAAGTAGATTCACTTTTAAAAACCGGGATAGAATCAATAGTTGAACAGGATTACGAGCAAGCTGATATAATTTTTAACTCACTTAAAAATAGTTTCCCGGAAATTCCATTAGGCAATATTTATTTAGCCGCAAGCAAAATTGCTGAAGCTTACGATTATGCAGAACCTTTTAATGAAGAATATATTTCGGATAACCTGGAAGCAGCTAAAACTCAATCTGAAAAACTAATTGACAAAGATGAAGCGAATGTCTGGTACAATTATTTTCTTGCACTTACTGAAGGATACTCTGCTTATTTTGATGCACTGAATGACAACTGGCTTTCTGCATTTTCTACCGGGCTTAATTCTTTAAAATCATTTGATGAATGCCTGGCTATTAATCAAAATTTTTACGAATCATACATTGCTCTTGGCACTTATGAATACTGGAAATCAAGGAAAACGGAATTTATGAAGTGGCTTCCATTTGTTGACGATGATCGTGATGATGCAGTATCAAAATTACAGATTGCTGTTGATTCGTCTTCATACAATTCTTACCTGGCGATAAATTCACTTCTTTGGATTTATATTGACCAGAAGAAATTTGATAATGCAAAAGTATTAGCACAAAAAGCATTGTTAAAATTTCCTGATTCGCGTTCTTTTAAATGGGGATTGGCCCGCTCCATAGAGGAATCAAATCCAACAGGAGCAATTAAATATTATTCTGAAATTCTGAGTTCTTATCCTACAGAAATTAAAAGTAGAATTAACGCAATTACTTTAAAACACATAATTGCTCAGCGTTATTATGAATTAGGCAATTTAGGCAAAACATTACAAGTCTGTAACGAGATTTTATCCATTTCCGATTTGAGTGAATTTGAAAAGGATTCGCTCAGTGATCGTTTGGAACGAATTAAGAAGCTAAAAAATGAAGTTACCGTTAGGCTTTCAAACCGGAACTAGCTCACACCTGACTTTATCATCTCCATAAAATAAAGTAAATTATTCCATCGATAATCTTTTTTTGATCCACAAATTTGAAATATGGTTTTAGAAAATCCGAAATATCAAAATATGCTGCCGGATCTTATTTCTGAGTGCAGGAAAACTTTACCAAAAGTTAATGAAGAATTGATTGGCAAAGCTTTCAACTTTTCTGTTGAAGCGCACAAAAATGATTTACGTGCTTCGGGGGAACCATATTTCACACATCCTTATCAAGTCGCAATGGTTATAGCTCAGGAATTCCCACTTGATGATATAACTGTTGTTTGTGGTTTATTGCACGATGTTGTTGAAGATACTGATTTTGATTTACAACTTCTTTCAAAAGAATTTGGAAATGAGGTTGCAGAAATAGTTGATGGTGTAACTAAAATTAGCGGGATTTTTAAAGGACAGGATATTACCAAAGCTGAAAATTATAGGAAGATGCTTCTTTCTATGGTTAAAGATGTCAGGGTAATTCTTGTGAAATTTGCCGACAGGCTCCATAACATGAGAACATTAGAATTTGTATCTCCCGATAAGCAAAGAAGAATAGCCCAGGAAACTCTTGAAATTTATGCTCCCTTTGCAAACAGATTTGGTCTGGCTAAAGTAAAATGGGAATTAGAAGATTTATCATTCAAATATCTTAACAGGGAAGCATATGAGGATCTTGTTAGAAAAGTCAAAGGAAGAAGAAAAGAAAGAGAAGCCTACATTAAAAAGTTTGCAGAACCTATAATAAAAAGAATAGACGAATACAAACTTAAGTATGATTTAAGTGGCAGACCAAAACATCTTTATAGTATATACAGGAAAATGATCAGGAGAAATAAACCTTTTGAAGAAATTTATGATCTCTTTGCAGTGAGAATTATTCTGGAAACTGAAAATAATAATGATTGTTATACAACTCTTGGAATAGTAAACCAGGTGTATTTACCTGTCCCTGATCGTTTTAAGGATTATGTTTCCATTCCAAAAACTAATAACTACCAATCGATTCATACAACTGTTGTGGGACCTGAAGGCAGGCTTGTTGAAGTTCAGATAAGAACAAAGAAAATGCACGAAATATCCGAGCGTGGTGTGGCTGCTCACTGGAAATATAAAGAGGATAAAAGTACTTCCGACAAAGAATTGGAAAATTGGGTTAACTGGATCCGGGATATTTTTGAAAGTGCTGGTAAAGATGATGTTCGAAAAGAATTACTTGAAGATTTTAAACTTAATCTTTATCAGGATGAAATTTATTTATTTACACCAAAAGGTGAATTAAGGAGACTCCCATTATATTCAACGGCAGTTGATTTTGCGTTTGAAATACATAGTAAAGTTGGATATCACTGTATCGGTGCAAAAATTAATGGCAGAATTGTTCCTCTCGATACTCCGTTGCACAGCGGTGATCAGGTTGAAATTATCACATCAAAGAATCAACATCCGAATAAAAACTGGTTGAAATTTGTTAAGACCCATAAAGCACGTTCTGCAATTAGAAAATGGATGAATAAAGAAGACGATAAGATTGTACAAAACGGAAAAGAGATCTGGGATAAAAAAATCAAAAAACTCAAATTATCTTTCAATTCTTCTGATGTTTCAAGGATTGCCAGGAATTTAAAATTCGAAAATAATCGTCAGTTTTACGGTGCAATAGCACAAGGTGGTGTAAATCTTGATGAAGCATTAATGCCTCAAAAAGAATTAATTGCAGAAGAACAAGGAAATGTACTTGGTTTTGAAAAGTTTGCAAATATTGCTCGCCAGGATGCCGGTAGTTTACTTGTTGATGGTAGTACCGAAAAATTAATGTATGCTTTTGCAAAATGTTGTAATCCAATTCCGGGTGATCCGGTAATCGGATTTATAACTATTGGTGAAGGAATAAAAATTCATCGTAAAACATGTAATAACCTTGTTAATCTTTCATCGGTAGATCCAAGTAAATTAATTCCTGTACAATGGCCGAAAACTGAAGGTTCAACATTTGTTGCTGGAATTTCAATGAAGGGTGATGACACTCCGGGAATATTAAATGATATAGCTCACACAATTGTTTCTTATCAGAATACTAATATTAAATCAATTAATATCAACACAAATGATTCTAACTTTGAAGGAAATGTAACTGTGTATGTTAATGGCCTGGATCATTTAAATAGACTTATTGACCGGTTGAAAAAAATAAAAGGAATTTATACTGTTGAAAGGTTCGAAAGTAATTAATGATTGATACGGTACCATCGACAGAATCAAGAATAATGGCAATTGATTTTGGTGAAAAAAGAATAGGAATTGCACTTACTGATCCGTTATTAACTTTTGCCTATCCTTATAAAACATTAACCAACGATAATCTTCTTTTTAAAAATCTTGAAAAAATAATTTTTGATAAAAATATTAAAAAAATTATTTTAGGATTGCCATCAACTTCTAAACCAGCTTCTGCGAAATTGGCAGATAAAATTCTGAATTTTAAAAAAGAATTGGAAAAGAAATTCAAAAAAGAAATTATTTTATGGGATGAAGAATATACTTCAGTTATTGCACAACAGAGAATTATAGAATCTGTAGCAGGTAAAAAAAAGAGGAAAGACAAAGCATTGATTGATCAAAATGCTGCAGCTGTTATTTTACAGGAGTATTTGGATTCCATATGATCCGAACGATTCTTTAAAACATTTCATTAACTGATCAAAGTAAGTATATAAAATTTAGTAAATTATAGTAATAAAAAATTGACATTAACATTTCAATAATTTATTTTATCGACTAACAATTTTCACTAATGGGAGCACTTCTATGTCACTTGACGCACTAGGTATGGTGGAAACCAAAGGTTTGGTAGGTTCCATCGAAGCTGCTGATGCAATGGTTAAAGCAGCAAAAGTTGAGCTAATTGGAAAAGAAACAATTGGCGGCGGTTATGTAACGGTGATGGTTAGAGGTGATGTGGGAGCAGTTAAAGCGGCAACTGATGCCGGAGCTGCCGCAGCACAAAGAGTTGGTGAATTAGTTTCAGTTCACGTTATTCCTCGGCCACATGCGGAAGTTGAGTCAATCCTTCCAAAAAAGAAATAAATTATGTCTGATCGTGCCTTAGGTATGGTGGAAACCCGCGGGTTGGTGGCATCTATTGAAGCCGCTGATGCTATGCTAAAAGCTGCACAGGTAACACTTGTTGGTAAGGAACGTGCTGATGCAGGCTTAATGACTATTATTGTTGTTGGTGAAACTGCAGCAGTACAATCGGCAGTCGATGCGGGAGCAGTGGCTGCTTCCAGAATCGGGGAACTTGTTTCCACTCATATTATTCCAAGACCTGATGATCAAACCACGGAAATTCTTTTTAAAGATAAATTTTCAAAACCCACTGGTAAAAAATCGGTTGTTCAGGATAGGGAACAAATAAAGGAGGAAATAAAATCAACCCGGAAAGTAACAAGAGTTGTTAAAAAAGAAAAAGTCAAATCTGAGATTAAACCTGAGATTACAAAATCAATTGAAGAACCTGAAGAAAGTTCAACTAATACGATTGAGAGATTAAAAAGAGAAGCTCTTGGTAAAAATGCCGTAACAATTGATTTAGAATCACAAGTACTTGCTGATTTATCAATGAGTGATTTGGAAATTCAGAATGTTCATCAGCTCAGACGCCTTGCAAGAAGTGTTAAGGAATTTCCAATTAAAGGAAGGGAAATTTCTAAAGCAAACCGAAATCAACTTCTTGATTATTTTAAAGATTTGTTAAAGTAACTCTGTTTTTGTCTCTTCATAATAATCATATCTTAATAAATATTATTTTATTAATTTAGCGGTTGAAATGAAACTTAACATTTTTATCGCATCACTAATTTTTTCAATTATTCTTTGGGGATCTATTTCACTTTCGGATGAATACTATGCCATTATCCAGGTTTCCCCAAAACTAATTAATTTTCCTAAAGGATATACTTCCGGAACCGGACTTCCTGATAAAATTTCAATTCGTGTTAAAGGTAAAGGCTGGAGATTAGTTTCTGTAAATCTTGGAAGCGATACAGAATATTTAATATCTGTGAGCGACAGCGGAAAACAACTAATTGATGTTTATAATAATCTTAACAACAACCGATGGATAAAATCAGATCTCGAAGTAATCGACGTTTCACCTGATACTCTTTCAGTTTTAGTTGAAAAAATTGTTACACGAAAATTGCCTGTAGTGGCTAGTTTAAATGTAAATTATAGGGAAGGTTTCGGTTTGGCATTACCTGTAAGTCAAAATGTGGATTCAGTTTATATTTCTGGCCCAAAAAGTATGATAAAAAAAATGAAGCAGGTAAATACTGAAGAATTAAAACTTATAGGTGTTGACAGCAAAACTCTGGTAGATTTAAATCTTCCTCAGCGGGGCGGATTTAAATACAATTTAGATAAAATAGAAGTCAAATTGGATGTTCAAAGAATTGTTGAAAAACAGTTTGATGAAATCAATGTTGATGTGTTTGATGTTCCACCTGATAGAGAAGTAGTTTTGCTTCCTAATAAAATCTCATGCAGCGTACGTGGTGGTATTCAGGTCTTGGGCAAAATGACGAAAGATCAATTTAAAAGTTTTGTCTATTATCATGAAGTTGTTAACGATACTTTAGGTAGTGTGATTCCAAATATAGAAATTCCGGATAATACCTCTTTGCTTTATATTAAACCAGAAAGGCTCCGTTATATCATCAAAACATTTTAGAAAGTTACTTTTCTGCTCAAACTTTCACTATTTTATATAAATAAATTATCTCATTTATCCATTTATTGAGTGAATTCATGTTTATATCTTTCGAGGGGATAGATTTCTGCGGCAAATCAACACAGATAGATCTTCTAAGCGATTATTTAACCGAAAAAAATAAAAAAGTTGAAGTTGTACGTGAACCGGGAAGTACAGAAATTTCAGACAAAATCAGGGCTATTTTATTAGATAAAAAAAATGATAAAATGTTTGGAGAGTCTGAGTTGTTTTTATTTTCAGCTAGTCGTGCTCAATTAGTACGGGAAAAAATTCGTCCTTATCTCCTAAAAGATTATTATGTAATTTCAGACCGGTTTCTTGATTCTTCCACTGCTTACCAGGGATATGGAAGAGGAGTTCCGCTTGATGTAATTGAGGTTATTCATAATCTGGCAATTGGAGATACTTTACCGGATTTAACATTTTATATGGATGTCCCTGTTGGTGTTGCAAATGAAAGAAAGAAAAAACAATCAAAGGGTAAACTTGATAGAATTGAACAGAGTGATATTGATTTTTACAATAGGGTCCGGAATGGTTATCTGGAGATAGCGAAACAAGAGGGGCGTGTAAAAATAATTGATGGTACTCAAACAATTGAAATTATCAGAAACCAAATAATAACAGAAGTTGAATTATTTCAAGTAAGGTAAGTGGTAATATGAAAAAAAATATTAAATGGATTTTATTGTCAGGGGCTTTGTTGTTAGTGATTTTAGGCTTTACGTTAAGCGAGGGAGACATTTATTTTGAAATTTCAAAGAACATTGATTTATTTGGAAGAGTATACAAGGAAATCACTTTTAATTATGTTGAAGAGATAAACCCGGAACAATTTATGCGTGCTGGAATTGAAGGCATGCTTTCCTCACTCGATCCATATACAATTTTTATTGATGAAAAGAAAAAAGATGATATAGATTTGATTACCGAAGGGAAATATGGTGGAATTGGTGTTTCTATTGGTGTACGTGGAGAAGATGTTACAATTGTTGAGGTAATGGATGGTTATTCAGCACAGAAACAGGGAATTGAAGTCGGCGATATTTTAATTGAGGCATCAGGTGTGAAAATTTCTGCCGACAATGTTGATGAAATTTCATCTCTTGTTAAAGGCGAACCAGGCACTACCGTTAATGTCAAAATTTTGAGGGATGATATGCTTGATACTCTATCATTCAATATTATTCGTGAAGAAGTAATTATAAAAAATATTACTTACTACGGTTTTTATCCTGAGAACAGTAATAATGTATATTTGAAACTTTCCAATTTCAGCAGATCTGCCGCAGATGAACTTAAATATGCTTTAAAAGAATTAAAGGACCAGAAGGAAATTAAATCAATTATTCTGGACCTGAGAGGAAATCCTGGCGGTTTACTTGATATAGCAGTGGATATTTGCGATAAATTTCTTAAAAAAGATTTACTCATAGTTTCTACAAAGGGAAGAATTGCAACGACTGAAAAACAATACAAATCTGTTGAAGAACCTCTGGTTGGAGATGCAAAATTGGTAGTTCTTATTAATGGTGGCAGTGCCTCTGCATCCGAAATTGTTGCCGGGGCAATGCAGGATCATGATCGTGGAGTTTTACTTGGAACAAAATCTTTTGGGAAAGGATTAGTTCAAACAATAATTCCATTGAGCTACAATACTTCACTAAAAATTACGACAGCAAAATATTATACACCAAGTGGAAGGTGTATCCAGAAAATTGATTATTCAGAAAATAATGATGTAATTGTTGATGATAGTTTAAGTCTGTCAACTGAGTTTCATACTGATAATAAAAGAGAAGTTCATTCAAAGGGTGGAATCACACCTGATACAACTGTTCAATATATAATTGAAGGAGATCTGACGAAAGAGCTATTAGCCAAGGGAATGTTTTTTAAATTTGCAAACTCATTTAGTTACTCACACCCTGAATTTGATTTTAATAAGATTAATGATTCAAAAATTCTGAAAGAGTTTGAAAATTATCTTGATGAACAGAAATATGAATATAAATCCCGTGCTGAAAAAGAAGTAGATCAATTGATAGGAGATATTGCGGATAAGGATAATAATATTTCAGATCATCTTAAATCGTTAAGATCGCAGTTAGGAAATCTGTATAAAAGTGAGTTCAAAATTTATAATGATGAGATTTTAAGAGAAATCAAGATTGAACTGGCTGGAAGATTTATTGGGTCTGATGGTAAAGTTATTGAACAATTACAATTTGATCCACAGGTTCAAACCGCGATAAATGTTTTAAACGATCAGAAATCATATAACAGGCTTTTACATATTCATTAAGATAAATGGAATAAAGAAATTGATGGACATTTAGTTCAAAAATATATTCAGGGAAAAATTTTATGATGGAGATAATTATACTCTTGCTTATTGGGCTTGCTGCTGGTTTAGCAAGCGGGGTGCTTGGGATTGGTGGTGGGATACTGGTAATCCCAGGATTAGTTATGTTATTAAATTACTCCCAAAAATCTGCCCAGGGAACATCGCTTGGGTTATTACTTCCGCCAATTGGTCTGCTTGCTGTGCTTAATTATTACAAAGCAGGTTATGTTAATTTAAAAGCTGCCGGAATTATGATCATTACATTTTTAATCGGAAGTTATATTTCATCTAAATATGTTGTAAGCTTACCTGAGGGAGTTATTAAAAAAATATTTGGTGTTTTTCTTTTATTTTATGCCGTAAAATTATTTTTTGGAAAGTAACTTTATTTCATAAATATTAGTAATAAAATTTTTTTCCCTGGCTCATTGATAATTGCCCCACTTAGGATTATTTTCGATCTATGGCAAGAACAAAAATATTTTCGGGCAGTTATCACTTCTTTTCCAGTTGTCCATCATGTTCTCAAAGAAACGTTCTGGTAAATTCCCGCCCAAGAAATAATAAAGAAAGAATAGTAAAAAGCATTACCTGGTTTGCACCGTACAAATGTAAATCTTGCGGATGGAGAGGGTTTAAATCAAGAATTTCAATTACTGGTAAAAATGTTAAAAACGGGATTATTTATATTTTCCTCATGGTAATCACAGCTTTTATTGTTTATCAGGTTTTAAAACGTATGAGTTAATTTTGATTGTTCAGCTTTTAGTTTGCAAATATGTACAGTAGAAATTTTATTCAATGGTAATTAAAAATTATTGAGAGAATGTTTGCTTTAAGTTAGCATTTTTATAATTTTTATCTTTAAATATTTAATTCTTTTTAAACAACTTTTATGCACCTCCAGACGTGGTTGATAAAGGTTGTTGTTAGACGATTCCAAAAATTCAAATTTGTCATTAATTTAGCTTTCAGAGTAATATAGTTGTATATACTGCTGTCAGGAAATAATATTAACTTACCAAAGTACCCTACACAAAAGGGAATAAATGCCAAAACTTAATTTAGATTACATTCTCAGAAACCGTCTGCCGGTTACAATCTTCGTAATCTTAAGTTCATTTGCACTTACTTATTTTGCGTCCCGGGCTGAAAGGGACGGAGTTGGATACAAACCTGACCAACCGATTAATTATTCTCATAAATTACATGCCGGTGATATGAAAATTGATTGCCAGTATTGTCATATTGGTGTTGAAAAATCTAGACATGCAATGGTTCCTCCGCTTGCTACTTGCATGAATTGTCATACTGTTGCAAGAAAAGATAAACCTGATATAATGAAATTGACTGATTATTATAATGAAGCAAAAGCACTTGAGTGGAAAAGAATACATAAAGTTCCCGATTATGCTTACTTCAATCATAGTGTACATATTAATAAAGGTGTGGATTGTGTATCCTGTCATGGAGAAATAAGACAAATGGAAAAGGTCGGACAGATGAATTCGTTTACAATGGCCAATTGCTTAAAATGTCATCGTAATACTCATGAAAATCTTCCCTATATAAAAGATGTTAAAGCTGGTCCTGAATATTGTTTTGCTTGTCACAGATAATTAGAATTTAAATCAATGAACAGAAAAAAATTTTTTTCAACGATAGGAATTACGGCAATAGGTTACATGATTACAATTTCATTTTCGAAAATTCCTTTTGTAAGTAAAATATTGAATAATAAACCAGCTGGAGTTTCTGTTAAAATTAATCCTCTTGCTGTAAGGAGAGAAAAACCAGGTAAAAAGAATGTCTGATCTTACAGATAAAAAAATAAATTCTTCAGTACAAAAACCTGATGCGGATTACTGGCGAACTTTCGAAGAGTTGCATAACGATTCTCATTTTATTGAAACGAGTCAAAATGAATTTGCTGATGGAGTTACTGATGATTTTAGTGCTTCGGATATGTCTTCTATTTCCAGGAGAAAATTTTTAGCACTCCTCGGAGCTTCTGCTGCACTTGCCGGAACTGCCTGCACTGATTACCGTGACAGGGGCGAAATCATTCCTTATAATAAAAAACCTGAAGAAATTATTGTTGGAAAAGCTAATTACTATGCGTCAACATGTACAGCTTGTGCAAATTCCTGTGGTATTCTGATTAAAACAAGGGAAGGCCGCCCGATAAAGTTAGATGGAAATCCTGATCATCCTGTTTCTAAAGGCAAAATTTGTGCTCAGGGTCAGGCAAGCATAATGGATTTATATAATCCTGATAGGTTGAAGAATCCAAAAAAGAAATTGAGCAATAGATTTGTTGAATACAACTGGAAAGATGCTGATAAGGAAATTATTGAAGCACTAATCAATGCGGGAGATAAAGAAATTGCGATTGTAACAAACCAAATTACATCTCCAACTTTCTTCAAAGTATTGGGTGACTTCAAATCGAAATATCCTACAATGAAGCTTTACAGTTATGATCAATCCTGGCAGGAAACGAGAAACAGAGCCTGGCAAAAATGTTATGGTGAGGGTTTGTTCACTGCAATAAAATGGAATGAAGCTAAAATTATTGTTTCACTTGATGGAGATTTTCTTGGTGAATCCGAAAATAAAATTGAAAACGTAAGATTATTTTCAGAAGGAAGAGATGTAATGAGTAAAGCCTTCAACAGATTATATGCTGTTGAAGGAAACCTTTCTGTAACCGGAATGAATGCTGATTATAGGTTGAGACTTCGTTCTGACGAACAGCAGAAATTTGTTTTAGCTTTAGTTCATGATATTTCGGCAAAAAGCGGGATCAATATTGGAATAAATACAGGTGGATATTCACTAAAATCCATCAGTGATGAATTTAATTTGGATTTAAAAACACTGAATGCTTTGGTAAATGATTTGGTTGAGAATAAGGGCAAAGCTTTCATTTATGCCGGCAATCATTTACCTGAATCAGTACATTTAATAGTAAATTATTTAAATGAGGTATTAGGTAATTCAAAATTATATGAGTTAGAAAATTCGAAAATTAATATTTAATCCTCTGTCATCTGTTCAAGATTTTAAAAGTCTTGTCTCAAAAATGAAGAGCAATTCTGTTGGAGTTGTTATTCATTTAAATACAAATCCAGTTTATAATTTACCGAAGAATCTGGATTATGAAAATTCTCTTTCGAATGTCAATACTGTAATTACTGTTACAGATACTGATTCCGAAACTTCTGAAGCAGGGAACTATATTTTACCCTCGCATCATATGCTTGAATCATGGGGAGATTCATATAATCGTTCTGATTTTTATTCTCTTCAACAGCCGGTAATTGCTCCCTTGTATGACACGCGTCAACCCGAAGCAATTCTTCTTACTTGGATTGTTGGTCATCAAGATGCGTACAGTGATAAAATTTATCATCAGTATTTAATGAATAATTGGGAGAAAAATATCTATCCAGTAACCGTATCGACCCTTCCATTCAAACAATTTTGGTACGGTGCTTTACACGATGGAGTAAGCTATTCAAATGAAAAATCGAATAGTTCATTATCATTTAATTCATCAGCATTGAATGAATTAAAAAAGGTAAACCGAAACAATGGATTTGTTCTTCAGCTTAAAGAAAGTTATTCATTACGTGATGGAAGATTTGCAAACAATGGTTGGCTGCAGGAACTTCCGCATCCGGTAAGTAAAATGACATGGGATAATTACGCAGCTATTTCGCCAAATTCAGCAGATGAACTTGGGGTTAGTGATTCTGATGTAATCGAAATTACATCGGGTGGTACAAGCTTTAAAATTCCTGCTCTGGTTCAACCAGGACTTGCTGATCAAACAATTGTAATTGATTTGGGATACGGAAGAAGAAATGCCGGGATAGTTGGTTCAAATGTTGGTTTCAATTCAAATGAGTTGCTTAAATCTTCAGATTCTCTTTTCCAAATGTTATACAGTGGAGTTGAAGTAAATAAAACAGGTGACTACTACAAACTGGTTGCCGCACAAACAGTTTATGAATTCGATAAAGGAATTAAAAAAGATCTTCCGGAAAAAAGGGGAATAATTCGTGAAGGAACAGTTGCTCAGTATTTAAAAGAACCCGGAATTCTTAAAAGAAAATGAAGAAGAATCTTTAATAAGCGTAAATCCTCCTATTCCTTATCCAGGAGTAAAATGGGGGATGTCGATTGATTTAAATAAATGTACCGGTTGCGCGGAATGTGTCGTTGCATGCAATGTTGAAAATAATATTCCAATTGTTGGCAAGGATCAGGTTGATAAGGGACGTGAGATGCAGTGGTTACGAATTGATCGTTACTATTCCGGCTCACCTGAGGAACCAAATGTTGTTAACCAGCCGATGCTGTGTCAGCATTGTGATAATGCACCTTGCGAAAATGTTTGCCCGGTTGCTGCAACAACTCACAGTCCTGATGGGCTGAACCAAATGATTTATAACAGGTGTGTTGGAACAAGATATTGCTCAAACAACTGTCCTTATAAAGTTAGAAGATTCAACTTTTTTAATTTCAGAGATCACTTCCGTGATAGTTTCCAGGAAAATCCGGTGTTTGCGTTACTTGCAAATCCTGAAGTTACTGTTCGATCAAGAGGAGTGATGGAAAAATGTACTTTTTGTATTCAAAGAATCTCAGAAGCTAGAGCAGATGCAACAAGACAAAGCAGGCAGATTAAAGGATCAGATGTTAGAACAGCATGTCAGGATGCTTGTGCAAGTAACGCAATTAATTTTGGAGACATTAATGATAAGGAAAGTGAGTTCCATAAATACAGAAATCATGAATTAGGATATTATGTTCTTGAAGAATTGAATGTTGTCCCCAATGTTACTTATTTCGCCAAACTCAGAAATACTCATTCGGAGGATGTTTAGTGGAAGTTGATTATTCAACCGAAACTCCGGTTGTTGCCGGTAGATTATCATTAGCTGAAATCGAGGAAATGGTTGCAAGACCACTCGATACAAAGCCTGATAAAAAGTTTTATATAGCGTTATCAATTTCCGGCTCAGCATTGTTATTCGGTGCGATTTGTCTTTTATTTTCTTTTTATTACGGTGTTGGCTTGTGGGGAAATAATCAGCCTGTTGGTTGGGGATTTCCAATTGTAAATTTTGTGTTCTGGGTTGGTATTGGTCATGCAGGAACACTTATCTCAGCGATTTTATTTTTGCTCAGACAAAAATGGAGAAATGGTATTGCACGATTTGCGGAAGCAATGACCATCTTTGCTGTGATTTGTGCTGCTTTATTTCCGGCGATACACGTCGGACGTCCCTGGTTAGGAGGCTATTTATTTCCTTATCCGAACCAGCATGGTCTCTGGATTAATTTTAATTCTCCTCTAATTTGGGATGTATTTGCTGTTTCAACATACTTCACTGTTTCACTTGTTTTCTGGTATGTTGGTTTGATCCCGGATTTTGCAACACTACGAGATCGTACTACTTCAAAAATTAAAAAGATTATTTATTCTGTTTTCAGTCTTGGATGGAGACATTCAAACAGACACTGGCAACATTATGAAAAAGCTTATGTGATACTTGCTGGTTTTGCAACTCCACTTGTTTTATCTGTTCACACAATTGTAAGTTTTGATTTTGCTGTATCAATTCTTCCCGGCTGGCATTCAACTATATTTCCACCTTACTTTGTTGCCGGAGCAATTTTTTCTGGGTTTGCAATGGTAGTTACAGTTCTTGTTGTTGTCCGCAAAATATTTGATTTGCAGAATTTGATAACGATGGATCACCTTGAAAAAATGAACAAGGTTATTATTGCTACAAGTATGATGGTAGGCTATTCTTACGGTGTGGAATTTTTTATTTCATGGTATAGTGGTGCTCCGGTTGAACAATTTATTTTTATAAACCGGGCATTTGGACCTTATGCCTGGGCGTACTGGGTAATGGTTTCCTGCAATGTTTTCATTCCGCAATTATTCTGGTTTAAGAAAATACGAAGATCAATTCCGGCAATGATGGTAATTGTTATTTTAGTGAATGTAGGAATGTGGTTTGAGAGATTTGTAATTGTTGTAACATCTTTACACAGAGATTTTTTACCTTCAAGTTGGGGAATGTTTATCCCGACTATATATGATGCAGGAATTCTAATTGGAAGTTTTGGACTATTTTTTACATTAGTAATTTTATTTACAAAAGCTTTGCCCGTTGTTTCTATTGCAGAAATTAAAAGTGTCAGCGAAGGTGCCCAACCAGTACATCACGGAGGTCACGAATAATGAGTGACAAAAAGATTTTCGGATTGGCTGCACTATTCAAAGATCCAAATTCGATCATTGCTGCTGCTAAAAAAGTCAGTAGTGAAGGTTTTACTAAATGGGATGTCAACTCTCCTTATCCCGTTCATGGGATGGATAAAGCAATGGGAATGAAACCATCAAGACTTGGTTTTGTTACATTGTTCTTTGGGTTAAGCGGAACAACAATAGCACTTTTGTTTATGTGGTGGACAATGTCTGTTGATTATCCATTAGTAATTGGAGGGAAGCCCTTTTTTGCATTACCATCATTCATTCCTGTAACATTTGAAGTAACAGTATTACTTGGAACGGTATTCACAATCATTACGATGTTTGCATTGTTTTTTGGTTTACCTTCAAATTCACACCCGGTACATGATACGAATTATATGAAAAAAGTTTCCGTTGATCATTTCGGTATTGTGATTGAATCATCTGATCCGAAATTTGATGAAGAAAAAATAAAAAGCTTATACAGTTCACTAGGTGCAGTTCTTACAGAGGTAATTTATTTCCCTGAGAAGGAACCAACAAAAGTTTTTGAACCCCGGTTTATTATGTTTTTGATTCTTGTTGCAGTAGTAGTATCAGGAGCAACATATTTTACTCTTAATAAATTTATGTATATGCTTCCTTATAACTGGATGGATGATCAGGCTAAAATTGTTCCCCAGTCAAAGAACGATTTTTTTGCCGATGAAAGAGGAATGAGAATGCCGGTTGAGGGAACTATAGCCAGGGGATTTCTTCCTTATCCATTTTTAGGTGAGAAAGAACCAAAAGAAGTTTTATCAAATCCTTATTTACCTACTAAGGAAAACCTGGAATTAGGTAAAAGAAAGTTTTTGACTTTTTGCAGTCCTTGTCACGGAAATTATGCCGATGGTGATAGTCGGTTACATGGACAATTTCCAAGTCCACCAACATTGCATTCCACAAGGGCAAGAAATTTTAGTGATGGAATGATTTACCATATAATTACAAACGGACAAAATGCAATGCCTTCTTATGCTTCGCAAGTTACACGAAAAGAAAGATGGGCGATAATTAATTATATAAGAGTTTTGCAAAGAGCAAAAGATGCAACTGATTCTGATGTTGCGCAGTTAAAACTTGAGAAAAGTTCAAATGCAGGAAACTGAAATTAAATATCAAAAAAAGGAATTACCCGGGACTCTCTCCAAACTGGGTTTAGGTTTGTTGGTAATAGGAATTATCCTTGGTGTATTAAGCTTTTTTGTTGATCACTCAAGGGCAGTTTTTAATTATCTTCTTTCATATACATTTCTGATTAGCATTGGCGTTGGCGCATTATTTCTGATTGCACTTGAATATGTCGCCGGTGCTGACTGGAGTGTTCCAATCAGAAGGGTAGTTGAATTTTTTGCTGCAATTGTTCCGTTTCTTGCAATATTGGTGATTCCGCTGTTGTTCAATGTTCATGATATTTTTCATTGGTCGCATGCAGATGTAGTTGCAAAAGATAAAATTCTGCAGGGTAAGGCTCCTTATTTAAATATTCCATTTTTTATTATCAGGGTTTTTTTATTTATAGGATTATGGTCATTATTTTATTACCTGTTTACAAGGAATTCTAAAAAGCAGGATAATTCAGGAGACCAGCTGCTTACTAAAAAGAATATAAAACTATCTGCGATTTTTATTCCTCTGTTTGCCATTACAATTACATTAACTTCAGTTGATTTTCTAATGAGTATTACACCTCATTGGTTCTCAACAATTTTTGGTGTTTATTATTTCTCAGGATCAGTAGTTGCTGCTTTAGCTGCAGTAACACTTGCCACAGTGTTGTTAAAAGAAAAAGGATTTTTGCATCCAAGAATGACAAATGATCACCTCTATAGTTTAGGTGGTTTGATGTTTGCATTTGTTAATTTCTGGGCATACATAGCCTTCTCGCAGTTTTTGTTGATCTGGTATGCGAATCTTCCTGAAGAAACTTTTTGGTTTATGCAAAAGTGGCATGGAAGCTGGGCTATATTTTCAATTGGATTAATTGTGATTCATTTTTTGGTTCCATATATCGCATTAGTTTCTCAGCCATCTAAAATGAATCCTAAAACACTAAAGTTTATTTCTATCTGGTTATTGTTTGCACATTTGTTTGATTTATTCTGGCTTGTTATGCCAAGCATTCCTTCATTAGCTGACGGTTATTCGTTTAGCTGGATTGATTTGGTATTTCCAATTTCTGTTACTGGTATTGTTTTACTTGTTTTTAACATGAAGGCAAAAAAAGAAAATCTCGTTCCCATTGGTGATCCAAAATTAAAACGCGGTCTCGATTTTCATTTATAAAATATTTAAGTACGAACTTGAATCAATTATTTCAAAAAATAAAAAACGACTTTAAAAGTAATACAGGAGCAGTATTTGGATTATTATACCCATATGTTCTTGTCATAATTGTAATTATTGGATTGATATATATAACAAACCTTAATCAGATTTCACGACAGACTGTTCCACCAATTATTCCAGATAGTACAGTTGTGCCGAAAGACCTTGAAGTAAAGAAGGCAAGAACAATTCCACCGGTTAATGTTTTTGAAATAAGTAAGCCAACACGGGAATTAATTCAAAAAGGTCAAAAAACATTTACAACAATTTGTGCAAGTTGTCATGGTGAAAATGGAACCGGAACCGGTCCGGCATCCATTGGCTTGAATCCTGCTCCAAGGAATTTTACCAAGGTAGAAAACTGGGTAAACGGCAGGACTATTTCTGGAATGTACACAACACTTCAGGAAGGGATTCCTAACAGCGCCATGATATCATATGATTTCTTGACTCCTGAAGAGAGATTTGCAGTAATTCATTATATCCGCAGTACATTTATGCAGAATCCTCCTCAGGATTCGCATGATGATCTTGCAGCGTTGGACCAGATTTATAACCTGTCATCCGGAATGGAACTCCCGGCACAAATTCCGGTTGCTGCTGCAATGGATATAATATTAAAGGAAAATCAGGGAAAAATAAATAAACTGAATTCTGTGTATGGAATGATTAATAATAGCCGGACTTCATCTGCTGTTTTATTTAAAAATATTACTTCTGATTGTAAACTTGCATTATCAGCATTTATAAGATCAGATTCATGGAATGCAAACAAGAATTCATTTGAACACTTTGTTACTATCAATGTAAATCAAAATGGATTTAACGGAAAAATTTTTAATCTTACAACTTCACAATGGGATGAACTTTATAACTTTATTAAACAAGTTATTTGAGATATACGAGATGAGAAGATGTTCAATGGAATGATATATATTTTGTTAGCTTTTATTGCTCTGAGTACAATTTCATTTTCGTCGGAGGATGAAATTAAAGTTGGAATTGATGAACAACTTGGAGCTTACATTCCTTTAGATACACAATTTAAAAACGAGAACGGTAATATTGTTGTACTGAAGGATTTGATAAAACGACCAACAGTTTTGGCGTTTGTATATTATAGATGTCCGGGCATTTGCAGCCCTTTATTATTTTCTCTGACTGATGTTATCAATAAATCTGATCTGGAACTCGGCTATGATTATAATGTTGTTTGCATAAGTTTTGATAATTTGGAGACACCAGAAATTGCTGCTGATAAGAAAAAGTCTTTTTTTGAAGGTTTGGATAAAAATATTAAACCGGAAGATTGGGAGTTTTTAACCGGAGACAGTATTAATATTAAAAAAGTGACTGATGCTGCTGGATTCAGGTTTGAAAGGAAAGGAAACCAATTTCTTCATTCAGGTTCATTTATTTTCCTGGATAAAGATGGAAAGATTTGTCGTTATCTTTTTCCCGGCTACACAGAAAGTCATGGTTTCGGAATATTACCTTTTGATTTTAAAATGGCTGTGCTGGAAGCAAGTGCTGGAAAAGAAACTCCAACCATTGCAAAAGTATTGAGATTTTGTTTTTCTTATGATACACAGGGACAAAAATATACTGCTAATATTACAAGAATTTTTGGGGCGGCAATTCTAATTTTTGCTGTAGCTTTTTTCATTTTTGTTATTAAAAAACCTAAGAAAGCGATTATTAAATGAAGGTGATTTTATATGTCCGCTGAGACAATACCTCTCAGATCAAATGGGAAAGAACCGAGTTACCTGGATTTTAAAGGAAGATTTACAGGATTAAGAGGATGGATCTTTTCTACCGACCATAAAAGAATCGGGATTCTTTATCTGGTTGCTATATCTATGTTCTTCCTAATGGGTGTGACTTTTGGTTTCCTGATGAGGCTGGAACTTATTGCTCCAGGTAGAACAATTATGGATGCTCAAACTTATAACTCCATTTTTACTTTGCATGGCGTTATAATGATTTTTCTGTTTGTTATTCCCGGGTTACCAGCGGTATTTGGAAATTTCTTTCTGCCAATTCTTATTGGAGCAAAAGATGTTGCATTTCCCAGGTTAAATCTTTTATCCTGGTACTTATACATAACAGGTGGATTATTAGCTCTGATGAGTATTCTATTGCCAGGTGGTCCCGCTGATACAGGCTGGACATTTTACATTCCCTACAGTGTTAGAACAGGAACTAATGTTTTATTTGCATTGTCCGCTGCATTTGTTTTAGGTTTCTCATCGATATTAACAGGATTGAATTTTGTAACAACTGTTCATAGGATGCGCGCACCTGGGATGGGTTGGTTTAAAATGCCATTATCCATTTGGTCATTCTATGCAACTGCCTGGGTTCAGGTTTTGGCTACGCCGATTATTGGAATTACATTATTATTAGTTGCGATAGAAAGATTGTTAGGAGTTGGGATTTTTGACCCGGCGTTAGGAGGTGATCCGGTTCTTTACCAACATTTGTTCTGGATTTATTCACATCCTGCAGTTTATATAATGATTTTACCTGCTATGGGTGTGGTTTCAGAAATAATTCCGGTATTTGCTCACAGGACTATTTTCGGTTATAAGTTTATAGCATTTTCGAGTATTGCTATTGCTTCACTTGGTTCACTAGTTTGGGCTCATCATATGTTTACTGTAGGAATGAGTAACACCGGACAATTCGTTTTCTCGCTTTTCACAATGCTTGTAGCTATTCCAAGTGCAATAAAAGTCTTTAACTGGATAGCAACATTGTACAAGGGATCAATCGATCTGGCAACACCAATGTTATTTATTCTTGCATTCATTTTTCTATTTTCTATTGGTGGTTTAACAGGTGTGATGCAGGGAGTACTTTCAGTTGACATACAGGTTCATGATACTTCATTCATAGTTGCACATTTTCATTATGTGATGTTCGGAGGAACCGGCTTCGGCTTTTTCGCTGCACTTCACTACTGGTTTCCTAAAATGTTTGGGAGAATGTACAGTCCGAAACTAGCTAAGGTAGCCTTCTGGTTTTTATTTATCGGTTTTAATGTTCTTTATTTCCCAATGTTTATTATGGGATGGATGGGAATGCCAAGAAGGTATTATGATTATTTACCTCAATTTCATCCTTATCATCTTGTTTCAACAATTGGTTCCTGGATTTTAATTGCAGGTTTGCTAATGATGATATTTAATTTAGTTCGCTCACTCAAAAAGGGAAAAGTAGTAACTGAAAAAAATATCTGGGGCGGGGAAACACTTGAATGGAAGATCGATACACCTCCTATCCACGAGAATTTTACAGAGATTCCTTATATAGAAGAAAGACCTTATCAATATAAAGATAACGACATTACTGTTGACCCGCAGGAGGCAAGGTGACAACAACACATGCAAATATAGAAGCACATGTTCACCATGACGAAGTCGGTTCAAGGATGGGAATGTGGCTTTTCCTGTTTACCGAACTATTGCTTTTTGGAGGTATGTTTTTAGTTTATTCTGTTTACAGGTTTAAAAATCCAAATGATTTTCACATTGCAGCAAAAGAATTAAATATAATTCTTGGTTGTTTTAATACAGCGATTCTTCTTACTAGCAGTTTGACAATGGTTTTAGCTATTGTTGCAATACAAAGAGATCGTAAATATTTGTCCATATTCTTCCAGTTGATGACGATTTGTCTCGGAATATTTTTTATGGTGAATAAATACTTTGAATGGACAACAAAAATACATCATGGAATTTATCCCGGTTCGGAACTGCTTTTATCCAAAAGCTCAGGTGAAATTTTATTTTTTGGATTGTATTATGTAATGACAGGATTACATGGTTTGCATGTTTTTGTTGGTATGACACTTATTGCTATCATGATGGTCTTTACGATTAAGGGATCAATAAATCATACAAATTTTGTCAGGTTGGAAAATATCGGATTATATTGGCACCTTGTTGACATCATCTGGATTTTCCTATTCCCGTTATTCTATTTAATTACTTAAGGAAAAGAAATGGAAAACCCGGAACATATTGAACAATCACATGGCTACGGAATATATATTTTAGTGTGGCTTGCCCTATTAACATTAACAGCAATAACAGTGGTGGTTGCGGGTGTTGATATAGGCAAATTCACAATTGCAACTGCTTTAATAATTGCAGCGGTTAAAAGTTATCTTGTTTTAACAGTTTTTATGCATTTGAAAAGTGAGAGCAAAGTATTTAGGGTTTTTCTTGCTGTGGCTCTTTTCTTCCTGTTGATATCATTCACTTTAATGTTTGCTGATTATTCTTTCAATTAAGGATTTTTGAATATGTTTGATGGGGTATCAAATTTTGCGAATTCTGTAGATGGTACTTTTCTGTTTACTCTGATTGTTTCAGTTTTCTTTTTATTACTGATTACTGTTACGATGATTTACTTTGTATTTAAGTACAGTAGAAAACGAAACCCGAAAGCCGTTAACGTTCATAGTAATACTGCTTTGGAAGTTACCTGGACAGTAATTCCCACCATACTTGTACTAATAATGTTTTGGTTTGGATGGGTTAACTATCTTGAAGAATCTGATATACCTGAAAATGCAATGCCGGTTGATGTTACAGCCCAAATGTGGAAATGGAGTTTTAAGTATGAGAATGGGAAAAATTCCGACTCACTCTATGTTCCTGTTGATACTCCGATTAAACTGAATTTACATTCTAATGATGTAAACCATGCTTTTTTTGTTCCTGCTTTCCGGGTAAAAAAAGATGTTTATCCTGGTCTGAGCAGGGCGACCTGGTTTAAGGCAGAAGAGGTTGGAAGATATCATATCGCTTGTGCTGAATATTGCGGATTAAATCATTCTTATATGGCCAACACAGTAATCGTAATGCCAAAAGATAAATTCAATGAATGGATTGCTGATACTACAACGGTAAATGATACAACATTATCAAACAAATAGTAAAAACTGAAAAATAAAATTTGAAAAACCAGATTAATATATTTTTAGAATTAACCAAGTTCCGGATTACTTCGTTTGTATCTCTTACAACAGGTTTTGGATTTATTGCAGCTGCAGGAATAATTTCGTTAAATATAATTCCAGTTCTTATAGGTGTGCTGCTAATAGCTTGTGGTTCTGCTGCGCTGAATCATTTTCAGGAAAGTAAAACTGATGCGTTAATGGATAGAACTAAAAACAGACCGATACCTTCTGGCAGAATAAATTCGGATAATGCTTTGATCATTTCATTGATATTAGTAATTACTGGTTCGACCATTCTATATTTTTCAGGTGGAATAATAGCTACCTTAATTGCTTTGTCAAATTTGATCTGGTATAATGTTGTTTATACTTTGCTCAAAAAGAAAAGCGCTTTCGCGATTATTCCAGGCTCAATTGTGGGAGCAATTCCACCGGCAGTTGGCTGGATAAGTGGAGGTGGTTTTATAACTGATCCTCAATTATTCATTATTTGTTTCTTCTTCTTTATCTGGCAGATACCACATTTCTGGTTGTTACTTTTGGTTTTTGATAGAGACTACCAGAAGGCGGGGTTCCCAACACTGACTCAGATTTTTGATAAACACCAGTTAATAAGGATAACATTTATGTGGATTATTGCTACCGGCGTAACAGCAATTCTGATTCCATTATTTGGACTCGTTAAACAAGAACTAATAAATATTGCGCTGTTTTTATCAGGGATATGGCTAACCTGGAATGCATTTAAATTACTTTCAAAATCTGATAACAATTTAGTTTTCACATTTGCATTCAGAAGCATAAATATTTTTGTATTAACGGTCGTAACACTTGTATCAGTTGATAAACTAGTTTTTTAATAAAAAAGGTTTTTATAAAGGATGGATTTTCTGGATCAAATAACACTTCCACAATCTGCTGAACATATTCAGCTTTTACATTATTTGTTAATTGTGGTTTTGTTTTTGTTTATCTCATTCATTGGATTAGTATTTGGTGGCACAGTACTTTCACTATGGTACAAAAGTAAAGCTGAAAAAACAGGTGATGAAAAATATTTTCATTTTGCAAAAGATATTATGGAAATTGTAACCATTAGCAAAAGCGTGGGAATCATTCTTGGCATAGCTCCATTATTTACTATCATTTTAATTTATTCTCAACTACTTCATGGTTCACAAGTATCCAACCTAGGTTTTCTGGGTCTTTCTCTGATTTGTGTTGTAGTATCCCTTGTACTTATTTACAGTTATAGATATTCACTTTCGTTCAATAGAATTTTTGGTTCAATAAAATCATTTGCAATAAAAGATGAAGACATTTCAGGAGAGATAAATAAATTTAGCACTGAAAGTAATCATATCAGTAATACTGCAGGCAGGTATGGATTGTTATTCCTTTTCCTGGGGTTATGGTTTTTCTTCACTGCCATTACAATTTCTATTTATTATAAAAATTGGACTGTTGATAGTTTCCTTGGTAGCATCTTTGATTTGAATGTCATATTAAAATTTATTTTTTATGTACTATTTTCTTTAACATTAACTGGCGGGATAATTCTTTTCAGATTTTTTAATCTTGAAAAAAATAAGAGCACAGAGGATGATGAGTACAACAGTTTTGTAAAATTTCATTCACAAAAAGTTACATTTATCTCCGGTGTTTTAATTCCTGTATTTATGTTGTTAAATCTTCTGGATGTACCCACCTCAGTTTTATCAGGAACGGTTTTTACCTATCTCATTATTTCAATTCTGTTGTTGTTTTTGGGGTATCACTTTCTTTATATGCTTAGTAAAAGTTATAGTAGTGTATTCACAAGTTTATTATTTCTGGTATTAATCTTTTCACTGGGAGCATATATTGTAAGTGAACAATCAATAATGAAAAATTCAACAAGTGTTCAATCTGCTGTTTTGAGTGCCAGCTTTGATAAATATCTTGCTGACCTGAAAGGGGAAAGCACTACGGCAAAAGTAGATGGTGCAGAAATTTATAAGGTTAGATGCGAGTCTTGTCATAGATGGGATAAAAAATTAAATTGGCCCGCCACATAAAGATGTGATTCCAAAATATGCGGGGAAAGAAGCACAATTAGTTGCATTTATCAGGAATCCTGTTAAAGTTAACCCCGATTATCCACCTATGCCTAATCCTGGTTTGAAACCGAATGAAGCTAAAGCGGTTGCAAAATATTTACTTGACAGACTTGCTTCAGAGAAAAAATAATTCGATCTGTTAATTCAGCAATTAATATTAACTTTGAGAATAGTTGTGAAAAATCTTAATTGATTGATTTATTTATCTATATTCCTTAAGTTCAAAAAAATATTTTAATTATAATAAAGGATAGAGGAAAAATGAGGTTATTTAGATACCTTTTTATTTGTGTTTCATTATCACTTTTTTCAGCTGTCGCATTTGCACAGTTAGATTCTGTCTGGCATCAAGGACCGGCAGCAGGAAGTGTTTCTAGTGGCGTTATGGTAACATTATCTCAAAATACATTTCATCCTGAATCGCCATCTGATTCAAGAATAATGGAAGAAAATAAAATTGAACCAAATTTTGGTCAAATGATAATAAATGCTGATGAGTCTACTCTTCCTCCTTATGTTTATACTGAAGATGCAAATGCAACAGATAAACCTTTAGGCACAAATGGTCAAACAGTTCTTCTAAACAAATTTAAATCGATTTCTATGACCAACTCAATCCCCCCTGATCCACATGTGGCAGTTGGACCAAATCATATCATTGCTTGTGTTAATACCGCATTTGCTGTATATGACAAACAAGGAAATCAATTGGCATTTTTAAGTGCGGATAGTTGGATAAGTCCGGTAATTTCTTCAGGTGCGTTCGATCCTCAAATTTTATATGATCATTATTTAGGGCGCTGGTTTATGTTATGGGATTGGCAGGACAATGCCTCACAACAAGCATATTTCATTATTTCATATTCTGATGATGATAATCCTTTAGGAACTTGGTATATGTATTTGATGGATGCGAAAGTTAATGGTACTTCAAGTTCAGGAACATGGGGAGATTACCCACAAATTGGCTATGATGAAAATGCTATCTATATAAATTCAAGATCGTTTACTTTTGCAGGATTTTATCAATATAATAGATTACGAATTCTGGATAAAAATCAACTATATGCTAGTAATGGTGGACAAGTAAATTGGAGCGATATCTGGAATATCCGAACTCCGGGACAGGGTTCCGGAGGACAAGCCCTAGATGTAATTCATCCTGTTTATTCATATACACCCGGAAGTGGCTCTTATTTCTTCTGGGCAAATAGAAGCGGTGCTAATTATTATTGTGTATTTCAAATTTTAAACCCTCTTTCTACATCACCAAGAATCAGAGGAAAGGTCCTTTCTACACAGTTTTATGGGCAAGCGCCAAATGCTAACCAGTTGGGTGGTGGAGCTTTATTAATAGAAACAAATGGAAGTCATATTAAAACACAACCTGTATTGAGAGATGGAAAAATTTTCTTTGCACATTCTATCAGGAATACAGTTAATGCGACTTATTGTAGTGCAAAATATGGAATATATGATATTGGAACCGAAACTATAACTGAGCAAGTTGAACAAGGGGCAGTTGGATATTTTTACTTTTATCCAACCATTGCTGTTGACCAGGATCAAAATATTGCAATTACATACAGTCGTTCTGCAGATGACGAATATGCAGGAGCTTTCTATACCAGTAAACAAGCATCTGCACCACCAGGACTCGAACCTAGTCAACCGATACAAGTTGGCCTTGGTAATTACGTTGTTGATTTTGGTAGCGGCAGAAACAGGTGGGGTGATTATTTAGGAATTTGTGTCGATCCTTCAAATTTTTATAATGTCTTTATGTTAGGTGAATATGCAGCTAGCACAAATCAATGGGGTACGTACATTGCCGAAGTAAGAATGGTACCATTTTCTGGGCAATATTCAAAAGTTTTTCCCAAAGATTCTCATTTCGAAGATACTGAAGTTAATTTTAGCAGTACACCAATTCCAATTGTTATAACAAATTACGGAACTGATGATGTAACTATTAATGGCATTGATCAATCAGTTGGTCCCTTTATCCGGACCTCTAACAATACATTTCCAATAGTACTTTCCAGCTATGACAGTATAACAGTCGAAGTTACTTTTAGTCCTGAAGCCGCAGGTGATTTTGATGAAACTTTACTAATCAATTCAGATGATCCTAATCTCACTGGATTGCATTTACAAGGTCACTCATATGACATGTTACAGGCTTACACTGGATTCTTTTATGCCTCTTCGGGAAGTCAAAACAATGGTGATATATTAACTGTCGATAAATCAAATGGAAACGGAACTTTATTGGGAACTTCTGGATACTCTGAAATTTCTAAGCTTTCGGTAAATCCTAATTCGAATATTCTTTTTGGTTTGTATTCAACTGCTGCTTACTCATCAATCGCAAGAGTAAATGCAGGTGCTGGAGATGCATACGAATTGTATAATTTGGATTTAGGTAATTTATATGGTTTTGCATTCAATGCCGCTGGCAACTTATATGTTGCAAATCAGGAAGGATTGGTTTATACCATTAATTTATCCAATGGAACTTATACTTTTGTAGATACTATAATGGTTAATGATTCCACATCATTGGCAATAAATGCTTTTGCATTCGATCCACAGGACGGAGATCTGTGGGTGGCTAAAAGAGTTATTGTTGGATTAGGAAAAGATGAAGTTTATAAAGTCGATACATCAACCTGGACTGCCACATTAGTAGGTAATACCGGGTTCAATGTATTAACTAATGATTTAGCTTTTGACGAAGTCGGAAATTTATATGGAGTTTATGGGACTACAACCCAGAACGGAAAATTCTTTCAGATTGACAAATCAACCGGTGCAGGAACTGTTGTCGGTACCGATATTGGATTCAAGCATATAACAGGTCTGGGATATTCATTAAATGGTCCCATTATAAATGTGAATGATGAGATCAAATCCATTCCATCAAATTATTCGTTATATCAAAACTATCCTAACCCATTCAACCCATCTACAAAGATTGAATTTGCTTTGCCAGTTCAAGCCAATGTTCAATTGACTATTTATAATTTACTTGGGCAGAGGGTGATATCATTGTATGACGGACAACTGCAAGCAGGTTCTCATTCCTTTACCTGGAATGCTGATGATGTGAATGGTAAAAAACTTAGCAGCGGAATTTATTTCTACGAATTGAAAGCTAAGGGAAGTAACGGAACTGACTTTCAGAATACGAAGAAGATGCTTCTACTAAAGTAGTTTTTCTTTAAGACGTTGTTGTTAATCAAGCCCCGGAATGTTCGGGGCTTTTTTATTTTATGTCCAATATTTGTTCAAATACGTTAACAATTTTAGAAAACGAATTTAATTGTGTGTAATTTCTAATATTCTCTTCGAAATTAATTGAATCTTTCTCTATCAAAAAACGAATAACTCCTTTAGAAATATTTTGTGGATTATCTGGCTCAACAACAAATCCTGTAGTACCATCTTTAACAAATTCTGATAAACCTCCAACGTTCGTAACAAGTACGGGTTTATTAAATCCATAAGCAACATTTAATATTCCGCTTTGAGTTGCACTTCGGTATGGTAAAATAACAAGATCAGAAATACTGTAGTACTTTCCGACTTCCTCATTTGGAACAAACTTGTTCACAATTTTGATTTTTGTTGAAAGTGAAAGGGAATTGATTAAATCTAAATACGGTTTGGGGTCATCATAAAATTCTCCAACAACTAGTAAGCTTGTATCAGGTTTTTGTTCAATTACTTCCGGCATTGCTTTTATAAGTAAATCAAGTCCTTTGTATTTTCTTACATATCCAAAAAATAAAAGAATGTTGTCTTTTTCATTAATTCCGAGATTTGCTTTGAATTTATTAACAGTAAATTTTTCTGACGTTGCATAGCAATCGTATACTGGTAATTCTGATCGGAATATTTTCTTATTTTTTGAAAAGACTTTTAATTCTTTTTCAACTATTCCGGATAATACCAGAAACATCGATGAATTTGACAAACCGAGCTTTGTTAATATTCTATCAATAAAATGCGATTCATGTGAGACAACATTTTCAGTGATAAATAAAATTTTGCCTTTGTATTTCTTTTTTATTAAAAACGAAATTGTAAAATGACAGAAACTAAAGAAGGGATGCCACCAATCAAATATTATAAGATCAGCATTTTCTTTTATTATTTTTGAACCTACTGAAAACCAGTTGATTGGATTGATAGAATTCACAATCCTTTCATTTGGAGCTTTGAAAACTACAGATTTACTCTCATCAAACTGAGTTTTACCGGGAAATAAAATTGAAGGGTAGAGGAGTTTGTAATTGAAAATCTTCGTATCAAAATTATCTTTTAATGCATTATACAAATGAGTTATGAAAAGTGAATTTCCTCCACGGTAGGGATAAGAGGGACCAATGATTATTATTTTCTTTTTGGTATCAGACAAATATTATTCACAAAAGAGATGAATTATTAGTCGAAATATAAAAAATCAAAATTACGTCTGAAAATATGATTTGATGTGAATTAAAATTAACCGGAAAACATACTGCTGTCTTCGTCATCAAGTTCTTCATCCTGTGATAAAGTAAACATTGAACTCAGCATATCTTTAAACTGAAAGCTATGTTCGAGTTTTGATCTACTTAAAATAGAAAACTCAGCTAAGCCAAAGAGTAAGAATTCCATCATAAGTGGAATTGTAACTTTGTCAATATTTGGTATTAGTTTTTTAATTGTAGCTTCAAGGGAATCAACTTTTTTAAGTGAATTTTGATATTCTTTATCAGTTGAATTCAACATCAGATCTGTGTGATTACCTTTTTTAAACCAGGAAATAATCAATTGATAAGGATTCGGAGTTTGTGATTTCTTTAATGAGTCGGGGTTTGGAAAATAATTAATAAACAAATTGCGAATTGCTTTTCCGATTAAAATCTGTGCAACTTTACTTGACCCTTCTTGTTCACCTTCATAAACAAGTTCAACTTTTCCGGTAATTGAGGGAACAATGCCAAAAATATCACTTACTCTCAAGTTTGTAGATTCTTCTTTATTTAAAATTTTTCTTCGTTCAGCAGTACTAATTAAATTTTCAAAAGCTGAGATCGTTAACCTTGCCGACACTCCACTTTTTTCATCAATGTATTCACTTTCCCTGGCTTCGAATGCGATTTGTTCAACCAGGTCCTTCATTAATTCATCAGCCTTAATTGTATTTTTCTGTTCATCTGCCAATCTGGATTCTTGTTCAGTTATCGTCTTCGAATGCTCAATGGTTTTTGCATAATGGGTTAAAATCTGGCTATCGATTCTATCTTTCAACGGAGTAACAATAGCTCCGCGGTTTGTATAATCTTCCGGGTTGGCTGTAAATACAAACTGAATATCAAGCGGAAGTCTAACCTTAAATCCACGTATTTGAATATCATTTTCCTGCAGAATATTAAAAAGTGCAACTTGTATTCTTGCTTGCAAATCAGGCAGTTCATTAATAACAAAAATTCCACGATGTGATCTTGGAATTAATCCGAAGTGAATTACTCTTTCATCAGAGTAGGGTAGTTTCAATGATGCAGCTTTTATAGGATCAATATCACCAATTAGATCTGCAATTGAAACATCAGGTGTTGCTAGTTTTTCAGTATATCTCTCAGAACGATGTAGCCATTTAATTTTACTGTTATCACCTTCAGCAGAAATAATTTCATTTGCCTGGTAGGAGATCGGGTTGAAAGGATTGTCATTCAAATCAGTTCCACTAAGAACAGGAATCCATTCATCAAGAAGATTAACCATTAACCTGGCAATCTTTGTTTTTGCCTGACCTCGCAATCCAAGCAGAATAATATCGTGGCGAGATAAAATAGCAGTCTGTAAATCCGGAATTACAGTTTCATCATACCCAATAATTCCTTCAAAAGGATTTGAGTTAGTTTCTAAAAATTTTATAAGATTTCTTCTTAATTCGTTTTTAATTGATTTTGGTTTATAGCCTGTTTTCTTAAGCTCACCAAAAGTTTTAATGTCTAATGATATTTCCATAGTAGATTATTTTACCCGCTTTCTTCTGTTTCGAATATAGTCTTCAAAAATAAAATCACCTAAACCGGAAAGACTGCTATAATATGCACGTCCATTATTGGTTTTTGTGAACTCACGAACAAATGCCTGAAGGTAAGGATCCCTTGCAATCATGAATGTTGTAATTGAAATATTTTGTTTCCTGCATTTAGCAGCCTGGTCAAGGGTCTTATTTAATATTTTTCTATCAAGACCAAAACTGTTTTTGTAATATTTTGCACCAACTTTTAAACATGTAGGTTTCCCATCCGTAATCATAAATATCTGCTTATTGTTAGTTTTTCTTCGTCGGAGAATATCAATTGAAAGTTCCAACCCTGCAACTGTATTTGTATGATAGGGACCAACCTGTAAATAAGGGAGATCTTTTATTTCAATTGGCCATGCATCATTACCAAAAACAATAATGTCCAGAGTATCTTTCTGATATTTTGTAGTGATTAATTCAGATAAAGCCATTGCAACTTTTTTCGCCGGAGTAATCCTGTCTTCACCATAAAGTATCATTGAGTGAGATATGTCAATCATCAAAACAGTTGAAGTGAGTGTTTTAAAATCTTTTTCTTCAACTTCAAGATCACGTTCTGTAAGCTTAAAATCATCTATTCCATGGTTTACCTGTGCATTTCTGATTGATCCTGTTGCATCGATCTGATCGAGAGTATCGCCAAAATTATATTCACGTCGTTCAGAAGTTGTCTCATCACCGGGACCGGAATAGGGAGTAGTATGATTCCCGCTCACAGATTTCCTTAATTTAGAAAAAATTTCTTCAAGCGATTGTCGCCGGATAGAGATTTCACCTTTTGATGTTAGCTGCAATAATGTGCCGTTCTCATTTTCTTTTATATATTCTCTTTCTTTTAGTTCATCAATGAAATCTCCAATACCGTAATCCTGGTTTGTAAGATTGTACTGTCTGTCAATATCATTCATCCAGTTTAATGCTTCAGCAACATCACCACTGGTGATTGTTAAAAGCTGGAGAAATATCTTCAGCAGGTTCTCAAAATTAGCTTGCTGTGAATTTTCAGGAATAAAATCTGTAAACCTGTGACCTATCATTTTTAATTTTACAATTTTAGTAAAATGTTCAATCTTATCTTAAAGATAAAAAATATTTTAATAAACAATAATTGAAAATTTAATTGCAAGTGATAAAAATCAACTCAATTTTAAAAGGTAGTCTTTGATATTTGAAAGGATAAAGGGATAGTATTCCTATCCCTTTCATTTAATTCTTCTTTTGTCCAGGCCTGGTTTCAAGAACGTTATCTATCAGTCTGTAAGTTTTAGCTTCTTCAGAAGTCAAGAAATAATCTCTGTCACAATCTTTGGTTATTTGATCAAGAGATTTACCGGTGTGTTTTGATAAAATGGAATAGAGAGTATCACGTGTCTTTAACATTTCCTTAGCATGAATTTCAATATCAGTTGTCTGCCCTTGCAAACCACCAACCCATGGTTGATGTATCATAATCTTCGAATTCGGCAAAGCTGATCTTTTTCCATCAGTACCTGCTGTTAACAAAATTGCGCCCATACTTGCTGCCATTCCAACACAAATTGTTGCAACATCTGGTTTAATATATTTCATAGTATCATATATGGCTAGGCCTGCTGTTACACTGCCACCAGGTGAATTGATATAAACATTAATATCCTTTTCAGCATCTTCTGCTTCAAGAAAAATTAGCTGTGCAATTGTAAGGCTTGCAATATGATCATCTATAGGAGTTCCGATAAAGATAATCCTTTCGCGTAAAAGACGTGAAAAAATATCCATCCCACGTTCGCCTCGGCCGGTTTGTTCAATAACATAAGGAACTAGCTGGTTAAAAATTTCTGGTTTATTTGTCATTTAATTCCTCTTTCGGATGTTCATGTTTATGAAAATTTTCAGGATCAACACGTTTAATCGAATTATTCATTTTCAAGTAATCAAAAAGTTTTTGCTCGGATAACCGTTCAGCCTGGTTAGAATTTTTATAATAATTAATAAGTTTTTCGATTGGCAGACCTGTTTTTTCAGAATCTTTTTTAGCCATCTCATTTAATTCTTCATCTGAAACTTTAATATTTTCCTTTTTTTCAATTTCTGCTTTTAACAGATACCATTTAACTTCGTGTTCAGCCGAAGGTTTTAAATATGAAGACAGGTTTTCTTTGTTGACCTTTTTAATTCCTTGTTGATTTAGCCGCTGTTCTTCACTTTTTATCATCTCTTCGAGAATATTATTTACTAAGGTTGTTGGCGGTGCAAAATCATTATTCTCAATAATTTTATTAATCAATGAGCCGCGTGTTATTTGTTCAATCTGCTGATCATAATAACCCTGAATATCTTTTTTTATTTCAGTTCTCAGATCAGTTTCACTAGTCACCTTGTCTTTTGTAACTTTTTTGACAAGTTCTTGGCTCAATTCCGGCAGAACAATTTTGTTTATTTCTTTTATGTGAATATCATAAAGAAAATTTTCAGTGACTTCTTCATCAGTACCATCAGCCTTCGGAACTTTCTTTTTCTCATCAAAAGAAAACCTGAAAAATTCATCAACTTTTTTGTCTTTTGCATTATTAATTATATCCGGATGAACTCTTTCATTTGTTAAATCGATTTGCATCTTCTCAACTTTTGTTTCCTCAAAAGGAGTTCCATCTTCATTTATTCTCTGCATCTCAACATCTATTATGAAATTTTCATCTGTTACAACATCAGCTTTTTCATTTGTACTATTTGATTTCTTAATATTAAAAATCTCTTTTTCTACTTCTTCATCATTTACAACATAATCAGGAACTTCTATTTCCAGGTTTGAATAATTTTTTACTTCGAGTGAAGGAATAGTTTCAAATTTAACTTTAAACTTTAAATCTTCACCTACCTTGAAATCAAGATCAGTCATTACCGGTTGCCCGATAGGATTCAATGAATTATCTTTTGCAATTTTCCAGAAGTGCAAGTTTGCTACCTTTTCAGAAGCCTCATATTCGAATGCATCACCGTACATTTTTTTAACCATAGTTCGCGGTACTTTGCCTTTTCTAAATCCGGGAACATTAAGCTTTTTAACTTGCTTGGAAACTTCTGTATCTAATTCAGCTTTTATTTCTTCAAAGTCCAGGGTTACTTCAACCTCTTTTTCAGAAGAACTAATTTCATTAACATTAAATTTCACTAATACCTCAAAAATTGAACAAAATTAAAACCCCAGTGCGAGAACGGGGACTCGAACCCCGACACCTTTCGGTACTAGATCCTAAGTCTAGCGCGTCTGCCAAATTCCGCCATTCTCGCTTGAAAACTGTTTTTTTTGGTCGTTTTTCAAAAAAACTAAGTTACAAATATATATCCGTCTGTCTTGTATATCAAATAAGTCACTTTGCTTCTTTTTAAGTACTATATAATTGAATTTTCTTTTACATAGTTTATTAAAAAACTACAAATTCAGGTTAATTTGAAGTATATTTTGAGACAAATTAATATCAATTCTATATTCTTTTTTGTGACTTAAAGCATAATGAATTTTAAATATCAACTTATATCTGAGAAGGGAAGAAATAATTCGGTAAATGGTGATTATGCAGCAGTACATGAATTAGAAGATGGTTTACTCTGTATAGTTTGTGATGGAGTAGGAGGAAGTCCAGGCGGAGATATTGCCGCTGATTTATGTGCCCACGAATTTTATAAATACTTTGTTTCAAGTAAAGAAAAAAACTATCTCACCAGGATAAAATCTTCATTAATTCAAACAAATGAACAAATTAATAATTCATTTTTAAGTAGCAGTAAAAACTTAGCCTCAACCACAGCAGATGTTCTTTTTATAATGAATCATTCTGTTTTCTGGGGGCATATAGGTGACAGCAGAATCTACAACATCAAGAATAATAAAATTCATTGCCTCACCAAAGATCATTCAATGGTTCAAAAACTTGTAGATAAAGGTTTTATTACTCTGAAGCAAGCTGAAGCTCATCCAAATAAAAATGTTATGTTTACTGCTTTAGGTAATAAGGAAAAAATAAATATTGATATAAGTAAAATGTCACTCAGCGCAAATGACTTACATAAGTTTTTCCTTTGTTCTGATGGAGTTTTTAACCTGGTCTCTGATGAAGAAATTCAAACAATTATTAATTCACGGGATATTGAAAACGCTGCTAAAGAGATTAAAAGATTAGTTGAAAAAAGAGATGCTGAAGATGATTATTCGTTAATATTAATCGATTTACATTCCCTCAAAAAATCGTAATTTTCCTACTACGATTTAAAATCATATCAGGAAATCGCAATTGGATAAATTTGTTATCAAGGGAGGAAATAAACTCACTGGTGAGGTAAATATCAGTGGTGCAAAAAATTCAACACTTGCTTTAATGCCGGCAACGATTTTAACTTCCGGTTTATCAACACTTGAAAACACCCCCCAGCTTAACGATGTTTATACTATGAAGAAACTTCTTCAGCACCTTGGACTTGAAATCGATTTTACCGGAACCACCCTAAAAATTAATTCTGCAAACATAAAATATTTTGATGCTCCTTATGAACATGTTAAGAAGATGCGTGCTTCAGTTTATGTTTTGGGTCCATTATTAACCCGGTTTGGTGAAGCAAGAGTATCTCTGCCAGGAGGTTGTGCATGGGGACCAAGACCAATTAATCTACATATTGAAGCAATGAAAAAACTGGGAGCAGAAATAGAGTTACAGGGAGGCTACATAATTGCGAAATCGAAAAGGTTAAAGGGTGCTCATATAAATTTTGATATTTCATCGGTTGGTGCAACGGGAAATGCTTTAATGGCATCTGTACTGGCGAAAGGGGAAACTAAAATTAATAATGCAGCTATGGAACCGGAAATTATTCAACTATCTGAATTTCTTGTTTCGATGGGAGCAAAAATTAGTGGTATAGGAACGAATGAACTTGAAATCCAGGGAGTAGATGAATTAAAAACTACAACTGTTAAGACAATTTCTGACCGGATTGAAACCGGAACACTTTTAATAGCTGCAGCTATTACAAAAGGAAATGTCATTCTGAAGAATTGTGAAGCTGAACATTTACAATCAGTTATTAATAAACTTGAAGATGCTGGTTGTTCAATCACAATAGGTGATAATCAAATTATCTTAAATACTGAAAATGTAAATATCAAAGCCACTGATATTTCAACCGCTATTTTTCCGGGTTTTCCAACAGATATGCAGGCTCAATGGACTACAATAATGTGTTTAGCAAATGGAACATCTACAATTACAGACAATATTTATTTTGATAGGTTCAAACATATTCCGGAGTTGATGAGATTAGGCGCAGATATAACGGCAAACAGAAATGGCGTGGTTGTAAAAGGAGTGAAGAACCTCACCGGAGCAAAAGTTATGTCTACCGATTTGAGAGCAAGTGCTTCGCTCGTTCTGGCTGGGCTTGCTGCTGAAGGAACTACTGAAGTCCTTCGTGTTTATCATCTGGATAGAGGTTACCAACGGATTGAAGAAAAACTTTCAGCTCTAGGTGCAGATATTCAACGTGTTGCCGGACAGGAATTTTAGCCGCAAAATGTTTTCAAAATTATTAAATCAAAAAAGCTTTTTGTTATTCTCGATAATACTGTTTGTCGCGAACATTTTTTTCTTAAGTCTGCCGCTTGTAAATGTTTTTGGATTTGAATTTTCCCTTGCAAATGCATTACTTCTTTGTCTTTTTGCGGGGCTTCTCAGGATAACCTATCTTCGCAAAATTGCTAATAAAAAACCCAGGTCTATCTCATTCTTTAAGCAAAGCCTCATACTGCTTGCCATTCCTTTTGTCGTTTCATTCACCAATTCTTTGTTCAATGGTTTCTGCTCATTCTGTGATGGATTTAATTTTTATTTGATGATCACTTTAGTTTCAACATTTACCGGGATAGCAATAGCCACTTTGACTTATTCATTTGTAAAAAATATTTCTGCTTACTTTGTTTTTATTCTTTTGATTTTATTTATACTAGCCATCGCAGTGTTTGAAATTTATTCCAATCCGCAAATTTATCTCTACAATCCTGTTTTCGGTTACTTCCCCGGAACTATTTATGATGAAGGTTTAAGACCATTCTGGAAGCTTTTCATTTACCGGATTATTAATCTTTCATACTTCAGTATTGTTTTCTTTTTATTCCGGGCATCAGCCAGGATAAATCTTAAAAAGAAATTCATCCGGTTGGGTTTTATAATTTCAATTGCTTTGATATTTTACCTGCTGAGTCCGGTGTTTGGATATTCAACTACGCATTCGAGCTTAAAAAATGATTTGCCGGTTAAAATTGAATCTGAAAACATCATTCTGAATACAGATCATATTATTAGGGAGGATTCACTGGTTATACTTTCAGGTGAATTTTATTATAGTGAACTGCAAAAGTATTTTAATCTGAAAACAAATAAGAAAATTAATATCTGGCTTTTCGAATCGGGTGAATCAAAAAAGAAATTGTTCGGGTCGGATAAAGCCGATGTTGCAAAACCCTGGCTTTACGAAGTATATGTTTCCAGGCAAAACTGGGAACACACTTTAAAACATGAAATGGCTCACTGTTTTACAGCACCATTTGGAAGTACAATATTTAGGATAGCTGCAGATTTTAATCCAGCATTAATTGAAGGCGCAGCTGAATCAGCCGATGCATTTTATGATGATATGCCAATTCATTTTATGGCAAAAACCGCTTTTGAAAATGGGTACAAAGTGAATCTTGAAAATCTATTTACCCCGGGATTTAATTTCTTTAACCAGAATTCGAGTTTGTCTTATATTTATGCAGGTTCATTCTGTAAGTATCTGGTTGAAAAGTATGGAATAGAAAAATTTAAGAAGTTTTATGAAGAAGGATATTCTAATAATAACTATAATGAATCGTTAAATGAAACTATAAACGATTATGAATTATTCCTTGATACACTCAAATATAAAACAAATGTTAATGTTGCCAGGTATTATTTTGGAACTGCAGGTATATTTTCAAAATATTGTCCGAGATATTATGAAGACAAAATAACCGAAGCCTGGAAAGAATTGAATGAAAGAAAAACTGAAGATGCTAAATCGATTTTTAAAAAATTATTAAACAACTCAAATAATTATTCAGCTTTTATAGGGTTAGCAACTGCTTATGAAAAATCAAATGATATTGGTAAAGCAATAAGTTTTATGCAGAAGAAACTGGTCGATTATAATAATTCAGCTTATTACTATCTTGTAAAACTAAGACTCGCTGATTTGTATGTTAAACAGAGTGAATTTAAAAAAGCAGAAGAAATTTATCTTCAATTAGATAAACTAAAACCCTCTAAGCGCATTGAGTTCATTGTGTTGATAAGATTAGCATTAATGGAGAAGAATGAATCCTTATTAATCAAATATATTGATGGGAGTGATTTTGATAAGTATTCTATTCTAAAAAGTTTGAATAAGAATGGGAATAAATATTTTACATTTCCTGTAATAATTGAATTGTCAAAACGGCTTGAAGAAAACTATCAATTATTTCTTAAATATTTTGATAACAAGTTTGATGTAAATTACTATTGGAGCAGTTTTGCGATGTTAAAACTATCCGAATATATGTATGAAAATCTTGATCACTTAAATGCAAGAAAATTATCAGCATTATCGTTACGCTTTAATTCTGATCCTGTTTTATATTCATTCGCAAAGATGAATAGCAAGAAAATGGAATGGACTTATCAGAATAGTAAAAGAGTTTTTAACAGTCTGAAAATCCTGAAATGAATTTACAAAACCCACACGGACAATACCGTAACAGGATTAATCTAAATGAATCTTAAAGATAAAATATTAACCTGCCTGTCCGGAAGGCAGGGTTTTGATTTCATCAACACAGCTTCCGACGTTGCAGACAAAATGAATGTTGAGACTTTTGTAGTTGGCGGAGTTGTACGTGATATTATTCTTGGAAGAGAAAATACTGATATTGATATGCTTGTGATTGGCAATGGACCAGATTATGCTTCAAAACTTGCCGATGCACTCGGGATAAAAGACATAATCATTTATAAGAATTTTGGAACTGCTCATTTTGTTTTTGATGGTTTGAATATTGAGATAGTTGGTGCAAGAAAAGAATCATATAGCCGGGAAAGCAGGAAACCCAAAGTTGATGTGGGTGGTTTTGAAGATGATATTAGGCGAAGAGATTTTACGATCAATACTCTTGCTGTATCAATAAACAAAAATACTTTCGGTAATTTGATTGATACTTTTAATGGACTGGAAGATTTAAAAGCTCAGATAATTAAAACCCCGCTTGACCCGGAAATAACTTTTGATGACGATCCTCTGCGAATCCTGAGAGCTTACCGGTTTGCCTCACAGCTTAACTTTAAAGTCGATTCTGCGGTTGATGAAGCTGCTTCAAAATTAAAAGACCGCTTATCTATTGTTTCGCAGGAACGTAAGACAGACGAGTTTCTCAAAATACTTGCTTCACCAAAACCTTCAATCGGGTTAATAATGATGTTCAAGACCGGCGTAATGGAAGTTGTATTTCCCGAGATTGCAAACCTTGAAGGAGTTGAGCAGAGAAAAGATTATCATCATAAGGATGTTTTTTACCATACCTGTGAAGTAATTGATAACATATCTGGAAAAACTAATAATGTATGGCTCAGGTTTGCAGCACTTGTACACGATATTGCAAAACCACCAACCAAAAGATTTGTCGAAGGAACAGGCTGGACATTTCATGGGCACGAAGAGCTTGGTGCACGAATGATGCCTGCTATCTTTAAGCGTATGAAACTTCCGATGAATAAGCTGCATTACATTGAAACTTTGATAAGACTTCACTTAAGACCAATTGCACTCGCTAAAGAAGAAGTAACGGATTCAGCAATTAGAAGATTGATTGTTTCAGCCGGGAATTATCTTGAAGATTTAATTACTCTTTGCAGGGCTGATATCACGAGTAAGAATCCTGATAAGGTGAACAAGTACCTGGGCAATTATGATAGGGTAATGAAAAAAGTTCTGGAAGTTGAAGAGAAAGATAAACTGAGAACTTTTCAATCACCGGTTAAAGGTGAAACCATTATGGAAGTCTGTAACCTGAAGCCTTCAAAGAAAGTGGGGGAAATAAAAACCGCAATTGAAGAAGCTATCCTTGATGGAATTATAGCTAATAACTATGAAGAAGCGTATGAGTATTTGTTGAAAATTAAAGAAGACCAGAACCTTTAATAATTTTCACTAGAATCTAAAACTCAGCCCAAAAGAATATTTCTTTTCTGATATAAATGCACTTTCGTTAGACATTCCAAAATATATATCTACTGGAATTTGATTTTTTATTGTTTGTAGTTGTGCTGTTTTAGTTTGAGAAAATTTCAATTTCTCATTCAATGAAACCTCTGAACTATCTGATTTATCTTTTTTCTTATCTGAGTTTTTTCTTAATAATGCATATACAACTATCCCGGCAATGATTGCTCCACCGACAATGTATAATGTTGAATTGTCTGAACTGTTTGATGAACTGCTGCCCGATGAACCGCTGCCTCCAGGTACATCTTCTATTCTCAATCCCTGAGCTAGTATATCGGAAGCAGGAAATATTATTACGAACGAAATAACAATTGTTAACAAAAGAGTAAAATATTTTAAATTCATTTTGTGTGCCCGGCTTATTTGATTTAATATTAACTTAAATATAAAATAAAATTAAGTTCTAAATCAAGGATGGAATAAAAGTGAACCGAAATCCGGGTTCTTTTTATTGCTGCTGTTATAAAAACACCGGTTATGTATTTTTTTAACCATTCGTAACGTATCACACTTTATAAATTAATTAAGTGCTATTTTTGGAGTATATTTTTGGGCAATGAATATCTGTGTTACATTTTTAACTGTAACAAACTAAATTCCAAAGATTAAAAGCGGTTCAGTAACAGAAAAATTATTGGAGAACAGAATGCGACTTTTAATAACATCATTATTAATAACCTTGTTTTCTTTAGTTGTCCCTGCCCAGCAGGAATTAACTTTAAACCAGGCTATCCAGATTGCACTTCATAATAATTCAGGTTTGAAGCAAAGCGTAAATGGTATTCCCGGTTATGAGACAAATGTTTTGGCAGCTTATGGAAATTTTCTTCCTTCATTAGGTTTATCAGGAAGCTGGGATTGGAGCAAATCGGATATAAAAAATGCGGGATTTGTCTTGATTAATGGAGTACCGTTCAGCACTTCAGCTTCGAGCCAGAATCGAAGTTATTCGGCAGCAGTTAGTTCTAACTGGACTTTATTTGATGGGCTGGCAAATTTTGCTACCTTATCACAAAGTCAAAATAATCTGGAGTCTGCACAATTTTCATTAACAAGATTAAAACAGGACATCGTTTTCCAGACGATCTCATTGTACTATGATGTAATAAATAATCAAAAGTTGCTTGGTGTAAAAAAAGAAGATCTTAAATGGAATCAGAAAAATCTTGAAACAATTAGAGAAAGAAATAAACTTGGTGCAGCTACACTTGCAGATGTTTACCAACAGGAAGTTGCCGAGGGAAATGCCGAACTTCAAGTTGTAACTTCCGAGAACAATCTTGAAACTGCAAAAAATGATTTGCTTTATTTTTTAGGACATGATGTTACAGAAGAATATACTTTCTCCGATTCTCTTTCAAATAATGAGAAAGTGATATTAAATACTAATTTGCTGAAGGATTTTGATAATATAACAGAGCTTGTAACCCAGGCTTATGAAAACCGTCAGGATTACAAGAGTGCAAAGTTAGATCTTGAAAGTACTGTTAGCGGAATTACTATCGCACGTTCCGGACATTTACCAAGCCTGAATGCAAACGGGTTTTATTCATGGCAGGGAGACAAGATTTCTGAGCTTGATCAATCCAAGAGACTTGCTTTTGGTTTAACGTTAAGTATTCCAATATTTTCCGGATGGAGTGTAACCAACAGGGTACAGTTTGCTGAAGTGCAGGCAGAGAACAAAGAAATTGAAGTGAAAGACCTGGAAAGGGATATTAAAAGACAGATAGAAACAATTTATCTTCAATTGAAAGTTGCAAAAAAAGGATTAGATGTGAGTGAGAGAAATGTTAAAGCATCTTCGGAAAATTTAAAAATAGAAGAAGAAAGATATTCTATCGGTGCTGGTAAGCTGCTGGATGTACTAATAGCAAACTCAAATTATACAACTGCACTTTCTGATCTTATTAATTCACAATATGCATATATAGTTTTAAGGGAAAAATTAAAATATACACTTGGTGTTTTGGATTATTCTAAATACGAATAAAAATTTTATCTGAGGAGATAAGCTGATGGCAAAAAATCAACGCAAAAAATCGAAAAAGAAAATAATCATTTTTGGATCAATCGGACTGCTCGTTTTAATACTTATAATAGTAGCATTCATTGGTGGAGGTAAAGATGATATCATTATGGTTCAAACTGAAAAAGTTGAAAAACGTGATATCACTCAAACAGTTACTGCAACAGGAATCATTGATCCGGAATTCAAAGTTGTGATTACTCCTGAAGTAACCGGTGAAATTATTGAACTTCCTGTTGAAGAAGGAGATGTAGTTAAGAAAGGTGACTTGCTGATAAGGATAAAAGGTGATCAGTACTACGCACAGAGAGACAGGCTGGATGCAAGTGTTAAATCGGCAGAAGCTAATCTCCAGATGAAAGAAGCTGAATTAAACAAGGTTAAATCAGATTTCGATCGGGTAAAAGAATTGCATAGTAAAGGTTTATCTAGTGATTCAGAATTGGAAAACGCACAAAGCAATTACCTGACTACAAAAGCTGGTTATGATGGTGCAGCGGCAAATGTACTTCAGAGTAAAGCACAATTGCGTGAGGTTCAGGAAACTCTAAACAAGACTACAATCTATGCTCCTATGGATGGAATTGTAACACAGCTAAATGTTGAGCTTGCAGAAAGAGTTCTTGGAAGCGGATTCAGCCAGGGAACAAACCTTATGACGGTTGCTGATCTTTCAAATATGGAAGCAGTTGTTGATGTGGATGAAAACGATGTTGTATTAATTTCAGTTGGCGATACTGCAAATATAACAGTCGATGCTTTCAGTGATAAGATGTTTCATGGGCTTGTTACTCAAATTGGGAATAGTGCTCAATCAAGTGGATTGGGAACTCAGGAACAGGTTGTAAACTTTGAAGTTAAAATAAAATTGATCGACCTTGATCCGAAATTAAGACCGGGAATGTCTTGCAATGCAGACGTAGAAACAGAAACCGTTCACAATGTATTATGTGTTCCGATCCAGAGTGTAACTGCCAGGACAGATATTCCAATGAAAGAAGACTCGACTAAAAAAGATGCAAAAATGGATGATGGGGAAATGAAATCGCCTAAAAAGAATGAACCCAAAGAAGTTGTTTTTCTTTTTGATGGAGGCAAAGTAAAAATGGTTCCGGTTAAAACCGGTATCAGCGATGACAATTATCTTGAAATAAAATCCGGGTTAGATGGCGGAGAGGAAGTTGTATCAGGAAGTTATCGTGCAATTTCAAGAGAACTCAATGATGGCAGCACAGTCAGGAAAGAAGAAAAAGGAAAAGGCGAAGGACCGGGTAAGATGAATGAAAGCGCTAACAGTTAATTAATACGGAAATTTAAAATGAACATAATTAATATCGAACATATTGCTAAAGTTTACCAGGTTGGTACTGAAGAAGTTCATGCCTTAAGAGATGTTACTTTAAGAATAGATAAAAATGAATATGTTGCTATAATGGGACCTTCCGGTTCAGGAAAATCCACACTTATGAATATGCTGGGCTGCCTGGATACACCATCTTCCGGGAAATACGATTTTAACGGTAATAGTGTCAGCCAGATGACAGACAATGAACTTGCACGTATCCGTAATAAAGAAATAGGATTTGTGTTTCAGACTTTTAACTTGCTCGCTCGATCAGACGCACTTCATAATGTTGAATTACCTTTGATCTATGCAGGGATCCCATATTCAGACAGAAGGGAGAGAGCTGAAAAAGCTTTGGAAGATGTTGGGCTTGGTGACAGGATGCATCACAAACCAAATGAACTTTCAGGTGGGCAGAGACAAAGAGTTGCTGTTGCACGCGCCCTGGTTACTAATCCTTCAATAATTTTAGCCGATGAACCAACAGGAAATCTTGATTCTAAAACCGGTGAAGAAATAATGATGCTGTTTAATGAGATTTATGAAAAAGGAAACACAATAATTCTTGTTACACACGAAGAATATATAGCCAAACATGCTGCAAGAGTTATCAGGCTTAAAGATGGATTGATTGAAAGAGATGAAGAAGTTGTTAACCGTTACATCCCGAAAGTAAAAACAAGTGAAGTCAGTTAATCAGTTCCTTGAATAATCCAAATAATAGACATAAAAAAATATGTTGAAAATTAAAACGGGCGGACTTAATTACATAACAAAAATCATCCGGGAAATAATATGAAATATTTCATAACTGAGATGAAAGAGGGGCTTCTTATCGCGCTGAGAGCGTTGAGGGCTAATAAAGTCCGAACAAGCCTTACGATGCTGGGTATCTTTATTGGTATCACTGTTGTCGTATTAATGTCCACAGCAATAAAAGGAATTGATAACTCATTTCAAAAAGGTATAAGTGCTCTTGGTTCCGATGTCCTTTATGTTGATAAATGGGCATGGTTTTCGAATGATGATTGGTGGAGATTGAGAAACAGACCTAATATCCAGATGTCTGATTTTGAAAAGTTTAAACAAATGGCAAAACTTCCACTTGCAGTTGCACCGGTTCAGAACTCAAGACAATTAGTAAAATTTGGTGAGAAAAGAGTAGAAGGTGTAAATGTAAACGGATCAACTGCAGACTATGTTAAAACAACGAACTTCACTTTTTCGATGGGAAGGTTTTATAGCGAAGTTGAAAGCAATGCATCAAGACAGGTGGTTGTTATCGGAAGTGAAATAGAAAAGAATCTTTTCCCGCGCGGTGATGCTCTTGATAAAATTATCAAGGTGGGCGGTGCAAATTATAAAGTAGTTGGTGTGCTTGCCGAGCAGGGCAGTTTTATTCTTGGTCCCTGGAACCCTGACAACCAGGTTTTTGTTCCGATTGGAACAATCTTTAAAAATTTTGTTGGTCAGTATCGTGGTTCAATTACAATTAATGTGCGGGCACAAAACCCTGCAATGGTTGAAGAGACTAAAGCTGAAACTGAAGGAGTGATGAGAAAGGTAAGAGGATTGAAATACGATGAAGAAAATAATTTTTCGATAAACCAGCAGGATGGTTTAATGGCTAACTATAACTCTGTTGTTGGAGTTATACAAATTGCAGGACTGTTTATAACCGGACTTTCCCTGTTTGTTGGTGCAATCGGAATAATGAATATTATGTTTGTTTCTGTTCGGGAAAGAACTAGAGAAATAGGTATTAGGAAAGCAATTGGAGCAAAGAGGAGAACTATTCTTGCACAGTTCCTGATGGAGTCTTCAGCAATTTGTTTGTTCGGTGGAATTCTCGGACTTCTTGCTGCCGCACTATTGAGTTTACTTATTAATCAATTTATTCCAACTTCAATTCAACCGGATGCTGCGGTTATTGCAATTTCTGTTTCAGCAATAACAGGAATTTTATCAGGACTTGCTCCTGCTTACACTGCCGCTAAATTAGATCCGGTAGATTCGTTGAGGTATGAGTAAATGAAACCGAGTCAATTATTTCAGATTGCATTTCAATCAATTATCAACAACAAGTTGAGAACATCTTTAACAATACTTGGTGTGGTTGTCGGAATATTTTCAATTATTGTTATAATGACTATCATTACTATGCTGCAAAACAGTATTGAAAACGGTTTGGCATTATTAAGTAAAAATACATTCCAGATTGAAAAGTTTGACAGGATGCAAATGCACGGAGGTGGAAATGACCGCAGTTGGAGAAACAGGAATGACATTACAATTGATGAAGCTTATCGTTTAAAGGATCTGTTGACTACTGCTCAATATGTTGGAGCTGAACAATGGCAGTTCGGTAAAGTTATTAAATTTCAAGGACTCGAAACAAATCCGAATGTCAGCATTGCAGGTGAAACACTTGATGGTATTAAAACAAATGACTGGAACGTTGCATACGGTAGAGAGTTCAGACAATATGATATTGACAATTCAACAGATATTGTTTTACTCGGACAGGATATAGTCGATAAAATATTTCCGAACATGAATCCTATCGGGCAGCAGATAAGGGTTGATAACAGGCCGATGAGAGTTGTCGGAGTATTGGAAAGACAACCGGCAATGTTTGGAGATAGCCGTGATAATTATGCTGTTGTGCCGATTACTACATGGCAGGCTATGTACGGTAAATATAAAAACAGCGTGAATATTATGGTTACTGCACCTGATAAGGCAAGTTACGATGATGTTATTGAAGCAGCTATTGGTCATTTTAGGAAAATAAGAAAGGTACCTCCCGGCGAAGACAATGATTTCTCTATTTTTAGTAATGAATCTATGATAACGCAGGTAAATGATATTACAGGACCGATAAAAATTGGTGCGCTTGCTGTATCACTTGTTGCGTTACTCGCTGCAGGAATAGGCATTATGAATATCATGCTTGTTTCCGTTACTGAGAGAACCAGGGAAATAGGAATTAGAAAAGCTATTGGTGCGAAAAGTTCCAGCATACTTTCCCAGTTTTTAATTGAAGCAATTATTCTTTGTGTAGTTGGAGGACTTACAGGAATAATAATTGGAATTGGGATAGGGAATTTTGCAGGAAGTTTTCTTAATGCTAAAATGGCAATTCCCATCGATTGGGTTATTATTGGAATAACAATGTGTGTTACGGTCGGATTAATTTTCGGAACATATCCTGCATACAAAGCAGCTAATCTCGATCCGATAGAAGCTCTGCGTTATGAGTAATTCAAAATTTCAATAGTAAGTCATTTTAATTTATCTTTGTGTAAAAAATTAGAATGACTTACTATTTTTCAGGGGAAAAATGAAAATAAGTCAACTTATAGTTGTTGCGCTCCAGTCTCTTAAAACCAACCGTTTAAGAACTCTTCTTACTGTGCTCGGTGTTGTTGTAGGTATCTTCTCTATTATTGTCGTAATGACAATTGTAACAATGCTCCAGAATACTATAGAAGAAGGTTTCCAGTTCCTCAGCAAAAACACATTTGAGATTCAAAAATGGCCCGCCATACAAACCGGTGGTCATAAAGAAATGGAGAAGTACAGGAACAGGAAAGATATCACACTTGACGAGTACTATCGCCTTGAAAAGTTGATGAAGAATGTTGAATGCATGGGTGCTTACCAGGTTGCCGGCGGTAAAGTTATTCAATTCGGTAATACACAAACTAATCCGAATATAGCTGTTGTTGGAGTTACCCTTGATGTTTACCCAACACTTAACCTGGAAATGGAAGATGGAAGAGAATTCAGATCCAACGATATTGATTACTCTAATAACGTTTGTGTCCTAGGGAACTATGTTATTGACAAACTCTTTCCGAATATTAACCCGGTTGGTCAGCAAATAAGAGTGGATGGAAAACCATTTAGAGTTATTGGAACACTGAAAAAAAGACCTGACTTTTTTGGTCAATCAACGGATGACTATGTTGTAATACCCATAACAACATATCAAACAATCTATGGAAAAAGAAAGGGAAGTGTTGAAATTAATATTATGTCCACGGATGCCGAAACATATAATTCAACAATCGAATCAGCATTAGGTTATATGAGAATAATAAGAAAGATAGAACCCGGTGAAGAAAATGATTTTGAGATTTTCAGTAATGAATCTTTAATGGGACAGGTTAATGATATAACCGGACCAATAAAAATAGGTGCGCTTGCAGTATCTCTTGTTGCATTACTTGCTGCGGGGATAGGTATAATGAATATTATGTTAGTATCTGTTACCGAAAGAACAAAAGAGATCGGAATACGTAAAGCAATTGGTGCAAGAAAATCTAGCATACTTATCCAGTTTTTAATTGAAGCAATTGTATTGTGCCTGATTGGCGGTATTCTCGGAATATTTATCGGGATAGGTATAGGCAATTTTGCCGGTAGTTTTTTGAATGCAAAACTTGCTGTTCCAATTGATTGGGTTATCATTGGTATTTCGATGTGCGTTACTGTAGGGGTGATATTCGGAACTTATCCTGCCTACAAAGCTGCTAACCTTGATCCGATTGAAGCTCTGAGGTATGAGTAATAATTATTTTATAGCAGAATTATTTCTTTGAACCTTTTTTTTTGAAATAAATCTGCCAAACAGTAATAAAATAGATCCTGCAACCCCAAGTACCACCCCAGATATGAAGAAAATTACCCACCAGGGAGCAGCATCTGTAAATCCATAATCTCCTGAAATCAGGCTCCATAATCCAAGCAGCAACAATATTACAGCAGGAACAATACACAGTACGCCCAATATAATCAAAATTATTGAGCTAACTCTTCTCATTATTTACTTCGGCTTTGTAATTAAAGTTATTACCACATTACCTTTTTTATGTCCTTTATCAACATACGCGTGAGCTTCGGCAATTTTCTCTAATGGAAATATTTTATCAATGACCGGTTTAATCTTTCCGTTCTCAGCCAGTTCATTAATGAAGATAAGGTCTTTTGACCTTTCGGCGGGCGGTCTTAAACCTGTTGCCATAATCCTTGCTTTTTTATTTCTTAATATTGATGTCCATAACACAATTGGAAGTACTCCAAGCGTAATTCCGGCTTCAAGAAATTTTCCGTTCGGCGTCAGTGAGATTTTACATTTTGAAAATTTAATCTTTCCTGTTAAATCAAAAATTATATCGTAGGTTTCTCCCGATTTTGTAAAATCTTCCTTGGTATAATCAATTGCTTTACCGGCACCGAGAGATTCTACCAGTTCCATGCTTGATGTACTGCACACTCCGGTTACTTTAGCACCAAAATATTTGGCAAGCTGAACTGCAGCAGATCCGACACTTCCTGAAGCTCCGATGATTAAAACTTTTTGATCGCTTTGAATTTTTCCTTTATCACGAAGGAAGGGTAGAGCCGTTAAAAATCCATCACAGCAAGTAATGGCTTCTTCATAACTTTTGTTGGATGCCATTTTTGCAATCGTTGATTTTTCAACAGGCAGACAAATAAACTCTGAATATGATCCGTAACCGGGAGTTGTACCTATTACTCTGTCACCTGCTTTATATAATTTTACTTTTTTACCAACTGTTTCAATCTCTCCTGCAAACTCACTGCCGAGAATTTTATTTTTTGGTTTTGTAAGTCCTGTAAATAATCTCGAAAAGAATGGTTCTCCTCTTCGGAAAACACAGTCTGTTGCGGTAACAGTTGATGTAAAAACTTTTACCAGAACTTCATTGTCTTTAGGAACAGGTTTATCTACTTCTTTAAGTTGAAGTACATCTGGTGAGCCATATTTTTCATAAACAATAGCTTTCATAATTCATCCGATAATGGAAGTAATGTTGCTTTAAGATTTGGTTCTTTCATATCTTTATCAAAAGGGAACATTGGTCGGATGATTCTTTTATAACCGAGTCTTTCCAGGTCCTGGTCAACACCGCCGGGAGTAAGAGCCATTAACCAGTCACCTCTCATATCATAAAGTTCAGGAACAAGGTAACCGATCTTTACAACAACAATATCAGTTTGTCTTGGATTTAGTCCTAGTTCAATGAAGTCTTTTTCATAATGATATGGTTTTCTTTTCTTAGTAACTATTACATAAATGTTTCCAACCTTTACAACAATTTCAGTTTCTGCATGTTCATCGCCTTCTTTAATTGCAGTAACTATTCCTGAAAGTTTTATTGGGGGAGCATAACGATGATCAACAATAGCACCAACAAATCCTTCAACTTTATTACCTACACCTGATTTAATTGCAGCTTCAACTAAGTCTGGTCCCGGTATTGAGGCATAGATTAATAATGGTCCGTCTTCTGTTTTGAATTCTTTACGCTCAAGAATTTTTTGTAAAGTCCAGGTAACATCACCGGCACCGCCAGCAGTAGGATTATCACCCATATCACTTATAATAAACGGATGCTTTTTACTTGTGATGGCTTTGTCGAGACATACTTTTAAAGTTGCAGTTGGTGCAACGAAGTCAAACTGCGACCTGACATCCCAAAAACTTTTAGCCAGGTATTCAGATGTCGAAATAACCTTTTCCTTGTCATCACCTGTAACCACAACAACTCCACGGTTTCGCGGCTCATCTGCCCATGCATAACCAATCCAGATTGCAGCATCCACAATACCTTCCTGATCTGCAGCCGGACCAACCTTTGCATACAGACTTTTCCCGGGTTCAATTCGTGTACTTGTTTTTTCACCGGGAAGTAATATTGGTACAGGTATCCACGCTTTGTATTTTGGTTTACCTTTACCCGATTCTATTCGTGAAAGTAAATTCTCAACCGCACGTTTCTTTGTATCCATAGCATCTTCGTGGGGCGCCATACGGTAGCAGGTGATCAGGTCGGTATTTTCAGCAAGACGTTTAGAAACATTTCCGTGCAAATCCATAGTTGTGGAGATTATTGGTTCTGTTCCGATCACTTTGCGGATCCTGATAATAAAATCACCTTCGGGATCATCAAGTCCCACTACACTCATTGCGCCGTGAATATCAAACAATAACCCATCATAAGGACCATTCTGCTTCAGCATATTTAATGTCTTTGTAACTAAGCTTTCATACGCTTCTCTTGTAACAATTCCTCCCGGTAAAGCATGTCCGTTTAAGATTGGAATCCATTTCGCCCTTTTTCTATCAATCGAATAGGGTGAGAGGAAAGGGTAAAAGGAAAAAACATCATCACCAACTTTAGCGTGGAATGCTTCTTCATCTGTGAATGCAGGAGAAAAAGTACTTGATTCAATTGCCAGACCAGTAATTGCAATCCGCGGAAGTTTGTTTTTACTTTTTTCTTTGCAGCCAACAAGAAATAATATTAACACAATAAGTAGAAAATAAATTTTTGGTTTATTCATAGTTGTATCCATTTAAACTTTTACAATCCAAATTTTCCCTAAATGACGAAATCTTTTTAATTATGGTGAACTAAGCTCTTTCACAAAATCCAGATCGTGATATGATGATTTAATTATTACCCGGGACATCTCATTATTAATTTCATCTAACTCTGTTTGCTTATTCATCTTTTTTACCCACTCACTTAAATCATTAATACCTAAATAATTTCCCCAGTTATCCGGGAAGGTTACAACCTGGGAAACTCTGGGGGCCCCTATCCTCGGTCTGAATCCTTCAACAGGATAAGGATAATTCATTTTCTGTAATAGTGCTACGTATTGCTGCTGGATATTATCAAACTCAGTTTCACTCCCCGGTTTTACCCAATAATCCACAACTCGTGCTTTTGGATGTGTTTTGGTTGACATTGCTTTTACCGTTCCCCAATATTCATCTTGCTGGCAAACAATGTCCCTGGTAACTTCAAATTCTGTTTGTGCAAAAAGTTCAAGAGCTTCTTTATATTCCGGTTCTCCCTGAGTGCCGATAAATGCATTGTTAATTTCTTCCTCATCCGGAACATCCTCTAGACTATCTCCAAACATTATTATCCAGAATTCATTCGGCTGAGATCTGTACAGAAGCCATTCAAGTTTGTCGGACCCGGTTTTAACATAAGCCTCAACCATCTTTTGCATAGCCTTTTCCCATTTGTTTGCATCTTCAGGCTCTACTTTTATAGCAACTTCACGTACAAATATGCTTAGTCTTTCGTTTTCATTCTTATCATTGTTTTGTGCTGATACGGAAAAAGTAATTATTAATGAAAGTAGCAATAAATATCTGTTCATTCTTTTCCCATTTTACTTTTTTCTTTAATCTTTCTCAAACTCTTTTCCCCAATAAATTAAATTTATTTTATCCCTTTAATCATTGATCTTATTTCCTCTTTTTCCCTTGTCACTTATATCATTATCTTCAGTCTAATAGCAGTTAACTTTAAAGCGTGGGTTATCCATGTTTATCATTAACAATTTCAATTTTCCAAATATTCTTTTGCATATTGAACCCAATCTTTTATATACTTGTCCATGTAAATATCCGGCTGGATACCAATATTATCCAGTTGATATTCAGGTAATCTCATCATACGAACGGTAGGCATATATAGAGCGTAATTACTACAGTCAAGATTGAATTCATACACTGAAACATAATCAACTGAACCATACGTTGGAGTTCCTAGAATCTTTACTTTTTTACTTTGTTTTGCATCAAGAAGAAATTTTTCTGTGGAACTGCCGCAATGTCCATCAACTAATATTGCAACGTGTTTGGGATAAAGATATACTGAGTCTTGTTTTGTAAATCCATAATTTCCATCCGTACTATATGGAATAAATTCCCCAATTTTTCCTTCCATTCTTTTTAGATCACTTCTCACTGATTTAATTTCATCAGCATCTTTGTCCTTATCTGCGTTGTTAGCCCAATTCTCAAGCGAATTAATTAGTGTTTGTGTTACCAAATATTCTCCACTTAATTGCCGTACCGGGTTTGTATAAATATAAGGCAGAATGGGGTGATAGCTATAGTCTGTTCCTCCACCATTACCCCTGACATCAATAATAAGATTTTCATATTTATCTAATAAAAGTTTATTGCTTTCAAGAAGATCATTTATTCTTTCTGTATTGGAATACTCAAAACTTGAGATCCTTAATAATAATGTTTTATCGCTTATAGTTTTCAGATAGAATCCTTCCAACTCATTAAGTTCTTCGGATATGTTTTCTTTTGTTAATGATGGTGCCGGAAATTCTCTTACAAATGCAATATTTGCTTTCTTAAAATGAATGAAGCAACCCTTTTGTATTTCATATGAATCGGCAGATTGAGTATGATTACCCCAATAGTAAACAGCTTTGCCAGCGTTATCTAATTTAAATTTAATTTCACCTGTCTTCCACGAATCATTTTTTGAGGTTATAACAAATGCTGTATAATTACTACTATCTTTTTTTAGTCCTACTTTATAATCCCCGGAAACCCATATCCCTTCCAGGCTATCTTTACTATTGATTACATAATTGTTGAATTCTGTCAAATTAGTTTCAATAGTATCTCTGGCAATTATTTGGGTATTATCATTGTCATTCCCTTTTTTATTTATTACAAGATGCCCATCCTTAAAGTAGCTTGTGTATGCTTTCAGGATTTTGATGCAATTATCGTTATTGGCATTAAAAGATGATTCAATCAAATGTTTTTTGAAACTTGTGTAGGCAAGTGAATCTTTCACTTTATCATTAAACCCGGGATATTCAGACTCTACTTTGATAATTAATTGTCCCAATACCTCAGAGCACTGGCAATTATCCTGAGCGTATGAGGTTAGATTTGCCAATAATATAAATAGTAAAACTAATCTTACCATTGTTTCCCCTTTCATATTACGATGTTCATAACGGTGTTGTGTCTAAGCTGCTTCCCAGAACAATTATGCAGAATAGAGCACAACTGTAAATGACCTACCAGCAGGTTAGCAAGTTTATTTTATTCACTAATCCTTTCCAAACTCTTTTCCCCGGAATGTTTAATTTATTCAATAATTATAATAACTTTTCCCCTGGCGTGACCTTCTTCAACGTAACGGATTGCATCTGGAACTTCACTTAACGGGTATCGCTTGTCAATAACAGGTTTGATTTTACCGAGATTCAAGAAGTTCTTTAAGAAAAGCCAGATCTTTTTTGATTAGCTTTCGCCGTTCCCAATGAAACAATTTTCTTACTTCCGAACATCGAAACTAAAGGACCAAGAATCATATTCTGAATGAGAAGAGTTAATGAAGAATATCCAACCATAACACAAATCCCGTTGGCGCTTAAGACACGTTTAAGATCAACAACCGAACGATTTGAAACATTATCAATGATAAGATCAAATTTTTGTGAGGTTTTAGTGACATCCTCCTGTGTATAATCAATAACATTGTCTGCCCCAATCGAACGCACTAATTCTATATTCCGGGTACTGCATACACCGGTAACATCAGCACCAAAATATTTAGCAATCTGTACAGTAAATGTTCCCACACCACCTGATGCACCAATGATTAAAACTTTCTGCCCGGTTTGAATCTTACCTTTATCGCGAAGTGATTGGAGGGCGGTAATTGCTGCTACAAAAACTGCTGCGGCTTCTTCAAAAGAAATATTGGATGGTTTCAGTACTAAGCTCTCTTCAGTAACACATACGAATTCGGCAAAGGCGCCTCCCCAGCCGCATGGCTCCGAATACTTCATCTCCATGGATGAAAATCTTTTACATTTTTGCCTATTGAGTCTACTTTTCCCGCAATATCGATCCCGGGAATAATATTTTTGGGTTTCGTAAGTCCGAAGGATAACCGTGCAAATTTTGGTTCTCCTCTTATCATATGCCAGTCAGCCGGATTTGCGGAAGCAGCAAAAACATTTACCAGCACTTCATTGTCTTTGGGAACAGGCTTTTCTACTTCCTTGAGTTGGAGTACTTCCGGTGAACCATATTTTGTATGTATGATTGCTTTCATCTCTTTTCCCCAATAAGTTATTTTGTATAATATTCATCCAATTCCCATTTAAGAGGATTGTTATTAATATAAGTTCTTATTCTGTAAAGATCCTTATCATTACGAATAATATGTTCGTAAAAACGGGATTGCCAGGCAAATTTATCATAACCATTCTTTCTTGCAAACCTTGTAACAGAGCCTTTGAATTGATTTATAATTAATGATAACGAGCCTTTTTCTATATTACCAAATCTTCGTAGGGACACGCGATCGCGTGTCCCTACAACATCATTTAATATGATAATAAAATGTAAATGGTTTGGCATTATAATAAAGTCATCCAGTTCTGCATTATTAAAATGTTCTTGTATTTCTTTAATGTATTTTAATACTAATAGTCCCAATTCATTATATAGTACTTTACTTGCTCTTACCTTACCAAACCAAGGAACAAAATTCTTTGTACAAATGGTAATATAATACCAGCCAGCATTTGAATAGTCATACTCCTTTAACCGTATGGATTTTCTTTTTCGTTGTACTTGCTTAGTCACTCCGTTTTCCCCATTAAGTTTAATTTATTTTTATTCCCTTTACCCCGTTTACCCTGTGAAATTTAGTCTCTATTTCACTGGGTGAATTGTTCTCTATTTCACAGGGGTTCCCTGATAAGTTATTTACATTTAATAATTGACGATGTCATCTTACTCTTTCCTTCAGGTTTAATCATTCGGTTTTCAAAATAATTTATATTTAAGGAATCCAATGAAAACTCAAATGTACTATCTGGTCTAATAGGGTATATGGTGATTACAACACCGCACCCGTTAACCTGGGCATTCTCAATAGTGAATGGTTTAAAATAAATCCTGTACTGCTGAAGTGTGTCATTTGAATTGAGTAATTCTAATCTTGAAAATAATGAATCTGCATATATGTTACCAAAGTCTTGCTTATCATAACACAAGAAGTCGTTTGAATTTATAAATGTATCTATTTCGGTTTCGTTTTTTGGAATACGATTGTATTTAATTTTGTACGTTGATATTATAGCAGAAGCTGCTATTGATCTTATAAAAGTAAGTCCTGCAACTTTCCCAATAGGTTCAAACCACGACGTGCAGCCGAAGAGTGTAAGTAATAAGAGTAGCAGTATAACTTTTTTTGTCTTTTTACTTTTTTCTTTAATCTTTCCCAAACTCTTTTCCCCAATTAGTTTAATTTGTTTTTATACCATATAACTATTACTTATAGTGTACTTTATCTCAAAACAAAACGGCGGTCGGCTAGAAGAACTGGTTATGTCTTTAGACTAAAAATTAGAAGAGCCTAGGGCAGGACCCTAGCAACCGTTAGTAGTATTAACTTATATGGATTAATTACATCTAAAGTTTGACCCACTATGAAAGCAATCCATCCAAGGATTACCAGGGAAACAGGCAACAAATTATATAATCTGTTTTGCACTTTTCTTGCCATAGTAGTTACTCCTTTCTGCCATTTCTGACGATTAGTTTGGCTGCTAGGGTTTACCTGCTCCGCACTATTGCGTCGTGCCCTAAGCTCTTCCTTCAACATTTAAAGAACAGAAAAATTACCAATCACTTTGTCTGCTTTTAGAATCATCCTCTTCGTTTCTTTTTCTCCACATTCTTTCACCACGCACCCAAACTACTGTCTTCTCCGTGACTTTGCGAAATTCTTTAAGAACTTCTTTTGAAATAGCAGGATTACCATTTACATTATAATAAATAAATTTCTCTCCGAAATTATCTATTATGTCATATACTGCAGTTTCTTGATAAAGAATTTCTTCATTCTCAATTTCTTCTTTCATCCACAAAGCAACATCTAATGCTGTATTTTTTTTCATAGGCATAACTATTAATTATACTGTACTTTTATCCCGAACCAAAAAGGCGTCAGCTTGATTGGCTGGTTTTCCTAAACTCTTTCATCCGATTGATGGGTTTATTTATTTCACATTTTTTAATATCCAGTTTGATACAGAATCTGACATACCATACCACGCCGCAGGAGCTACTACCGCTCCAACATATATCTTGTCATTTTCATCTATATACTTTTTTAAATGGTCCCTAACCTCAACTGCATTCTTAATTGATGTTATTAAATAAGATGATTCACAGAGTTTTGCCCAGTGAGGATATTTTTTAATTTGTTTTAATAATTCCTCATAATTTCTGCCTGGGGAAGATAAATCATAAGTTATAATAAAAGTATTTTCCATTAGTTATTCTCCAAAGCATTAATATTTTTTGCTATTACTTTTACAAGTTTAATACAATTTTCTGCATCTTTTTTAGTTATTATATTTTCAACAGGAGGTTGCTGATTTAATTGATAATCTCCACGATGAGCGATTAAGTGCCTTCTATCTGTATACATATTTAAATCATTTTTTATTTGATCTTCATTCATCTTAGCATTAATTGCAACCATATGAAAAACATTATTGACACCAATAAGATTCATAATATCTTCTATAGCTTTTGTACCTTGAAAAGATCTTTTCTCAAAATCATTTATAAATGCTTTTTCAACTCTATCTAATAAATCATCCTTTCTTGCTGCATCAATAAGACTATCTTGATCAATAAATTTTTTAATTTTTTCTATTAATTCGTTTGGTAATTTTTTTGACTTATCAGAAATGATATCTCTTATCCTAGTAACAATGAAGGTTCGGATAAACGCATCTAACGCTGACACTGCTAAAACGATAGTTGCTCGGTGAGCATCTGATAAATATTTCTCAGGTTTCAACCTTTTGCCATGTGCTGCTTTATGTATCTTTAATAAATTTACCGCTCTAGCAATACAAAAATTGAAAATATCGTAAGGTGTGATTGAAGAAACATTATGTTGTATGCCTAGGCTGGACGAAATAGTGCTCGTAACAGTATATGAAGTTATTTTGTTACGATTCAAAAGTTTAGACTTCGTTTCATCTTTTGAAACATCTTTTATCATCCTTATTCCCTTTTAATATGATGTGTTATTAAATAGCATTATAAATTTATTTAAATTCAAATAATAATTCCCGATTATCCCACCCAAATTTCCCCAATATCCACAAGGGATACAATAACTCACTTACAACTTAACCATTACTTAAAAAAAATACTTTAGTACATGTACTAACTATTTTTTTAAAAACAGGAGATTAGTTTAGTACATGTACTAAACATTTAAAAATACTTTCTACATTAAACCAATCAGGCTCTGTCATAATTGCAGAATTTAGTTAACTGTTTCTAATTGACAAATAGCAAAAAGCGTGTTTTTGAAGCCTTTTTATAATTTCTAACCTTGCGGTAAGATTGGCTCTATCTTGGTATCATCTTGGTCTTATCTTGGTCTTCAACTTGTTCCTTAATAAATTTTATGACCTTTTGACAGAAGAGGGTAAAATACCTGGAGAAGAATTACAAGAATAAGAAACTAACGATAACTAAATGAAAAATGGAAAGAGAAAGAAATGACCCCCTTTTGTTTTCTATTATTATTGGTTATTACTGAAATGTTGATATTGTCATTCCCGTGCAAACGGGCATCTATTGATCCCGTTTTAAATTCCCACTTTAGTGGGAATGACAATGATGGTATGAATAATTTTTCAGAAGACTTTTACAGTGAATAATGTTTCCTATATGCATAAAAATCCATAACTTTAAAGTGAACTTTCTAAGGGGTAGTAGATGAAAGCTTCTGTTTACATATCTGTTATACTTTTCTTAATAACAATTCCAGTTAACGCCCAGGAAGGCTGGTTCTGGCAAAACCCGTTGCCGCAGGGGAACTCATTGAATTCGGTTTATTTTATTAATGAAAATTTTGGTTGGGGAGTAGGAGACTATGCAACTATAATTAATACGACGAATGGTGGATACAATTGGATACGACAAGTAAGTAAAACCGGGTATAATTTATTTTCAGTATTTTTTATCGATCAAAATACTGGTTGGACTGGAGGCATTTATACTATCTTCAAAACTACAAACGGCGGGGTTACATTTATAGAAGATGAAAATAATCCATCACAGCCAAATTCATTTCTACTTTCACAAAACTACCCAAACCCTTTTAACCCGACAACAAAAATAAAGTATAGCATACCTGTAGGGACACGCGATCGCGTGTCCGTACAAATGAAGTTATATGATGTATTAGGAAAAGAAGTAGAAACACTTGTTAACGAAGAAAAACCTGCCGGAGAATATGTAGTAGAGTTTCCGCCACAGTCGGAGGAAGCAATCTTCCAAGCGGAATCTATTTTTACCAGTTAAGAGCAAGGGGATTTGTTGAAACAAAGAAGATGGTGATAATGAAATAAGATATTATCAAATTAAAAGAATCGATGGTTCGCTCATTTAGTGATGTTAGGATTCTTGGCTCACATAAAGCGAGTGAGAATATTAATCTATCAATACGAGGATAGGGACATTTTACTAGTTTTTAGAATTGGAAATTTTGTTAAGCTAACTATATATTTAAATTCAAATACCGGATTATTAGCAAATATATATTCTCATTCTCTATTGCTTCTCATCCCGAAATAGTTGATGTTAAGCAATAAGAATACATCTATACTTTAAGGAAGGGCTAATAGCCCCGACTAAGCTATACCAACTCTCCTCCAACTAATCTCCACTCCTTAAGCGTGGGTGCAGTTCTCTGAATTGAGTTCTGTGTTTGCGTAGAATCTAAATAATTTTAAACAACAATAAAATAATTCTGATTGTTCAGCCTGGGAAGAAATTCATAAGCGATTCAATAAGAGGAAAAATAAAAGGAAAGCAAATAGTATGAAATACATTTATTATTTAATTACAATTAGTTGCATTGTATTATCTTCTTCATTAAATGCACAATGGGTGCAAAAGTCAAATGGAATGGGTGATTTAGCTATATACTCATTAGCATCAAGCGGAAATAATATTATTGCCGGGACATACAGCGAAGGCGCATTTTTATCTACAGATTACGGCGAAAGCTGGACTAATACATTAATATTATCGAATCATAGTGTATGGTCATTAGCTGTAAACAGTAACACAGTCTTTGCGGGAAGTGATAATGATGTAGGATTATATTCATCTTCCAATGACGGTTTAACCTGGGTACAATCTTCTTTAGATACTCCTGTAGTTTACTCATTGGCAGTAAACGGAAATAATATCTTTGCTGGAACTGAATACATTAATGCCGGATCAGGTGTGTATTTATCTGGTGATAACGGAGCAGGTTGGATTCAAACTTCTTTAAATAACAAAACTATTCGTTCTTTGGCAGTAAATGGAAATAATATCTTTGCCGGATCTGAATTTAGTATCAGCGGTTATGGAGTTTATTTATCTACTGATAACGGTGCCAACTGGAATCTTACAACTTTAACTAACCAGACAGTTTATTCTTTAGTTTTTAACGGCAACAGAATATTTGCCGGGACTATTGGAAATGCAATATATTATTCAGATGATAACGGGTTAACCTGGGCTCCAACATTTGTTCCGGGTCAAAGCATTTATTCTTTAGCAGTAAGTGGAAATAATATCTTTGCCGGAACATACCAATTCGGAATTAATGTTTCCAGTAATAATGGAACAAACTGGGCATCTATAAATGAAGGTTTATCTAATAGTATTTCGGTTTATAGTATCTGTATATTTAATAATTACATTTATATTGGTACATTAGGACTAGGTGTATGGAGAAGACCTCTAAGTGAGGTTACAAATGTTCAGGCAGTAATGAATGAAGATCCGCAACAATTCTCTCTAAACCAAAACTATCCAAACCCATTTAACCCGGTAACAAAGATAAAATATAGCATACCTGTAGGGACACGCGATCGCGTGTCCGTACAAATGAAGGTATTTGATGTATTAGGAAAAGAAGTTGCAACTTTGGTTTATGAACAAAAACCAGCCGGAGAATACGAAGTTGAATTTGATGCAAGTGATTTACCAAGTGGAATATATTTTTACCAGTTAAGAGCAGGGGGATTTGTTGAAATAAAGAAAATGGTATTGATGAAATAACATATAAACAAATTGTAGAGCGAATCGATGATTCGCTCTTTTAGTTTATTGTAATAAAATTGTTAAACAGATCGATCTACCTTAAAAAATCTCCATCTATAATTAATAACTTAGCACCATTTTCAGTAGTCGATTTGTGAGAACTTAACTCATCTGAAACAACATAGCTCATACCTTTTGTTAAAATAAATTTTTCGCCACTTTCAAACTCACTAGTAAATTCTCCTTCAAGACAAAACACAATGTGTCCTTTCCTGCACCAGTGATCTGCAATATATCCTTTGGAATATTCTACAACCCGGATTCTTAAGCCGTCAAATTGTTTTGTCTGCCAATATGCAACACCCGAATCACCTTTGTGTTCGGTTATAGAAATTGTTGCCCAATCAATTGTTTGAAATAGAATGCTGCTGCTATTCATTTAAAAGATCCTGTTTATTATTGATAAAAATCCTAAATACATCAGTTTTATGGCAGATGCAAAGAAACTAAGATTTTTGTCAATAAGTTTATAAACTTATTGGAAATTCTTGACAGCTAAATCCGGAGTAATGTCTGCATACTCCCCGTATGGACTTGATAAAAGTGCTTTGTAAATTTAGATTTCTGAATCAAAAACCTATTTTCTGCTTTTGAAATCAAGTCATAAAGCAATTTTATTTTTTCTATTCTGGATTACTGCAAATACCGGTATTCTTCCGCAATCCGATTACCTGGTTTCAACTGTAACAGATACAATACCTATCAATCTTAAAAATCAATATAGCATCAATTCTGTTTCAATTGTTCCGTTATCTGAAACGATCCGGCTTCGCAATGCAGAGTTGAAAAGATTTGTTGATTACAAGTTTTTATATACAACCGGAACTTTTACTCTTTCTGATACTTTGCCTTACTCAGTTTTCGATACTCTGTTTGTAACATACAAGAGTGTTGAAGTGGGACTAAAAAAGAATTACAGGAAAAGAAGACTTGTATTAAAGTATGATGAAAAGTTTGGGGACACAGTCCAGGTTGCACAGAATGAAGGGAGTGGATTTTCACCGGATGAAATATTTGGTCCGGGAATAGAAAAAAGCGGTACATTAATCAGGGGATTCACAGTTGGAACAACCAAAGATTTTTCACTTAGCAGCGGACTTAGATTACAGCTTTCCGGTAATCTTACAAACGATATTGAAATTGTAGCTGCATTAACTGATCAGAATACACCGATACAACCTGAAGGAAATACTGAACGACTGGAAGAGCTGGATAAAGTTTTCATCCAGATTAAGCATAAGAATGCAACCGGAACTTTTGGCGACTACCAGCTCGAACAGCGCAACGGCGAGTTTGGTGTAATCAGCAGGAAACTACAGGGATTAATGGGAACTTTCAGTTTTGATAATTACAACGGTTATGTTGCAATTGCTGGTTCCCGCGGGAAGTTTAATACAAATAATATTACAGGAACAGATGGTGTACAGGGCCCATATCAATTAACAGGTTTAAATGGTGAAAAAAATATTATAGTACTTGCAGGAACGGAAAAAGTTTTTCTTGATGGAATAGAAATGACACGCGGTGAAAACAATGATTATATTATTGAGTATTCTAATGCAACAGTTACATTCACTACAAAAAGATTAATCACAAACGCCAGCAGGATATCTGTCGATTTTGAATATACAGACAGAAGATATTCCAGGAATTTCTTTGGAGCCGGAGCAAACTCTGAATTAATTAATAACAGGTTAAAGATTGGTGTTCAGTTTCTACAGGAAGGCGATGATCAGAATGCCCCAATTGATTTCTCCTTATCGGATGAAGATAAGCAGATTCTAAAAGATGCAGGAGATGATCCTTTAAAAGCTGTTAAATCAGGGATTTCACTCGCTGTTCCGGATTCGCTCGGCAATGTGAGAGGTGTTTACCGCGCAGTTGATACATTAATTAATAATTTGTCATATACTTATTATGTTTATAATCCCGGTGACTCAACATCACTTTACAATGTTTCATTCAGTTATGTTGGACAAAACAAAGGTGATTATAACAGGGAGAGTCTTGGAAATTATATTTTTGTCGGGATAAACAAGGGAAGTTATAATCCAATTATTTTCATCCCGGTACCACAACAAAAACAGCTTGCAAATATGACACTATCAGTAAAACCGTTAGATAATGTGCAGCTTGATATTGAATATGCTGGCAGCTTGTGGGATAAAAATAAGTTTTCAACTTTAAATGAAGGTGATGATTATGGTTTTGCAACAAATATTAATCTCAGGGTTCTTCCATCGGAAGTCAATATTGGAAAGCTATCCCTAGGTAAAATCGGGGCATCTTACAAAGACAGGTTTATTCAGAAAAAATTTACTTCAACAGACAGGTTTAATGAAGTTGAGTTCGACAGGCTTTATAACACTTCAGGTTCCAGCCAGAATGAAGACGAGCAGTTCAGGGAATTCAAATTAAATCTTATTCCAATTAATATTCTTAACATCACTTCATCAGTTGGATTCTTGAAAAGAGGAGATGATTTCAGATCAGACAGGTATAACAATATAATTCGTTTATCAGATAATAATTCGTACAACGTAACCTACAATCTTGATTATGTGAATTCAAGAAACTTACTTGTCAAAAGTAATTGGTTTCGGCATTCAGGGGAAGCATACTATACATTCTGGAAACTTAAACCCGGGATGAGCCTGCTTGCAGAAGACAGGGTTGACAAAAGACTAACAAAAGATTCACTCTTAAGTGGAAGCTTGATTTATCATGAATTTGATCCATACATCAGTCTGCTTGAATTTGAGGGATTCACATTTACATATAAATATACTTTCAGGGACGATTACCTTCCGTTAAACGGTATTATGGAAAAAGAATCTGATTCACATTCGCAGGGATATGAAATATCTTACAGAGGAATAGAAGAAGTTAACTCAACTTTAAATCTAACTCTGTGGGACAGAAAGTATACACAGAAATTTGTACAAACCGGTTTATTGAATACAGAACAAATTCTTATAAGATCTCAGACGAAATTCCGATTCTGGGAAAAGATACTTAACGGCGATTTATATTATGAAGTATCAACTAAAAAGCAGCCCCGCCAGGAAAAAGTTTTTATCCGGGTTGAACAGGGAACTGGTAACTATAAATATCTTGGTGATTTGAATAATAATGGTATTGCCGATGAGAATGAATTTGAACCCACGGTTTATGATGGAGATTTCGTTCAACTTACTTTACCAACGGATGAATTGTTTCCTGTAATTGATTTGAAAACTAGCACAAGGTGGAAAATCAATTATGAAGATATTTTTGATAAAAATACTTTTATAGGAACTATACTTGCTCCTTTATCTACTGAAACTTTTTGGAGAATCGAGGAAGTAACAAAGGAAACAGAACTTTCCAGGATTTATTTTTTAAACTTTAAATATTTTCAGAGAGATAGTGTTACAATCAGGGGTGCAAATTATGTTCAGCAGGATGTTTTCATTAATGAAAACAGGCAGGATCTTTCATTCCGGTTTCGTTTTACACAACAGAAATCTTTAAACGATTATAATACAGGTGTTCAAAGAGGTTACAACCGGGAAAGAAGCCTGAGAATAAGATTCAGGATGATTAAAGAAGTGAGCAACCAGACTGATTTGGTGAATATAACTGATAATCTAATAGCTCCTGTAACTTCACTTCAAAACAGGCGAATAACAGATAACAGCATTACTACAGATTTTTCATACAGACCTTACAACAGGGTTGAGGTAGGTTTTAAGATAAAAGCCGGTAGAAGTGAAGACAAGTTTCCTGAAAACCCAACTATTATTGATTTGAATTCGCAATCCATCAGGTTTAATCTATCTTTAGCAGGAACAGGCAGGTTAAGAATTGAATTAGAACGTGCTGAGTTAATATCGAATACTTCTGATAATTATATTCCGTTTGAGTTAACCGGTGGTAATCAGCTTGGGAAAAATTATTATTGGAGATTGAACTTCGATTATCGCATAGCATCTTTTCTTCAAACAACTATAAGTTACGATGGAAGATGGCAGGGGAAAGGCAGGGTTATTCATACTGCACGTGCCGAAGCAAGAGCATATTTCTAACGTAGACGACATGATTGCATGAATGAATGATTGATTGAATGGATAATTGTATATTCAAATTAATTGTGAATATTTCATGCATTCATGCATCCATTCACTCCTTACATGTTTTACTCCTCCAATTTATTTAATTTAGTACATCATTTCATAAAAGATATAGGATTTTAAATTGAGTTTACTTATTGTAGGTTCTCTTGGGCTTGATACAGTTGAAACACCCTTTGATAAAGTTGAAAATGCTTTAGGTGGATCAGCAACTTACATTTCACTTGCAGCAAGTTATTTCTCTTCACCTGTAAATATGGTTGGAGTTGTCGGAAGCGATTTCCCTAAAAAATATATTGAACTCATGAAGGATCATAGTGTTGATCTTGAAGGATTACAGGTAATCGAAGGTGGAAAAACTTTTCGCTGGGGAGGAAAATACCATTATGACTTAAATGTAAGAGATACGCTTTTTACTGATTTGAATGTTTTTGAAAAATTTGATCCGATCATACCGGATAATTATAAAAAAGCAAAATATGTTTGCCTCGGAAATATTGATCCCGTTTTACAATCGCGTGTACTCGATCAACTTAATGATCCTCAATTGATTGTTTGTGATACAATGAATTACTGGATTGAAGGAATGAAAGATGAATTGTTAAAATTATTAAAACGTGTAAATGTTTTAATCATTAATGATTCGGAGGCAAGATTGCTCGCCGAAGAACCTAATCTCATTAAAGCAGCTAAAATGATTAGAGCAATGGGACCCGAAATTTTGATCATTAAAAAAGGTGAGCATGGTGCAATGCTTTTTGCAAATGATACTATTTTTTCTGCACCAGCTTATCCGATGGAAAGTATTTTTGATCCTACCGGTGCCGGTGATTCTTTTGCCGGAGGATTCACTGGATACTTACACAAAACCCGAGACATTTCACCAGAGAATATGAAAAGAGCTGTTGTCTATGGAAGTTCTATGGCTTCTTTTTGTGTGGAAAAATTCAGTACCAACGGTCTTGAAGATCTATCTTACCATAAGATAAAGGATAGATTTCTTGAATTTATGAATTTATCGAAATTTGATGAACAAGAATGATTACTTCTCAATAAGATTTGATGATGGGTTTTTAGAATTCCTTGATCAAACTAAACTTCCTCTTGAGGAAAACTATGTTAAAACCGATAGCTACGAAAGAATTGCAGAAGCGGTTGAAAAACTTGAGATAAGAGGTGCCCCATTAATTGGAGTAGCCGCTGCCTACGCAGTTGCACTTGCATTCAAAACTGAAAAAGAATTCAATCCGGAATTATTTAATAAAGTTTATCAAAGATTTTCATCAACAAGACCCACCGCTGTTAATTTATTTTATGCTCTTGATGAATTAAAAACCGCTTATACAAATAATCAATCTCCTTCAGATCTATATAATGTATTGTTAAATCGCGCGAAAGAAATTCACCAAAAAGATATTGAATATTGTGAGAAGATAGGGAAAAATGGTTTGGCAATATTTAAAACCAAATCTACAGTTCTCACGCATTGCAATACAGGTAGACTTGCAACTGCAGGTGATGGAACTGCTTTTAGTATAATTAAAACAGCGTTTCAAAATGGATTAATAAACCATGTTTATGCAGATGAAACACGACCGCTTTTACAAGGATCAAGGTTAACTGCTTTTGAGCTTGATAAATGTGGAATCCCTTTTTCACTTCAAACTGATTCCTCTGCTGGTGTTTTAATGCAGCAAAAGAAAGTTGATCTTGTAATAACCGGGGCAGACAGAATTGCACTGAATGGAGACAGTGCTAACAAAATCGGAACTTATACACTGGCAGTTCTTGCTTATCAGCATGATATTCCATTCTACATTGCAGCGCCTACAACAACAATAGACAGAAAAATTGCATCTGGACAAGAAATTAAAATTGAAGAAAGAAATAAAACTGAACTTTTTAAGTTGAATGATACTCTAATTACTAAAGAAAATTATTCATCATTCACACCAGCTTTTGATGTTACACCATCTCACTTTATTAAAGGAATAATCACCGAAGAAGGTGTATTCAACTTTCCTTATAATTTCCTGCCTGTCGGTTGGTAAATGTAAAATGAGTGAAATCATAAAAACTGAAGCGGTTGTTCTCAGTAAACTTGATTACCGGGATACAAGTAAAATTGCCAATCTTTTTACGGAAGATTTCGGAAAAATATCAGTTATTATTAAGGGAGCACGTTCTCCAAAATCCAAAACCGGCAGGATTGTTGACCCGTTAAATCACATCAGGATAGTTTATTACAATAAAGAATCAAGAGACTTACAACTTATTTCCGATGCTGAAATTATCAATCATTTTCCTGGATTAAGAGATGATATTGAAAAAATGAAGTTCTCTTATTCGGTTATTGAGTTAATAAATAAACTCGTTCCTGAACATGAATTGAATATAAAATTGTTTAATGCAGTTATCAGAATATTAAAAAGGATTTCTGCATCAGGCGAAAATCCTGAAGTAACTTTTGGAAGATTTTTATTTTATTTCCTTAAAGAAGTCGGTTTTGAATTGCAACTCGAAAAATGCCCAGTTTGTGGTAAGGAAAATTTTTTATCTGATAAAATCTACTATAGTTTTGATAAAGGTTTGATCTGCGGCACGTGTAAAGGAGGAACGGTGTATTATTCTGAGGTAAAAAAGGAACTTTTCAGTTACCTTAATTGTCTAAAAAGTAATGAATCCACAAAAATATTTAATGAAAGTGTTTATTCTTCAGCTACAAGACTAATGGAAGATCATTTAAAATATCATTTTGTGGACTTTAAAGGAATTAAATCATTAACAATGTTTTAGGAGCTATATTTATATCACTTGATACCAGGTTCTTAATAATTTAGATTGTAATATTCAAATTGGAGGTAATAAAAAATGAAAATTAAAGGAATCTTTGGTGCAATAACACTTCTCGCTGTTGGTGTACTATTCGGAGCTATTCTGGTATCAGGATTTGGATTAGTAAGACCGAGTCTTGCTGATGTAATGCTTGGTGCAAATAAGCCACCTGTCACATTGGATGCTGATGCATCATCTTTCAGTCAGGCATTTATAGAGACTGCCGGAAAAGTTACACCGCAGATAGTTCAGATTACGGTAGTATCTGAAAGATCAAATCCTCATGGCGATTGGTTCTTCTTCCCACCATTTAAAGATATGCCGCAGGAACAAAAGGGTTCAGGAAGTGGAATAATAATTTCTGATGATGGATATATTGTTACGAATAATCACGTTGTTGAGAATTCTTCAAAAGTTACAGTTGGACTTTCCGATAAAAGAACTTTTGATGCGACAGTAGTTGGAACAGACCCTTTAACTGATCTTGCTGTTGTGAAAATTGATGCAAAAGATTTACCAGTTGCTTATCTAGGTGATTCAGATGATTTGAAAGTAGGTCAGTGGGTAATGGCAATTGGAAATCCGCTTTCTCTTAGTTCAACTGTGACTGCCGGAATAGTTAGTGCAATTGGTAGAGGCTCACTCGGGTTAATCAGAGACAGTTATGGAGTTGAAAATTTTATTCAGACTGATGCTGCAATAAATCCGGGAAATAGTGGTGGAGCATTGGTTGATCTTTCTGGTGCAGTAATCGGAGTTAACACTGCAATTGCTGCAGGTGGAACAGGAACATATATTGGTTATGGATTCGCAATACCGATCAATCTTGTTAAAGCAGTTGCAAAAGATCTGATTGCTCATGGAAAGGTTAGTCGTGGATACATCGGTATTAATATTGGTGAAGTTGATAATGCAATTGCGAAATCACTTAATATGGATAAACCGAAAGGAATCATTATCCAGGGTATCGTTGATGGTGGAGCAGCTTCTGAGTCAGATTTAAGAGCCGGAGATGTTATTCTTGCTGTTGACGGAAAAGAAGTAAACAGACCAAACGAACTGCAAAGTTTTGTTGCTGCAAAATCTGCAGGCACCGTAGTTAAGTTGAAAATTTATCGTGATGGTAATATAATTGATAGAAATGTAACTCTTAAAGCTAGAGATGAAGACACAAAAACAGAGCCGGTAGTTGATAGCAAATCAAAAGAATCAGAATCAGATTCCAAAGCGACAACGGCATCATTTGATAATCTCGGACTGACAGTAAAAAATCTTACTGATAGAGATAAAAAAGATTTTAATGTAAAAGACGGTGTCTTAATCACAAATGTAGAACAATTCAGTAAAGCTGAAGATCAGAATCTTGCTGCCGGTTTGGTTATAACAGAGGTTGATAGGAATAAGATTTCAGATGTTAAAGATTTTAAAAATCATATAGAAGAAAGTAAAGGCAAAGCCGTTCTTCTCAGAGTTATTGATAATAAAGGTAATGCCAGATTTATTGGATTGGAGATACCTGAATAAGTTAAGTTGTTGAAAGAAAATATTAAGCGTCCCGATAATATCGGGACGTTTTTTTTTATATTTGAGGAAAACTACTTCACAATTTATGATAAGATATTTAACAGCGGGCGAATCACACGGAAAAGCACTCAATGTTATTGTTGAAGGCTTTCCTTCCAATTTAAAAGTTGATCCGAAAGAGATTAATAAAGAATTAAAAAGAAGGCAGGGTGGATATGGTCGTGGAACAAGAATGAAAATTGAATCTGACCAGGCAGAAATTCTAAGTGGAATCCGGTTTGGTAAAACCCTTGGCTCCCCGATATCGATGATTATACAAAACCACGATTGGGAAAACTGGAAAGAAAAAATGTCTGTTGAAAGCTCATCAATAAATGTAGATAAAATTACTATTCCAAGACCGGGTCATGCTGATTTGGTTGGAACTTTAAAGTATAATTTTGACGATATTCGGAATTCCATTGAACGATCTAGTGCAAGAGAAACTGCAGCTCGGGTTGCTGCCGGTTCCATTGCAAAAATATTTTTAAAAGAATTTGGGATTGTTATTGGTAGTGTTGTTGAAAATATTGGAGGAATCTATCCGGAATCAGATTTGATGTACGAAATCCAGGTAAATAAACCTCTCAATGAAAAATATTTTCAAAGACTTTTTCATAACGCAGAAGAAAGCCCATTGAGAGTTTCTGAAAAGAAACAGGAAAATAAAATTATTTCGAGAATTAAAAACGCTAAGAAAAAAGGTAATACACTTGGCGGTACATTCATAACAGTTGCACTCGGCGTTCCAGTTGGATTAGGAAGTTTTGTACAATCTGATAGAAAAATCAATTCAGAGATCGCTGCAGCAATGATGTCGATTAACGCTGTAAAGGGGGTTGAAATTGGTGGAGGATTTTCAGGAGCAGAAAAATCCGGTAGTGATGTTCACGATGAAATAATAATAAAGAATAAAAAAATGATTCGTAAAACGAATCGCGCAGGTGGAATTGAAGGTGGAATTTCCAATGGTATGCCTATATTAGTTCGCTCTGCTATGAAACCGATTGCAACTCTTATGTCACCTCTTCAATCTATTGATCTAAAAACTATGAAAAGAGTTTCTTCACGAAGAGAGCGTAGTGATTTTGTAGCTGTACCTGCCTGTGCTGTTATTTCCGAACATGCTTTAGCCTGGGTTCTGGCAAAGCAAATGCTTATTAAATTTGGTGGAGATTCAATTGAAGAAACAATAGCAAATTTCAAAACTTATTCTCAAATGTTAGAAAGACGGATAAATTAATTTATGTTCAAAATTCATGTTTTTACATTTAATGATTTTTCTGAGAACACAATAGTTGTGTGGGATGAGTCAGGAAAAGAAGCCGCTGTAATAGATCCGGGAAATTCAAATCCGGAAGAAGATGGAAAACTCAGTGATTTTATTTCCCAAAACAATTTATCAATTAAGTATTTAATTAATACTCATTGTCATATTGATCATATTCTTGGATTAAACTTCGTGAAAAAAAAGTATAATGCTGTTTTTCTTGCACCGGAAGGAGATTTGGAATTGTTGAAAAGTGCAGAAGGACAGGCGGCTGCATTCAGAATGTTGATTCACACTCCACCTCAGCCGGATAGATTTATTAATGAAGATGATCAAATTGGGATTGGAAATGTCATTGGGAAGTTCCTTTTCACTCCGGGACACACTCCGGGCGAATATTGTTTATATTTTGAAAAAGAAAAGGTTTGCATAACGGGAGATGTACTATTCAGAGAAAGTATTGGTAGAACTGACTTGTGGGGTGGGAATTATAATACATTGATCAATTCAATCAGCAAAAAACTTATGTTACTCCCTGATGATGTGGAAATTTATCCGGGTCATGGTGTAAAAAGTTCAATTGGTTATGAAAGAGTAAATAATCCATTTTTAATATCAGAACCTGATTGAAATTTAGAAACCAATTCAAATAATTAATAATATACCGAATTCATTATGAAGAAAAAAAATGATGAGCTTCAGAAGAAAAGAAAAAATGCACTTCTTGGTGGAGGAAAAGAAAAAATTGACAGCCAGCATAAAAAAGGAAAACTAACTGCACGCGAGAGAATTGAATTGCTGGTTGATGAAGGATCTTTTGAAGAGATTGATGCTTTTGTTAGGCACCGTGCAACTGAGTTCGGTCTGGACAAACAACATTATACCGGTGATGGTGTTGTAACCGGATTTGCCAAAATAGAAAAAAGACCTGTTGCAATTTTTAGTCAGGATTTTACGGTTTTTGGTGGATCTTTATCAGAAACAAATGCAGAAAAAATTGTCAAGATTATGAAGATGGCAATGAAAGCCGGAATACCTGTTATCGGATTAAACGATTCAGGAGGAGCAAGAATACAGGAAGGAGTGGAAAGTTTAGGTGGTTACGCAGATATATTTTTGTTAAATACTTTAGCAAGTGGTGTTATCCCACAAATCTCGGTTGTTCTTGGGCCTTGCGCTGGCGGTGCTGTTTACTCACCTGCAATTACAGATTTTATTTTTATGGTAAAGAATACAAGTTACATGTTTGTTACCGGACCTAATGTTGTTAAAACTGTAACACATGAAGATGTCAGTTTTGAAGATCTGGGTGGTGCTGAAACACACTCTTCAAAAAGTGGAGTAGCTCATTTCATCTTCGATAATGAAATAGAAACTTTATTAAATGTTAGAAAACTGCTTAGCTATCTTCCATTGAACTATCGTGACCATTCATCCGAGCTAGAATTTGATTTTGAGAATCTTAAACCTGATCCAAAACTTGATGGAATTATTCCGGACAATCCGAACAAACCTTACGATATGAAAAATATAATTAATCTGCTTGTTGATGAATCAGAATTTTTTGAAGTTCAGCAAAATTATGCTGAAAATATTATTATTGGATTCGGCAGATTAGGTGGAATGTCGATTGGAATTATCGCAAACCAGCCCGGGGTACTCGCTGGTGTGTTAGATATAAATGCATCGACAAAGGCAGCAAGATTTGTTAGGTTTTGTGATGCGTTCAATATTCCTATGCTGGTTTTGGTGGATGTACCTGGATTCTTACCCGGAACAGAACAGGAATGGAATGGAATAATTAGACATGGTGCGAAATTATTGTATGCATTTTCTGAAGCAACAGTTCCAAAGGTAACTGTGATAACTAGAAAAGCCTATGGCGGTGCTTACGATGTTATGAATTCAAAACACATAAGAGGCGACTTTAATTTTGCCTGGCCATCTGCAGAAATTGCTGTAATGGGACCAAAGGGTGCAGTGGAAATTATTTTTAAGAAAGAAATTGCTGGTTCAAAAAACCCCGATGCTGAAATTGAGAAAAAATTATCTGAATACATAGAAAAATTTGCTAATCCTTATGTAACTGCTGAAAGAGGCTATGTTGATGATGTGATTTACCCACATGAAACAAAACTTAAATTGATTAACGCTTTTAATTTACTTCGCACGAAAGTTGATACAAACCCAGGGAAGAAACACGGAAACATTCCTCTATAAAAGCATTGTTTCCTTAACTCTTTAAATAACTAGTTGTTAACTGATTTATCTAATTTTTTACTTGATAAAGACACTTGCAAGTAATAAATTGCAAGTAATATAATTTTTGGAGAGGTTGATGAAGAGAAGTTCACTGCAATTCCTGATATTCCTACTAATAACAATCCTGCTTTACGCATGCAGCGGCCAACAAGAAGTCACAAAAGATGAACATATTCAGCAAACTCAGAACAAAACTGGTATCGTTTCTGAGATGCTGGAACAAGCGAGACAATCTTATTTAACTGCACAGACAAAGGTTGAGGAAAAAAATGTCAAAGAAGCAGTTGAAAATTTTGAATCAGCTCTAAGAATCATTAATAATCTGAGTTATTATCCGGGTGTTGAATACAATGAAGCTTATGTTGAACTCGAAAATTCTATAATTGAAGACTATAAAAATTTTGTAGATAGTCAGCCTGAATTGCCTGAAGGTGTTTCATTTGCTGCTCTTGAAGAATGGATGAAAGGATCAGTTCCTGAAATTGAACTACCCAAAGACGAGGATGCGTCCGAAGACCGAGTAATTGTGTCGGCTGAAATTCCGCTTGAAGTTAATCCTTATGTTGAGCAATGGCTGGATTATTTTAATGGTCGTGGAAAAGAGGTTATGGTTAGGTGGCTTTCACGTTCCGGTAAATACTTTCCAATGATGAGTAAAATATTTGCAGCCGAACAACTTCCACCTCAGCTTATGTATTTGAGTATGATGGAAAGCGGGTTGAATCCAACAGCCAGATCCTGGGCGAGTGCTGTTGGCATGTGGCAATTTGTCAAATCCACAGGAAGACTATATGGACTGGAATCAGGATTTTATTTAGATGAAAGGAGAGACCCTGTTAAATCAACTACTGCAGCGGCAAAACACTTTAAAGAACTTTATTCTTCACTTGGAGATTGGTACCTTGCGTTGGCAGCATACAATTGTGGTGAGGGAAGAGTTCGCCGGGCAATGCAGAAAAGTGGAAAATCAGATTTTTGGGGGATTAGAAGATATTTGCCGAGAGAATCACGGAATTATGTCCCACAATATATTGCTGTTTGTCTTATAGCAATGGACCCTGAAGCATACGGTTTATCTGACATCGAGTATGATAAACCATTGGAATTTGAAACTTATAACGTGAATGGAGCAATAGATCTTGAATTTCTTTCAAGTTGTGCAGGAACTGATCTTAAGACATTGATGGAATTAAACCCGGAATTAACTCAGCTCAGTACACCACCAAATCTTGATGGAGGATATTCGCTGAAAATTCCAAAAGGATCAACAGAACTTTTTGCTACTAATATTCAGAATATTCCTGAATCAGCAAGAAGAACTTACCTGGTTCACCAGGTTCACAGGGGCGAAACACTTTCCCGGATTGCAAGAAAATATAATGTGAGTATTTATGATCTGGCTGATGCAAATAACATTTCTACAAAATCTAAATTATATGTTGGTGTTAATTTAAGAATCCCTGTTCTGGTCAATCCTGAAGAATCGAATTATTCTTCAAATACAGATGTGTCACTTGCTGAAGAAAACGGGACTAACGCAACAGACCAGGAATATGTTTCACCGTACCTTGAGCTCACTGGTTCAGAAGAAAATAAAGGCGAAGAGCAGATTGTGGATGCAAATCTGGACCAAACTGTTGACGAGGAAGTTACAGATGAAAATTTAGTAGCGGATAATTCAAATGAGGATGACCAGAAAGAAACTATAGGAACTATTGATCCTGTAATTCCTGAAAACAGTGTTGAAGTTAAATATGGTGTTAAAAAAGATGACAGTCTTCTAGGTATAGCGGATAAGTTTAATGTTAGAGTAAGTGACATCAGAAACTGGAATAATATTCCGTACACAACTACTGTTAGAGTTGGTCAGCGATTAAAAGTATATGTGCCTCAGGACTTAGAAGAATACTATGCTTCAATAGATAAGACGACAAAGATTGAAGAAAAGGCACCAAATTATACTTCAAATGAAAATAATTCATCATTGAAGTATCACAAAATTAGAAGAGGTGAAAGTCTTGGTTTAATCGCAGCAAAATATGGGGTAAGCGTAAGTACTTTAAAAGATTGGAATGACCTTTCTTCTAATAAAATTGTAGCAGGTAAAAGATTAAAAATATATTCAGACGCCGTTCCGGAAAAAAATTATAAAGAAGAACCGGTTATCTCATCAAAAACAAATATTTACAGGTATAAAGTTAGAAGAGGTGATACAATTGGAGAAATTGCTGAGAGATTTGAGGTTTCAACACAACTTTTAAGAACATGGAATAGTTTAAGAAGCAATAAAATAATTGCTGGTCAAACACTTAAAATATATACAAGTGATCCGGTAGTTTCAGTTGTTGATGACAGTAATAATTCAAATGAGAATGTTAATTATTATAAAATTAAAAAAGGTGACACAATAAGCCGGATAGCAGAAAGTTATGGAGTTGGAGTTGATGATATAAGGAATTGGAATAATTTGAATTCAAATAAAATTGTTTCAGGTAAAACGTTAAAAATCTATTCGAATAAAGGTCCTCATAATCCTAAACGAATTGATAAAGTTGCTATGAACAAAAAGGATAGTAAATCAGGTGAAGTAGTATATTATGAAATAAAGAATGGCGACACAATAGGACAAATAGCAGAAAAATTTCATGTTAGTGTAGTAAATTTAAGAGGCTGGAATGATATCTCGGGGAATAAGATTATAGCAGGAAAAACTCTCGTTCTATATCCCGGAAATACATCACCAACAAAGAAATTGATAACGAGTAAGACAGGCGAAAAATATCACACCATCAGAAGAGGTGAAACCATTAGCCAGATAGCTGAAAAATATAATGTTGCAATTTCAGATATTAAAAAGTGGAATGATTTTGGTGATACGAAAATAATTGCCGGTCAAAAGTTAGTGATAAAGCAGAGTGAGTTAAATGATAGTGTACATATAGTCTCAAGAGGTGAATCCCTGTATTCGATTGCGAGACAATACAATACTTCTGTACAGCAGTTAAAAATGTTAAATAATTTAAGCGACAGTAAAATCACAATCGGGCAAAAATTAAAAGTGAGTTGATTTCACTAATCATTAATCTTAAGTTTGAGATGTAATTAATTAGTTCATAATAATATTGATTCAAGCCGTTAGGGGTGTTCCAAGATTTCGGAACTGAGATAAAACCCTAATACCTGATCTGGGTAATGCCAGCGTAGGGAAACGGGCTAACGAGAATGAAAAGATTTTAGCCGTTTCTGAAACGGCTTTTTTATTTTAAAGGAGTGAGATATGAAAATCTTTATCATTCTTTTTTTATTTTCTTTTCTTGCACTATTTGCACAACAAATTACAATTGGCGGCAAGATTGTTGACTCTGAAACTGGTCTGCTGCTTCCAAATGCAAATGTTTATTTATCAGTTGATGAAGGAACCGGAACATTTTCCAATCAGAATGGTGAGTTCTCTTTATCAGTTAAAGTTGAACAAGATGATTTTCTAATTATTAGTTATCTCGGGTATGAAACAAGGAAAATAAAAATTAAAAACTTATCTGATGTTCCTTCAGTAGCTACTGCTGATGGAAATGTTATTTACACTTTTTATCTTAAAAGAAAAATCATTCCCTCTCAAACAATTCTTGTTGAATCCAGTGTTGGGAAAAAGGGAATTACACCACTCGCTTTTGACCAGGTTAAAAGGAAAGAACTTCAAAAAGAATACACTGTCTATGATATTCCAAAATATCTGAGTGATCTTCCTTCAACGACTTTTTATTCTGAAGGTGGCAATGGAATCGGGTACAATTATTTAAGCATCCGTGGATTTGATCAGAGAAGAATTTCTGTTTCGATAAACGGCATTCCACAAAATGATCCCGAAGATCATAATGTTTACTGGCTTGATTTTCCGGATTTACTTGCAAGCACTGAATTGATCCAGGTTCAGCGTGGTGCTGGTTCAGGCGTTTTTGGTTATCCGGCAATTGGTGGTACCATAAATTTTATCACTTCTTCATTTACTGATAAACCGAAACTTGAACTTTCTGCTTCTTATGGTTCTTATATAACAAAAAAATATTCTGCCTCTTTTTCAAGCGGATTGATAAATCAAAAATATGCTGTTTATGGAAAGCTTGGACAAATTCGAAGTTCAGGATATAAAGATAAAACCTGGGTTGATTTTAAATCTTATTTTCTCTCAGCAGTCAGATATGATAAAAACTTCACAACTCAAATCAATCTTTTTGGTGGTCCTGTAGCCGATGGACTGGGTTATACTGGTATTGCAAAATTTGCTATTAAGGACAGACAACTCAGGAAGAAAAACTATTCTTACTGGGAAGCGAATGAAGGTGAATATACTTATACTCTTGAAAGAAGAACTGATGAGATTGAAAACTTTTCACAACCGCATTATGAATTGTTAAATGAATGGCTGATAAACGATCACCTTAAATTTAATTCAGCTTTGTTTGTTGTAACCGGCAAAGGTTTTTTTGATTATGATGGTTCGTGGGCAATTCCCGATTTTGGTTACGATGATTATTTCAGATTAAAACAGAATGGATTTCTGCCTGATTCAGCTTATGGTCCGACTAATGCACTGATCCGAGCACAGGTTGAAAACACCCAGTATGGATGGATTCCAAGATTTAGTCTTGAGCATAAAAATGGTGTATTATTTTTCGGGGGAGAATTAAGAAAACACAGGTCTCTTCATTGGGGTGCAATAAACTATGCTGAAAATCTTCCACCTGGTGTGACTAAGGATTATCATTATTATGAATATCGCGGTGGAAAAGATATTGCAAGCGCATTCGTTAATGAATCATATAATTTAAATGAGCATTTCAATTTGCTTGGCGAAATACAATTAGCTTATCATAATTATTTACTTTACAATGAAAAGTATTTAGGAACTGATTTTTCAGTTAGTAATCTTTTTATAAATCCACGTTTTGGAATTAATTATAAACTAACTGATCAATCCAATATTTTCTTATCATTTGCAAGAGTTTCACGCGAGCCGAGATTAAAAGAATATTATGATGCAGCAGAATCAAGCGGCGGCGAACTACCGCAATTTGGTGTTGCTCCTGACGATTCTTATAATTTTAATGACCCACTTGTTAAACCTGAAACAATGAACGATTTTGAATTAGGTGCAGCATTTAACGGAGAACAATATTCTTTAACTCTAAATTTATTTTACATGCTTTTCAATGATGAAATTGTTAAGGATGGACAGGTTGATAGGTTTGGACAGCCGATAACTGGTAATGTTGACAAAACGGTTCATCTCGGTGCGGAGTTTTCTGCAATCTTGAAATTGTTGAATGATAGGATAGAATTATTTGGTAATACAACAATAAGTAAAAACACAATTGAAGATGGAAAGTTTTTCGTCGATGAAAATAATTCTATTGATTTAAGCGGCAACAGGATAACAGGCTTTCCTGATTTGCTTGCAAACCTCGGAGTAACTTATAATGACATGGGATTTTATCTAAGATTAACAGGAAAATATTTAGGTAAATTTTATTCAGATAATTATGATGAAAATTTAGGGAGTTATCTTCAACAATATCCAGGGTTTGTTGGTTATTCAGATAATGTTAATGAATCATATTTTGTTTCTGATTTTTTCGCCAGCTACGAATTTAATTTGCTTGAAACAACCGCGTCGTGGAAAGTTTATGTACAGGTTAATAATATTTTTGATAATTTATATTCAGCAAATGCAATCGGAAAAGAATTTTTCCCGGCAGCAGAACGAAACTGGTTTGCTGGAATTCAGGTTGGTTTATAAATTGGTAGCACAGATTAGTAATCTGTGCTACGGGAAAAAATAAATTGAAAAAATGTATCATACTGGCAAACGGAAAAGCTCCTAAAAAAAATCAGATAACATTCCTATTAAAGAATGGATTTGAAAAACTAATTTGTGCTGACGGTGGAGCAAATTCAGCTTTAAAACTAGGATTAGTGCCTGATTACATTATTGGTGATCTTGATTCTGTTTCAAGCATAGCTTTGAATAGGTACAAATCCAAATCAAGAATTATAAAAATAAAAAGACAAAATGATACCGATGTAGAAAAGTGTTTGAAGTTTGCAATTAAATCAGGTTATTCTGAAGTTGTTTTAATGGGAGCAACCGGGAACAGGCTCGATCACACATTTTGTAATCTTGGAATTATAATAAAATTCTTTCACAATATAAAAATCATCCTCACGGCAGAAGACTCTATATTAATTCCTTATACAGGGAAAGTTGAATTGAAAACAGTTCCAGGTGAAACAATTTCAGTTTATGGAATTGACTCCAATACAAAAATCACTTCATCAGGTTTAAAATATCCACTTAACAATGTGGCTTTACCATTTGGCGAAAAGGAAAGTACAAGTAATGTTTCTGAAAAAGAAAAAGTTAAACTTAACGTTAAAGGTAAAGTAATTTTTGTCATTCGTGATTTTAATACATTGAAGAAAAATAATCTTTTCGGGTTTGCTCTTTTGGAAAATAAAGCAACCCAACGATGAATCTTTCCTCAACCGATATTTTAATAATAATTATATTCTTTGCTGGAATACTTTTAATTGGATTTTATACAAGCAGAAAAACAACTTCGGATGCAAACGACTACCTGCTTGCCGGCAGGAAAATTGGTCTATTCCTTTTTATATTAACAAATGTTTCTACCTGGTATGGTGGAATACTCGGAGTAGGAGAGTTCACTTACCGTTATGGACTAGTTAGCTGGTTCACACAAGGACTACCATATTATCTTTTTGCTTTTTTGTTTGCAATTTTCTTTGCAAAAAAAATAAGAGAAGCTTCCTTATTCACAATTCCAGATAAGCTTATCTGAAATTTATGGAAAGAAAGCTGGAATGCTTTCGGCTGTGATTGTATTTATTCTTGTTTCACCTGCTCCTTATTTGCTGATGACAGCAAGCTTGCTTTTATATATTTTTAATCTTCCGCTAATTCCTTCGATAATAATTGCTTTGATTTTGTCCATTGCGTATTTGCTTAAAGGCGGGTTTAAGTCAAATGTGTTTGTTGATTCGTTCCAGTTTTTTGTGATGTTTGCCGGGTTTATTGTCGTGGTGATTTTTTCTCTAAACCAGTTTGGTGGATTTAAGTTTATCTCTGACTCAGTCCCTCCTGAACATCTCGATCTAACCGGCGGAATGCCGGTAACATATTTAATCATCTGGTTTCTTATTGCACTCTGGACTTTTGCCGATCCGGGATTTCACCAGAGATGTTACGCAGCAAAAAGCGGCAGTGTTGCAATGAAAGGAATTATTATTTCAATTTTCTTCTGGGCGTTGTTTGATTTTTTAACTACAACAACCGGACTTTTCGCAAAAGGAGTTCTGCCCAATATTCAAAATCCCGTACTTGCTTTTCCAAAGTTTGCAGATGAGGTTTTACCTGCCGGACTAAAAGGAATTTTTTATGCTGCTTTATTTGCAACAATTCTTTCAACGCTTAACAGCTTCTTATTTTTGAGTGCTACTACAATCAGCCGGGATTTTATTTACAGAATTGAAAAATTTAATGACGAATCGAAATTAAGAAACTATACAATCGCGGGATTGATCATTTCTGGAGTTATCGCCGGAGTTCTTGCTTATACAATTCCATCTGTGATAGAAATATGGTACACGATTGGCTCTATGTTCATCCCGGGAATTATTCTTCCTGTAATCAGTGCATATTATCCAAAGTTGAGAGTTTCAAATAAAATAATTTTGATGGAAATGATTACTGCTGTTCTTTCAAGTATAGTTTGGTATTTTATCAGAGATAATTTTGCAAACATCTCATTAGTAAATGAGATTGAACCAATGCTGGTGGGATTGTTTTTTGCAGTTGTAATTCATTTTGGTTTTTTATTCAATCATAAGTAACTACTGACTTCCTTAAAGATAAGTTTTGCAGATTGTGATAAGTTTATTGGTAGCTCTGTTTTATTTTGCAATAAAAATGATTATTAATACAGCAATTATTTAAATAATTTATTGCAACTTGTTAGTGGTTAAAAAATGTAAACTTTATAAATATGAGCGTTTAGAGTACATTATGAAATGGTATCAGAAGCTAGTATTGGGCGGTGCAGCAGCACTCATATTCCTTCTAGGAGGCAGAACGCTAGCACAGAGTTATAATCCTCAAGATTCTACTAGACTTGCAATACTACAAGGAACAGTAATGGACGAAAACGATCAGCCACAAGACAGCATAGAAGTAACAAAAATACAAACAACACCAACAATAGACAGCACAACAGTAATGACAGGACCAGACGGAAAATACTCATTCCCAATAAAAGGAGTAATAATAACAGGAATACAAGACGAAAAACAAACAGAAACAATAGGAAAAATAAAATACATACCAAACAACCCGCAACTACAACTAAACCTAGAAAAATACTCAACAATAGAAACATACATAAGCGACGCAATAGGACAAACAACAACAATAGAAAACAAAGAACTAGAAGCAGGAACACACAACATAAACATAGAAAAAATAAGAAACTACGCAAACGGAGTATACATAATAGCAACAATAATAGACGGACAAATGTACGCAAACAAAATAAGCAAAATAGACAAAAACACATACAGCTGGGGAGCAACAGGAAACAAAGAAAACCAACTAGAAAAAATACTAACAACAACAAAACAAAACAAAAAAACACTACAAAAACCACAAACAGAAGCAAACATAATAATAAAATACGTAGACCTAAAAAACAAACACTACAACTACAAAATAGACAGCTGATGCACCAATAAACACAAACAAAGACACAACAATAAACATGTACATACTAACAAAAAAAAACCTAGACAAACCATTCACGCCATGGACAGACCCACCATACAATCAAGACACAATAAAAACACTAAGAAGATTAGTACTATGGTTATACAACGCACCACTCCCAGGACAAAAAGGATCATTAGAACCAGCAGTAACACCATGGCAAGCATTCCTAGACACAACAAACATGCCAGAAGGAACAGAAGACAGCATAAGAACAGCAATAAACTACATGCTAAACATAACAGGAATACCACCAGAACAACAATGGAACGAAACACCAAACTACATAGAACCAGGATCAATAAACGAATGCGTAGCACTATTCCACTACGAGCCATCAACAACATTCGATCCACCAGGAGTACCATTCGCACTAGGAGGAAGACTAAACGGAACAAATGTATACGGAATAGACCTAATATTCAACAAAGACTCACTAGCAAACGAAGACTTCGGAAAAGCAACAAGAATACTAATGCAAAAAGCACTAATGAACACACCAGTATGGATACCAGACAGCAACTACTTCAACTACATAAAAGGACGAGAAAACATAACAACAGGAACATTCCAACTAGGACCAGTAAACTACCCAACACCAGACGAAGTGCGAATAACAAAATACTTGACAAGAATGAACAGACTAAACACAGTACTAATAATAGGATACGACAACCTATCAGAACAAGAACCAACAAACAACCCGACCCTCAAACACATAGGAGACGTGTGGGAGATGATAAAAAAGTAATTCTCCTTCGCTAAGCTTTATAGATTGAATTTACTGATGACTCAGCGTTCTCTGCGATTTTCTTGGCGATCTCCGCGAGAAAAAATATTCCACGCAAAAAACACAGAGATTGCCGCAAAGTTCCTATGGCGTCAGATTTTTAATTAGTGTTTTTCTTTTTGTGAAGTAAGGATAAAAGAACTGATAACGTCAATATTGTAAGAATGATAATAAGCGAATACTCAGTCGGAATGTGATACAAATCTGAAGTTAGCATCTTAACGCCCACATAAAATAAAATTATTGCCACTCCGTATTTTAAGTAAACAAAAATATCTACAAGCGCAGCGAGCGCAAAGTAGAGTGCGCGCAATCCGAGAATTGCAAAAATATTTGAAGAAATAATTATAAATGTATCTTTTGTAATTGCTATAATTGCGGGAATTGAATCGACTGCAAAAATTATGTCAGAAGATTCTATTAGCAGAAAAGTAAGAAAAATTGTTGTAGCAAATTTCTTCCCGCCTTTTGATATAAAAAACTTTTTCCCGCTGTAATCTGAATCAAAATTCATATAACGCTTTGCAAGTCTTACAAGCCAGTTATGTTCTACATCAATCTTTTGCTCACCGCCAAATGCCATTTTATAAGCGGCATAAAGAAGTATTAATCCGAAAACATAAATAACCGGTTCAAACAGGGTTACTAATCCAACGCCTGCAACAATAAATAATATTCTGAAAACAATTGCACTCAGGATTCCCCATTTAAGCACGTGAGGCTGGTTCTCGGGCTTTATGCGCATTACTTCAAAAATGAGGAGGAAAACAAAAAGGTTATCAAAAGACAAGGATCTTTCAATAATGTAGCCAGTCAGGAATTCGACCGCTTTTACTTTGCCGAGATGATAATAAATGAAGACATTGAAAAGAAGTGCAACTATTGTCCAGATTGTACTCCAGATTAAACTGGATTTTAATGAAATCTTTTCAGTGCGTCTTTCACTTAAATAGAGATCAATAAAAAACAGAATTGCGATAATAATCCAGAATACAATCCAATCAATTAATTCTTTATCCACATAAAATCAATTTTTTATGGTAGCAGAATTGCGGAAGCAATTACAGTCGTCCACAATCCGTTTTTGTCCCCCTGTGCAGATTGGGTGATGTTAAATGTTCTAACAATTTTGCCGGACATTTTATACTGGTCCTCTCTTTCATTCCAATCAGTATCAGCATTAAACTCAATACCAAGAGTTGTAGCTAACATTGTTGCCGCTAAATCTTCAGCATATTCGCCGGCAACTTTTTCAGTTTGTCCAAAAGGGTGGTGCTCGGAAAGATATCCATAAGCATTTTTATCGGTTGGCAGAGCAACTCCAAGTGAGGCCGCAATTAACCTGTTTGGTTCGTTCGTTGCATTTCGGGCAATTACAGCGTGAACAATTTGTCCGGGCTCGATTTCTTTCATTCCTTCATCTACAGTTATTCTTTTACAATTTGTTGGAAATATGCTGCTGACAGAAACAAGATTACACATTTCAATTCGAGCCATCCTTAATGCTGATTCGAATGATGTTAAATATTCTTTACTTCTGCCCACACCTTTCGTGAAAAATATTTTTGTCGGTCTGTACAACTTATTCTCTCCTTTATTTACTTAATAAATTTAATAAATTTTCTTTTGCCTACCTTAAGTATCATGTCGTTTTTTAAATTGATAACAGTATCAAATTTTTCAACTTTTTCGCCATCTATAGACACGCCACCTTGTATTACTAATCTTTTGGCTTCGGATTTAGTTGGTGCAAAATTAACTTTTAATATCAAATCCAGGATATTTAAATCTTTTTGGGTATCTATTTTAATTTCCAGTATATCATCAGGCACTTCTTTTTTAATAAATATTTTATCGAATTCTTCTTCAGCTTTCAATGCCTCATCATTGTTATGATACATTTGAATTAAAGTTCTCGCAAGTCGTCTTTTAATATCACGCGGATTGACTTTGCCTTCATCCAGCTGATTTTTAATAACTGATAAATCAGAGTTTGAAATATCAGTTGCAAGTTCAAAATAAGTATAAATTAAATTATCGGGAATTGAAAGTGTTCTTCCAAACATTTCTTTCGGAGAATCTGAAATACCAATATAATTATCGTATGATTTACTCATCTTATCAACGCCATCTGTTCCAACTAGTAATGGCATTGTTAAAATGATCTGGGGTTCCTGCCCATTTTCTCTTTGAATATCTCTGCCGACCAGTAAATTAAATTTTTGATCAGTTCCTCCAAGTTCAACATCACTTGTAATCGCAACAGAATCCATGGCTTGCGCAAGAGGGTAGAGGAATTCGTGAATACTGATTGGTTCACCGGCTTTAAATCTTTTTGTAAAATCATCTCTTTCGATCATCCGTGCAACAGTGTACTTACTTGCAAGTTTGATCACGTCTTCAAAACTCATTTTGCCCAGCCATTCGGAATTGTAAACTATTTTAGTTTTTTCCTTATCAAGAATTTTTGAAGCTTGTTCAAAATAAGATTCCCCATTTATTCTTGTTTCCTTAAGTGTCAGTGCCGGTCTTGTTGCATTTCTGCCTGAAGGATCGCCAATCATTCCGGTAAAATCACCGACAATTAATATTGCCTGGTGCCCAAGAGATTGAAACTGGGCAAGTTTTCTTAAAACAACGGAATGACCAATATGCAAATCGGGCCGTGAAGGATCACAACCAAGTTTAACATTAAGTGGTTTATTTTCTTTTAAAGAATTTTCTAATTTTTTAACTAATTCGTCTTCAGGGATAATTTCGCTTGTACCTCTTTTTATAAGGTCCATTTGATCGTTAAGCGAAGGAAATAATTTATTATTCATTAACTAGACTATCTGTTTTCAATATTTAATTTTTCTTTGTTGTTCTCTTTCAAAATCTTTCTTAGCAATATCTCTACGTTTGTCATAAACCTTTTTACCTTTTGCTAAAGCAATTTCCACTTTTACTTTTCCATTTCTGAAATATAAACGGAGTGGAATTAATGTTAACCCTTTTTCATTTGTTCCACTTATTAGTTTTTTTATTTCACTTTTGTTTAAAAGAAGTTTCCTGTCTCTTATCGGATCGTGATTATTTATGTTTCCCTGAGTGTATTCGTTAATATGAGCACCAATCAGCCACACCTCACCATTTTTTAATTTGCCATAACTATCAACAAGGTTTGCTTTTCCTTGTCTTAAAGATTTGACTTCCGTACCAACTAAAATTATTCCAGCTTCATAAGTTTGTATGATAGCATATTCATGTCTGGCTTTCCGGTTTACGGTTATATTTTTTTCAGGTTCTTTCTCTGGCATTTTTTTCAAAAATCAAAAACAAAAATTACTTTAATTGGTGTTAAATGCAAGAAGGGTGTAAATCTGTGATTTCAACTTCATGGTGAAGCAATTTAGTCTACTGAAATCAATCGGGTTGAATTTATTTTCCAATTCAATTTTATTTATTCGAGCTTATTCGTTTCTCTCCAAATTCCTAAAGTGTTGTAAAATTTATTTGGTTACAATTGCAGAAATCAACATTTGATATTTAACTATATTTATTTAGATTTAATCTTAATAATGATAATATTATTGTTCACACAACCATATTAGGAGTTATTTAATGCAAAAATCAATTATTTACTTCATCTTCATACTAATTTTGCTTTCAATAAACAATTTAATGGCAGACAGAAGATATTTCGGAAGATCATATCTTGCTTACACATTGCCATCGGGCGGGTTTGAATTAGAAGTCTGGAATACAGGAAGAATCGGGAAGGATATGGGGTATTACTATAGGTTTCAACCAAGGTTCGAATTTGAGTACGGTGTAACTGACAGACTTTCCGCATCATTATATTTTAATTTCGACCAGGTGACCTCAGAGCAAAATTCTTTTGAATCAAAGTCATTTGGATTTTCATCCTCTTCGGTAGAATTAAGATATCGTTTGACAAACCCGGGAGAAATATTTGTTGACCCTGCTTTATATTTTGAATTTGCATATGGCGGAGATGAACTTGAATATGAATCAAAGATAATTCTTTCGAGAAGGTTCGACAATTTTATAACGACGTTAAATATTAATTCAGAAATTGAAAGAGAAGTAGTCGATAATGAAAACGAATCTGCTTTTGAATTAACCGGCGGAGTTATGTATGAAGTTTCACCAATTGTTGCTTTAGGTTTAGAGTTCAGGGCATGATAGAACTTTTGAAGATATTTATGAAGAAGAAGAAAGTAATGCGACATTTCTTGGACCCACATTTAATTTCCAGGGAAGCAGTTTTTATCTTACTTTTAATTTTCTCGCTCAGGTTGCAGGCAGCCCTTCAACAAAAAATAGTCTTGATCTTGCACATCATGAACAATACGAATTCAGAACAATTGTTGGTGTTGAACTTTAATGAAAGTTATCGTTTCAGTTTTGATTTTTTTGGTTGTAATTATTTATTCGTGCAGTGCCAGCTATATAGTTGATACGAATGAAGCTACAAATTTTCCTGAGGGAAGAAACTTATTTGTGTCTAAATGTAATGGATGCCATAAATACCATAGTCCAACCGAATTTACAGTTGCAAAATGGGATTCGATTTTAGTTCCTATGAAAGAAAAGGCAAAGTTATCTGAAAAAGAAAGGGACTTAATTCTAAGCTGGATATCGGAAAAAGTAAATAATGACACTTTGAAGAATAAGTTATTTAATTAATTTAAAAAGGATAACAATTAAACGTTATCCTTTTTAAATCTAAAATTATCCCGTGGAAATGAATTATTGACAGTCAGAATCCATTAATAACTCGTCCCAGCAATGTTGGTTTGGATCACCAAAATGCTGCTGGTCATTAACACTTCCAAAATGATTTTCATAGTTCCAGATAATATCTGTTAGGTTTGAATTTTGCGCACTCCAGATTTTATAGTAACGATTATAAGTGCTGTCAATTGTTTTTCCATATTTAATATAACTACCATTTCCAGGATCACCAGGAATTATATTTGTGTATTGTACACTTGCGGTATTTTCTTCAACATTTCTTTGCCAATCAATATTAATAAAAGGTTCCGGGTTAGCCGGATCTAAATTTAATGTCCAGGTTCCTTCTGTAGCCGGCAAATTAGAAAACCCGGTAAACCACTCAAAGTCTGAATACTCACCGGTTTTAGTTAATAACATTTTCCAATCTACTCCATCTACGTTGGGTGTACCATAAAGTTTAGAAGTATATATAACACCACCTGCAGTGAAGTTGTAAGTCCATAACCATGAACCATCATTTTGTAAAGTTGGCTGATGGTTAAAAGCTTCAGTAAATGCGAGTACAGGAACAGTCAATGTAACTGTAACTAAAGAATTCCAATAAGAAACATTAATTGCGGCCCAACCCCAGTTCTGGTAAGTAGCAACTGATAGCTTTGGAAGAGGGTTGACTGTTGAAGTGTCCGGGAATTCAGTGAAATCCATAACCATTGTGTTTGTTGGGGGAATGGTTGGAGCATTATCCGTTGGGTCTGTCACATCTTTGCATCCCTGGAAATAGAGAAAAAAGAACACCAAAAATAGTATCGAACTTACCACTTTCATATTTAATCTAAACATATATTCTCCTGATATTTAATTTGAAAAATTGTTTTCCACCTTGGTTTGATTTTTATTTTTCACAATAATTATGCCTCAGACACTCTTCACAAATCTTGATTTTATAACTGATTACAGAACATTGCATAGGAGTGTTTCTTCAACTCTTTCAAAATTACTACCGATTATCTATTTTTCTGCCGTTCTTAATTTCATAGAGGGATTTACTTTTTGCATACCAGGTTTTCGATCGTTTTATTTTTATCTCTGTTATTTTCTATCCAGGTTTTCACCCAGGAATTTTCCATACAGAAAGTTGAACCGCCAAACTGGTGGGTGGGAATGAAATGGGATACATTGCAACTAATGTTTTATGGAGATGATATTCAGTCTGCGGATGTTTCAATCAATTCAGATAAAATTTTTATCTGTAAAAAATATAAAACTCAAAATAATGATTACTTATTTCTCGATGTTGTAATTCCTGAAAATTCTGATCCCGGTGAATATACTTTCACTTTTACAAGTGAAAATGATGCTTATTATTATAAATACAAATTGTTAAAAAGAGAAAATGATCCAGATTCTCACGAAGGTTTTAATAATGAAGATATTATCTACCTAATTTTTGCCGACCGTTTTTGTGATGGCAATCCTTCCAACAATACAATTGGAGATTCTCTTGATCAGTTTACTTCTGAAGATCTTGATGGACGAAAGGGAGGGGATATTGAGGGGATAATTTCTAAACTTCATTACCTAAAAGAACTTGGGGTCACATCAATCTGGCTAACTCCAGTGCTTGAGAATAATATGTGGATGAGCTACCACGGATACGCAGCAACTGATCTTTATAAAATCGATCCACGCTTTGGAAATAATGTACTTTATAAAAAATTAGTTAAAGAAGCTCATAAAAATGGTTTAAAAATTATTCTCGATCATGTCAGCAACCATATTGGAATTAATCATCCCTGGATAAAAAATTTACCAATGAAAAGTTGGATTAATGGAACACCCGAAAATCATTTGTCAGCTTTGCATGATAAAATGGCTTTCCTTGATATTCACGGAGATAGTTCGGTTGTTAATAAAATTGAGAAGGGTTGGTTCACAGATTATATGCCTGACCTAAATCAGCAGAATGAATTTGTTAAGAAATATATAATTCAGAATACAATCTGGTGGACTGAATATTCCGGACTTGATGGAATCAGGGAAGATACATATCCATATTCTAATCAAAAATATTTATCAGAATGGGCTAATACGATTTTAAATGAATATCCACAATTGAATATTGTTGGAGAAATCTGGCAGGGAACACCATCAATTATTTCCGGCTACCAGACTCATTCACCAATACGCAGAAACAATTTTGATTCTAATCTTCCGGTTGTAACAGATTTTGCATTGAATGATGCGATCAGAAATTATCTTAGCGGAGATAAAAATATATATCCCGTTTATGAAACTCTCTGCCAGGATATTGTTTATTCAAATCCTGATAATCTCCTCATGTTTTTTGATAACCATGACATTCAGCGGGCAATGTTTGTTGCTAAAGGAAATATTAAAAAAGTAAAACTTGCTTTGAATCTCGTTCTGTTTACAAGAGGAATTCCTGTTATTCTTTATGGAACTGAAATCGGAATTAAGGGCGGACAAAAAGATGGAGAATTAAGACAACCTTTTCCCGGCGGATTCTCGGGTGATGAAAGAAATGCTTTTACAAAAGAAGGAAGAACAGAAGAAGAGAATGATATTTATAATTATCTGAATGAATTGCTTAGACTCAGAAAAATTTATCCTGCATTATCAAAAGGAAAACTGAAACACATTTTAGCAGGTGATGATCTTTATTGTTTGATTAAAACATTAAATGACGAAAAGATTTTGATCTTAATGAACACAGGTGAAAGCGAAATACCGGTCAATACATCAATCTTAAAAATGATTTTGCAGAAAGCTGAATCAATCCAAAACTTGAAAACAAATCAGCAAATTAGTTTGCAGAATGACGAAAAAATAAATCTTAAAGGGTATTCATCTGAAATTTACCAGGTTAAATAAAATAATCTTCTAAACTTTTACCGGATTTTTTATGCTTGAAATTCAAAAGAAACTTACCAAAACTTTTTATGCAATTCTTGCATTGCCTGCAACTGCAATGGGGTTTGCACTATCAGTTCAGATATCTGCATTAAGCTGGATACTCAGTTCAAAATATGGATTACAGATTCACGATGTCGGGCTTGTCTGGGCAGCCGGACCAGTGGCAGGAATTCTGGGACAGGTAATCGTTGGTTTGATAAGCGATAATGTTTGGTTTTGGAAGGGAAGAAGACGACCATTCATTTTTATTGGCGGATTTCTAGCCGCGTTAATGCTGCTTGCTTTACCAAACATAGATGTTATAAGCAGTTCAATGGGATTTAACGGAATACTCGGAGTTGCAATTGCCGTTGCACTCACACTCGACCTTGCAATCAACATCAGTTTTAATCCTACAAGATCTATAATTGCTGATGTAACTCCCGAAGGTGTTGAAAGAACAAAAGGATACACCTGGATGCAGACAATCTCTGGAACATTCGGAGTTCTTGCTTATGTAATTGGAGCGGTTTGGAATAATTATTTACTTATTTATATCGGTGTAGGATTAGTATTTGTTCTTTCAATCATTCCAACACTTTTTATTGATGAGCCGAGGGAGTTAAAAAATTCTGATGATGGTGATTCAACAGGAGAAAAACCAAAAACTTCTTTTAGCGAAATATTAAACAACATCCAGCCTCTATGGGGATTTTTACTTTACGCACTTTATGCAATCGTTGGAAGAATGTTTAACTATGAACCTGACAATTACTATGTTGAATTGTTGTGCTTTTTAATAACAATTGCTTTCATCCTTAAAGTTATTTTAAAGAATGTTGACGCATTACCAAAAAAGGATGCCGACCTCGTTGGATTTAAAAAGGTTTTAGCTGCACATTCTTTCACGTGGATTGGAATACAGACAATGTTTGTTTACATGTTTGCTTACGTGCAATATAAAGTTTATGGTTTTGGTGATGGAAGTGTCATAAGCGAAGCAACAAATATTGAAATGGGAAGAATTGTTTCAATCAGCTTTTTAATTTTGAATGCTGTCGGTGCAATACTTCCTGCATTTGTTCTTGAACCAATTACGCGGAAAATAGGAAGAGTAAAGACACACGCAATTTGTATTTCCACAATGGCAATTGGATATGCAGGAATTCTTTTCTTCGGATTCACTCCTACAATGATTTACGTTTTGATGGGAGTTCTCGGAATAGGATGGGCATCAACTATAAGTCTGCCGTTTGCAATTATGTCGCAGAAGGTTGATCAGGCAAAGATGGGTTTGTTTATGGGATTGTTCAATCTTGCAGTTGTACTACCGCAGCTTGTTGCGAGTTTTGGTGTAGGACAGGCTGTAAGCAAAGCATCCGATAAAAGTTTGATATTTATCATTAGTACATTCACGCTTGCTGTATCTGCAATATTATGGTTTATGGTTAAAGAGAAGTTTGTACCAGAAGGGAAAGAAGCATCGGTTAGACAAGCTGCTCATTAAATTGTTTTTTTATCAATTAAGTCATATTTATTTAACGGAAATTCCTATGGCAATATAAAATAAATAAGGTATATCTTGTCGTTTTACATAGGTTGTATGAAATCCAGCCTCAAACTCCAGGAATAAAATTTTATCCAGGGGAATTAAGTAGTAAATATTTACACCAGCAAATGGCCATATGAAAAAATAATTAGTTAAGAAAGCGCCAATCCCTATGTTTCCACCAAGAAAGAGGTTTTTAGATAAACTCATTTCCGGACCAGCTTTGACATAAGGAACAATCCCCAATCCATTTACATCAATATCATCTATATATAAAAATTGGATACCCGGTTCGAATGCCTATTTAACCATAAATGGTTTTGTAAAAGAATTAAACCTGCTTGTTCTATGATTTAAGTTCATAAAAACATTTTTTAATTCTGGTTTATCATTTTGCCTAACAATTGTTGAATATCCAAGTTGTGTTCTGTTGCGAGTGAAATTATACTCAAAATCTTTTAATGATGAAAAGTTTTCCTGGGAAAATATTGGAGAGACAATAAAACAACAAAGAAGCAATAATTTTATTGAGTAATTAAACATAATTATAGTTTAAAATTTAACCCAACGAAAATGCTATACAATTTAAAAGTCCTGGTGCTAATTTTTGTCGGATAGATATAGACGTAATCATAATCAATATTGTTATATCTTAAACTTAAGTCTAAGTCTATGAAACTATTTAAGACAATAATTGCTCCTATATTTAACCTGTATGAAAACTTTGTTACTGATTCATTAGCCGGTTCAGAAGAAATCAATCTAAAAAGTCCTAACTGGGACATTTCATATTCTTCAAATGTATAATCTCTTTTAATAAAATGAACACCTAACTCACCGGCTATATAGGGTACAAAATTATTTATTGGTAACATAAGCCTGATGCCTGCAAGTATTGGAACGGAATTAAATCTGCTGCCACCTGGTCCAAAGGTAACTTTCCAATGCTGGTAACCGGTAGTAAACATTATCTGTAAGCTGTCAGAAAAATTATACATATATCTGCCTTCAACCTGGTAACCAATAGGATCGTTCATAAAGAATTTATAACTGGTTGGACCAGTACCAAATGAGATCTGGCTTTTCGTTTGCAGGAAGACTGAAGATGAAATTAAAAGAATAAATAAAATTATTATAGAATATTTCATATCCCCACCTTATTTGATTAATAATTTTTCCTTCACCTCATCTACATCATAGACAAATATTACTATAAACCCAGAAACTAACATTAACAATCCGTAAGTCATGAGAGAATAAATCAAATTGTTTCACCTTAGAAATCTTCTTAATAAATTAAAATACTATTATGGTCGTTTATCCTCCAAAACCTCTTCCATCCATCTGTATTAGAACTATTCCAATCCAAATTAGAATTAAAAATGCGGCAGATCCAACTATTGTCCAGATTGTTTTTCCAGTATCAAATTCTTCTGTGTAATATGATTTTATATTTGAAATTGGAAAAACTTCTTGTTCACCATTCTTCTTAATGCTGATTACTTTATCATTGATAAGTTGTGCATATCCTAACTTACTTTTGTTAAAACTAACTGTATCATCATTTACGGTTATAATTTTATAGATTTTAATTGATTGTTCACTTTGAGCTGTAGTTTCTCTGAGGGTATAACAACCATTAAGAGTCAAATTAATAAAGATTATTGTAACAGAAGCAATTATATATCTATTGAACAAAAAGACTTTTTTCATAATGTTAATAAATCTGATTGACGATGAAATATTAATAATTTTATTTTTCCTTCACCTCATCCACATCATCGACAAACATTACCATAAATCCGGCAATAATCATTGAAATTCCGCCAAGGATAAGTGCATAAATTGCTTCACCACCGACAACACTTCTTACAAAAAATCCCAAAATGCTTGCTGCAGTTATCTGTGGAATTACAATAAAGAAATTAAAGATGCCCATATAAACTCCCATCTTTTCAGCCGGAAGTGAGCCGGCAAGTATTGCATAAGGCATCGCAAGTATTGAAGCCCAGGCTAAACCTATTCCCAGCTCAGAAACAAGAAGAAGATTTGGATCTTTAATGAAATAAAAAGAAACGAGACCAAGTCCTCCAAACACAAGACTTATTAAATGAACTTTTTTTCTTGAGAATTTTTTTGCTAGTATAACAAGTACGAAAGCCATCACAGCAGCAAAACCATTATAGACTGCCATCAAAACTCCGACCCAATCTGCACCTTCATTATAAAGCGATGAAGTTGTATCAGTTGTGTTGTAAATATGATGAGTAACAGCCGGAGTTGTGTAAATCCACATTGCAAAAAGTGCAAACCATGAAAAGAACTGGACTACAGCAAGTTGTTTCATAGTTTTAGGCATATTGTTAAGATCGTTCAGCACAACAACAAAACCGTTTTTTGTCTTATTTGATTTTGTAAACCATCCCGCAAATATTTGCAGCAATCCGAAAATTGCAGCACCGACAAACAATACGTAAAGTCCGTAATCAACATTTCCTAGAGTGAAAGCAATAATTAGTGCAATTACAGTTCCTATAATCAACCAGATAGATCCTTGTTTAATAAATTGTTCGGCTGGAACTTGTTTTTGAGCAGCACGTATTTTTTCATAATCAATTTTTTGATCAGCTTTCTGATGTTCTTTTAATTCTTCGGGAGAATATTCTTTAGTTGAAAATACTGTCCAGGCAACAGCCAGAAAGAAAACGATAGCACCAATGTAAAACGAAAACTTAACCGAGTCGGGAATTTCACCAGCTCCGGCTGTGTTAAAAATATGGATCCAGTTTGTCATCATATAAGGTAAAGCAGATGCAACAACTGCCCCGATCCCTATGAAGAAACTCTGCATTGCAAATCCGGTCGTGCGTTGTTCGGAAGGAAGCATATCGCCAACAAACGCCCGGAAAGGTTCCATCGAAACATTTATTGATGCATCCATAATCCATAACATTCCTGCTGCTATCCAGAGTGCAGGGGAGTTCGGCATAAAAATTAAAGCTAGTGATGCTAGTATTGCCCCGGTAAGGAAATATGGTCTTCGTCTGCCAAGTCTGTTCCAGGTTTTATCACTCATATGCCCGATGATTGGCTGAATAATTAATCCGGTTACAGGTGCAGCAATCCAGAGTATCGGAATGTCATCAATGCTTGCTCCCAAAGTTTCAAATATTCTGCTTACATTTGCATTTTGAAGTGCAAAACCAAATTGAATACCAAGAAATCCAAAACTCATATTCCAGATTTGTGCAAAGCTTAGGCGAGGTTTCATATAAAGTCCTGTTATATTTTTAGGGGAAAATTTCCAACAAATATGTGTCTAAAATATTATGAAATTCGATGACATAATAAAACATATTGAAAATAATATTTATTCTGCACTGTTTTATACACCACCATTTTATAAAAAAAGTTATTCATATTTATTTACAGATCCATTTGAGATCATACAGGTAAAAGATAAAAATGATCTCGAACTGGCTTTGCATTTTCTTGATGAATATTCAGTAAAAAACGCAAAGGGATTTTGTCTTATAAATTATGAAGTTGGCTATCTTTTCGAACCAAAGCTAAACGAACTGTTTAATCCATCAGATAAAAAAGTATTACAATTATTCTTTTTCGATGATAAAAATGTTCAGAAGATAAAATCAAATGATATTGATATAGATTTTAAGCAGAAGAAATCTTATGAAATATCATCATTCGAATTGAACACAACTAAAAAGAAATATCTTTCAGACATAAAAAAAATCAAAAAGGAAATAAGTCTTGGAAACACATACCAGGTTAATTACACAGTAAAAGGAACGTTTAATTTGTCAGGGTCAATTCATCCCTTTCTTACAAACCTGCTTTTTAATCAGTCATCAGAATATTCTTCATTTATAAACACTGGAGACAATCTCGTTTTTTCTTTTTCACCTGAATTGTTCCTTTCAATAAAGGGAAAAAATATTAAATCGATCCCGATGAAGGGAACCGGGAAAAGAGGTTTTGATTTAATTAGTGATTTGTCGAATCAATACAATCTTCAAAAGAGTGAGAAGAACCAGGCGGAGAATGTGATGATTGTGGATTTAATCAGGAATGATTTGGGGAAAGTCTGTAAAACCGGTTCTATAAATGTTTCTGAATTGTATTCAGTAAAAAGACTTGAGTCCCTTTTCCAGATGACAAGCACTGTAAATGGTAAATTAGCCAAAGATATTTCATTGAGTAAGGTTCTTAAAAGTGTATTCCCTTGTGGTTCAGTTACAGGTGCGCCGAAAATAAAAACGATGGAAATAATTAATAAACTTGAGAAAGAAGAAAGAGGAATTTATACAGGTAGTATTGGATTGTTTACAAAAAATAAAAAAGTATTTAATGTCCCGATAAGGACCATAACTCTGGATAAAAAATCCGTGAAAGGCGAAATTGGTTTGGGCAGCGGAATTGTTTGGGATAGCGATCCTGAAGAAGAATATAATGAAGTGATTCTCAAAAGTGAATTCCTGACAAAAGAAGCAGAATATTTTGAGTTATTTGAAACGATGAAACTTGAGAACGGCAGAATTGTTTTTCTAGAAGAACATCTTGAACGATTAAAAAATTCTTGTGAATTCTTCTTATTCAATTTTCCGGAAAAAAGAATCAGGAAAAAATTAGATAAGATTTGCAACACAAATCCTAAGGGATTTTTCAGATTAAGACTTCAACTTGATAAATCTGGATTGTTTGAAACAAAATTGATTGAATATCCTTATCTGCCGGGTGAAATTAAAATAATAGTTTCGGAAAGAAGGATTGATCAGCAAAACAAATTTCAATATTTCAAAACCACTAACAGAATATTATACGAAGAAGAATTACAGACATATTCGTCTAAAGGGTTTTTTGAGGTTTTTTTTCTGAATCAAAATGAAGAAATCGCTGAGGGTTCTTTTACAAATATTTTTCTTAGGAAACAAGATTTGTGGTATACTCCGCATCTATCAGCAGGCATTCTCCCCGGTATTTATAGAAATTATTTTTTGAAACAATCAGATAATGTTAAGGAAATTCCACTTCATATAAATGATTTGTATGAAGCCGATGAAATACTTCTCACAAATTCACTTAGGGGAGAAATAAAAGTCGATGCAGTTTATTTTGATGAACAGGAATTTAAAACTTTTGAGTAGTTTTAATGTGTGATTTTTACTAAAAATCCAATCGATTAATTCCAATTATGAAAAAGAATATAATAGATAAGACATCAAAACGAAAAAAAGAACACATTGAATTGTGTTTGACCGATAAAGTTTCATTTAAGGAAAAAACAAATGGTTTTGGATTCTATGATTTCAATCATTTTGCAATAACCGAAGTTGTTCCTGAAGAAATAAAATTTCAAACAAAATTTTTAGGGAAAAAAATAAATTATCCTTTTCTGATTAGTTGTATGACGGGCGGAACAGTAGAAGCAGAAAGTATAAATGCAAAGCTTGCTGAAACAGCAGAACAATTAAAAATTCCTGTTGGAGTTGGAAGTCAGAGACAAGCACTTGAAAATGATAAATTATTAAATACATATAAAATTATCAGGAAGAATGCGCCAACAGTTCCGGTACTTGCAAATATTGGCGCTGCGCAGGTAGTTCAGCAAAAAAATGAATTGCGAAAACTTATTGATATGGTTGAAGCTGATGCATTAGTAATCCATATCAATCCTCTCCAGGAATTGCTGCAGCCTGAAGGTGAACCAAATTTTAAAGGATTGTTAAAAAGTATTGAAAAAGTTGTTAGGAAAATTGGAGCCCCGGTTATTGTAAAAGAAGTTGGTTCGGGTATTTCGTTTGAAGTAGCAAAAAAACTTTTGGATGTTGGAGTTAAAGGCATTGATGTTTCCGGAGCGGGAGGAACAAGCTGGGCAGGCGTTGAGCTTTTACGAAAAAAAGAAAATTCAGAAAATGTATTTTGGGATTGGGGTTTGCCAACCAGTTATTGCATCAAAGAAGTTTCAAAATTGAAAAAGAAATATAATTTTACATTAATTGGCTCTGGTGGAATAAACTCCGGAATGGATGCAGCAAAAGCTTTTGCGCTTGGTTCTGATATTGTCGCATCAGCCAGAACCATTTTGCAGGAACTTGATAAGAATAATGTTAAGAGAGTTTTAGATTTAATTCAAAACTGGTTTTCAACTATCAGAAATGTTATGTTTCTAACTGGCTCTTCAACTTTAAAAGAACTCAGGAAAAATAAAATTATACGAAAGGATTCTCTCTACTGATGCCTGACACTTCCGCTTATTATTCATCATTTTATAAAAAAGAAAAGAAAAAGATTGATCTTATTCTGCTTAAAGCATTTTTAAAAGAGAACCTGTTTCTCTATATGAACCAGTCACATATATTCTAAATGGTGAAGGAAAAAGATTAAGACCATTGCTTGTCTTGTTATCTTCAAAAGCAGTTGGTGGAAATACTAACAACGCATACAATGCAGCCTCAGCGGTTGAAATGCTACATAACTTTACACTTGTGCATGATGATATTATGGATAATGCTCCCAAGCGACGGAATAAAATTACACTTCATATTAAATATGACAGTAACACTGCTTTGCTTGTTGGAGATAGTCTTCTCGCGGTCGCTTACGAATATCTTTTAAAAGATTGTAATGGGAATGCGAAATTTATTTTAGGTGCTTTCACAAAAGGATTGGTTGAAGTTTGTGAAGGACAAAAAATGGACATGGAATTTGAAACAAAAAAAAATGTGAATATCTCTGAATATCTTTTAATGATAAAAAAGAAAACTGCTGCAATGGCAGAGATGTGTTGTAAAATTGGTGCAGCACTGGGTGGAGGGAATAAACAACAAATAAAAGCATTAGGAAATTATGGATTGAATCTCGGAATAGCTTTTCAAATTCAGGATGATTTGCTCGACATTACTGCAGAGGAAACAGAATTCGGAAAAAAGATTGGCGGCGATTTGATGGAAGGAAAGAAAACATTTTTGTTTATCCGCGCACTTGAAAAATCAAGTGGTGAGGATCAGAAATTATTACTGAAAGTAGTAAAGAATAAAGGAATCAGATCAAACCAGGTAAAAAAGTTCAAGGAACTTTACGAAAAGCTTGGCGTAATTCAGGATGCAAAAGATGAAATAAAATATTATACTAAGAAGGCTTTAAATTCTTTAAAAATCGTTGATAAGGAACCACAAAGAATGTTGCACTGGTTGGCTGAATCACTTTTAAAGAGAACAAAGTAATGATTGAACAGACTGTAACAATTATAAATAAGGCTGGGCTACATACGAGACCTGCAGCAACAATTGTAAAACTTGCTGCAAAATATAAATGTGAATTTTTCATTGCACGGGACGGAATGAATATTAATGGTAAAAGTATAATTGGAGTAATGACTCTTGCAGCAGAAGAGGGTGCGCAACTTATATTAACATTTGACGGCGAAGATGAAAAAGAGGCTGCGAAAGAAATAGTTGAATATTTTGAAAGAGGATTTGACGAACTTTGAAATCTTTTAAAGAAATATATCGTGAAACTGAAAACAAAATTGCAGGTATTGCTGCCGCACCAGGAATAGTTGTCGGGAAAGTTTATTTATTTACCAAGGAAACTCTCCGGATAAATGGTGGAACCATTTCTGATGTTACACTCGCCAAAAAAGATCTTCATGAGGCGCTGGTCAAATCAAAAAAAGAACTGACAAAAGTTTTTACGATTGCAAGGGAAAAGATGGATGAAGTTCGCGCTTCCATATTTGAGGCACAGCTAATGATCCTGGATGATCCAATTTTGCTTGGAGCGATTGATAAAAGAATCGAAGAAGAAAAGAGACAACCCGAATATATTGTGAATGATGAAATCTCCAAGTACCAGGAAATGATGATTTTATCACACGAATCTTATATGAAAGAAAGAGCACAGGATATTGAAGATATTAAGCAGAGAATTATCAGGAACCTGCAGAAGAAAAGATGGGAATCAAAAATAAAGAATGATGTTGTTGTTGTAACCGAATCACTCACACCGGCTGACACAGTTTTGTTATCCAGGAATCATGTATTAGGATTTGTTACTGATCACGGCGGACTTACTTCTCATGCTGCAATTATTTCGAGATCTTTGAATATTCCGGCTGTAGTCGGAACACACACTGCTTGTCATAATCTGAAAGAAGGAGAAAAAATAATTGTCGATGGTTTTCATGGTTACATAATTTATAATCCCACTGATGAACAGATTGATTTCTTTACAAAGAAAAGAGAGAAACTTCTTCAACTGCAAAAAGAATGGGAAGAATTAAAAGATCAGCCTGCAGTAACAACAGATGGAGTCGAAATTAAACTTCTGGCAAATGTTGATGTAACTGGTGAAATAGATCTTGTGATAACAAGCGGTGCTTCGGGGATAGGTCTTTATAGAACTGAACATATCCTTGATGAAACAGGCGAACTTCCAAATGAAGAAGAGCAAACAAATATTTATGCTAATTTAGCTTCAAGAGTTTATCCAAAAGATGTTATCATACGTGCATTTGATATGGGTGGGGATAAATTCCGACTGATGGAATACCAGGAACAAAATCCATTTCTTGGTTTACGCGGTATAAGATTTCTTTTGGAAAATCAATCCTTGTTCATAAGTCAGATCCGTGCTGTATTAAAAGCAAGTAGTAATAAAAATATTAATTTTATGCTTCCAATGGTTTCTACTATTTATGAAATTCACGAAGCAAAGATTATTATTGAAGAATGTAAACGCCAGTTGTTAGAAGAGAAAATAAACTTTGATAAAGATTTACCCATCGGAATTATGATTGAAGTTCCATCTGCTGCAGTTATGGCAAGGGAGTTTGCATCGGAAGTTGATTTCATAAGTATTGGTACAAATGATCTTATACAATATTTAATGGCAGTTGATAGAACCAATGATCTCGTTTCTGATCTTTACCAGGAGTTTAGTCCGGTAGTTTTAAGAACCATAAAGCATATAGTAGACGAAGCAGCATATACAAATAAACCATTAAGTCTATGCGGTGAAATGGCAGCAGATACTCTTGCTATGCCCATTCTGATAGGATTGGGACTAAAATTTTTAAGTATTTCACCAGCGACTATTCCATATGCAAAAAGAATCATCAGAAATATATCTTATCAAAAAGCTAAAATACTTGCGGATATATGTTTGGGTTTATCTAACGAAGAGGAAATTCAACAGGTTATTCAGCAATTCTTTGCAGACAATAATATAACAAGAACAAGAAATATAATTTAAAGGAATTATGAAAGCTCTAGATTTAGTTCAGAAGCAAGATCCTCAAAACCAGTTTAAAGTTTTGCAGGATTCTTACAAGCAGATTGAAATTGCCTGGAATAATAAATTTGATTTATCAAAACTTGATGTAAGTAAAATTAGGAACATAATTTTATCAGGTTTGGGCGGCTCTGCAATTGGCGGCGATCTTATAACTACATATTTGAAAGATGATTTAAAAATCCCATTTAATGTAAACCGAAATTATTCATTGCCTTCATTTGCTAATAAAAATACTTTGGTGATAATTTCATCTTATTCGGGAAATACTGAAGAAACCATTTCTGTTTTGAATGAAGCAATAGCAAGAAAATGTAAAATCGTTGCTGTAACTTCAGGGGGTGAAATAAGAAAAATTTCGAAAAAAAATAAAATCCCTGTTGTAATCGTTCCATCAGGTTATCAGCCGCGTTACGCTTTACCTTTAAATTTCTTCTCGGTGTTAAAGGTTCTTCAAAAATTAAAATTGATAAGCAAGGAAAATGAAAATGTCAGGAAGATCATTAAACTTTATAAATCGAAAGGGAAAGAATATTCATCCGAACAAAATTCTGCAATTTCGTTTGCGGAAAAACTAATCGGATTTATCCCGGTTATTTATTCAATTGCCGATCTGACATCCTCAGTTGGGTATAGGTTCAAATGCCAATTTAACGAAAATTCAAAATTACACGCCTTCCACAATATTCTGCCTGAATTAAATCACAATGAAATTATCGGATGGGAAAGTTTTGCTGAGAAGCAATTTGCTGCAAAAATAATTTTCCTTGATGATGATTCCTGCCATCCGCAAATCAAAAAAAGAATAAATATTACTTCCGAATTAGTTTCAAAAAGTGGAGCAGAATCACTTACTTTAAGAAGCAATGAAGAAAATTTTAAGGTACGAATATTTGATTTGATTTATTTATGTGATTGGATAACCTTTTATTTAGCTATTATGAGAGGATTCGATCCTTCAGAAATAAATTACATAAATGAATTGAAAAACAGGCTTTCCTGAATTTCATTCTGGCATATTCATTATTCAAATTTCCTTTTATGAATAGATTTTCCTGTAAAAGATTTACTTCATTATTAATATTAATTGTTCTTTTTTCAACTGCTGATGTATTCTGCCAGTTTTTTTATTTTGGCAGGAATAAAGTTCAATACCGTGAATTTAACTGGAAAGTTCTGCACACAAAACATTTTGATATTTATTATTACGGAGATATGATTCGTATGGCAGAAATTGGATCATATTATGCAGAAGAAGTATATGATGAACTTAAGGCAGAACTTAACCAGGTTGTTACCCGCAGGGTTCCGCTTATATTTTATAATACTACAATTGATTTCCAGCAGACAAATACTACTCCCGGATTAATTCCCGATGGCGTTGGAGGTTTTTTTGAATTTCTTAAAGGCAGGGTGGTTCTACCTTCAACAGGATCACTGCACGATTTCCGTCATGTAATCAGACACGAACTCACTCATGTTTTTATGACGAACAAAGTTTATTGGGTTTTAAAAAATCATAGAATACCGACTGATAAAATGCCACCTCTATGGTTTGTTGAAGGTATTGCCGAATTTCTTTCAACAGAACCTGACGCTCAGGCGGAAATGGTAATGCGTGATGCAGTAATCAATAATTATTTTTTTAATCTTGATAATATCTGGAAGATTTATGGATCGTTTTTAATGTATAAGGAGGGGCAAAATTTTCTTGAATTTGTGACTGAAAAATATGGTAAAGACAAAGTGATTGATTTCCTTGAAAATTTCTGGATGTACAGTAAATTCAATGAAGTGATGGAATATACACTTCAGAAAAAAATTGAACAGGTTGATGAGGAGTGGGAATATTATTTAAAAGAAAAAATATTATCCGCTGCTGGCTGAAAAATATCCTACTGAATTTGCTGCAACTAAACTTACGTTTGATGGCTTTAATTTTTCCCCGGTTCATTGTTTGGTTGATAATGAGGACTATATCTATTTTGTTGCAAACAGGGATGGGTATTCATCACTATATAGAATGAAGTACTCTAGAGATGGAACCTCCGGCGATTCTCCAGAACTTATTCTTCGAGGAGAACAAACGGAAGAATACGAAGCATTTCATCTTTTTCAATCTGCAATTGATGTTTCTAAAAATGGTTTGATAGCATTTGTTACTAAAAAGGGAGCAACCGATGCGATTCATCTTTTGTCGGTGAGTAACAACCGGGTAGTAAAAACAATTCAGAATGAGGATTTAGTATTTATATCTTCTCCTAAATTTTCTTCAAATGGAAACCGGATTGTTTTTAATGCCGTAGATAAAAAAGGATTCAGTGATTTATTCGTTTATGATTTATTGGACGACAAATTATACAGGCTAACAAATGATTATTATGATGATAAAGATCCTGTATTTGGAATAAGTGACCAGCAAATTATTTTTACTTCAGACAGAACAGCGGGTAAGTATGAAAAAAAATATAATTTATTTTCATACGATCTTAATAATCATTTTATAAAATACGTTACGTATTTAAATGCAAACAGTTTTTCTCCAATTGTCTCACCCAATAAAAAAGAACTAATTTTTACCTCAGAGCTGGATGGAATAAGGAATCTTTATAAGCTTGATATTAATAATAATCAGTTTGGTAAAACGGTTAGGAGAATATCAGATTTCATAACAAGTGCGTTTTATCCTTCATTTATTGATTCATCTTTAATAACCTTTTCAGGGTTTGAAAATTTTTCATTTAATATTTATGTGATTGATGGAAATAAAACCAATGCAGATTCCTCATTTTCAATAACTTTTAATACTGATTCTGTAGTTGGGACATGGACTGCCGGAATTATAAGTTCACCTTCTGAGTCTCACGAATTGAAATATGAGAAAGAATATTCACTAGATTTTGCACAGAGTGTAGTTGCTACTGATCCGCTTTACGGAACCCGTGGCGGAGCTGTTCTTTCATTGAGCGATTTACTAGGCGATGATCGTTATTTATTCCTTCTTTATAATACTGCTTCTGTACAAAGTGATATTTTAAAAAGCTTTAACATATTAATTCAGAGAGTCAATTTTGCTGACAGAGTTAATTACGGGTTTGGAATTTTTCATCTGAGCGGAAGAAGATATGATTTGCAGGATCCTGATGAGTATTATTATGAAAAAAGTTTTGGGGGTTCAATTCTGTTAAGCTATCCAATCTCAAAGTTTCAACGGATTGAAGCAACTGCAACAATAGCAAATTCAGATAAAGAGGTTATACCAAATGTTATTGAACGAAAAGCACTTCTTTTTAGTAATTCACTAAGCTATGTAATCGATAATTCACTCTGGGGACCAACAGGTCCGGTTGACGGAATGAGAGGCCTGGTTATTCTTGGTTACACAAGTGACATAAAATATAGCAATGTAAACTATTTTACACTGATTGCTGATTATAGGTACTATCAAAGATTTTTCCTTACTACTGCTCTTGCTTTCCGGATGGCTGCATTTTATAATGAAGGAAAAGAAGCCAGACGATATATTGTTGGTGGTAGTTGGGATTTACGGGGCTGGCCAAGATTTGGTTTGCGCGGAGAAAAAGTCTGGCTATCTTCGCTAGAATTACGTTTTCCTTTGGTTGATCAGATAAACATAAAATTTCCTTTTTTCAGTCTTGGTTTTTTTGGGTTCAGAGGTGCATTATTTTATGATATGGGAGGAGTGTGGGATAAAAAGTACAATGAAACAATAGGTTCTGTGGGATTTGGATTTAGGATGAATTTGTTTAACGTATTAACTTTAAGATATGATATTGGTAAAAAGATCAAAGATGATTTTACTCGTTTCCAGGATGGATTATTTTATCAATTTTTCTTCGGATGGGATTTTTGAAAAAAGTTTTTCTTCTATTTGTTATAATATTTCTTACAGGTTGTTCAAAATCCATAATGAAGTTTGCAATGAAACCGGATAATGATCCATATATCATGTTTGGAAAAAATCCTTCAAGAAATTTTTATATTCCTGTTGATGTTAGTGATTCGCTTAAACTGATCTGGGAACAATCTGCGTATGGAAGTTTTCCTAATTCTTCAGTTTCAGTATATAATGATTATGTATTTATTAATGATTTAGCTGGTAGAGTATTTGCATATAATATTAGCAACGGCAAACAAGTTGGAATGTTAAAATACAAAGGAGCCGTTTATTCAACTCCTTTATTATATCAGTCAACAATAATTTTCCCTTCAGTTCAGGAAAAGGATCATATAACTGAACTGGTTTTTTATGATTATAATGATGGGAAAGAAATTGCTGTTGATGAAATCGAAGGAAAAGTTTTGAGTGAAATGATTGCTCTTGAAGAATCAATAGTTTTTTTAACAGATGATGGAACAGTTTATAAATATAGTGTGCTGGACAGGAAAGAATGGGAAACTCGTACAAATAAGCGTACACATTGTTCTCCATCATTAAAAGATGGAAAAATAATTTTTGGAAATGACGAAGGCGAAATTATCTCACTTGACGTGAATAATGGAGATAGTATTTATGTTAAAAAGTTTGAGGGAATTTTTAATGGTGCTCCATCTATAGATGAAAACACTTTTTACATCAGCAATGATAATGGAAAAGTTTATTCATTGAACTTAGCTGACGGTAGTCTAAACTGGAAAGTAAATACCGGAAACCGGATTTTAATGACACCAGCATTTGATGATAATAATGTAATAGTTGGGAATCTGGCTGGCGAACTATTTTCTTTGGATAAAAATACCGGGAAATTGAATTGGAAAACTTCCTGCGGAGGAATATTTAACGCGACACCATTATTAACCAAAAACAGGATAATCATTGCGAACTCGTATTTAGCTTATTATATTATTAATAAATCAAACGGTAAAATTGAAAAGAAAATTTCTCTTGATGGAAGAGCCAAATTAACACCGGTGTATTTCAGGAATGTTCTATTTATCGGATATGACAATGGAAATTTAAGAGCTTATGAATTTGTTCAATAAAATAAATATCACTTTAATTATTCTGATTGCTACAGTCTCATTAGCTCAGGATGAAAACTGTAAAGCACATTTATTAATCAAAACAGACATCCAAAATTATTTAGTTTATTTAAACGGAGAAAAACAAAATAGTTTCGATAGTCTGGAATTGAGTTCAGGTAAGTATATTCTGAAACTTGTTGAGAGTGATGGAAACTGGAACTCAAAAGAAATAAAGGACACAATCATAATCAAAAATTGTAATCCTTTAAACCTCAGTTATAATTTTAAAGTAGAAAAATATTTTCTTGAAACTGATCCGCCTGATGCACACGTAATTCTGAATGATTCGGTAATCGGTTATACCCCGCTTCTTCTTTCTTCCAGCCACGGTAATTTGATGCTTTCAAAAAAAGATTATGCAGATAAGTTTGTTTCAATAGATGAATTAAAAAATTCGCAGCCAATCAAACTCAATTATATTGGCGATGGAGCAAACAGTTCATTTTATGGAAGCTCTAAATTCCTGATTCTTGTTGGCACTGCCGTAGCTCTCGGTGCGGCAACAGCTTATTATAAGCTTAAAGCAGATGATAGGTTTGATGAATACCAGGTTACAGGTAATCCTGATTTACTTGATGAAACAGATAGGTTTGATCTTATTAGCGGAATAACATTTACTGCGATGCAAATTGATTTTGGTGCTATTATCTATTTCTTTCTTACCGAATGAACTTTTCATTTGTTAAATTCTGATATACTATATCATAATTTATTGTCATGCTTACAGTTCTTGAAGCAATTAATAAATCAACTGACTTTTTACAAAAGAAAGGAATCGATTCTGCAAGAACTAATGCAGAACTTTTACTTGCTTCAATTTTAAAGTGTAAACGACTGGATCTTTATCTGAAATTTGACAGACCACTCGATGAATCAGAAATATCAGCCTACAGAGAATTTATCAGAAGAAGAAGTACATTTGAACCCTTGCAATATATAACCGGGTCGGTTGAGTTTTTTAATTTGGAATTGAAAGTTAATCCTGATGTTTTGATTCCAAGACCTGAAACCGAGTTGCTTGTTGAAACTGTTGTTGAAGTAATCAAAGATAAAAGTGATATTTCAATACTTGATATTGGAACCGGAAGCGGGGCAATCGCAATAAGCCTGGCAAATAAATTAACAAAATCGAAAATTACTGCAATAGATATTTCAGAAAAATCGTTATCACTTGCAAAAGAAAATACTGTGAAATATAAACTGCAAGACACGATAGATTTTATTCAATTTGATATTGTGAAAGATGATTTAACAATTCTGGGAAAATTTAATATCATTGTTTCAAATCCGCCTTATGTTTCTGCCGATGAATATAAAAATCTTCAAAGAGAAATTCGTGATTACGAACCTGCAGAAGCAGTAACTGATTTTGGAGATGGCTTTAGGTTTTATGAAGTTATTGCAGAAAAATCGAAATTAATTCTAACAGAAAATGGACTACTGTTTTTTGAATTAGAAGCAAACAGTTGTAAAACTGTTAAAAACATTCTTTTGAAAAATAATTTTGGTGATATAAAAACAGTCAAAGATTATTCCGGGATAAATCGAATTATTTATGGAATTAAAAAATGAAAGCAGTTGTTCAAAGAGTTAAAAAAGCTTCTGTTTCTGTTCCTGAAAAAAATTATTTCCGGGAGATTCAAAAAGGATTGCTGATTCTTTTGGGAATTAAAATCGGCGATAAAATTTCCGATGTAGAATTTATTGCAGATAAATGTTCATCTTTAAGATTATTCGAAGATGAAGATGATAAAATGAACTTGTCTTTGAAAGATGTTAGTGGTTCTGTTTTAATCATCTCACAATTTACAATTTATGGAGAAACAGCAAAAGGGAACCGACCCAGTTTTATAGAAGCTGCAAGACCTGAAGAAGCAATTCCATTATATGAAAAATTTATTGAAAGAATGAAAAAAAATCTTGGTAAAGACAAAGTAAAGTCAGGAATTTTTGGTGCTATGATGGATATTGAACTAATAAACTACGGACCAGTGACAGTAATTGTGAAAAGTAAAATAAGTAAATAAGTCTGCAAAAATTGAAACCTGTTTTAATGATATTTTTGGATGGAGTTGGAATCGGGAAAAATGATTCCGAATATAATCCGTTCGTTAAGTATGGATTTAAAACTTTTACAGATTTTTTTGGTCACATCCCAACCAATGATAAATCTAATTTAAGTCATGATGATTTTCACTTATTTCCGGCTGATGCAACCCTGGGGATTCCGGGATTACCTCAAAGTGGAACTGGACAGGCTTCAATTTACTGTGGAGAAAATATTCCAAAGTTTGTTGGTAAACACTTTGGTCCTTATCCGTATACAACATCTATTCCCATTCTAAAAGAAAAAAATATTTTAGTTCAATTGAAGCGAAAAGGATTAAAATCTTTTTTTGCAAATGCATATCCAAAAGTTTTTTTTGATTATTTAAAATCAGGGAAACGAAGACTTGGTGTAACAAGTCTTACCTGTATTCTAACCGGCATCAGATTAAACACTGTAACAGATTTGAGAAATGGAAATGCACTAACTGCTGAACTAACAAATGAAAGATGGAACTCTAAACTGGGTTATAAACTGCCGAAGTTAACTCCGGAAACCGCTGCAAGAAGGTTAGTCAGAATTGCGATGAAAAATGATTTCACTTTGTATGAATATTATATGACAGATCATCTTGGTCATTTTCGGCTTGCAAATGAATTTCAAAAATTGTTCTCGGAACTTGATATGTTTATGCATGAAGTATTAAAAATAGTAAAAGAAAAATCAGATGAAATTACGCTAGTTGTTTGCTCAGATCACGGGAATCTTGAAGATCTTTCTATAAAAACTCATACACTAAATCCGGCATTGACAATTTCTGCCGGATACAAAGCAGATAAACTTGCTAACTCGATAAAAGATATCACACAAATTATCCCAGCAATAATGAAGTATTGCCTTTGAAAGATTATCCAATAATAAAGTTTACAATTATCTTCATCCTGGGAATTCTATCAGCCCAGCTAATACATATAGAATTGATTATTTCAATTCTACTTCTAAGTGTTCTGTTGATAGTTTTACTTTTCAAAACCTTTTTCCCTATTGAATTATTCTACATAATATCTTCGATTCTTTTTATCCTGTTTATTTTTTCACTTTCAAATTTCTATGCAACAATATCAGGAAAAAATGAAAATCAGTTTTTTAAAAATCTAAACTCTGAAAAAAATGTTCAGCTATTTGGTGAAGTTGAAAGAATTGATTTGCGAAAAGATGATATAATACAATTTTATGTTTTATCTGACTCAATAAAATCCGAAGATTTTATTATAAAAGATGATATAAAATTTCTTTGCAGGTTGAATGATGTAACGGATTCTATCGAGAAAAAGTTAAACTATTTATCTCCCGGAAATATTATTAAGATAACAGGAAACTATTATAAAGGCAGAAATAAAAGAAATCCGGGTGAATTTGATTACAATGAATACCTGCATTCAATTGGTGTTACCGGAATAGTTTCAATTTATTCTGAAGAAAATATAGAGGTAATGAATAGTAATAAAATCGTTTTGTCTGATTTCGTATATCGACTGAGAAAAAATATTGATGGAATTATTACAAAGTACCATTCACCGCAAGCTGCTTCATTATTACGAGGATTATTACTAGCTGATAGGAGAGGAATTGATTATGAAACAAAGGAACAGTTTGTCAATGCAGGTGTAATTCATGTGCTTGCAGTTTCCGGATTACATGTAGGTTATATTATAATAATTTTTGCTTTGATTTTTGGACGATTCAATCTTTTTGCCCGGGCTGGTTTAACAATTATTGGTTTGTTATTTTTTGTATTAATTACCGGCGGACCACCATCTGTGGTTCGTGCTTCTGTTATGGCGATCGTTATTATTTTTGCATTAATAAGTGGAAGAAGTACAAATATTTTCAATTCACTTGCAATCGCAGCTTTGGTTATTCTACTGTTTGATGTTTCGGAAATTTATTCCGCAGGGTTTCAATTATCTTTTTCTGCGGTATTGTCAATTGCCATATTTTATCCGGTATTTAAAAAGAAAATCAATTCGATTATTCATTCAAAATTTTGGAATAACATTTTTCTTTTTGGGGCAGTATCATTAAGTGCACAAATAGGAACAATTCCATTTACGCTTTTATACTTTGGGAAATTATCAATAGTTGCTTTATTCACTAATCTTCTTGTTATCCCGGCAATTGGTTTTATTTTATGTATTGGAATTGCAACGCTTGCTTTTTCGTGGGTGCCATTTATTGCCTCAGCATTTGCAGTATCAAATAATTTAATAACCAAATCACTCTTTTGGATTGTCAACTATTCCGGCAAATTAAGTTTCTCACATATTGTAATTCATCAGTATAGTTGGATGGATGTATTCTCATTTTACGTTTTCACATTCTTTGTTTTATTTTTTATGGGAAGGTTTAGAACAAAACTTTCTAAATCATTGCTTATTCTTATATGCCTTTTCAACATAATCTTATTTTCAACTATAACAGACATTGACTTGTTTCCAAAAAATCAATTATCAGTTATGATGATTGATGTCGGCCAAGGTGATTCTTTTCTTTTAAAATTTCCAAATGGTAAAACGGCACTTATTGATGCCGGAGATGTAAGTTATTTTTTTGATAATGGAGAAAGAGTCGTAGCACCACTCCTTAATACGCTTGGGATAAATAAAATTGATTATGGCTTTATTTCTCATATGGACAAAGATCACTATGGCGGTTTTGTTTCACTGATCCAGGAAAGTAAAATCGGGACAATTTTTAAACCTCCGTATGATTCAACTTCTGTAAAAGATTCTTTGTTCGAATCTTTTTTGAGAGAAGAAGGAGTTACAATTAAACATTATAAAAATGAAATCATCAAAATAGGAAACACGAGAATTTATTGTTTATATAATCGAAAGGCAGCTAGTCTTGATAATCTTGAAGGGAATAATAATAGTGGTGTATTGAAAGTTGTATATGGGAATTCATCAATTTTGTTTACCGGGGATATTGAAAGTAAAGCCGAACAATTATACTCCTTAGAATATGGTAATTTTTTAAAGTGCGATGTTCTTAAATCACCGCATCATGGAAGCAATACCAGTTCATCCGAGAAATTTTTAAAATTGGTCAAACCGTATATTTCTTTGATTAGTGTTGGAATAAATAATAAATTTCATCATCCATCAGGAGAAACTTTAACCAAACTACGATCTTCAAATATTAAAATACTAAGAACAGATTTATTATCCGCTGTACTTTTAACTGCAGATGGAAATAAATTCAAAGAAATTAACTGGCAAGAATATTATTAAATGGAAACGAGGTTAGAATGAAAAAAAATATTCCCATAGTTGGAATTATAATGGGAAGTGATTCGGATCTTCCGGTTATGGAAGCCGCATTCAAAATATTTAAGGAATTTGAAATTTCTTATGAAGTTAAAATCCTTTCAGCACACAGAACACCTAATCAACATGCAGAATATTCTAAGTCAGCTGAAAGCAGGGGGTTAAAAGTTATTATTGCAGCAGCCGGTGGTGCCGCACATCTTCCGGGTGTTACGGCGGCACATACAATTCTACCTGTGATAGGTGTTCCGATTAAATCAAAAGCTTTAAATGGAATTGATTCACTTCTATCAATTGTACAAATGCCCGGAGGTATTCCTGTTGCAACTGTTGCCATAGATGGAGCTAAAAATGCAGCATTACTTGCAGTTTCTATTTTGGGATTGAGTGATGCTACAACAAACAAGAAGTTGAACTCCTATCGCAATAGAATTTCTGGTGAGTCAATGAAAAAAAATGATAATATTAAAAATTAGTTGGATTATGTTTGCCTGAATTTATCCCAAATTGTTGCACATGTTCAATTATTTTTTTTATGGTTACCACTTGCATGAATTAAAATAATTTTATAACGTTGATAGTGAAATTATAGTGGGCGATGAAATTTCATCAAAAGTCATTTAAATCTTCTTTTAAGTTACTTGAATTCATTAAAAGTACTTGTACTAATCAACAACACTAACTAACCTCAGGAGGTTCTTCTATGAACAAATCTTTTCTTTTTCACTCATTCCTTTGGTGTATAACAATAGGAATGTTATTTTCATTCAGCTATGGTCAAACTTCGCTGAAGGATTTTGGAAATCCTAATATTTCGGGAAAATCTATGATTGAAACCCATATGATGGCGCCAATTACCTTCCTTGATCAGGCACCAAACGGGGTGAACGGAATTTTTGCAGATTCAGATTGTCAGCTTTGCGGAACTTTACAACAAACAGTTGCTGGTAATTTTACAACCGCAACAGGTGGTTCTTCAGTTGGCATCACCGAACTTGTAATTTGGGGTGGGTATTATCCTGAAAACATCCCAAACACAACTGATGACTTTACATTTATACTTCATTCTGATAACGCAGGGCAACCCGGGACAGATTTGGATACCCGAACTGGTATTGAAGCAACTAGTCGTGTAACCACAGGTGTTACACTGTTTGGTACCGATGAATATATGTTTACTTTTGACTTTAGTGCTAACCCAATAATAGTTCCCAGTGCAGGAATATATTGGTTAGAATTGTTTAATAACAGTGTTGAATCCGGCAACTTTTACTGGGAGACAGGAAACCTTGACGGCACACACGGTGTAGCAGGAAGCGGATGGTATACAACAACACCAGGTACATCCTGGAATTTAGACGCTGCAACAGATATGAGTGCTATGATTAATGGTGACGATAATGTTGTAGGTTGCCCGGTAGAAGCACCAAGCAATCCAACTCCTGCAGATGGTGCGGTAGATTTACCAATTTCTGGAAATACTTTAAGCTGGACTAATGGTGCTGGCACCACAGCAAATGAAGTTTGGTTTAATGGTACAATGGTATATGATTCAACACCAATTACATCTTATTCATTGGCTCCACAGGAACCATTAAGTTATGCTTCAACATATAGCTGGAAAATTGTTTGCAAGAATGATACGTGTGGTCAGAGTGCAACGTGGTCTTTTACTACAATGCAGGATCCAAATCTTGTAAGTATCTATTGTGATGATTTTGAAGCTGGAACAGGTAGTTGGACTATAACTAATGACGGTGGAACCTGTGTTTGGGATATATCTACTCTTGCCCGACCATATACAATGCCTCCAACCGCTACTGGTAATGTGTTTGCAGCTGATGCTGATCTTTGCGGTTCAGGTACAACAGTACTTTCAACTGCTACTCTAATGCCACTTGATTTCTCAGGTGTTACAGGTGCTTATATAGAGTTTGATAATGACTGGAGATTTTTACTAGCATCAGATGAAGCCCATGTAGAAGGAAGTTCAGATGGTGGATCAACCTGGATAGGGTTATGGGATCAAGTTGGAGTAGATGTTAGAAATTCGCATGAAACAGTAGATGCTTCAATGTTTGATGGACAATCTAGTGTTATGCTCAGATTAAGATCAGTTCAGCCCGGATGGGATTGGTGGTGGGCTGTTGATAATTTCTGTGTATTTGGAAGTGTTGTCCCAGTTGAATTAACATCTTTTGCTGCAAATGTTAATAACGGTAACGTCAGCTTAACATGGGCAACTGCTTCAGAAACCAACAACCAGGGATTCGAAGTACAGAGAAGTAATAATGGAACTGACTACACTGCAGTTACATTTGTTCAGGGACATGGAACAACAACTCAAACACAGTTCTATAATTACACTGATAAGAGTGTTGCAACCGGTTCATATACATATAGACTAAAACAAATCGATTTTGATGGTACATTTGAATATTCAAATACTATTAACGTCGATATAAGTGCACCAAAAGTATTTTCATTAGATCAAAACTATCCTAATCCATTTAACCCAAGTACAAAGATAAACTTCAGCCTGGCAACAGACTCGAAAGTAAGCTTAAAAGTATTTGATATACTTGGACAGGAAGTAATGTCCTTGATCAATGGAAACCTTGTTGCAGGTTCACATGAAGTTACTTTCAATGCAAGTGGATTAAACAGTGGTGTATACTTCTATAGATTAGAAGCTACCGGTGTTAACGGAAATAACTTCACCAATGTTAAGAAGATGATCTTAACTAAATAATATTCTGGTGTTATTCTTATCCCGGAAAATCGGGATGAGTAGCACTTGTTGTTAATTTAACCGGCTCTCATCCTATAATCCTGATTAAGTCAGGAAGGAAAGAGCCGGTTTATTTTTAATATTTCAAAAATTAACAATTGTTAATTTTTAATAATTGTCACAACTTAATTTGATAATAGAAATAAGCCCCAAATAGCAATTATGAAAAAAAAATATTTACTACCTGTTATTTTAGTATTCCTGTTCGTCTCGTGTAAAGACGAAGTGGTTAATGTAATTAACCTGCCAACTGTAAATCAATCTCCTTTAACATCAAGTTTTGACTCTAAATTTCCTATCCAGTGGATGGGTTTGATGTTTGACATTGTTACACTGGAAGATATTCCAGCCCCTATTTGTTCAAGGTTGTATGGTTATTGTGGAATAGCTATTTACGAATCTGTTAATAATGGAATCCCAAATCATCTATCATTAGCTGGTCAGTTAAGAGATATGCCTCAAATGCCAAAGCCTGAAAATGAAATTTATGATTGGCCATCTGTTCTTTCGGCTGCACTTAAAGTAGTTTCTACCAATATTTTATACCAGCCTCAACAATTTAGTCTGGATATGATAAATAATCTTTATAACGATCAGATAACAGAGAGAGAATCTTTAATTGATGAAACTATTGTAAACAGATCGATAAACTATGGTGTTGAAATTGGGAATAAAATTGTTGAATGGTCAAATTCTGATAATTTCCTTGCAACCAGAAATATGCCTTATACCCGACCTTCCGGTAATCCAGCATATTGGCAGCCAACTACACCTGGGGTAGATGCCCTTGAACCCTATCTTGGAACTCAAAAACCATTTTGTATGTTTAATCAGAATCAATGTACAATTCCTCTAGGAATTGCTTTTGATACAATACCGGGAACTCCATTTTATCAGGATGCGAATGAAGTATTACAAAAAAGTCAGAATTTAACTACAGACGAAATGAACATTGCATTTTTCTGGGAAGATAAAATCGGAACTGGTCGGCCGCCGGGTCACTGGGTTTCAATTACAAACAATATGGTTAACAGATTTTCTCTAAAACTTGACGCAGCTGCAAAAATCTATGCCTTGGTTGGTACCACAATAAGGGATGCTTTTATTTCTGCCTGGGAAACAAAATACAGGGTTTTTCTGCTTAGGCCAAAAACGTACATAAGGGATTATTTGGGTCAACCAAATTGGGATCCAATTGTTAATACACCTCCATTTCCAGAATATCCTTCAGGTCATTCTGTAGTTTCGGGAGCAGTATCCCGCATACTTACATATTATTTTGGTGATAATATAGTTTTTACAGACAGTACTCATCATAATGAACCAGGTAAAAGAAACCGAACTTTTAATTCCTTCAATGATGCTGCAATGGAAGCAGCATGGTCAAGGTTATATGGCGGAATTCATTTTCGTCATGCTATTCTGTATGGAGTTGATCAGGGAAGACTTGTTGCAAATGTTGTATTAAATACCGTTAGATTTGAATAAAGATAAATGTTAAAATGAAAATAAAATTATTTTATTCATTTTTGTTTATAATGTTTTTCCATATAACAGCGGATGCTCAATTTGTCCAATTTGTTGATGTCGCAGGTTCAATGGGAATTGATTGCCCGATTCAATTAATTCGTGGTAGTGCTTCTTTCTGTGATTTTGATGGAGACGGTTTCGACGATCTGTCATTCAGTAGTACTCAAAATTTACCTCTATACATTTATAAAAATAATATATCAATATTTGAGGATATTACCTCAAGTCTTCAATTAATTGATTCATCAAGAAGTATGAATTTACTGTGGGCAGATTATGATAATGATGGTGATAAAGATCTGTTTTGTTCCATTGATATTGAACCTGATTACTCCAGGTTATATAGAAATGATAATGGAATAATGGTAGATGTAACAATTCAATCCGGGATAGGAACCGTTTCTTCTTCATCCAATTCAGCAGCCTGGGCAGATTATGATAATGACGGCTGGCTTGATTTATTCGTTTCGCACTATAGTGAATATACATCCAATTATTTATATAGAAATAATCATGATGGAACTTTTACAGACGTTACCTTGGCTGCAGGAGTTTCAGGTTTTGATTCAACCGCCGGTTATTACAAACTTCCGTTTGCAGTGACCTTTTTTGATTATAATAATGATGGTTGGCTTGATCTTCATATTTGCAATGATCACTTCAGTAAAGACTTTCAATACAAAAATAATGGAGATGGTACTTTCTCGGATGTTAGTCAATCATCAGGTGCTGATGTAGGTGGTTTTATGATGGGTATAGCTGTTGGTGATTATAACGGAGATGGTTTCCTTGATATGTATTTAAGTAATGATCCGTTTGGTAACTATCTTTTAAAGAATAATGGCGATGGAACGTTTACGGATGTTGCTGAAGATCTGGGCGTTACTATGAACTTATCTTGTTGGGGAACAAATTTCATAGATTATGATAATGACGGAGACCTTGATCTTTATTCCTGCGCTGAAACTGGAGTTAACGGTTTGTTTAGAAATAACGGTGTTGGAACTTTTACCCGAATGTACGGAATAGGATTGGATGGAAATTATAAAAGTTTTGGCTGTGCGATTGGTGATTTTGATAACAATGGATACTATGATATTGCTGTTCGCAATGAACAAAGTTTGCCAAATGTATATAAGAATAACGGTGGAACAAACAACTGGTTCAAACTTAACTTGCAGGGAGTTTTATGTAATCGTGATGGAATTGGTTCACGAATTGAAGCTTATATTAATGGAAATAAAATTATAAGAGAGCTTACTTGTGGTACAAGCTATATGTCACAAAATAGTAACTCAACAATTATCGGCACAGGTTCGAATACTTCAATTGATTCAGTAGTTGTTACTTGGGCAGGTAGTCATACAATAGATGTACTTAGAAATGTTAGTGTAAATCAAACAATGACACTCATTGAAGGTGAAACTATTTTAGGTGTTTCTAATGCATCTGAAAATCCAATGGAATTTAAGTTAAATCAGAATTATCCAAATCCATTTAATCCATCAACAAAAATAAACTATAATTTACCTGTGGATTCCAGAGTTAACCTAAGTGTTTACAATATCTTAGGAGAATTAGTTGCAACTTTAGTTAATGGTAATGTCTCAGCCGGATATCATCGGTTAAATTTTGAAGCTTCATCGTTAAATAGTGGTGTTTATTTCTATAGGTTAAACGCTGAAGGAATAGGAGGAGAGAAATTCTCACATACACAAAAAATGATTTTAGCCAAGTAATCGTTAGATATTAAATTTATTATTACCCGGGTTTGGTATCCATCCCGGGTTTTTTATTCCTACTAATAGCCTTACATCCTTTATCTCTGCATTGTAACTTGAACCTGCTTTAATTAATTTCACATTATCACATATTCAGGTTTAAGAATGAAAAAATTAGCTTTTAGTTTAATATTAATTTCAATGTTGATTTCCTGTGGTTCGGTTGAAACTGACAGTGAATTATTCAGGAAAGGTAAGTCACTGGTAGATCAGAAGAATATTCCGGAGGCTGTTGCTGCCTATGAACAGTTACTGAAGGAGTATCCTAAAAGCACTTTTGCAGATTCAACTCTCTATAATTTAGCTACAGTATATCAATATAAATTAGTTCCAAATCTGAACGAACAAGAATCTCTTGAAAAAGCTGCTTCTTACTTTAAACAAATTTATAATGATTATCCTGGCAGAGGTCTGGCACCTGCCGGATTATTTATGTGTGGATACATTCAGGCAAATGAACTAAAGGATTTTGATGCTGCTACGAAAACATACCAATTGTTTCTTGAGAAATATCCTGATACTGAATTTGCTGTTTCAGCAAAAGCTGAGCTCAATAATATGGGTCTTGCACCTGAAGAGATTCTTAAGAAAAATATTGCACGAGAAGAATGATTAACAATTCTGAAACGGATTACCGTTCTTTATTATCTCCTTCTATAATTTCAAAAATAAAAGCTCTGGAATTGAGAGCTCGAATGGTAGTTGAGGGATTTATGGTTGGATTACATCAAAGCCCTTACCATGGTTTTAGTGTTGAGTTTTCTGAACATAAGCCTTATATGCAGGGAGATAATCTTCGAGATGTTGATTGGAAGGTATTTGGAAAAACCGAAAAGCTTTTTATTAAGCAATATGAAGAAGAAACAAATTTACGAAGTTATTTAGTGCTCGATACAAGCAACTCAATGAGTTTCAGTTCTGAAGGAAATGTGACCAAAGCAAACTATGCACAAACTTTAGCAGCTGCATTGTCCTACCTGATGATAAATCAACAGGATGCGGTTGGACTTGCATTGTACGATATAAAAGTTAACAAATTACTTCCACCCAAAGCAAGTAAACCATATCTGAGAGAAATTCTGAAAAACCTTTCACAAATTATTCCATCAGAAAAAACAAATACTGCAAATTGTCTTAATTCCGTAGCAGAAAAAATAAACAGGAGGGGGCTAGTCGTTATTATTTCAGATCTGTTTGATGATATTGAAACTGTACTAAAATCCTTAAAACATTTCCGTTATAAAAAAAATGAAGTCATAGTTTTCCAGATCCTGGATCCACTCGAAAGAAATTTTGCTTTTGGAAAAGATGCGATATTCAGGGATCTTGAAAACCTTGACGAGATGACAACACAACCATACCAGATTCAGAAGGCATACCGTGATGCTATGGAAAGTTATCTGTCAAAAATTAAATCGGAATGTCTGAATTCAAATATAGATTACAATCTTATTGAAACATCAGAGCCATTTGATAAAGCACTTTTTACCTATCTTCAGAAAAGATCAAAGTTAGTTTAAGCTAACAAGTTCCTAACAATTTTAAAATAATCCTCAGCTAATTTTTTAGAGATTTCTTCCGATTCTGCTTCAGTTATTATCCTGATTATCGGTTCTGTATTTGATTTTCTGAAATGCACCCAATGATCTTCAAAATCAATTCTTAACCCATCTCTAATATCCGATTTTTCAGATTTGAATTTGTCTGTTAACTTTGAAATTACATCGTCAGGTTTGTTATTTCCAATTTTTATCTTCTTTTTTGTGATAAAGTATTGTGGAAGTTCATCCTTCAAATTAGATAAGCTTTTCTCAAATTCGAATAAATGCTGAAGTGTTAAAACTATACCAACAAGCGCGTCTCTTCCATAATGAATAGCTGGATAAATAACTCCGCCACTGCCTTCACCACCAATGATCGCATTAACTTCTTTCATTTTTTCAACGACATTTGCCTCTCCAACCGGCGATCTGAAAACCTTGCAACCAAATTCTGAAGCAACATCTTCAACCGCTCTTGTTGTTGAAAGATTTACAACAACATTCCCTTTTTCTTTACTCAAAATAAATTTAACAATTTGGGTTATAGTATTTTCTTCAATAAACGGTTCGCCTTTATCTGTGATTAAAACCAGCCTATCCACATCCGGGTCTACTACAATTCCCAGGTCAGCTTTTTCTTCTTTAACTTTTTTCATCGTATCATTTAAGTTTTCTGGAATCGGTTCGGGCAACCTTGGAAATATTCCTGTTTTTTCACAATTTATTTCAACCACCTCACACCCAAGTTCACGAAGAAAATCCGGTAAAAGGAAACTTCCGGCTCCGTTAACACAATCTAAAACTACTTTGAATTTCTTAGATTTTATTCGATTGATGTCAATATATTTTAATTTGAGAATTGATTCCAAATGATTTCTAATGCCTTCATCATAAAAAGTTCTTTTCCCGATTTTATCCCAGATGACATAATCATTTTTGTTGCCTGATATCTTTGAAACCATTTTTTTGTGTTCTTCCGGACTCATAAACTGTCCGGTCCTATTCAACAATTTCAATGCATTCCATTCATTTGGATTATGACTTGCTGTGATTACAATCCCTCCATCAGCGTTTAGTTTTGCTACATTAAATTGAACAGTCGGAGTAGGACAAATGCCTAATTCAATAACATCAAATCCTTTGGCCAGCAGGGTCCCAGTAACAATATTGAGAACCATTTCTCCAGTAATCCTGGCATCACGCCCAACAACTATTTTTCCTTTCCCAACAAAATCTGCATAAGCTTTTGTATATTTAATAATCGTTTCAGGATCGAGCCCATCACCAACAATTCCTCTAATTCCTGAAATGCTTATCATTAAAGTGGACATCTATTTTCCTGTTCTGTTTGGTAATATTATTTTTAATTAGTTAAAATAATGAATTAAAGTTTTAGATTTTTGGATAAAGTATTTCAGCTCATAAATAGAGAATGATTAAAAAAAATAAACTTAAAAAGATCAATTCGCTTTTGATAAAACAATTTGGGGTTCCCAATAGAGCTAAAAGATTACCCAACCCTGTTGATCTGCTAATTGCGACTATCCTTTCACAAAATACAAATGATCAAAACTCCTATAAGGCGTTTAGGAATTTAAAAGAAAATCATAAATCCTGGGAAGAAGTCGTACGGTTACCAAAGAATAAGTTATTGAAATTAATTAAAGTTGCAGGATTAGGACAACAGAAATGTTCAGCCATAAAAGGGTTTTTAAATGAGCAGATTTCAAAAAATGGAAAAATAAATCTAAACTATCTTAAAAAACAATCTGATAAAGATATAATTGCAGAGTTGACATCATTTAAGGGAATTGGATTAAAGACTTCAGCTTGTGTTCTTTTATTTGCTCTGGACAGAAATGTCTGTCCTGTTGATACGCATGTTCACAGAACTCTCAACAGAATCGGGATTGTGAAAACGAATACACCTGATAAAACATTTCTCGAGATTAACGATTATATTCCAGACAATGAAGCCCACAGTTTACATACTAATTTGATCAGGTTAGGCAGAGAAATCTGTAAATCGCAAATTCCAACTTGTTATGTTTGTCTATTGAAAGAGATTTGTAAATATCCTGAAAAGAATTTAATGCCTGTAGAAAGTAAAAACTCTTCTAAAGATTTTATGCTTCTTGATAACGTTTGATTAGTCACTCAATTTAAAATTGATTATTCTTTTACTTTAATTTTTTCAATAAATGTTATAGATTAGTCTTTATCTTATTAGGCACTTTCTTTCTATATTACTTTCAATTCTGATAATTATAATGGTTGAAATAAAACCGCTACAAAAATAAAATCAGGAGAATTTTAATGGATGATAATAAATTAGGCATTCTGGGATATGATTATGTTGAGTTTTATGTTGGCTCCGCAAAAATGTGGGCATACTGGCATGCTAAAGCTTTCTCGATGGATATGATTGGTTACTCTGGTCCTGAAACCGGAGTAAAAGGAAGAGTCTCTTACTATCTTGAAAAAAATCATTTCAGACTTGTACTCACATCGATGATTGATCCTTCGCAATATGACATTTCACATTTTGTAACACATCACGGTGATGGAGTAAAACGTTGGGTTTTAAAAGTAAGAGATGTCAAGAATGCATATGAGACAGCATTAAAAAATGGTGCAATCCCTGAACGAAATCCTAAAAAATTTGAAGATGAAAATGGATTTGTAGAAGAAGCCGCAATTAAATTATATGATGATGCGGAAATAGTTTTTTCGAATAGAGATAATTATAAAAGTATTTTCAAACCAGGTTTTGGCAAACCAATTCAAAAAATAAATATAACTTCAGAAGATAGTGGTTTACAGGCTATAGATCACATAGTTGGTAATGTGAGAACAAATGAAATGGATTTGTGGGCAAACTACCTGAATAAAAGTTTAAACTTTGAAACCTTCATTGAATTTGGTCCGGGAGATATTTCCACGAAATATTCTGCATTACTTTCTAAGGTTGTAAGATCGAAAGAAGGTGCTTCTGTTAAAAACCCAATCAACGAACCATTTGAAGGAATAAAAAAATCACAGATCGAAGAATACATTAATGAGTACAGGGGATCGGGAATTCAGCATATTGCTCTTGCAACAAATGATATTATTAAAACAATTTCGGCTTTGAGGAATAACGGTGTTGAATTTTTATCCTTGCCGGATACTTATTATGAAATGCTAAAAGGAAGACAAAAAGATATTTCTGAAGATGTTGAGGTTTTAAAAAAGTACGGTATACTTTGTGACAACGAAGGAACCGGTTACTTACTTCAGCTTTTTACTAAACCGATAGGCGACAGACCAACATTCTTTTATGAAATTATTCAAAGAAGAAAAGGTGCACAAGGATTTGGACAAGGTAATTTCCAGTCATTGTTCGAATCAATAGAAAGAGATCAGGAATTACGCGGAAGTCTTGATAGATAGATGATTAAGATAAATATGATTAGGAAAAATTCCTTCAATAAAATATTCAAGGAGGACAATCGTGCCATTTTATGTTAAAGTCGGAAAAGTTCCACCAAAAAGACATATCACTTTTTATAAAGAAGATGGTAAGTCACTTTACAGGGAAGAATTATTTAGTACCAAAGGATTTTCAGGTATTTACTCAAATAAATATCATTTATACATGCCAACCCAGGTAAAAACCATATTTGAAATTTCTGAAGATCACAAAACTGATTGGCCGGATGCACCCTTACAGTATTATCATTTCTTCACCGACAAAAAACAGAGTAAAGGTGATTTTATTTCATCCAGAAATGAATTTTTGAAAAATGACAATTGTGTTATTTCCACGGCACATCCAGGTGAAGATACTGATGCATTTTTCAGAAATAGTTACAGGCACGAAATGATTTTTGTTCATCATGGAACCGGAGATTTTCTATCTGAGTATGGAAGGCTTCCATTTAAAGGATGGGATTACATCATTGTTCCAAAGGGTACCACATACCAGATAAAATTTCACGATTACAAAAATGCAAAATTGTTCATTGTTGAATCTTCAACTCCTTTTGATATTCCAAAACATTTTAGAAATGAATACGGACAGTTAACTGAAGATGCACCTTATTATGAAAGAGATTTTGGAGTTCCTGAATTAATGGACCCAACAGACAAACAAGGCGAGTTCAAATTAATTTTAAAAGTGCGTAATAGATTTTTTAATTATACACTTACTCATCATCCATTTGATGTCGTTGGCTGGGATGGATTTTTATATCCTTATACTTTCAATATTAAAGAGTATGCGCCAAAGGTTGGCAAAATTCATTTGCCACCTCCTGTTCATCTTGTTTTTACAACTGAACACTTTGTTGTTTGTAATTTCGTTCCGAGACTTTATGATTTTCATCCGCAATCAATTCCGGCTCCTTATTATCATTCAAATGTAGATAGTGATGAAGTGTTATATTATGTCTTTGGTGATTTTATGTCGAGAAAAGGAGTTCAGCAAGGATCAATTACACTTCACCCGATGGGAATTCCTCACGGACCTCAGCCGGGAAAAACTGAAGCATCTATTGGTAAAAAAGAAGCCGATGAATATGCTGTAATGATTGATACGTTTCAACCTTTACAGGTTACAAAAAATGTTCAGGAAACCATGGCAGAAAAATATTCCCAATCCTGGTTAGAGGATTAGAATTTATTTGAAATAAAACTCTTATTACGGAGAAAGTAATGAAGCTCGTTTCATATACAACAAAGAAAAAAGATAGACTTGGAATTTTTGTTAACCAAAAAATTTTCGATCTAGGTGAATGCAGTGTTGGGTTAGGAACGGAAATCCCTTCCCGGATGAATAAATTTCTTCAGGGAGGTGAAGAAATGATGAATAATGCTAAGCAGGTTGAAGAAGCAATTCTTACCGGCAGAATAACATCGAATGTTGAAAGCCCTGATTTAAAATTACTTTCACCTGTACCAAAACCAACTTCAACAAGAGATGGATATGCATTCAGGCAGCACGTTGCAACCGCAAGACGTAACCGGGGTGTTGAAATGATACCTGAATTCGACCAGTTTCCTGTTTTTTATTTCACAAATCATAATGCTGTTTTTGGGGAAGGTGAAATAAAAGTTGAAGATGATCATTTGCAGAAACTTGATTTCGAACTTGAAGTTGCCGCTGTTATTGGCAAAAAAGGGAAAAATATATCTGTTGAGGAAGCTGATTCTTACATCGCAGGATATATGGTTATGAATGATCTTTCTGCACGTGTGCTTCAAATGGAAGAAATGAAATTAAATCTTGGTCCTGCAAAAGGAAAAGATTTTGCAACTTCATTTGGTCCCTGGATGGTTACTCCTGATGAACTGGAAGAATTTAAAGTAGAATCACCGAATGGAAATAAATATAACCTGAGAATGACTGCAAAACATAATGGCAAATTAATTTCAGATGGAAATATGAAAGATATGAACTGGACTTTTGCAGAATTAATTGAAAGAGCATCATACGGAGCCAGAATATTCCCTGGAGATATTATTGGATCAGGCACTGTTGGTACTGGTTGTTATCTAGAATTGAATGGTACCTGGGCTTTGGAAGCAAAAGAAAAAGGTGAATCATTCACTCAAATCTGGTTACAGGATGGTGATGAAATTGAACTTGAAATAGACGGTCTTGGTGTTTTGAAAAATACAATTGTCAAATCTAAAAAGAGCCGATCAATTCTTACTAAAAAGAAAAAAACTACCTGATGAAATCCTATGATCCAAAAGAAATAGGTATACCAGAAACTCATAAACTTTTACTTGGTGGTGTCGCACCTCGACCAATTGCTCTAGTTTCAACTATTTCCAAAGATGGAATAAATAATCTTTCACCATTTTCTTTTTTTAATGCATTTGGTGCTAATCCGCCGGTTGTTGCTTTCTCACCATCACGAAGGGGTAGAGATGGCTCACTTAAAGATACATACAGCAACCTGCAAGAAACAAAAGAATGCGTCATCCAGGTAGTAACATTTAATATGGCAGAACAAATAAGTCTTGCTTCTACCGAATATGAAAGTGATATAGATGAATTTTTGAAATGCGGATTGACTCCAATCGATTCTGATATTGTGAAGCCTAAACGGGTTAAAGAATCGCCTTTTCAAATGGAATGTAAGTTACTTGAAATGAGAAGCTTTGGTAGTAAGGGAGCTTCAGCAAATATTGCAATTTGTGAAGTACTAAAGTTCCATGTTGCAGAAGATCTTTTTGTTAATGGAATAATTCATCCGGAGAGAATTGATCTGGTAAGCAGGATGTCAGCTAATTTTTACAGTAGGGCAAAAAACGGTGTTTTCGAAATTGCAAAACCTACGAGGAAAGGAATTGGTTACGATCAACTGCCGGAACAAATGAAAAGATCACACACTTATTCAGCAAACAATCTTGGAAAGTTTGGAAACGTAGAACGGATTCCAACAAAAAAAGAAGTAAATGAATTTATTAATGAAGTAGAATTAAAAAATATTGCTGGAATTGAATTATCGGAAGAAGCTTTTTATCGGTATCAAGCTGCAGGTGAATATAAAAAGATGATCACAGTTGCCTTCTCAATTCATAAAAGAAAAAAATTAAGAGCGATGGATTTATTTGAATTGACTGCAAAAACCGCGCTGGAAAAAAATGATGTTGATTTCGCCTGGAAGACCGCAATGTTTGCATGTAATCTTAGTAATGATTAACGATTGAAAGTGGAAAAGAAAAAACCATTATGGAAACCGGGCAAATCAAGAATTAGTAATTCTAATCTAACTACCTACCTAAAATTTCTTAAAAAAAATTATTCTCTGGACTTTAATAATTATGATGAACTGTATGACTGGTCAATTGCTGAAATAGATCTGTTTTGGGAATCAATCTGGATTTTTTCCAATATTGTTCATTCAAAAACTTTTGATAATGTACTTGTTGAACGTAAAATGCCGGGTGCAAAATGGTTCACCGGAAGTGAATTAAATTTTGCTGAAAACTTGTTACGTTTCAGAGATCATCACCCCGCTCTAATCAGTTGCAGAGAAAACTATCCTGATTTCACTATTTCTTACTCCCAATTATATTCTCTTGTTGCTTCCGTTGTATTGAATTTAAAATTACTTGGCGTAAAAAAGGGAGATAGAATTGCGGGTTTTGTAACAAACATTCCAGAAGCTATAATAGGAATGTTAGCAGCTACAAGTCTTGGTGCAATTTGGTCATCGTGCTCCCCGGATTTTGGAATTCAAGGTGTATTTGACAGATTCAATCAAATTAAACCTAAAGTTCTATTCGCAATTTCAAGATATTCTTATAACAATAAAAAAATTGATTGTTCTGAAAAGATTGAGGGAATAATCTCAAAAATCTCTTCTATTGAAAAAGTTATTTTAATAGATGAATATTCTGATCTTAGTAATGCAAAGAGCAATTCTGTAAATGAAATAAAAAATGATAAGTTTATTAATTTCAACGATTTATGCCAAAACGATTCAAATGAAATAGAATTTGTTCAAAGTTCTTTTGATCATCCTGTTTACATCATGTATTCTTCAGGAACAACCGGATTACCAAAGTGTATGGTTCATGGAGCTGGTGGAGTTCTTTTGCAGCATTTTAAGGAGCATTCTCTTCACACAGACTTAAAAAGGGAAGACATCATCACATACTTTACAACTTGTGGTTGGATGATGTGGAATTGGTTAGTTAGCAGTTTACAAGTGGGAGCAACAATTTTTTTATACGATGGGAGTCCTGTTTATCCTGATGAAGAAGTTTTATGGGAAAAAATTGAAACTCACGGAATAACAGTATTTGGAACCAGTCCAAAATTTTTAAGTCTTTGCCAAAAAACAGATTTGAATCCTTCAAAAAAATTTGATCTTAGTAGATTAAAAACTATCCTGTCTACTGGTTCTCCTCTATCAAAGGATAATTTTGAATGGGTTTACTCTAATGTAAAAAAAGATATTCAATTATCGTCTATTTCCGGTGGAACTGATATAATTTCATGCTTTATGCTAGGTAATCCTATTTTGCCTGTTTATCCTGAAGAAATTCAGTGCAGAGGTTTGGGAATGATTGTTAAAGCATACAATGAAAATGGTGAACCTGTTATTAACATAAAGGGTGAATTAGTTTGTACGGAGCCGGCACCATCAATGCCTGTATTTTTCTGGAATGATAGCGATGGAACGAAATATCGTTCCGCTTATTTTAATCGATTTGAAAATGTTTGGACTCACGGTGATTTTATTAAAATTACTGATAACGGTGGTGTCATTATGTACGGTCGTTCAGATGCTACACTTAATCCCGGCGGTGTCAGAATTGGGACTGCAGAGATATATCGAATTGTAGATTCTATTGAAGAAATATCAGATAGTCTGGTAATCGGAAAAAATGTAAATGGAGATGTCAAAATAATATTATTTGTCGTGGTAAAATCTAATATAAAATTTGGTATAGAATTGGTTGATAAGATAAAAAAGAAAATCCGGCTTGATGCAACACCGCGCCACATTCCCTCTGCTGTATATGAAATTAAGGAGATTCCAGTTACTTTAAGTGGAAAAAAAGTAGAACTTGCGGTAACAAGGATTTTAAACGGAGAACAAATTGATAATAAAGATGCACTTGCGAATCCAAAAGCCCTTGAAGAATTTTACAAATTCAGCGATTTATAATTATTGAAAGCAGAATTGATCACGTTCTTGGTTTTTATTGCTATTGTAAATTATCGAGGTTAATCAATCAATATTTTTTTTGTACTCATTTTCCTGTTTAATTAGATATTCTATTTTCATATAATTACTCTGTCATTTGTAGTGGAGTGGGTGCTTTACAGTCGAGTCTAATAAATTGTAAAAACAATAGAGGAGGTAGATCGTATGAGCACAAGGTTAACAATAATTATATACTTGCTGGTTTCCGCATTTTTATTTGGACAAAACCCACCACCTAATAAAAACTTTAATCCTTCATTTTCTGGAGGAGTGTCTCTCGGTTATAATGGTGGAATTGGCGGACAACTAAGCGGAACAATTTCAAACTTTGTTAATGATTTTCCTTTATCGGCTCGCTTCGGACTTGGTTATACTTCGACTAATCCAGGTGACCCTGACGCAGCAAGGAAAATATTCATAAATGACGCCACAAACGGAGTCCCTGAAAAAAGCGGAAAGGTATGGGATTTCAGGTTGGATTTTCTTGTTCCTGTTCAATTATTTTCATTACCAAAATCATTCATATACGCAGGAGTGCGTTATTCGGAATTTACCGCTGATTTTAATTTCGTTGATGGTAATGAATTCTTTAATATCTGGAGCAATCAGTGGGGTTTGGGAGGAGGAGTTGAAACTCATTTCGGTTTGGGTTATCGACTAGCTCTCATATTTTCAGGTGGTGCTGAATATTATTTTTCCAATACTATTGAAGGTCACGATACAGCTTACAGTCCCGATGGACTGAATATAAATCCCAGACAAGGATTTACCTATGACGATGCGGATAATGCAATAAATCAACCAAAGATTGTTGGAAGATTTATGCTGGGTTTAAATTACGCTTTTTAGGAAAATTATCTTTTTAAGAGCCTCCATATAGAGGCTCTTTTTTTAATTCTAACTCACTTCTTAAAATAATTGACTTATCGGTCATATTTCTTGTTCCTCTGTTTTTATTTTACTTTACTGATAGGTATATTTGACTATCATTCGACTTTAAAAATCCAACAAAATATGCCAAAACATTTCAATATCGCTGTTTTAGGCGGTGGTCCCGGTGGTTATGTTGCCGCAATCAGAGCAAGCCAATTAGGACTGAAAACTGTAGTTATTGATAAAGATAACCTCGGTGGAATCTGTCTGAATTGGGGCTGTATACCTACAAAATCACTTCTAAAAAATGCTGAACTATACGATGCAATTAAAAATCATGGAGATGAATTTGGTATTTCAGCAAAAGAGCTTGATTTCAATTTTAATAAAATAATTAATCGAAGCCGGGATATAGCCAACCGAATTTCAAAAAATGTTGAAATGTTGATCAAGAAAAACAAAGTGGAGAGAATCAGAGGATTTGGAAAAATTAGTTCTAAAAATCAAATAGATATTTATGATAAAGATAAACTAGTTGAATCGATTACTGCAGATAATATAATTATCGCAACAGGCGCAAAACCTAAAACTATTAAATCAATTCCGGTTGATGGAAAAAAAATTATAACTAGTACTGAAGCTATGATACTTGATGAACTACCAAAAGAACTGGTTGTGATTGGTGCCGGTGCAATTGGAATTGAGTTTGCATATTTTTATTCTGTACTTGGAACAAAAGTTACAGTTGTAGAGATGATGGACAATATTCTTCCGATTGAAGATAAAGAAGTTTCAATCGCGTTAGAAAAAAACTTTAAAAAGCGTGGGATTGAAATTCTGACAAAAGCATCAGTTGAAAAAGCTGAAGTAAAAGGTAAAAAGGTTAAAGTAATTGTTAAGCAGCAGAATGAAACAAAAGAATTAACTGCAGACATTGTATTAAATGCCATTGGTGTTAACGGAAATGTTGAAGGGTTTGGATTGGAAAATCTTGGAGTTGAAATTGAAAGAGGTCACATAAAAGTTAATAAGTCAACTTATGAAACAAATGTAAAAGGTGTTTTTGCAATTGGTGATGTGATTGGTCCTCCCTGGCTGGCCCACGTAGCATCTGCTGAAGGAATTCATTGTGTAGAAAATTTAAAAGGAATTCATACTCCGCCTGTTGATTATGGTAATATTCCCGGGTGTACATACTGCCAGCCCCAGGTTGCAAGTGTTGGTCTCACAGAACAAAAAGCTAAAGAACTTGGTTATGATTTGAAGATCGGGAAATTTCCATTTATGGCAAGTGGAAAAGCGTTTGCTGTCGGTGAAAGGGAAGGTTTTGTAAAACTTATTTTTGATGCAAAATATGGCGAATTGCTTGGCGGACACATTATCGGATCTGAAGCTACGGAATTAATTGCCGAAGTTGCACTTGCTCGGGCACTCGAAGCAACAGGCGAATCAATAATAAAAACAGTTCATGCACATCCAACTTTATCTGAATCGATAATGGAGGCTGCGGCAAACGCATATGGTGAAGCAATTCATATTTAGATAAGAATTATGTCTGAAAGAAAATTCATTTATACAGATTTAGGAAAAATTGATTACCAGGAAGCCTGGGATTTACAAAGAGAATTATTCGACAAAAGATATAAAAATGAACTGCCGGATATTTTACTTTTACTTGAACACAATCATACTTACACACTTGGGAAAACAGCGGATAAAAGTAATCTCATTGGTTCAAAAGAGTTTCTTGAAGAAAATACTATCTCGGTTTATGATATCGACAGAGGTGGAGACATAACATATCACGGTCCCGGACAAATAGTTGGGTACCCAATCATCAGTCTTGAGGATTGGAAAAAAGATACTCACAAATATTTACGATCAATCGAAGAAGTGATTAAAAGGACATGCGCTGAATTTGGAATCTGTGCAGTACGTGACGAAAAATACACGGGTGTTTGGGTTGAAAATCGAAAAATTGCTGCCATAGGGATTAAAGTTAGTAGATGGATTACAATGCATGGGTTTGCATTTAATGTGAATACGGATTTAAAATATTTTAATGGAATTATACCATGTGGAATCACGGACAAAAATAAAGAAGTCACTTCATTAGAAAAAGAGCTTGGAAATAAAATAGAGATAGAGAAAGTTAATTCTCTAATCTCAAAAAATTTTAAGGATGTATTTGAATATTCAAATTATGAAAAAGTGAATCCTGAATATTTAACATCAAAATTATTAGTAGTATAAATATAAATGGAATTTTATGGCTAAGAAGAATATTAACACGAAGGTTTCAAAAGAAAGAGAAACCAAATCAAAAGTTAAACCAACAAATGGAAGAGGCATTAAAAAACATAGTGCCAATTTGATGGGATTTAGTAAAGAAGAACTGATTTCAATTTTAAAGAACATGTTACTTGCTCGTGAGATTGATGATAAAGCTTTAAAGTTGTTAAAACAAGGAAAAACCTTTTTTCACATAGCTGCTTCTGGTCATGAAGCAATTCAATTTGCTGTTGGTCTTTCTCTTGATCCTAAAAAAGATTGGCTATTTCCATATTACAGAGACTTAGGTACAGTACTGAACGCAGGAATGACAACTGAAGAATTTTTTCTTGGTTGTTATGCGAAAGCGAATGATCCTGCAAGCGGTGGCAGACAACTACCAACACATTGGGGTATGACACGAGCAAATTTACCTTCGCAGTCAAGTCCAACGGGAACACAATTTTTACAAGCTGTTGGTGCTGCGCTTGCGTCAGTTAAAAGTGGTGAAAGGAATATTTCTTATGTAAGTAGTGGTGAAGGCACAACAAGTCAGGGCGAGTTTCATGAGGCAGTAAATTGGGCAAGTCGTGAAAAGCTCCCTGTGTTATTCTGTATTCAGAATAATAAATATGCAATTTCAGTTCCTGTTACAAATCAGTCGGGAGGGAAAGGTAATTCTATTGCTGAAATGATGGCAGGATATGAATCTCTTTTAAGAATGAGTATCGATGGAACTGATTTTTTAGAATCGTATAAAAAAGTTCAGGAAGCAATAGCTTATATTAAAAGTGGAAAGGGACCTGTTCTAATTGAAGCAAATGTTGTAAGACTTCAGTCGCATTCATCATCAGATGATCAGAAAAAATATCGTGATTCAGCTGAATTAGCTGAAGAATTAAAAAATTGTCCAATCGATAAATTATTCCAGGTATTGAAATCTGAAGAAATGATAAATGATTCAGATTATCAAAAACTAAAAGAAGAAGTTAAAATTGAAGTCGATGAAGCATCTGATAAAGCTTTCGATGAACCAAATCCAAAACCTGAAGATGTAGTGAAGTATTTGTTTGATGAAAGTGGATTAAGAGAATCACTTGAATATGAAACAAATGAACCAGCTGGAAACAAAATTGTTATGGTTGATGCAATAAACCACGCATTGCACGAAGAGATGGATCGGAATAAAGCAATGTACATTTTCGGTGAAGATATTGCTGATAAAAAAGGTGGAGTGTTTACGGCGACAAAAGGACTATCCACAAAATTCGGTGATGAAAGAGTATTCAATTCGCCGCTTGCAGAGGCAAGTATACTGGGCGTGGCCACCGGGATGTCATTAACAGGTTTAAAGCCGGTGGTTGAAGTTCAGTTTGGCGATTATATCTGGCCCGCATTTATGCAAATGAAGAATGAAACATCCACAATGAGATACAGATCGAACAATGCATGGAGTTCTCCTGTTGTTGTTCGTGTTGCTGTTGGCGGATACATTCATGGTGGGTTATGTCACAGTCAAAATATCGAATCAATTTATGCACACGTACCCGGAATGTTTATTGCATTTCCAAGTAACGCGGCAGATGCAAAAGGATTATTAAAAACCGCTTGCCGGATTAATGACCCCGTTCTTTTTTGTGAACACAAAGGATTATACAGACAAAGTTATTCCATATCACCAGAGCCTGATGAAAATTATTTAATTCCTTTTGGAAAAGCGAAAGTTGTAAAAGAAGGGGATGATCTTACGGTTGTTTCTTATGGACTTTCACTCTGGGATTCTGTTAATGCAGCTAAAAAACTTGAAGAAGAAGAGGGCTGCTCGATAGAAGTTGTTGATATCCGGACAATCGTACCGCTTGATGAAGAAACAATTTTTAATTCTGTTAAAAAGACAAATAAAGCTATCGTAATTCATGAAGATACATTGACTGGCGGGTTCGGAGCAGAGATAGCTTCAAGAATTGCAGATAACTGTTTTCAATATCTTGATGGACCGGTAAAAAGGATTGCTGCAAAAGATACACACATACCTTATTCTCCAATTCTTGAAGATGCAGTGCTTCCTAATAAACAAAAAATTTACAATGGAATAAAAGAGCTACTCAAATATTAATTAGTTAGCAGGAGTTTATTTAATGGACATAGTAATGCCCAAAATGGGTGAGAGTATAAATGAAGGTACCATAATTAAATGGCATAAAAAGATTGGTGACAAAGTAAAAAAAGATGAAATAATATTTGAAATTAGTACTGATAAAGTCGATACAGAAATTCCATCTTCGGTTGAAGGTACATTAAAGGAAATTAAAGTAAATGAAGGCCACACAGTTGAGGTCGGATCTGTTGTAGCAATTATTGATTCAAATGGTGAAGCTGCTGCTGAAAAAGAAACAATGAAAACTGAGATGTCAAAAGTGAAAGAAGTTGAAGAACCAGAATTAAAAACTGTTGAGGAAACAGAATCAGTTTCTTCCGTAGGAGACTTGACTGAAATTCCGATGCCTAAAATGGGTGAATCTGTGATGGAGGGAACTATAATCAAATGGCACAAAAAAGTCGGGGACAAAATCTCAAAAGATGAAACACTTTTTGAAATCAGTACAGATAAAGTTGATACAGAAGTTCCTTCTCCAATTGCCGGAACTCTTGCTGAAATTCTGATAGGTGAACAGGAAACTGTTGAAGTAGGAACAATCGTTGCCAAAGTCTCTTCTTCCGGAAAAGTTACTACAAAAAATAAAAAGTCTGATTATGAAGAAAAAGTTGAAGAAAAGAAGCAACCTGAATCGATGCATGCTAATTTTTCACAATCCGTTGAGGTAGGCTCTGAAAAAAATCAGGGAACAAGCTCAGAATTTTATTCACCGCTTGTTTTAAGTATAGCACAAAAAGAAAATATTAGTTTTGATGAATTAAGAAAAATAAATGGAACCGGATTACAGAATAGAGTTACTAAGAGGGATATTCTCGCTTACATAGAAAATCGTAATTCAGGAAAAGTTGGTAAATCGAAAGAACAAATCGGAAAAAAAGAAACAACGACTTCTGGAATTCCTGCTCCGTCCTTCGTTCCATCATTACCCAAAACTATTCAAACGGGTGAGGGAATTGAAAAAATTCCTATGGACAACATTCGTATGAAAATAATGGAACATATGGTTAACAGTCGTGATACATCTGTTCATGTTACTTCAATGATCGAAGTTGATATGTCACGCATCCATAATTTTATAAATGAAAATAAAGATGAATACAAACAGAAAGTAGGTGTTAAACTTACCTACATGGCATTCATTGCACAGGCTTGTGTAAAAGCTTTAAAAGTATATCCGCTTGTAAATTCAACACTTGACGGAAATACAATCCTGCAGAAAAATTTTGTGAATCTTGGAATAGCTGTAGCAATAGATCCAACAGGGTTAATAGTCCCAAATATAAAAAATGCTGATCAGTTGAACCTGGTTGGATTAGCAAAAGCCGTTAATGATGTTGCCATGAGATCGCGAAACAGAAAACTCACACCTGACGATATTTCCGGTGGAACATTTACCGTTACAAATTATGGAGTATTCGGAACAGTTTTCGGAACACCAATTATTAACCAGCCGGAAGTTGCTATTCTTGGAGTTGGCGCAGTGATTAAGCGACCCGTTGTGGTTCAGGTTGAAGGAATGGATTCAATTGCAATTAAGCCAGTTATGGCTTTAACCCTTGCGCACGATCATCGGTTGATTGATGGAATGCTTGGTGGGTTATTTTTAAAAGCTTTGAAAGATTCACTGGAGCAGTTTGATTTTAAATCAATATAAATTTTATTCTTATGAGATCAACAAAAATAAATCAGCACCAAAAAGCATTTAAAGAAGAATCTGAAAAGATTCAAACCAATTTAGGTAAAAGACCGGATTGGCTTAAAATTAAATTACCATCTGGTGAAAACTATACTGAGGTTTTAAACCTGATGAGGAGAAAACACCTCAATACAGTTTGCGAAGAAGCACGATGCCCGAATATGGCTGAATGCTGGGGACATCGTACAGCTACTTTTATGATTCTTGGTGATACATGTACCCGTAGCTGCGGGTTTTGTAATGTTAAACTTGGTCTTCCTACGGAACTTGATCTTGACGAACCACGAAGAGTTGTTGATTCTATTAAAGAGCTTGATCTGAAACATACAGTAATTACTTCCGTAAATCGTGATGAATTAAAAGATGGCGGTGCAGCAATATTTAAAGAATGTGTAAGGTTACTCAGAGATGAAGTTCCTGAATGTACCGTTGAAATTCTTATACCTGATTTCAAGGGCGATGAGTTCGCCTTCAATATTATTATGAAATATCCACCTGATATTTTAAATCATAATCTTGAAACAATTCCAAGACTTTATCATGCTGTTCGTCCACAGGCAAAATATGAAAGAAGTTTGAAACTTATTCATTGGTTTAAGTCGAAAGGACTAAAAACCAAAAGTGGAATTATGGTTGGAATCGGAGAAGAAAAAGAAGAAGTCATTTCTTTGATGAATGATCTGCTTGAACACGGATGTGATATTTTAACAATCGGACAATATCTTCAGCCAACAAAAAATCATTTACCTGTTGATCGTTTTGTAACTCCTGATGAATTTTCTTTCTACAAAGAAGAAGGATTAAGGATGGGATTCAAAATTGTGGAATCTTCACCACTTGTAAGAAGCTCCTATCATGCGGATGAACATGCAAGAGCAATTTTTTAATACTTATTTGTTTATTTAGTATCAAATAGAGTTAAATAAACTACTTAATATTTCTTAACATTCCGGTTATTTATATCATCAAAAATTATTCGTAATTTTGTCGGTAATTTTCTCCCCATTTTGGGCGGATCCAACATTGTGTGTTAATTAATTTTTTTACGAATGACAAAACTTCTACACTATTCTCTGCTCTTCTTTTTATTTTGGGGGAATGCATACAGCCAGGTTAATACTGATGTAAAACTCCCAAAAATTTTAGATGATGATAATTCCAAGTATACTAACATAGGTAATATTGGTTTGACTGTTACGAACTTTGGAACATATGGACATGGTTTTGTTCTGTGGCCTGATCAACCGAGTTGTGAATATCCTTTGGGCAGCGGCATCGAACATATTTTTGATGGTGGTCTATGGGTTGGCGGATTTATTGCAAGTGATTCTCTTGGAAGTGGTAAAGTTGGACCATTTGTAACAACCGGTGCAGTTGATGCTTCCTCAGTTGCATCAAGAGGTGGCGGGTTTGAATTTACAAATATACAAGGGAACTTTGTCAAAGAAAGATCTTCACTTTTTGATTCTGGTGTTTTTAGTCCGTTCGCAATTTCTCATCAAGATTTTGTAATGGATTATGCGGATACAAGCACAGAATATCTCAATCACGAACCAATTATTGATCACGATCCACTTGGTATTTCAGTTCACCAGGAAACTTATGCCTGGAATTATCCTTTCGCAAATTTCTTTGTGATCTTAAATTTCTGGATTAAGAATGTTTCAGATAAATATATTGATAGTGTATTTGTTGGGTTGTGGACAGATACTGTAGTTCGCAATACACTTATTACAGGTCAACCTTCTGGGAGTGCATTTTTTAATAAGGGCGGAAATGGTTATAACGATTCCATAAAGATAGCTTATGAATTTGATTCCGCAGGCGATATTGGTTTTACTGACAGCTATGTTGGAATTTTGTACCTCGGTTCTGATCCAAAGCTTCCGGATAAATATCTATACCAAGGTACTGATACTTTACCCACTTCAAATTTTGTAAGTTGGCAGTATAAAAACACTTCCGATCCAAATTTCTTTGCACCTATAGATGATATACAACGCTATAAAAAAATGCAGGGATTTTTTGGAGGTAACAATCGTTGGAAAGATGGCGTTAATCCTGCCACCATTAAATCTCCATCAAATCGATCAATGTTGATCACAAATGGTTACTTTAATCATATTGCTCCTGGTGATTCTATCAATGTGGTCTTTGCAATTGTTTGTGCAAAAAAATATGGAAATGATCTGGCATCTTTAGACACTGAGGAACAGAAAGCAAATTTATATTCGAATGCAGATTGGGCATTAAGAGCATATTTTGGAGAAGACAGAAACCGTAATGGAATTCTCGATCCGAATGAGGATCTTGATGGAAATGGAAAAATAACGAGATATATTTTACCTTCTCCTCCAACTGTTCCAAAAGTTAAGGTTGTTCCTGATAATCAAAAGGCAACAATTTATTGGGATAAAAGAGCCGAAGCCTCGGTTGATCCCATTTCAGGTAAAAAAGATTTTGAAGGTTACAGATTGTACCGCACACAGGCAGGATTCGATCTATCTGAAACCCAGGATATTTTAAAATCTATGATTGTGCTTGCTTCTTTCGATAGTGCCGGAAATAATATCGAATTTGATACAGGTTTTGATTTTGTTCGACTTAACGAACCGGTTACATTTCCAAACGATACAACAAAATATTATTATAAATTCGAACTTGATAATCTGTTGAATGGTTGGCAGTATTTATTTGCTGTAACGGCATTCGATGAGGGCGATCCGGGAAATGGATTGGGTATTTTGGAATCTAGTCCGCTTGCCAACTTTGAAAGAGTTTTGCCCGGGACTCCAGCAGAAGAAGATCCTGATGTTGAAGTCGGAGTTTATCCGAATCCATACTACGGAAATGCAATCTGGGATGGTAGCTCAGAAAGATTAAGAAAAATTTATTTTTTCAATTTACCGGCAGAGTGTGATATTACAATTTTTACGCTTGCCGGAGATATAGTAAAACAAATTCATCATACAAAGGAAAGTAACAGTTCTGATATACGCTGGTTTGAAACTTATGCGTCAGATGATAAACAAAAACTTGCAGGCGGCGAACATGCATGGGATCTGTTAACTGATAATGACCAGGCAATTGCGACAGGGCTTTATCTATTTACTGTTGAAAACAAACGTAATGGTGAAATTAAGAGAGGAAAGTTTTTAGTAATTAAATAAAAAAAATGGAGGAATGAAATGAAACAGATTTTTCTTCTGGCTTTTGGATTGATTATGAGCATCAATGTATTTGCTCAGTACCAGGAAGTTACGATTATGGATATCATGGGTGGAAATCCAATTCCTTATGGTGATACGCTAACGATTATAGAAGGTGTAGTTATGGTGGCTCCATACAGAGGTGCTAATCCCGATAGCGGAACTACTCTAATAGCTGGTGAACCAGCTCTTATCTTGCAAGATACAAGTGAAACAGATTGGGGAGGAGTACTTGTAAGATATCCAAGCATGCCCACAGGCAATTCTTTTGGTATTCTCGATACAGGGATGGTTATTAAATGTACAGGTGTTGTGGTTCAATATTTTTTAACGACAGAGTTTGATCTGATAAGTTTTGAAGCTTCAGATGTTTTAGGTCAAATGGAAAGACCACAACCTGTTCATATAACTTTAGATTCATTAGCTGAATTTGGAAGTAGAAATGGTAAACCTTCATCGATAAAATGGCAATCTGTTTTTGTTGAAGTTGATACAGTAACAGCTTTAGGTGGAGGAATTGGACCGGGGGCTTATGAAGTTGAGGATAACAACCATACTCATGTTTTTACTTCTAATCAATCTTCATATTTTCGAAACGCAAACCCTCCAACCGCGGGTTCTCTTGTAAAACGTATGGTTGGTTATATTCAAAACCGGGACAATGTTTCAGGAACAAATGGTTTTGCCAGTCTTATCAACCCTACTTATCCCGGTGATGTTGAGGTTGTTCCTGCTCCAAATATTACAAATATACAAAGAAGTCCTGTTATAGTTGGTTTTGGAAACAATGTAACTGTTACTGCTCAAATCGTAGATGCTGATGGTATGGTAACTTCAGCTAAATTATATTATAGAAAGAATATGGAATCTGATATAGAATTAACAATGTCTGACCTTGGAAGTAATACTTGGTCGGCAAATATTCCTGCTCAGAATGATTCGTGTGTTATTAGCTTTTTTATTCAAGCTGAAGATGATAGTTCTTTAATTACTATTCAACCTGCAGATACAACGCATAACAGATATTTCTATTTAGTTACTGACCATACAGATTTAACTATTCAGGATGTACAATATAGTCCATTTGGAGGAGGATACAGTGGTTATAATGGTTATTCTGTTACTGTCACCGGTGTTGTTACTGCTGATACTACTGATATTGAAGGGAATGAAACAGGGACAGCGTCAAATCCACAAGTATATATTCAAAATGGACAAGGTACCTGGAGTGGAATACATATTTATGGAACAGAAGTTACTGATCTGGTTCGTGGTGATAATGTAACTGTGACAGGTCCGGTTTACGAGAACTTCGGAGTAACACAGATAGGTGATAATAATACAGGTGCAACTGTTGTGCTTAACTCAACAGGTAATCCTTTACCAATACCAGAAGATTTATCAACCTCAGATATTGATGGTATAGGCGATGGGGGAGTTCAAGCAGAACAGTGGGAAGGCGTTCTGATTCGTTATAGTAATGTAACTGTTACAGATGAAAATGCTGACGGTAATCCTGGTCCTGAAGAAGGTACAGGTGGAAACAGAAATTTTGGAGATATACTTGTGTCTGATGGAAGTAATTCTGATACAAGAGTTGATCTGCAGGATGGTACACATGATTATCATAATTTTTGGTTTGCTGGTATGGACACTATTCCAAATTATGTCAAACAAGGTAATACTTTTGAATCTATAACCGGAATTCTTTGGTATTCTTTTAGTAATTATAAATTAATACCAAGAAAGAATGATGATTTTGTTGGATGGGTAACTGATGTAAATAATGAAACTGGATCACCGGTTAGTTTTTCTCTTTCTCAAAATTATCCGAATCCTTTCAACCCTTCAACGAAAATAAAATATTCGTTTCCTCTTGAAAGCAATGTAGTTCTAAAAATTTATAATGTTCTCGGTGAAGAAGTTCGCACTCTCGTAAATAATGAATTAAAATCGGCAGGGACGTTTACAATTGATTTCAATGCTTCCAGTTTACCTTCAGGAGTTTATTTATATCGCTTGCAGGCTGGTGATTTTGTGCAGGTAAAAAAGATGATGCTGCTTAAATAATGTAATTTTAAATTAAGATATGCCGGATTTTTGAAATCTGGCATATCTATAAGATTTACTAATGAAAAAACTTTTACAACTTCTTTTTATTGTATGTATCCTTTTATTTCTTTTATCTTGTTCAGAAGATCAGGTTAGTAATCCTGCAGGAAATCAATCTCCTGATACCGGACTTTTTTTGTATCCGGATTCTACAATTAATCAACAACCCAGCAGATTGCATGTTCATTGGTGGGGTGATGATCCGGATGGTGTAGTTCAGGGTTTTTATATCAAATGGGAAGGGATAGATTCAGTCTGGGGTTTTACAAAATCAAATGACAGTATTTTTTCACTTCCAATTGGTACTTCTGATACAACATATAAATTTATGGTTGCAGCAGTCGATGATGGAGGCAATGGAATCTATGACAATTCCATTATTAGAAACAACATTTCCTTAGGTACAGAACCTTTTTCAGATTTAAATGGAAATGGAAAATATGATGAAGGAGAGACATTTACAGATATTGGATTACTTGATCTGACACCAGCTGAGCTTAATTTTCCAATAAAAAATACTGCTCCTACGCTTCAATGGAACGCATTGACAATACTTCCTGATACTTCTTTTCCTGTAATGACATTCAAGTGGGATGCTGATGATCTTGATGGTGTTGAATCAATTCAATCAATTAATATCTCACTGAATGATACTTCAAATTTTATTACACTTAATGGTTCGGTCAGACTGGTAACACTTAGAATTAAAGATTTAAATGCTTCAGTTCCCGAAATGGAAATTCTGATTAATGGTTCCGATCAGAATATTTTTCCTGAAACTTTACCTGGTATGTTGTTTAATTCGGAAAATAAATTTTATGTTCAGGCAATTGATCTTTCAGGTGCAGTTTCAAATCGTATTTCATTACCGGATACCGGTTCGGTTTGGTACGTTAAAAAACCAGTAGGACAATTATTAATTTTTGATGATTTTTCAGGTAGCTCGTCAGAACAGGTAAAAACATTTTACAGGACAGAGTTCAATTCAATCGGACTTCAAAATAAATTTGATGAGTTTGATCTTGAAAATCAACCATTGCCGTTTGAGAGTGTTACTATTTATGAAATGATGAAATTATTTAAATACACTTTCTGGTATTCCGTGTCGAATCCAAGACTAGATATCTTAAATGCTGTTACAAATAAATATCTGGGACAAGGCGGGAAAATTGCATTTTCAATGACGTTTCAGAATTCAAGCGGAAATTATGAATTTGATCTTTCAAGCTTACAAGGATTTCTTCCTATTGATACTATGAGCAGTGCTCTTTCATTTTTGTTGCCTGGTGCAGATATTTTACCTTCTTCTCAAGCAACAGGTTATCAGGCATTGAAAACAACTTCAACAATTTCATACATCAGAACTTATACTCCTAATTTTGTCGTTACAGATAGTGTTTATAATATTTCCAATTCACAAATATCAGGGAATATCAGCTTTATAACGAAAGATAAAACGGAATTCTTTATTGGATTACCTTTATATGATTGTAATGGTGGTGATCAAAATGTTGATGAACTGCTTTCAAAAATATTCTTTGATGAATTTGGTCTCGTTCCATGAAAGTAATTTTATTTTTGATATTATTGATTTCTTCATCTTTGCTAGCCCAGCAAACCGGGACACTTTCCGGAACTGTAAAAGATGCTTCAACAGGTGAAGCATTACCTGGTGTGAATGTTATTATTAAAGGAACATACTATGGAGCGGCAACCGATATAAACGGAAAGTATTCTATTAAAAATATTAATTCCGGAACTTATAATATTGACATATCTCTTATAGGTTATAAAACTTTTCAATATACCGGTATTGAAATTCAAACCAACAAAGTAACTGAACTTGACGCAAATTTAGAAGAGACCGTCCTGACACTTGATCAGGATGTGGTTGTTATTGGTGATAAACCATTACTTAATCCGGAAGAAACCCAAAGTAAAAAAACTATTTCCAAAGATGAAATTGATGCTCTTATAGTTGAAAATATTCAGAATATTGTAACCCAGCAATCTGGTGTTGTAACTTCTGATAACGAAGTTCATATAAGAGGTGGTAGAGCTTATGAGAGCGCATTTTTATTGGATGGTGTGTCAGTGCAGGATCCAATTGCCGGAACAGGATTCGGACTGCAATTAAGTGCTTCAGCAATCCAGGAAGTTGAAGTGATCACCGGTGGTTTTAATGCTGAATTCGGACAAGCTACGTCAGGGATTGTAAATGTTAAAACCAGAGAGGGAAGTGATAAGTATTCAGGTTCTGTATCATACAAGACTGATCATATTGGTAACAACCCAACTTCTTACCATATTTTTAATGTTGATGTTCTCGAAGCAAATCTGAGTGGCCCGGAACCAATTACTTCATACTTTTTACCTGGAATCGGACTTGATATCCCCGGTGAGATTACATTTTTTGCCAACTTTTATGGTGGCTTTTCCGATGGTATAACGCAAGGATACTATAAACCAACTGCGAAACAATTGTATTCTTCTACATTCGGTGGTACAAGGTTTGCACCTCGTGCTGAAAATAATTGGTTCTGGCTTGCAAAACTTTCTTATGCTGTTACCCCTACATTAAAATTCAATTATTCATTTAATCAATCTGTTAATATTAACCAGAATTCACAATCACTTCAATCAAACCTTGAGTATGTTGAACCCTCGCCAGGTTATCAATATACTTTTCAGAATATTCTAGATAATGCAAATACGTTTACTCATAATAATATTTATCACAATTTTGCACTTACGCATACGCTTAATTCTAAAACTTATTACGAAGTAAAGATGAATTATTTTTTCACTCATTTGCGTGCCGATGCTAATGGATTATATTGGAATCAATACAATGAACCAAAAGACATTGTTACATTTCCTATTGAATACTATAATACAAATCATGATACTATTGGTGTGATTCCAGGAGATGGTTTGTGGGATGTTGGCAATCCCTATACCTGGCATGATCATTATCTTGAAGAATATTCGTTAAGAGGAGATGTTACAAGTTTCTTTGATGAAAAGAATAAATTCAAAGCAGGTTTTGATATGAGTTTCCAGGAAATGCAGGTTATTGATATTTATAAGCCTTGGGTTGGTGAGTTTGGTTTGAATAATGATGTTTATAAAGTTCATCCTGCTGTCGGATCATTTTATGCTCAGGATAATATTAATTTTGGCGGAATGATATTGAATTTCGGATTAAGGATAGATTACTGGTTCCCGGGTAAATATGTTGATGATGCAGTTAAGGATACGAATGTTGTAACAATTCCACAGGAAATAAGAGACAGATATTACCAGGACACTTTTGGATGGTTCGGAGATAGGAGATTCAAAGCCAGGCTTAGCCCCAGACTCGGAATTTCTCACCCGGTTTCTGATTACCAAACACTTTTCTTTTCATACGGACATTTCAGCAAATGGCCAAAGCCACAATTTGTTTATGCTAAATTGAGTCCTTTAAATGCTCAGTCTTCATTTCAGAAATTTGGAAACCCGGACTTAAATCCTGAAACCACAGTTGCATATGAACTTGGTTTAAAAACTCAATTTACTCAGAATGATGTATTAACTGTTACCGCTTACTATAAAGATATTTTTGATTATGTGAGTACAAGGACAGCATTGATTAAATCAGCAAGATTTGCAGCTCAAAGTTTTATTACTTATGTGAATACTGATTATGCACGTTCCCGGGGTTTAGAAGTTGAATTTAAAAAACGAATTGGAAAATGGTTTAATGGAACAGCATCATTTGCTTATGCAATTGTTACAGGAAAAAGTTCTTCTGTTGACGAAGGTGTACTCGTTTTACGTGGTGATCTTCAGGAATCAATAAAAGAAGAGTTTTTATCCTGGGATAGACCAATAACAGCATCTGTTTCAGCAAACTTTTATGCTGAACCCGGAAGTTTTGGATTCGGAAAAAACCTGATTGATGACTGGAGTCTATATTTTCGTGCTTTCTATGAATCAGGGAAAAGATACACACCTGCAGTATTTACAGGCTTCATAGATCAAAATGGAAGAAAAGAATATGAATATGTTCAGGATGAAAGATATGGAAACATTGGTGATAACTGGTTTTATATGGATGTAAACTTTGAAAAATATTTTGAATTAAGTGGACTACAATTTTCTCTCTTTGTTGAGGTGAATAATTTGTTTGACACCGATAATTCGTCAATAATTAATCCTGTTACTGGCAAAGCCTATGAATATGGGGATGATGTGCCGGGAAGCTGGAATGATCCACGTTATCCTGATGTTCAGGCGCCAATCACTGCATACCCGTTTAATCCTGCGAGGTATTTAACAAGAAGAAATATGAAATTTGGAGTAACATTTAAATTTTGATGAGAAGTTTTATACAAATACTGACTATCTTTTTATTAATTTATATACCTCAAATAAATGCACAGCTTTTTCCTGTTTTAGGAGGGCAACGTGCTGGGATTTCTACAGCGCAGTTTTTAAAGATTGGTGTTGGAAGCCGGGCTGCTGCACTTGGGGAATCATTCGTTGCGATTTCTAATGATGCTTCTGCTTTATATTGGAATCCTGCAGGACTTTCTCAATTCACAAATAACCAGGTTTTCTTTTCACATAATATATGGCTTGTTGATATTAATCATGATTTTATCGGTGCAGTATATCATCTCGATGAGGATAATACTTTTGGCGTCTCACTCACTTCTTTATCGATGCAGGATATGCCTGTCACAACAGAATTTGCACCATTCGGAACAGGAGAATATTTTGGATTTAGTGATATAGCAATTGGTCTGTCATATTCCAGAAAAATGACGGATCAGTTTAGTTTTGGTGGAACAATAAAATATATAGAAGAAACTCTTGATAAATTAAAAATGCGCGGTGTAATGATTGACCTCGGAACTTACTACTGGACTGGATTGGGAACAACAAGATTTGCAGTTACTGTTTCAAATTTTGGATCTGAACTGGCACCTGACGGAAATGTTGTACTAGTTGGGAAAAGGAAAAATTCTGAATGGCAATCTTTTTCACCTCCAACTACTTTTAGAATTGGGTTTGCTCTTGATCCGTATGAAAATGAAGATCATAAATTTACAACTTCGATTCAGCTGAATCACCCGAATGATAACAGTGAAAATGTTGTACTTGGAGTTGAATACTCATTTCAAAAAATGTTTTTCTTAAGAGGCGGATATAAATTCAATGTTGATGAACAAAATTATTCTTTCGGTGCTGGAATTGATGCTCCAATAGATATTGCTCAGATTACAGTGGATTATGCTTTTACAAATTTTATAAGATTAGGATCGGTTCATAGATTTTCTATTATATTAGGATTATAATTTTGATGCGAAAATTCGTTCAACTTATTTATTTAATTATAATTATAGCTGCCATTTATAGTTGTGGTGACAAGTTTAACTTGAATGACATTAATGTAGGTGGGAATAATGTAAATATTAGTGGTGATACTGTATTCGTGCAGGTAAATCCAATCTGGGAAGGATTTAATAAACCTCAGGATATTATTATAGGAAAAGAACCGTTTATTTATGTGGCGGACACAGAAAATGACCGTGTTGTGATGATGAATCTTGATGGAAATGTCCTGGGAACGCATTCTGTTAAAAAACCAGTAGCTTTAGCCCAGGATTATAGATTGAATCTAATTATATGTGCACAATTTGATACTCTGGGTCAAACTTTTAGTGCGGTTTATAAACTAGATTTGTTTTCAGTTGATCATCAGATAGAAAATGCACCGATGACAAGATTGTTGCCTAGATTATCTGATTTTACACAACCACAACGAAAATACACCGGGGCTGCTGTCTTTTATAATAATAGGTTTTATATCTCAAGAACTGGCCCGAATAATTCTAATCTTATCGATCCTGATAATTCGATATTAGTCTTTGTTCAAAAACAATTGAATGATAGTTCGATTAAAGACTCACTGATTGGTCGTGTTGCTTTGCTTGATCCAACCGGTACAGGAATTATGTCAGCGAATAAGATCAGTTCCCTTACATCTTATAATACCAGGAATTATAATTTAGTAGTGACTCTTACAGGAGATAACAGCTTTAAAGTTCAACCTTTGGAGTACATTACCTCCCAGGAGTATACCGGATACCAGATTGGGATTCAACCAAATTCAGCTCCTTTAATGGTGCCAAATGTTTTTGATCAGCCTGAAGGAGCAACAATAGACAATGCTGATAATATTTATATTTCAGATGCTGCAAAAGACAGTGTCTATAAATTTAATTCTTTCGGACAATTGCTTATAGGTTTTGATGGTGCAGGTCAGATTAAGTTTAATAGCCCTCACTCCGTAGCCTTCTTTGACAAGACACTCTATGTTGCTGATACTGGCAATGATAGAATATTAAGATTCATTTTATCAACGGATTTACAATGAAATATTTCGCTTCAATTTTTTTCTTGGTTGTTTTTATAAATTGTTATGTCGATGCTCAAACTAATGTTCCTATATCAGAATTAAGGGATAATGATTCGAACGGAGTGCCTGTTGATACAGGGCAGGTTCTAACAATTAGTGGCATAGTGACATCTTCCAACCAGTTTGGAAATAGTGGCCCTGGTTCTGTTCAGGATGAAACTGCCGGGGTTTGTGTTTATGGAAGTAGTTTTGCAAACGTTGTTAATATTGGAGATTCAGTTACAGTTACTGCGGTACTCACTCAATTTAGTGGACTCACAGAATTGAGTTTTAATCTCCCTGGTGCGTCTGTTGTAGTTCATTCCTCTGGTTACGAAACAATTCCCGAGATAATAACAATAAATGACATTGCTTCTCAACAATGGAATGGATACGAAGAATTTGAAGGAACATTAATCAGACTTAATAATATTTCCATAAGCGGGACAGGTAATTTTGTAGGCGGAACAAATTATAATATATCTGATCCGACAGGTTCACTTGCAAGTGGATTAAGAATTGACAATGATGTTTCCACAATCATAGGACAACCTATTCCATCAAGTGCTGTTGATATTATAGGAATACTTCAACAATATAAATCCAGCCCACCTTACAACAGTGGTTACCAATTACTACCCCGGTTTATTCTGGATATTGTTGATGATGGGGCTCCGTTAATTTTAAATCCTGTAATAGCAGCTGATATAGATACAAATTCATTTAATGTATATTTTAATACAGTTAGAAATGGCGATAGCAAAGTAAAATATGGTTTGACTCCAAACCTTGAACTCGATTCAGTTGTTGTAATGGAAGATACAACAGTTCATATTGTTCCAATTACAGGACTGGAAGAATCAACTTTATATTATTTTCGTGCATACTCAACTAATGTAGCGGGAACCAGCGAAAGTTCATTACAAACAGTAACTACTGCCAGTTCGAATCCTCAAATTGGAACAATGAATGTCTATTTTAATTTTTCTGTTGATACAACCGTCGCGATTTTCGGAAATTCTGCTCATGGTAATGTTGATTTTAAGCAGAAGATTATGGAAAGAATAAACCAGGCCACATATTCAATTGATATGGCAGTTTATAGTTTTTTTGGAATGCCTGATGTTGCTGATGCAATTATCGCTGCCAAGAATCGTGGTGTTAAAATAAGAGTAGTTTATGATAATAGAACAACACAAAACAGCATGCAGAGTTTGATAAATGCGGGTATCCCTGTACTGAAAAGAACGGCAGGTTTAAATGGGATTATGCACAATAAGTTTTTTGTTTTTGATGCCAGGGATTCAATTTCTACAAATGATTGGTTATGGACAGGATCATGGAATGTAACTTCAACAGAATTAACATGGAAAAACAATGTAGTGGAAATTAATGATCCGGCAATCTCTTCTGCTTATCAAATAGAGTTTGAAGAAATGTGGGGGAGTAATAATGATATTCCTAATCCGGCAAATGCAAAGTTCGGAAATCAAAAATCTGATAATACACCTCACACTTTCAATATTGGTGGAAGGGATGTACGACTCTATTTTAGTCCTTCGGATGGAAGTACTGCAAAAATTATAGATGCAGTTAATACGGCCGATGATGAAATATACTTTGCAAATTATGCTTTTACCAGATCTGATATTGCTAATGCATTGCACAATCGTTTTGTTTCAGGAGTTTCAGATATCCGTGGAATTATTGATCAGGTAAATACATCCGGTAGTCAATATACTTACCTGGACACATTTGCAGAGATGTTTCCGGCAAATGGTAGTACACAGCATCATAAATACGGCACAGTGGATGCATCCCATGGAGAAAGTAATCCAGTTACGATAACTGGCTCACAAAATTGGTCAAACGCTGGTGAGTCTGATAATGATGAGAATACTCTTATAATGTATGATGAGTTAATAGCAAACCAGTATATGCAGGAATTTAAAAAACGTTATAATGAAGCAGGTGGAACAACTCCATTTATAGTTCCAACTTCTGTTGATAATAAAAGCAGCAAGGATTTCAAATTTACTCTCTATCAAAATTATCCAAATCCTTTTAACCCGACTACTACAATACGTTTTGAATTAACTCATTCGCAAAAAGTAGAACTTAGTGTATATGATGTTCTGGGCAGGAAAGTTGCCAGTTTATACGATGGGTTTGCGAATGCAGGTGTACATTCAATTGATTTTAATGCTGAAAACCTGTCTGGCGGCAGGCGAGGTCTTGCAAGTGGAATATATATCTATAGGCTAAAAACAGATAATTATTCCATTTCTAAAAAGCTGATTCTCTTGAAATAATTGATTCGAAAATTGAGATAAAAATATTTTTGTAATTGATTTAGTTTGGAAAAATGAACCATTTTCAATGGTTATATTCAACTAAATTTATTTGTAAAAAAAGCCAGATAAACATAAATTTGCACTTCATTTTTTTAATCTATCAGGAATAATAATGGCTCAAAAAAGCGGCAAAATAATACAAGTAATAGGACCCGTAATTGATATTGAATTTGAAGAAGGACATCTTCCCGATATATATAATGCAATCCATATCCCAAGAGTAACTACTGAAGGTGTAAAAGAGGTTTTAACAGCAGAGGTACAACAACATCTTGGTGAGGATAGAGTAAGGGCAGTTGCTATGGATTCAACCGATGGATTAGTCAGGGGAATGGAAGCTATTGATACTTTAGAGCCAATTTCTATCCCGGTTGGGCCTAATACTCTTGGGAGATTGATTAACGTTACCGGCAAACCTATTGATGCTTTAGGTGAAATAAAATCTGACAAAAAATATCCTATCCATAGACCAGCACCGTTGTTTAAAAATCTATCAACAGAATCAGAAATGTTTGAAACCGGGATTAAAGTTATTGACTTAATCGAACCTTATACCAAAGGTGGAAAAACAGGATTGTTTGGTGGAGCTGGAGTTGGCAAGACGGTTATTATTCAGGAATTGATTAATAACATTGCACAGCAGCATGGCGGTTACTCAGTTTTTTCCGGAGTAGGTGAACGTACACGCGAAGGAAACGATCTCTGGTTAGAGATGAAGGAATCAGGTGTGTTGAGTAAAACTGCGTTGGTTTTCGGACAGATGAACGAGCCGCCTGGAGCAAGATTAAGAATTGGTCTTACCGGATTAACTATTGCAGAATATTTTCGTGATGAAGAAGGAAGAGATGTTCTTTTATTTATAGATAATATATTCCGTTTTACACAAGCTGGCTCTGAAGTAAGTGCGCTTTTGGGTAGAATGCCATCTGCGGTTGGATACCAGCCGAACCTTGCCACTGAAATGGGTGCACTGCAGGAAAGAATCACTTCAACAGATAAAGGTTCGATTACTTCAGTTCAGGCAATCTACGTTCCTGCTGATGATTTAACTGACCCAGCACCAGCAGCAGCATTTGCACACCTTGATGCAACAACAACTTTAAGTCGTCAGATATCTGAACTCGGTATTTATCCGGCAGTTGATCCATTGGATTCAACTTCCCGAATTCTTCAGCCGGGCAACATCGGTCAGGAACATTATGATGTTGCTACCAGGTGTAAAGAAATACTTCAACATTATAAAGATTTGCAGGATATCATTAATATTCTTGGTATGGATGAGCTTTCTGATGAAGATAAAGTCATTGTAAGAAGAGCAAGAAGAATACAAAGGTTCTTCAGCCAGCCATTTCATGTTGCCGAACAGTTTACCGGAAGACCTGGAAAATATGTGAAGCTTGAAGATACGATAAGAGATTTTAAAGGTATTATTGATGGTAAATATGATGATATTCCTGAAAGTGCGTTTCTTTATTGTGGTACAATAGAAGATGCAATCGAAAACGCTAAAAACATGAGGTAATTGATTGGCTAATGATCTTAATCTTGAAATAATTTCTCCTGATTCACAGGTTCTGAAAGATCAAGTTGAATCTGTAACAATACCGGGAACTTTAGGCAACTTCCAGGTGCTTAAAAATCATGCACCGATAATAAGTACATTTGAAATTGGAATCATTAAAGTAAAAAAATCCGGTAGTGATGCTGTTCATTATACAACAAGTGGTGGAACAGTTGAAGTGAACCATAATAAAGTTCTTGTACTTTCAGATTCGATTGAGAAAGTTGATATTATTGATATTAATCGTGCAGAAAAAGCAAAGCAAAGAGCTGAAGAAAGATTAACTAAGAAGAATATGGAAAACGTCGATTCAATCAGGGCAGAATTGGCCTTAAATAGAGCCGTAAATAGGATAAAAGCTTACGGAAAATATAATCAATAGATTTTTACAATTATAACAGAATTTTAAGAGGGATGGAGTTAATTCATCCCCTTTTCAATTTAAATAACCGTCTCCAAGAATTATATCTTTCTTATCCAGGTTTTCCTCAAGTCTATTTTCCAATTCATCGAGATGATCTAGCAGAAAATTAAACCTGTCGTTTTCATTCTGAATTAATAAAAGTTCCTGTTGCTGTTGAATTGTTAAACCGGATTTCTCAGCAATCTTAAATGCTTTTTGATTTGTAGTTTGAAGATTATTCCAAAACGAATCACCCAGGTTAAAATTTAATTGTGTCAGTAACGATTTTAATTTTTCCTCAAGCTGATAAAATAAGATTTGGTCCGAATCATTATTTAAATCAATGTACTCCTCAATCATAGAGACATAATACCCATCAGCGTGTAATTCCAGCGATTTCCTTATAAACCTGTTTTCGCCCCGGACAATAATATCAAGTTCACCACCCGGATATTTTTTAAGAACTTCGGTTACTTTTACATAAACTCCAATTTGAGAAACTCCGTCTTTGAAATTAGCACAAATTCCAAAACCTGTATTATTCTTTAAACTTTTACTTATGAGTTTTTTGTAACGATTTTCAAAAATATGCAGAGGATACCTTGACTGTGGGTATACAGTAATATTAAGTGGAAATATTGGAATAACAGGATTCATTATTTAAAAATAAAAAAAGAAGCAATCAAAAACCTGACTGCTTCTTTAAAATTAAGAATATGATTTTTTACTTAGCCTGGTCGAATCTTTTTGCTACTTCTTCCCAGTTAACAACATTCCACCAGTTTTCAATATAGTCAGGACGTTTGTTTTGATATTTTAAATAGTAAGCATGTTCCCAAACATCAAGACCTAAAACCGGGGTGCCCTTAAATTCTGAAATATCCATTAATGGGTTATCCTGGTTTGGAGTTGAGCCAATTGCAAGTTTTCCATTTTGAACAACAAGCCACGCAAAACCCGATCCGAATCTCGTTGCAGCAGCATTGCTAAATGATTTTTTGAATTCATCAAAAGAATTGAATGCAGAATTTATTGCATCACCTAAAGTTCCATCAGGTTTTCCGTCGCCACCTTTTTTCATTACCGTCCAAAACAATGAGTGATTAAAATGTCCACCACCATTATTCCTTACTGCAACAGGATGTTTCGAAACATTTTTTAGTAAATCTTCGAGCGATTTCCCGGCCATATCAGTGCCTTCAACCGCTTTATTCAGATTATTTACATAACCCTGGTGGTGTTTTGTGTAATGAATTTCCATAGTCATTTTATCTATATAAGGCTCAAGTGCGTCGTAAGCGTATGGTAACGCCGGCAATTCAAATTTTTCCATGATTAGACCTCTTTCTGATTTATTTTTATTGGTTAGATTAGAAATAGTTTGTGCAAACGGATTTAATGTTGAAATTGCAGAAATTGCTCCAAGTGAATAGATGAAGTTTCTTCTTTTCATAGCATTTCTCTCCAAAAATTAAAAAACTATACCCCGAATGATTCTCCACAGCCACAGGTTTTAGTAGCATTAGGGTTATTGAAAATAAAACCTTTCCCATTCAAACCGTCACTAAAATCAAGTTCAGTTCCATTGAGATAAAAAAGACTTTTACCATCAACAAATAACTTAATAGATTCGGTATCGATTACTGTATCACCTTCTTTCATTGCTTCATCAAAACCGAGTGAATAACTGAGACCGGAACATCCGCCTCCTTTAACACCAACACGTAATCCATAATTATCAGGGATATTGTTTTCTTTCTTTATTCGTTTAATTGCGTTTAAGGCTTTACCGGTAACTGTTATTTCGGTTTCTTGACTAACTTCAGGCATATTTTTTACCTCTTTATAATTTTCAAATAAAAAACTAAAATGGATCACCAGGTTCAGTTGTAATATATTCAGGAATTCTAACATTCCATCCTTGTGAATTGACTCTTTCAAACAAGCCTTCTTTTTCAAGATGATTTCCAAATTCAGTTGCAAGATATTCGGCTTCCTGGTATGAAACTTTAATATTTTTTTTCTCAAGGAAAGATCTTATTCCGTATTGCAAATCCCGAAAGAAAAAATTCGAATTATTAAATAAAGGAAATTTTGCCTTAAGAAAATTCAACAATGATTTTTCATCTTTAATAATTAAATCGATGTGTTTTGAAAAATTATTTTTCATGTTCTCCCTTTTAAAGTATCTGTAATAATGATGTTTCTTTAAATATAGTATCAATTTTGTTTTGAATAATCGCAAGAGGATCGCGAATCTGGCAACAGTTAAAATGTGAACAGTCATCTGACGATCCATTTTCCTTCATACAATTTGTAATCTGGTAATCCGGTTCAACTGCTTTAATTATATCTATCAGATTAATTTCTGTCGGGTTTTTGATTAATGAAAATCCGCCATTCATTCCTTTTGTTGAATTTGCAATTTTATTCTTAGCCATGTTTTGTAAAACCTTTGAAACAAGCTGATGGGGGATAGAAAAATTTTCGGCTATTTCACGAGCGGTTGATAAATGAGCAGAATTTTTCCCAGCCATATATTTGGCTGCCATCAATGCATATTCTGTCTTTTTTGAAAGTTTTAACATATTAATAAGACTAATTAAGTCTGATATTAACGTATAAAAAAAGAATTATAATATCAATCCAAAATTGTGATCTAGAACCCAAGCATTGCGATTGAGTTTTGGGCGAGGGTAACAAGCGGAGTAAAATAAACACCAAAAACAAGTACGGGAATCAGAAGTGCAAATAAAATAATTTTATTTCCAAATGAAACTTCAATCTTGCCAAAATTTGATTCGTGCTGAACAAGATAAAGATTTCTGAGTACACGAACATAATAATAGTACGCGACGACTGTATTTAACAATGCAATTATTGCAACAGCAACCATGTTGGCATCTATCAGTGCAATGAAAATGTAGAGCTTCCCAATAAATCCAGCAGTTGGCGGTAAACCAGCCAATGCTAATAAAAATATTGTAAGAGCCACACCTAAAATTGAAGCAGACGATCCCAAACCTTTATAATCATCTATATCTTCACTTCCGATTTTATTTGCAATGAGCATAACAACAAAGAAAGCTCCAAGATTCATAAATAAATAAATTGCAAAATAAATTAGTACAGCACTTAATCCCTGGTCAGAGAAAATAGCGACTGCCAACAAAAGATAACCAGCATGAGCAATACTTGAGTAAGCCAGCATTCTTTTCAGATTATCCTGCCATAGTGCTGCAAAGTTTCCGAGAGTCATTGTTAGAATTGAAAGTACAATCAGAATAGTTTGCCAATCTACAACACTGATAACTGTCCACATTCCATTAGTTGCAACAGAATCGACAAATGTTATTTTAATAAATCTTATGAGCAGGGCAAATCCTGCTGCTTTGCTTGCAACAGACAGATATGCAGTAATTGAAATCGGAGCACCTTCATATACATCGGGTGTCCAGAAATGAAAGGGCGCTGCAGAAATTTTAAACCCGATTCCAGCTAAAATTAAAATTGCGGCAAAAATAAATGTAAAACTCGAAATTGATTGAACAGTTAAAACTTCATTTATTGAATAAAGATTTGTAGTACCGGTTAAACCATAAACAAGTGAAATTCCAAAAAGCATAATTCCTGAAGAAGCACTCCCATAAATCATATACTTTAAAGATGCTTCAGAACCACGTTTTGTCGTCTTAACAAAACCCGCAAGTACATAAGATGAAAGTGAAAGAACTTCGATTGACAAGTATATCAAAATTAAATCTGTTGCTGAGGAGATAAGAAACATTCCGAGAACCATTCCAAAAATCAAAGTGTAGTATTCACCGTGTCTGTCGGTATTTTCTTTTATTTCTTTTGAAGAAACAGAAAACAGGACAACAAAAATCGTTGTTAAAATTACAATAAGTTTAAAGAATGCTCCGAATGCATCAACTGAGAGTAATCCATGTGAATCCGGAGTAGTTATGAATGCGGTTGTATTCATTCCAAATTGTTCAATTGTGAAATAGCCTGTAACTATCAAACCAATAATGGATAAAATCGGTAGGTGAGATTTCTTTTTCCCAAAAATCAGATCAGCTAAAACAATTACAATAAGTGTAGCTGAGACAGCAATTTCAGGTTTAATATATTGAAGACTATTTAAGAATGATACTGATTCCAATTGAACAACACTTTCAATAAAAATTAAAATCCGATTGAACTATAAAATACCTGCGCCTGGTTCATCACCTCTACCATTTTATTTACAGAGGTTGTCATAATATTCAGCACTGCTGAAGGATAAACTCCAAGGAAAATAATGATTAAAGTAAGTGGAATGAGCATTGCGTATTCCCTGAAATCCAGATCTTTTAATCCTGACCACTTTTCTTTTAATGTTCCAAGATAAACTCTTTGCATTGTCCATAGCATATAACCAGCACCTAGCAAAATTCCCAATGTCGAAATAATTGTCAGAACTCTCAGCGTTGATTCACCGAAGGCCCCGAGAAAAACAAACGCTTCAGAAATGAATCCGTTTAATCCTGGTAAACCAATTGCCGCAAAGAAAGCAACAGTAACAAAACCTGAATATATAGGCATTTGAGTTGCGAGTCCTCCAAAATCATCAAGGCCTCTTGTATGGGCACGGTCGTAAATAACTCCAACACTTAAGAAGAGCATTGAGGTAATTATTCCGTGATTGAACATTTGGAAGATTGCCCCGGATATTCCCATTGCATTAAGTGAAGCCATTCCAAGCAGCACATAACCCATATGTGAAACTGACGAGTAAGCAATCAATTTCTTAAAATCTTTTTGAGCTAATGCACAGAGTGCTCCGTAAATAATATTTATCATTCCAAACAGACCAATGTACCATGCGATGTCTTTTGTAATTTCGGGGAAGATAGGGAAGTTGAAACGAAGAATTCCATAAGTACCCATCTTCAGTAAAACACCGGCAAGTATTACAGAAATTGGTGTTGGTGCTTCAACGTGTGCATCAGGAAGCCAGGTGTGGAAGGGAAACATTGGTATCTTAATTGCGAAACCTACAAATAAACCTATGTAAGCTATAAATCTTAAATTATTTGGATTGAATGGTGATAAAATTCCTGTTGCTGTATAATTATTAACATCCATCATTTGAAGGATGTTGAATGTGAATATCTTTGAACCATCAACTAAAGTTTCCTGCGTACTAAAATAGAGTCCGATCATCACAAGTAGAATAAAAATACTACCGAACAAAGTGTAAAGGAAAAACTTAATAGCTGCATATTCTCTTCTTGGTCCGCCCCAGATTCCGATAAGGAAGTACATTGGGAGTAACATTAATTCCCAGAAAATAAAAAAGAGGAAGAAATCGAGGGAAACAAACACACCCATCATTCCAGTATCTAATAAAAGGAATAATGCAAAATATCCTTTGAGTGATTTGTTAATGTTCCAGGATGACAGAGTAGCGATGAATGAAACCAAAGCAGTTAAAAGAACCATTGGTATACTGAGTCCGTCAGCACCCAGGAAATAATCTATTTTTATTTTTCCGACCCAGGGGAAACCTGCTATTTCAATCCACTTAAATCTTTCCACAAATTGAAAAGATTTAACATCGTTTATTCCTCCGAGCGAGTAATTGAAATTAGAGAGAAGAACAATTGCCAGTACAACCTGCAAAGCAGTTATTATTAAGGTTGTAATCTTAATTGCAGAAGCATTATCCTTGTGGAGAAATAAAATTACTACCATCCCTAGAACGGGAAGGAAAGTTAGAAATGTTAGTATCGGAAAATCCATTTATCTACCTGTTGGTTTCAATCTTAAAATGATTTAAATATGAATAACAGTATTATCAAAGAGAAAATTACCATAACAACATAAGTCTGCACTCTTCCTGTTTGGAAGCGTCTCAAAATCAATCCTATAAAGCCGCTTAAGTATGCGGAGAAATTCACAAGTCCGTCAACAACAATATTATCAAACCGACCAATGAATCTTGAAAAAGCTTTTGTAACAGTTGCACTACCATTAACAATTCCATCGATTACTATCATATCAAATGCACCAAAGAATTTGCTTAGTAAAAGAGTTCCCGCAACAAATGTTTTATCATAAAGTTCATCAAAGTACCACTTGTTTAAAGAGAATTCATATAGTAGTTTGAATCTTTCAGCAAGTTTATCTGCGCTGAGTTTTTTCCACTGATAAAACATAAATGCAATAAGAATTCCGGATGCAGCCATGAGAAGCGAAAGTATCATTCCAATTCCATGTGCGTTATGTAATGCATGAGTATAAGATTCGGAATACATAACTTCACCGGAACTAGTTACAGATGCTTCCATTTCGTGATCGGGTTTCATAAAATCGAAGCGAACATTTTCAGGTGTGTAAAGAACAGGATTCTTTATCCATTTGCTGTACATCCATCCGTCCGCCGGATTCATAGGATTAGGTGTATACCAGATGAAAACTGATAGCACAGTCAACACAACAAGCGGCAGAGCCATTGCAATTTTAGATTCGTGTGCGTGTTCGTATTTATGTTTATCTCTCGGTTCACCGTGAAATGTTAAAATTACAAGCCTGAACATATAAAAGGCAGTTAATGCTGCGACAAAGAATCCAACAATGGGGAAGAGCCAATGACCGGTTAATGAAGCAAATGCATATGAACCTGAAAGTATTCCATCTTTACTTAAAAACCCAGAAGTTAATGGAATGCCAGATATTGCCAGTGAAGAAATTAAAAATGTTGCATACGTAATCGGCATCTTCTTTCGTAAGCCGCCCATGTTCCTTATATCCTGTTCGTGGTGCATTGCATGAATAACGGAACCAGATCCAAGAAACAGACAAGCTTTAAAAAACGCGTGAGTTATCAAATGAAAAAATGCAAACTTATACGCGCCAACTCCCAATGCCATGATCATATATCCTAACTGTGATATTGTAGAGTAAGCTAAAACTTTTTTAATATCATTCTGAGTTAATGCGATAGTTGCGGGAATGAAAGCTGATAAAGCACCAATTGCAGCAATGAACAACATTGCATCGGCTGTTAGGATCCCGAAAATCCTGGTGACCATATAAACACCCGCAGCAACCATTGTAGCAGCATGAATTAATGCACTAACCGGAGTCGGGCCTTCCATTGCATCCGGAAGCCAAACATGAAGAGGGAACTGAGCTGATTTTCCCATTGCTCCACCAAATAATAAAATACCGGTAACCGTCAGCCAGAACCCGCTGTTAAAAGGTATATGTCCCTGGGCAATTTCGCCAAAAATATCGGAGAAAGTAAAAGTGTGATAAGTAATAAAAAGGATTAATATTCCGGCAAAAAATCCCAGGTCACCAACCCGGTTAACAATAAAAGCTTTCTTTGCCGCATCAGAAGCAGATTTCTTTTCGAACCAGAAACCAATTAAAAAATATGATGAAATTCCAACCAATTCCCAGAAGATATACATCATTAGAATGTTATGGGTAAAAACAATTCCACTCATTGAGAAAGTGAACAATCCAAGATAAGCAAAGTATCTATTGTAACGAATGTCACCTTTCATATAATCAACAGAGAACAGGTGAACAAGAAAACTTATCAGCATTACAACAAAAATCATCAGCGTGCTAATATCATCAAGCAGAATTCCAAGTGTGATTGTCATTGAACCTACAATCGGAATACTTCCTAAATCAATCCATTTAAATTCTGAAGTGATTGAAGTATCCCCATAACTAGCAATTTTGGTATAAAGAAGAATTATGGAAAGAACGAGAGAAACAAACATAATTACGACTTCCAGAATGAACATCTTCTTTATTTTTTTACCGAATAGCAAAGTAACAACGAATCCGAACAATGGTAAGAAGAGGATTGCTAAAGCGATATTTATCATTGTTGATTCGTTCATTCTTTAGTCTCGAAGGTTATCAATTTCATCAACATTAATATTTACAAAAGTTTTATATACATTAAGTACAATGGCAAGTGCAATTGCAGCTTCTGCTGCTGCAAGGACGATAACGAATAGTGCAAATAACTGACCCTGTAATCCGAAATTTCCATAACGGGCAAAAGCAATAAAATTTATATTGGAAGCATTCAGGATTAGTTCAACTCCCATTAATACCATTATCGCATTTTTCCTTGTTATAATTCCATAAAGTCCTAAACTAAAAAGGACCGTGCTGATAACAAGAAAATGTGTAAGAGTAACATGTAACATATTTATCTTCTCGCCATTGATGCTGCTCCAACCAGAGCTATAAGTAATAGAATTCCAAGTAGTTCAAATACCAGAACATATTCATTTAGAAGCATTTGCCCCAATCCAGCTAATGTGGCTTGTGGCATTCCTATATCAATAACTTGCCATTTAGTATTCAGCATTACTGACCCGATTATGCCTGTGAAAAGTCCTAATCCAATCGCTGCTGGAAGAGTATTAATAGTTCCGGTTTTAATATCAACATTTGTAATTTTATTTGTGATCATCACACCAAACAACAGTAGAATTAGGATACCACCGACATAAACTATAAGCTGAACTATTGCAACAAAATCAGCTCCCAGTAAAACATAAATTCCGGCAACACCGAAAAAAGTAAATAATAAATAAAATGCCGAGTGAACAATATTCCTGCTGGTAACAACAAATAGTGCAGATAACAAAGTTACTGAAGCAAATAAATAAAATATAATGTCGTAAATACTCATAAATTAATTAACCGGTTTTTCTCCTTCCGGAGGATTATTTTTCTGTTCTGCTGCTTTAGCTTCAGCAGCTTTTTTTGCAGCTTCAGCTTTTTCAATGTCTTTTTGTTTCTGAAATTCAGCAAAATTAATTTTCTTTTCTTCCCTTTCTTTCGGACTCAAGGTTACATAATCATAGACAAAACTTTCTCGTTTAAATTCAGAGAACTCATAAACATCAGTCATATAAATACATTCAGTCGGGCAGGGGAATACACAAAGCTGACAATAACAGCATTTTGCAAAATCAATATCAAATGTTGTTACCCAGAGGGCTTTCTTTTTTCCGTTTGAAGTTTTACCAAGATCTTCACTTGGTATTGATTTTACTGTTTCAATTTCAATGCAGCTAACAGGACAAGCACGTGAACATTGATCACAACCAATGCAGTCATCCATATTAACGTAGAGTCTGTTTCTTTCTCTTTCAGGAAGTTCGGGTTTAACTGTAGGATATTGAATAGTAACAGCAGGAATGAACACGTGTCTTAACGTAACTCTCATCCCTATCAAAATAGTGATCATTCCTTCCCAGAATTTTGCGAAATATTCTCTCATATTAAATCAGTGTTATCAATCCGACAATTATTAAAATTACAAATGAAAATGGAATCAAATACTTCCAGCAGAATGCCATAAGCTGATCAACACGGAATCGAGGCAATGTCCATCTTAACCACATCTGCACAAATACAAAGAATAATCCTTTTGATGTAAACCAGAAAAATTGTTCAATTGGAACCATCCAAGGCAAACCTAAAGTGTTTCCAAGATATCCGAATGGTGACTGAAATCCACCAAAAAATATTACTGATACTATTGCCGACACAGCAAACATATTTGCGTATTCTGCCAGAAAGAACATCGCGAATTTCATTCCTGAATATTCAGTGTGATATCCGGAAACAAGTTCTGATTCCGCTTCAGGAATATCAAATGGGGTTCTGTTAACTTCCGCTAAAGTGCTTATATAAATAATTAAAAATCCGAACATCATAAAAGGAATTAAAAGGATTTTTTGAATTCCAACTGCAGGACCACCCAAGATCATCCAGTTCCAAAAATATGCAGTCTGTAATTCACTTAATGTATGGAGATTAAGTGTCCCGGTTATCATGATTATTGTAAGGATAATAAGCAGAGTAGGAATTTCATAGCTTATAATCTGAGCAGCAGATCGCATTGCACCAAGCAAAGAATATTTATTATTCGATGCCCAGCCAGCCATCAATATACCTGCGACAACTAAACCGGTTACACCGACAATAAAAATTAATCCGAGATCAATTTGAGTTCCAATAAATACTCCAGAAAATGGAATTGCCGCAAAAGCAGCATAACTACCAGCAAAAACCAGAAGTGGTGCAAAATTAAAAAGGGGTTTGTCAACTGCTAATGGTACTAAATCTTCTTTTTGAAGGAGCTTTAAGATGTCTGCAATTGTTTGAAGAATACCGTGATAACCAACTCTCATTGGTCCAAGTCTGTCCTGCATATGAGCAGAGACTTTTCTTTCAGCTAATACAGCAAATAGTGCAAATGGCAGAATAAAAACAAATAGTGGAAGCAGACTAATGATGAATGCTGAAAGAATTCCGCTGCCTGTGAGATTATATAACCAATCATACATCATCTGTCAATCTCTCCTAAAACTATATCGATGCTTCCGAGAATTGCGACTACATCAGCAACCATAAAGCCTTTACAAAGTTCAGGGAAAATCTGCATATTTACAAAAGATGGTGCACGCACTTTAACTCGAGAAGGATTAACTGAACCATCACTTATTATAAAATAGCCTAATTCACCGCGAGGATTTTCAACGCGGGTGTAGATTTGTCCAACTGGTGGTTTAATTCTTTTTGGAATTGCAGAAGTTACATCGCCATCAGGAATCTGTTCTATAGCCTGCTCAATTATTTTGAGACTTTCTTCCATTTCGTAAACTCGAATCATATAACGATCCCAGCAGTCGCCGGTTTTTCCTTTTTCACCTTTGCCAACAGGAATATCAAAATCAAATTTATGATAAACAGAATAAGGATCTTCTCTCCTCAAATCCCATTTCATTCCGCTTGCGCGCAAGTTGGGACCGGTAACACCATAATTTATTGCAGTCTCTACAGGAAGAACACCAACGTTCGCCGTTCTTTCTATAAATATTTTATTGTAAGATAGAAGGTCGTTAAGTTCTTTAAGATTTGGTCTGAATTCTTTAATAAATTCTTTTGTCTTTCTGATAAAATCAGGATGAAGATCATGAGAAACTCCACCAACCCAGATATAATTATAAAGTAGTCTTGCACCGCAGGTAATTTCAAACAGATGAAGTATTTTTTCACGGTCTCTGAAACAGAAAAGAAAAGGAGTGAATGCACCAATGTCTGCACCATAAGTTCCAAGAGCAACAAGATGAGAAGCTATTCTTTGAAGTTCACCCATAATCACTCTGATGTACTCAACACGTTCAGGAACTTCAATACCCAACAACCTTTCAACAGCCAATGCATAACCAAATTCATTGTACATCGAGGCAAGATAATCCATTCTGTCTGTGTAAGGAATAACTTGTGGATAAGTCATTGCTTCACAATGTTTTTCAAAACATCTGTGGAGGTAACCGATATGTGGAATTACATTTTTAACAATTTCACCATCAAGCTGAAGCTCAAGTCGCAACACACCGTGTGTAGAGGGATGCTGCGGACCCATATTTAATACCATTTCTTCAGTTTTAAGCGCCATCAATGTTCTCTTTAGTAAGGTACTTTCATTCCCTGGTAAAACTCAGGATTTTGATAATCTTTTCTTAAAGGATAACCTGCTTCCCAATCGTAGGGCATTAAAATTCTTCTAAGATCAGGATGATTCAAAAAATTAATTCCATAAAGATCAAATGCTTCTCTTTCATGCCAATCAGCTGATTTCCAGACTTCTGTAACAGTGCTTACTTCCGGATTTTCTCTTTCAGTTGAAACTTTTAATGTAATTTTGTGTTTTAAAGATGTTGATTCGAGGTGATACCAAACGCTTAATGTTCCACCTTTTATTATATCCAGTCCATTCTCATCTTTAATTTTTTCGCCATTCGCATCATCAACACCGGATAAATTCATTAGCGAATCGAATTTTAATTCTTCATTCTCAGCCAGGAACGAAGATACTTTATCAATTTCAACTGGATGAATAATTATAAATGGATTAACAGGCATGTCTGTTTTCAATTCAATGACAGCATCCTGAAAATTTGATTTTAAGATATTGAAAATTTCTTCAGCAGATTTCATGCACTTTTCTTAACAACGTTAGATTCATTTCTTATTTTTTCCTGAAGCTTTAATAATCCCTCTAACAATGCTTCAGGTCTTGGCGGGCAACCGGGTACGTAAACATCAACCGGGATCACTCTATCTACGCCTTTTAAGACGTGATATCCGTGCTCCCAATAAGGTCCACCACAATTGGAGCAGCTTCCCATTGAAATAACATATTTTGGATCAGGCATTTGTTCATATAATCTTTTAACACGGATTGCCATTTTTAAAGTAACTGTACCGCTAATAATTATAACATCAGATTGTCTCGGCGAAGGTCTTGGAATAACTCCGAATCTATCAAAGTCATAATGTGAAGCTGATGTTGCCATCATTTCGATTGCACAACAGGCTAAACCAAAGCCGACCTGCCATAGTGAAGATAATCGGGCCCAGTTGAATAAATCCTCGACCGATGTAATTACAATATTATCGTCGGCAAATTTCTTATCAAGAAAACTCATAAATTTTACTCAACTGCGGTTAATTCTTTTATTGGTGTAATCGTTGAATTTTTTTGTATTGTTGGTTCCTGAATAATTGGACGTGCCCATTCCAGATCACCTTTTCGCCATTCGTAAGCCATTCCAATTCCAAGAAGTATCAGAAAAATTGCACCTACCAGGTATCCGGCAATTCCGAAATCTTTATAAACAAGAGCCCATGGAATTAGAAGAACAACTTCGACATCAAAAATTAAAAAGATAAGTGCTACTACATAAAATCTGATATTAAATCTAACCCAGGGTGAGCCTTCGGGGTTTTCACCACATTCGTAGGTTGTTAATTTTTCGAAAGTTGGTCTGGAAGGTCTAATTAATTTAGCAACAAATAAGGCAACAACCACGAAGAGAATCGAGGTAAGAATAAATACGAAGATCTTGCCGAATTCTGTAAGCATATTTTAAAAAAATTTATTGAGAAAATTAACACTACCAATTAGGAATGTCAAGAAAATTTGATGCCAGTATTTATTGTAACTATAAAATTGATTAAGATATTAATGGCATTTATATTTTCTGGAAGATTATTTGATTAAATTTATATAGCTAATCAAAAAACATTCTGTTTAATAATTCATGGATTTGGTTAAACAATATATAATTCAAAGCATTAATACGGCTTCCAATAATTTAAGACTGAATTCCCAGCAAATACAGATACTCGCTTTATTGCGGGAAATAATAATTAAATCTAAAAATCTGGGTGACGATTTTGTAAGGATGAAAAAGACTACAGAATTCTCAACTCTGGGAATAAGGCTTGCCGAAATTCATAATTTCTTAACTCAGAGTACAGTTGATTTTTTGAGAGTTTCTGAAAAATTCAGAGATCATAGCAGGTATTTAATAAAGGATCTTAATTATATTTTAGAAAATATCAGCCTCGATAATTTTAAAAATGCAAAAGAAACATTCTCAAAAGAAAAATCAAAAAACGATGATGAAATAAAAGTCAATCTTGCTGATAGGAAAGAGACACATGAATTTTTGCCTAAAGAAATAGAGGATTCATTAAAAGAGCAGATAATTTTTGCAGATGATTCAGGTGATGATGAGTTTCAAAAATATGAAAAGATTATTTTGGAACCTATTAAATCAATAGATGAATTTCTTAAAATACTTAATGAAGAACAAAAAGATATTCCGACGATTAATAAGTATGCTAAAATGATGAAAAAGAATGGTGAATTATCAACGAATACAGGATTTGAAATTCTTGCAAAAATGCATAGCGTACTTTCGAACTCTTTTTCAAAAATTGCAGAAGGCAAACTTAAACCAACAATTGACACAATCCGCTCTATGCGTGCTTGTTTGATTGTTATTGTTGCTGTTATCAGAAGCAAGGATGTTGACATAACTGAATACATCCAGAAAGCAAGTGAATTAGAATTAAAGATAATTAAATAATAAGGAAAATATTTTAATGAATTTATATGCAATTATTATGGCTGGAGGTGTTGGAGCAAGGTTCTGGCCAAGAAGCAAAATGAAAATACCAAAACAGTTGTTGAAAATATTTGGTGAAAATACAATGATACAGGATACTGTTAAAAGGATTGAACCACTTGTTAAAAAAGAAAATATTTATATTATAACAAACAGAGTTCAGCAGGAAGGTATTGAGTCGCAACTTCCTGATATACCTAAGGAAAATATTATTTATGAACCTTTCGGAAGAAATACAGCTGCTTGTATCGGGCTTGCATCAATTTTGATTCACACAAAAGATAGTGAAGCTGTGACTTTTGTTTTACCATCAGATCATATAATTAAGGAAGAAGATCTTTTCCGACAAACATTAATAAATGCAGCTGACTATGCATTTCATTCCAAAGGATTAGTTACTATTGGTGTAACTCCGACAAAACCCGAAACTGGGTATGGCTACATTCAAATTGATGAAAACAAGGTAAAGGATCATATCTTCAAAGTTTTAACATTTGCTGAAAAACCAAATTTTTCTACTGCAGTGAGATTTTTAGAGAGTGGTGACTTTCTTTGGAACAGTGGTATGTTTATCTGGCGGGCTGATTCTATACTTAAAGAAATAAAAAATTATTTACCAGATTTATCTTCAGGACTTAATCACATTAAAGCTGAAATAGGAAAACCTGTTTATGAAGAAACACTTACAAATATTTATGGGCAGCTAAAGAAAATTTCAATAGATTACGGCGTAATGGAAAAATCCCAGAATGTTTATCTTGTTAAAGGAAATTTTACCTGGAGCGATGTTGGTAGCTGGGATGCAGTTTATCAGCTGAGTGAAAAAGATAGCGATGGTAATGTAAAAGTCGGAAATGTTTATACTGATATGTCGGTTGATTCTTATGCTTATTCTCCGGATAACTTTACAGCATTAATTGGAGTTGATAATATTATTGTAATTAATACCTCTAATGGGGTGTTAATTTGTAAAAGGGAAAAATCACAGGAAGTAAAAAATATTATTGATTACCTGAAGTTCAATAAACTTGAAGAATATTTATAGGTTGTCCTTTACAGATATTTGAATAATGAAGAAAAAATTATTTACAGAACTTGATATCAGGAAAATTGAAAGAGCCGGAAGCACGGTTGTTGTTTATGATGAGGATTCTATTTTTTCTCCTTCGGCATTGGACAGAATAAAAGAGAGAAAGCTAACTCTTATAAAAAAGAAATTGGATACTAATGCAGAAACTCCGGTACAGTTTAATCCACAAAATAAAATAGCAATTGGAAGTGATCATACTGGCTTTAGGCTAAAAAACATTTTAATAAAATATTTGAATGAAAAAAGTATTGAATCAATCGATGCCGGAACTTATGATGAAAATTCCTGCGACTATCCCGAATTTGCAGGAAAAGTATCACAATTAATTTTGAGTGGTCAGGTGAAAAGAGGTGTTCTGCTTGACGCAACCGGGATACCTTCTGCGATAACCGCAAATAAATTTAGAGGAATTCGAGCAGCTACTTGTTATAATGAATTCAGTGCAAAGAGTTCCCGTGAACATAATGACTCCAATATAATTGTAATGGGAGCCAGGTCATTAGGCGAAGAAACCATAAAATCAATTCTCGATGTTTGGTTGAATACAGCTTTTCTTGGGGGAAGACATCAAAAACGATTAGATAAGATCACAGCAATTGAAATTAAAAATAAGATCTGAACGAATTAGATAACAGTTAACTTTGAAAATTTTTTATTTAATATTAATTTGATTTTCCGAATTTGTATGATTTGGGAATATCTGTTTCATAAACTTTCTTGGGGCACATCCAAAAATCAATCAGTGATTAATTTTATTCAGGATATTATTTGTTAATTGTACAGGCGCCGGTTGTAAAGACCATTGAGTTAGATTATAACATTTTTCTATTACAGGTTCATTGTCCGCAAATTGCTAATATGATTGCCCCTGGTCAATTTTTGAACTTAAGAGTAACAGAAAGAGTCTCCCCATTACTCCGTAGACCATTCAGTGTTTGTGACGTAGAAGGTGAACATATTTTCCTTATGTTTAATGTTATGGGGGAAGGGACAAATATTCTAGCACATATAACCAAAGGTTCACTAATTGATATTCTGGGTCCGCTTGGGAATGGGTTTTTTATTGAAGATGATTTTGAAACGGCTGTGATTGTGGCTGGTGGCCTTGGGGCAGCTCCATTTCCTTATGTAACACGGAGATTAAATAGACTCAACAAAAAGATCCATACATTTATTGGAGGACGTACACAATCAGATGTAATAAAGTATGGAATGGAAAACTTTCAGGTTGCAACTGATGATGGATCTGACGGTTTTAAAGGAAATGTAGTTGAGTTACTTAATAAAAATAAAAATCTGTTTAATAATAGTATCACAAAAATACTTGCATGTGGTCCTACAGCAATGTTAAAAACTTTACAAAAATTTTGTTTTGAAAATAATTTTAATTGTGAAGTATCTACAGAATGTGCTATGGCTTGCGGATTTGGGATTTGCCAGGGTTGCCCGATCGAATCAGTAGATCATCCGGATAAATATTTGCTTGTTTGTAAAGATGGTCCAGTTTTTAATATTAAAGATGTTAAAATATGAGCGGAGTTGATTTATCAGTTCAAATAGGTTCTCTAAAATTAAAAAACCCAATTATGCTGGCATCGGGAACTGTTGGCTATGGAAATGAAATCTCTGAATTTACTGATTTAAATAACATTGGTGGAATTGTTACCAAGTCTTTAAGTTTAAAACCAAGGAAAGGAAATCCACCACAAAGAATTGTTGAAACACCCGCCGGAATGCTAAATGCAATTGGTCTGGCAAATGTTGGAGTTGAAGAATTTTTAAAAGAAAAAATTCCTTTCCTTAAGAAATTTGATGTTCCTCTCATTTGTAATATTGCCGCCAGTTCAATCGATGAATATGTGGAATGTACAAGAATTCTTACTACTGAAGAAACAATAAAAGCATTTGAGATAAATGTTTCCTGCCCAAATGTTAAAGAAGGTGGTTTGGAATTCGGAAACAATGTGGATGCTGTTGGTGAAATTACAAATCGTGTACGTGGTGTAACTGGCAAACCGGTAATAATAAAACTTTCACCAAATGTTTCCTACATATCACAATTTGCCATAGTTGCAAAAGATAATGGTGCAAACGCTGTTTCAGCTATAAATACATTAGTTGGAACATCTTTTAACATTAAAACAAGAAGACCAAAAATCTACAATATAACAGGTGGGCTTTCAGGTCCGGCAATTAAACCCGTTGCTCTTGCCAAAGTTTTGGAAATTTCTAGAAATGTTGAAATTCCAATAATCGGCATTGGCGGAATTATGAACTGGAAAGATGTGATCGAATTTTTGATTGTTGGTGCATCTGCGATACAAATCGGCACATTAAATTTTATTGACCCCGCTGCTGCGGGAAAGATTGTAAATGAACTTGAGGATTATTGTATTCAAAATGGAATTAAGAAAATTTCTGATTTAATAAAATCATATATCATAAATGAATAAATTATGAATGTTGAAGCATCTCTTCAAAAACTTTACTCTCTTCACACTTTTGGAATTAAATTAGGTTTAGATAATACACTACATTTTCTTGATTATATCGGGAATCCACAAAAATATTTAAAGACTATTCACGTTGCTGGTTCAAACGGAAAGGGAAGTACAGCATCATTTATTGCAAGTATTCTGATGGAGATGGGATTCAAAACAGGTTTATATACTTCACCACATTTCGTAAAATTCAACGAAAGAATCGTAATTAATAAAAACCAAATTGATGATGTTTTTATTGCAGAATTTATAATCAGGAATGAAAAGTTTATTGATGAGCATCAAATGACTTTTTTTGAAGTTACAACAGCAATGGCATTTGAATACTTTTATAAGAATAGTACAGACTTTTGTGTAATTGAAACAGGACTTGGTGGAAGACTCGATGCAACTAATGTTTTGAGTCCTTTGGCCGTAGTTATTACTTCTATCAGTCTGGAACATACGAATATTCTTGGAACAAGTATTTCGCAGATAGTCTCAGAAAAAGCTGCAATTATAAAAAAAGGTGCAAAAGTTTTTACAGGAAAATTAAATGAGGAAGCTGAATTTATTATTGTACAAAAATGTGAAGAGCACAATTGTGAGTTGTTTAAGCTTGATGATTATATTAATGAACGTCACAACACTGTAGAACTATATACTGATGAAATTGAAATTGATGATTTTACAATTCCTTTAAAGGGCAGATATCAGAAATACAATGCCGCATTAGCAGGATTAGTTGTAAACAAAACTTTTTCTCTGGAGAATCCTCATTTAATTAAAGCAGGAATTAAGAATGTCCTAGTTAATACCGGCATTCAAGGCCGTTATGAATTCATTTCAAAAGATCCTGTAATAATTTTAGATTCTGCACACAATCAGGATGGAGTGACAAATTTTTTAGGTGAATTTGCCTGTGACTCAAATTCATACTCTAAAAAATCCTTGCTTTTTGCTGTAATGAAAGACAAAGCTATTCCTGAAATGTTATTGGAATTGGATAAGCATTTTGATGAAATATACATTACCGAAATCGACTATGAACGATGTGCAAAAATTGAAGAAATTGAAGCCATTTGTGAAGTGCATAAAATTCGTTCAACACCGGTACGAAACATTAGACAATTCATTGAAAAATTTGAATCAAAGCCTCAAACTGAGTGCCTGGTTGTGCTTGGAAGTATGTTTTTGATAGGTAAAGTAAAAGAAGAGATAAGTGTTATTAAAACTTGACATTTTAATTTAATAGGATTATGTTTCGAGAAACCTCATAATCCTATCAACAAGTAGCAATTTAATATTGTAAATTATTTTTACCTCGAATCTTTTCCGGAGCAAATCCGATAAGTATGAATAAATAGTTAACTAACTTTGAACAAAAACAAATCAGGTGGGAAAACCATGCCGATGGATATTTCTGAATTAAAATCCAAAAAAATTGTTGAATTAAACGATATCGCAAAAGAGCTCAATATTGCAGGGTATAGCGATTTTCGAAAGCAGGAGCTAATATTTAAAATTCTTGAGGCGCAAACCGCCAAAGACGGATTAACATTTTCTAAAGGTGTACTTGAGGTGCTACCTGATGGTTATGGTTTTCTCCGTTCTTCGGATTATAATTATTTGCCTTCACCCGATGATATTTATGTTTCGCCATCACAAATTAAAAAATTTAGTTTACGTACCGGTGATTTTGTAAGCGGGCAAGTCAGACCACCAAAAGAAGGCGAAAGATTTTTTGCGCTTTTGCGCGTTGAAGCAGTTAACGGACTTGCACCTGAACATATCCGCGAAAGAACTTTATTTGATAACCTCGTTCCTGTTTATCCAACAAAGAGAATGCATCTTGAATCCGCACCGGGTGAATATTCAGTGCGTGTAGTTGATATGCTTGCGCCAATCGGCAAAGGACAAAGAGGATTAATAGTTTCGCCGCCAAAAAGTGGAAAAACAGTATTACTTCAAAAAATAGCCAACTCAATTACAAGAAATCATCCGGAAGTAAAATTAATTATTCTTCTTATTGACGAACGTCCTGAGGAAGTAACTGATATGGAGAGATCGGTGCAGGCGGAAGTTATAAGTTCTACATTTGATGAACCCGCTGAAAGACACGTTCAGGTCGCAGATATGGTTATTGAAAAGGCAAAGAGAATGGTTGAAGCAAAAGAGGATGTTGTAATTCTTCTTGATAGTATAACCAGGCTGGCTAGAGCACACAATATTGTTGTTCCACATAGTGGAAGAATTTTATCCGGTGGTGTTGATTCCAATGCACTTCATAAGCCAAAAAGATTTTTTGGTGCTGCAAGAAGTACTGAAGATGGTGGAACTTTAACAATTATAGCTACTGCTCTAATTGATACCGGCAGTAGAATGGATGATGTGATTTTTGAAGAATTTAAAGGTACCGGTAACATGGAATTGGTACTAAATCGTGACTTAAGTGACAGAAGAATTTTCCCGGCAATTGATGTTAACCGTTCCGGAACACGACGTGAGGATTTATTAATGAAAGAAGATGAACTTCAAAAAATCTGGATACTTAGAAAAATATTGAGTGACTTCTCACCGGTCGAAGCAATGGAATTTTTAATTGATAAAATGCGTGGCACAAAAACCAACAAGGAATTCCTTAACAATATGAACAGCTAAACCCCTGATTAAAATTATTGTACCGTTAATTTTCCATTGAATTAAATTAATCTGAGTAGGATATTCACAATAAAAAATTGAAAAAATACTTTTTACTCCTTTTAATTCCTCTTGTTTCTTTTACCCAACCACGCGGAAGAGGAAGACACGAACAAGCACCAAGATTATCACCATTTACGATTACCCTAATTTCAGATTCTCCGGATTCAAATAATTTATTTTTTTCATACCGAATTCCTTTTGATAAAATTGTTTTTCAGAAAGGTAACAATCAGTTTGAAACTACTTTAAGAGTTACAATCGAGATTCTGGATTCAACTGAGAAGTTAATAACCAGGGAAATCAATCAGAATAAAATTATTGCAGAAAATTTTGAAAGCACAAAAAGCAAAAATTTATTCGTACAGGGATTAATCAAATCAAAAATTCCTAAAGGCAATTTTATAATTGAACCTATAATTCGGAATATGAATTCTCAGGGTGAAGTGCCGTTTCCTCAAATGAAAATTAACGCGTGTGATTTTTTTAAGAATAATATTCAAGCTCCAATAATTGTTAATTCAACAATGATGGGTTGTGGTGATTATGAGTATTATGTATTTGCAAACAGAGGCAACAATATTTCTTTTAGCAAAGATTATTATGATATAATTATTCCTGTTCAAGATACTTCAGTTAGATATCTCGATGTCACAATTCTAAATTTGCAGGATACCGTATTGAATGAGCGAGTGTATAGTTTTCACAAAGGAAATTTACAACTGGAAATGTGTTCCAATTTTTTAATATTAATGAATGAGAATAACGATAATCCCGAAAATTATTTTATAATAAAAGATGTGAATAAAAACATTTTTGAAGGTAACCTTACACTTAAAATTAAACAAGAGAATAATTCTGAAGAAGAAAGATTCGAAATACCGGTTGTTTGGGATAATAAGCCTTTTGCATTGCGCGATCCTGAATTAGCAATTGAAGATTTGAAATTCATCGAAAATGATTCAACTATTTCTGAAATGCTTGATGCTGATGAGGAAGATTATGCGAAGGAACTGTTTGATTACTGGAAAAAATTTGATCCAACACCCGGAACTTCATTTAACGAACTGATGGCAGAATATTATGAAAGAGTTGACTATGCAGCTAAAGAATTCAAAGGAATTGGCAGGGAATCCGGAATAGGCTCAGACAGGAGTAAAGTTTATATCCGTTTCGGTAAACCTGATGAAGTGGAAAGAAATTCAAATTCAGACGGACATATCATGGAACAGTGGACTTATAAAAAACCTGAAAGAATTTTTGTGTTTGTTGACAAAAAAGGTACCGGAAATTTTACTCTTGTCGAATAGCTATGAGTAATTTTGTTTTTACAAGCGGAGATGTGAATGGAATAGGACCTGAAATTGTTTTAAAATCTTTAAATCGTTTATCAACTGGTAACAATTCTGACAAGTATTTCTATATTTGTCCTTCCAATATTTTCAATTCGGTTATAAAAAAAATAAAACCCCAATTTGATTTGTCAATTACAAATGCGAAATCATATGTAAAAAATAACTCAAAAGTTAAAATTATTTTTTTACCAGATTGTAAAAGAACTATTGGAAAACCAACCAGGGAATCAGGTAAAGCATCTTTTGAAGCTTTGAAGAATTCTTATCAGTTATTGAAAAAAAATATTTGTGATGCTGTGATTACTGCACCAGTTTCAAAAACTGCTCTGCATTTGGCAGGAATAAATTTTCCAGGTCAGACAGAAATGTTCGCAAAATGGAGCAATACTAAAAAGTACCTTATGGTTTTTCTTTCAACAAAAATCAATATTTCTCTCAATACCATTCATATCCCGCTTAAAAAAGTAAGCTCTTCCTTAAATCAAAAACAACTTTCCGAGTCATTAAATGTTTTGATAAATACTACAAAAGTTGATCTTGGAATATCAAAACCGAAAGTTGCTGTGCTTGGATTAAATCCTCATGCTGGTGAATCAGGAATTATTGGTGAAGAAGAAAATAAAATAATTATTCCGGTTATAAATAAGTTTTCTAAGAAGATTAAAATTGAAGGACCTTTTTCGCCTGATGCCTTTTTTGCTAACAGGATTTTTGAAAAGTTTGATATGACGTTTGCCATGTATCATGACCAGGCATTAATTCCTTTCAAATATATTAATTTTGGGAAAGGAGTTAATTTTACTGCGGGATTACCTGTTGTAAGAACTTCGCCAGATCATGGCGTAGCGTATGATATTGCAGGTGATTTTATTGCCGATGAATCCAGCATGCTTCAGGCATTTAAGTATGCAAAAAAAATAGTCAACAATCGCAAAAATGAAAAAACTAATTAACGATCATCACATTTACGATAAGGTATCTTCGATATATGATGGGTTAATGAATGAGGTTAATTATGATAATTGGGCGGATTACCTGAAAGAAGTTATAGGTAATTTTTCGAAATCAAAAGGTCCTGTTCTTGAACTTGCTTGTGGAACTTGCAGACTCGCAGGGATTTTGAAAAATTATTTTAATGATATTGTCGTAAGTGATATTTCTTTTAATATGCTAAATATGTCGAAGGATAAAAGTTTAAAAAGGATTTGTTGCGATATGACTTCTCTTCCGATAAAATCAAAGTTCCCGATTGTACTGTCCACATTCGATAGTGTGAATTATCTTTTATCAGAAATAAAACTAATAAAACTCTTTAAAGAAGTTAAAGAAATTTTATCCGATGATGGAGTTTTTACTTTTGATGCAAGTCTTTATAATAATAGTTTGGATCATGTTAAAGATTATATAAGTTCAGGAGATGTAAACGGAGTTTATTTCAAACGCGACAGCAAATTCAGTAGACGAGCAAGAATACATAAAAATATTTTTGAAATAGTTGACGAATCAAATAAAACACACAGGGAAATACATAAACAAAAAATTTATGAATTCCATACTTATTTCGATTTGATTTATAAATCAGGAATGAAAGTTGTTGAGTGTTATGAAGCATTTACTTTTAGTGCCGGACATTCTGAATCACCTCGCGTTCAATTCATAGTGAAGAAAGTGATCTAAAATATGTTGTCCTTCGAAAATGTAGAATTCAATTATTATAACCAGTCAGTATTCAGGGATTTGAATTTTGAATTAAAGCCCGGCGAGTTTGCATTTGTTATCGGCAAAAGCGGCATTGGAAAAACTACAATGTTGCAACTAATTTACATGAATATTAAACCGGAAAGTGGAGTTGTTAAAGTAGGGGAGTATGATTCAAGAACAATTAGACCAAGGCAGCTTCCACTACTAAGAAGAAAACTCGGAGTCATTTTCCAGGATTTTAAATTACTCCAGGATAGAAACGTTTTTGAAAATTTATCTTATGTTCTTGAAGTTATTAATACTCCGAAAAGAGAAATTAAAAGAAGAGTTGGTGAGGCTCTAAATAAGGTAGGTCTTTCACATAAAAGATTGAATTTACCAAATGAACTTTCCGGAGGAGAGCAGCAAAGAGTATCAATTGCACGTGCAATTTTAAATGAACCAATGTTGATTCTTGCAGATGAGCCAACAGGAAATCTTGATCCCGAAACATCAAATGAAATTTTAAATATTTTGAAAAAAATTAACCAGGCGGGAACTGGAATACTTGTGGCAACTCACAATTATGACCTTGTAAAAAAAGCTAATGAGAGAATCATCAAACTGGATGATGGCAGGGCATTAAAAGCAGTAATAAAACCCAAAAGCAATTCTAAAGTCGATCCATAATTGATTTATTAACTTCTTCAATTTCTCCAATTCCATCCACTGTAATAATGTCTCCCAAATTTTTATAATGATTCAGGACAGGCAGTGTATTCTTTTCAAACACACTCAATCTGTTCCTGATAACGTCTTCTTTATCATCATCTCTTAAATAAAAACTATTTTTTGTTCCGCAATTTGGACAACTTTCTGTATTTTCAATTTCGTTCAAAGTAAAAATCTTTCCACAGTTTTTGCATGCTCGTCTATTGTTCAGTCTTTTAACTATTTCATCTTCATTTGCTGTAATATTAATTACTGTGGCATTTCCAAATCCAAGTTCCTTTAAAAGTTTATCCAGAGTTTCAGCCTGCACCGTAGTTCGTGGAAAGCCATCGAGAATAAAACCGTTTTTACAATCCGGTTTTTTTAGCCGGTCTTTTATTATTCCAATCATAATATCATCAGGAACAAGTTCGCCTCGATTCATGATTTCTTTTGCTTTTTTTCCAAGTTCGGATTGTTCACTGACTGCTTGTCTTAATATATCTCCGGTTGAGATATGGGGAATGTTAAGTTTAGTGGAAAGAATTTTTGCCTGTGTGCCTTTACCTACTCCAGGAGAACCAAAAAGAATGATCTGCATAAATATCCTGAATAATTTTATGCAAGATATTATATATAGGCTTTTTAATCAAGAATTATTATTAGACGATTCAATTCCTATCAGATTTTATATTACGATTTTTTAAAAGAATTTTTTAAGAAGTTGTTTTGATTCGTTATCCATTAATCCGGAGTAAACTTTTATTTTGTGAGTTGCTTTTGCTTCCTGTGCTAAATTATATATACTTCCGCAAGCTCCGAATTTAGGATCAAATGAAGCAAAATACAATTCGCTGATTCGTGATGAGAGTAGTGCGCCTGTGCACATTATACAAGGTTCCAGTGTTACAAAAATCGAACAACCAGTTAACCTCCAATCCTGAATATGATTTGCAGCAGAAGTAATTGCAATCATTTCGGCGTGAGCAGTTGCATCCTTTAGTTTTTCAACCTGGTTGTAACCTCTTCCGATAATTCTTCCATTTTTAACAACCACAGCGCCAACTGGAACTTCATTTTCTTCAAATGCTTTTTCGGCTTCCTGTAAAGCTGAATACATAAAACGGTATGAGTCTTCACTAAATAACATCTAACACAAAATTAGGATAGTTGAAGTTTTGATATCCAGACAATATAAATTTCAAATGACAAAGTTCATATCACAATATTTCTACAAATTAGAATTAGTATTTAGACAGTTTTCTTATTATTTGGCATTAGATAATTGAGTTTTGTGATTTTAACCTGTACGCCCGGAAGGATTCGAACCCTCAACCCTCAGATCCGAAGTCTGATGCTCTATCCAGTTGAGCTACGGGCGCAAATAATGAAAATTTTCAGTCAAAGTTATTGCTTTTCATCTGTAACTCAAAACAAAGTTGCCTGTTCTATTTTGCAATAATCAATTGATTTGTTTGTTTCAATTTGAAATTAAGATATGGAAAACGATTCGAAAATAATCAGTAAACAAAAGATTTTTATTCTTTTTAGATGGCACTTTGATTGCATTGAAAAAGTCAGAAATAATCCCTTTTTATTGATTTTTGGTTGTGAGGGCAAACATAACCAATCTAATAAAAAATATTTCACAGTTGTAAAATATTGGGAAGAATAACTATCTTCCGTGTGTCATTTATTTATTTCTTTGTGAGGGTGCTATAATGGTTATTGGAATAATAATTTTCAGCATTATTGCTGTTATTACTTTTGGACTTATGATGATTAGAGAAGGATAACTTCTTTTCCTTCCTTTTGGGGATAACCTCAGAGGGGTTGGGGATTGATTAGAAAAGTCGCTTACTGATGAAGCGACTTTTTATTTTTAAAACTAATTCATAAAATCTTTAGGGTAACTTTTTATATTGTGTCCGAATCTAAGCTGTTCCTCCATCCTGCACGACCACACTAATTTATTATTCCAAACAGTTATATCAGGACAACCATCGCACATATTTTGTCTACCATCTTCCAATAAATCTACTGGTTGAATTATCATTACAGACTGATAATACAATCTTCTGAAAATATTAAACGGGTTCTTATAATAATTGAAAAATGTTTTACGCAGTTTTTTATCAAGCAAACTCAACAAAAGAGTTGATTTACCACGAGCAGTCCACTTCGGTTCTGCGTAAGCAAGATATTTATTTCTAAATAAGTGATTAAATGTCTGCACGATTTCCATTGCTTTGCTACCCATATAGCCGAAAATTTTCTTTTTGTTTCCAAATCTTCCTGTTAAGAGCCACTTAAATGAATCGGGTTTTTCAGAGCCGTTTAAATATGCACAACTTTCAAAATCCGGGTATTCTTTTCTTATTAGTTCAACAATCTCCTCAGCTTTTAAATCTGTTCTTGTTTCAGGATCTTCATTGTATACTAGTTCTTCCATATTAATTTTTTTTGGGCCAAGATAATAATCGTAATTTTGGTTGTTGACAGCCCTGTAAAGGATAAACACCATAACCTGAACTTTATCAATATTATCATGAGCCCAATTCAAAAGTTCAGGAATATATTGTACGGTATCTTCATAAATTGTAGAATTGAAAGCACAGGAAATATTTCCAGCTTCCTTAAGCATCGTTGCATATTTTAAACGAAGTTCATTTAATTCTATTTCAGTTTTTCCTTTCCATTGGGGTCTCGTTTGTTTACTGTCAATATGAAATGTAAATCCAAAAACGCCTGCTTTCTTTAGATCAAGAAGTAATTCTTTTGTTAAAGCCAACCCATTCGTGTTAATGATTGGCTTCATATTTCTTTTCTTAACTTCTTTAACAATTTCTAAAATATTGGGATGGGTAAGTGGATCTCCTCCGGCAATTGAAACTCCATCTGATTTTCTAAGTCTTACAAAAACATCCAGTTCATTTTTAATTTGATCGAGAGTTTTGTGTCCTTCTTTTTCATTTAATCGATAACAACCTTGACAATACAGGTTACACTTTGAAGTTGGTTCTAACCATGAAATAGAGTTGTCAACTAAATTCCAGGGTAGGCGATAATAGTCTAAATGGTTTAGCTTAATCATAGTTCCTCTTGGTAATAGATAATAGATTTAATATAGAAAGATTAAATAGTTTATGGTTAAAATAAAATAATTTTATTTAGATTTCACTTATATTTGATTAGGATCATTGCTAAATACGAAGCAATCGATGTTTGATAATTAATGATTTTAAATGAGGTAAAAGTACAATTGATCTATTGATATAATGTTTTAATGAGTTTGGATTAATACAGTTTTTAATTTTTTGTTAGTTGATTTTGTGAGGACTATTTTTGTCAAAAAATTTATTCCAATTTTAGATATGGTCTACAAAATTTTATTATTTCTGTTTGCCGGTTATTTGAGTGTTTTTGCTTTTAATGGATTTGTACAAGATTCAACTTATGGCAGCTTTACCGCAACAAAATGGGCGGGGAATCAGCAATCTGCTTTTTCTTTTTCTTTTGATGATGGGCTTAAATCACAATTTGATAATGCATATCCAATTCTGAACCAATTTGGTATAATCGGAACTTTTTATGTTTTGCCTCCATATTTAGCCGATTCTTTGCAGGGGACAATATGGCGATATGGAACTTGGCCTACGTTTATTGAAATGAGCATTAATGGCAATGAGATAGGTTCCCATTCAATGAATCATCTTCATATGAAAACGCTACCGCCTGGAGATCCGAATACTCAAGGGAATATTAACTATGAATTATTTCAATCTCAATTAACAATTAATAACCGGGTAACAAATTCTGATTGTATAACATTTGCATATCCTTATGGTGAGCACAATTCTCTGGTCGATTCTTTAACGGCAATTTATTACGAATCCGCCAGAGGTTTAGGAAGTAATCCAAACTCATCACAAATTGAAGGAAACCAATGGTTCACGTTGACTTCATTTCCGGTTGAGTTCGATCTTCCAAGGGATACTCCTGATGATGATCTTGATGAATTATACAATTTTGAAAATTGGGTCAGTGCATCAATGGATTCAGGGAATTGGGCAATTCAACAAATTCATGAAGTAGTGCCCTTTGATTCACTCTCCGGATTATTAGCAACTGGATCTTATGAGCCGATAACAAATGAATGGTTTTCTTCATTATGTGATTGGTTATATCAACAACGTGAAAATGGGAAAGTATGGATTGAAACTATTGCAAATATTACAAGGTACATTAAAGAAAGAGAATGTTATCAGTATCAAATAATTACTGCCAACGATCAACAAATCCAACTTCAGCTTTCAGATTCTCTTGATAACTCGATCTATAATTATCCTTTGAGCGGGTTTGTGAAAGTCCCGGGAGAATGGCAGCCGGTTTACTTCCAGCAAGGCAATAGAGTTGAAACACTGGAATCTTTTGTTTGGGGGAATGATACTATGGTTGTTGCAAATATAATTCCCGATGGAGGGGTTGCTAATCTTTCAAAATATCTTCCGAATATTGTTGAGAAAAATAATTCAGCTTCATCGGATTTCATTTTATATCAAAATTATCCAAATCCATTTAATCCTTCTACCAATCTGCAATATGCAATAAGCAGCAGGCAATTTGTTTCGTTAAAAGTTTATGATATCCTTGGTAATGAGGTTGCTACTCTTGTTGATGAAGAAAAATCTGCGGGTAGCTATGAAATTAATTTTAACGCATCTGGGTTAGCAAGCGGAATGTATTTTTATAATTTAAAAGCCGGAAATTTTTCTGAAACTAAAAAGATGATTTTATTAAAATAACTTATTAAGAATTTAAAAATAAAAAACCGCCTCTTAGGTGGCGGTTTTTATACCTGCTTGTAGCAGATGTCCTTCACAGCAAAATTTCTTTAGAATAATTTTTCCATTTCTGATTTAGATTTCTGTATGCTCCTGATCGAAATAAACATATAAATTAAAAATCCAACTACTAAAATCCCTATCAGTAAATAAATGCCCATTTAAGCAGCCTCCTTTTACTTTATTTATTCAATGTTTATGCCATTTTTTAGCAATAGACAATAATTGATTTTGTTTTGAAATTGAATATACCTCAAAGTACTATGTTTCTTAATGAAACCTGAAGCTTTTGAATTGTTTCAAACTAAGCTTGTTTTTTGATTTTTATGTCAAATTTGGATTTCCAAAATATGGAGGTCTTCTATTTCTGAGATAGGATTTTATAGTTGAAAGTTGTGAGATGATCATTCCTGAAAACATTAACATACAACCAATGAATTCTTTTAAGCTAATTACTTCATTCAATAAAAGCCAACCACCAATCAAGGCAAAAACAGATTCAAGACTCATTAGAATAGCTGCGTGAGAAGGGTGTGAATCTTTTTGTGCTACAACCTGTAAGGTATAACCAATTCCTACTGAAAGTAAACCAGCATACAAAAGGGAAGGGATAGCTGCATTAATACTTGCTAAAACAATTGGTTCATATGCCAGTGATGTTATAAAATTCAATAAAGCACAAATGAGAAACTGGAAGAAGGCAAGATGAACTGCATTTATTCTGGGAGATAATTTTCCCATAAACAAAACCTGTACTGCCCATACTAAAGCACTGATAAGCTCAAGAAGATCACCAAATTGAATTGTAAAATTATCCGAAATACTAAGAAAGTATAATCCAATAGCTGCAATTAAAACTCCAATCCAGGATGACAGAGAAGTTTTTTGTCCAATGAACAATCCAAATATTGGAACAAAAACCATATACAAACCTGTGATAAATCCAGACTTACCTGCAGTCGTATACACAAGTCCGGCTTGTTGTGCTGCTGATCCGAAATAAAGAAGTATTCCGGCAATGATTCCATACAAATAAAATTTTTTTTCACTGAATAATATTTGTCGCGGATGATTGATTTGATACGACCTGAACAAGAAGGGGATAAGTACTAATGAACCTAGAGCAAACCTTATTGCATTGAAAAGAAATGGTCCAATGTGTTCCATTCCCTCGCGTTGAGCAACAAATGCAAATCCCCAGATTATTGCCGCAAGTAATAAAAGAAGGTTTGATCTGAAGGTTTTCTTAACCAATTAAGTCTGCTTGCTTTAGAATTAATTTTAAATCATCAAGTTGAGAATTGTTTAATTTAGATAATGGATTTCTTGGAAGTCCTCCGTAATATCCGCAAAAATCCATTGCGACTTTAAGTCCTGCTACACCGTATTTTGATGTTATAGCAGTATTTACAGGTATTAAAATGTCCTGTAATTTTTTTGCTTCATCAAACTTTTTTTGTATTACAAAATCTAAAATTGAAATACATCCTTTAGGAGCTATGTTAGCCAATGCAACAATTCCACCAGTGGCTCCGACAATTAATCCGGGAAACAAAACTGAAGCAGTTCCAACAAGAACTTTAAAATTCTCAGAAGAATTAGAAACGAATTGCTCGGTTTGTGAAATATTTTCAGAACTGTTTTTTATCCCGATTAAATTTTCGTGTTGCGATAGTTCAGCAACGGTTTCAACTTCTATATTTACATTAGTGAATTTGGTTACGTTATATATGATAACAGGAATTTTTACACTGTCAGCAACTTCGGTATAATATCTTATGAATGTTTCATTTTTCATTTCATTTTTGAAAAATGAAGGAGTAATAATCAAAGCAAAATCAGCTCCTGATTTAGCTGCTTCGTTTGTCAAGCTTACGGTTTGCTTAATTGAATCACTTCCGGTACCAGCAATTACAATTTTATCAGGAGAAGCTTGCTCCCGAACGCTTCGAATTATTATTATCTTTTCAGTTTCTGTAAGGAATACTGATTCGCCATTTGATCCTAAAGTTACATAGCCTCCAAGATCAAACTTGTTATACTTTTTAATGTTGTCCGACAACATCTGTATCGAAATTTCATCTTTTTCAAATGGAGTAGTTAATGGTGGTAGAATCTTATCTAATTTTTCAAGTTTATTCATATATTTATAACAGGTTACAAGGATTAATTAAATATGTTTTTTGCAACAAACCAAACATTGGCGGGTCTTTCAGCAAGACGTCGAACATACCATGGATACCAATACTCACCATAACTTATAAGCACTCTCATCTTAGTTCTGGAATTCACTAACCGTAACTGCTCATTTGTCTTAATTCCATAAAGCATCTGGAATTCAATTTTACTTTGTTCTAATTCAGCCTGTGCTCCCGATTCCAAAATCCGTTTTATGAGTGATATATCATGCGTTCCAAAAACCATTCTCATTTCAGATTTTTTAATAGATTCTATCATCAGTTTTGCAATATTAAAGTAATTCTTATCTACTTCTCTTTTCTCAGGAAATGCAACTTCTTTACTTTCTTTATAAGCTCCTTTCACTAATCTTATCCACGGACTAATTGGCATTAAATCCAAAAGATCCCTTTCTGTCCGATAGAGATAAGCTTGTAAACATAGTCCCACATTGTTGAATCCAGTTTTTACTTCTTTATAAAATTGAATCGTCTTATCAACATAAGTACTATCCTCCATATCAATCCACACAGAGTTTCCAAATTCTGATGCTTTGGCAACGATTCTATTAAAATTATTCAGCGTTTTTTCGTATGAAATATCAAAACCCAGTTGCGTTAATTTTAGTGAGATTTCTATATCAAGCTTTTGCTGATGAATTTTTTCAAGGACAATTAAATAATGTCGAACAACTTCATCGGCTTCACCCAGGTTATTTATATTTTCACCAAGATGAGTAAATGTAACAGGAATATTTTTTTTAATTAATTCTTTTGCAGCTTCAATTGCTTCATCAACTGTCTCACCGGGCATAAACTTTTTAACGGCTTTCTTTACAAATTCCCACTTTGTTGCATGATTTTTCAGGAAATCATTTTTTGATGCCCAGAGAAGAACATTCCTTCCAAATCCCATGGTTTTATTTAGAATAAATATTTTAGAAAAGTAAATTCAATTACATTGCCGGCCATAACCAGCCGAAAAATCCGGCAGTGAACAAGGCATAAATCAATCCATCAAAAACAGATTTTAGAGTTGCTGACCAGCTTTTCTTATACCAGATACTTTGCTGCAATAAAGCCAGACTATAACTAGCAAATGCTACGATACTGGTTATTCTGAAAACAAACATATAGTTTTCACCCGTTTTAATGGTTAGTCCTGCAACGTACGCAGTAAAAATACTTACTAATAAACAGTAAATAAACCATTGAAAAAGAAGTCCGACCATTCCGATTTGTCCGGAAGGAAAAATGGTAAATACACCAACCGGTCCTTTATTCATCTTGTCTTTAAATTCCTGGGTTTGCCTCTCTTTGTTATTATCGCAATAAGGCATCATATAATCTCCGGTGGGAATGTTATACTTCCGCAAATCATCCATAATTTTATCCTGTTCCGGCATAATATTGAAATCAGAATTGTGATATGTGAATACTGTATGAAGTATTGAACTGACTATAAAAACAGCAACGGCTGAAAGCAGGATAGGGAGCCACAGTGTGATTAAAGCTTCCATTTTATCTCCTCCAAATAATTTAGATTGATTTTACAGACACGCGTTGGTAAAATAAGAAATTTAAGGTGTGATTTGAAAGTAATATTGAAAAGTTTTTAGGCTACATCTCCGGCTTTACCCGGTTTTATTTGCCTGATCCGCCTTGGCGTGAGCCATACTGGTAATCGAAAAGATATTATCGGCAGTAGTTGTTAGTAAAATTTGAAGATCATTAATTCAAAGAACTTATTTTAACAAACTATTTTTGTACAGGATTTTTTACCAGTCCGTCCTTTGGCGGATTACCTATTGGCTTTTTACTTACCTGTCAGCCTCTGGCTGATTAAAGATGTTAGTTTGCGCTTATTAATTTGCCTTGTTCTTTTAAATCCATTCCGAAATCCATTATAAATTTAATTTCATCAATTATCTTTTTATGTATAGTTAACTTCCCACTTTCTAATAGAAAAAATTCTTTCCATCTATACATATTATTATGGCTCGATATTACATAAACCCATATCAGCCCACCAAAAATAAAACGACAAAGTCTAAAACTATCTACTCTGAAAAATGCAGGTGCTAAAATCAATCCTTCAGCTAATTTCTTTTCTTCCATAAAAACAGCAAATTGTAGACAACCATATTCATAATCTATACCAGGATTTTCATTTAAAAGCATATCTCTAAGATATTTTTCGTGCGGACCAAGTTTCACATCACTAAAGATTTCAAGTTGGGAAGCAGAAGCTCTCCATAAAATAGAAAGCTGAAAAAGTTTCATTAATTTATAATCAACGTTCTCGGCAATAAAAATTTTAGCATCTTGCTTAACATCAATAGCTTCTTGATGGTAATACTTTTGACTTACATATCTTTCATATTTTGAAAATTGATTTTCACATTTTTCACAGAGTAAATACTCTCTGGCTCCTTTTTGTTGAAAAGTAGTTGGTTCTTCAGGAACTAGAGAAATTTGCATAAACCTATGTTTGGAATCATACATTGGTTTATAAAAGTATTCTGGAATTATATGAGAAAATATTAATTCCGATTCTTCGAGACAAAGCTTACAATTACCTCTCAAACTTTATATCCATATTTTAGCAACATAACGGCTTTGCGGATAACCCGCCGCCCAGAACAGCAATGATTAATTAAAAATATACAATTAACAATTAGAACAAACATTTTATAACAGTAAAACATTTAACAAGAAAGAAACACGGAACGACAAACCTTTTAAACTGCACAAAATGCCGAGTGCGAAAAAGCTTTCGGCTTGAGCCGCGGGTTATACATACATTTATTTAATACTTTCACAAATCTTTTCTAATATGGTCTCTCCATTAGGGAAGTCAAATCCTTTTGCATAGCAAACAATAAATTTGTTATCTTCCCATTTCTTTGGTAATCAGAAAAACTTCTATATCTCCATCTCGTGTAAAAATGCCATCATCTTTAATTCCAACTGAAGTATTTGTATAAGCTCTTATTCCTTTCCAATTTGCAAAACAAAGAGAATCTGCAGGGTCCTAAAGAATATCTTTCTTTCTCATACCATTTATTGTTTTCATTAATAAAATTATTTTCTTCTGCAATATTTTTGAAGTCACTATTTGAAATGTAAATATTTAGAGAGGAATAGTTTTCAAGTTCTACATAGTAATTTTCTTTTAATTCATAAGGCTCATAACGTAAGTAGGAGATAAAAGCGACAGCATTATATTTGACATTATAATCCCATGGATTCAATTTAAAATAAGTTGGGAAACTAAAAGAGATTTCTAATGAATCATCCTTAAAATTAATCCATTTAGTAGAATCCTTTGACTTGAGACAATATTTTGATGTTTGATAAAGAAAGAAGAATAATTATATGTAGTAAAAATATTCTCATTTATTTTGTATGTATAACGGCTTGCTGCTAAGCCGCAGCCCAAAACAACAATGCCACTTAAAAAAACAACTGCCGAAGACCTGCCTGCCGGTAGGCAGGTTTAGCAAACCGTGCTTAACTTTCTTTACAAGTGCAGTTTGCAACAATGTTAATTAATAGTACAACTTTGAACAACAAAACCGAAACGGAACAACCAACAAGAAAATTTAGAAATTGCCGAATGCGAAAAGGCGGTCGGGTTGATTGGCTGGTTAGCCCTTGTCTCTAAAACAGCTTTGTTTGATTCGTGTATTCAGCAACTCTATTATCTGCAAGTTCAACATATTTTTCATTTGTATCATAACCTATATAGTTACGATCATTCTTTACTGCAGATAAACTTGTAGTCCCGCTTCCTAAAAATGGATCTAAGATAACATCGTGTTTAAACGAATATAATTTTATTAAACGATTGGGAAGTTCTTCAGGGAATGGGGCCGGATGGCCAATTTTTCTTGCGGAGACAGCAGGAAAAGTCCAAACGCTTTTTGTCCACTCTAAAAATTCTTCTTTTTTTATTGTGCTTTCTTTTCCTTTGCTTGGATGTGAGAATGAATCTTTTGAAAATATTAAAATATATTCGTGAATATCTCGTAGGACTGGATTTGCTGCTGAAAGCCAACTTCCCCAAGCCGTAGATGGGCTTGCGCTCGATGCTTTATTCCAGATAATTTCACCACGCATCTGAAATCCAATTTCGAGCATATCATTGATTATAAAACTATGAAGAGGTATATAAGGTTTTCTTCCAAGGTTAGCTATATTGATGCAAACACGACCACCAGTTACTAAAACACGATGAGTTTCTTTCCAAACTTTTTTTAATAGTATTAAATAATCTTCTAATGTTAGATTGTCATCATATTCCTTTGTTACATTATAGGGAGGAGAAGTAATCATAAGATGAACAGAATTATTTGGCAGTTCATTCATATTTTCGCTTGAATGACAAAATATTTATAAATAAATCGTTTTTATAAATTCTTGTTTTCTAATTTTCTCTATTGCTTGGTTAACTTTGAATTCAGTTTGATTAAAAACAACTTTTGTTAACCATTCATTTTTTTCATCATAGTGTTTAATAACATCAGCATATTCAAACTGTCTATGGCAATTAGCACAGACTAAAACTAAATTTTTAGGATGATGTCCTAACATTGCATCTAAATGATGAATTTCATAGTAAGGATTTTTATCTTGCTTGAGAAATGTAAAGGAACAAACTTGACAATGTCCTTTATATATGTTTCCTAAAATAAGCCTAATACTTGAAGGAGTTTTTTCTCGGCTAAAGCGATTTGAAGATTTAAGTCTCTTTCTAACTTCTTCATTTGAATATTTTGAAAGTCTTAAAAACTCATTGAACATAAGCTTCGTTTTATCGATTTGCGTTATATTTGAAATAAGTTCAATTTTATCAGCTGCAACTTTGTCATCTTTGGAACTATCAAAGTCATTCTGATAAACTTCTGTAATTCTAAGAAAATCTTCCTCCTTAATAAGTCGATAAATAAAATTATCTTTATCGAGAATCTGTAATACTAATTCATCACCATCTTTAACTTTATTTTCATAAAACCATTCTTTGAGTCCACCAATTCTATTTTCATTAGTCGAACTATCAAATGAGCTAAAAGTTTTTATTTCTGGATTAGCTGTATCATTGAGATATACTTTTATTTTTTGATTTGATTTAGGGAGATAATTACTAAAGCTTTTAGGAATGGCAAGAAGACCTTTTTCTATTCGACTTTTTGTAATCCTAATTGTTTTATAATCATAATTGATTAAACTCTTTTCAGTTACTTTCTTCGAGCTTCGTAATTTCATCAGCTTCTTCCCAATTTTGTAAGTTATTTTGTAATTCTATTAAGTCGATTCCCAATTCTTTGGACTTATTATATGCCTCATTTTCATTTTCGGCTTCAATTTCAAATGTAACAAAACTTGAGAAATATTGCTTTACTTCGTATTTCATAAATCCTCCTAGTTTAAAATCCAAAATCCTTGAATGATTCCGGCATTTTTGAGAAAGTCAACTTTCTTGTGATATGATGTGGTTATTGGTGTATTGCCTAAAATAATAATAGGAATACGAGAAGCAGCATAGTCTGAAACTCTAATATTTATACTTTTGCCAATGGCTTTTAACATTGAATCGGAACGAAGTAAACCAGGATTTCCTTTATGAGATTTATAATCTCCTAAGCAAATAAGTTCTTCTTGTTTATCGTTTTGCTTTAATTCCCAGTTCCAAACAACAGACATCTTTACTTCAAAAAGTATTAATATATTTTCCGGCTTTTGAACAATGTCCTTTGTTTTGCAAATTGCAACGTCTGCAGAAGATTGGCGCGACAACCCGATTTCATCACAAATAACACCTTGCACAGAAAACCAATTATGTTTTGACGCAAAATCTTGAAGTAAATCAACTGAATATTTCTCAGTAAAATTTCCGATGAGTGAATTTCTACTTTGTAATGTCGACTTTATACCATCGTAAGATTTAGGCCAATAAGCAAAATATCTCTTGTCATCAGAAACATAGAACAATTGTTCGGGCGTAGCAAACTTTCTTGACTCTGTAAAAAATTCAATTTCTTTTTCTTTAGTCCACAATTGTTTCATTTATATTCCAGATTATTAATAATTTTTGTAATAAATATAACCAAAATGTAACTGAATTGAGGCTCTATAATTAAGAGGGCTAACGGCGTTGCCGATAAGCGGCGCCCCAGAACAAGAATGCCGCATAAAAAACAACTGCCGAATGATTTAGCAAACTGTGCTTAACTTTCATCGTAAGCGCAGTTTGCAAGTTATATTAATTAGAACAACTACCTTTAACAAGTTAGCCGAAACGGAACGACTAACTCTAAAATTTATAAAATGCCAAATGCGAAAACGGCGTCCGCTTGATTGGCTTGTTAGTTGCCCTTTTTTCAAACTATCCATATTTTTTCTAAAATCTTCAACTTGTTTTTCTATTTCTTCATCAGTTTTATCGGGAAGTGAGTTCATCCATTTTGAAACAGAGATTAAATCGAAATCTGTTGAAACTAGTTTTTAAAATGCTCTTTTGTATCAGGAATCAATAGATCCCATAAATCATTTGATTGATGTTCTCTGAAGAAACCAGAAACGGGTGTATCAAAACCATATTTCTCATCAATCGGTAAACCGATTAAAAGAATTGGATTTGATATAGCGATGCAAGTACAAATATGTTTGAATGACTGGATAAAGGCATCCAATAATTGTTTAAGATTTTCTTTTGAAAATTGATATGGTTGTATTAAATCATAAGAAATCTGAGATGGTTGAAAAACACTTAGAGAATAATTTTTTCCGCGTGTATGAATTATGTCAGAAAGATGCCAGAAATAATTTTTAAGATTTGTAATCCATAAAGTCTCCTTTTCGAGATTACTAAATCTTGGGTTTTTTATTAAAGCATAAATTGCTCTGGAAAACATTGGAGTTTGTCTTTGTGAATTCAACCATTCTTTAGCATCATCGGCATTTATTTCAGACAAAGTAAAGTATGAGTTTACAACTATTAGTTCTAAAACACGTCGCAGACTATCATATCCAGATTTATATACAGCTAAAAGAATTTTAAATAAACATTCGTTTAATTCGTTTATTGATTCCATTGTTGGGAAAAACCATAATCTGTTTAAAGTCTCAAGATCAGAACGACTTGTTTCTTCCAAATTATAACTCATAAAATCTAAACATTTATAAAGTTCTTCTCTATTTGAATATTCATTTTGAATATAATCAATAGTTACTTTGCCATATATTTCAAAACCCTCTTTCAGAAATGAAAATCTTTTTTCAAAAGGGTCTTTTGGTAAATTCATCAAATCCATATTATCACAAATTTTTTATTGGCAACCTAACTATTACTTATCAGGAATTCAGGGGTGCTTTGTTATCCTAATATAAATCTAACCTAAATGAAAATAATCCATTCAGGAATTAAAATCTTAATTCTCATTCCTAATATCATTCAAAAAGATTTTTATTAAGATTAGAACATTCTGTAGTTATCAGGATAAGCACTCCCTGTTTATTTATTGCAAACTTCCAAATTATTTATTAACAATCCAACAAAAACCCTCAAAACAGCAAAAATCTTTTAGAGTGGCTTTCGTAAAATCCGGAATGCCTCTCTAACTCTTCAGAGTCCTATTCGTAAAATCCGGAATGGTACTCTAAACGTTTGGAGTCCTATTCTTTAAAACCCGAATAGGGGAAAAAGTCGAAAAAGTCCTGTTCGTAAAAATCAGAATGCCACTTTTAGGCTTTAGAGCCCTATTCCGAAAATCCGGAATGTGACTTTAAGCTTTTGGAGCCCTATTCTGAAAAGTCCGAAAGGGACTTTAACAAAAACAGGCTGAATTTCAACTTTTAGTGTAAAAATTCTGCCAGATTTGCAGAGTCCGGGTAATTGCTCTTAATACTCAAAAATTAAAAAGTTAGTTTTTTAGGCTTTTTAATTGTCTCGAACCTTTCGGTAACATTGGCTTTAACTTGGCTTAATCTTCCCTGAATCATAGCCGGGTTATTAAAGTTTTATCAAAGTCTGCCTTTATGACATATTCATAAAAATTTCTGTTGAAGTTTGATAGGTGTACGGACTTTTTTGATCAGAGTTTAATAAGGGACAGCAGCAACGCGGCGGAGATGAAGAACCTGTACTGCCAACTTCATAACATAATTTAAATAAAAAAAGCCCTGATAGATCAGGGCTGTTTAATAGTATTATTCGGTTTTAGCATGGCATATTCAACAAATGTAGTTTGTTTGTTCTCTTCAATCTTACAAAGTGATTTCCCAGACACAGGAAATATGACCGGGAGTTTTGGAAATCAAATAGTCCCGTGCATCATAATAAATGGCACAGTTTATGCAAAATGCTTTTATTTAAGGATATAACGATGATTTCAAAACGGGGGAAGAATCCATTAATAATAAAAGTGCAGTATAGGATACTCTTCATCGCTGCAATTAGCCTCCTACTCATTACCGCAGGATATGTTTATTACCAGGATTCATCTGAAAGAATCCGAAATGAAGGAATAAAAGATCTTACAACCATATCGAAATTAAAAACTAACCAGATAGTTAAATGGCATAATGAACGTGAAGCAGACGCAAAAGTTATTTTTGGAGATCCTTATTTAATAAGTTTAGCTGAAAGCCTGCTTAAGGATAAAAAGAATCCTGAGATTAAGAATAAGTGTACAAAAATACTTAATTTATTTAGGCAGTCATTTGAATACGAGTCAGTATTTCTCACCTCGGTGAATGCTGATGTACTTTCATCAGTCGGGTTACATATTTCTGGTCTCGATGAAGTAACAAAACAAAAGATAACTCAGGCAGTTAAAGACAAAAAGATAGAAGATACGGATTTCTACTTTTGTGAAACTGAAAATAAAATTCATTATGATATTATTGCACCGCTTAAGGATAATGAAGACAGGGTTATTGCTATACTGGTGCTTCGTACCAATCCTTATGATTATCTGTATCCCCTCATTCAATCCTGGCCAACTCCCAGTAAAACGGCAGAAACATTACTGATAAGAAAAAAAGGGAAGAAAGTCCTTTTCCTGAATAATTTAAAATATCAGAAGAATGCTGCACTGAAACTGGAAATACCTTTAACTGAAAAAGATGTGCCCGCTGTTCAAGCTGTTTTAGGTTACAAAGGTATTTGGAATGGAAAAGATTATCGCGGTGTGGAAGTGTTATCATATATAAATTCAATCCCGGGTACGAATTGGTTTATGATTGCCAAAATAGATGATGAAGAAATATTTTCAGAGCTCAAATACAGGGAATCTATCATCATTACCCTTCTAATTCTTCTAATCACATCAACTGCAATTGGAATATCCTGGTTTTATCATTTTCGGCAGCGCAATATTTACAGACAATTGTATGAAACGCAGGAAGGTTTTAAAACTACTCTTTACAGCATAGGTGATGGAGTTATTACAACTGACAATAACGGAATTGTGCAGCACTTAAATAAAATTGCAGAAGAATTAACGGGCTGGACTGAAAAAGAGGCTATAGGTAAAAAATTAGATAAGGTTTTTAATATTATAAGTGAAGATACACGTAACAGGGTTGAAAACTCTGTCAGAATGGTGCTTGCTGAAGGAGTAATTGTAGGACTTGCAAACCATACGTTACTGATATCAAAGAGCGGAAAAGAGATTCCAATAGCAGATAGTGGTGCGCCTATTAAAGATGACACAGGAGAGATTGTTGGTGTAGTTTTAGTCTTCAGGGACCAGACTGAAGAAAGAAAAACCCGGAAGTTGATAACTGATTCTGAAACAAAATACCGCAGGTTATTTGAGTCGGCGAAAGATGGGATAATAATTCTTGATGCAGAATCCGGAAAAATTGTTGATGTAAATCCATTCCTGATTGGTTTGCTTGGCTACTCACATGATACATTCCTTGGTAAATCAATATGGGAAATTGGTCTATTTAAAGATGTTGTTGCTAATCACGATAAATTTTTAGAATTGCAAGGTCAGGGCTATGTTCGCTATGGAGATTTGCCTCTTAAAACAGCAGACGGGCAAAAAATAATTGTGGAGTTTGTGAGTAATGTATACTTAGTAAACAGCCATAAAGTAATCCAATGCAACATTCGTGACGTTACAGAACGTAAAACAACAGAAAAAGCTCTCGGTGAGTCACAGCAAATTATAAAGGGGATAATAAACACTATACCTGTAAGAGTATTTTGGAAGGATAAGAATCTCATTTATTTGGGCTGCAACAAAAATTTTGCACAGGATGCCGGGTTTACAGACCCGGACGAAATCGTGGGGAAAGATGATTACCAGATGGGTTGGGGCAGTCAGGCAGAATTATATCGCAACGATGATTTTAGTGTGATTAAAAGCGGTGTACCAAAAGTTAATATTGAAGAACCTCAAAATACTCCTGATGGAAAAGTTATCACACTCCTTACGAGTAAAATTCCTTTGCGAAATGACAATGGAGAAATCATCGGTGTGTTAGGGACTTATATTGATATAACTGAACGAAAACGGATAGAACAATCAGTTCAAGAAAGTGAAAAATTTCTGAAGGAGACTCAGAAGATTGCAAAGCTTGGTTCTTATACTCTTGATATTGCAACCGGCAAATGGGAAAGTTCTGAAATATTGGATCTAATTTTTGGGATAGAACCTGATTTTGATAAAACGATTGAAGGATGGGCTTCAATCATACATCCTGATATGCAGAATAGTATGAATGAATACTTCACCAACGAAGTTATTGGCTTAAAAAAACAATTCAATAAAGAATATAGAATAATCCGGCAGAGTGACAAATCGGAAAGATGGGTTCACGGTATGGGTGAGCTTGTTTTTAATGAAGAGAAACAGCCTGTAAAAATGATAGGTACAATAAGGGACATTACAGAAAGCAAAATTATTGAGCAGGAAATTTTAAGGCTCAACCGTGTTTATTCTTTACTTAGCAACACTAACCAGGCTATCGTTAGGGTGCAGGATCAGCAAAAGCTTTTTGATGAAATTTGCAGGATTGCAATTAACAATGGTAAATTCAGAATGGCATGGATTGGTCTGGTTAACGAGGATACAAATAAAGTTGAGGTAGCAGCATCAGCCGGGTTTATAGAAAATTATTTAGAAGTTATTAATGTTGATCTTGGTGATAAAATCAGAAGTCAGGGTCCAACTGGCAGGGTAATAAAAAGCGGAACACATTTCATTGTAAATGATATTGAGAATGATAGGAATATGGTACCGTGGAAAGAAAATGCTCTCAAGTTAGGTTATAAAGCAACTGCCACTTTCCCGTTAAAAGTATTTGATGAAGTTGTCGGTACATTCTCCATTTATTCAGACCAGAAAGATTTTTTCAAAGCACCTGAGATTGAACTGCTTAATGAAATGGCTTCAGATATTTCTTTCGCTCTCGAATATATACAGAAGGAATCTGAACGCAAATTAATTGAAGAGCATTTCAGAGAATCTGAGAAAATCTTTTCAGATGTGTTTCAAAAAAGTCCTGTTACAATTGTTTTGACAAATCCTGAAGACAGCTCTATACTGGATGTTAATGAAACATTTTTGAGGGATATGGAATATTCCCGGGATGAAGTTATAAATCATTCTTTGGTTGAGCTGGGTCTATTCGATAACCTGGATAACAGGCAAGAGATATTAAGTATTTTAAAAGATAAAGGAATGCTCTTTGGGTATGAATGTGGATTCCGTACTAAAAGCGGTAAACTTATAACCGCTTTATTGTCTGTTGCTTTCTTCAAACAAAAAGGGAAAACTGTTCAGCTTAATACTCTTATAGATATAACTGATCGAAAAATTGCTGAAGAAACAGTGAGGAAATTATACCAGGGAATTGAGTATAGTCCGGCTTCTGTAGTAATAACAGATATAAATGGAAACATTGAATATGTTAACAAGAAATTCTGTAATGTTACAGGATTCTCATATAAAGAAGTAATTGGTGAGAATCCCCGCATACTTAGTTCTGGAGATATGACTAAAGTAGACTATAAAGAAATGTGGGACACAATTCTTTCGGGTAAAGACTGGATGGGTGAATTTCATAATAAAAAGAAAAATGGTGAGCTGTATTGGGAATCTGCTTCTGTTTCTCCCATCCAAAATGAAAAAGGAGAGGTTACTCATTTTATAGGGATTAAAGAAGATATAACCGACAAGAAAAAAATGATTAATGATCTTATAACTGCAAAGGAAAAAGCGGAAGAATCAAACAGGTTAAAATCCAGTTTCCTTGCTAATATGAGTCACGAGCTTCGTACTCCTCTTGTTGGAATTCTAGGTTTTGCAGAACTGCTTTCTTTAGAGGATACTGATTCAAATCGCCTTGAAATGATCGATACAATTCTTAACAGTGGTAACAGGCTGATGGAAACTTTAAATTCCATACTTGACATCTCCAGGATCGAAGCAGATAAAGAGGAATTAAAATTATCGGAAGTAAATATTAATGAAATAATCAACGAATCAATTAACCTTTTCAATCCTGTTTCAAAACAAAAGGGATTGTTCCTGGATTTATCATTGCCTTCAAAGGATATTTATATAAACTCTGACAGAGAAATTTTGTTAAAAATATTCAATAATCTTCTAAGCAACGCAGTTAAGTACACCAGCCAGGGTGGAATTTATATAAAGTGCAAATTAGATAATTCATCAGATTCAATAGTGGTGGATGTAATTGATACAGGAGTCGGAATTAGTATTGAATCTCAGAATATTATTTTTGAACCATTTCGGCAGGCAAGTGAGGGATATGCACGTAAGTTTGAAGGCACAGGATTGGGTTTAAGCATCGCAAAAAGGTATGTTGAAATGCTTAATGGCAAAATCTCTTTGGTTAGTGACCTCGGTAAAGGTTCAGCATTTACAGTTACTCTGCCTTACTATTTAAAATCAAATCAGAAAGAGTCCGGGCCAACTAAAAAAAGAGATTTAGCTGAAAAAGAAAAACCCTCACTGACAAATTCAACTTCTGTTCTGCTAGTTGAAGATGATGAAAGTAATGCTTCAGTTGTAAGTGCATATCTGAAAGATTATGTCACTTTACAACACGAATTTGATGGAGAGAGTGCTATTAATAAATGTTCAAAAAATCAATATGATGTAGTTTTGATGGATATAAATCTTAAAGGGATAAATGGTATCGACACTATGTCTGAAATACGCCATATAAATGAGCATTATAAAAAAATTCCGATTATTGCAATTACAGCATATGCAATGGTAGGAGACAAGGAAAAATTTCTATCTCTTGGTTTTGATCACTATCTCTCAAAACCATTCAGACGTGACGAGCTTATTGATTTACTTTCCCATATTTTCAAAAATTAAATAGTGCTAACAAGTAAAATCGAATTATAAAAATAAAAAATGTAGTTGTAAGGTATTTAGCTGGAAAATATATTTAATATATGAAAGAAAGCCCTGAAAATTACAGGGCTTTTTTTGTGAAAAATTATATTTATAGTACACCCGGAAGGATTCGAACCCTCAACCTTCTGATCCGTAGTCAGACGCTCTATCCAATTGAGCTACGGGTGCATTATTTTTTACAGACTTTCAATGCATTGAGTTTACCTGCCGAAGGCAGGCTACGGGTGCATATTTACCTATCAAATATATCCTTTCCCGTTTTGATTTTCAATTCACTCCTGAATGAGCTATGTGAATATCTTGGAATAATTTTTCATATTTTTGAGCCTTAGACTCTTCCCGCTTTGCGGGAAATGTTATCTTAAATTTAATTAGAGGATTAAAAATGTTTAAAGGTGCAGGAACCGCATTAATAACTCCGTTCAAACATGATTTTTCTGTTGATTATAATTCTTTGAAAAAAGTAGTACAACATCAGTTAAAGAATAATATTGATGCCTTGGTTGTTTTAGGTACTACTGGTGAATCTCCTGTAATTGATTACGATGAAAGAAGAAAAATAATTTCTGTTGTTGTTGAAGAAGCTACAGGAAAAGTACCGGTTATTGTTGGAACAGGAACAAATAATCCAAAGCACGTAATCGAAAACAACGAATTGGCTGAAAATCTAAAAGCTGATGGATTATTGATTGTGAATCCATATTACAATAAGGGAACACAGGCGAGTTTAGTTGAACATTACAAATTCATTTCTGAAAAGACAAAATTGCCTATCATTCTTTATAACGTTCCTTCCAGAACGGGAATGAATATGTTGCCTGAAACAGTAATTAAAATTCACCGGGCTTGTAAAAATGTTGTAGCGATAAAAGAAGCAAGCGGCAACATTTCCCAGATTGCAAAGCTAATTGCACTTAAGCCCGATTCACTTTCAGTACTTTCGGGTAATGACGATCAGACTCTTGCAATTATGGCTTTGGGTGGTGATGGAGTTATCTCAGTTTTTTCAAATCCATATCCGAATGAAATGCATAATGTTGCTCAATTAATTCTATCGCAAAAATACTCGGAAGCTCAGAAACTTAATAACAAGTATTTGAGTATGATGGAATCATTATTCATTGAAGCAAGTCCTTCACCTGTAAAATATGTTATGCATAAGTTAGGCTTATGTGAAAATGTTGTTCGGTTACCACTTTCAAGAGCAACCCAGGTTTGTGAAAAACTGCTGGATGATGAAATGGAAAAATTAGTTTAGCTTTATTTAGGAGAATATGAAATGAAATACGGATTAATAGGAGCATCAGGAAAGTTAGGTAAAGAAGTTATCAATGTTTTTGCAGATCAAAATCACGAATTAGTTTTAACATTCGATGATAAAGGCGAATGGATTGAAGCAGACCCGGAAGTTATTATTGACTGCTCACTTCCTGAAGTATTTAATAAAACAATAAATTTTGCAAAACAATTTAATTCAATATTAGTAGTTGCCACCACAGGGTTAACAGAGAGTGATTTAAATAAACTGAAGGACTATTCAAATAATAAACCTGTTATTCAAAGCTATAATTTTTCTGTTGGAATACAGATATTATTAAAGCTGACTGAGGAAGCAAATAATTACTTAAATGATTGGGACGTCGAAATTTCGGAAACTCATCACAGGTTTAAAAAAGATAAACCTTCGGGTACAGCAAAAATGATTCAGAATATTTTTGGAAATAAAGAAGTTAACACAACCTCCCTAAGATTAGGCAACGTCCCGGGAGATCATACAGTAAACTTTGCCGGTCTGGGTGAGGTCCTGTCCATTTCACATCGTGCATTGTCCAGAAGAACTTTTGCCGAAGGAATTCTTAAATCTGCAGAATTCGCTTTAAAAAAGGAAAATGGTTTTTATTCATTTGCTGAAGTACTCTTTCCAGACAAATAATTTTTACAAACTAAATATTTACTAAAATGGATTCATACGAAATCATCCGGACTATTTCAGAAGCAAAAAAGAAAACTCCTGCAAAAATTTATCTCCAGGGAAATCTTGATAAAATTAATTTTGGAAATTTAGATTATTACGGCTCAGATTTATCAGGCATTTTATTTTGCGAGCATTCTGAATTTCAAAAATTTTATGAAGAAAACAAATCAAACATTATAAAGTATAAAATAGAAATTGATCGTAGAAACTCTGCCATTCCAATGGCTGATCTCACAAAATACAATTGCAGAATTGAACCCGGCGCAATCATTCGTGATATGGTGGAAATTGGTGATCACTGTGTTATAATGATGGGTGCGGTTTTAAATATCGGTGCTGAGGTTGGTGAAAAAACTATGATTGATATGAATGTTGTTGTTGGGGGCAGGGCAATAGTAGGAAAGAATTGTCACATCGGTGCAGGAACCGTTTTAGCCGGAGTAATTGAACCTCCGAGTGCGGATCCTGTAATTATTGAAGATGATGTTCTGTTAGGCGCAAATGTTGTTGTTTTGGAAGGAGTAAAAGTAGGGAAGGGAGCAGTGGTTGCAGCGGGCTCAATCGTTGTTAAAAATGTTGAGCCATATACAGTTGTTGCTGGTGTACCGGCAAAATTATTGAAAAAAGTTGATGATAAAACAAAAGCAAAAACACAGTTGATGGAAGAACTTAGGAAACTTTAGATGCTGAAACAAGTTCAGTATGACGAGAAGAAAGTAAAATGAAATTAATTGTTCAGAAATATGGCGGCAGCAGCGTTGCAGATGTTGACAAAATAAAGCAGATTGCTGAAATGATTGCTGTTGTTAAAAAGGAAGGATTTGATGTCGTTGTTGTAGTTTCAGCAATGGGAAAAACTACAAATCAGCTTATTGAAATGGCAAAGTCAATTTCTCCTGATCCGCCAAAAAGAGAAATGGATATGTTATTAAGTACGGGTGAAAGAACATCAATGGCTCTGCTTTGTATTGCACTTGATCAGCTTGGAGTAAAGGCGATTTCATTAACTGGTTCACAGGCAGGAATAATTACAAATGACAGGTACAACGAAGCAAAAGTGATTGAAGTCCGTCCTTTCCGTGTGCAGGATGAATTAGCAAAAGATCAGGTTGTAGTTATAGGTGGTTTCCAGGGAGTAAGTTACAAGAGGGACATTACAACTTTAGGTAGAGGTGGATCAGATACTTCTGCAATTGCGCTTGCGGCATCACTAAATGCTGAACGTTGTGAGATATATTCTGATGTTGATGGCGTTTACACAACTGATCCGAATCTTATTAAAGACGCAAAACATTTACCGGAGCTTTCATACCAGCAATTGCAGGAAATGTCTGAAGCCGGCGCAAAAGTTTTGAATGCTCAGGCTGTTCAGTTTGCAAAGGAAGCTAAAATTGTTCTTCATGCCAGGAGTACATTTAATCCCGGAAGTGAAACAATCGTTAGAGAACTTCCGGCAGGTGAATCTTCAGATGTTCTTGCAATAGTTTTTGAAAAAGAAGTAATCAGAATTTATATACATGATTCAGAAAAAATTAATTGGGTTCTTAATCATCTTGAAGCAAATCAGATTTCAATAAAAGAATTTCATCAATCGGGATTAGCAGGTGATTCCGGTTTCAGATGTTCATTTATCATTTCCATAAATAATGTTTACAATTGGGAAAAAATAAAAATTGAATTAGAAGAAAACCTCAGGGATGGAATTTATATAAATGAAAGTTTGGGGGCACTCTCAATTATTGGTGAAGGTTTTAGCCGTAATAGTAATGTACTGAAAACCACATTAAATTTATTAAGCGAAAATAACTTTGACTTTTATGGTGTAAATACAACATCATTCCGTATATCGATATTGGTTGAACGCGAACTGTTAAACCAGGCTGTTAAGGTTTGTCATGATTTCTGGATTAGCCAATAGAAATAATAAGTAACAATTGATAGTGGAATAATTATTTCCTTCCAACAGAATCTATATTTACCTTATTTTACTTCTGTTAAACCTATTTGAATTGAAAATTGTTTAATGTATTTAATTTGATACTGTTAAGGAATATATGAAATTGATAAATTTATTAGCTATTCTGATAGCAATTCTTTGTTTTAATTCTATATTTTCTCAACCTCGCAAACCCGGAGGTGGAGGAAGTATTTCAGGAATTGTGGTTGATAACACATCCGGTCATGCAATTGAATATGCAAACATTGTTTTACTTTCTACAATTGACACTTCACTGATAACAGGAACAGTAACTGATCAATCCGGAAAATTTAATCTTACTGGTTTAAAGCCTGGAAAGTATTTTGTTGATACCAGGTTTCTCGGTTACACTGATGAGAGAATGAAAATGGAATTACTTCCTGGCAAAATGCAAATCGATCTTGGGGAAATCAAACTTAAGACATCATCCGTTAATCTGAATGATGTGATTGTTGAAGGCAACAGATCACCTGTTAGTTACCAGATCGATAAAAAAGTTGTCGATGTTAGCCAGATGCAAACAGTTGTTTCTGGTAATGCAGCAGATGTACTTGAAAATGTTCCTTCTGTAACTGTTGATATTGAAGGCAATGTTAGCCTGAGAGGTAGCACAAGTTTTACTGTTTTGGTTGATGGCAGACCATCAGTTATGGATGCACAGGATATTCTACAACAAATTCCGGCAAGTTCGATTGATAAAATCGAAATTATTACAAACCCTTCGGCGAAGTTTGATCCGGAAGGTTCAGCTGGTATAATTAATATCCTTATGAAGAAGAATACAAATACAGGAATTAGCGGAATTGTAAATGCAAATGCCGGTCTGAAAGATAAGTTTGGCGGAGATTTTTTATTTGAGTATAAAACAAAATCAATTAATACAAACTTCGGATTAGATTACAATAGAAGATTTTTTCCCGGAACAAGAAATCTTGAAAGTATTTATACGTCACCTGGAAATACTTCCTACTTAAATTCTGATGGAAATGTTGAGTGGGGGAGGATTTCGTACGGAGTAAAAGGCGGGATCGATTTTAACATAAGTGAAAACGATGTACTCGGGTTTAGCGGAAGGTATAGCAACAGGGAGCATCATCAAAATGTTAATTCTGCAATTTCAGAATGGACAGAAACAAATCCCGAAAAAATAAATTCCACCAGTTTGAGAGAACGATTGAGATCAGGCGATGCATATAGTTTAACAACTAATTACCTGAAAAAATTTAACGGAAATGATCACAAACTTTATACTGAATTATTTTTGAGTCATAATACTTCGGATGAATCAACAGTGACTCCTGAAATTCAAAACAATGTTCAGATCAGCGGTAAAAAAACAAATGAATCCGGTCCATCTACTGATTTTCGTGGTAAATTAGAATACACATTAGCTCTGGGTGAATCAAATAAACTCGAAGCCGGATACAATGGTGAAATAGATAAATCTGATGAGACAACTGATTTATATGAATTTAATATGACTACAGGCGAGTATGAATTTCAAAGTCAGTTTAGCAATGTTGCAAAATATGATGACAGAACTCATGCATTCTATGCCTTGTATTCAGACGAAATAAATAATTTTGGATATCAGCTGGGGTTTCGAACAGAAAACACTGACAGAACAATTGAAGTAAATAACCAAAACCAGGTATTTAAAATAAACCAGTGGGATTATTTCCCGGGAGTTCATTCAACTTATAAATTTGAATCTGGTTTGCAGTTGATGGCAAGTTACACACGCAGAATTCAACGCCCTCGTGGCTGGATGCTTGAGCCATTTGAAACCTGGATGGATGCAAACATTGTAAGAAAAGGTAACCCGGCTTTAAAACCTGAGCTTATTGATTCTTATGAATTCGGATTGCAAACATTTTTTGGAGAGATATCTTTCTCGAATGAATTTTACTACCGTGTCTCAAATAATAAAATGGACAGAGTTCAATCAGTCTATTCTGAAAATGTTAACCTGATTACTTTTGACAATGTTGGAACAGATTATTCTTTAGGAACTGAGTTGATGACTATTATCAGCCCGTTTCAAATTTGGGATGTAAACCTGATGGGAAATATTTATAATTATAAAATTGAAGGAGTGATAAATGACATTCCATTTTCAAATGAAAGTTTTAACTGGAATGCAAGGCTAAATAATATTTTAAAAATCAGTAAAACTTTTCAGTTACAATTTAATCTCCGGTACAACAGTTCCACAACTTCTTCACAAGGAAAAATGGAAGGATATTTTTCATCTGATCTTGCCGTTAAAAAAGTTTTATTTGAAAATATCCTGACAGCAACATTGCAAATAAGAGATGTTTTCGGAACTGCCAAGCATGAGTTTACTTCCGAAGGACCAGGCTTCTACAATTATACATACTTTAGTCGTGAATCACCTGTTGTAATGCTAAATTTTAGATTTAACTTTAACAATTACAAACAGGAAGGACAAAAGGGAGAAAACGGGCAGGAAGGTGGAATGGATGCCGGAGAGGATTTTTAGCTTCAAAAATTATTTTTATTCTTTAAATACCCTGACTCAGTTCAGGGTATTTTTTTGTAATTTAATTTTTAAATTACAAATAGATAATCACTACCAATTTAATAACAAAGCATTTATTGGATGAAATCACTAACACCCGTTCAACTTCGTCATAAATTACATCAATATCCTGAAATTGCATACCAGGAATTTGCAACGACTAATTTACTTATTCAGAATATTAAAAAACTTTCGAACTCAAATGATGTAAAAATTCACAAGCCGATGGATACAGGTCTGCTTGTTGAGTATAAAGTGAATGATGGAGATTATTTATTGTTTCGTGCAGATATTGATGCTTTACCTATCCAGGAAGAAAATGAAATTGATTTTAAATCCACAAATGAATTTATGCATGCGTGCGGTCACGATGTTCACACTTCAATTCTTTATTCATTTTTAAGTGACGTGTTGGAAATGTTTATAGAGCAGAATATTTTATTCCTATTTCAGCCGGCCGAGGAAGCAGGTGGTGGAGCTATGAAATTCTATGAAACAGAAATATTTGAAATGTTCAAAATAAGAAATGCTTTTGCATTACATGTAACCGATGAATATCCCGCGGGAACTATTGCTTCGACTCCCGGAGTTTTATTTGCTTCTGCTCTCGAAATTGATATCGAATTTATTGGTGAAAGTGCTCACGTTGCTTTTCCTGAAGATGGGAAAAATGCCTTTAATGCTTTAAGAAGATTTATGAATAAATCCGAAGATCTTCTAAAAGAGATTAAAGATCCATTCATTTTCGGAATTGGAAAAATAAATTCCGGGTTTGTAAGAAATATTGCTCCGGGTTATGCAAAGCTTGAAGGAAGCATTCGCGGGCTGAGTATGGAAAAGGTAAATCAGTTTTGCGAAAAACTCGAATCACTATTACAAAAGAATAAGGTGAAAACAGGCGTCGATTATAATATCACGAAAGGTGCGCATTATCCTGAAGTCATAGTTGATAAAGAGCTATTTAAGAAGATTTCTAAAATATTTTCAAAGAAGTATAATTTTATTGATTGCGGTTATAAAATGACCGGAGAAGATTTTGGTTTCTTCTCCCATAAATTTCCATCCTTTATGTTTTGGTTGGGGACTTCAAGTGGTGAAAGATATGGATTGCACAATCCACGCTTTCTTCCTCCGGATGAGATTATTGAAACAGGAAAGAATATATTATTTGAAATCTTGAAGTTAGTTTAATCCTTCTCGACATATTCACAGCCAGCTGGAATTTCCGGTTTGACTAAAAGAGTATCTTCCCTTAGCAAATGAACTGTTCCCGCAGGAAATCCTTTTTTCTTTACTACATATTTTTTTAATGTAAATGAAACAGAAACGACTCCACTCGTTTTTGCTTTGCTGTGAAATGCTGCAAGTGCGGCTGCTTTTTTTAAAATATATTTTGGTACAGCTTCCTTAGTATTTTCAACTCTTAAAATAACGTGAGAACCAGAAACATTTCTTGCATGAAACCAGTAATCGTTTTGCTTTGCGAACCTGGTTGTAAGCAAATCATTATTCCTACTGTCCTTCCCGACATAAACATTATACTTTCCTTCAATAATGTAATATTTGAATTTAGAACTGATATCATCTTTATCTTTAGTTAAATCGGCAGTTTTAAGTTTCAACTCTTTCATTATTAAATCCAGTTCTTTTATTGATTCAGTTTTAGAAATTCTCACATCAATATCTTTTAGTTTATTTAAATCATTGATTGCTTTGACTAATAATTCTTTTGATTTCAGAAAACCTATTTTTTCAGATTTTGCTTTATCAAAATATTTGTCGACATTCTTTTTAGGGGAAAGTTTCGGATCTAATTTAATTTTTAATTTATCGTTTCCTGAATAAATATCTTCTAAAATTAATTCAGATTGACCAGGTTTTATGTTTTTCAAATTAATTAAGAGCAGGTTAGCCATTTTGCTGTATTCTTCATTCCTGCTTCCCCGATCGATAACTCCCCGTAAATTATTGATCTTGTTTGATATTTTACCTGACTCTCTCTCAATATATTTTTTAATTATTCTGATTCGTAATCTTCTCGCTTCAAGATAATATTTTTTTTGAAGAAAAAATGATTGAGTAATAATTAATGAGTCATAAATTTCCTTTTTATTAAAATTAAATATTTGAAAAGAATCTACAGCAAGATGAATTCCCGAATTTTGTTCATCAATAAATATTGTTGGTTTAGAATCCTTTATTTCTTTAATCACATCCTTCAGGTTTTTCAAAGATTCATTATTTGATTTTGATATTCTTCGCTCTGCCTCCTGGATTATCTCTTTACTGATAACCGGATATTTTTTCCCAACTGATTTTAAATCAACATTTTCATTAAAGATATTTAGGTCAGGAATATTAAATTTATTTGTGAAATATTTCCCTAAAAATTCTTCTCTTATTCTTTCCTGGTCATTTCCATCTATCTTTTTAAATGCTTGAATATTTCCATATGAATCAACTGAAATAACATTTGTAAATTTTCCACGGATAGTAAAAAAGAGCAAATTGTTCCCCGATTTTAATCTTATTATTCTGTCATCAGTAGCAATTTCAAAAGAGTCAATTATCTTTTTTTCAAATTCAGGAAAGAGACCGATTGTATTTTTCTTTGCACGTGAATATGAATCAAGAATTGTGATATATGACTCGCCGGGGTTTACACAAATTTCGATAAACTTGATTTCCTTATCACCAAATTCAATTAATAATTTTTCTTTCTCCTGGGTGAAAACAGAATGAATTTTTTGATTGAGTAGAAGTGGTTGTGATTCTAATACGAACCTGTTTAGGAAAAAATAATTTTTGATCATATCTGAAATTTATAAATAACGAACATAAAAAAAGGTTGAAAGAAATTTCAACCTTTTTATTACAGAAGAATAAATAGAATCAGGCTGATCCGGTTTTCGCTTTTACAATTCCATTTAGAGATTTAATTCGAGCAAAAATCCAAACTCCGCCGATGAATGCAGCAACAGTCATAATCAAAAAGAAAAGAGACTTCTCCGTAAAACTATCCCAGAAACTTGCCATAATTCCTGCAGCTTTTCCACCGAGAGCGGTTGAAAGGAACCAACCTCCCATCATTAATGCCGTAGTTCTTGCAGGCGCTAATTTTGATACAAGTGAAAGTCCTATCGGGCTCAAAAAAAGTTCACTTATTGTAAATATTCCGTAAGTTAAAAAAAGCCAGTAAGCACCAGTTTTATGTGTATAGACTGAGGGGACAGACATTATAGCAAATACCATTATCAACGAAGATAATCCTGAAATAAACAATGCAAATCCGAATTTAGAAACTGTTGTTGGTTCTTTCTTTCGACGCGCGAGCCAGGCGAATAAGCCTACCAACATTGGTGTAAAGAAAATAATAAAAAAAGGATTTATGGATTGAAAGAGTTCAGCATTTGCAAGTTTAACTTCTTCACCTTTTGGCGGCCACTTTTCCTTAGGAACATTATTAAAATATGGATCAGGTCCTTCAGTCATTACCTGTTGACCGTTTTCATCTTGCACAGGACGAAGATATTCATCATACTTTGGTACCTCACGTAGTTTAGTATCCACACTTTGAAGCATGTCAAGGTCTCCAGCAACATTTTCAAGGGATGAAGTAATCTGTCGGTCAGTATAAGTTTCTGCCCAGATTGTAAGCCCAGTTGCATTCTGATTATAAATTGTCCAGAAAATAATTGAGATTGCAAAAATGAAAAGTAATGCACCTATGCTTTTTTTATCCTGTCCCTGAGCTTTTACCCACAAAGAAACATAAAAAGAAATTATGGGAATGCAAGCAAAAATAAAAGCATCATTTGAATCTGAACCAAAGAAATTATCAGGCATAAACCAGCCTATGACTGCAAAAACTATGGCAGGTAAAAAGACATATAAAAAAATTCTTATCATTGGCATGTCTTCCTTTTCCATAGGCTTTTTAACATCGGCAAATTTAACATGCTTTAAACCTGTTGAAAGCCAGATCAATCCTATAACCAATCCAACACCCGCTGCAGAAAAAGCATAACCCCATCCGTATTTGTTACGCAAATATGCCGCAACAAAATTGCAAACCAATGCACCAATGTTAATCCCCATATAAAAAATATTATATGCTGAATCTTTGAGTGGCTTTAATTCTTCTTTGTTATATATTACGCCGAGAATTGTACTGATATTTGGTTTAAAAAATCCATTCCCAATACACACAAGCAGAAGTGAAATGAAAAGTGCCGTATCACCGGGAATAGCTAATCCGAAATATCCAGCAGCCATTAGAGTCCCACCTAAATAAACTGACTTCAGATAACCGAGATAACGATCTGCAATTAGTCCGCCAATAAAGGGTGTGAGATAAACAAAAGCAATAAATGACCCAACAATATCCGCAGCTGTTTTTACATCAAATCCCTTTCCGCCTGTAGTTGTATCAGTTAAATAGAGAAGTAAAATTCCTACCATCAGGTAGTAGCCAAATCGCTCCCACATTTCTGTGAAAAAAAGTACATATAAACCCTTTGGGTGTTTTTTAAACATCAATCAACCTCGAATTTAATTTTAGTTCTTTTTGAATTTTCAATTTTGAAGGTGATAATAGAATAGGAATTTTGATAAAAATTTTTTTGATTGAAGATAATACAAATAAATATATACCAATTATCAATATTTTCATAATCATATTTCGAGAGTTTAGTATTAAATTCTATTTTGTTCTTAATTCAGTATTTGTTGTTTAACTTAAGTTCAATCAATATATTTGATGGATGAAAAATCTACTAAAAAAACGATATTTCAGAATCTTCCTGATTATTTTGGGTTCATTTATAGTTTTTTTTATTGTATTGGATAACCTAATTATGCCGTGGTACGTCAGCTCGCCGGAAGCTCTGGTTCCGGATGTTGTTGGAAAAGATGAAGAAGCAGCTTTTAATATTTTAATTAATGCCGGATTTGATCCGGTTATAAGTGATACATCTTATGATGTTAAGTATGCTAAAGGAACTATTTTTTTACAACGTCCGAAAGCATTTGATGTGGTTAAAGAGGGAAGAGCGATATATCTTTTTTTAAGTGGTGGGGACCGTGTTGTTCATGTCCCGGTTTTAAAAGGTAAGTCAATTACTGATGCAAAATTTGCTCTTGAGCATGTCGGGTTAAAGCTTGGTCACATAGAAAGAGTTTCATCAAATCAACCCGAAGATATGATTTTTGATCAGCAATATGCAGCAGGAACGCCTTTGAAGCAGGGCGAAGTAGTTGGGATAACTGTAAGTGCAGGCAGAGGAAGTGGAATTATTATTGTCCCTGATTTGATTGGAAAATCTTTAATGGATGCGAAATCAATATTGGAAGATAGTTCATTAGTTGTAGGTAAAATTAATTATCAGGCGTCGTCAACATTATTACCAAATACTGTTCTCGATCAGTATCCGAGCGGAGGAAATATGTTAAATCCAGGACAACCTGTGGATTTATTTATAACTAAACCTTCCGACAGCAACATTCCAAGGGAATAAATTTAAATGGCAATACTTGCTCCTTCAATTTTAGCGGCAGACCTAACTAACATCGCACAACAAATCCGGCTTGCCGAAATGGGTGGTGCAGATTGGATTCATTGTGATATAATGGACGGACATTTTGTTCCGAATATTACTTTTGGGCCGGTTATTGTCGATGCTGCTAGAAGAGTAACAAAACTTCCATTGGATGTTCATCTTATGATAGAAAACCCTTACAATTATATAGAAGATTTTGCTTCTGCAGGAGCTAATTATTTATCTGTTCATTTTGAGGAAGTTATTCATCTGAACAGAACAGTAAATAAAATAAAAGAACTCGGTTGTAAAGCGGGAGTTGTTATCAATCCCTCTACACCAGTTGATTCTGTTTGTGATGTTGCCGAATATATTGATTTGCTTTTAATTATGACTGTGAATCCGGGATTCGGAGGGCAATCCTTTATTTCAAATTCACTAAGAAGAATTAGTGAAGCGGTTCAACTCAGGAATAAACTTAAAGCAAACTTTTTAATAGAAGTTGACGGTGGTATCAGCACTAAAACAATAGTTTCTGCAAAGGAAGCCGGAGCTGAAGTATTTGTTGCAGGGACTTCTGTTTTTAAGTCGGATAATATTTCGGCATCTGTTACAGAGTTAAAAAACCTTATCAGATAGTTTTCATAATTAAGATTTAAACTTTCAATATTTAAATGAGGAAGAATTTCATCAGCCAGGTAATTAATTTTTCCTCTCCAAATATATTCCAAAAATTCAAACAAAAATATTCTTTTAAAACTGATTATTTTCCGGGTTTAATCGGAATTGAAGTCAGAAATCTTCCTGTAGACATTTCATTAAATGAATTGAGAGTTAATGCTCCTGTATTTTGGAAAAATTCAGACTTTCTGATTTTGAATATTTCTGAAATCAGGATACCTATGAAGAGCAAACAAAATGAAAATCAAATTAAATTAGAAAGTTGTCTAATAGATACTATAAATAATTTTATAAAATATAATACAACTTCTTGTAAATTAGGAAGTAAACAGTTCCTATTTGATCAATCTTATACTATGGGAATAATCAATGTAACTCCGGATTCTTTCTCTGATGGAGGGATAAATTTTAAACCCGAAGAAGCAGTAAATTCTGCTTTAAAAATGATTGATTCCGGTGCGGATATTATAGATATTGGAGGAGAATCCTCAAGACCCGGTTCGTTAAAAGTAGATACAGAAGAAGAATTAAAAAGGATTGCTCCGGTTATAGTTAAAATAAAAAAAATGAGACCTGGAGCAGTTATTTCTGTTGACACAACTAAAAGTGAAGTTGCAAAAAATGTATTGCAGCTTGGTGCAGATATTATAAATGATATTTCTGGATTGACATTTGATAAAAAGATGATTGATATCATAAAAGAGTTTGATGCGGGGTTAATAATTATGCACATGAAAGGGACTCCGAAAAATATGCAGGAAAATCCAGAATATGTTGATGTAGTTACTGAAGTTTATGATTTTTTGTTTCAGCAGGTTAAATTAACAAAAGAATCCGGTATCAGAAAAATTTTTATTGATCCGGGAATCGGGTTTGGAAAAACTCTTGAACACAATTTAGATTTGATCAATCAATTAGATAATTTTAAATCCATTGGTTGTCCGATTGTTGTAGGCGTTTCCAGGAAATCATTATTCAAAAAATTACTTGATCTGGAAATTGGTGAAAGAGAAAATGCTACATCAGTATATAATGCCATTGCCATAAACAAAGGAGCCAGGATTATTCGAACTCACAATGTAGAATTTGGTCTGCAAACTTGTAAATTGCTTAATAGTTTAAATAAGCCGCTTAATGTTTGAATTATTTAAAATAGGATTTTTATCTGTTACTTTTAGTGACGTCATTGATATCCTGATTGTTACCTTTATTGTTTATAAGCTTTACACTTTACTGCGAGGTACAATAGCAGCCCAAATATTCATTGGATTAATAATTATCCTTCTTATATCGTTTATTTCGGAAGCAATAAACCTGCGGGCATTAAGCTGGTTATTAAGATTTGTTTCTGATACCTGGGTGATTGCATTTTTAATAATATTCAGCCCGGAAATAAGAAGACTGCTTGTGATGCTTGCAAGAAATCCGGTAATGAAGATTTTTACAAAAACCGAAGTCCCCGAATCGGTTGAGGCAATAGCCGAAGCTGCATTTGAACTCTCACAACAGCAGCACGGTGCACTTATGATTTTAATCAGAGATACAGGTATTCGGGGCTATACAGAAACCGGCGAAATATTAAACGCGAGACTAACAAAATCTCTTTTAACTTCGATATTTTTTCCACGATCACCATTGCACGATGGGGCTGTGATAATTAAAAATAATATAATCGAAGCAGCTAGATGTACACTTCCACTTTCAACTACTACAAAAGTTAATGATGAATCTTTGGGAATGCGGCATCGTGCCGGTCTGGGAATTAGTGAGCAGGCTGATGTTATTAGCGTAATTGTTTCGGAAGAAACAGGCGGAATTTCTGTTGCTGAGAACGGTGTTCTAACTTCAGGACTTTCCAAAGATGCTCTAAAAAAGCGAATTCAAACTGCATTCAAATCTCCTACGGCAAAAGGCTGGAAAGCGATAATAGACCAGTTACGAAGTGAAACAAAATAAATCCACTGCAATCATTCCATTCTTTAATGAAGTTTCGACAATAAAAGAAATAGTTGAATCTACTTTAAAGTATGTCGATTATGTAATTGCCGTAGATGATGGCTCAAGGGATGATTCTGACAAGCAAATCTCAGGAATTGATAATGTTTTTTTAGTTTCAATTAAGAAAAATACCGGTAAAGGATTCGCATTAAAAAAAGGTTTTGAAAAGGCAATTGAGTTAAAAACTCAGTTTGTAATTACTATTGATGCCGATCTTCAGCATTCACCCGAACTTATTCCTTCATTAATAGAAAAGCTTGATGAATTTGATATAATTATCGGAAACAGGATGAATGATGTTTCATCAATGCCTTTGCAGCGAATAATGAGCAATAAAATTACTTCGTTTATTCTTTCAAAAAAAACGAAACAAATTATTCCTGATAGCCAGTGCGGCTTCAGAGCATTCAAAATTAATGTTTTAAAAAGCGTTTCTACGACGTTAAATGGTTATGAAGCTGAAAGCGAAATTCTTATTTTTGCAAGTAGAAAGGGCTTTAAAATTAGCAACTATCCAATTCCAACAATATACACTGAATCGAAAAGTAAAATGAATCCTATCAAAGCTATTTTCGGATTTATTAAGGTAATTTTCATATAACAAATATGGCGAAAAGTAAAAAGTGGGAGATTAAGGGACTAAAGAAAAACAGTAACCTTTGTACAAGTGCAAAAATTATTTTAAAATCCCGCTTTGACCATCTTTTTGATTCAATTGAAAATTATTTTAATATACTTGACCCGGAAAGTTTGCACAATATCAGAATTGCTTTAAGACGCGTACGGTATAATATGGAATTATACATTGATTGTTTTAACAGGAATAAGTTTTTTACGATTTATAAGAAAGTTCAGCATTTGCAGGATCTTTCAGGTACTGTCCGTGACCTTGATGTTTTTAAATTAAATACAGAAACATTAAAGAATGATGAAAAAATAAATATCAGTAAATCCATAATTACAGGTGTAGAGAAGAAACGAAAATTTTTTGAAGACAACTTAAAACTTGAATTGATGAAATTTAGTCATAACAAATCTGTTAAAAATTTTTATAAATTACTTAATTAGTGAAAAGGAGGAAAAAATGAAATTAAAATACTTTTCACACTCAGCATTCCAGATTACAACCGATAACGGTAAAATAATTTTAATTGATCCATTCCTGGATAGTAATCCAACTTCCCCGGTAAAATCAAAAGATGTTAGTGCTGATTTTATTGTTCTTACTCATGCTCATAGCGATCATATTGGCGATGCATTTAGTATAGCAAAAAGAAGTAATCCATTATTTATTTGTGTAAATGAACTTGCAAATTATTGTACATCAAAGGGATTTAAAGCTCACAATATGCACATCGGAGGTTCATATAATTTTGAATTCGGTAAATTGAAATTTACAATCGCACATCATGGTTCAATGACTCCAGATGGCACTTATGGCGGTGAACCAGCCGGAGTGTTACTTACAATTGATGGAAAAATAGTTTACCACACTGGTGATACCGGATTATTTTATGATATGAAATTAATTGGTGAGCTTAATAAAATTGATTACATGCTTTTACCAATCGGCGATAATTTTACTATGGGTATTGATGATGCAGTTAAGGCAGTTGAATTTGTTTCACCAATAACCGCCATTCCAATGCATTATAACACTTTCCCGGTTATTAAAGCCGACCCGGAAGAATTTAAGAAAAAAGTAGAAGCTAAAGGTTTTAAAGTAAACATTATGAATTTTGGAGAAGAGATCAGCTTGTAACCCTGATATTTTTTACTCTTTCAATTAAATGATATTTTACAGACTCGTTATGCTTAAAAAATTCTAATAGTTAATGTCAAAAATTATTTCTATAGCAAATCAAAAAGGTGGAGTAGGAAAAACTACGACTGCTATAAATTTAGCTTCTCTTTTAGCTACATCTGAGAAAAAAACTTTACTTGTCGATATAGATCCCCAATCAAATTCTACATCTGGAATAAGTATCACAAATAATTCACTTTCCATTTATGAAGTTTTAATCGGAAATGAAAATGCTTCAAATGCGATTATAAAAGAGGCTATGCCTTTTCTTGATGTTTTACCCTCAAATATAAACCTTGTTGGAGCAGAAATCGAAATGGTTGATATGCCGGGAAGGGAAAGAATGTTAAAAAATTCCTTAAGCGGTATTGCAGATAATTATGATTTTGTTATTATTGATTGTCCTCCTTCGCTCGGGCTTTTAACTTTGAATGCTTTAACTGCTTCAACATCAGTTTTAATTCCGGTACAATGTGAGTATTTTGCGCTCGAGGGTTTAGGACAACTTCTGAATACAATAAACATAGTGAAACAACATTTCAATCCTGAACTTGTAATTGAAGGAGTGTTATTAACTATGTTTGATACGAGATTGAGATTATCTCACCAGGTTGCTGAAGAAGTCCGGAAATACTTTGGCGACAAAGTTTATGATACTGTGATACACAGGAACGTCAGAATTTCTGAAGCACCGAGTTATGGAAAACCAATCATTTTGTATGACGCAATTTCGACCGGGGCAAAAAATTATATTGCGTTGGCAAGTGAGTTATTAGCAAGAAATTCAGAATCAGTTAATTTAAATTGATTTATGGGAAAATTTAAACCTGTATTGGGACGTGGACTTGATGCTTTGATAAAGCCTCAGGAATATGTAAAAAATGGAAAGGAATCTGTCGATCTTTCACAAATCAAAGATGATGATGGAAAACAGGTTGATGTTCTTGCTAGAATCTCAGTAGATTTTATTTCGAGAAATCCATACCAGCCCAGAACTCATTTCAATCAAGAAGCACTTGAAGAACTGAAAAAATCCATTCTTTCAAATGGATTGATTCAACCAATTACAGTTCGCCGCACTCCGGAGCATATGTACGAATTAATATCTGGTGAAAGAAGACTTATTGCTTGCAAAGAAATCGGGTACAAAGAAATTCCGGCTTATATAATTGAAGTTGAGTCTGATGAGCTTATGCTTGCCCTGGCATTAATAGAAAATATACAACGCGAAAAACTTAATGCTGTTGAAATTGGTTCTGCGTATAAAAGGTTAATGGAGGAATGTCACTTAACCCAGGAACAAATTGCTGACAAAGTTGGAAAGGACCGGACTACAATTGCCAACTCAATCAGGCTTTTAAAATTGCCCCAGGAAATTCAACAAGCTCTTGTGAATGAAGAAATAACTCCCGGTCATGCACGGGCAATAATTAATTTACCAACAGAAGAACTACAGCTACAGGTACTAAATAAAATTATTAAAGAAAATTATTCTGTTAGGAAAGTTGAAAAACTTGTAAAAGAATTATCAAATGCCGAACAGGGAACCACAGCCAAAAAAACTTTTACAATTTCTACCGGCAGCTCAAACACTGGTTCGAATTTAAAAGATGTTGAGGATAAACTAAGAAAAATATTCGGTACTAAAGTTTCCTGTAAACAAAGGCAGAATGGTTCCGGAGAAATCACAATTGAATTTTACTCTTCTGTTGAACTCGAAAGATTATTTGATTTATTTGAAGTCATTGATAAAAACTATAATTAAGATCTTCCTCGTATCGCTGTTCTTAAATTTATCTCTCCCGGCACAAGATTCAACAAACAACAATGCCGCGGGTGATTCAATATTTGTAATGCAAAAATCTCCATGGGGAGCGGTACTTCGAAGTGTAGTTATTCCTGGCTTTGGTCAGTTCTATAATGAATCTTACTGGAAAATTCCTGTGATTTGGGGAATAGGTGCGTGGTTTGTTTATGGGTGGGTACATAATAATGATCTTTATAAACAGTACGGTGATTTATATCGCCAAACAGAGATTTCATTTTACAGGCAGAATAGGAATTTTTATCGCGACCAGCGGGATAATTTTGCTATTTATATGGGAATACTTTATCTGCTCAATTTAGTCGATGCATATGTTGATGCACACTTGTTTGATTTTACAGTAGATGAAAACCTCATTGGTGGTGGCACTCGTTTAAATGTTCGAATAAATTTTTAATAAGTTTTAATGAAAAACACTGTTACCTGTCCTCATTGCAAATCAGAGAATCCTTTTTACCAGGCAATTTGTAAACAATGTGATTCATATATAAGAGAAAGAGTTGTAAATCTCGATTTATGGAAAACCCTCGGAATGATTGTCGAAAGTCCCACCAAAGCATTTAGATTAATCGTTTTCTCTGAACATAAAAACTTTATCATTTTTATAATATTATTTGCAACTGTAAAGCTGTTAATTGATGCCAGGTTCCTTTCAATGATTACACTCGGGGTTTTTCAATCAACTGTTGGTATCGGATTAAGTTATTTAATTTTATTAATCGCAGTTTTCATATTGTTATTTTTATTGTCGTTATTATTTCAAAAAATTTCAAATGCGGCGGAGATTGAAAATCGAAGAAAAGATTATTTTGCCTTGATGAGTTTTGTTCTTACTCCCTATGCTTTTGGTGTAATAATACTTTTTCCATTTGAATTAATCATTTTTGGTGATTACATATTTTCACTTAATCCATCTCCATTTGTTATTAAGGAATATTTAGCTTACCTGTTTTCAGTGATAGAAATATTTATCCTGCTTTGGAGCTTTTCCCTTGGAATAAAGGCTTTCATAGTTCTAACTGGCAACCGGCTTTACTCTTATTCTTTTGCCTTTGTGTTTAATTTTCTACTTTGGCTGGTACTGTTTTTCGCTTCTAAAATTGTATTTACAATCTGATATGAATTCTCAGGAAGATATATTTTCTTTAGAAAAGAGATTATTCCTCTCAACCTACAATAGAATTCCACTTGAAATCTCTCATGGGGAAGGTGTTCATTTAATTTCTAAGTCAGGTGAACGATTTCTCGATTTTTTTGGCGGCCTTGCGGTAAATGCTCTCGGGTATTCACACCCCGGAATTAATGAAGCAATTTCAAAACAAATTAAAAGGTTCTCCCATCTTTCAAATAACTATATAACTGATGTTCAGGTTTCATTTGCGGATATGCTAATAAAATATTCTGGGATGAGTAAAATATTTTTAACTAACAGTGGAACTGAAGCAATTGAAGGGGTATTAAAATTATTAAGAAAGTTTTACGGCAGAAATAAAAAAATATTTGCTTTAACTAATTCCTTTCATGGTAGAACTTTTGGAGCACTAAGTTTAACTGGAAGAGAAAAATACAGAGAACCATTTCATCCGCTTTTAGATGGAATTCATTTTATCCATTTCAATGATATAAATGAATTAAATAATTCTATTGATAGGAATACAGCCGCAATCTTTCTAGAATTGATTCAGGGAGAAGGTGGTGTGAATGTTGTTAGCCAAGGATTTATAGACACACTTCAGAATTTAAAAAAGAATTTAGATTTCGCAATAGTTGTTGATGAAATCCAATCCGGGATTGGCAGAACGGGAAAAGGTTTTGCGTTTGAACACTACAATCTAAAACCTGATGTATTAGTAGTTGCAAAATGTATTGGCGGTGGATTACCGCTCGGCGCATTTTTAACCAATGAAAAATTCAATAATGTTTTTAATCCCGGTGAACACGGGACAACGTTTGGCGGAAATCCCGTTGCTTGTGCGGCAGGAAAAATTGTTTTGCAAGAGATTTTTGAAAAAGGCTTGATCGAAGATGTTAGGAATAACGGTAATTATTTCTTAAAAGAATTAAACGAACTTAAGAAAAAATTCGATTCGATTATAAAAAATGTCAGAGGACTGGGTTATTTTATAGGAATAGAAGTTGGAGGTGACGGAAATAATATTGTAGAAAAATTCCGTGAAAGAAAGGTTTTAATAAATTGTACTAATAAAAATGTTCTTAGGCTTTTACCGCCGTTGATTATCCGGAAAGAAGACATTGATTTCTTCTTATTTAATTTTTACGAAATACTAAAAGAAATTTATCTTTAATTATAAAATATTTCCCTCAGCATATTTATATAGAATTGCACCGTGTCTAATTCCTCTCGAACTTACTTTAACTAAATTCAGATTTAACTTTTTCATTACGGAATGTAAAATTGAAGCTCCTGCTAAAATAATATCTTCTCTGCCTTTAACAATCTCCCCATATTTTTCAAGAATTTGGGTAGAAGTTAAATTTGAAATGTGATTTATCAAATTCTCCAAATCAGTTAAAGCTAATGTTGAAGATTCCACTTTCTCTTCTGAAAAGTATTTCAATCCAAAACACATACAGGCAACAGTTGTTGCTGTGCCTGCAATCGCGACTGCTTCTTTAAATTTAAATTGATTTTCAATTTCAGAGAAAATATTTATTAGTTCATTTTGAAAATATATTAATTGTTTATTACCCGGAGGAGATTTTAATAAGAATTTTTCAGTTCCATTAACTGAACCAATTGAAAAGCTTTTTTTATAATTCACTTTATTTGAATCACCAGATATCAATTCAGTGCTTCCTCCACCAATATCTATAACAGCAAGATTACCGGTTACTGACTTTAGATTTGAAATCGCTCCCAGGTATGCAATTTGTGCCTCAGTTTCTCCATCAACTATATTTAAAATATAACCAAATTGTTTTTTGATTTTATCTTTTATAATTCCGGAATTGGCAGCAGAACGAAGCGCATAGGTACCAGTTAAAATCACATCTTCACAATTAAATGATTTTATAATTTCCCTATATTCTTCAAGAATTTGGAGCAGCAAATCAATTTTATCATCCTTAATATTTTGTCCGGGCTCCAGACCTTTTCCTAGACGCGGGATTCTATATTCATTTCTGAGTGGAACGAGAGAATCATATTCCACCTTTGTAATTAGCAAAAGGACAGTATTAGTACCAATATCTATTGAAGCAACAATCATATATTTTTTTTAATTTAATTTAACAAAACAATCACATTATGGAAAAAGTTACTACACTATCCAAAGTCTTATCTTCTTTAGCAATTCTTTCAGGAGCATTGTGGCTTGGTACTTATGTTGAAAGACTTTTTGTTACTTTTATGTTGTTCAAAGAAGAAGGACTGATTCTTAAGGATTATATTAATAGCAGTAATCTTCCGGGAATTCTTACGACAATTTCGCCTTCCGTTGTACTTACATTTGTGATGTTCATTGTTATGATAATCAGCTTTTCTTTGTTCCTGGTAATCTCTAAAATCAACTTAAAGAAAAATGGATGGTTATTTATCGTAACTTTATTGATTTATATTACTTTACCCTTTGAAGCTTACTTAATGACTTTCGATTACAAAATGATTTTGGAAATTATATCCGGCAATATAAATTCGAGTTACCTGCTTGGTTTAATCATTGACCGATTCAGACTTTTGAATGGATTTCCAGTAATTATCATTTTCACTTATCTTTCAATTCCATTTTTCATCGTTTTTAAACCATTTACTGTCTTGATAAAAAATGAAAATTAAAGAGAAAGAATTCGAACAAATTGTTGAAGAATTAAAATCAGTAGCAGATCAACTGGGAGCATCCGTTAGGTTTGAGAAAGGTGATTTCAAAGGTGGTTATTGCATTTTACATGAGAGCAAGGTAATTGTAATTAACAAGCTTACAAACCTTCAACGGAAGGTAATGATTTTATCTGCAGCTTTAAAAGAATTAGGCGCTGACAAAATTTATCTCACTCCAAGATTACGTGAAATAATTGATGAAATGGCAGAAAGCAACTGAATGAAAATTTTAGTGATAAATGGTCCCAATCTTAATCTTCTTGAGCAGAGAGATCCGGAACAATATGGAACCCTGTCATTAGAAACAATTAAAGACTATCTTTCAAAAGAATTTCCGGAATATGAATTTGAATTTTTCCAGAGTAATACCGAAGGCGAAATCATTAACAAGATTCAGGAAACTGCAAAAAAGTTTGACGCATTGATAATAAATCCAGCAGGATATGCTCACACTTCTGTAGCAATACGGGATGCATTGGAACTTTGTAAAATTCCAAAAATTGAAGTTCATCTTTCAAATATTTCAGGTAGGGAAGACTTCAGGCAATATTTATTAACTGCTTCTGTCTGCAATGGTTACCTGAGTGGTTTTAAAGAACATGGTTATTATGCAGCTGTACGTTTAATTGAAAAGATTCTTGGTAAACATTGAACTATATGATTAATCCATCTAAAATTTAAAATTTTGTTGAATTTTCTTACTTTCACTAAAGAAAAGGGTTAGGTAAGCAACTTAAAGTTTTTATTTACCAGAACCCCATAATGTTGATATTGAAATGGCGATTATTTATTTTGGGATTAAAATTTACCTCAAGTCCATATGAAAGATCTTTCAATTAAAAAACTTTATTACTCAATCAGTGAAGTAAGCAAAATCACTGAAATTGAGCAATATGTTCTCCGTTATTGGGAAACAGAATTTGAGCAGCTAAAACCTCAAAAAAACAGAGCAGGGAACAGGATATATACAAATAAAGATATTCAACTGATTCTTCACATTAAAGAGCTTCTGCGTGAGAAAAAATACACTATCGAAGGAGCAAAAAAAATTCTGGAAGAATATACCCAGACTAAAACTGTTCACATTGAACAGCCAAAAGAAAAAAGTGTAGTTGAAGTTGAAACAGAGGAGGAAATTGAAGAAACTCTTCCCACAAACAATACAGAACTCAAAAAAGACCTTGAAGCAATTAAAGGTGTTCTGAAATTTATACTTTCAAAATTATAATTATCGGAACGTAGCGCAGCCCGGTAGCGTACCTGAATGGGGTTCAGGTGGTCGCGGGTTCAAATCCCGCCGTTCCGACAAATAACCTACTTATGCTGGTTTTCTCAATTAAAAAATGGATTTTATTTTGGATTATTTAGCAAATGTTTTTACCTTTAAACAACCATCAAGTAGAATAATATTGGTTTATTCATTTAGCAAGGGGTTAAAATGAAAAATATTATTAAAGTTTTTTTGATTGTCGGAATTTGTAATTCTCTATCGTATACACAAGTGAACTGGGAGCTTGATTACAATAGTGCAAACTTTGCATTTTTTATTGTTGATTTTAGTACTTATAATTTTGAGGGTGGATATTTTACAAAATTTGATTACCATCCCGGGTACGATGATACTGAAATTCCTTTCAATATTGTTTACAATCCTCCATTAGACTATGGAAATATTATGTTTGCTTACTCAGCAACAGGAGACAGTATATTTTCGGCTGATATCTGGTGGGCAGGGCAGGGGCAAATAACCTTTCCGGATTCAATTGAAGATGCTTCTCAATTTAGATATGATTCATCGCAGTCAATTCTTCCATACTCCGTTTCTTACTATGATTATGTCTATGAACTGGAAGATTCAATCTTCCTTCAAAAGGCTGATTCATCCTGGCTTGCGGTTAACAAACTCAGCGTTCTTGAAAAATTTGATTCAGTAGGGAATGTGTTTAGAGTCGGGCTTTATTTATATGCACCGGCTGTGGGTGCATTTGAGCCATCGGTAGCTAAGTGGATAGTATATTTATATAGAGGCCAGTTAATTGTAAATGTTGAGGATGAGACTGAAATTCCTAACACATTCAGACTTTATCAAAATTATCCTAATCCCTTTAATCCTGTAACTAATATTAAATATGTAGTAGGCACTCAGCAATTTATTTCACTAAAACTTTATGATATTTTAGGAAATGACGTCATAACTTTAGTAAATGAGGAAATGCGGGCTGGAAATCACCAGGTTGAATTTGATGGAGATGGTTTACCAAGCGGAATATATTTTTGTACACTTAGAGCTGGTGAATTTATACAAACAAAAAAGATGGTATTATTGAAATGAAAAATTTTTAAAGGTTCAAATTCACTCCGACATTAAAAAACCTTTTTGAGAAAATCTGTGGAACACCAATTGGATACCTTGTTAAAGGAAAGATTGTATAATAATTGTAATCTGCAATATTATTTTTATCAAATACATTTAATACTTCAGCCGTAAAAGTAATATAGGTTTTTTCATCAAGATCAAACTTAAAACTTAATCCCATATCCACTCTGAAATAGAAAGGAAAAACACCTACGGAACTATAATCTGTTTCTAAATTCGTCAATCCTGTTTCGGCATCGATTTTCGAGACTTTCGGATGATATAACATTCCTGACCCAAACAACAATCTTACATGTGATTGAAAGTTAGGAAGCCTTTTTATTTTATCCTGCAAAAAAACTTTGAATGTATGTCTTTGGTCAAGCAGGCTTCTCCTGTATCCGGATGAGTTATCGTTCGGCTTTTCTTTTGCATTCAGATAGCTGTAACCAACCCAGCTTTTTATTCCTTCCACAATTTCTCCGCTGTACTGGAAATCAAATCCATAAGCATAGCCATCAAGTTCGTTTGCCCCATTATATTGTATTTGAAAGTTCTCGATATTATAAGGGATCATATCAAAGTTTCTTTTATAAAAAACTTCAAGCTGGTACCTGTCCTGTTCACTTTTCCTGTAATCCCATCCAAGTAAAAAGTGAATTGATTTTTGAGAACTTAAACCTTTATCAGCGGCCGGGTTGTCGCGTAATTCATAAACAAAAGGAGGCTGAAAATAATAACCTGAGCTTAAACTTATAGTCTGGTTTTCATTTGGGAAAAAATAAAATGATATCCGCGGACTGGTCATGAATTCTTTGTTATAATTGTAGTACAGTAATCTGATTCCTGCGTTCAAAGTAAATAGCCTATTAAAATTAATATCATCCTGTATATAAAAGGCAGTAGAGTTAAAGTTATAAGACTGCCTGCCTTCTCTAAATAAAGGAAGCTCTAGTGTCGAATCCGGACCAATCTCGTAACGATTTTCATACAAAGAATTGCTAAAACGATTTACTCTGAATTCAAGCCCACATTCAAATGTGTGAATATCTTTTTTGAAAACTAACTTAGGGTTTATCTCAAAAATTGAAAGATTTAATGAATTGTTAACCTCTTCAAACCTGTACTTGAGAAATAATTTGTTATTCTCTGGATCATAAGCTGATTCCGAGAAATAAATATCTTCCTGTAAATCGGTCTTTTCTTTTTCATAATTTGTAAGAATCGAAGCTGCAATCCTGAAGAACAGATCATCATTAAATTTGTTCTTATACTTTAATCCATATAAATCTGTATGAAATGATGAGTTTCTTTCACCGTTAAAATTAATTGATACTTCTTTTACATCAAGGAAACTTGTTTGAAAATTACCTTTCCAGTTTTCTGGTTTCAGATCATATTCGTTAATTGCATTAACAAATAAAAATTCAATTGATGAGTGATCAGTTAATGAAAAATTAGCGAGTGCCTGAATATCAAAATATGCCGGGCTGTAATTTCCCTTACGTTGAAGCCTGTTTCCGAACAAAGATGGGTATGCATATCTGATTCCACCAGTAAGGCTCCATCTTTCAAACTTCTTTGAACCTGAAATTCCTGCGTGTAAAAGATCAGCAGCAAGATTTACTTCAAGCTGTGATTTATCAGGAACTTTATATTCAACTTCGAGTACTGAAGAAAGTTTATCTCCAAGAGTAGAGGGAAATGCTCCGCCGAAAAATTTGATGTCCTTAACAAGATCGGGATTTAGTAATGATTGGCTTTCCTCAAGTCCTTCTCTCACTAGAAAAGGTCTGTAAATTTCATATCCATTCAGATAGATTAGATTCTGATCATAATTGCCGCCTCTTACATTATAACCCGTTGAGAGTTCGTCATTTGACACCACTCCGGGTAGAATTTTTACGCTTCTTAAAACATCATTAAAGATTGTCGGCATCTTCCTGATATTCTCTCCTTCAATTTCTCTTACAACAGTAGAATTAGGATACTTCTCTCCGACTATATTTACTTCGCTTTGTTTTATTGTTGTAGGGAGAAGAGGAACGTTAAGTTCGTATTTTTTTTGTTTTGAAGAGAGATTTATATTTATTGTTTGTGATTCATACCCGACATAACTGAATACGATTTTATAGTTTCCTGTGCTCAGATTTATGATGTAATTTCCATCCTGATCAGTTGTTGCGCCTTCACCTGTAGAATCAACAATTATGTTGGCATTTATCAGGGGTTGGTTAGTCTGCTGATCGGTGACTTCGCCGTATACCTTTGTAAAGTTTTGAGCTTTAACAGAAAAATAAAATAGTAATACTAAAACAGAAACTGCATAAATACGCAAAGAAAACCCCTCGTAATTAATGTTAATTATGCAGTATCAAAAATTCGATCAGCAACTCTGAAATTGTTGGATGCAATTAAAAGGATTTTTCAAAAGTGTGCAAGGTATTAAAATTTCATCATCGGGGTGGCTCTCTGGCAAAGCTGAACACACAATCCAAACGGATCGCGAAGAGTTGCCAGGTGTGAACCGTCTTCCAGTTTCAGATCTTCTTCAAGTTTAGCACCGGCTTCAATTAACTTTTGTTTAATTGCTTCTGCATCATCCACCATAAATGCAAAATGAAATTCAAGCAGATGTGCATTTTTATGATCCGGAATTTTAGCAGCTGGATTATTGTATAATTCCATTATAACCCTTCCTGAAGTATCTGCAAGGAAGTGAGTGTGCGGTGGTTTATCTAAACTCTTAACTACTTTCATATCAAGATTATCAACATACCATTTAGCAATCTCTATGGGTTGTTCTACGTTAAGTGCAAAGTGTTCAAATATCATAATTGTATCCTTATCTGAAAATTTTTAATTAGTTTTAACAGTAAAATAAAATTTTGATTCTTAATTAAATAATAAATCGAAAATGAAAATAAGTGCTATAATTACCGGAACAACCGGTATGGTAGGGGAAGGTGTTCTGCACGAATGCCTTAATCATCCGGATGTGGAATCTGTTTTAATTATTAACAGGCGGCATTTTGATTTGGAGCATCCGAAATTAAAGGAGATCATTCACAATGATTTTTATAACTTCTCTTCAATAGTGGACAAACTAAAAGGTTTTAGCGCCTGTTACCATTGTCTCGGGACTACATCAGTTGGGAAGAAGGAAGATGAATATGCCAAAATAACATTTTCAATAACTAAAGCATTAGCAGATACACTTTTCAAAATAAATCCCGGAATGACTTTCTGTTATATTTCGGGAGCAGGGACAGATAGTTCTGAAAATGGGAAATCAATGTGGGCAAGAGTGAAGGGGAAAACGGAAAATTACCTGCTGAATCTTGGATTCAGTAAAACTTTTATGTTTAGACCGGGTTTTATTATTCCGACCAAAGGATTCAAAAACACTTTAAAGCTTTATAAAATATTCTGGCCCTTGATTCCGGTTATTAAACTATTCTTTTCAAAATCACTTTTGACATTGAGTGAAATCGGACAGGCAATGATAAACTCTGCAATAAAAGATTATGATAAAAAAGTGTTAGAAGTAAAAGACATTAAAACATTAGCATTAAAATAATTATGAACCTAAATTTCAAACCATTTCCAGTACTAACATCAAAAAGATTAGTCTTTAGAAGAATTAAAAGAGCAGATGTAAATGAAGTCCTTTTTTTAAGATCCGATTCAAGAGTTCTTAATTACCTTGATAAAGTTCCTGCAAAGACAAAAAAAGATGCATACAAATTCATAAAGATTGTCCAGGATGCTGAAAAAAATACTGATGGAATAACCTGGGGGATCACGCTTAAAAATGAAAATGAAGTTATTGGTACAATTGCGTTCTGGAGAATGCAAAAAGAACATTACCGTGCAGAAATAGGTTATGTGCTTCATCCAAATTACTGGGGAAAAGGAATAATGCATGAGGCAATAGCTGAAGTGATTAAATATGGATTTGAAGTAATGAAGCTGCATTCAATAGAAGCGAATGTAAATCCAGCAAATAGGGCCTCAATCGGAGTACTTGAAAAAAATGGTTTTAAAAGAGAGGCTTACTTTAGAGAGAATTATTACTTTGACGGAAAATTTTTAGATTCGGCTATTTATTCCTTAATAGTTTCTGATTATGATAAGATTAAGTTAAGTAAAACGAAGACAATATAAGTAAATTCTTAAATGGTGATATTATTTGACGATAAGCCAAAACATCTTTTTAATTTTTAAAAATCAGTGGAATAATGGCAGGAACATTTTCACAAATTTATATTCAAGTTGTATTCGCGGTGAAAGGACGTGAAAACCTAATTGATAAAAAATGGAAGAGCGATCTGAATAAATATATAGCTGGAATTATAAAAGGAAAGGGGCAGAAACCAATTATTGTTAATGGAATGCCGGATCATATACACGCATTCATTGGTTTAAAACCAGCTATGGCTATTTCAGATTTAGTAAGAGACCTTAAAAATAATTCTTCAAATTTTATTAATGATAATCACCTGGTTAAGGGTAAGTTCTCTTGGCAGGAAGGATACGGAGCTTTTTCATATTCACATTCACACATCGAAAGAGTATTTAAGTATATTAAGAATCAGGAAGTTCATCATAGAAAGAAAACATTTCGTGACGAATATCTGGAATTATTGGAAAAGTTTGAAATAGAACATAGTAATAGATATTTGTTTGAATGGATTAAATAATAATTATGTCACTCCTTTGGAGTTTTAATCACATTTTTAGTGATATGCATTATAATAATTCCAGTCCTTCGGACTTTGTTAAATAAATAAGTTAAACTCAAGAAATATATGGAACACCGAAGGTGTGAGACTATTATAAAAAAACAAATATAGAGGATAAAGAACCTCGACGAGGTGAAATAGAAGATGGACGATTCTGGAGAAAAACTAAAAAAAATATATATGTACGACTATAAACAAAACGGATTTTTTGCCCAGGTAACAGGAAAGATGGAAGCTCTTGCAGAGGAGGAATTAACAGTACTTGGTGCAACCGATATTAAACAAGCCTACAAAGGTGTTTATTTCAAGACAGACAACTCAACCCTTTATAAAATAAATTATTCGTCACGTCTGCTCTCAAGAGTGCTTGCACCATTAGTATCATTTCAATGTCATACCACAAACGTTCTTTACCAGAGAGCAAAGAAAATCCACTGGGAGGATTTTTTATCGAATGAAAAAACTTTTGCTATTAGCGCTTCTGTTTCAAAAAGCAAAATCACAAATTCGCTGTATGCTTCCCAACTTCTGAAAGACGCGATTGCAGATTACTTCAGGGATAAATATGGTAAACGCCCAGATGTTGAATTGAATAATCCCGATGTGCGGTTTAATCTTCATATTGATAAAGATACTGCCGTTATAAGTCTGGATACTTCGGGTGAATCACTTCATAAAAGAGGCTACAGACTGCTGGCAGGGAAAGCCCCAATGCAGGAGACACTTGCTGCAGCACTAATACGATTAAGCAAATGGGATGGACAGAAACCATTGCTGGATCCGATGTGCGGCTCGGGAACTATACTTTGCGAAGCTTTGATGCATTACTGCAGAATACCTGCGCAAAAGCTTAGAAAGAAATTCGGATTTGTGAATATGCCGGACTTTGATAAAGAAGGGTGGAAAAAAGTGAAAGAAGAATACGACAGTAAAATCAGACCGCTTCCAAAAGGAATAATCCGGGGAAGCGATAAATCGAGTGAAGCTATTGAATTAGCCAAAGATAATCTTTCCCGTCTTCCTTATTCTGAATCTGTAGAATTAAACAGAAAAGATTTCAGGCAAATAAAATCTTTTGAGAACGGAACAATTATAGTGAATCCGCCGTATGGTGTAAGGCTTGGAAAGATGGAGGAAGTGCAGGCACTTTACAAAGAACTGGGGGACTACCTTAAAACAAACTGCAAAGGGACTACGGCATTTATTTATACCGGCGAAAAAGAATTGCGAAAACATATAGGATTAAAAACCTCCAGAAGAATTCATCTTGATAACGGCACGCTTGAAGGTGTGCTTTTACAAATTGACAGTTATGAGGGAAGCAAAAAGAAGAAATGGGAAACCTAGTACAAGAGATGAAGAATATCATACCAATAAAAACGTGTTCACAACGTATTCAGAACGTATCTGCAATGTGTCTGAATTGGAAATTAGATTAGATTATATCTTTATATTGATAAAATTATTAATGGGAAATTGAATGGTGGAAATAAATTAAAGAAGGGCTCATTGAGCCCTTTTATTTTTACGTTAAGAATTTATTTCTCTTTCTGTTTCATTATCTGAAAAGTGAAAGCACCGACTGTGGTGATGTATTAAGCTGTGATAACATTAGTGTACCAACCTGGCTTCCGATGCTGCTCTTTGTCGAGTTTAATTGTTCCATTGCCATATCCGCATCAAACAGGTGGGAAATAGAAGCATTGTTGTTTGTGATTGATGATGTAATAAATTCAGTTCTTGAATCAAGCGTTTGAGAAATATTACCTATCCTGCCAAGTGCTGCTTTAACATTATTGGTTACAGCGGTAAGATCACTTGCTGCTTCTAAAGCTGTATCTGCATCTGTTGAACGTAAGCCGCCTGTGGAAGTGCTTGAAGAATGTCTTGTCATACCCAAAAAAGTTGTTAAATCAAACCCGGAAGTAGTTTCCAGACTTACTATGTTCGATCCCTGTGCGGATTCTATAGAAGTATAATTTCCAGTCATATGTCCAGGTGGATCCGGGTCCCAACTTGAACTGGTTGAAATTTCAAGGTCTTCATAAAAAGTAGTAGCAAGAGGAACTAATATATCGTCAAATACATTATCACCAGTATGTAGCTGTATGTTAGTTGTATGAATTGTTCCATCTGCAAAAGTTGCGGTAATAGTAGATGTTTGATCGGGACCTGTATATGGATCTTCAATAGTTACAGTCTCACCAGAATAGTTAGCAACACCCGGGTCCTCAATAGTTCCGCCGTTCAGTACAGTTTCCAGGTCACCAACTTTAAGGTAACTGTCGCTGGCAAAATCCATAGTTATATTTCCACCAACATAAAACGAATCGTTAGATGCGAGGGCGCTGCCGTCTGATTGAGCCAGCAGGTTATGCCCGTTTATGTTTGTACTTTTAAGTATGGAATCAATCTCACCAGCCAATGCGTTTATATCTTTTGCAATGGAACTCTTGTCTTTCATAGGGTCGATAGAATCCTGGTACTTGGCTGAAATGTTATTTAAAATATCATTGATCTGCAGAAGAGAAGTTTCTGCGGTTTGAGCATAGTTTTTGGCAGATGAAGCATTTCCAAGATCTGCTTTCTGCACAATGTTGCTGCCTTCCAGTTCTTTGCCAACCCTGTAACCGGATGTATCATCCGCAACATGGTTGATCTTTTTCATACTGGAGAGTCGTGTTTGAGCTTTAACTGCTTCGGAGTTAACCTTAGCAAGGGCATTGTATGCCTGAAGAGCCCCGAGGTTTGTGTTTATAGCGAATGACATGACTTACATCCTTGTAATTAATAGTTAATAAATAAGCGTCCTGCTTAATATTTGTACAAAAACAAACTTGTTCCTGTACACTATTAGCATTATCGAATGAAGGGTGAAAAAAGTTGAGAGAAGTTTACGTTAAATCATAGGGAATGATCAGGAAACAAAATTTGGGAAATATTCCGGGGACTGAAGGATATAGCTTTGCATTTAAGGCTTCATTTTAAATGAACAGAAAAATCCTTTTGCGGTGGGGGATAGATGTTGAATTCTATAGTTTGGATTATAGATAAGATATGACAGACTATTAAAATCTGTCATATCTTTAATAAAACACCTTACTTAATCAACATCATCTTTTTTGTTTGAACAAAATCACCGACACTTAACTTATAGTAATAAATACCCGTCGCTATTCCTGAGCCATCAAATTCTACTTCATATTTGCCAGCAGGTTTATTTTCATTAACAAGCGTTTCAACTTCATTTCCTAAAACATCATAGACCTTTAATTGTATGAACTTCATAAATGAAGTTCCTACGTCAGGGATATTATACCTGATCTTTGTTGTTGGATTAAATGGGTTTGGATAATTCTGTTCCAGACTAAATTCTGTTGGTACCATAAATGAAACATCTACAACCTTTGAGTATTCAAACTGTCCGTCATTATCTATTTGTTTTAACCTGTATGAATAATTACCGGTACTTACTTCATCATCTACAAAAGAATAATTCTTTGGTGAATTGCTGTTTCCATTGCCATTAACAAAACCAATCTTGTTCCAGTTAAGATTTCTCTCTTCGTTCGAAATGACAGCTTGTTCTATATCGAAACCATAGTTATTTACTTCTGTTGATGTCTTCCAGTTTAATTTAACTGCAGAGCCTATCGCTGTTGCTGTGAAGGACGTCAGCTCAACAGGTAATGGAATTGGATCAGTTGATAATTGTACACCTGAGATAGCAGAGCTAATAACACCATCGCAAAACATTAAATCTTTATCACTTACAATTTCTGCCTGGATGTTACCTGTAGCCCCTGAAGACAGATCACAGGTTAAGAAATAATACTTATCTGAAACTGTTAAAGTTTGGTTTAAAGCTGTAAACCATAAGGGACTTCCATCACCCGGATCACTGGAAAAACTGCTGCCAATTTGCGTATCACTTCCTGAATCAAATACATCGTCTGAACTTGACCAGAGTTTAAAGTTATACGCCCCGCTTCTTGTTCCATTTAATCTAATCCAGATATAATCAAAAATACAGCCGGAACCAGCAGAGTTTAAAGCAAACCTTCCAAGTGGCTGGTTTGTAAGTCCCTTTGTTACTGTCGGACTATAAGCGCTGCCACTTGTTAATGCAGATGTATTTGAAAAACTTTGAACTTGTAAGTAAGGATATCCTCCATTCTTATCATCAGAACGAGCCCAGATAGTGGAAAAATCCCATCCAGCACCAGAAAAAGTAGATGTGGTTTTCATTTCAGATGTCATCTTACCGGTTCCGAAAGACGAACTGGTAATTGAAGATGTCTCTTTATCCCAAAAGCAAGCTGTTACTGTTGCGGTACCGTATCCGATAACAGGTTTTAACGGACCGGTACTGTAGCAGTTAGTAATTGTCGGGTTACTTGAATTATGAGCATACCCAACAACACCACCCATATAAGAGCTTGAAGATCCTGTCTTTGTTAATTTCATTGTTGAATAACAGTTCTGTACAACCGCCTTGTTATAGCCTACAATGCCGCCCAAATAATTTGAACTTGTTGATGCACCATACACTGAACCGGTACTCCAGCATTCACTTATAATATCGGTAGTGCTACCGCTTGTACCAACAATACCACCAGCTATAATGGAAGAAGTAGTTACATTACCAGAGAAACCGCATTTTTCAATTGTAGCTGTACCGGTTATGCTGGCAGCAATACCAGACGAATAAGAACTTCCTGTTATATTCCCGGTTACAGTGCAACCTGAAATAATACCTGCATTCATTTGTGCAATTATACCTCCAACGTAGCCGGCAGTATTTGTAAAATCAATATCCACCAGATTGACATCCGTAATTGTTGCACTGGTAATATAACCAAAGAATCCACCAAAAGTTGAATTGTAAGTCATATAAAGATTTGAAATATTAAAGCCCTGACCATCATACGATCCATAAAACTTATCTGTTGAATTACCGATAGGCACCCAGCCTGCACCACCGGACCAGGAAGACGTTTCGGATGCATCAATATCAGTTGTTTGAATAAAATATTTACCCGACACCCATTCGGATGAATTTTGGCTAATCCAGTAAAGATTATTTATTGTAGAAACCTGGTAAGGATCACCTGAAGTTCCCGAACCCGCTGGCGCTGTTGCAGTTTGTGAAAAGCTTAAAAAAGAACTGATAAAAAAAAGAGTAATGAATTTCATCATACTTTCCCCTTTATTGATAGTATTCATTAAGTAATTAAGAAATTGATAATTCTTATTATTAATTGACTTATAACAACAATATATTATCGGTATTCAGTAGAAAATGTTGATACTAAAATTGGGGAAAGAATAAATGTAATTCTTGCTAGAAAAGATAAAATATTTGAAATAGAATTATCATTATAAGTAAGATGTTTGAAACCTTATAAAATAATTAATTTAATTCCAATTAATTCTTTTTTATTTAACCTATGGGTACACATTAATTAGATTCTCGGTTATTGTTATCGCTCCAATATAATTGGATAGGCTCTCCTAGAAAGGTAGTAATATTCTTTCCTCTTAAGGGAGTTCCTAAAATGTAATCTATTCATAACATATATCTCTGAAATAACTTTTGTCAGTATAAGTTTTCTGGCAGGAAACGTAACAAAAGGCGTGATTTTAAAATTTCTATTTTCTTTCGAAATGACATACAAACTATCTGTATTAGACCTTCTTTTCATTAAACCTTCCCATTACCTTTTTACATCCCAAAATTACCTGCCTGTGTAAAAAATAAAATGGCTGTGATATAGTTTAAAGTGCTTGTGCTCATTTTTGAAATGCCTGTGCGTACTTTTAAATTGCTTGTGCGTAAAATAAAAACGCAGTGTCATTCCGAATGCAAAGAGGAATCTTTTTCTGAACGTAAGATTTCTCTCGCCAATGCCGGGACTGGCTTCTACCACAACGGGATTGAAATGACAGGCAGATACAATTATGTAAAACTATTTTCTTATTATTGAGTAGATATTAAATAAAATTTCAGGGAGGTTAAAAATGAAATCTCTGATACTGACCATTATACTTTCTACTTTATTCTTCTATCCTTTACTTGCTCAATTCAATTACCTTCCGGCAGAAATAACCGGTCATCAAATAGTAGCATATACACAATTCACACTTTCGTATAATGAAACCCACGAACAGGCGGACTGGGTTGCTTATGAGCTTAACAAGGATGAAGCACAGATGGAAGCCGGAAGATGCAATTGTTTTCATAAAGATGATAACATTTTATTCGGCAGTGCAACACCGGATGATTATAAAAACACCGGGTTTGACCAGGGGCACTTATCTCCATCTGAGGATAACCAGCTTTCTGAAGATAACAACAGGGAATCGTTCCTTATGTCCAATATGTCACCACAGCTTCATCGTTTTAACGGCGGTATCTGGAAAGAGCTTGAAGAATGGGTAAGAGCAAAAGCTATTGAGTATGACACGATTTATGTTGTGTCGGGTCCCGTGTTTATTAATTCACTTGGCTCACTCGGTGTAAATGAAGTAACAATACCGGGATATTTTTATAAAGCATTGTTAAGATTTGAAGACGGCAGTCCAAAGACAATTTCATTTCTTATCCCGCAGGTTGGTGCAACGGGTGAGCTTAAGGATTATATAATCCCCGTGAATGCACTGGAAACTCTAACCGGGATAGATTTCTTTCCTGCATTAAACAATTCAGTTGAAAACAGGGTTGAATCACAGGATGGCTCAGGGCAGTGGGGTTTGTAAGTAAATGACACTGCTAGAAGATTTCTCAGACGCTGTGCTTCTTCGAAATGACAGCCTGTCATTCCAGATGTAATCAGGAATATTTTTCTAAACGTAAGATTTCTCTCTTTGTTCAAAATGATAACCAGGATCGTATGACATAATTGAATAATCCCTTCTTATTTACTCAGACAGTATTAAATTTAGAATATGAATTTACGAAGACACATTTTACTTTCTATTTTTCTAACTTATTTAATTCTGACACTTGTTTCCTGTAATATTTTCACTTCCGATGGAAGAATCGATGCAGATGATCCGCTTATAATTTATGAAGGCAGATTTGATTTTAGTGATCCTAAAAACCCGCGCTTTGACTGGCCGGGTTCTTCAATACACGCTGTGTTTGAAGGCAGCAGCATTTCTGTCCGTATTACAGACGGCAATAATGATTACAATATTTTCATAGACGATAAGCTTAAAACAATATTAAGAACAGACAGCTCGGTTGTTTATAATATTTCCGACAGTCTTTCACCGGGGAAGCACAGGGTCACAATTACAAAAAGGACTGAGGGAATATTCGGTATTGCGTCATTCCAGGGTTTTATTCTTGAAGAAGGAAAAACTCTGCACCCATTAGGCTTCCGGCGTAAAAGAAGAATGGAGTTTATAGGAGATTCATTTGTTGCAGGTTTCGGCAGCGATGGAAAATCACCTGGCTGTGAATTTAGTCGTGAAACCGAGAACAATTTTATTGCATACGGTCCTGTGCTTGCAAGGAAACTAAAAGCATACTGCAATATTATTGCTGTTTCAGGGATCGGACTAGTAAGGAACTATGGTGATTCAACAAGAACTTCTGCTGTTGCAATGCCTGATCATTATAATAAAACCTGTTTGAATGATTCACTGGAATGGAACTTTTCAAATTACCAGCCTGATGTTGTTGTAATAAGACTCGGCAGGAACGACTACTGGAGTAAACCATTCCCTAAAAGAGCAGAGTTCAGAACTGCGTATCTTCAGTTTCTTAAATATGTCCGGGGTAAATATCCCGGGGCGCATATTTTTGCTTTGTGCGGACCGATAAGAAACGATCCTCATTGTGATTACATCAGGAGCGTGGTGAATGAAATGAAGGATAAAAAAATCTACTTAGTAAACCTGAAGGTAAATCTGAAACGACCGGAGGATTTCGGCTGCCAGTACCATCCGAATAAAAGCGGACACGAAAAAATTGCCGCTTATCTAGAGCCAATAATAAGAGAAAAAACGGGCTGGAAATAAATATCCACAACTTCGAATGGAAGCACAATGCCTTCTTTTCATTAAACAAGACTGATGACTAGAATCCGGAATAACTTTTTTCACGTTCCAATCATCATTAGCATTTCGTAAATTTAAATCAATAAACAGGAAGTTATAAGAAATGGAATATGTAAATCTTGGAAAGACCGGTTTAAAGGTATCAAGGATTTGTCTTGGCTGTATGAGCTTTGGTGAATCAGCAACAAGAAAATGGCATTTAAAAGAAAAAGAAAGTCTGCCTTTCATACAAAAAGCAATTGAGTCTGGGATAAACTTTTTTGATACGGCAAATATGTACTCTGAGGGTGAGAGTGAAAGAATTGTTGGCAAAGCAATTAAGGAGTTCACAAAGCGTGACGAAGTTGTTATTGCGACCAAAGTATATTATCCTATGCGGGGTGATGTAAACGGTATGGGACTATCCCGTAAATCGATTATGGCTGAAGTTGATAACAGCTTAAAGAGACTTAGGACAGACTACATTGATCTTTACCAGGTACACAGGTGGGATGACAACACACCAATTGAAGAAACGCTTGAAGCTCTTCACGACATTATAAAAACAGGAAAGGTTCGTTACATTGGAGCATCAACTATGTTAGCCTGGCAGTTCACCAAAGCGCTTTACATTGCTGACCAGAACGGATGGTCACGTTTTATATCTATGCAGCCATACTATAATCTACTTTACCGTGAAGAAGAAAGAGAAATGCTTCCGCTCTGTTTATCCGAAGGAATAGGAGTAATGCCGTGGAGTCCGCTTGCACGTGGAAAATTAACCCGTTCGTGGGCTTATCAACATGTTACAGAAAGAGCAAAGTCGGACGAGTGGGGAAGAAGTCTTTTTGTTAATACAGAGGAAGCAGATAAAAAAGTTGTTGACAGGGTTACAGAATTATCAAACAAGCGCGGCGTTTCCCAGGCACAAATTTCTTTAGCGTGGATGCTTTCAAAACCATATATCACTTCACCGATTGTTGGCGCAACAAAGATTGAACATCTTGATGATGCCATTGCGGCATTGTCTGTCAAACTAAGTTTTGAAGAAATAAAAAAACTGGAGGAGCCATACGTTCCGCATTCTGTTGTTGGGTTTAAATGACAAAATACTTATAAGTCTGCTTTTTATTCAATTATAAGCTTGACCATTCATCCAGAATTTACTATTATCAAATCCAACAAAACACCAATATTTAAAATTATGAATAGAATAAATATTCTGTTTTTTATTTCGTTCCTGTTTCTTCTTACCACAAATATTTTTGCACAATGGGAACAGATGCCTTCTTCTCCTGCTGGTTCATTCAGGAATATAGTGGAAGTGAATAATATTTTATATGCGTCAAATGTTTCCAATGGCATATTCAGGTCGACTGACGGGGCGCTAACATGGCAGCAGGTAAATAACGGACTAAATACAACTGCTGCAAAGCATCTTTATGAAGTTATGTTTTATGATGGAAATCTTTTTGCTGCTACTGAAGATGGTATATACAAATCAACAAATTCTGGTGATGAATGGATCAAAAAAAGCAGTGGAATAACCATAGGTCCAGGAGCACTGAAAGAATTTTGTGAATCAATATTTGAGTATAACGGCAGTCTTTTTACCGGGGCTTATAACGGTCTTTATCGGTCAACCGATAATGCAGAAAATTGGACGGTTACAAATATTTCAGGACAATCTGTTGGGGCCAAGAATTTTACTGTTCATAACGGGATATTGTTTGCTGCGAGAGAAACCAACAATAATCCCGGTGCATATAAATCAACAGATGGAGGAATTAACTGGCAGGGAATTAATTCTAATCAATTCGGGAATGCAATTACTTTTTTTTCAGAAACCGGAAAACTATGGGCTGGTGCTATTTTCGGTGTGTTTCTTTCAACAGATAATGGAGTAACCTGGGAAGAACGAAATAACGGGTTGTCATTAGATCCGTATGGTACAAGTTTTTTAAGAATTAACGGAGAACTGATAACTTCTTTGAAATTTGGCGGCTCAGGAATTTACCGTTCTTCAGATGAAGGAGAAAACTGGGAAGATTTCAGTGATGGACTTTCGTTTATTAATTCTATTGAAAAGCTTATAGTGTTTGATGGAAAAATCATAGCTGCTACTAGTGATGGATTATGGCAGAGAGCTGTTTCCCAGGTTCCGGTTGAACTAACATCTTTCACAGCATCTATCTCCGGGGATAATGTAAGTTTAAGCTGGTCAACAGCAACAGAGACAAACAACATCGGATTTGAGTTAAATAGATTGAAAGATTCCAAAATTGAAAAATTACAAGATTGGGAAAAAATTGGTTTTGTAACCGGACACGGAACAACTACTGAACCACAATTTTATTCTTATTCAGATGAATTACTTACGCCGGGAAAGTATTCTTACAGACTTAAACAAATTGATTACGACGGTACTTTCCGATATTCAAAAATTGTAGAGGTTTCATTAATGAAGCCTGAAGAGTTTAGTCTGGAGCAGAATTATCCGAACCCGTTCAATCCAACAACAAAAATAAAATATACAATTCCGCAAGACGGAAGACGTGAGACGAGAAACGTAAGTCTTAAAGTATATAATGTGTTAGGAAAAGAAGTTGGAATACTTGTTAACGAAGAAAATCCTGCGGGGAATTATGAAGTTGAATTTGATGCTTCCAATATACCGAGTGGTGTTTATTTTTATCAATTGAAAGCAGGAAGTTTTACCGGGATAAGAAAAATGATTCTGTTAAAATGAAAAGACTATTAAGAATTTTTAATACCCTCGTTCAAGTAAGCGAGGGTAATTTATTTCAACTAACTTAATTCTTCCTTCTGCTTTTCCAGTTCATCCCATCTCTCATAAAGCAACCTTACTTTTTCTTTTGCTTCTGTAAGCTGCTCGTTCAGCTCGTTTGTTTGTTGGGCATATTTCTGATAAAAGTCGGGAGAGGTAAATATTTTTTCTATCCTTTCAACTTCAGATTCTGCATCGATTATCTTTTCTTCAATCTGCTCCAGCTCAAGTGTATCTTTATAGCTTAACTTTTTTTGTTTGGATTTAGTTCGTTTCCCACTAGCAGGAGACACTTTAATTTCTTTAGACTTTAAATCTTCCTTATCCTTCATCCTCGTTTTTCTTTTTTCAATGTAATAATCGTAGTTACCCTCACTGTAATAAATTTCTTTATTGTCTTCCAGTGCAAGTATGCCGTTACAGACACGATTCAGGAAATACCTGTCGTGACTTACAATAACAACACATCCTTCAAAAGATATTAGTGCTTCTTCAAGAATTCTAAGTGTCGGAAGATCAAGATCGTTTGTAGGTTCATCGAGCATAAGAAAGTTACCGCCTCGTGCCAAAATCTTTGCAAGTGTAAGTCTGCTCTTCTCTCCACCTGAAAGTTTACCAACCTGTGTATTTATCCTGTCATCTGAAAAAAGAAATCTTCTTAGGTAAGTCCAGATACTCAACTTGGTTTTACCAAACTGGATTGTTTCATTACCTTCACCGATAGCTTTGATAACGGAATCATCATCATTTAAAAGGAGTCTTGCCTGGTCAACATAATTAAACTCAACAGTTTCACCGGTTTCAATTTTACCGGAAGTGGGAGTTATCTCTCCAAGAATAATTTTAAGTAGAGTTGTTTTGCCAACGCCGTTATGTCCGACAACACCTATATTCTTACCAGGCTCAAAATTAAAATTGAAATTTTCAAAAAGAATTTTATCATCAAGTTTAATCCCGACATTAATAAGCTCGACAACTTTTTTACCTAATCGTTCGGATGGAGGGATAACAAGATCAACATCAAGCTCAGGTTCCGACTTTGTTTGTGCAGACAGTTCATAAAAATTATCCAGCCTGCTTTTAGCTTTAGTTCTTCTTGCCCTCGGACCAGTTCTAACCCAGTCAAGCTCACGCTTTAGAAAAAGCTGTCTCTTGCGTTCTTCAACTTCCTTAACTGCCTGTCTTTCAGATTTATTAATAAGGTAGTCTGTGTAATTTCCCTGGTGTGAGTAGAATGTGCCGGAAGAAAGCTCTACGATCCTGTTTGCAATCCTGTCAAGGAAGTACCGGTCGTGTGTAACAAAGATGCAGGTTCCTTTATAGCTTGCAAGAAAATCTTCAAGCCATTCAATTGATTTTGTATCGAGATGGTTGGTAGGTTCATCGAGAATTAGTAAATCGGGTCTTGAAATTAATGCACGGCAAAGGGCAACTCGTCTCTTTTCACCACCGGATAACCCGGGAATATTCCTGTTCACACCAGGAGCATCTAACGAAGCTACAAGCATATTAATTCTTTTCTCAAGGTTCCAAGAATCCATCCGTAAAATTGTTTCTTCAAGATGATGCTTTTTTGGTGAGTCGAATGGGGTATTCTCATATTCGTGAATTAAATCAAGTTCATTTTCAGCACCGGAGAGAATATTCTGATATACACTTTGAGATTCATCTAAAGTAAAATCCTGGGATAGAAAGCCAATCACGAGTTTTTTCTTTTTAGCTATCTCACCTGAATCAGGAGGCATTAAACCGGAAATGATTTTTAAGAATGTAGATTTGCCCGCTCCATTCCTTCCAACTAAACCAATACGATCTCCTTCGTGTACACTCAATGAGGCTTTATCTAATACAACCTGTTCACCGAAGTGTACTTGCAATTGAAGCGCAGTTAATATAACCGGGGTAACATTAGAAGACATTTGTATTTAATTTTTCCTCGGAATAAATGAAGGTCAAATATAGGGTAAGGAGAGTAACAAAATAAAATGTTTCTATTCTAATTCTTATTCATATCAATTGATTAAATAATTCATTGTCCATTTTTTACTTACCAAAATAATTCATCTATCAAGATTAAACTGAAGCATTTAATATTTCAATTGCTGGAGTCTTAAAGTTATGTGAGGTAACATATATTCTGTCACTAAACTAATATTCAACGTACTATACCAGTAAACATTATTACGATCAGAAAATAATTAAATATTAATCACATAAAAAAGGGGATACAATGCTTAAGTATCACTTCTATTTTCAGTTGTTCATAATACTAATACTTTCATTTTCAATTAAGACATTTGCTGCGACAAGGACTACCTCGCAATCCGGCAGTTGGAGTTCATCATCTACCTGGGGAAACAATACTCCTCCAACTTCAGGAGATGTTGTTATCATAAACGGAGATTTTATTGTAACACTTGATATTCCAAATGCAGCATGTCTTAGTATCCAGATTGGTGGTTCTGCTCTTGGACAAGGAACAGGTACATTGGTATTCACTAGTGGTTCACAAGTAATAGTTTCCGGGGCAGTATCAATTGGTCCGGTTAATAATAATGGTACTGCCGGTTCTGTTGATATGTCTGCCGGAGGAACATTAACCTGTGAAGCAATAGTTGATGGTCGTCTTGGAACCTGGACAGCAGGAACAGGAACTATCGAATTTACGGCAACCAATACAATCCCAAATGACAACAATATTATTTTCAACAACCTTTTAATGAGTGGAGGCACAACAACCATTTCAAGAAATACAGATGTACTTGGCGAATTGACAATTAATTCGGGTGCAGCTCTTGATGGTGAAACACATACCTTAACTGTAAGTGGAGACTGGACAAATAACGGAACATTTACAGGCAACACAGGAACGGTGATATTTAATAAAAACGGTAATCAAGCAATTGCAGGAACAGGTCTAAATAATTTTAATCTTGTAAAAGTCGATCTTGGAACAAGCATCAACAATATTCTTGAAGTAACTTCAACACATTTCAATGCACCGGATGCTTTCCTTACAATTGTTAATGGTACATTTAAAATGTCGGGAGCATTTACTTTTTCAAATAGTTTTTTTGTCGGGCCAATTTATAATATACAGCCAACATCCGGATTCTGGTTAAACAACCCAAACGTTACTGTAACTGCACAGGCTGGTGCTGTTTCAGTCCGCGGATTATTAAGATTAACCCAGGGGACTTATAATATTGGAACTGGTGTGGATAACTCACTTGTTTATGTAACCGGCTCATCAATTATTATTGAAGGCGGGGAAATGCACATAGCCGGGCAGCTTACAAGAAATAATGCAACTCAAACTACATCTTATACGCAAAGCGGCGGAATTTTATCTGTTGTAGAACAAGGCTCAACTGATCCTGTGTTTGCCGGATTTGATCTTGGAGTTGTTGGTTCATCATTTAATACTTCCGGCGGTACAATTATAATAAGGAATGCAACAAGCGCACCGGCTGATTTTGTTAATGTTTCATCTATTACAACTGTAACCGGCGGTATATTACAGATTGGAGATGCAGGAACAATCGGTTCCCAGACAATAAGAATTAATACTTCACGTCCTATAGGTAATCTTCTTGTCTTTAATGCAACGGCTCAACTAATTTCATCAAGTTTAAATATAGTTGGAGATGTAACCGTTCAACCTGGAAAAATATTAAGTGCAAATGGATTAAATCTTACATTGGGTGGCGATTGGATTGACAACGGCACATTTACCAGCGGTGGTAACACAGTAACTTTTAATGGATCAGGGGCAGAAGCAATCACCCGAACAAGTGGAGAAACATTTACGAACCTTATAATTAATAAAACAGGTGGAACATTATCTTTAAACAATTCAGTAACGGTAAACAATTCGTTTGGATTGACCCAGGGAACTCTCGCGATTGGAAACAACATCCTTACTTTGGATGGAACAGTGACCGGAGGCGGTATTTTAACAAGTGAATTAACAGGAACAGTTAACTACAACCAGGGAAGTAATGGACAGAACGTTTTGTCAGGCAATTATGGTAATCTTGTTTTTAATGATTTTAATAAAACACTTGCATCAACAGGTTCAATTGGTATTTCATCAACATTCACAACAGGAACAGCAACCGGACATACAGTTACTGGAAGTACTATCGATTTTAATGGCGGATCACAAAATATTCCGGCATTTACATATAATAATCTTACTCTGAGTGGATCAGGTACCAAAACTGGTTCCGGCATAATGACAGTTGAAGGAAATCTAATTAATAATTCCGGTATAATCTTTACTGGTACAACAACACTCAATCTGAATGGTGCTGTACACACTAATGATGGAACTGTTTCAACAGGAACTCTTTCCATTGGATCAGGTGCTGTATTAACAAATAACGGAACTACTACTTCCGGATCAGCTTTAAGTGGAGCAGGTACTTTTACCCAGGGTTCTTTGGGTATTTTAAATATTGATGGAACTGTAACTATAACAACTTTAAATGCATCTTCTTCAGGTAATACGGTCAATTATACAGGTTCAGGACAAACAATAAAACCAGTAACATACTATGATCTTACACTTTCAGGAACAGGAACACCTGTAATAACAGGATTAAGTACTATCAATGGTAATTTTACACTTGCTGGTACCGTATCAACAACGGCAACGACCGGAATAAATATAGGAGGAAATTTTACTATCAGTAGTGGAACTTCTTTTAACGCTGCAACATTTTCTCATTTCCTATCGGGAAACCTGAGCAACACCGGATCGTTCACTGCCGGTACAAGCACTTTAACTTTAAATGGCTCTACTTCTCAATCGATAAGCGGGGCTGCATTTAATAACCTGTCGATAGCAAATTCAGCCGGTGTATTAATGCAAGCAGATGAAACAATTAGTGGAATACTCGCTTTGACAAATGGGGCCTTATCAATCGGTGCTCACACACTTAACCTTAATGGAAATGTTTCAATTACAGCAGGTTCTTTAGCCGGGGGTACGACTTCAAATATCGTTGTAAGTGGAATAACAGGTGCAGGAATAAACTTACCAGCTGTTACTTTAAATAATCTTACATTGAACAGGGCTAATGGCGGAACACTTTCAGGAGATGTTACAATTAATGGTACTATAACTATAAGTAATGGGACTCTAAATACTGATGTCCACAAAATTATTCTTACTCCTACTGGGAGTCTATCTGAAGTTGCAGGACAGCCTGTTGTGGGAACAATAACAACAACAAGAAATGTTACAGCAACATCCGGGACGGAATCATTTGGTAATATTGGGACAGATATTTTATTAAATGGAGTTGCTCCAGGTAGTACAACTATTACCAGGAAAACCGGAACAACATCCAGCGGAAATGGTCACAATTCAATTAAAAGATATTTTGATATCACACCTACAATAAATACAAATTTAAATGCCGGGTTCGTTTTTCATTATGATTCGTCTGAACTAAACGGACAGAATTCAAATCAACTCGAGATGTATAAATCAATTGATAATGGAAGCACCTGGAATAATTATGGCGGTAATGTTAATACAACTTTGAAAACTATCAGCCTGTCTGGTGTGAATGATTTTTCCAGGTGGACTGCTTCCGATATAAGTAACAGTCTTGGTAATACACCAATACCTGTAACAACTTCAATAAACCCGACATCGAAAACAGTAGGAGACCCTGCATTTATTCTGACAGTAAGTGGAAATAATTTTGTTAATGGAAAATCAACGGTTCGTTTTAATGGAAGCGACAGGACAACCACTTATGTTAGCAGTACAGAATTAACAGCTTCAATTCCTGTCAGCGATTTGTTGATTCCTGGTTCATTTCCAATAACAATATTTAATGCCGGTGGTGGTGGAGTATCTAATGCACAAACATTTATAGTACATTCTTTACCTCCGGCTGTTGTCAGAGTTGAAACAGCTCCAGATGGATCAGGTACTATAGTTCCTTCTCAATCTCTTGGTTCAGGTTCATCAATAACCGTGTATGCAGTTACTAGAGATAGTTTGAATAATTTTCTTGACAATGTTGCTGCTGATGTATGGAGTTTGCAAAACATTACCGGTGGAGTGATTAGTGGTGATCTTGTAGCTTCCCAGGATAATAAAAGTGCAGTGTTAACCGGGCATTTAGTTGGTAGCGCAAATATAAAATCGACATTCGGATCATTGCCGGTAACTTCATCTGGTACAATTACTGTAATCCCGGGTGTTGCTGCTAAGATAAGAGTTGAGACTGCCTCTGACGGTTCAGGGATTATAGTTCCTGATGATACCTTAAATTCTGGTTCCTCAATAACTGTATATTCCATTACCAGGGATAATCTTGATAATTTTATTGCCAATGATGCGGCAGAATCATGGAGTCTGCAAAATATTACCGGAGGAGTGGTTGCCGGTGATCTTATTCCGGCAGTTGATAATAAAAGCGCAGTGTTCACAGCACATTTTGCAGGTAGTGCTAATATCATGGCTACATCCGGCAGTTTAGCTCCATTTATGTCAGGTACAATTACGGTAACTTCTATCACAATGGTAGAAGATCAAAATCAACCTCATGCATATGATTTAATGCAAAACTATCCAAACCCATTTAATCCAAGTACAAAAATAAATTTCAATCTTGCTACCGATTCAAGAGTTAGCCTGAAGATATTTAATATTTTGGGTCAGGAAGTTCAAACTTTGATAAATGGAAATCTAATAGCAGGTAGACATGAAATTGATTTCAATGCAAGTTCATTGAACAGTGGTGTATATCTTTACAGGATAGAAGCAACAGGTTCAGATGGAAACAAGTTTGTTGATGTTAAAAAGATGATCTTAACCAAATAAGTATAATATTTGCCTAAACTTGAAAAGCCGATCCGGAAATGGGGTCGGCTTTTTTTTATAAGAAGAAAAATACATTACCTGGTTAGCAAAATTATTTTAATCATTGATTGGACTTAATTCTATCTTTAGAAAAGAGTTGCTCTTCCCTGTAATCTATCAGTAAAATTAATGAAGCTATATTTAAGAACAACATCAATATATTTTGTAAATTAGATAAGCTTAAAATTTAACAACTTCCAAAATCCAAATTTGGAGAAGTAATATGAATGACATATTTACAAACAATACTTTTAATAAAGTTATCCATTTAGTTTACTTCATGTTTATAGTTTTTCTTATCTCACCAATTCTGATTTTCTCACAAACAAACATAGAAAAGAAAAATAATCAGCATGATCCAACTCTGCATCATGAAGTGAAGGGTGATGATTATGTTCCTGTTTCAAGGGAAAGTCAGGGAAGATCGCCCGCATATAAATATTCTATGAGCGGCATTACTACTGTTCAGGTTAATGTAGATGTGAACGGACAAAACATAGTCGGTGATGCGGCAAATGAACCTTCTATTGCTGTTGATCCAAATAATCCGAATAAAATAACTATTGGTTGGAGACAGTTTGATACCGTTACCAATAATTTCAGACAGGCAGGCTATGGATATACGACTGATGGAGGACAGACCTGGACGTTCCCCGGTGTAATACAACCTGGTTTTTTCCGGTCAGATCCTGTGCTTGATTACGATGTTGATGGAAATATTTATTATAACAGTTTGACAAACGACCCGGATTATTTTTGTAAAGTATTTAAATCAAGCAATGGAGGACAATCCTGGGATGGCGGCACTGATGCACACGGTGGAGATAAACAATGGATGACTATTGATAAGACTAATGGTCCGGGTAACGGTCATATTTATGCTTTCTGGACCAGTTTCTTTAGTACATGTTATCCTGGTTTTTTTACTCGTTCGACTGATGGCGGCGGGAGTTTTGAAAATTGTATTACAATCCCAAATGATCCTTCCTGGGGTACTCTAATGGTTGCTCCTAACGGTAATCTTTATATCGGTGCATCCGGCTCGTTTAATTTCGTCGTTGCAAGATCATCAAATGCACAAATATCCGGACAACCGGTAGTATGGGATCAGACTACTAATGTAAGCCTTGATGGTTATATTACTTATGGTACAGGGCCAAACCCTGATGGGTTGGGAGGACAAACATCAATAGCTATTGATACTTCAGGTGGTCCTTTTAATGGAAACATTTATTTATTGTGTTCGGTTGAAAGAATTTCTAATAACGATCCTTTAGATGTTATGTTTGCCCGAAGTACGAACGGAGGAACAAGTTTCAGTGCACCTGTTAGAGTTAATGATGATCTTGGTACTTCGGCCTATCAATGGTTTGGTACCATGTCAGTTGCTCCAACCGGACGAATTGATGTAGTGTGGCTGGATACACGTGATAATCCCGGGACTTATATTTCAGCATTATACTATTCTAATTCGACAGATGGTGGTTTAACCTGGTCACAAAATCAGAAGATGTCGGATTATTTCGACCCGCATTTAGGCTGGCCAAACCAGCAGAAGATGGGGGATTATTTTCATATGGTATCCGACAACAACGGTGCACGTCTTGCATGGGCAGCAACGTTTAATAGTGAGCAGGATGTTTATTACAGTTATATCACCGATTCAACAACTGTCCCTGTTGAACTAATTTCCTTTTCTGCTTCTGTTGCGGCAAATACAGTAAATCTTAACTGGACAACAGCATCAGAATTAAATAACAACGGATTTCAAATTGAAAGATTAGAAAATTACAAGAAAGAAGAATTACAAGGTTGGGAAAAAATAGGTTATGTAGAAGGAAACGGAACCACAACAGAAACCACTTATTATTCTTATAAAGATAAAAATCTCTCACCGGGAAATTACAAGTACAGATTAAAACAAATAGATTTTGATGGCACATTTAAATTCTCAAATATTGTTGAAGTTGAAATTGCTCCATCAGAATTTTCACTTTCACAAAACTATCCCAACCCATTTAATCCTTCAACAAAAATCAGTTGGCAGTCACCAATTGGCAGTCAGCAGACTTTAAAAGTGTTTGACGTTCTTGGAAACGAGATTACTACTCTTGTAGATGAATATAAACCAGCAGGGAAATATGAAGTCGAATTCGATGCCAGCGGTTTACCAAGCGGAATTTATTTTTATCAATTAAAAGCCGGAACTTTTATTGAATTAAAGAAAATGATTTTGTTGAAATAAAATTTATTTTTTATTGTAAAACACGAAACCCTTGCTTGAAACAGCAGGGGTTTTTTATTATTTAATCCAAATCAATCAAATGAAGTTTAATATCAAAAACATATTCCTTAATTTTACCCTTCATTTTATTATCTACTCACATTATCTTTTACTATGGAATTAAGAATAGTTGATGAAAAACCTAAATGCTTTTGTGGTGTTTTCGGGATATTCGGCTCACCATCTGCTTCACTTGAAACTTATTATGGATTACATGCTTTACAACATAGGGGACAGGAAGCCTGCGGGATTGTAACCCTTGACAAAAATAAAAACGACAAACCTGTATTTCACATTCATAAAGGTGAGGGTCTGGTTACTGAAGTTTTTGATGACCAGGAAGTATTTAAAAATGCTTTAACCGGAACTGCAGCAATAGGACATAACAGGTATTCAACCACGGGGTCATCACAATCCAGAAAAAATATTCAGCCGTTTATTGTTAATTACAGGAAGGGAAATCTTGCAATCGCTCATAATGGAAATCTTACTAACGAAAGGGGTTTGCGTGAAGAATTGGTTAACGAGGGAGCGATATTTCAGACTACAACAGATACTGAAGTAATTTTACACCTGATTGCCCGCAGCAGACTTGATAACCAGGTTGACCAGATAAAAGAAGCAATAAGAAAAATTGAAGGCGCATACAGTCTTGTGTTACTCACTGATGATAAACTGATTGCAGCCCGTGATCCGAACGGATTCAGACCATTAGCAATTGGCAGACTTAATGAATCTTATATAATTGCCTCGGAATCATGTGCATTTGATTTACTCTCAGCTGAGTTTATCCGTGAAGTTGAGCCGGGTGAAATGATTGTGATTGATAACGAGGTGATTCAGACAAAAAAAATTAAGTCGTCCAGAATATTTGATGAATCATCAGAAAAAAAACATTGTGTATTTGAATATATCTACTTCTCAAGACCAGATAGTTTTATATTCGGACACAACGTTGATAAGATGCGAAGAAGATTAGGAAAGGCTTTAGCAAGAAATCATCCTGTTTATAATGAAGATGATAATAAGGTTATAGTTATCAGTGTTCCCGACAGCTCAAACACAACCGCTTTAGGTTACCAAACAGAACTGGAAAAACTTGGAGTTGACTGCAAGCTTGAAATTGGATTAATAAGAAGCCATTATATTGGAAGAACTTTTATCCAGCCAGGACAAAGCAAAAGAGAAATTGGAGTCCGGATAAAATTCAATACAGTTAAAGGAGTGCTTGAAGGAAGAACCGTGATAATGGTGGATGATTCGATTGTCCGGGGTACAACTTCAAAACAGCTTGTTAAATTGATTAGAGAAGCTAATCCCAAATCGATTCATTTCCGTGTTTCCTCTCCGCCAATTACTCATCCATGTTATTATGGAATGGATTTCCCGAGTAAGGATGAATTGATTGCACAACGATTCAACTCTGATGTAAAACAAATTGCAGAATATCTTGGTGTTGACAGTTTAGAATATCTTACCATTGATGAAATGCTCGAAGCAGTATCAGAAGCCGGTAATGATAACTTTTGTCATGCATGTTTTTCCGGAAAATATCCAATTCCTATTGATATTAACTTTAAAAAGGAAATCTATGAAGTCTAAGCTGTCTGTGTTCTTTTTACTGCTGCTCATTGTAATCCCATCTATGATGGCGCAAACAACATACTTCATTAAATACAAAGATCATGTTCCGAAAGTTGAAATAGAAAATCAAAATAGCAAGTAACTCGTTTCTTCCACCAAATTCCAATTTCAGCATTAGTGCAAATGTGAAGTCGGTGAATCATCTTGCAAAAGGATTGGCTAAAGGATGACGAAGTACTCGGAAGAATAATAAAAATTAAATTTGATAAAGATGTTGACGAAACTTCATTTTTAAGTCTTAAAAGTGCCGATCCAACCATTGAGTATATAGAACCATCTCATTCATTCCAGATGGATTTTATCCCGAATGACAGCCTTGTTGATCAGCAATGGGCATTGAGTAAAATTCAGGCTTTCAATGCCTGGGATGTTACAACCGGATCAGATACTGTTCTTCTTGCAATAATAGATACTGGAATTGAATTATTTTCATCCTGATCTTAAAAATAAAATTTATTATAATCCTGGTGAAAACGGAATCGATAACCAGGGAAACGACAAAAAAAATAATGGGATAGATGATGACAATAACGGCTTTATTGATGACTATATGGGCTGGGATTTTGTTGACAGGGTTGGTTTTCCTTTTGATACGACTGGTGGAGACGAACTTGATTGGGATAATTATCCCTATGATCCTAATCGTGGCAATTTTGGATTTCACGGTACATTTGTAGCAGGTATTGCAGGTGCGGAAACAAATAATATTTCAGGTGATTGCTGGTGTTGCACCTGATGATAAAACTGTTAAATTAAGATGCTTTTGATAAAGATGGTTATGGCGAAGAAGATGATGCAGCAGCTGCTATTTTATATGCAGTGCATATGGGGGCTAAAGTTATTAGTATGAGTTGGGGTGATTATTCATTTTCTTATGTGCTCAGAGATGTAATTAGTTATGCATATTCAAAAAATGTAGTGTTAGTTGGAAGTGCTGGAAATTCAAATTCTTCTGATCCACACTATCCTTCAGGTTATAGTGAAGTTATTTGTGTGGGAAATTCTACTGAGAATGATTATAGGTCTTCAGATTCCAATTTCGGCTCGACTCTTGATTTAATGGCTCCCGGATCCTCAATACTATCCACTGATATGGAAGGTGGTTATAGATTTGCGGGAGGTACCTCAGCTGCTACACCGCATGTTGCCGCAACAGCAGCATTAATCCTATCGCTTCAGAATTTTACGAACGAAGAAGTTAAGCAGATTATTAAATCAACTACAGATGATATTGAAGAACCGGGTTGGGATATTCGGAGCGGGGCAGGGCGGCTAAATACTTATAAAGCTGTTACAACCTTAGCTCCTTCCATAATTAAATTTAATACTCCATACCAGGATTATTCAACCTTTGAAGATCAATTAAACGTCAACGTTACTGTTTTATCTGCTTCGTTCTCATCATATAGTTTATTTGTTGGTGCAGGATTTAATCCTGATACCTGGACGACTTTAATCTCGTCCAGCTCACGACAGGTGTCGAATGAGGATATTTATAATTTAGATCTTACTTCAATGCCTGATAATGTTTATTGTATGAGGTTAGTGGTAAATTTAACGAATGGTCGTACTTTAGAGGAAAGAGTAAATTTCCATATAATCAGAACACCACCTAAAGTGATAGAAGTAGCTGATGGTCCTCTTTATTATGGAAACCAATCAACAATTGCCGGGGAATTCTTCACAGACCAGGTATGTGTGATGAAAATGTACTACAGGAAATATGGTGAAACAACTTTTAATTTTGTGACACTTGATGGATTTAATACAAACAACCAATTCGTAAAACAGGAACACTGGGGATTTATACCTAAAGAAATTGTACAGCCAAATACACTTTATGAAGTATATTTTGAAGCTGAGAACCTTGTTGGTTTGAAAACAACTGTTCTTGACACTTTAAATAATTTGGATTACTACCGGTTTCTAACAGAACAACCTCCATCTGTTTCAACCTACGACGAGAAATCGTTTAGACTTCCGAAAGGTACGTTACTTTCATTCCCGGTTAATTTTTTATCAAATAATAATAATGAGGTCTTTTTACAAGCTTATTATGAAACTCCCGAACTTATTTTTGGTCTATATAAGTATGAGAACAACTCATTTGTTAAAGTCGATTCAATATATAATAAATATCCTAAATCATTCGGTGACTTTAACAATAACGGATTAAAAGATTTAATCAGTACGTCTCGTCAGAATATTATTTTGGATGAACAACTCACAGCTAATTCCTTTGATTCATTAGTAACTAAGTACACAGATGCTGATTCTAATAACCCATTAATTGTCGAAGATCTGAATTCGAATGGAGATTATGAATTACTTACTTTAACTAACGGTGACAGGCTTATTAAGTGGGATATAAACAGTGATTTAACAATTTCAAATGCAAATACATTTTATACAAAATCAGATACATTAGACATTGAACCTGGATATGAATTCAGTAATTATCCTTCAACAAATGTAGAAGTTGCAGATGTCGATAATGATGGCAAAAAAGAAATATGGTTTCTGGATGATGATGGTGATTTGAAAAGCTTTGTAGTGCAGCCGTCAGGACAGCTAACGAGGGGAAACAGCTTTATTACTCAAGGATTAATTACCCGGAATCCGAATATTTTTTCGATAGGGGATTATAATGGCGATGGTATAAAAGATTTTGCGGTTCTATATCAAACTAATTCGATTGCTCCCACTTTCCTTTTACTAATATTTACTTACAGGAATAATGATTTTCAAATTATAACCCAAAAGGTATTCCTGGACCAGGCCGATGAATTTATAGGTTTCACTTTTAGTGAAGCTTATCAGTCTATAAAATTTGCTGATGTTGATTCGGATGGCAGCGATGAGCTAATAATTAATATCTTTCCATATAGTTATATCCTGGATTTTGACTTTGGGGAAAACAAATTCACCTTTTATTTAGAAGGAACAAATACAGAAGGAGTTTATGCTAACGATTTGAATGGTAATGGGATGCTTGATGTTGCATTCCAGTTTAGTGATGGATATAAATTTTTTGAATTCGGGCCGCCTACACGTCCGGAAATTCCGACAATTCTAAATGCATTTAGTAATTCATCATTACAAACCGAATTAAGCTGGGTACAAAGCACAGATAAATACTATATCTACCGCGGTTCTACTTCTGATAATCTTCAGCTATACGATTCTATTTCCACTAATTCATATATTGATAATAATGTTTCTGAATTGAACACTTATTACTACGCAATACAGTCGTATGATCAGTTCTTACCGGACCCTTACTCAAAATTATCATCGCCTGTTGAAATCTTTATTCACAGGCCTGCAACTGTCGATACTGTTTATGCAAGCTCTAATAGAAGTGTAATTGTTCATTTTACAGAAAAGATGAACAATACAATTGAAAATCTTCAGGCATTTAAATTGAATAATTCAATTTTCCCGAATTCGATTTCCCCGGCAAGTCAATATTCATACTTGCTTTCCTTTAATGGTGATTTGCCTGTTGGAACAAATCAACTGGTTATTTCTGATCTGAAAGATTTGTATAACTCTCCAATCCAGACTGATACAATTTCATTCGAAGTAAGCCCGGATTCTATATCTTCGCAGTTTTTTATTTCGTCATTCGAAATTATCAATGCTTATGAAATAAAAATTGTATTCAACTTTGAAGTTGATGAAGTAACAGCTACAAATCCGGATAATTATATTTTTACACCTGATAATAAGGTCACCTCAGCAAAAATAGATGGGAATGATAACAAAATTGTTTATCTCAATCTCAAAGGACAAAAACCAGTTGGTTCCGTTGGAAGGGAATATGTTCTACAATTAAAAAATATAAAATTCACCCGACCCCAACTGGAAACCTGGTCATTAATGAAGGAGCTGGCAGTTATATTGTCCTTTCAACTTATGCTAAAGATTTATCGGATATTTATGTTTATCCGAATCCTGCATCAACTTCAACAGGCAATGGAATGGCAACCTTTGCTAATTTACCGCAAAGGGTTAAAATTACTATCTGGTCACTAAATGGTAAAAAATTAAAAGAGCTTGAAGAAAACAATGGCGATGGGGGTGTTTCATTTGATCTTAAAGATGATAGGGGAGAATATCTGCCGAGTGGAGTTTATGTTTATAGGGCAGTGATGCTTGATAACCAGGATAAAGAAGGACAGGAAAAAATAGGCAAGTTTGCAGTTGTACGCTAAAGAAAGATGAAAAAAGAATTTTTCTATGTTTCCAACCTGCTAAGTCTTTTCCGGATGATGCTGGCTATTCCTTTCTGGATATTAATCTCCCAAAATCATTTTGATGATAACCGCATCCTGATCGGATCACTTTGTTTGTTTGCAGCTGTTACTGATATTCTTGATGGTTATCTTGCCAGGAAATTAAACCAGGTTAGTGAATTCGGAAAAATTATTGATCCACTTGCAGATAAAGTTTGTGTTGGAATTCTGATTTTAAAACTTTTTCTGCTCGAACAGATACCATTGTATTATCTTGCAATCATTCTAGGTCGGGATTTATTAATCCTGATTGGAGGAGTTTTTACTTCAAATAAGCTTAAGAAAGTGATCCCTTCCAATTATACTGGCAAGGCAACTGTTATCACAATTTCACTTGTCCTTCTGTTTATTATTTTCGGAATGGAAAAATCGAACTTGATTTTTATATTATTTTTCTATTCAAGTATTTTACTCTCATTTATTTCACTAGTTAGTTATACATTAAACGCTTACAAATTATTAACTGCAAAGAATGAACGTATTTAAAAATATAAATATAGATAGACTAAAAACCGGATTGACCAAAACCCGTAATCGAATATTTAATTCTTTACAAGAAACATTTACAGGTAAAGCGGTACTTGATGAAGCTTCAATTGATAGCCTGGAAGAAATATTAGTCTCTGCTGATATTGGGTCTGAAATAAGTGAGACAATAATTAAGAATGTAAAAAACAAATTAAAAAGTGAATCAGGCAATTCAGGAGAAACTATTATTAAATTTGTCCGTGAAGAACTAGAATCAATTTTAGAAAATAAATCAGATGGAAATAACTCATCCAATATTGATAGATTTAAACCTTATGTAATTCTGGTAATTGGTGTAAATGGTGTTGGGAAAACTACAACCATAGGAAAGCTTGCTTATAATTTTAAGCGGGGGGGTGCAAAAGTATTAGTTGGAGCTGCAGATACATTTCGGGCAGCGGCTAGTGAACAACTTGATATCTGGGCAAACCGTGCTGAAGCAGATATTGTACAAAAACCAGCAGGTTCAGACCCATCTTCTGTTGCTTTTGATACAGTGATAAAAGCAAAATCTGAAAACTATGATGTAGTTTTAATTGATACTGCCGGCAGACTTCATAATAAGGTCAATCTTATGAATGAGCTTTCGAAAATAAAAAAAGCAATTTCAAAAGTGCTCCCGGATGCTCCTCATGATACCTTTTTAATTTTGGATGGAACTGTCGGACAAAATGCTAATTTTCAAGCAACAGAATTTTCAAAGGTCACAGAAATTTCCGGATTAGTTATCACTAAGTTAGATGGTACTGCAAAAGGCGGATCGGTAATTCAAATTTGTGCTTCTCAGAATATCCCGGTAAGATATATTGGTATTGGTGAACAGATTGATGATCTGCAAACATTTGATTCAAAACTATTTATAGACGCTATTTTAAGTAAATAGAAATGCTATTTAAAAAGCCAAGACATAGAATTTTTGACTACACACCAAGGTTTTATAAACCTGAGGAAGATAAACAAGAACGAAGAAAACGAAAGCTTGGATTTAGAATGAATAGTGTTAAAAAAAGAAAGAAGAGGAGTCCTTTAATTTGGGCAGTAATGGTTATATTAATAATTATTATCTATATGAAATTCGCCGGTGGTTTATAAAATATATTAGTTTACATAATATAGATTATCGGACAGTTTTTCTTTTCATTCAATAGACATTCTAAACTTATCTATTTTATCATCACTTCCGAAAACAACAAGTACTTCACCTCGTTTAAGTTTTGATACAGGATTAGGTGCCTTAATTTCAGAATCTTTTTTTATCTCTGAATAGATATTCGTTGATTGTTTAATCATTAATACTTCAACTCCAAACGTATTCCTTAACTTTAACTCAGATAAAGTTTTCCCTATGAATCTATTAGGAACTTCACATTCAATTATTGAAAAACCTGGAGCAATAGCAGTTGGTGTTAATTTATCAATTGTCTTTAATTCTTTAGCAAGGCCTGTAGCAAGATTTGCTTTAAGGCTTTCTCGATTATAAATTGAAATAACACTTTGTCGACTAAGAGAACCGAGAACCGAGTTATTGTTGTCAGTATCGATAACCGGAAATTGGTCTAAATTCCATTTTCCAAATAGGTTTAAAACATAATCTAAATCATCATCCTTTGAGAGTGTGATAATTTGAGGATTTGCTACGTCACGTGCCACTAAAACATCTTTAACCAATTCATATTCGGTCATTATTGGTCTCATTTCAGTTTCAGTAATAATCCCGGAAATACTTCCAGATTGATTCACTGTATAAAATGTATTACTCTGGCTATCTAATAGCTTTCCCATTACTTGTGGTAGAGGTGTTTCTTCAGGAATAAGATCGATTTTATCTAAAGTGACATCCTTTACTCGTATAGATTTTAATATATTAGCTTCTCTTCCCTCAATTATTTTAAAACCTTCAGCTTCCAAATGTTTAACATGAACCGATCCTCGTATAGAAACCTGAACAATCATTGTACTTATAATTACGGCAAGCATTAAAGGAAGAATAAAAGTATAGTTTTGTGTCATCTCAAAGATGATTAAAATAGCTGATATTGGTATTGTGTTTATGCCGCCAAGCATTGCTCCCATTCCAACAAGAATTAAAGTTACAGGATCAAGACCTAAATTCCAGAATGAATTAGCTGCAAATGCAAAAAGGTACCCTATGCAGGCTCCCATAAATAACGATGGAGCAAACGTGCCACCAAATCCGCCTGATTGAATAACAAGTGGGACAAGGATAAATTTTAAGGCAAACAAAGTAAGTACAATTTGCCAGCTTAAATTTGTAGCTAGAATTTCATTGATTGCTTTATACCCTATTCCGAATATTTCTTTATAAAAATATCCACTGACACCTACTAATAATCCAACCAATATCATAGCCAGCCATTGAGGAAACCTGGATGGATATATTTTCTTTGCAAACAAATTATGAATGTAACCGGAATACCGGATGAATAGTAAGGACAGAAATCCTGCTACGATTCCAAGTATTATATAGACATATAGATTAGAATAGTTTGTAATTCCTAACGTATGAAAAACAAAAATCGATTCATTCCCAAGGAAAATTCTGGATATTGCACTTGCTGTAACTGAAGCAAGAATTAAAGAAGAAAAAGTTGGTGAATGAAAATCATTTAATAAAACAATTTCGAGAGCAAAAAATACACCACCTAAAGGAGTGTTAAAGATAGCAGCTATGGCAGCACCTGCACCTGCTGCAGTAAAGATTCTTCTTCTTTCATCACTAAAGCTGAACAGTCTTCCGAGTTTACTTGCAACTCCTCCACCTAATTGAGCTGCAGGTCCTTCAGGTCCGACTGTTCCACCTGAACCAATACAGATTACCGGGGCTAGAAAATGAAATAAAGTAGTTCTGAATGAAATAAATCCGCCTCTCAGTGCAACTGATTTAATTATCTCAGAAACACCTTTTTTCTTGGCAATATCTGGTTTGAAAAGAATCATCATTGCCTGGATTAACATACCGAGTGCGGGAATTACTATTACTGCTGCGGTTCCAAAAAAGAATAAACCGCCGGTCGTTTGTTTAAAAAACAAATCATTAAAAAATTCAATAGCATTGTGAAATAAAACGGAAGTTAATCCAGCCGCAGCACCTATAACGATTGAAAAGAAAGTAAAAGTAGAATAATCTGGTAAGGAAATTCTGGATATATGTTTTTGTAAATATCTCCTTGCTGACCTTGATCTAATAATAAGATTTGAAAGTAGCTTCTTATTTTTACTCATTTAAAAATCATCTATCCATCATATTTGAAGAAACCTTCTCCCGATTTTCTCCCCAGTTTCTTAGCAGCAACCACTTTCTTAAGTAAAGGACACGGGCGATATTTAGGATCGTTAAAACCATTGTATAGAACTTCCATTATTGCAAGGCATACATCTAAGCCTATAAAATCAGCTAAGGTTAGAGGTCCCATTGGATGATTCATCCCGAGTTTCATAACAGTATCGATATCTTCAGCTGAAGCTACACCTTCCATTAAAGCAAAAACTGCCTCATTAATCATTGGCATTAAAATTCGATTTGAAATAAATCCAGGATAATCAAAAACTTCTACGGGAGTTTTTCCTAGCTTTGTAGTTAATTCTTTAATAGTAGAATAAGTGTCATCACTGGTTGAATAACCACGTATTATCTCTACCAGTTTCATCACCGGCACGGGATTCATAAAATGCATACCTATGAATTTATCAGGTCTGTTTTCAGCAGATAGTTCTGTTATAGAAATTGAAGATGTATTACTTGCAAATATAGAATCAGGTTTTATTATTGAGTTTAACTTATTAAAGATACTTAGCTTAGCCTCTTTATTCTCATAAATCGCTTCTATAACTAAATCCACATCTTTTGGAGTATTTTCTATTCCAATTACCGGGTTCAATCTTGCAAGTGCAGACTTTTTATCGTCCTCGGTTATCAAAGATTTTTTCACCTGGCGATCAAGATTTTTGGTAATAGTTGAAAGTGCTTTTTGAACAAATTCTTCTTTAATCTCAATCAGGTTAATTGAATAACCCTTTAATGCAAAAACATGGGAAATTCCATTTCCCATAGTTCCACCACCAACAACAGCTACAGATTTGATTTCCATCTTTCTCTTTCCCCCTTTTTAATTATAATTTTTCACAATTAATGCAGATGCTTCTCCCCCACCTATACAAAGTGAAGCGAGTCCGTAATTAGAATTTCTTTTTTTCATTTCATAAATAAGAGTTGTGAGAATTCTTGCTCCGCTAGCTCCAATTGGATGTCCAAGTGCAACAGCACCACCATTAACATTAATTTTATCAGGTTTTAATCCAAGCAATTTATTTACAGCTAATGAAACGACAGCAAAAGCTTCGTTTATTTCAAACAAATCGATATCATTTAAAGAAAGTCCACTTTTCTTAATAACCTTATTGATAGCATCTGCCGGGGCAGTTGTAAATTCGATCGGAGCTTTTGCAGCAGATGATTGGACTACAATCTCAACTAATGGTTTTAATCCCAGTTGTTTTGCCTTTTCTTCACTCATAACAAGTAAGGCTGCAGCACCATCATTTATACTTGAGGCATTGGCAGCTGTAACAACGCCGTCTTTTGAAAAAACAGGTTTTAGATTTGGAACCTTATCAAAATTCACTTTTTTCGGCTCCTCGTCTTCAGAAATTGTAACTTCATCTTTCCGGGATTTTATTTTCACATCGATAATTTCATCTTTGAACTTTCCTGAATTTTGTGCTTCAATTGCTTTTTTGTAAGAACTGATTGCAAACTCATCAAGCTCTTCCCTGCTGAATTTAAAATCCTTTGCACAAGCTTCAGCGCAACTGCCCATATGAATGTCGTTATAAACATCCCATAAACCATCTTTTATCATAGAATCAATTAGCTCACCATTTCCCAAACGATATCCTGATCTAGCTTTATCTAGTATGTAGGGTGCATTACTCATACTTTCCTGCCCACCAGCAATTATTATTTCAGAATCACCAGTAAGGATTGCTTGTTGTGCAAGCATAACTGCTTTAAGTCCGCTCCCACACATTTTATTAATTGTCATGCATTCAGTTTTATCCGGTAATCCGGCAAAAATAGCAGCTTGTCTTGCTGGTGCCTGCCCCTGACCAGATGTAAGAACGCAACCCATAATAACTTCGTCAATTAATTTTGGGTCGATACCAGATTCATCAACGATTGCTTTGATAGCGATACTTCCTAACTTTCCCGCAGATAAGCTGGAAAGCGAACCAGATAAAGATCCGATTGGTGTTCTTTTTGCATTTGTGATTACCACTTTTTTCATTTTAAATCCTGTTCAATTCTTATTATTTGATTATCTTAAAATTAAAGAAATTAAGAAAAAGAATCATTTATTATTAGAATAATATATTGAAGAGATATAAGATTATTTCACGAGGTTATTGCTGATAATTCGTATATCAGGTTGATGGAAAGAAGGTTTTGATTAACATTGTTTTTTACAATTGTCGCAAGTCTGTCAATGTTTTTTACGGCATTAGTCAAATCAACATCAGGGAAGCGGCTGTTAAATTTTTTCAAGGTATCTTCATAATCTTTATAAAAAAATATTTTTACACCTGATCTGTATTTATATAGATCGTTTAGCCATGTTAAAATCATTTTTACAATCAAATGTAAATTTTCTGCTTTCTGATCTGTGAAAATTGAATTCAGTTCTTCTATCGCTGAATTATATCTTTTGGCAAGAGAAAAACGCAGCACAGAAATAGTTTTTTCTTTTAATTTATAAAAGTCCAACTCTGTCAATTCAAGCGCAGTCAAAACTGATCCATTAGAAAAAGGAGCTACTGCGATTGCTAAATCTTCTGGCTGATCAAATTTAGTATGTAGAATATTTACAATATTTTCTTCTGATAGCGGATCAAAAATAATTTTCCAGCAACGCGATCTTATTGTTTCCCTTAATCTCAATGGGAATGCAGTTGTTAGAATAAATATTACATTTTCCGGAGGTTCTTCCAGGTTTTTGAGTAATGCATTTTGTGCTTCTTCATTCATCAAATGTGCCCGTGAAATTAATATCACACGATACTTCAGGTCAGTAAAATCCAGGGTTAGAAATTTTTTAATATCTCTTATACTGCTAATTTTAATATTATTTGCTTTCGGAAGTCTTATTCTATAAAACGGATTTTTAATTTTAGTAATGATTTCATCCTGGAGCAATTCAACTTCATCACTGCTTAATTTATCAGTTGGGTTGCTGTTTTCTGTTTCATTTTTTCCACGAGGGAGAGGAATAATATATTTTATAAAGGGTTCAGCGAGCTGTTCTATTTTATCGGCAACGGTAGTATTATTACTAAAATTAAAGTTGATGGCTTGCGCAAATTTAATTGCTGCATTTTCTTTACCAACCCCATCATTACCAATAAATAACAAGGCATGTGGAATTTTTGAAGAGTTGATAAATCGGGAGAGAATCTGTTTAACTTTAGGCTGACTGTTTATTTCAACAAGAAAATCATTCATAAAAAAGGCGCTATCGGTTAGCGCCTGATACTTTAAAGTTCATCTTCGTTATAGAAGAAATCTTCGTCCGAAGGATAATCCGGCCAAATATCTTCAATTGTTTCATAAGGTTCATCTGAATCTTCAAGTTCTTTCAGATTTTCAATAACCTCATAAGGCGCTCCTATCCTATCAGTGTATTCAAGGAGTTCTTCTTTAGTGGCAGGCCATGGAGCATCGTCCAGGTATGCTGCGAGTTCAACTGTCCAAATCATTCACCCTCACCTCAATGTGCTTCAGCTAATTGTTCTTCCTTTTTTAACTCGAAAAAATTTACATCATCAAAGAAGAAATCTACAGGATTTAGTCTTGTTCCGTTGTGATGTACTTCATAGTGCAGATGTGGTCCAGTAGATAATCCTGAATTTCCTGATTTAGCAATAACCTCTCCGCGAGAAACCATCTGTCCCTTTTTAACCAGAGCTTTTGACAAATGAGCGAAGACTGTTTCATAACCAAATCCGTGATCAATTTCTACAACCAAACCATAACCGCCTCTTCTTCCCACAAATTCAACCTTACCATCACCTGGGGCCCAAACCGGTGTACCTCTATCAACAACTAAATCAATGCCATAGTGAGGTCTGTAAACTTTTAATATCGGATGCAACCTCATTCCAAAATCATTATATGCAAAAGTACCTGTGGTTGGTTTGATTGCAGGCATGTGTTCAAATAGTTTGCTGTTCTCTTCAAACTTATCAGAAATTTTATTATAAAGGTCTTTTTCAAAATCAAACTTTCGGGTCATATCATCAACTACTTCTAAAGCATGATTTAAATCGAAATCCTCATTTGCCAATATTTTATTAATGTAATTTTCCGAACTTCCTCCAATTCCTACTAATCTTTCTCCTGGTGAAACCGGTTCAAGATTAGCAACTATTCTTAATTGATCATTAAGATTAATTAAACTATCGAGTCCGCTTCTTAACTTATCATAATTTCCTGCAACTTCTATGATTTTAGATTTTAACAATCTATTTTCATTTTTCAATGATGATACACTACTATAAGAATCTGTCAAAGAAGAAATTAAGAAATAACCACCAAGAAAAATTGCAGTGAGAAGTAGAGTAGAACCCGAAAGAAATCCGAAAAATTTAGCCCAAAAACTTTTGATCTCTACGAATTTGAGCTTCGAATTGGAGTAATAGTAGAATTTTTTCATAGTCAGGTGCGCAAAGTTAACCAAATCACCCTATTCTGTCAAGGGCTGTTAATTAAGTATTACTCGAAGTCGTGTTCGAAGTAATCTGTGGAGCGTTTATTACCGCTTTCCTTATTTTTTAATCTATTTCCAAGTCTTTCCTGAAGAATCTTGGCTGCATCATGACCATAATGCCTCAAAAGATAATTGAGACTAATAACTTCGGAAATAACGGTGATATTTTTACCGGGGATTATTGGTAGTTTAATGTATGGCAGTTCAACACCAGATATTGTGACAGAAGCTTCATCCAACCCGGTTCTGGTATAGTGTGATTTTTCGTCCCAAATTTCTAATTCTACCACAATTTCTAACCTTTTCTGGTACCGAATTGCGCGGATTCCAAACATTCTTTCAACATCTATTATCCCCAGTCCGCGTATTTCCATAAAATGTTTAGCAATATCCGTACCTGAGCCCATAAGAATTCCCTCCCCCTTTTTTGTGAGAATTATTACGTCATCAGCGACTAAACGATGACCTCTTTCCACTAAATCTAAGGCAACTTCGCTCTTTCCTATCCCTGATTTACCGATGAAGAGAATCCCAGCCCCATATACATCGACAAAAGAGCCGTGAATTGTTATTCTTTGTGAAAACTGATCGTCAAGAAAATCTGAGATCAAATAGACTAATTTTGTTGTTGAATAAGGAGTTGAAAAAACCGGAATGTTATTTTGGGTTGCAAGGTTTAATAGTATTGATTCCGGTTTATTATTATCTGTTATGATTATACAAGGAATTTCAAAGTTGAAAAGTTTTTCCAATGATTTAGTCTTTTGAATTTCATTTAATTGTGAAAGATACCTTACTTCAGTGTTTCCAAATATTTGAATTCTGCTGAATGAGAATAAATCTACAAACCCGGCTAAAGCTAAACCGGGTCTGTGTAAATTTTGTTCATAAATATTTTGTTTGAGATTTACATCTGGAGTTTCAAGTTTTAGCTTTCCAACATTTTTTGCTTGTTCATAAAATAATTCTACGGTAATGAAATCTTTTCTGGTAATTGCTTTTTCTGAAATGTGAATCATTTTTGCCTGACCGTTGTTCGTTTGGATTTTAATTTCTTCAATTGTCTGGATAACTTTTCAACTGATGCACTTACTGATTTTTCAAATTCATTAGAATGCTCTGTAGCAACAAATGTTTGACCAGGAACATGCAGAGTTATTTCGGCTGATTTAATACTATCTTTTGCATTTTGAAAACTAAGAATTACATCAGCACTAATAATATCGTCACTAAATTTTATTAACGATTTAACTTCACCATTAATAAAATCTTTAAGAGTATCCCTTGCTTTGAACTTGCGTGCTGTTATAGTGATATTCATTAGTTCCTCCGGTTTAAGATTTTGGATGTGACTTTTTATAAGCTTTTTTTAACCGCTCTATACTTACGTGAGTATAAATTTGAGTTGTAGATAAATTTTCATGACCTAGAATTTCTTTAACCGCTCTTAAGTCAGCGCCATTATCCAACATATGCGTTGCAGAACTATGCCTTAATATGTGCGGACTTTTCTTTTTGATATCAGTTACTCTGGATAAATATTTATTAACAACTCTATAAACATATTTCTGATAAATATTTGCTCCGCCGGGTGTACGAAGTAAAATATCATTTCCGGAATTATATGATTGAGAATCCATATATTTTTTTAAAATAGGAATTGATTTATCTCCAACCGGAATTATCCTTGTCTTACTTCCCTTTCCTGTTATCCTCAAAGATTTTTGTGAGAGATTAACATTTTGAACTACTAAAGAACAAACTTCACCAACCCGTAATGAACAACCATATAATAATTCGAAAATACATTTTACTAATAAATGATTCTCATCTTCATTATCGGCCATATGAAATATTTGTTCAATGCTATGAACAGAAGTTACTTCAGGTAAATTTTTTGCAGCTTTTGGATTATGTAAATATCCTGCTGGATTGTGTTCTAACAAATCATTCCTGAATCCATAATTGAATAGCCCTCTAAGAGAAGCCAATTTTCTTGAAATCGATCTTTTTGAATTTCCATTCTCGTTTAGTCTTGACAAAAAAGTTTTAATAAACTTCTCTGTTATTTTAGACGTATCAGTTCTATTATTTTCTTCACAAAAATTAATGAAATAACCCAGGTCTGTTTTATATGATTTGATTGTATTAGCGGAATATCTCCTGACTCCACCAGCAAAATCAATAAAAGATTGGCTAAGTTCTTTTACGTGCATAAAGTTTAGGTTATTCTCTTTTCAAAACTAATTGTTATAGTAAACGGATATTCAATGAAAATTTCTGCCAAATCCAATTCATAGTCTCTTATTAACCCTTAATAAAATAAATTTATTTTTATTAAGCAACTTATTTTCCATCAATTTCATTTTTCTTTTTTTTGAGGAAGTTGTATCATCATATCCAATTAGGTGTAAAATCCCGTGAATAACAAGTCTGCAAAGTTCTTCTTTGCTCGGAACTTTGTATTTTTTTGCATTTTCCAATGCATCATCCACAGAAATCAGGATTTCCCCATCAAGGATATTGTCATCTCCAGAATAATTAAATGTAATTATATCCGTGTAATAATCATGATCTAAATGAGCTTTATTTATTTCTAAAATGTCTTTTCGATTAATAAAATTGATTTCAAGTGATTGTATGCTGAGATTTAAACTTTTACTCAACGAATTGACCAACAAATGTATTTTCCTTTTTTCAACCAGTTTATTTTTTGAATTTACAACCAGGTTTTTCAAATTCAATCAGGAATTATTATTTAAAGATTGTAAGGTTAATTGGGTATATTTTTTATACCGTTCTGCACTTCTTGCAAAATCCTCAATTTCAGATTGTGTCAGATTCCTGATTATTTTTGCAGGAACTCCAGCAACTAATTTTCCTGAAGGTACAATAAAATTTTGTTTTACAACTGCTCCAGCAGCAACCATAGAATTTTCTTCAATAATTGCACCATCAAGTACGATTGCACCCATTCCAATCAGACATAAATTATTTAAAGTACATCCGTGCAAAGTAACCGAATGACCAATTGTAACGTTATCTCCAATATTTAAAGGAAACTTTCCATTTGTTACATGCAGCATACATAAATCCTGAACATTAGTCCCCTTGCCTATTTTTATATAATGAACATCACCTCGTATCACGGTGTTATACCATATATTTGAATCTTCACCAATCTCGACGTCACCAATAACCTTAACACCTGAAGCAAGGAAAACATTTTTCCCGAGTTTCGGAAAAGTATCCAGGTAAGGAAATAATTTATTCTCTTCTATTCCTCTTTCCATTTTGGAGGGTTCCATAATTTTTTATTCCAATCAATTAATTCTAAAGTAACGTTTCCAATAATTACATTCATTTTTGCAATGATGGGGACTGAGCTTTCATCATTACTGAACCATCCTTCAAATTTACCTGTTAACCCATAAACACTTACAAAATTTGTCTCGCCTTCAAGTCTTTTACAATTAATATCATAATCTACTGATTCTATTGAGATTGGTTCGCTTTCTGGAAAATATTTGATATCTGTTTCTTCTTCTTTTTCGTTTACAAAACATGGAATTGAAATTTCATCTTCATCATGAAAATTCACTCTTGCAAAAAATAAAATTGATAAACCATCCTGAAGCTTTTGAGAAACAGTTGCAGTTGAATCAACAAAATATTTATTGAAATTTTTATATCCCCGCAAAATCTGAACTGAAGTATCATTAAGGAACTTGTATATAGTCACTGTAGTGTCTTCATCATTCATTGTACCAATGAATTTATGCGGATAAAATGAGCTATCAATATAACTCTCGTAAACCTGGTGGAGACTGACAAATGGCACACCTTTATAAGAGTCCATCTTTGCAATTGTTTTAAGGACAGGTGTATTATTTTCTGTTTCTTTATCAACGATTTTTATTCTAACTTCCCCAAGATTAAGAAAAGCATATTTTACTATATAAGTAAAATCTTCTCCTAACTGAATCGTTTTTCCTGAAACCGGATTTGTAAAATGTGGACGGAATATTTGTGAAAATATTTTACATGGCAAAAATATAAACAGTATTAATAATCCGGACCAAATCTTAACAAACATTATTTCTTGAGTTCGGCAAGTTGTTTTGCTTCATCAAATAAAGTTAATGCTTTTTGAAGTTGATTGTCGACCGAAGCCATCATAGTAAACCAGCCTTCATTTTTCCAGAAATTCCTGGCAATCTGTGCTTTTAATCGAGTTAAAATGTAATCTTTATCTTCTTCAAAATCTTTTTTGTTAAATTTAACTTCTTTTGATTCAGCAAATTTTGTGAAATTTTTTATATCAGGTTCAGTTAATCCAAATTCACTTTTGAATTTGTTAAGATCGTTTCCATACTCTTGTTTTATTTTATTTTCCTTTGATTCTAAAAATAATAGAGTAAACTGGTAAAAAATATTTTGTCTTAAAAGATTTCTTGTATAGTCATTAATATTACCTGATTTAACAATATAGTCAGGAGTGATTCCGCCACCTCCGTAAACGATTCTTCCGGCAGCAGTTTTAAACTCAGGTTTTGTAGAATCTTCTTCAGCAGTGTGCTCAAGGTTATCACCCTCAACTTCATTTCGTTCCGAGACTTCAGAATAGTATTCGTCTTTGTTTTTTTTGTTTTTATAATCCCTCTGAATCAATCTACCAGAAGGAGTAAAATAATCTGAGATTGTCAGACGCAGTGCTGAATTATCACGTAATGTAAATTGTTTTTGCACCAGGCCTTTTCCAAAAGAAGTTTCACCAACAATTAGTCCCCTGTCCCAATCCTGAACTGCGCCTGAAACAATTTCACTAGCACTAGCACTTCCCTGGTTAATCAAAATAATTAATGGTATATCTTCATAAGGATAACTTTTTTCAGCAAAGAATTCATCATCCAGTTCTGATCTTCTTCCTTTTGTGTAAACAATTTTCTTATTTCCTTTGATAAAGAGATCAGAAATATCGACCGCCTGTTGAAGATATCCACCCGGGTTTCCTCTCAAATCCAAAATGAGTTGTTTCATTCCAGAGTTTTTAAGATCCTGTAAAGCAGATTTTAATTCATCAAAAGTTGTTTCAGAAAACCGCGAAACACTAACATATCCGGTATTATTTTTTAACATTAAATGCGTATCGACGGAATACAAAGGAATTTTATCACGTGTTATTTCATAATCAATTAAATTTTTAATTCCGTTTCTATGAATTGAAATCTTAACTTTCGTTCCGGCTTTACCTCTTAGTTTTGACACGACTTGTTCATTTGTAATTCCAATACAACCTTTATCCGCTATTTTTACAATCCTGTCGCCAGGCAAAATTCCAAGGGCTTCACTCGGACCACCGCTTATTGCTGAAACAACAGTGAGAGTATCATCTACTATCTGGAATTCAATCCCAATACCATCAAAATCTCCTCTGAAAGATTCTTCAACTCCAGAAAGTTCTTTTGCAGGAATGTAAATTGAATGAGGATCAAGATCATCAAGCATACCGTTTATTGCCGATTCTACCAAATGATGTGAATCTACTTCTTCGACATAATATTTTTCTGTATAAGTTAGTACATCATTAAATTTTTGAATATTATCGCGTAAGCTGTCATCGGAGAAAATATTTTCTATTTCAATCCCAAGAACAATTCCCAGTACCAAAACAACTAAAAGAACTGGTATTCTGAAGTTCTTGCTATTCATTATTACTCCAAATTAAATTTTAATTTCTAATTAGCAATTTCAATCGATAAAAACAATTAAGCATTTGCTGGACGGTTCTAATCCTATGCCTCTGGTTTCATCTGAGGAAAAAATATTACATCCCGGATTGATGTTTGATTAGTCAAAAGCATAACCAGCCTGTCAATTCCGATTCCCAAACCCGCAGTTGGAGGCATTCCAAATTCAAGCGAACGAATATAATCTTCGTCAACCTGGTGGGCTTCGAGATCACCTTCCTCGCGAAGTTTTACTTGTTCTTCAAATCTATTTCTCTGATCAATTGGATCATTCAATTCAGAAAAAGCATTACATATTTCCTTCCCGGCAACATACCCTTCAAATCTTTCCACTAATCCCGGCTTGCTTCTATGTTTTTTAGCCAATGGAGAAAGAATTAAAGGATAATCAATTATAAAAGTCGGTTGTATAAGATTTTTTTCCACTGATTCACTAAATATTTCATCAATCAGTTTTGCTCTTCCATCAATTCCTTTTAAGTCAATTCCAAGAGTTTTAGATATAGATTTTAGTTCATCTTCACTGGCAGTTAAAGCATCAATGCCTGTCTGTTCTTTTATTGCATCAACATAGCCAACCCGTTTCCATGGAGAACTGAAATTAATTGTTTGGTTATCATAATTGAACTCAATTTTGCTAAAAACTTTATTACAAATATGAATTACCATTTCTTCAACTAAATTCATCATCCACTCATAATCTTTATAAGCTACATAAAGTTCCATCATTGTAAATTCCGGGTTATGAAATTTATCCATTCCTTCATTTCTGAAATCTTTTGCAATTTCATAAACACCTTCAAAACCTCCGACAATTAATCTTTTTAAATAGAGTTCATCAGCAATTCGCAAATACAAATCTGTATCGAGTGTATTATGATGTGTAATAAACGGACGAGCTGCAGCACCTCCATAAAGAGGTTGAAGAATCGGTGTTTCTACTTCGAGATAACCCTTTGTATCCAGAAAATTTCTAAGTGAACTTACAATTCTGCTTCTCGATTCAAAAACTTTTTTTACCTCGGGATTTACAATCAAATCAACATAACGTTGTCGATATCTCAATTCTTTATCAGCAAATTGGTCAAAAATAGTTTTATTACCGGCTTCATCAGTAACTTCTTTTGCAATTGGCAACGGTCGTATTGATTTTGCAAGCAAATGGAGTGATCTAACATGAACAGATATTTCACCTGTTTTTGTTTTAAATACAAATCCTTCAATCCCGATTATGTCTCCAATATCCATCAACTTAAATGCTTCATAAGATTCGCCGATTTCATCTTTCTTTAAATAAATCTGGATTCTTCCTTTGTTATCCATTATGTGTGCAAAAGAAGCTTTCCCCATTCTTCTAATAGCCATTATTCTTCCGGCGAGTTTTACGTTTTTTGTTTCACCATCTGTAAAATTATTTTTTATTTCTGTTGAGTTTGAATCAACATCGAATGAATATGCAAAAGGATTAAAACCTTTCTGTTCAAGTTCGTTTAGTTCTTCAAATCTTCTTTTTATAAGTACATTTACATCGGTTTGATTTGTTTCCACTTATCCTCCGCCAACGGCTTTAGTTTTTATTTTTGAATACATAGAAAAAAGTTTTCTAACTTCATCAAGATTTAAATTTCTGAATGCGCCGACAGGAATATCAGCTTTAATACCGGCAAATCCTGATCTATTAAGAGTAATAACTGTGTAGCTCAATTTGCCAAACATATTTTTTATAAAATGATTTCTACCTTCCTCACAAAAAACCGAATAGCTTTTACGATCCTTTGATTTTATTGTCCTGATATCAAGAAATTTTCCTTTCTTACCCTCAAGATAAATCCCTGATAAAAATTTTATCCTGTCATTTTCATCAAGTATTTTATCTAATCTTACTTCATATTCTCTCGGAACTTTATTTTTGGGATGCGTCAGAAGCTGAGAAAAGTTACCGTCATTTGTAAGCAGAAGAACACCCGTAGTGTTATAATCCAATCTTCCAACAGGATAAATTCTTTCTTTTGATTTGATAATATCCAGAACGGTTTTCCTGTTTCGTTCATCATCTGTTGAAGAAATATATCCCTTGGGTTTATTAAGCAGGATATAAATATTCTTTTTCGGTTTTACCTTTTCACCATCAAAAAATATTATATCACTTTCTACGTCAACATTTAGTGAGAGATCAGTAACTACTTTATTATTTACCGAGACTCTACCCTGTAAAATAAACTCTTCCGATTTTCTCCGGGAAGCAATTCCACTTTCAGCAAGAAATTTATTAATTCTCACTTTCATCGCCTGATGGTTCCGGGGTTTCATTTTCGATTGTTTCTTCAATTGCATTCATCATAATTTTTCTTTTCTGTTCGATAAAATCATCATCATTCATAATTTCTTCTATCTCACGCGGTTTCGGAAGGTCACTTAAATTATTTAAACCAAAATATTTTAAAAATTCATTCGTCGTTTCATAAAGCAATGGTCTGCCGACAGTTTCGGCTCTACCTTTAATAGTGATAAGATTTTTCTCAAGTAGTGTATTAAGAATATAATCTGAGTTAACTCCACGTATAGATTCAAGTTCGGGTTTTGTAACTGGTTGTTTGTAAGCAATAATCGCCAGGGTTTCCAAAGCTGCCTGACTTAACCTTCGTTTTGCTTTTTCTGATGATAAGAAGCCAACATATTTTGCATTTTCTTCTGTAGTTGCATAAGTGAAACCGTTTGCAATTCCAACTATCCTAAAAGAATTATTTTTATTTGAATAATTTGCATTAAGAGTTTCAACAGCTTTGCCAATATCATCAGCAGTTATTTCGGTATCTTCACCATCAATTCCTTTTATTGCTCTAATTATTTCGGAAGTCTGTAACGGCTCATCCGATGAAAAAATTAAAGCTTCAATTATTGAATTATATATACTATCCATTTTGTAACCTCAACACAATAAAATCGTTAAACTCGGGAGTCTCTTTAATTCCTATTTTCCCCATCTTTACCAGTTCAAGCAGCGCTACAAAAGTTACAACAATCCTGATTTTTTCATTCATGCTTTCAACTAATTTCAAAAAATGAATTTCAATATTTTGTGCAAGCAATGAAAGAATCAAATTCATCTGCTCATCAATTGTAACAGGAATATTTTTAACTTCATGAACAGGCTGTACATTTGAAACCCTATCTATTGCAAACCTAAATGCTTTTGCAAGGTCAAAGATTGAAACATTTTTTAACAGAATATCCAACTCACCGGGATCTTCCTTTAAATCAGCAGAAAAATTTCCCCTGAATTTTAATTTTCTCTGATTAGATTCAAAGAAAGAAAGTTCTTCCGACATCTCCTTATACTTTTTATATTCCAGAAGCGCCCGTACCAGTTCGTCACGAGGATCAATTTCCTCTCCCTTCTCATCAACTTCACGAGGCAGGAGCATTCTGACTTTAATATGCATTAAAGTTGAAGCCATCAATATAAAATCTCCTGCAGTTTCGAGATCCAGCATTTTTATCAGGTTAACATATTCGAGAAACTCTTTAGTAATTTGTGAAATAGGGATATCGTAAATATTTAATTCATCTCTCCTAATAAAGAAGAGGAGTAAATCGAGCGGACCTTCAAACTGATCTAATTTAATTTTATACACTTCTAACCCATCTTCATTTTTTCTCTTACTTCTTCCATCGTTTGTTTTGCAACCGCAGAACCTATTTTTTCTCCTGCTGATAGAACATCTTTAACTTCGTCAATATTTTTTTCGTAGTATTTTCTTTTTTCAATTATTGGTTCAAGAAAATTGGAAATTTTTGCAGCACATTTCATTTTACAATCAAAACAACCAATTGCTCCGTTTCTACAATCAGATTCAATTTCAGCAATGTTTTCTTCATTAAATTTTTTATGATAAGAAAAAACTGTACAAATATCGGGATTTCCCGGAGTATCTTTTTTAATTTTGTTAGGATCAATTGCAGTTTTTTTCAACTTTGATTTTACAACATCCGGTTCATCAGATAATAAAATTGTATTGCCAATTGATTTGCTCATTTTTGCATTCCCATCGAGTCCAGGTAATCTAGAAAATTTAGTCAACAATGGTTCCGGTTCGGGAAAAACATTGCCATACTGGTTGTTAAACTTTCTTGCAATCTCTCTTGTTATTTCCACGTGGGGAACCTGGTCTTCACCAACAGGAACTACATCCCCTTTATAAAGTAAAATATCTGCTGCTTGCAAAACAGGGTAACCGAGGTGTCCATATATAACCTGTTCAATATGCAAATCTCTAACCTGGTCTTTAATGGTCGGATTTCTTTCAAGCCGGTTAACTGTAATCAGCATACTAAAAATTAAATATAATTCTGTGTGTTCTTTAATTTGTGATTGTCTGAACATCGGGCTGATTTTTGGATCCAGTCCCGCAGCAAGCCAATCTATTAACATTTCTATTGTGTTAGTGTAAACATCTTTAGTTTCAAGACCAGTTGTAAGAACATGATAATCAGCAATCAAGTGATAGCTTTCATACTCATCCTGTAACTTAATCCAGTTTTCAAGAGCGCCAACATAATGTCCGATGTGTAATTTACCGGTCGGACGCATTCCGCTAAGGATTCTTTTTTTAGTCATAACTTTTGAGAATAATGGGTTTTAATCAACAAAGATAACAATAAAAGTGATTATTTTCCGGTCAGGTTGAAGCGGTTAATTTTCAGGCTAGGTAAAGGTATGGTTTCCATTTTTCATCAAGCTTGCCAACAACATTTTTTATAAACATAATGTGGCTCGGTTTGAAAGGTTTAATTAATAATTTCATATCTGCTTCATCAGGTGTACGGTCTCCTTTTTTGTTGTTGCAAATTGTGCAGGCACTGATCAGGTTTTCCCAACTATCTGTTCCTCCCCTGGCTTTTGGAATAATATGGTCAATTGTTAAAGTGAGATCGCTTCTTCCACAGTAACTGCATTTAAAACCATCCCGGCGAAGAATATTTTTCCTGGTGAGAACAACCCTTTTATAAGGTACTCTAACAAAACTGTTCAGCCGGATTATACTTGGCCAGGGAAACGATGTTGAAACAGAATGGATTTCTTTGTGAGAATCATTTTGCACAATTACTGCCTTGCCGAGATACATAAGAACCACAGCTTTCCTGATGTTGCAAACAGTAAGTGGTTCATAACTTTGATTTAAAATCAAAACTTTTGCATTTAATCTTCCATTTGTTTGTTTTGATTGTTCGAAGACAGTTCTCCTTCTTTAAGTTTTTTCATGTAAGAGTTCATATAAATTCTTAAAACAATTCTGAGTACCAGCAAACCTAATCCAACATATACCATTGGAATAAACCAGGATTTAGGTACAGCTTCGGTAAACATCAGAACAATAAATATCAGTACAACAAAAATAGAAGCATAATTAAATATTCTATAAATGTTAATTAGCAAATAATTTCCTCAAATGATAAAATATAATTGTGAAAAACTAATAATTGTTGGGTTTAATTACAATAAAATAAACTAGTTAAGATTAAAGATTGATTAAAATTGGGAAGTTATTTTTGATCAATAATTGCAACACAGGTTACAAAATTGTCGGAGTGGCTTATGGAGATTTTTAAATTTTTATCTTTGGATAAAAAGGATTTCAAATTGCCATTTAGTTTTACAATCGGCATTCCGGAAGGTTCGTTTGTAATTTCAATATCCTGCCAGCTTAAACCTTCCTGGTGAGAAGTACTGAAAGCTTTATAAACTGCTTCTTTAGCGGCAAATCTCGCAGCAAAATGCTGGTACTTATTCGGTTTGCCGGAACAATATTCTATTTCTTTTGGAGTGTAAACTTTTTGAAGGAAGTTATCGCCATATTCATCAATGCTTTCCTTTATTCTGCTTATTTCAATAATGTCTATTCCGAGTCCAAGTACCATTTTCAACCAATGAATTAAGAATTAGAAAATATGTGCATTAACATTAACTCCATCATTCTGAAGCTGGAACAGAATAATTTTTGTCAATTCATTTATGCGTGTCATTGTTTCATTAATATTTATATAAAGTGAATCATTGTATAACATCTTACCGAGATTGTTATTGCCCGACATCGTTTCATCAGTAAAATAATTTACTTTTTGCATAATCGAATCGGAAGTCTGCAAAACATTTTTTAGCCTTACAACCGATTCTGAAATATCCTCTTTATTAAGTTTAATAAATTCTTTGGTTTCCTGAGTCAACTCTTTTGTATTCTCAGTAATGACTTTTATGTCAGACCTGTTTTCAGATAACATTACATTCAACTTTTTGCTTATATCACTCATTTGACTGACGGATTCTTTTAAATCCTTATTGAAATCTTTGTCAGTTAAATAACTATTTAAATAAGTTAATGACTGCCTGATATCTCCAAGAACCTGGGTAATATCTCCCTGAATGCCTCCAAAGAATGCCATCATCCCGGCAAGATCAGTTTGATAGATACCGTTTTGTACGATGGTCGGATCAAGATCTGTTTCACTTCTTCCGGGAAATACTTCAATTTTTTTTCCTCCCATTAAATCAGTCAGAACCAACTCAAACTTTGCATCTTCTTTTAAATGAATAATTCCGTTAAGAGAAATCGAAACAACCACATCTCCTTTATCTAGATAAATATCTTTAACATAACCACCCTGAACACCGTTCACAGTAACCTGGTTACCGATTTGAAGTCCGGAGACATTTTGAAATTTAATTTTTATTTCTGTTTCAGCAGATGTAAAACTAAGATTTCTTGCCCAACTCAATAACCAAAGGAAAAGAAGAATTCCCACAATCACTGTAAGTCCAACTTTTATTTCAGTTTTTCTGTAATCCTTCATTTTTAATTTTTTCCATAATTTTAGAAATTTCTCTTAACTCATTTGAAGTTAATATGCTGTCTTCAGAACTACTTTCTAAAAGGTCAATAAATTTTTCACCCTCTTCCGAAGAAAATTTAAAACTCTTCATTTCTTTAAATTCACTAATATATGATTTCATCATAATTGACAAAGAGTCTTTTTCCGGTGAGTCAACTATTTTATTCAGGTTATCATTTATTCCTTTTTCTGCAAGTTCTGCAATGAATTTTTTCCCCGGTTCCAGGAAAAATTCATCAAATTTATTTTCGATAATATAAAGACCCGAAGCAATAAGAATAGTAACTATTATTATAGTCTTTATGAAACATCCTCTTTTCATTATTCCGAAGCAACATTTTCTGTTTTTTCAACAATAACTTTCTTAATCCTCTTTTTCAAAACTTCTTTAACTATAAACTTATAATTCCTTACGGCTAATGAAAAATCTTCTTTCGGGATACTACCTGCAGCATTATAAATCATTCCTCCGATTGTATCAAAATCATCGTTCTCTTCAACCAGGTTTTCCCCAAACCATTCATTTAATTCATGAATTGCTGTTTTACCAAGGACTACAAATTTATTTACCCCAATTTCTTTTATGTTTTGCTCTTGTTGATCGAACTCATCCCAGATTTCTCCCACAACTTCTTCAATAATATCTTCAAGTGTTACCAGACCAGAAGTTCCACCATATTCATCAACAACTATAGCAACATGCATTTTTTTTTCCTGGAATTCATTCAGAAGTATATTAATCCTTTTTGCTTCAGGAACGAATAAGGCCGATCTCAACAAATTACCAATTGAAAAATTTTTTCGTTTATTTTCATCATTTATGAATGGTAAAAGATCTTTTGCATATACAAATCCAAGAATCTCATCAAGACTTTCACCATAAACAGGAATTCTGCTGTGTCCGGATTTTGTAATTGTACTTATCAATTCATCATAAGAACATGATTTTGAAACTGAAATTATATCAACTCGCGGCGTCATAATTTCACTTATTATGACTGTTTTGAATTCAACAAAACTTGCAATTATTTCCTGTTCTTCTTCTTCTATTTTTACTTTTTGTTGTGCAATTTCCCCAAGCCCTGAAAGTTCTTCTTCAGTAATAACGGAACGACTTTTATCGAATTTAATTTTTGATGATATAACTTTTATTAATTCAGTTATTATTTCCGATAGAGGAAATATTAATGCACTTATCCAATAAATTGGAAGGATTATAATACTTGAAAATTTAAGTGGGTTTTTTGATGCGTATACTTTAGGAACTAGTTCACCGAATATTAATACAATAATTGTAAGAAGAATTATTTGCGCTGTTAAAATTATGTTTATCTGCATTCCATTCCGGTCTGCAAATTCCAGGGCAAGCTGAACCGCTATAATTGATGCGGCAACATTTACTAATGTATTGCCAATTAAAATTGTAACAAGTAATCTCCTGGGTGCATCCAGTAAAGATTTTAGATATGATAGACGATGTGGATGTTTTTCAAAATGTTTTTCTGTTTTCTTCCGGTTCAATGAGAAAAGAGAAACTTCAGAACCGGAAAACAATGCAGATAAAAAAAGAAGAAAAATTAGAATGCCTATTTTATATAACCAGTCAATCTCCAAATATTAATCACCCTTCTCTATAATGTTATTTCAGAATGGAAGATCATCGTTATTTTCAACATTTGGTGGATCGGAAGATTGGGAATTATTCTGTTCCTTGTCTTCTGAATAATCTCCAGAGGATTCAAGTGGAATTATTTTCTCTGCGTAAACATCAGTTGAATATCTTTTAATCCCTTCTTTATCCGTATATTCCCTTTTTGTAAGCCTTCCCTCAATGTAAAATTTCTTTCCTTTTTTCAGTGCATCTTTAAAAAAATCTGATAAATTAAAAGCAGTTATGTTATGCCAGGTTGTTTCATTTACCCAATCACCACTTTTCCCTTTATAACTATGTGTTGTAGCAAGTGAAAAATTTGTTACGGAAACGTTATTAGTTGTAAATCTCGTTTCAGCATCCCTGCCCAGATTTCCAATCAACATAATGCGATTTAATGAAAATGCCATAACATCCTCCCTCAATTATTTAACTGTTTTGTTTTTCAATATAAGCAATTTCGACAAAAGTAAAATTAACGATACGAAATTAAAATATTATTATCCAAATATCTATTAAAAAAATTTATGCCGGTTTTAAACGGAATCCATGTTACAATCATTGAGAGATTTAACTGAAATATTTGATTTGTTTTAGTTAAAGCTCTTGCATGCTTTCGTTACGACTGTTTCATATTAAAACAGAAATCCTTTGATTATAGCTGGTTTTCAAAGGAAAAAGAAAACATTAAATTAGCACACCACTTGCATAGATGATGTGAAAAATCAATTGGAGGTTTTGCTTTGAACACTGGTCAAATGTTATTAACAATTGGAGCGATGGTGCTGCTTTCAACTATAATGTTGAGAGTAAATTCATCCAATTTTAATTCTGACAATATTCGCGCAGAAGCTCAATATGGAATCATAGCAACATCAATAGCTACTTCAATTATTGAAGAAGCTAAAGGATTAGCATTTGATGAGACAACAGATAGTAGCTCTGTAAGCGATCTTAATGAATTATCTTCTGTGCTTGGAAAAGAATCCAGTGAATCCTATGGTACGTTTAACGATTTTGATGACTTTAATGGATTTACAAAAGTAGATTCTTCTATGCCTTCAGCAATTTTTAATATCTGGTGTAAAGTCGATTATGTGGATCCCGTTAATGTAAATGTTCCATCAGCATCAAGAACATGGAATAAGAAAATTACAGTTAAGGTTTCAAGCAAATCAATGAGAGACACTATCCAACAATCATCAATTTATAGTTACTGGTATTTCAGATAAGGAGTAAATATGGGATTTAATGTTATAATAGATTTATTAGGCTCTACAATTGTTGGTGGGATATTACTTTCAACCTTATTCAGAATTAATGGAACCGCAGTTGAAAACCAACATACCGGGAATGGAGAATTAATTGCACAACAAAACCTCGCGACAATTGTTCAGGTTCTTGAGACTGATTTTCGTAGGATTGGATATTGTGCTGATTGGCAAAAAATTCCTGATCCCACTCAATCTATTCTCCAGGTTGATACCTCGATGATAAAATATTTAACTGATGTTGATGGTGATGAAAATGTTGATACAGTGACTTATTATTTGGGATCAACCAGTGAGTTATCCTCTACTCCAAATCCAAGAGACAGATTTCTTTACAGGGTTGTAAACGGGGAAAAACCAGTTGGAGTAAATCTTGGTGTAACTCAATTTAAAATGGAATTCTTTAATACGCTTGGGAATAAGATAAGTTTCCCAATATCTAACCCGGGTGCTATATACTCAATGCAGATAGATATTTCAGTCGAAGACGTTTCAGCTTATGATGAACATTATTCTACCGCATTTTGGAGACAGATTAGGTTAGCAGCAAAAAATTTAAGAAACAGATAAATAGGAGATTTAGTAATGGGTAAAATGGCACTTATATTAATTCTAGGTTTTAGCGCAATATTTCTTCTGATGGGTTACAATTCAATGAACGTTTCAACCCGTGCAGTTGAAAATATGGTTGACTATAATGCAAATACAGTTGCTTATAATATTGCGGTTAGCGGTGCAAATATGGGTGCTAACGAAATCTTTAGAGATGATAGCTGGACAACCGGATTCAGTAATCTCGATTGTAATGACGGTACCTTAAATGTAACAGTTGATGTAATTGACCCGGTTCGGAACTGGAGAAAATTAACATCTGAAGGAGAGTTTGATGGAGTTACAAAAAAAGTTGAGGTGATATTTCAACCGAGTAAGTTTTCAAAGTTTGCCTATTATTCAATGGATGAAGGTGGAACTATCTGGTGGACGGAATCAGATACAATCTGGGGACCATTTCATTCACAGGATTATCTTCGTGTACATAACCATCCCGTATTTTTTGGAAAAACTACAACTGCTAAATCGTTAATTTATTATACAGATTCGGAAAGTGATGCACCGTATTTTTATGGTGGATTTTCAAATGCTGAAAATTTAGCTTTACCTCCGGATGGCCTCAACCCATTATCTGAATCAGCTCAATCCAGCGGACTATACCTGACAGGTCAGGATACAGTTTATGTTACTTTTGATTTGGATAGTATAAAATATAAATTTTCATATTCAGATCATGACACTTCACTTTATTTACCTTCCGTCGCCCCTAATGGAGTTATTTTTGTTGACAATTCGGTTGTGAGATTAAAAGGTACTGTCAAAGGACAATATTCAATCGCTTGTTCGGGAACATCGGGTAAAGGGATTATATATCTGGATGATGATATTGTATATCAGACTGATCCTTTAGTAAACCCTAAATCAACTGATCTACTTGGTATTATTGCAAAAAACAGTGTGCTCATAACTGATAATGAAGTAAACAGGAGTGATATTAATATTGATGGATCAATTTATTGTGAAGATGGTGGATTTGGTGCTGAGAATTATAAAGACCGGCCAATTAGTGGCAATATAAACCTGGTGGGTGGTATAATTCAGAACACACGTCAGGCTGTTGGAACTTTTGGAAAAACCGGGGTAACATCTGGCTTTGCAAAAAGGTATAAATATGATGATAGATTTATGCTTATGTCGCCACCCGATTTCCCGGGAACCGGACAACTTGAAATAGTAAGCTGGCTTGAATAAATAATTATGAGAGATAATATAAGCAAAGGGTTGCGTGATATTTTCACACAACCCTTTTTTTATTTCTTATTTTTTATTGTAACTATCCAAGCATCCTGAAATCCGCCTGATTGCCATAAACTATTTCTTACAGCTTCCGCTTCTTCCTTTGAATAATATGGCGGATCCAGATGAACAACAAATAAATTTACATTCTGACTAAAAGATACTTTTACATTTTTACCAATTTTGGTTTTACATTCTTCAGCAAAAGTATCTGCTTTATCTTTAGTTGTAAAAGCACCAATCTGAATTACATATAAAATATTTTCATCTTTGGTTTCTGGTGTATCGAAAGTAATTATATCACTTTCAGGAACTTCATCAAAAACGTATGTACTATCTTCCGTTTTTTGCATTGTACTTTCTTCTGAAGAAGAACAACCAACAAAAAACAAAAGCAAAATTATAAAACAGGATGTATAATAAATTGCATTCATTTTCAGAACATTAAGTTATCCAAAGCACCAGCAGGTATTTTTGGTATACCGTATTTCCCCATACTTATTACACCTGTAAATACCAAACTTCCAGGGATAGTTGAAACATCAACTAATGGAATTGTAGCACCAAATTTGGTGTTAATTGTTTTTAAAAATTCATTTGCAACTATTGCATATCCCTGTGCTGTTGGATGAACACCATCTAAACTAAAAATTCCGCCAGTAACAAATGTAGTCGAGAATTCAATACCATTAAAATCAGTGCCTCCAGTAGCATCTGAAGCTCTGATATTGTTAAAAAAAGTATTAATATCTACGAGAACAAATTGAGATGGATATTTATTAACAGCGGCAGCAATCGCATTATTAAAATCACTAGTTGATTGAGCAGCTGTCTGAATTTCATCAGTATCAAGAACTAATGCATCCGGTATTGGATTTTGTGGATCCACACCGAACGCTTTACTTGTATCTAAAATTCCAAGTTGTATTAATGGAGTTATATCTAAATTATTATCTCTATAAAATTTTCCTGATGGTTGCCCAAAATAGGCAAGGTAAGATTGAGATATTAAAGTTAGTAAAATAGAGTAGCTGGAAAGCTGGGCCGGAGCACCAGCAGTGCCTGTGAACTCACCATGTTTCTGATAATAAAAACCCGGAACGCTATATTTATTTAATGTATCCGCAAAACTTGGACCAACTGTTGTAAAAAATGGTATAGCTGTTACATTAGGAATATTGGCAATAGCTGCTTTTGTCCCAATAGCAGCAAGACTATCAGTTAATTGGCCAAAGAGAAAGGCAAAAGTTGCACTTGGTGTCGGTTCAGTGGGTTTAGCACCACCGCTGGTTGCAAAACCTAAAACATCATTGTTGCCTATCCAAAGAGTTATAAAAGTTGGTTGCAACGCTTTAGCTTGTAAAAACTGTGTTCCCTGCCCTCTCAAAATTATATCTATAAATGGGCTTTTTGAAAATGAATTGGCTGTTGTTGTTGAGTTCATAACATCGGCAAGTACTATTCCGGGAATTCCCATATTATTATATGGTGCGGGATAATTTAAATTTATTGGTGAGCCTGCATCATCTGGTTGTTGTGCAGTAACAAACGGATCCAGAGAAACTACTTGAATTTGTCCCCCAATCCCAGGATCGGAAATTAAAGGTTGTTCGAAAGAAGTCTTTACTTGTTGAGCAATTAAATTGCCAAAAGAATACATCTGTCCGCTCTCAAATAAAGAACTTGACTCGTAACCAGCAGTTAAACTATTACCTATAGTTACAAATCTTGTGAAATCAGCGGAGCCATTGCTAAAAGTAGGTGCTGTAATTTTACTATAGTCCTCACATCCAAAATAAGTTAGTGAGGATAAAATAAAAACAGCTATTATTATTTTATAATATTTTTTCATTTCAATCCTCATTAATTAATAGAATATGTTAAACTTAGTGATAGCAAATTTGCTGAAGAATTATAAGTACCATTGAAAGGTGAATTTCCGGCAGTGTATATTTCTTTGGAATTTGTAACTGTTAACTGACTTGCACGAATAAATAAATACGAGCCGCTGATTCCAAAATTCTCAGTCAGCTTTGCATTAACACCAATGCTTAATCCAAGTCTGTCAGCATCAGGTAATGAAGGATTAACTCTTTCTGCATCGACCGGGATTTTATCAAAATATACTCCACCAAGCAAGCTGAATTCGCTGCTGATTCGATATTGTCCACCTAATCTTATTATGTATGTATCTTTGTATTCGCGCGGACTTGCAAGATCAGTATAATCAGGATCAGTGAAATCAACTTTTAAAGAATCATAACTTGACCAACCAATCCACTGGAAATCAGCTGAAATGGTTAACTCTGGAATAATATCAACAGCAACACCACCTACAATATTCATTGGAGTTTTAAGCTTTGCTAAAACACCACCGTTTGGTAATTGTTTTGCATCTAATAATTGTTGAGCACCGGTTGTAGTTGCAGTTCCATTAAATTCATAACTCAACTCACTTCTAAATGTTGCTCCGATAGATAGATTGTCTATTGGTTTAATCATCAATCCAAATGAATAACCAAATGCAGAATTGTCGTTTCCATCAAGCTTAACAAATGCATCTCCGGCAAAAGGTTCCTGGCTGTTTTTCCTTGTGATCAGAACATCAGCAAAACTATATATAAAACCTGCACTAATAGATAATTCATCAATTAATTTATATGAAACAGTTACGGGAACCCAATAGGTCGTTAACTGAGTTTTTATGGCAAGATATCTTCCAATCCAATCTGCATCCCATTCTGTTCCTAATCCAAATGGAGTTGTAAATCCAATACCAGCTGCCAGTTCATCAGTGAATGAATGAGTTACAAAGAAATGACTCGGGAAAAATACAGCATCCTTCATGTAATTTGCATTTACAGAAGGATAAACACCTCTGAATGATGATGATGGCGCTATTAAAGCAGTTCCTAAAATAAAATTAGTTCCATTTAAATATGACATTCCGGCAGCATTCCAATAAACTGCAGATGCATCATTTGATAATGCAGTAAATGCGCCCCCAAGTCCCATTGCGCGAGCTCCATGCTCGATTAAATCTGGAATCCTCCGGCAAAAACACCATTGAATCCGATCAATAAAAACACAATGGAAATAGTAAATATTCGTTTCAATGTACCTCCCATGATTTAATGAAATAATTTATTGATCTAAGATAAATGAATTTTTATTCTATTGAAAAGAGTTTTGTCCCTTTTTCAACTGCACTTCCTTCTTTGACTGCAAATTCTTTTATAATTCCTGTAGCCGGTGATTTTAAATCGTTTTCCATCTTCATTGCTTCAAGAATCAAAATGGATTCACCAATTTTAATTTTATCGCCAGCTTTCTTTTTAATCTTTAATATCATCCCCGGCATAGGCGCTTTCATATCAGTGTGATGTTTAGAAGACACATTTGCCTGTTCAATTAATTTCAATGCTTTGTGTTCAAGCAAAGATCGTGCAGTCGTATTAAAAGTTAAATTATTTACAAGCAATCCATACGATCCATTTTTCTTCTCAATTAGGTCAACCTGGAACTGCCTGTCATTCAATTTCAAAACGTAGGAATTAATTTTTAATTGAACCAAATCATAGGTGTGAGTTTGATTATCAATTGTAACTGTATCTGCACTAGCCAGTACAACTTGAATTTCGGTATCATTAATATTTATTACGAATTCACTCATACAATTGAGTTAACCATTTATTACCATTTGACGTTTTACCATTTTTAATTTTATTATTTAAAGAATTGTCTTTAATCAACGCTGAAAATACTGCGGCTGCTTTTGATAGTTCTGATTCTTCCTTTCTACAATATTTTATTAATACATCCATATTTTCTTTGGAGAGAAAATTAATATCAAAAGTACTACCGAGAAATTCTTTTGCTGATAAAATTGAATTGAGAAAACTAATGTTATTTAGAACTCCACCAATCCGGTACTCTTTAAGTGCTCTTTTCATTTTATTAATCGCTGACTTTCTTTCGGGAGCCCATGTTATGAGTTTTGAAATAAGTGGGTCGTAATAAATATCAATCACTGAACCAGCTTTGAACCCGGAATCGACTCTTACTCCAGGCCCAGCCGGTTCAAGATAAACTTTTAGTTCACCAATGGAAGGTAGAAAATTATTAAAAGGATCTTCAGCATAAATTCTGCACTCGATAGCATGTCCATAGATTTTTAAATCATTTTGATTAAAACTTAATTTATTCCCTGCAGCGATTGATATTTGTTCTTTAACCAGGTCTATCCCTGTTATCAATTCAGTCACCGGATGTTCAACCTGGAGACGGGTGTTCATTTCAAGAAAATAGAAATTCTTATTCTTGTCCATGAGGAATTCGATTGTTCCGGCATTGAAATAATTGCAAGCTTTTGCTGCCTCAATTGCTGCTGAAGTTATTTTATTTCTTGTTTCTGAATCAACAAATGATGATGGAGCTTCCTCGATGATTTTTTGATGTCTTCTCTGGATTGAACATTCACGTTCAAATAAGTGTGTATAGTTCCCCTTTTTATCACCAACTACCTGCACCTCAATGTGTTTTGGATTCTCAATAAATTTTTCAATGTAAATATCATCGTTTGCAAAAGCTTTAAGAGCTTCTCTTTTTGTTGATTCAAATGCGTTTTTAAATTCTTCAGGTTCGGAAACTTTTCTCATTCCTTTTCCACCGCCGCCGGCAGAAGCTTTTAATAAAACAGGATATCCAATCTTATCAGCAACATTTTGTGCTTCTTTTACTGAAATAATTGGGTCAAGAGTTCCTGGTACAATCGGGACTCCATTTTTTTGCATTAACTTTCTTGCGGCAGTTTTACTTCCCATCAACTTTACAGATTTTGATGAAGGACCGATAAAACTAATTTTCTGTTTCTCAAGTATTGAAATAAATTCAGAATTTTCGGAAAAGAATCCATAACCCGGATGTATTGCATCAGCTTTTATTTTTTTTGCCAGGTTAATTATTTTATTTGCATTAAGGTAGGAATCACTTGCTTGTGATGAACCAATGAAATAAGACTCATCAGCCAGAAGTGTATGAAGAGATTTTTTATCACTTTCTGAATAGACTGCACATGAGGTTATTCCTAATTCTTTACAGGCACGAATAACCCTGACAGCAATTTCTCCACGGTTTGCGATCAGTATTTTTTTGAACAAGTCTCGCTCTATTTTAGTTCAACTATTGTAATGCCCTCTCCCCCTGATTCTATTGATGCAAAATAAAAAGTTTTTACTTTCTCATGATGCTTTAAAATTTCTTTCACATTTTTCTTTAGAGCACCAGTCCCCTTACCGTGCAGAATCTCAACACGATCTCTTCCACTAACATACGAATCATCTATAAATCTTACTATTTCATAATCGGTTTCTTCAACTCTTTTTCCCCTAATATCAAGTCTATAGTCGGCTTCAGGAACATTATACCTGATTGATTTTTTGTCTTCTGTTTTTGGAAATGATTTTAAAGGAATAAGCTCCTGAAACTTTACGGACATCTTTATATCCCCAACCTGTATAATTACTTTCTCTTTTTGACTGTCAATATTTGTAATTCTTCCGGAAGAAGACGTTCCTTTTATAGTAACTAAATTACCAATATTAAATTCAGAAGAATTACTAACTAACTCAATATCCTGCTTAAAAAGTTTTTCATTCTCTTCTTTAGTTTCTCTTATAATTTCTTTTGCCTTTTTAATCACATCATGCTTTGCATTTGATTCCCGTAATTCCTTTATAACATTTTCTATTTTCTTATTTACTTCCTGTAAATAATTTTTAGCTTCTGACTTTGTTGATTTGAGAATTTCCTTTTTCTCTTTTTCAAGTTTATCAAGATTTGATTTGTACAGGTTAGAAAGTCCGGCTAATCTTGAATTTTCTATTTCCATTTCTTTCAGTTTTTTTTGCAGAGAATTTGATTTTTCTTCGAGTTCAATTAAAAATGTTTCGATTTTAAATTTATCCGTATCAATTAATGATTCAGCAAGTTTAAGAATATCTTCCTTAAGTCCAATTCTTCTCGCAATTTCAAATGCGTAGCTTGAACCTGGCATTCCTGTTTTAAACCTGTAGGTTGGCGAAAGGTTTTCATGATCAAATTCCATTGCAGCATTCATTAAACCTGGCTCGCTCTGTGCGATAAGTTTTAAACTTCCGTGATGTGTTGTTACAAATGCAAGAGCACCGAGATCCCGCAATTTAATTAATATTGCTGAGGCAAGTGCAGAACCCTCAGCAGGATCTGTTCCGGTTCCGATTTCGTCAATCAGGATTAATGATTTATCATTTGCTTCATCAAGCATAAATTTAATATTTAACAAATGCGAACTAAATGTCGAAAGATCGTCTTCTAATGACTGTTCATCTCCAATATCCACAATCATATTTTCAAAAACGTGAAAATTAGAATCTGGGTGAACAGGAACATGAATTCCTGACTGAATAAGCAACAAATTTAACCCGATTGTTTTAAGTACAACTGTTTTTCCACCAGCATTAGGACCGGTTATAATAACTATCTTTTCATTTGAAAGTTTAAAGCTCAAAGGAACTGTTTTTTCTTTTCCAAGTTTTTTTAAAAGGACCGGATGACGAGCATCTTTTACGAAGAAAGGTTTTGAATGATCGATTTCAGGGAAACAACCAATAATTTCTATTGAATATTTTGCCCGTGCAAAAATAGAATCGATCTCAGTAATAATTCTGTAAGATACTTCTAACTCCCTGCTTCTTTTCCCAATCATTGCAGTGAGCTCTTTCAATAATCTTTCAATTTCTCTTTTCTCAGAAAAACTTAATGAGATTATTGTATTATTTAATTCAAGCGTTTGTTCTGGTTCAATATAAACAGTTTGACCCGTTGAGGATTCAGAATGAATAAAACCTCTGAGATGCCGTTTATGTTCTGACTTTACAGGGATAACCATCCTGCCGTCACGTAATGTAAGATAATCTTCTCTTACTATTCCCTCATTTTCCAGAGACTTCATTATTTTGTTAATTGATCTGGTAAGTTCAGATTGTTTATCACGAATTTCTTTTCGAATATCTTGTAGTTTTGTGCTGGCTTTCTCCTTAACATCTCCCTTTTCATCAATAATTTTTTCAATATGATGTTCAAATACTTTGTCAATAAATAATTTAATAGTGTAAGGATTTAGAGCCGGAGCAACTTCAGAATTATCATTTAAATATTTAAAAAGTATGCGTGAAGTCTTTGCAAGTGAAAGTATGTGTAAGATTTTCTTTGATGAAAGGACAGAGCCTTCGATTCTTGATTTAGCAATATCCTCTGTAAGTTCAGGGAGGTATTCTATAGGAGGAGGAATGTTCTTTATTAAAATTTCCTTAGCTTCACTAACTACTTTTCCGGATTGCTGTATCTCTGTCGGATCAATTGAAGGTTTTAAGTTAAGGATATGATTTGTACCAGTTTCTGTAACAGAGTAATTGGATATATTTTTTAAAACTTTATTGAATTCCAGTTTATCTAGAAAAATATTCTTTATCATTTCAGGGTATCTTTTTCATTTATATAATTCTTTATCATTTGCTTTGTATCAGGAGTGTATTTGCCTAATAAATCAATAGTTACCGGAATTATCTGAGATGTATCTTTGTACAATTTACTTTTTTGCTGGTCTTCTTTGGAAGGGATATTAAAAATATTCATTATGAGGAAAACCGCACTTATAAAATACATTATCTGAGTGAATCCGATAAAACCGCCTACAATCTGGTTGATAAGGTTGTTGACTTTATCAAAAGGATGAATTATTCTTTTTAATAAAGTGAAAATTAAGATGACACCTAAAAAGATCGCTGCCCCAGCAGTCATTTCAGCAAGATAATACTCCATTCCAAAAACACCTTCAATAGCTTTCCCAAGGTTATCAGAAAATAGAGCCACAAGAATAACTGCCAGAACAAACCCAATAATACCAACCAGCTTGCGAATAAAGCCATCTTTAAAACCAAGAATGAAACCAGTAACGGCAACAAGAATAATTATAATATCAATCGGGTTCAATTATTCACCAAGCACTTTTTCAACAATTTCTTTTACCTGTTTTCCTTCAGCCTTTCCTTTAAATGTTTTTGCAGCTAGCGGCATGAGTTTAGCAAAATCATTTTTGCCTAAAGCCCCGATCCCGGCTGCTAATTTCTTTATTTCATTTTCGAGTTCTTCAGGTGACAATTGTTTTGGAAGATACTCAAGAATTATTTCTAATTCTGATGTTTCCTGTGCGGCCATTACTTCCCTACCAGCCTTGCTAAATTCTTCGATCGATTCCCTTCTTTTTTTTGCTGCTGAACTTAGTAATTTTATTTCTTCTTCTTCTGTAAACTCTTTTCCGGAACCACTTTTTTCAAATTCAAGTATTAAGGCTCTGATAGAGCGAATTGTATTTAACCTGGTTTTGTCACCGGATTTCATAGCGTCTTTTAAATCCAAATTAATTTTATCTTTTAAATTCATATTAACCTTTATAATGAAAAAAGGCAGGTGATTATTCAAATAACCAACCTGCCAATTAAATATTCAAAAATTCTTAAATCTAAATTTTTACGGAAGCCGAATAGTTTAATCTAAGACAATGAGCTTTCCGTAATTCCTGCTGAATATCGGTAACCAAACCCATATCCGTATTTTTATCAACTCTCATAGAAACGATAACATTTGGTAACTCTGAAGCTTTTTTATACATAATATCCTGAACATCCTTCAACTCAACCAGGTTATCGTTGATCTGGATTCTTTTATCTTTTCCTACCCAGATATAAGATACTAATCGTTTATTCTCTATTTTTTCAATTGCCTGTGCTTCGGGTAGTGCATAATCAACATACACTTCAACCTCTCTTAATGTCGTTGTTACCATGAAAAACAACAACAGCATAAAAATAATATCAGGCATTGATGAAGTTGGAATTTCCTGTTTAGTACTGGCTCTTTTCTTTTCGAAGGTCATTATTTCCTCAAAATTTATTTAGTAACTTGTTCAGGTTCAGCTATAGAAATAATAATTGGAACCGCATCTTTAATAACCTGTTGATCTTCTTCCTTTAATTTGCCATAATCGCTACCAAACCTGGAATTAGATTGTTCATCTCTTACTTCAAAGAAGGCTTCCTTAATCTGGTCAAGCGCTTGTATATAAGTATTATATGCAGTTTTTCGATCTGTTTTTACAGAAACAATAAGTTTTTTACCTAATGGAAGATCAATCTTCGATTCAATCCTGGGTTTAAGATTATTTTTAATCTGAAAAACTGAAATGATTTTTCCATCAAGTAAAACATCATTGTTTTCATTAATTAAAACGGCAGCCATTCTATCGGGATCAACTTTTACTTCTTTTTGTTCTTCAGGAGGTACATATTCAGGCAATGTTAAACCAATACCTGTATCAACATCAATAACAGTTGCAACGAGGAAGAAAATCAGCAACAGGAAAGCGATATCTGCCATTGATGAAGTAGGAATATTAGCTTCTGGTAATTTTTTCTTCTTAATCATATTTAGATTGTTCTAAGTTCAATGAAAATTGTTTATTTATTTTTTCTTGGTTTCAAGTTCATATAAAGCATCAACTAATTCAATTGAAGCTTCTTCCATATCACCGACAAGCCTGTCAATTTTAGAAACAAGATAATTATAAATAACCTGTAATATCATTGCAACAACAAGCCCGAATAACGTTGTTAATAACGCAACAGAAATACCATCTGCAACAACTGCAGGAGAAATATTTGCAGCTTCCTTAATAGCATCAAAAGCTTCAATCATACCTTGAACAGTTCCGGTAAAACCAAGCATAGGAGCAAGTGAGATAAACAGAGAAACCCAAATCATACCTCTTTCAAGAAATCCCATCTCGATACCGCCATAAGCTATAATAGCTTTTTCAGCAGCTTCCAATCCTTCATTTGCTCTTAGTAACCCGGCATGAAAAACTGAAGCAACCGGCCCACGAGTATTTGCGCAAAGTTCTTTTGCACTTTCAATTCCACCTTCATCCAAAGCTCTTTTAACTTTTACAATAAATTGTTTGGTGTTTGTTTTTGATCTGGTTAATGTCCAGAGCCTTTCAAAACAAAAAGCAAGACCGATAACCAGGCAAGCAAGGATAGGCCACATAAATCCACCACCTGCTTCGAATTTAGTAGCTAACCAATTTAATGCACCACCATCACTTTGTGCTTGCGCAATAACATTAAAAACGGATGATATTACTCCTGAAAAATCCATATATGATTACCTCCTAAATATTGAGTAATTGATGCTAAGGAAAGTTTTTTTCCAATATTATTATTAAATGAATAGGACTACAATAATCATTTCAATTTAGAAAGTCAACTAAATACTTCCTGCCGAAACCGTTATACAACAGCAGGTTAGCTAAACAAATTAAACAATTATTTTAGTCCGAATCTATTTGTTAATTTAAATATATTTCCAGTTAAGAAATTGTAATTAATAAAAACAGAATGAATGAATTCACCTATTTCAACGGGTTTCATCCATTCATCATAGTTATCTTTCTTCATCCATTCACGGTTTGCAGGTGTATCAATTATTAAAGGAGCAATTGCATTTGCACTCAAACGAATTGTTTTACCTTCTTTTGAAAGAGTGTGAACCAGATGTATAAGAGATGATTTTGAAGCCCCATATGCCGCATTCTTTGGAACAGATTTAATTCCAGTATATGCGGCTGTAAACAATATAGAACCAGAATCTGATTTCATCACTAATTTGCTGAAATGCTTGGCAATTAATCTTGATGAAATAAAATTCATTCTGAACATTTTTTCCCATTCATCATTGTCTGCTTCCCAGATATTTTTTCCTCCTGCAAAACCGCCAACAGTACTGAATAGAAACACTGCTGTATCTGAATCAGTTTGTAGATTGCTAAATGCCTTTTCAACATTTTGTTCTATTGATAGATCTTCAATTTGAATTTGATGTACATTTTTTTGTTCTATCTTATTTCTGAATTTAAAATCAAAGAGGAAGTATCCATCATAATTATTTTTAAGTAAAGTTGAAGTTACTCCATTACCTAGAAATCCATCTGAACCAAAGATTATAAGTATCTTTTTCATACTTAATTACCTTCCATTAAAAATTTAGCAAACACTGGATAATGATCACTGTATCCGCCAAGGTATTTTCTTCCACCGTATGTAGGAAAAGGTGTTCCTGCATATTTACCTGAGTGAGTTTGAAGAAAATATGGTTTATATATTGTATAACTATTACATATGTACGTTATTGATTTACCTGTTAATACATTTCCTGATACTATTACCTGGTCTAGTAAGTTCCAATCATCTTTGTATTTATATGTACCATTACCATCAGCATATTCAGAATAAGCCAGATTAAATAATTCCCGGTTGCTTTCGAATTCAGAACCCGTTTTTATGCTATCACAAATAACAGGATGAGCTTTTAATGTTTCTAAAATGGATATGTTTCCGGGTTCATCATTATAATCACCAATTGAAATTATATTTGCCCACTGATCTTTTTCTAAAATTTTATCAATTGCGTTTCTCAATGTTTTTGCTGCTTCAATCCTGTTTGGTTCTGATTGTTCTTCTCCCCCGCTCCTTGAAGGCCAGTGATTTACAAATACAGTAAATTCTTTTTTGTATTTATTTTCGATATGAACTCCAAGCACTGGTCTGGTTGGCCAGCCATCAGACAAATGAACCGTATCAACAGTTACTTCAATTACTTTAACTTTTTCATTTTTATATAATAAAGCAACATCTATTCCTCTTTTGTCAGGAGATTCAACATGAACAATATTGTAATTTAAATCATTTAGATATTTCTGAGTTAGCGAATCCAGAACATTTTTATTTTCCACTTCACAGACACCTAACAAATCCGGTCCCCTGTTATTATTCATAGATCTTATTACACGGGATAGATTATAAATCTTTTTGTCAAATCTTTGCTGCGTCCATTCCAAATTACTATTCGGCAAAAACTCTTCATCGTTTTTAGCCGGGTCATTTACGGTATCAAATAAATTTTCAAGGTTCCAGAATGCAACGAATAGAGTATCATTAGGTTTTGCGGCTGGCGAACAAGAAATAAATATTAAATAGAATAAAGGCAGAAGAATTTTAAAAGATTTCATATTTGAAAGGATTGGTTTTTGGATAATGTAATTTATAGAAGAATCTAAATTATTTCTAATTTCAAATAAAAATTATTTATAATAATTAAAAAATACCTGCAACAAAAAATAATATACAAGTAATAAAAGCCATGGTCAAAGCATAAGGTAGTTGCGTTCTTACGTGATCTATATGGTCACAGGCTGAAGCCATAGAAGAAACAATTGTTGTATCCGAAATTGGTGAGCAATGATCACCAAAAACGCTACCGCTTAAAACTGCAGCTAAAGATAATGGTAGACTTACATCGGCATAAAGAGCCGTCGGTACGGCTATTGGAATCATAATTGCAAAAGTTCCCCAGCTTGTTCCTGTTGAAAAAGAAATAAATGCAGCGGTAATAAAAATTATCGGGGCAATTAATTGTGGAATAAGAAATTCTTTTGAAAGTGATGCAACATATGGACCGGTTCCAAGCGTTCTGCATGTGTCACCAATTGCAAATGCAAATACCATCAAAATAGCAAGTGGAACCAAACCGGAAATTCCTTTTAAAGTTAAATCCATTATTTCTTTTAGACTTAGTAGTTTTCGAATGGATGAAATAAGTCCTGCAATAATTATTGCTGTTAAAACTGACCAGAGAACTGAAGTCGAGCCTGAACCCGCAGTTAGATCTCCATTGCCTGTAATTAGTAGACTCAGTGGCATCATTATTATCATAACAGAAATAGGAATAATCATATTCAAAGATTTATGTGGAATTCCTTTTTTAGGTTTGATTGAAGATACTTCATCAGAAATCATTGGTGTTGCTCCGTCACCAATTGTTTTCCCGGATTCTAATGATCTTTTCTCTGCTTTTTTCATTGATCCGAAATCTTTAAAGCTGAATGAGATAAATCCTACAAATAGAACAGAAAGTATTGCATAAAAGTTTAACGGAATTGTACTTAAAAATAAACTAACCGGATCAGATAATTTTTCTTTTGCAAGAAGTGAAACAACATAAGCTCCCCAGGCATTTAGCGGAATCAGAATACAAATGGGCGAAGAAGTTGTATCACAGATGTAAGCAAGTTTTTCCCGTGAGATTTTAAACTTTTCGAATATAGGATGAAATATTGTTCCGGTTACCAGGCATGAAATACTCGATTCAATAAAAACTATGCAGCCGATGAAGAAGGAAAAAACTGTCGCGCGTTTTCTTGATGTTACTATATTTTTTTTCTGAATAAGATCAACAAATCCCTGCATTCCCCCATTTGCCTGGGTAATTGTAATAAGAGCACCAATTAATGCACAAAAAATAATAACCTTAGTATTTCCTGAATCCGCGAACACATTAATTATAGATTCGATTGATAATCTGAATCCTTCAAGAATATTTCCATTTGAAACTATGAACCAACCTAGAACGATTCCAAGAAAAAGAGATAAGAACACCTGGCGGGTTTTAATGGCTAATAATATTGCAAGAACCGGAGGAAGTATTGACAACCATCCATAGTCGGTCATAATTCAGTCATCAAATAATTTAATGAAATCATAAAACAAATTCAGTTTTGAAAACTATTGTAGCTACTCCTCCAATCTTCACTAAAACTGGCTCTCCATTATCATCAACATTTACTTCAACTTCAACAATCCCAGGTCTATCAATAGCTTCACCTTGTTTGGCTTTAAATTTGAATTTAACGTTTTCAAAATTTACTAACTTAAGTTTTACCAAGTATGCCCCAAGTGGTCCGATTGCATTACCGGTAACCGGATCTTCATTTATGCCAATTGCAGGTGCAAACATTCTTCCGTGAGTAAGTATTTCTGTATCATCAGAATCTAAAGTAAAAACAAAAAAACCATTGCATTTTATTTTCCTGCTAATATCAGCAAGCCTTGAAAAATCAGGTTTAATTGAGTTAAGAACTTTTTTATTATTTATCCCTACCATCACTTTGGAATGCCCTGTTGAAACTATTTGCATCGGACATTTCCTATTGAGTTCAGATCTATTCAAATCCAATGCCGATATGATTTCATCCTGTCTTTCAGATAAAAGTGTTGAAATAAATTCCGGTTTACCTTGAGTCATAAATATTTTATAATCTGCCTGTCCGGTAGGCAGGTCGTTTCCATACCTAACAATATCAACCGGTAAAACCCCGATACCAATTTTATGTTTTATTGTACAGGATGGTAAATTGTTTTCAATTGCTCTAACGTAGTGTGCAGCGATTGTTGCATGACCACAAGTTGGGATTTCAGTCTTTGGAGTAAAGAATCTGATTCTAATTTTATGATCATCCTCGTCAGAAGAAAAGATAAATGCAGTTTCAGAATTATTCATTTCCCTGGCAATCATTTGCATTTGATCATCTGTCAGTCCATCAGCATTAGTAACCACTCCAGCCGGATTACCTTTAAATAATTCTTTTGTAAATGAATCAACCTGGTAAAGCGTATAAGACTTGTCCATTGTTTTATCAAACCAATAAATTATTTTTCCAATTGATCCGACGTCAACCCAAATTGGAGTTTTTTGAAGTGATGAAAACTAATAAGCTTCTTTTGTTTCTCATCCCACAACCTTAGGAATAAGCTTCTAAAACTTGACCGAAGAGTTAGAACCGGGCTTTCCTGGAATACAGGATTTTCTTTGTGACATTTTTCAAGAAGATAATTAGGAATTTTTGGGCTCAGGTGATGAATATGATGAAAACCGATATTCCCGGTAAACCACTGTAATACTTTCGGAAGTTTGTAATAAGAACTTCCCTGAAGTGCAGCCAATGTATAATCCCAGGAATTATCCTTTGTCCAGTAGGTGTCTTCAAATTGATGTTGAACATAAAATAACCATGTTCCGGTTGATGATGCAATGAAAGTAATTGGTAATTGCACCATTAAAAATTCCTGCCATCCAAAAACCCAGCACATTGCAACTGTAATTAACAGAAATACAAGCGTAGTTATATAAACACTTGGATGCAGATTCTTCAAATTCTTTGAGGATGGAAAGGGAAATCTTTGTATTATCACAAACATGATAAACGGAATAATAACAAATAAAACTATCGGGTTACGGAAAAGCCTGTATTTAAGTCTTCCCCATCTCGATTGCTGAAGAAATTCATCAACCGTCATTGTATAAATATCGCCGATTCCTCTTTTCTCTAACTTACCGGCAGATGCATGATGGATTGCGTGTTTTTTCCTCCAGTGATGATATGGAGTAAGAGAAAATATACTGCAAACCACACCCCAAAAATCATTTGCTTTTTTCGATTTGAAAAATGAACCGTGTCCACAATCATGCTGAATAATAAAAATACGTACAACAAATCCCGCAGCTGGCAATGCAAGTAGTAATGTTATCCAGTAACTTATATCAAGACTCAAATACATAATTCCCCAGATAATAAAAAAGGGAATAAATGAATTGCACAATTGCCAAATACTTTTCCCCGCGCTTGAATTTTGATATTGTGCTATAAGATTATCCCAGAAGGATGGCTTTATTGAAGAGTCTTTTGTTAACATTAAACCAATGTTGTTATCATAAAATATTTGTTATTACAAAATAGGTATAAAATCAACATAACAAAAAAATATTTCTATCTTCCAAAAATCAATCACAACAAAAATATGTATTAAAAAATAAGCAAAGTTAATTGATAAAAATATTTTTATCTTACAATCAAAATTCAACTAAACTATTTCAATTTTATTTATGCCACCAAAAAACAAAACTTTCGTAATCATTGATGCAATGGCAATGGCTTACAGAGCCTACTTTGCTTTTATAAACAGACCTTTGACTACAAAAAGCGGAGAACCTACTTCAGCAGTTTATGGTTTCGTAACTCAGCTTATAAAAGTTCTTGAAGATCACAGACCAGACTACATTGCTGTTGCCACAGATTCGAAAGAAAAAACTTTCCGTCATGATAAGTATAAAGAATATAAAGCGACTCGCGATGCAATGCCTGAAGATATGATACCACAGATTGGAAGAATAAAACAAATTGTTGAGTTGATGAACATCCCACTTTACATAAAACCGGGTTTCGAAGCAGACGATATTATTGGCACTGCAGTTAAACTTGCTGAAAAAAAAGGTATGGAATCTTTCGCAATCACACCTGATAAAGATTATATGCAGCTTGTTACTGAAAAAGTTAAAATTGCCAGGCCCGGAAGAGGTAGCGATGATGTTACAATTTATGATGTTGCAAAAGTAAAAGAAGTTTATGGTTTTGAACCAAAACAGATGATAGATTATTTGGCACTCGTTGGTGATAGTTCTGATAACATTCCCGGGGTTAAGGGAGTTGGTGAAAAAACAGCAACACCACTTATTCAGCAATTTGGTTCGATTGAACACCTTTATAAAAATCTTGATAAAGTTGAAAAAACAGGTACAAAGAAAAAGTTAGAAGAAAATAAAGAGAATGCTTTCCTTTCCAAAGATCTCGCAACAATTCATTGCAGTGTTCCGGTTGATATTGACTTTGATAAAGCAAAATTTGAAAATCCAAAGTTTGAAAAACTGCGGGATGTTTTCATCGAACTTGAATTTAAAATTCTTTTTACAAGACTCTTAAAGATTTATGACACCCATAAAGTTGAAGAAATAAATGAAGAAGAGTTAAGTGATTCTAAAACTTTTGATAAAACAAAAATCAAGTATAAACTTATCACAACTGTAAAAGATGCAAAAGCTTTAACTGAAAGTTTAAAGAAGAAAAACATTTTTGCTTTTGATACTGAAACTGATTCCCTCGATCAGTTTGATCTGAGAATTGTTGGAGCCTCTTTCTCCTCTAAAGCTGGTGAAGGTTATTTCATCGCAATCGATCCCGGTCAAAAGAAAAAATTCAGTGATGGAAAAGAAAGATTAAAAGTTGAAGATTTTGTAAAAATATTTAAGCCTGTTCTTGAAAATAAAAAGATTAAAAAAGTTTGTCAGAATGGTAAATATGATATTGGCGTAATGCATGGACTCGGAATTAGAGTTGAAAACTTTTACTTCGATACAATGATTGCCAGCTACATAATTGATGCAGATCAGAAACATGGAATGGATAATCTTTCCGAAAAATATCTGAACTACAAACCAATTTCCCTGCACGAGTTACTCGGAGAGAAAATTGATCCGACCAAAATCTATGATGTTGATGCAGAAGAATTATCTAATTATGCTGCTGAAGATGCCGATATAACTTACCAGCTTTATGAAATTCTTGAAAAGGAAATAGAAAAAGAAAAGTTAGAACAAGTAGCTTATGAAGTTGACTTCCCTCTCGTTCCAGTACTTGAAGAAATTGAATATGAAGGAGTAAAGATTGATAAGACTACTCTTGACAATTTTAGTCACGAACTTGAAAAGTTGATTAAAGGATACACAAAGAAAATTTATAAATCTGCCGGCGAAGAATTTAATATTGGTTCACCAAAACAATTGCAGGTAATCCTTTATGAAAAACTTGGATTGACTTCAGGAAGGAAAACAAAAACAGGTTTTTCAACAGATGCAAGAGCGTTGGAGTATTTAAAAGGCGAACACGAAATTATTGAAACGATTTTAGACTACAGGCAGGCAACAAAATTAAAATCAACTTATACTGATTCTCTCCCGAACCTGATCAATCCAAAAACCGGAAGAGTTCACACTGATTTTAATCAAACTATTGCTGCAACCGGCAGACTTTCGAGTATAAATCCTAATCTTCAGAATATTCCTATCAGAACTGAGATGGGAAAAGAAATCCGTAAAGCTTTTGTTCCTCGTGATAAAAATTATGTGCTGCTGAGTGCTGATTACAGCCAGATTGAACTTCGTCTGCTTGCTGCAATTTGTAAAGATCCGGGTTTGATGAAAGCGTTCAAGAGTGGTGAAGATATTCATCGAAGCACAGCTGCTTTGGTTTTTATGGTTGATCCTGAAGATGTTACACAGGATATGAGAAGAAAAGCTAAAGAAGTAAACTTCGGAATTCTGTATGGTATTGGTCCATTCGGATTAAAAACAAGATTGGGTATTACCCAGACTCACGCTAAGGAAATAATCGAAACTTATTTTAATACTTTCAAAAAAGTTAAAAACTATATGGATGATTCGGTAATGAAAGCTAAAGAGAAAGGATACTCAGAAACTTTACTTGGCAGAAGAAGATATTTGAGAAATATTAATAGTAATAACCGCGTTGTCAGACAATTTGAAGAAAGAGTCGCAATCAATATGCCTATCCAGGGAACTGCTGCAGATATGATCAAGATTGCAATGATAAATATTCAAAGAGAACTCGAAAAAAGAAAAACAAAAACCAAAATGGTTTTACAGGTTCACGATGAACTTTTATTTGATGCACACAAAGATGAAGTTGATGAACTCAGGCCAATCATTAAAAAATTAATGGAGAATGCTCTTCCACTTGATGTTCCGATTGTTGTTGATACCGGTATCGGCAATAATTGGTTGGATGCACATTAAACTAAACCCTCTCAGATTAATTAAATTTTTATGATTATTTTTGATTTTAATTAATCAATATCATTTTCCATTTACATCTTCGTAGATTTTTTTTGGATCAATGAAATTCGGAAAGTCATTTGAAAAATCGGGGAAGAAACTGCTCAGTGGAATATTTAAATTATTCATTAATTCTGAAGAAATTGATCCGACCGTTATAAATGTTCAGGATGTAAAACGAGTTTTAATAGTCAGACAGGACAGACGTTTAGGAAATCTTTTACTAATCACCCCCCTTTTCGAATTAGCCGCAATGATTTTCCCTGATGCAAAAGTTGATGCACTGGTTTCCAATAAACTTTCAGCCTTAATTGAAGACAACAAGTTTATCAATCAAATTATTCCTTTTAATCATATCGGTTATATTAAAAACCCTTTCAAGTTTTTAAGTCTTATAAGAGAATTAAAAAAGAACAAATATGAATTGGTGGTCGAAAGCTCTAAGCCTGATGGCTCATCCTTTTTGAACGGCTTGATTACATATTTAAGCAAAGGAAAATTCAGAGTTGGTTTTGATAAAGGCGATGGATCGATATTTACTAATATCCATGTAAAACCAGATAATTCACAACATTATTACAAAATACAGCAGCAACTTCTTAATTTATTTTCTTCTGACAAAAATGAAACTAAACCTCGTTTATTTATAAATATAAATGAACTGAGTTCTTATCAAGTAAAATTGAGACAAAAGTTTTCAATTAAAAATGATAAAAAAATCATCGGAATTTGGATTGGTGCAAGAGGGAAAAAAAGATGGGAATTGAAAAATTTTAGAAAAGTTTATGGCGACTTAATTATAAATGAAAACTACCTCCCAGTTCTCGTTTTCGGAATCGAAGAAAAAAAATATTTTGATGAAAACTCTGCAAAAAAATTTGATAAAATATACATCGATGATCTGAAAGAGTTAAAACTCTTTATTTCATCCTGTTCTTGTTTTATTTGCGGCGATACTGGCCCACTTCATTTTTCATTTGCTTTGAATATTCCGACCATTGGAGTTTTTTTACAGGAAAATTATCAGACTTATGGTTATGCTGATAATGAATTTAATCATATAATTAAACCTGCTGAACCTGAAAAAATGATTGAAGAAATTATTAAATCTGTTGAAAATATTTTAACTAAATGAGTACCGATCGGAAATTAAAAATTCTTGTTTTGTTTGATTTTCCGTGGTGGAATGCAGCAGCTTACTACGTTCAAAATGTAGTTTTAGCATTAGAAAGTCTTGGACACCAGGTTTATTTTGCTGGAAAGTTGGGAACACCAATTTGGGAGAACTTGAAAAAAACTGAAGCAAATTTCTATGATATTTCCTTTTATAAAACTTCACCAAAAATACTTTTTAAAAGTTATTCTTCAGTAAAAAAAATAGTGAATGAAGAAGAAATTGATCTCCTGTTACCTGCAGTAGCCCAAGGACATATTGTTTCAGGAATGATTAAAAAATTTATTAAGAAAAATATTCCGATTATCAAACTTTGCCTTGATAATATGAGTCCGGTTAATAATCCATTAAATAAATATTTACACAACTCTCTTACAGATTATTTTATTTTTCCTGGAAAGTCAACAAAAGTCAGGTACGAACCATTTTTTAATATTAATAATTTTAAAATTTTACATGCTCCTATTGATTTGGGAAAATTCTTAAACTATAATTTGACTAATGGTTTAGAAAAGTCTTTAGGTATTCCGGATGAAAAAATTGTTGTCAGTTTTATTGGGAGATTCTCTCCGGAAAAAGGAATATTCTTCTTACTGGAGATCATAAAAAAAGCTGCCGAACATAATGAAAAACTATTTTTCATCCTTTCGGGCTCAGAAGAACAGATTAAATATTCTGAGGTGACTTGGCTAATTAAGGAATACAATTTATTAGAAAGAGTAAAAATACTTCCAAAACAGAATGATGTAAGAGATTTACTTTCAATAACAGATATTGGGTTACTGTCATCAAGATATTCTGAATATATTTGCAGAATTGCTTTGGAATTTATGGCGTTCAAAATTCCAGTAATTGCACCTGAGTTAAATGTTATTCCTGAAGTTATTGAGAATAACGTAAGTGGGTTTATTTACCCGTTAAATGATACTTCTATAGCTGCTGAAAAATTATTAATCATGGCAACTAATGTTAATCTCAGTAAAAAATTGGGAAATGAAGGGTTTTATAGAATTCAAAACAACTATTCGCTGAATGTCTTTACAAATGAAATGAAGAATATTATTGAAAAGGTGATTAGGTAATAAAATGGATTTAGATGTTTTTGAAAGAGCAAGAGATAAACAAAAACCATTGATATTAGATGGCGCAATGGGAAGTTTACTTCAGCAAAAAGGATTTAAAAGCAGAGGAAAATCCTGGATGACTTATGTAAATTCTGATTCTCCTGAAACTATAATTTCAATTCATTCTGGATACATTGATGTGGGAGCAGATATAATAACAACAAATACTTTTAGAACTAACCCAGCTGCTTTTAATAATGATATTCTCAGGAGCAAGAGAGAAGTTAAACTAGCAGTCTCTCTGACAAAGGATGCTTCTTCTAATCGATCAATTTTAATAGCTGGCTCAAACGCTCCCGCTGAAGATTGTTATCAAGTTGAAAGGACTTTAAGCAAAGAATCACTTGAGGTAAATCACCAAAATCATATTGATTTACTTGTAGATAATGATATTGATTTCATATTAAATGAAACACAAGGCCATTGGGATGAAATAGTAATTATCTGTAAACATTGTTATAAAAATTCTGTTCCTTTTGTTGTTAGTCTTTATTCTCAAGATGATTTATCATTACTTTCTGGTGAACAGGTTTCAGAGGCCATTAAATTAATTGTTGATTACGGAGCATTGGCTGTTGGATTTAATTGCATTGCTCCCAAATTATTTAATCATTTAATTGAAATAATAAAGCCCCCGGAATTGTGGGGATTTTATCTGAATTGTGGTTCCGAAAATCCTGAGGATGAAAATATTGAATGTGGAATTTCACCAGAATTTTATATTAAGGAAATAGAGAATATTTTAGATTATTCTCCCTCATTTATTGGTACGTGCTGTGGTTCCGGTTTTGAACATATCACAAAAATTAAAGAATTGCTAGATGGAAAAGATTGAGGTTTCCTCACCAGCCAAAATAAACATTGGTTTGAATGTAATTAGAAAGAGAGGTGATGGCTTTCACGACATTTCCACAATATTTCATCCTTTACTCCTTGAAGATATTATTGAATTTGAAAAGTCAGATAAACCTGAATTCTATTCAAATAATGATTTGATTAAAAATGATAATAGCAATCTTATTATCAGATCAATTTTACTTCTCAAAAAAACAGTAAATAAAGAGCTATATGTTAGAATTAAATTGCAAAAGAATATTCCGGTTGGTGCGGGGCTTGGTGGCGGAAGCTCAAATGCTGCAGCGACACTAAAAGCTTTAATTTCTCTTTTCGATTTAGATATTTCTTACAACCAGATTTTCAAATTAGCTCTTCAGCTTGGCTCGGATGTTCCCTATTTTCTAAATCCGGTTACTTCTTATGCAGAATCAAGGGGTGAAAAACTTTTCCCATTAAATTTTTCTGTCAGTTACCCGATTTTAATTGTTAATCCTGGAATTCATATTGAAACGAAGTGGGCTTTTAGTCATATAAATCCAGATGAGAATTCAGATAAATTAAAATCATTTCTGAAGACAAGTAAGTTTGAAGTTGAAAAACTTAAAAATTTGGTTACAAATGATTTTGAAAGGATTGTCTTTGATAATTATCCGGAAATTGCTGAAATAAAACTGAAGTTATATAGTTTAGGTGCTGAGTTTGCATTACTGAGCGGTACCGGGTCAACAGTTTATGGAATTTTTACAAACCTTCAAAAAGCAAGATTGGCTAAATCAGAATTTGAACAGAATTATTTTACTTTCCTGAATTTCACTTTAGAGAAAGGCTCTATTACTTAACCGCACTTTCAGAAAACTCAACAAATCCTTTGGTTGCATTCATTTTAATATTCAAGCCAATCGGAACTGTAACCTTATCAGTAATGTGACCATGGGGAAAAGCATAAATTATTGGTATCTTCATCTTCCCAAGATAGTCTTCCATTACCTCACCAAGTGTCAATGTTTTTTTCATCGGGTCGTGCTCAAAACAATCAACAAATCTACCTAGTAAAATACCGCGAAGGTTTTTAAATGCATTTGTCAGTCTTAAATGATTAAGCATCCTATCTATTTTGTAAGGAAGTTCTTTTATATCTTCAAGCAAAAGAATTTTGTCTTTAAGGTTTGGGAAATATGCTGTCCCGATTAATGAATTAAGTACTGATAGGTTTCCTCCAACAATTTTTCCTGAAGTATTCCCTTTTGTCATTCCCGGAAGTTTTGCGTTATCAGGAAATTCTAGCCTTCCAATTTTTTTATTCGAACTAATTATTCTCCAGAAAAACTCTTCTGTAAACGGACTTACATCATCAGAAAAATCCGGGTAAATCATTGGACCGGCGAATGTTATTAAGCCAGTTTTTTCAAGGAATGCTGATTGAAGTGAAGTAATCTCGCTAAATCCGACAAAAATTTTGGGATTCGATTTAATAATTTTGTAATTAATTTTATCAAGCAAACGGCTAGCTCCATAACCTCCTCGCAAACAAAATACCGCTTTAATATTTTTATTTTTAAACATATAATGTAAATCTTCAAGTCTTTCATCATCACTTCCGGCAAGATAACCATGATATTTTCCAACATTTTTCCCTACCTCAACTTGATATCCTAATTTCTCAATATATTTGACTCCTCTTTCAATAACTGTATGGTCGTCAGGAGAAGTTGCAGGAGAAATAACTCCAATTAAATCACCTTTTGATAATTTGGAGGGACGGATAAAACGCATAAAAAATCCTTACAATTTATAGGGATAAAAAATTGCACTGAATTTAATAATTCAAAAAAATTAAGACAAACATTTCTTTTCGATTATGTTAAAAAATGTGATAATAAACAAAAAATGAATTTAAATACTTTTGTATGTTCAGAGTAAATTTGTGAAAGAATTTGAACTTTAGTTTATTGAAGTGGTTTAATTTTTCTAAAAAGTTAGTTTTTAAGTAATAAATAAGTTTTTTCATTATATTTAATCATCACTTATCTGTTTGGGCAATAAATGGTAAATAAAAAGATTCTCTACGTCTGTGGATCAATGAACCAGACTACCCAGATGCATAAAATCTCAAAAATGCTTACTGAATTTGATTCTTACTTTACACCTTTTTATGCTGATGGATATCCGGCTATCCAGTATGCCTCCAGCCTTGGTCTTCTCGATTTTTCAGTACTTGGTGGACAGGCAAGGAAAAAAACACTTAAGTATCTTGAGGAAAATAATTTACAAATTGATGAGAATGGAAAGAATGACGATTATGATCTTGTTTTTTTATGTGCAGATTTATTGATTCCAAAAAATATCAGGAACAAAAAGATTATTCTCGTTCAGGAAGGAATGACAGATCCTGAAAATTTTGCATATCATATTGTAACCAAATTCCATTTGCCAAGATGGCTGGCAAGTACGTCAACATTTGGATTATCAAATTCTTATGACCTTTTTTGTGTTGCTTCAGAAGGATATAAAGAACATTTTATTTCCAAAGGTGTTGATGGTAGCAAAATAAGGATTACAGGGATTCCTAATTTTGATAACTCACATTCATTTCTAAAAAATGATTTCCCTCATAAGAATTATGTTCTTGTTGCTACTTCGGATATGAGAGAAACCTATAAATTTGAGAATCGAAAAAAGTTTATTAAAAAGGCCGTCGAAATAGCTAAAGGCAGGCAAATAATCTTTAAACTTCATCCTAATGAAAAAGCAGAAAGAGCCATCAACGAAATTGAAAGATATGCCTCCGGCTCTTTAGTTTATCATCACGAAAATATTGATCCGATGATTGCAAATTGTGATGTACTTATTACCCGATTTTCTTCTGTTGTTTATATTGGTCTTGCTCTGGGCAAAGAAGTTTATTCTGATTTTGATGTAATTAAATTGAAAAAGATGACTCCAATTCAAAATGGCGGTACTTCAGCAAAAGTTATTGCCGATATAGGTCGGGAGTTGTTAGGAACCGAACAATTACCTGTTTACTCTATAGAAAAGAGTCTCGAATCTAAATTCAATGTTATGCAGAGATTCAGAATAAAGAGACGGCTTGCAAAATAAAAAACTGAAATAATTTTTTCTGCCGGTATCTTTAGATGAACAATGTTAAAAAGAATCTCAAAGTAGCGACGGTCATCCAGGCAAGAATGGCTTCTACGAGGTTACCTGGAAAAGTTATGTTGCCTCTTTCCGGTAAACCTCTCTTTTTAAGAATGTGTGAAAGAGTACAGCGATCAAAACTTTCAGGTAAAATTATTGTTGCTATTACAACTGATCCTTCTGACCAGGTACTTGTTAATTTATGCAATGAGAATAAAATAACGGTTTTCCGGGGCAATCCTACTGATTTACTTGACAGACACTACCAAGCTGCGCTTTTATACAATGCTGATGCAGTTGTTAAAATTCCTTCCGATTGTCCTCTGATTGATCCTGAAATTATTGATGAAGTTATAGGATTTTTTATAGATAATTTTGATGTTTATGATTATATAAGCAATCTTCATCCACCTACATGGCCTGATGGTAATGATGTTGAAATAATGAAAATGAGTGCTCTAAAAAATGCCTGGCTCAATTCAAAAAGGCAACTGGAAAGAGAGCATACAACGCCGTATTTTTGGGAGAATCCAGAAAGATTTAAAATTGGAAATGTAACCTGGAAAGGCGGCCCGGATTATTCAATGACTTACAGGTTTACAATAGATTATAAAGAAGATTATGATTTTATAAACAGAGTTTATGCTGAACTATATCCTCTTAAAAATAATTTTGGATTAAATGATATTCTCAAATTATTGAAAGACAACCCGGATATTAAAAAGATAAATGAAAAATATAACGGGGTGAATTGGTACAGGAATCATCTTGATGAACTTAAAACTGTAGGAATTAATAACACAAAAATTATTTGATCTTTAAGGAAGAAATTATGCCAAATAAAGTAACATCGAATGCTGATTATCCATCAATCAAAAAATCAGATGAATTGTATGCAAGGGCTTTAAACTTGATCCCATCTGTTACTCAGACACTTGCTAAAGGACCACAACAAAATATAAATGGAATTGCGCCTAAATATTTACAAAGAGGAAAAGGCTCACACGTCTGGGATGTTGATGGAAACGAATATATAGATTATTTAATGGGGATTGGACCTCTTTCGCTTGGATACTGTTATGATAAGGTTGACGAAGCAATTAAAAAACAGCTTAATGATGGAATTACATTTTCACTTATGCATCCTCTGGAAGTTGAAGTAGCAGAATTGATTCACGAGGTCGTTCCAAATGCTGAATCGGTTCGTTACAGCAAAACCGGCGCTGATGTTACGTCAGCAGCAATTCGCGTCGCAAGAGCATTCACTGGAAGAAATAAAGTACTTTGCTGTGGTTACCATGGTTGGCATGATTGGTATATTGGAGTGACAGATCGTAACAAAGGAATCCCCTCTATTGTTCAGGACTTAACTTTTACTTTTAATTATAATGATATCCAATCAGTTATTGATTCCATTGATGATGATACTGCTGCTGTTATTTTAGAACCATTTGTTTTTGAAGCACCAAAAGATAATTTTCTGCAGAAACTTAAAGATGTTTGTTCAGAAAACGGAACTATATTGATCTTTGATGAAATGTGGTCAGGATTTAGAATTGCTCTTGGGGGCGCACAAGAATTTTTTAATGTAAAAGCAGATCTTGCCGTATTTTCAAAAGCGGTTGCTAACGGAATGCCGATTTCAATAATTTCCGGGAGAAAAGATGTAATGAAAGTTTTAGAAAAGGATGTTTTCTTTTACACAACTTTTGGAGGAGAAGCTTTATCGCTTGCTGCTGCCAAGGCGACTATTACGGAGTTGAGAGAGAAAAATGTTCCTGCCTATCTTTCAAAACAAGGAAAGAAATTGAAAGATGGCTATAATCAAATTGCTTCTGAACTTGGAATGAATTATACAAAATGTATAGGATACGAATGTAGAACAATAATAACTTTTGATTCATCTGCTGGAAATCCACTTGAACTTAAATCGCTTGTTCAGCAGGAAATGATAAAACGCGGAATTCTCTGGGGTGGATTTCATAACATGAGTTATTCACATTCCAATGAAGATATTGAGTATACATTAAAAACCTACAGAGAAGTTCTTCCCATTCTAAAAGAAGCGGTTAATAACAATACAGTTAAAGAAAACTTAAAAGGTGAACCGGTTGAACCTGTATTCAGAAAAGTAAGCAACTTTAATACTAAGCCTAAAAAGAAAGAGATGGTTTGATCAGTTGCACCAAAATCTTGAAAAGTTATTCTCTTTAAAAAATAAAGTAGCAATAGTAACTGGTGCACTTGGTTTGATTGGTAAAAATCATTGTGCTGCTTTATCTGAAGCGGGTGCAAATGTAGTAGTCTGTGATCTAGATAAAAATAGATGTGAAGAATTTTCAAAAACTTTATCCGAAGAATCAATTGGAATTGGAACAGACATTACAAAAAAGGAATCTGTCCAGAAATTAAAAGAACAAGTTTTAGAAAAGTTTAATAGAATAGATATTCTTGTAAATAATGCAGCAATAAATGATATGTTTGAAAATCCACAAGCTGCTTCAGAACTTTCAAAGTTTGAAAATTATCCATTGGACCTCTGGCAAAAATCCATTGATGTGAATATAACTGGTATGTTTCTCTGTTCGCAGAATATTGGTTCTTATATGTCAGAAAATAGAAATGGAAGTATTATTAATGTTGCTTCAACTTATGGTGTTGTGGCTCCTGATCAATCACTTTACAAAACGCCCGATGGTAATCAGAATTTTTACAAATCAGCAGCTTACCCGGTTACCAAAGGTGCAGTTATTTCCTTTACTAGATTTCTTGCTGCTTATTGGGGTAAAAAAGGTATCCGGGTAAATACCTTAACACCCGGCGGAGTAGAGAATAACCAGGATGAATATTTTATAAAAAACTATTCTTCAAAAACTCCATTGGGAAGAATGGCCGCACCAACAGATTATAATGGGGCACTCGTTTTTCTTGCAAGTGATGCTTCTTCATATATGACTGGTGCTAATTTAATTGTTGACGGAGGCTGGACAGCATGGTAATTGATAATGAATTGATGAATAAAAATCTTCCGTTGAAAGATAAACTTTCAAAAATAAAAATATTATTAACTGATAACGACGGAGTGTTAACAGACACAGGTGTTTACTTTTCAAAAAATGGAGAAGAATTTAAAAGATTTTCAATACGCGATGGAATGGGTGTAGAGAGGTTAAGAAAATATGCAAGAATCGAAACCGTTATTGTTACCGGGGAAGAATCCGGTGCAGTTAGATCAAGAGCAGAAAAATTGAAAATTAAAGAATTCTATCTCGGAGTGAAGGATAAGACTGATGTTTTGAAAAAAGTTATGAAGAAAAATAATTTAAAAGAAGAAAATGTTGCATTTGTTGGTGACGATGCAAATGATGTTAACATTATGAAGTTAGTTGGATTTTCAGCAACTCCATCAGACGGTATGAGTTTTGTAAAAGAGTTTTCAGATTATATTTGCATAAATCGAAGTGGGAACGGAGCGTTCAGAGAGGTTGCCGAATTAATTTTGGCATTTAACTTTAAAGAACCTATTTAATTTTTTAACAGAGGAGTAAGTTTTGAAAAACCGTGAAATCAAAGTTGGAAATAATTTTATTGGTGATGGTCACCCGGTTTTTGTAATTGCCGAAATTGGTATTAATCATAACGGCTCTGTCGATATAGCAAAAAAATTAATTGAAGGAGCCAATTCAACTGGTTGTAATGCAGTTAAGTTTCAGAAACGAACTCCTGAAATTTGTGTCCCAAAAGATCAATGGAATGTTGAAAGAGATACCCCTTGGGGAAGAATGACATATATAGATTACCGCCAAAAAGTTGAATTTAATAAAGAAGAATATGCTGAAATAGATAGATATTGTAAATCTCTTGAAATCACCTGGTTTGCAAGTTGCTGGGATGAACCTTCAGTTGACTTTATGGAAGAGTTTAATCCCCCACTCTATAAAATGGCATCCGCTTCGTTAACCGATGAAGGGTTGATGTTGAAACATAAAAAATTAAACAAACCTTTGATAATTTCAACTGGTATGTCAACAATGGATGAGATAGAAGCAGCAGTTATATTATTTGGAATAGAAAATTTATTAATTGCTCACTCAACTTCAGCATATCCTTGTAATAATAATGAATTGAACCTCAGGATGATTAAAACACTGAGAGATTTATATCCAATTACTCCCATTGGATATTCAGGGCATGAAACAGGACTTGCACCAAGCATGGCGGCTATTGCAATTGGTGCTTCATTCATTGAGAGACATATTACAATTGATCGGGCAATGTGGGGAACAGACCAGGCAGCATCAGTTGAAGTTACGGGGTTTGACCGTTTAGTCAGAGATATTAGGGATATTGAAAAAGCTCTTGGTGATGGAATTAAAAAAGTTTATGATAGCGAACTTGGTGCAAGAGCAAAACTTAGAAAAGTAAAATCTGAAACAACAGTTTAGTTTGTTTTTGAATTATGATTGAGAGTATCTTAAATATGTTGACTACGGTATGGACCTGGATTGCAGATTATTTTACAAATATGAGCAATGCAGAACTGACTTCAACCATATTAATTATTGGTGCTGCAATATTCTTTATTATTCTTGAAAGATTTTTTCCATATACTAAAGGTCAAAAAATTCTTAGAGAGGGTTTCTTTGATGATCTTGCTCTTTACACTATTGCCCAAAGTTATATACTCGGAATATTTATTTTTACATATGTTATTAAGTTTATTGATGATTCTACAGGTCTATCGAGATTAAACCTGTTTGCAAATATTCCTGTTTGGCTTCAGCTTGTTTTTTTTACTATTACTCACGATCTATACATTTACTGGATGCACAGGTGGCAGCATAAGAACAAATATATGTGGAGAATTCACGAAGCACATCATTCACCAAAAAAAGTTGATTGGTTATCCGGCTCACGATCACACGCGATTGAAATTTTAATTAACCAAACGATTGAGTTTATGCCGATTATTCTTCTCGGCTCACCGCCTGAAGTGATTGCTTATAAAGGATTGATCAGTGCAGTTTGGGGAATGTACATTCATTCTAATCTTAACATAAAGACCGGTGCCCTGCAAAAAATAATTAATGGTCCTGAAATGCACCGTTGGCATCATTCAACTGGAAAAGGCAGAAACAGGAATTTTGCTACAAAACTGGCAATCTGGGATTGGATATTTGGAACTGCATATTTCCCTGAAACTAAACCAGATGAATACGGTTTGAAAACCTACTTTCCCCGATTTTATCTGTTACAAACCTTTTATGCCTTCAGATCTTTTAAGAAAAAACAATTCTCAAAAACCCGGAATCTTATTTCCTCTTTTACTCAAAAATCTTCTTAACAATTTCTTCACAATCTCTTCACTTTAACTTAACAGTTAAAAGTTATTTTTGTATATCGAATAACAATGGAGGAGAGAACATTGAAAATTGCACACATTTCAGATCTGCATCTAAATTCATTTTTTAATGACTCAACTTATAAAAAGTTAGAATTCCTACTTAAAAATATTTCTGATCAAAAAGTTGATCATCTTGTTATAACAGGTGACCTTACTGACAATGCAGAACGGACTGACTTCCTGCTTCTTAGAAGGTTATTGAAAAGATATGGATTTCTTTCCGGTCAGAAGCTTTCACTAACGATTGGAAATCACGATATCTTTGGTGGTGTACAAAAACCTGATGATATATTTCTATTTGGAGATAAATGTCGAAATGTAGATTACAAGAAAAAAGTTTCTGACTTTATCAGCTATTTCCCTGAAGCTTTTGAAAATTGTGATTATGTTGACAAAGACTACTTCCCTTTCCTAAAAATAATCAACGATGTTTTGTTCCTGGGAATAAATTCTATTGCAGAGTATTCAGCAATTAATAATCCTTTCGCTTCGAACGGAGAAGTATCTTTAAGTCAGTTTAATAAAACATTAGAATTACTTTCGAAACATTCTGTTGATTATTTGCACATATTTGTGCTCATTCATCACCATTTCAATAAAATAAAATCAAATTCTAAAAGCTCACTCGGAATGATCTGGAAGAATATTGAAAAGCAAACTATGAAATTAAAAAACAAAAAAAGATTATTTAAACTGTTTAAAAATTTTAATGTTGACTTTGTTCTTCATGGCCACCTGCACGAATCGAAAGAATACACCAGGAGAGAAATTAGATTTTTAAATGCTGGTGCTACAATTAGAGGAAAACATGAAAACCGGATCAGCTATAATATTATTGATACAGAAAATAAAAAGATAAACATAAAGATGTTTGAACTAGAAGCTAACGTGAAACCAAAAGGACAGGGTAATTCACAAGCTACTGGATCTTTTAATGGATTACTTTTTAACAGGGAATTAATCCGGGAAGAAAATTCGTCCTTAATTAAAGAGGAGTTATTTTGATCATTTATCTATCAATTCTCTAATTTATAAGAGTTATATATTAATTCGTATTCCTGCAGCCATTCATTTTCCAATTCAAAATAAACATAGTCGGAGGCATTTATTGATTCATCGTTTTGAGTGTTAGCCTCTTCTTTAATGTCATAATCCCGGGAAATATTGCTGCTTAAATTCAATGGAATAAATTTATTTTCTGTTTTTCTCATAAGTTCCTTTCAATTTTTAATTCAAATTTAATGACAGAAAGGCAGTTTGGTGTGAAGCTAAAGTTAAATTCACGTTAAATAATTATTACGACATCAAATAAAAAGGGGCACCTGCTGGTGCCCCATATCGAAGGAAGAGAGCGAGCGAGAGATAAAATAAAAAACAACTTTGTCATTAATTAAATATTTTATTCAGTGCGTATTCTAATTTTATATATCCAATCCGAAAGGTTATTAATCTAATTCCATAAAATATTTTTTCAATTAATATTCTAAACATAATTACTAATTATTACCAGAATGTTAACTAAATATTATTGATATGTTAACAATATACCAATGATAACTAGTATAGTGAGTTCTAAACAATTATACAATTTTACGGGTATCTTTGAAAAACCTAACTGTAAACTCATCTCTTAACAATTTGGTAACAATATCTTAAACTTGTCTTAATATATACTCCAACCCAATAATCTAAATTTGTAGGTGTTGAAGTTGATATTTTAAAACTTCCCCCAGATAATAAAATACTATTCATTCATAATATTATAGGTTAGTTCTATATGAAAAACTTACTATACCTTTTCCTCGCTCTATTGTTTATGGGAAATTTATTTGCTCAGGACAAAACTGCTGTTGGCAGTGTTGGTCCGGTTAAGTTTAGTGGACTAATGTTCGGTGATCTTTTTTATAATGTCGATGCTATAAATCCAACAAAAAAAGATATTAATGGCTTTAATTTTAGAAGAATATATATAACGACTGATTATACTATAAACGATCAATTCTCTACAAGATTCAGAATGGAATCAGCTATAACTAATGGTTCCAACATTGGAGTTTTTGTAAAAGATGCATGGTTAAAATGGAAAGATGTTTTCAAAGGATCAGATCTTATAGTAGGTATGTCCCCCACCCCTGCCTTTGATGTTTCTGAAGGAGCATGGGGTTATCGTTCGTTGGAAAAAACAATAATGGATTATTTCGGAATAGTTTCTTCACGGGATATTGGTATCGATTTAAAAGGTAAATTATCTGAAAGCGGATCAGCAAAGTACTGGCTGAAAATTGGTAATGGTTCAGGCAATAAACCTGAAACAGATAAATACAACAGATATTATGGACAATTACAGTTTTCACCGGGTAGTTTTTTAATCACACTTTATGGTGATTTTAATACATTGCCTCAAAAAATGGATCCAGTTGACAGTACATTTAAGAATAATTCTGCATTTGTAGCTGCTGCTTTTGTAAGCTATAAATATGAAAAATCATTTGCATTGGGTGTTGAAGGTTTCATAAAAAGTCAACAAAACAATTTTGCATTAACATCGGGTGATATGCTGGAAACACAATCCGGATTAGGATTGTCTTTTTGGGCTAAAGCAATGTTATCTGAATCAGTTGGAATTGTTGGTAGATACGATATGTTTGATCCAAATACGAACAGTTCAATTAAAAACGATATGCAGAGTTTAATAATTGGTGCAATTGATTTTAAAGTCTCTCCAAAGGTAAGTGTCATGCCTGGTATTGAAGTTCACACACTTGAGGGTGCAGACAATAGTGATGTTACTCCAAGAGTAACGTTTTTCTGGGAGTTTTAATCTTAACAAATAAATAAATGTTTTCAATTATAAACAATTCAATGAAATTAATAATATAAAGTAAGGAGTTTACTATGCGGTTAAAATTCGCTATGCTCGCATTTTTAGTTTTTTGTGCGTTCTCATTTAATTCTTTTGCGCAGCTAAAACTAAATGGAGCCGGAGCCACATTTCCATATGTGATCTATTCAAAATGGTTTGATGAATACCACAAGAAAACGGGTATTGAATTTAATTACCAATCAATTGGCAGCGGCGGTGGAATCAAACAAGTAATTGAAGGTACAGTTGATTTTGGTGCTTCTGATGCTCCGATGAGTGAAGACCAGATGAAACAGGTAAAGGATAATCAGAAAACAGATATTCTTCATATCCCTACGGTTATGGGTGCTGTTGTTGTAACTTATAATGTTAAGGGTTTGGGTCAGGGTTTAAAATTGACTCCTGATGTACTCGCTGATATTTTTCTTGGCAAAGTTACAAAATGGAATGATTCAAGAATAAAAAGTGTGAATTCCGGAATGAAGTTACCTGATGAACCTATATTTGTTGTACATAGATCCGATGGTAGTGGAACAACAAATATATACACAGGTTATCTTACAAAAGTAAGTGAAGGTTGGGCAAAAAGAGTTGGTCAGGGTACCTCAGTAAAATGGCCGGTTGGTCTTGGAGGTAAAGGTAACGAAGGAGTTGCTGGAATAGTTAAACAAACAGAAGGTTCAATTGGTTATGTTGAATTAGCCTATGCTGAAAAAAATAATCTGCCTTATGCTTCTCTAAAAAATAAAGCAGGAAATTTTGTTCTTCCTACTTTTGACGCAGTTTCTGCAGCAGCAGCCGGATTTATAAATAATATGCCTGCAGATTTAAGAGTTGAGATTACAAATGCTGATGGAAAGGATTCTTATCCAATCTCTGGATTTACATGGCTGTTAGTTTATAAAAATATGAAAGATAAAACAAAAGCTAAGGCAATCGTGGATTTCTTAAATTGGGCAATCACAGATGGTGAAAAGTTTGCTAAGGATTTATATTATGCTCCTCTTCCAAAAGAAGTCGTTGAACTAGATAAGAAGAAGATTGCAGAAATCTCAGTTAAATAATTGATGGTTCAAAATATCCTATTAAATAATCAAAATAATTATCAGCAGCAGTATATGATCCTAAATTCAGTTCCTGCTGCTGATTCCTTTTAAAATATGGATACTATAGGTAGGAATCCCGGCGATTTTATTTTTAAGAATATTACCAGGTTATCTGCGTTCCTTTTAGTGGTGTTGGTAATTATGATGGGATATCTTATGTATCACCAATCTATTCCTGCTATAGAAAAGTTCGGCTGGAAGTTTATAATTCATACTGATTGGGATCCTGTTCAGGAAAGCTACGGCGCTCTCCCCTTCATATTCGGAACTTTATACTCTTCACTTGTTGCATTATTAATTGCTTTACCATTAAGTGTGGGAATTGCTGTATTCCTTTCTGAGTTTGCTCCAAAATGGCTTGAAGGCCCGCTCTCAATGCTTGTTGAACTCCTTGCTGCTATACCAAGCATTGTTTATGGATTGTTTGGAATGTTTGTTATGGCTCCGTGGCTTCGTCAGACTATAGAACCGTTTCTTGGTGATCATCTTGGATTTATTTTCTTATTTAAAGGTCCGCCGTATGGATTAGGGATGCTTGCAGCAGCATTAATTTTGACTATAATGATTTTACCAATCATTACCTCTATCTCAAGAGATGTGTTAAAAGCAATTCCAAATTCACAAAGAGAAGCAAGTTACGCACTTGGCGCAACCCGATGGGAAACGGTTAGAATAATACTTGCAAGTGGTAAATCCGGAATTTTAGGAGCAACACTTTTAGGATTAGGACGCGCAATTGGTGAAACAATGGCAGTAACTATGGTTATCGGCAATAACCCGCAGATTTCAGCTTCATTATTTGAGCCTGGCTATACAATGGCAAGCGTAATTGCAAATGAATTTACTGAAGCTACATCTGATTTATATTTGAGCGCTCTTATCGAGATTGCATTTTTACTTTTTATACTCACAATTATTCTTAATTCAATTGCACGATTAATTGTATGGAGTGTAACAAGAAAGTACACTCAAGGAACTGAGTTATGATGACTTATTACAGATGGAGAAAGATAAAAAGTGGAATAATGTTTTCACTCTGTCTGCTTAGTGTCGTCGTTGCCCTCATTCCTTTATTTATGATTTTATTTTATACGATATCTCAGGGAATAGGTTCAGTCAATTGGGATTTCTTTACAAAAATGCCCAAGCCTGCCGGTGAAGCAGGCGGTGGAATGGCAAATGCATTAGTCGGGACACTTATTTTAACAGGATTAGGAAGTGTTCTTGGATTACCATCCGGCGTGCTTGCTGGTATTTATCTTTCTGAAAACCGTACCACTAAATTTGCTACCGTGGTTAGATTTCTTACTGAAGTATTAAACGGTATTCCTTCAATTGCTGTTGGGGTTTTTGCTTACGTGGTGGTTGTTCTTCCAATGCACAGATTTTCAGCACTTGCTGGTGGCTTTGCACTTGGTATTTTGATGCTTCCTATTGTTACTCGTACAACAGAAGAAATGTTAAATCTTGTCCCCCATTCATACCGGGAAGCAGCACTTGGATTAGGAATATCAAGGTGGAAAACAACACTGTTCATTATTCTTCCAACTGCCCTTAAAGGAATATTTACTGGTATATTACTTTCAATAGCCAGGGCAGCCGGAGAAACTGCTCCTTTATTATTTACAGCACTTGGAAACAGGTTCTGGTCAACTCAGTTAGATCAGCCAATAGCATCACTTACAGTTTTTATTTATGATTATGCAAAAGCACCATTTGATGATTGGAACAGGCAGGCCTGGGCAGCCGCACTTGTATTAATAATGATAATACTAATAATCAATTTTATTTTTAGATTGGCAACAAGGAAGAGATAAATAATGTATGAAACGGAATCAAAAGTGACTGAAATCATTAATGCTGAAACAGTAAAGGTAGTAACATCTAAAGCAGATCCAAAGATTTCTGTAAAGTCACTTGATGCTTATTTTGGAAAATTCAGGGCACTAAAAAATCTTTCAGTAAACATTTCTGAGAAAAAGATTACTGCAATTATAGGTCCATCCGGTTGTGGTAAATCCACTTTGCTGCGTTGCTTTAACAGGATGCACGAAGAAGTTGGTGGGACAATAAAAGGAAAAATTCTTATAGACAATGAAAACATATTTAATCACGATCCTGTATGGTTAAGAAAAAAAGTCGGGATGGTGTTTCAAAAACCTAATCCGTTTCCTACCATGTCCATCCAGGAAAACGTTACAATCGGTTTAAGATTAAATGGCAGACATAATAAAAAAGAGCTTGCAGAGGTTGTGGAAAAATCCTTAACACAGGCTTTTTTATGGGATGAAGTTAAAGATAACCTAAAAGCATCCGGTTCATCAATTTCCGGCGGACAACAACAACGCCTTTGTATCGCACGTACACTTGCTGTTAATCCTGATATTATTCTTCTTGATGAGCCGACAAGTGCACTTGATCCAATTTCAACAGCTAAGATTGAAGAAATGCTCATCGGGTTAAAAAACGATTACACAATTGTTATAGTTACACATAACATGCAGCAAGCTGCACGTATCAGCGACTATACAGCATTTATGTACATTGGAGAACTTATCGAATTCAATAACACAAAAAAAGTATTTACTTCTCCTGATAAAAAGCAGACTGAAGATTATGTTACAGGAAGATTCGGCTGATTAGTATTTTACAATAAGTTGATTCTGAATCTTTTGTAGATTTGGATTCAGTAAATAAGATAATTACAAATAATATTACCGGGCTATAAATGGAAAGACATTTTGTTAAAGAAATTGAAGAATTAAAAGTTGCTATTAATAAAATGGCATCTCTTGTTGATGAGCAGGTTGAAAATAGTTTTAAGGTTTTGTCAAACGGAATTGCCGAGACAAAGAAAATAAAACAGAAAGACCGTGAGGTTGATGCTTATGATAATTTAATCATGGCAAAATGTGAGAATTTACTTGCCTTATACCAACCGGTTGCCGGAGATCTTCGTTTTGTGCTTACTGCTATTAAAGTAGACAGCCAGCTGGAACGTTGTGGAGATATTGCTGTAAATATTGTTCAGAGAGTGAAAAGAGCTGATAATTTTAACGAACTTATTTCCGGAACTGATCTTCCTGAAATGGCTGAAACTGCAAGAGTTATGGTTAAGGATGCAATAAGTTCTTTTATAAACCAGGATACCGAACTTGCTAACACAATCTGGGTTAAAGATGATATTGTTGATGAACTTAACAAGAAAATATTTAACCAGCTTGTGGAAAAAATAAAAACCAATCCTGAGCTTGCTGAATCCTGTGCTCACCTGATCGTTCTCTCCAGGCATATAGAACGTCTTGCTGATCACGCAACAAACATTTCCGAGGATGTAATCTTCCTTACAGAAAATGAAATTGTTGCACATAAAAAGAAACTGAAAGATTTCACTGTACCTGATTCAGAGTAAATGGCAGGAATCATTTTGAAGATGTGTTATTTTTTTTTGCTATTTGAACACAACAGGATTAATCCAATCTTAAAAGACTAAACGTATTTTATTACCTGTGCTTTTTCTATCGTTATAAGCCCGTTACTGCCTGACTGATCAAATATCTCGTGAATTATTTCAAGAAAGTCTTCAATCTTTTTTTCCTCATCAACTATTTCAACAATTATCGGCATATCTTCAGATAAAGCAAGTAGTTTTGAAGTGTGAATAATACTATGCCTGCCGTATCCTGTTATTCCTTTAATAACTGTTGCCCCTGCCAGATGTAATTCTCTTGCTTTTAAAACTATTGCTTCATAAACGGGAATGTTTTTTAGTTTGTCGCTCTCCCCGATGAAGATCCTTAACAATTTTGCTTCGCCCTTTACTTCCATAACTAACTCAGATTAATTTTGATAATAAATACGCAAGGTAAACTCCCAGCAAACAGAGAAATACATTCAGGAAAACATTTAATGAACCGAGCACTATTTCGGAATCGCGGAATAGTGAAATTGTTTCATAAGAGAATGTGGAGAAAGTTGTAAAGCCTCCACAGAAACCGACTGTTAGTAATAAACGCATTCCCGGTGTAAGTATTTCTTTGGGATCAAGATAAAACATAATTAAACCAATTATGAAACTTCCGACAACATTTACAACCAATGTGCCTGTGGGAAATGGATTCGTAAATAATTTATAAATCAGTTTTGAAATCCCGAAACGGAGAACTCCTCCGATTGCAGCACCGATTGACACATAAATATAATTCATATTCTTTTATTTAGTTACTAACTTTTAACCCACTCACAGATAAGATCAACTGCTTTAAGCATTTCACCACAATGATTGTGAAGGAATGCATCATCAATATCTTCCTTGTGATCTAAATTAAGCGCAGCGCTCATTGCACGGTTTCCATCAAAATCTACATAAGCAATTCTTGCTGTAAGCTCTTCCGCTGGTCTGCCGAAAGCTTCTCCCGGGAGAATTGCAACACCAGTTTCGTCAAGAAGTTTACTGCACATATCGACACTAGTCTTTATTCCTTTTTCTGCCAAAGAATATTTCAGATCAGAAAAATCAGGGAAACAGTAAAATGCGCCATCAGGATTTGGAGTGTAGATGCCGGACTCATTTAATTTATCAGATATCTTTTTACCAATTTTATCAAGTATCCACCTGCACCTCCATAAATAGGATTCAATTTCGTTTCCTCTTCTGAATGCTCTGACAGCGGCATATTGAATAGGTGTGCTTGTTGAAGTAAATGTCTCGCTTGCCATAACTGAAAGAGAATCCAGAAGCCACTTGAGTGGTTCGGGAAATGTAAAAGTGCCTAAACGCCATCCCCCTGCTCCACACCATTTACTCAATCCGCTACTGATAATAGTTCCTTCAGGATAAAATCTTGCTATTGATATATGATCACCTGAATGATTCAGTTCACCATAAATTTCATCAGATAAAAGAATGATCTTATGTTCTTTGGCAACTTCTGCTATAACTTTCAACTCATCTTCATTGTAGGAAGAACCAACCGGGTTGGATGGATAATTAAGAATTACTATCCTTGGTTTATCGTGATCGTTTGAACAATGAGCTTCTAATTCTTCGGCTGTTAATCTCCATTTATTTTCGCGGTGTGTTTTAATCCATCTCACGTGTCTGCCAATTATTTGTGCCTGCGGTGCATAAGAAACCCAGCTTGGTGTCGGGATAACCAAATCACCGTAGTAAACATACTGAAGAAGAAACATTAGCTCTTTGGATCCGGGTCCAATTAAAACTTCATCTGCTGTTGAACAGACACCCTGTGTTTTGCAGTAATACTCTGCAACTGCTTCACGAAGCTGAGGCAGACCTTTCACGGGGAGATAATCCTTCTGGTGTGCATTTACTTTTAATTCATCTACAACCGGCTGGGGAACAGGAAATGGTGACTGACCAAGACCAAGCTTGTATATGTGTCTTCCCTGTTTTCTTAGTTCGTTGCTTTTTTCATTTATTGCGAGTGTTGCTGACTGCGGTAAACCTCTTACATTAAGGTTTAGATTGATGTTGTGAAAGTTGTTTTGCATATATATTTGGAGCAATTGTACAATATTTATTTTTAAACTTATAAAATTTTCCAGACTTATTAACAATAAAAAACCCCGAAATTATCGGGGCTTCAAATACTATATTTAATAGATCATCATTTCAGAAGAATCATCTTTTTTGTGCTAGAATAATTCCCTGCCCGGATATCTGGTAGAAATAAATTCCCGAGGTTAATTCATTTCCATTAAATTCAACTTCATAACTGCCTGCAGGTTTATCTTCGTTAACAAGTGTTGCAATTTCTTTTCCTAATACATCATAAACTTTTAATTGTACGGACACGCGATCGCGTGTCCCTACGGATGGAATACTATATCTTATTTTTGTTGTAGGGTTAAATGGATTAGGATAATTCTGCCCAAGCGAGAAAGAAGTTATAATTTCATCCTGATTGTTCTGCTCCACGTCATCAATTATTGGTCTAACATCAATTCCATAGATTAAAGAAATGGTTGCATCAAAGTAAATTAATGTATCGTTGCTTAACCATTCAAGAGTATATTTCAAACCAAAGCTAAAACAGTCGAGGTACATATTTGTATATCCGGAATCATTTTCAAATACATACAATCCGCTACCTGAGTTAGTTAAAAGGGGATTAAAAAAAGCTGTTCGTTTTTTGTTAGGTGACAAAGTAATTGATTTTATGGCAATTGGATTACTCCAACATGGTCCAATTTGACTTGAATCGTCGATGGCTGGATCAAATAAAACACTGTCACTATTAGTTTCAAAGTTATGTAAATATAATTTTGGTGGATCATCAACATCATAAGTACTGTATGTCAAAGAATTATTTAAGTTATTATATGAATAACCACTAAAAAAAACATCTTCTCCAATGGAAAAAAATGTGTCAATTTTATTTGAATAGAGGTAATATTGTAAAATCACATTTCCAGATTCTAACGATAATATAGTACTGTCACTAGCCCACTTTCGATAATCAATATCCCAATCAGAAATTTGGTAGCTCAATAGATGAGATTGACTATCTTTAAATGAATAATATCTATCATTAACAATAATGTTTGAATCGTTAGGCGAAAAAGAGTACGAATTGCTCCTTATGTTCTGAGGTGCAGTAAACAAGATGAAGGAAAAGTCATTTTCAAAATCTTTTAGTATAAAATTATTTTGTTGTGCATAAACTGCAATATGAGATTTGTTTGCAAACCGGGGAATTGAAGGAAAATCAGTTACCGTATCTTTAAGAGTAGTGATATTCGTTTTGTGAAATTTATTGTCCTGTGTGAAATAGTAATATAGATCATTCGTATAAGGATCGATAGAATAATAATATGTTGTACCCCAAGCAATCAGAAATGGTTGAGAAAACGATGAAGAGTAGAACAAAAAGATTAAAATGTAAAAGTACAGATATTTCATTGGCTTATATAACTTCCCCGAAAGAATTAAAATTACTTTTTCAACTTCGCTTTAACTGTTGATATATGCAAGGAATATCTTTTACTTAAGCAGTATCATTTTTTTTGTTTCAGAATAATTCCCTGTTTTAAGTTGATAGAAGTAGATACCCGTAGGCAGTTCATTTCCATTAAACTCAACTTCATAACTGCCTGCAGGCTTCTCCTCGTTAACAAGTGTTGCAACTTCTTTTCCTAATACATCATAAACTTTTAATTGTACGGACACGCGATCGCGTGTCCCTACGGATGGAATACTATATCTTATTTTTGTTGTAGGGTTGAATGGATTAGGATAATTCTGCCCAAGCGAGAAAGAAGTTATAATTTCATCCTGATTGTTCTGCTCCACGTCATCAATTATTGGTCTAACATCAATTCCATAGATTAAGGAAATTGTAGCATCGAAGTAAATTAGTGTATCGTTTCTTAACCATTCAAGAGTATATTTCAAACCAAAATTTAAACAATCGAGGTACATATTTGTATATCCGGAATCGTTTTCAAATATATACAAGCCGCTACCAGAGTTAGTTAAAAGGGGATTAAAAAAAGCTATTCGATTTTTATTTGGGGATACATTAATTGATGTGATTGCAATTGGATTGCTCCAACAAGGCCCTATTTGACTTGAATCATCAAGGCTAGGATCAAATAAAACGCTATCGCTATTAGTCTCAAAGTTATGTAAATATAATTTGGGTGGATTATCAAGGTCATAAATACTGTACGTCAATGAATTAATTAAATTATTATATGAATAACTACTTAAAGAAATATCATCCCCAAGTGAAAAAAATGTGTCAATTTTATTGGAGTAGAGATAGCGCTGTAAAATAACATTTCCGAAATCCAATGATAAAATAGTGCTATCGCTGGACCACTCAAGATAATCAACATCCCAATCAGAGATTTGATAGTTCAATGGATGAGATTGACTATCGCTAAATGAATAATATCTATCATTAACAATAATGTTTGAATCGTTAGGCGAAAAAGAGTACGAATTGTTCATTATGTTCTGAGGAGTTGTAAACAAGATAAATGAAGTGTCTTTTTCAAAATCTTTTAGTATAAAATTATTTTGTTGTGCATAAACTGCAATATGAGATTTGTTTGCAAACCGGGGAATTGAAGGAAAATCAGTTACCGTATCTTTAAGAGTAGTGATATTCGTTTTGTGAAATTTATTGTCCTGTGTGAAATAGTAATATAGATCATTCGTATAAGGATCGATAGAATAATAATATGTTGTACCCCAAGCAATCAGAAATGGTTGAGAAAACGATGAAGAGTAGAACAAAAAGATTAAAATGTAAAAGTACAGATATTTCATTGGCTTATATAACTTCCCCGAAAGAATTAAAATTACTTTTTCAACTTCGCTTTAACTGTTGATATATGCAAGGAATATCTTTTACTTAAGCAGTATCATTTTTTTTGTTTCAGAATAATTCCCTGTTTTAAGTTGATAGAAGTAGATACCCGTAGGCAGTTCATTTCCATTAAACTCAACTTCATAACTGCCTGCAGGCTTCTCCTCGTTAACAAGTGTTGCAACTTCTTTTCCCAAAACATTAAAAACTTTAAGAGTAACAATTCCAGAATTTGGGATTGAGTATTTTATTTTTGTCGTTGGGTTAAACGGGTTTGGATAGTTTTGGGAAAGAGAATATATTGATGGTGCAATATCTACTTCTACAATATCAGAATATTCAAAGCTGCCATCATAATCAACTTGTTTTAGTCTGTAAAAGAGTTTTGAAGAACTCACGCCTAACAAATCATCAGTAAAAGAATAATTATGAATTTCTGTAGTCGTTCCATTTCCTTCTTTAAAACCAATTAACCTCCAGTTTGTTTTATCTGGACTTCTTTCAATTTCAAAACCGTGGTTGTTTAGTTCAGTTGCTGTTGACCAGTTTAGAACAACTTTATTGTTATTATTTACGGCAGTGAAGGATAATAATTCCACAGGAAGTTCACCTGTAAAAACATAAATTCCGTTTTGTGTACAGGCATACAAGGTCCCACTTTCGGAGTAATAGATTCTGTTAATTGTTTGTGGATCTATTCCTGTGTGATCTAAATATGCCTAATAGTTTCCTTCATCTAACGATCTATAAATTCCATTTCCCGCCAAACAAAGAAACACTTCCGGAGTTAATATTATTTGCTTAACAACATTGTTTGTCAAACCATTATTGATTGGAATAAGAGTCAAACCGTCGTCATAGGATTTATAAATTCCTTCACCAGATGTAGCAAGGTACATTGTATCATTTAAGAAATAAATGTTTAATACTTCTATATTCTCTAATACAATTGTAAAGTTACCATTTAAGTCTATTTTATCTAATTCTTTTATGGAGTAATTGAATATAAGGTAGGAAAAATACACTTCACCTGAATGTTCGGTAATTCCATCAGACACCCCACCAGACATTGCTAACTGATATAACCAGGTCCACGATAAACCTTGATTAGTAGATTTAGTCACGGATGCTATATCTTCAATAGTATATATATTATTTGAATCATTAATAAAAAAATTCTTTGGATAAGGTGCAGGAAAACTATCACAGATAATCCAACTTTCACCTTCATCTGATGAGCGATACATAAAACCTGAAGCAGAATATATATTTCCAATATTATCTTTTTTTATCAATTTTGTATTGGTTAATAGAGAAGTTGAATCCCAGGAATTACCATTATCTTCTGAGGTAAATAGTCCCTCATTAGTTCCAACTAATATTTTTCCGTCTGATAATATCAACATATCATTAATATTCTGAGGACTGTTCAAATATTCCCATTGAGGACGAGCTGATGATAAAATCAGAAGAGAAAAGATAAAATATTTTAGCAGGTAGAAAGAGAGTTTCATATTACACCTCCCATTTGTTGCAAAAGTAGTAAATGAGGAGGGGAATAACAACTGATGAGTAGCAAGTATTTTTAAAATAAAAAAGTCCCGATAAACATTACCGGGACTAAGTGACCCCAAGGGGATTCGAACCCCTATTACCGCCGTGAAAGGGCGAGGTCCTAACCATTAGACGATGGGGCCAGATTCAAAAATAATTTAGAATGAACAATTTAGAATTCTTTGTATTGGGTGAGCGATGGGATTTGAACCCATGGCCCTCAGGGCCACAACCTGATGCTCTAACCAACTGAGCTACGCCCACCGTGTAAAGATTAAAGTAAAAAGACAAAAGATTAAAGATAACTTTCTACTTTTGTCTTTTATCTTTGTTCTTGATTGGTACGCCCGAGTGGACTCGAACCACTAACCCTCAGCTTAGAAGGCTGATGCTCTATCCGGTTGAGCTACGGGCGCTTCTAAACAAAATAACAAAGAACTAAATGTCGGGGCGGCAGGATTCGAACCTGCGACCTCCTGCTCCCAAAGCAGGCGCGATAACCGGACTACGCTACGCCCCGTCAATATTTTTAAGAACAAAAAAATGTACTTACACCTGAATGACGTAAGTACAAAAATTCGAGTTATAAATATAGTCTAAACTTCAAAAAAAACAAAGATTCCTGCTTCACCTTACTACATATTATCTACATAAATAATCAGTTTAATGTCATCAATTTCTTAGCTAAATTGCTGCATATTTAATCGAATATTTATCTGCAGATGTATTTCCCATTTTTCATTGTAAAGCGCTTCATTTTTTCAAAAAAAAAATCTCGCTTTATTAACCTGATAAGTACTATTTCTATCACGGGAATTGCAATTGGAGTTGCCACGTTAATTATAGCAATAAGTGTTTTAAAAGGATTTGAGAAAACTCTCACTGATAAAATCATTGACTTCGATTCACACATTAAAATAACCTCTTTCAAATCTATCCTACCTGATGAACAGAAAAACATTACTTTTCTTAAAGAGCACTTGAAGGCTTATGATCCTCAGATTGTTCCTTTTGCTTCAAAGCTGGTTATTATCAGCAGCAAAAAAAGAAAAGAAGGTTTGAATCTTATCGGCATAGATAAAGACAGTAATGTTCCCGGTGTTATCAGAAATATTGTTAGCGGATCTTTTAATTTATCTGATTCAACCTATAAAAATATAGTAATAGGAAAAAGATTAGCTGATAAACTATATCTTAAAGTAAATGACAGAGTTACAGTATTTTCTCTGAATAAAGATGAAATACCATCTCCACAAAATTTACCAAACATCGGCAAGTTCACAGTAGCAGGAATTTTTGAAAGTGGAATGTCGAAGTTTGACGATTCTTATGCCTACACTTCTTTAAATGAAGCACAGGAATTATTCGGAATAGGAAACAACATTACTGGCTATGATATTAAATTGAATGACATTTCAAAAATAGACAGTCTGACGTTCTACCTTGCAGATAATATGAGATACCCGCATTATGTTAGAAATATTTTCCAGATTTACAGGAATATTTTTACCTGGATTCAACTTCAGAAGGAACCGATACCAATTGTACTTGCTCTAATCATTATCGTGGCAGTATTTAATATAATTGGTACGCTCCTGATGATTGTACTTGAAAAGACGAATGAAATCGGAATCCTCAAATCTATCGGGGCAAATCAGAAACAGATAGTTTCTATATTTTTGCTTGAAGGATTATTGATAGGAATTACCGGAATACTTTTTGGAAATTTACTTGCTTATACTTTAATGAAAATTCAGTTAGAGTTTAACATCATCACTCTTCCTTCTTCAGTATATTTTATGTCTAAGGTTCCGTTATTGATTGTCCCTGAATCATTCTTCCTGGTATCAGCAGTTACAATTCTGCTTTGTATTCTTGCATCTGTTATTCCAAGTATTATAGCTTCCCGCATAAAACCAATTTCAGCTTTGAGGTTCAGCTGATGAAATTTGAATCATTCATTGCACGCAGATACTTAGTTTCAAAACATAAAATTAATTTTATCACAATTATTTCAGTTATTTCTATTGCGGGCATTTCCATTGGAGTTGCTGCATTGATTGTTGTCCTAACAGTATTTAATGGATTTGGAAGTTTAGTCTCTTCTTTCCTTATGAATCTTGATCCTGATATTAGAGTTGAAGCCACTTCTTTTGATTCTGAAAAAAGAATGGAAGAAGTTGCATCTGAATTAAAATCTATAAACGAGGTTACGAGCTTTGCCCCGTTTGTAGAAGGTAAAGTTCTTGGATATAATAAGGGAATTACACAGGTTTTCAGTCTTAAGGGAATTGACTATTCAAAATCTGATTTAATTTATGATCTCTCCAAAGATATTATTTATGGTAAATTCAACTTCCATAATTCTGATGGGATAATTATTGGTTTACCTCTGGCTGATAAAATGCAGGTTGTTACAGGTGATACCATAACAGTTATCTCACCAGTTGGAATAGAAAGTACAATAACTCAGTTTTCAATTCCAAAAACTCAAAAGTTCGTGATTGCCGGAATTTTCAGCTCAAATAATAATGACTACGATGAAGGATATGCTTTTACAAGTTTAAACATTGCTGCTCCCCTGCTTGGTTACAAAAATACATTCCAGGGATATGATGTTAAACTTTCTGATGTCGATCAATCAAATTTGGTAAAATCCATTCTGCAAAATAAATTTAATGAGAAAGATTTTAGTGTAAATACGTGGTATGATTTTCACCAGGAACTTTATTCTGTAATGCAGATAGAAAGATGGACTGCTTACCTGATTCTCTCTTTAATAATAGCGGTTGCAACGTTTAATATTCTCGGTTCTCTTTCAATGTCGGTTATCGAAAAGAAAAGAGATATAGGAATTATGAATGCAATGGGAGTTACAGCAAAATCTGTTTTGAGGATTTTTATGTTTGAGGGACTTCTCATTGGAATTGTGGGAACTCTCATTGGCGTTGTGATCGGTTACTTTGTCTGCTGGCTGCAGATAAATTATAATATTTATCCGCTTAATCCCGCACAATATAAAGTAGATGCTCTACCGATGCAGATCCGAATTTCGGATTTCTTTTATATAAGTGGAATTTCAATGCTGCTCGCGTTTCTTGCTTCACTTTACCCGGCAAAGAAAGCAGCAAAAGTTAATGCAATTGAAGCTATTAAATGGGAATAATTTCAAATGAGTGAACTAATTCTGAAATCTGAAAATATTGTTAAGTCATTTCAAACAACTAAAAAAGTTAAGCTTGAAGTTTTAAGGGGAATTGATTTAAATATTGAATCAGGAAAAATAACCGTAATTGTTGGTGCATCCGGTGCTGGAAAAAGCACTTTGCTTCATTTACTGGGTGCTTTAGACAGACCAGATTCCGGGAAAGTAATTTTTAATGATAATGATATTTTTTCTTATTCAGACGAAAAGCTTGCAAAGTTCAGAAATCAGAATATTGGTTTTATATTTCAATTTCATCATTTGCTTCCGGAATTCACAGCATTAGAAAATGTTATAATTCCTCAATTAATAAACGGAACAAATTTTTCAGAAGCAGAAAAGCGAAGCACAGAACTTCTTAAGAATGTAGGTTTATCTGAAAGAATTACTCACAAACCTGCTGAACTTTCAGGTGGTGAGCAGCAAAGGATCGCAGTTGCGCGGGCAATTGCAAACAATCCACAAATTATTTTTGCGGATGAACCAACCGGCAATCTTGATTCAGAAAACAGTGAAGGGGTTCATCAATTAATTAATGAACTGAAGAATGATTTTGGAATGACATTCGTTATTGTTACGCACAATCCAAATCTTATGCAGCTTGCTGATTCTGTTTTTGAAATCAAAGATGGAAAGATTTCACAAAAATAAAATTACTTCCTCGATAAGTATTCAAACATCAATCTAACACCAAAACCGGTCATAAAAGTTTTGGTGTAGTTTGTCATATCGTGAGCAAATGCAGAACCTGCAATATCAAGATGTGCCCAGGAAATTTTCTTATCAACAAAAAACTCTAAAAACTTTGCTGCAGTGATTGCTCCGGCCCATCTCCCACCTACATTTTTTATATCGGCTACTTTACTGTCGTTAAGCTTTTCATAATCTTTCCACATCGGCAATCTCCAAACGCGGTCGTAAGTTTTTAATCCTGCATCAATTAAATCTTTTGCTATCTTGTCATTGTTAGTAAATAGTCCGGCGCAGTTTTGCCCAAGAGCAACAACGCAGGCACCCGTGAGAGTTGCAAAGTCAATTATTTCATTTGGTTTTTCTTTGGAGGCAAAATCAAGTGCGTCAGCCAATATCATTCTTCCTTCAGCATCTGTGTTGTCAACTTCAATAGTTTTTCCGGAAGCAGTTTTAACAATATCACCCGGTCGCATTGACTCTCCGGAAAGCATATTTTCTGCTGAAGGAATTACACCAAGAATCTCAACTGGCAATTTTGCTTCTGCTGCTGCAAGTACAGTTCCTGCAACAACAGCAGCGCCTGACATATCGCCCTTCATCTCTCCCATATTTGTAGCTGGCTTGATTGAAATTCCACCTGAATCAAAAGTCACACCTTTTCCAACCAAAGCTATCTTTTTAATTTTTTTTGATCCTTTACTTTTCGGTTTATAACTCATTATAATAAATCTTGGTTTGTTCGCACTGCCCTGTCCAACCGCAATCAATCCTCCCATTTTTCTCCGGGCTATTTCTTTTTCATTATATATGGTTACTTTAACTCCTGCTTCAGTTAAAACATTGTTCACTCTTTTTGCAAGTTCAAATGGTCTTAATGAAGAAGCGGGTTCATTCTGAAGATCACGTGTGAAATTATGTCCTTTCATTATAACTTCAGCACGACTTATTGCATTATTTAATTGCTTTTCATTCTCAGCATGAAAAAATACATCAAGTTTCTTTTGTTTTGATTTAGTGAATTTATATTTATCAAATACATAATTGCCAAGATGCAGTCCTTCAACAAAGCTTTGATAAAAATATTTCTCATCACTAAAATATTTTTTAAATATTTTATATGAAGGAATAAAAATATGAAGCTCTTCAACCTCCTCTTTTGATATTTCATTAATCAATCCGGCCAGATGATTCCGGAAAAAATCAGATGTAAATTCATTATCAACTTTTACTTTGCATAAAATAATAGAATCTGGTTTGCCTTCATGTTTCGTTACACGTATCTGGTTTAGCGAACCTGATAAAAAGTTTTTTATTTGAAGTTTAGAGAATTGTGCGTGAAATACCGTTTGAAGCATTAGAAAACTTTGCTCAAATTTTTTCTCTTCAATCAGATATTTAACACTAATTGATAAGTTCTTGTAAAGAATTTTTTTGCCACCCGATTTGATATTTAGTTTAAACATTTTAATCCTTTTTATACTTCATTAAATATTCTTCCGCCATTAGTAATATTTTTGGAATATATTCCTGCATTGATGAGTTAAAAAATCTTGCACCTGCAGCGTTTGTATGTCCGCCGCCGCCAAATTCTCCAGCTAATTTGTTTACAGGGATATTTCCTTTTGAACGGAAGCTTACTTTAAAACCGTTTTTTAATTCTATGAATAACATTCCAAGAACTACATTTTCAATTGAAAGTGTGTAGTTTACAAAATTTTCCGTATCACTTTCTATTGCATCAAGTTCTTTGAATGTATCTTGTGTTATTGTCATAAAACCGATTCTGCCCGCACCAGTAATCTTCAAAGTATTTAATGCTTTCCCCAACAGTTGAATTTTGCTTGGTTTGCTTTCATCATATAGTTTGTCATAAACTTCTCCCGGATCAACCCCGGTTTCTAAAAGCTCAGCAATTACTCTATGAAGATGCGGAGTTGTTCTTTCAAACCGGAATGAGCCTGTATCAGTCATAATTGCAGCATAGATTGGATAAGCTATATCCTTTACAATTTTTACAATTTTTGTTTTTGTGATAAAATCATAAAGTATTTCACCCGTCGCAGAATACTCAGCATCAACAAAATAATGATCAGCAAATTCATCGCGATCCTGGTGATGGTCAATACAAACTTTTAAACCTTTTGCATGCATAAATACATTTTGCATACTAACAACTCTATCAGGTCGGTTAAAATCGAGAGCAACTAAAACATCAACTTTATTTATAACATCATCATGTTTTTCTTTAATATATTTTTCAACTTTGTTATCAACATCCAGGAATTTTAAATTATAAGGAGTATCACTATGATTAATAATGATCACTTTTTTATTTAGTTTTTTTAAAACCTGGTAAAATGCGATTTCAGATCCAATTGCATCAGCATCAGGATTTACATGTGTTGTTAGTACAAAGGTATTATGTTTTTGAATTATATCTTTTAAAATTTCGAATTGCATATAAAAACGGGTAACAAAAAGAAAGGCTTGCGTTAAACAAGCCCTTCGAATAATTTATTTAATTTAAAAGTCCAATTAGTTCACTTCCCATGTGTTTCCACCGAAAAGTAATTTCTCAAGATCACCTTTTCCTTTTTTCTCAATGACTTTATTTATCTGGTTTTCAATTCCTTCATCATAAGTTTCTTTGAAATATTGTCTGAAAATTCCAACAGGAGTTGGCATTTCAGGATCATTATCCATTTGTGCTAATATTGTTGCATGAACAGGACTGTCAGCGAATTCATTATGTACCCATAAATCATCTTTTGAATATTGCCCGTTTGAAATGTCAACAACAACTGGTTTTAAACCATCGAGCTTAATTCCTTTATCAGCATTCTTTCCAAAAACCATCGGCTGATTATGTTCAAGTGTGAGGACGTGATCTTCTTTTGTGTCTTTTTCTGTAAGAAGTGAAAATGCACCATCATTAAAAATATTACAATTCTGAAATATCTCTATGAATGCTGTTCCTTTATGCTTCCCAGCTCTCTTCAAAACTTCCTGCATATGCTTCGGATAACGATCAATCGAACGGGCAACAAATGTTGCGTCTGAACCCAGAGCAAGTGAGACAGGATTAAATGGAAAGTCTATACTTCCGAAAGGAGAGGTTTTTGTTACTTTTCCTTTTTCAGAAGTCGGAGAATATTGTCCTTTAGTTAATCCATAAATTCTATTATTGAAAAGAATTAGTTTGATATCAATATTTTTTCTGCAAGCATGTATAAAATGGTTTCCACCAATACTTAAAAGATCACCATCTCCTGTTGCAACCCAAACTGATAATTTTGGATTAGCTACTTTCACGCCTGTTGCCAAAATTGGTGCACGACCATGAATTCCGTGGAATCCGTATGTATCCATATAATAGGGAAATCGGCTTGAGCAGCCAATACCTGAAATCCAGACAACGTCTTCTTTCGGAACTTCAATAATTTCTGGAAATGATCGTTGAACCTGTGCAAGTATTGAATAATCACCGCAACCGGGACACCATCTGACATCCTGATCACTTGCAAAATCTTTTGCAGTTAATTTAGGTGTTTTGATCTCTGATTTACTTTCCATTATTTCCTCCTAATAGCTCGGTTATCTTTCCAAATATATCACTTACTTTAAATGGTAAACCCCTTACTAAATTAAATTGTTCAACTGGAATCAGGTATTCGCTTTTAATCAACTTTGCAAGTTGTCCAAGGTTTATTTCAGGAATGAGAATATTTTTAAATGATCTCAAAACTTTTTCAGTATTCTTCGGCAACGGGTTAATATATTGAGTATGAGCGTGCGAAACTTTATAACCTTCATTTCTGGCAAGTGCGACCGCTTCTTTTAGTGTTCCATAAGTACCTCCCCAACCTAATACTAACAAATCACCGGATTCATCACCATCTACTTTGAGGTCGGGTATGTCATTTTTAATATTTACTATTTTATCGTTTCTCAAATGAATCATTTTATCATGATTATCTGGATCATAGCTAACGTTTCCGGTTATATCAGCTTTTTCTAACCCACCGATTCTGTGTTCCAACCCGGGTGTGCCAGGAATTGCCCATGGGCGAGCAAGAAATTCATTTCTTTCATACGGAAAAAATCCTTCCACTTCTGTTCTGAATTTAGTTTTAAAATTAGGTAAACTATCCAGATGAGGAATCCTCCATGGTTCCGAACCATTAGCAACGTATCCGTCAGTTAATAAAATTACAGGTGTCATATATTTTAATGCAATTCGCGAAGCTTCAATTGCCATATAAAAACAATCACGAGGAGTTCTGGCAGCTAAAACACAAACAGGAGCTTCACCATTTCTTCCATAAACAGCCTGAAGAAGATCTGCCTGTTCAGTTTTAGTTGGCAAGCCTGTACTCGGTCCGCCTCTCTGAACATCAACGATCACCAGTGGCAGTTCTGTCATAACTGCAAGACCGATTGCTTCAGTTTTAAGCGCAAGACCCGGACCGCTTGTTGTAGTTATTGACAAATAACCTGCAAACGAAGCTCCTATTGCAGAAGTTACACCAGCAATTTCATCTTCAGCTTGTAAAGTTTTAACTCCGAAATTTTTATAAGTACTCAGGTATTGTAAAATATCAGAAGCTGGAGTGATAGGATATGAACCCAGAAACAACGGCAGTTCACTTTTAACTGATGCAGTCAATAGTCCAAGAGCAAGTGCTTCATTACCTGAAATATTTTTATATGTTCCTTTTGGCAATTTAGCGGGTTCTATTTTATATCTGGTTGAGAAAATTTCTGTTATCTCACCAAAATTAAATCCTGCCTGTAAAGCTTTAGTATTTGCTTCAACATATTCCGGTTTACTCTTGAACTTGCTTTTTATCCATTCTTCAGTATTTGTCAGTGGTTCATTATATAGCCAGTACATCAATCCCAACGCAAAAAAGTTTTTACAACGTGAAACTTCCTTAATTGTTAAAGGCAAACCTTCAAGCGCATTTGTAGTCAATGCTGATATCGGAACCTGGTGAACATGATATCCATCAAGACTTCCATCTTCCAGCGGGTTCACTTTATAGTCGGCCAGCTTGAGATTTTTCACATCAAATGCATCTGTGTTGACTATTATTGTTCCATTCATTTTCATTTCGGGAAGATTCTTTTTAAGAGCAGCGGGATTCATAGCAACGAGCACATCAGGCGTGTCACCAGGAGTGTTAATATCACGGCTGCTGAAATGTAGTTGAAATCCACTAACACCATATAAAGTACCGGCAGGCGCACGAATTTCAGCAGGATAATCCGGCAAAGTATTTAAATCATTACCAATCCATGCAGTAGTATCACTAAACTGAGATCCGGCAAGCTGCATTCCATCACCGGAATCACCGGCAAACCTCACTGTTACTTCAGAAAGTTGCCGTACTTCCTTTTCTTTCACTTGGGTCATTTTAATACTTTCTTCAATTATTTTTTAACGATTGTAAAATTACTAAGGGCAAATTCTTTTATCAATGCTAATATTTAACATTTATATAATATTATTGTATTAGTTTTAGGAATTCATCTGCATTAACGAATCCGGTAATACGGTTGATCTCATTACCATTTTTATCAAGAATTAAAACAGTTGGTACACCAACAATCTTATATTTTTCCCTTAATGCCTCAACTTCTTCTGATAAACTTTTTGTCATGTCAGCTTTATAAGTTTCATAATTTTTAGATTCGTTAATTACTCGTGCATCTGAAAAAGTCGAAGCGTCAAGTTCTTTACATGGGATACACCAATCAGCGTAAAAATCTATAATAGCACCTTTGCCATCAATCTGAGTCATTCCGGTTGCGGAATAATGTGTCCAACTAATAGAATTTGATTTTGACGGAATAAGTGCATACACAGCAACAACAATTATCACGCCTGAAAAAACATATTTGAAAATTCTAAAACCAGTGACTTTATTAGCATATTTCTCAAAAAAGATAAGATAAATTGCCGCACCAATCATAAAAATGGGAAGTACAAATCCTGAAAATGATTTTGGCAGAAGCGGAAGTAAAAAGTATAACGCCATACCAATAAGAATGATTCCGAAAATATGCTTCACAGCTTCCATCCACTCTCCTGCTCTTGGAAGATTCTTAATCTTTCCGGAAAACATTGCGAGGAATAGATAAGGTAAACCAAGACCAAGAGCCAAAACAAAAAACATAAGGAATCCAAAGTATGGATCCTGTTTACTTGCAACATAAGTGACAAGCCCAAGAACAAAGGGACCTATGCAAGGTGCAGCAACAATTCCCATTGTTAATCCCATAAAGAATGCACCAAACATTCCGGCTTTTGCACCACCTGCTTTGTTTACTAATGTATCAGGCAATTTAAATTCATAAACTCCGAACATGCTTAATGAAAGTGCAATAAGAATTGCAACAACTACTAATATGACAATTGGATTTTGAAGTAATGCTCCAAACACTGATCCACTTAATGCTGTAACGACCCCGATTGCCGAATAAGTTACTGCAAGACCAATCATAAAAAGCAAACCCATCATAAAAAGCCTGCCGGTGCTGCCTTCACTCTGACCACCAAAATAACCAATTGTAATTGGTATGAGTGGATAAACACAAGGAGTAAGATTAAGTGCAAGTCCTCCAATAAAAACAAATAATAATCCTATTATCAAACCATTACTTTCTAAAACATTTGAAATCGAGTTGTCATTGTCAGATACCTTTTCAATTGTTGCAGGCGCTATAACACTTAAATCTATATTTTTAAAAACATCTTCATTTACCTGGTTTACAACATCTTTTTTATCTGCAACCTGTATTTGAATTGTATCCGTGATTGAAGTTGGAGCCATACAACTCATGTTATTACATGCCTGATATCCTAATTCGATAATAAGAGGATAGTTTCCGGGAACAGTTCCATCTGTAACATTAATCAAACCTCCAATAAATATTTTCCCTTCATGAACAGAGAGAGGTGAATCAGAAAAACCGAATTTAAAATCGTGAGGTTCCGGGTATGCTACTTTAGAAAGTGTAAAATTTTTATTTTCCAAGATGGTTAATTCAGTAGGAATCAGATAATCTTCATAAGGTTTGTTAGAATTAATGTGCCATTTGTCAGCAATATCTACCTCCAGGGCAATTTTAAATTCACTTCCGATATAGACTTTATCGAATGAAGAAAATGTTTTGATTTTTACTAATTCTTGCTGATTACCTGGTTGAGCAAAAACAGTAAAAGATAATAATGTAATAAGTACAAAAAAAATGTAATGTGATTTCATTTTAGTGAACATTTATTTTATTAAACAATAATTTGAAAATTTTCATTACTTGATTATTCTAAAATCTATTTTCTCCAACCCTGAACGATTGGATATCTTCTTCCATATCCGAATGCTTTGTTTGAAACCCTAAGTGCGGGTGCAGCCTGTTTTCTTTTAAACTCGTTAATATCCACCAGCCTGAGAACTTTTATTATAGTCTCTTCATCTTTAATTACAGAATTTATTTCTTCAATTTCCTTGTTTTCTTCAAGATACATTTTTAAGATTTTATCAAGCAGTTCATATTCCGGCAGGTTATCCTGATCTTTTTGATTGTGCTTCAATTCTGCAGATGGAGCTTTTGTTAAAATCTTATTGGGAATAATTTCTGCATCCCTATTAATAAATTTTGCTATTCTATAAATATCTGTTTTATAAACATCTGCAATTACCGCAAGGCTTCCACACATATCACCATACAAAGTACAATAACCAACTGCCATTTCCGACTTATTTCCAGTAGCCAAAAGTAAATAATTATCATTGTTTGAGAAAGCCATCAAGTATAACCCTCTCACTCTAGCCTGAAGATTTTCTTCTGTAATTCCTCTTAACTCATTTCTGAAATTTGGAACTAACTTATGAATCAACTCATTAACCACAGGCTGAACAGAAACATTATCCCATGAGATGCCAAGGTTTTTAATCAGTTTCTCAGAATCTGTGATGCTCCCCTCACTTGAATATTTAGACGGCATTAGAATTACATGTACATTTTCCTGACCCATAGCTTTCACAGCGATGTAAGTAACAAGTGCAGAATCCATTCCGCCACTTAATCCAACAAGAACTTTCTTGAAATTCAATTTGGTGCAATATTCTTTTACGCCATAAATTAACGCATCAAGAATTTCCAATTCAAATTCTGCTTCTACAATTCCTGTGAAAATATCGTTTTTATTTGTGTCAAATATAAAAGAGTCTTCTTTAAATTCTTTTCCCATTTTTGCCAGTTGCCCATCAGAATTCAAACAAATACTCGCACCATCAAAAACCAAATCAGTTTGAACTCCAACTGTACAAACATATGCTAAAGGAAGTTTGTCTTTTCTACATAAAGTTGAGAGCATTTCAACCCTCTCTTCCCTTTTGCCGTAAGCATAAGGACTAGCTGATATATTAATTAATATTGTCGCAGCTTTCTTAATTAATTTCTGAACAGGATCATCAGAATATCTTCTCCTATACCAATAATCTTCATCATTCCAAATATCCTCACAAACTGAGATTCCTAATATTTCACCTTTAAATTCACAAACATTTACATCTTTAGCCGGTTCAAAATAGCGCATCTCATCGAACACATCGTAATTGGGAATTAAAGTTTTTGGTTGTACAAACTGAACTTTACCGTCGAAACACAATACGGCTGAGTTATGAATATTCGTGCCAATCAGATCATCGTCTTCTGTAATAGCGCCAAATAATAATCCTGTCTCTTTGGTTTTTGATGCTATTACTTCAATTTGATTTTTCACTGCATTCCGAAATTCTGCCTTTTCTACGAGGTCAAGAGGTGGGTAACCAACAAGGGATAATTCGGGAAAGACGACAAGATCTGCTCCTGATCTAATTCCGTCTTCGTAGCCTTTTAAGATTTTTTCTTTATTGTATTCCAGGTTGCCGATTATCGAATTAATCTGGCAAAGAAATATCTTCATTTATTTCATTTTTTTAATAGAGTAATATACTACTAGTTAATATTTCACCAAAATAAAACTTTGATAGACCCATCATATAATAAACGAGTATAATAGCGTCGCCATTTACCGATGATTTACAGTAAATCACCGATAAAATTGTGCACGCTGTAATAATAAGAGTGCAAGAATCAAATATATTTTGTTTTTTTGAACCGGAATTAAAAATCTATTGAGGATAACATGGAAAAGAAACTTTATCGTTCAACAACAGACAAAATGATTGGTGGAGTAGCCGGTGGTTTAGCTGAATACTTTAAAATAGATTCAACTATTGCCCGCGTGCTTTTCATTGTTACTTTCTTTTTCGGTGGAGGTGGAGTAATAGTCTATATTATTCTTTGGATTGTTGTTCCGCAAAAGCCATATATAATTCCGGGAATGAATTCTGGTCCAAATAATGAAAGCCAATCCACCGATTCACAAAACACATTTACAAGTAATACAGATGGTTCAGTTACTATGAATCCAGAAAAAAGTGAAACGAAATCAATATGGTTAGGAATTATCTTAATTTTACTTGGCGGTTTATTTCTTATAGATAATTTTATTCCAAGATTTAATTTTGATGATTACTGGCCTATAATTTTAATTGGTCTTGGGATCGGGTTAATTTTTAAAGCTAGAAACTAATTACAATAGAAAATAATATTATGAAAACATCACATGTATTCTGGGGCACTTTATTCATAGCATTTGGATTATTGGTGCTTGTAAATAATTTTACCTCAATTCTTATGGATTGGAGTCTTATCTGGAAACTGTGGCCCTTAGTAATAATTCTACTTGGTATCTCAATTGTAATTAAGCATAAAGGCAGCAAAGGATTAATTGCAGGTATTGCCGCACTAATTCTGGCGCTTGCAATTTTCGGAACATTTAAAACAGCATTTTACATAGCAGACAATGATTTCGAAATATCACTTGGTGGGAAAGCGGAATTCTCTGCAAATGATTACAATGAATCATACGATGATATGATTACAACCGCTACACTAAATTTTGATGGAGGAGCTGGAAAATTTATTCTTCAGGATACCACAGACAATCTTGTTTATTTCAAAACAATAGGATCAAAAGATAATTACAGACTTACGCGGTTCGATAATGATAATCATTCGGAAATAAATTTTGATATGAAAGACGCAAAAATAATATTCGGAAAGAATTATAAAAACCGTGTTGATCTGACTCTTAATCCTATTCCCGTTTGGAATTTGAATTTCGATGTTGGGGCAGCTTCAATAGAACTTGATCTTAAAAAGTTTAAAGTAAAAGATGTTACTGTTGATATGGGCGCAGCTTCACTGGAATTGACAATGAGTTCCCTACTTGATACAACAAATATCAGTATTGACGCAGGTGCTTCCGATATAAATATCAATATTCCTGAAGATGCCGGATGTGAAATTACAACTGATGCAGCTTTATCATCAAAACATTTTCCTGGATTTAACGAAACGAATTCTGGTAATTACCGGAGTTCTAATTACGATGAAAGCAAACAAAAAGTATTTATTGATATTGAATGTGGAGTTTCTTCGATTAGTGTAAAAAGGTATTAGTCAGAAAATTACCAGTTAGTTGAACTGTATTTAGTAGGAACTGATTCTTTTTCGTCAATAGATTTTATCAACGATTCTACAACTGTTTTTATTTTATCAGATGTATCTTCGTCTGTTATTTTACCGTTTCTTCCAATTTTACTTTTTGCACCTTTTATTAATAGTTTTGAATCTTCAGCAATTCTCGATTCAATAGTTGTCAAAATCAAATCCAATGATTCAAATGCTTTATCTCCGGATGCAGCAGCAATAATTATTGCTACCGGCTTATTTGAAAAAACTGTTGTTGAAACATTCCAATCAATTGCATTTTTAAAACTACCGGGAAGACTGAAAACATATTCCGGAGTACAAAAAATTATTCCGTCAGCCAGATCAATTTTCTTTCGCAAATCTAAAACTTCTACCGGCGGATTTTCGTTATCCAGGTCAGGATTAAAATGAGGTAGTTTATCTATTCCATTAAATATATTTACTTCTAATAAATTATTAAATTCATCAGTAATAAATTCTAAAATTGCCTCACTCGAAGAATTTTTTCTTGTACTACCTGAAATTGCTAATATTTTTTTCCTGGACAAATCAGCTACTTCCTTTTTGATTTAACGGTTCTTCTTTTTCCTGGAATCCAGAGATGTTTATCCAAATTCACATATCCTTTATTATTAAACTCAATTCCTTCAGATCGAAGTAAATCCTCCATAAGGTTTGGATCACCAAAATGAAATTTACCGGTTAATGCACCAACTCTGTTTACAACTCTGTGAGCAGGAATGTCTCTTCCACAACCATTTATTGCCCAGCCAACTGTTCTGGCTGCCGATTTAATTCCAATAGATTCAGCGATATGACCATAAGTAGTAACTTTTCCATAAGGTATTTTCTTTGCTACATCATAGACTTTATTAAAGAAGTCTTTTTTCTTTTTTGTATTGGTTTTAATAGAGGATTTTTTCTGCATTAATTCTGACTAAACTTTGAAAGGAAAGCTTTAATGAACTGATTAATATCTCCATCCATCACAGCCTGGACATTTGAAGTTTCCTCATTTGTTCTATGATCTTTTACCATATTGTACGGATGAAAAACGTAAGACCTGATCTGACTACCCCACTCTATTTTCATTTTATTCTTTTCTATTTCATCGTGTTCAGCTGTTTGTTTTTCCAATTCAAGTTGATAAAGTTTTGACTTTAAAAGCTTCATTGCATTAACACGATTTTGTGCCTGCGATCTTTCACTCTGACATGCGGCTACAACTCCAGTTGGTATGTGAGTAAAACGAACGGCTGTTTCAACCTTGTTAACATTTTGTCCGCCTTTACCACCGGATCTGTAAGTATCTACTCTAAGGTCTGCCGGATTAATTTCTATTTCTATTGTATCATCGATTTCTGGAATAACAAACACAGATGCGAATGATGTATGCCTTCGCTTGTTTGAATCAAACGGTGAAATTCTTACAAGACGGTGAACACCATTTTCAGCTTTTAAATAACCGTAGGCAAATTCTCCAACAACTTCAACTGTAGCACTTTTAATTCCTGCTCCATCACCTTCAAGAATATCTAATATTGTCATTTTATAATCATTCTGTTCACCCCATCGCAAGTACATTCTGAACAGCATATCAGCCCAATCCTGTGCTTCAGTTCCTCCAGCACCAGAATGAATGGTTAACAGACAATTTTTCTCATCATCTTTTCCACTCAACATATTTTTAAATTCAGCATCTTCAACAGCTTTATTTAAATCATCGAGTTCTTTCCTGATATCGTTATTAAATGATTCATCCTCTTCCAATGACGCAAGTTCGATAATATCTTTAGCATCGACAGCTTTTTTATCTATCTTTTCCCAAAGATGAACCCATTGCTGAAGTGATTTTATTTCCTGGAGAGTCTTTTGTGCATTTATCTGGTCATTCCAGAAGGCAGGATCTTCTGATTTTTTTTGGAGCTCAGCTATTTTTGATATTTTGTTATCAACATCAAAGATACCCCCGAAGGTTTTTTATTCTTACCTGGTATGTTTTCAGCTCTTTTAATTCCTCGTCGTACATTTATTCCTCGATTAATTTCTTATTAATTTAATAGTATTAGACGATTTCCAATTCCATTCTTAACAGAGCTGCTGCCAGTGTTTTTCCCTGGGCATCAAGTTTTAATGAAATTGTTCCACCTCCACCTAAAGTATCATGTAAAATAAAGTTTAATGCCCTTAAATTCGGAAGTTCAAATCGTTCAACTTTACCAAAACAAATTCCTTCAAAATGTTTCTTGATTCTATCTGCTGTTAAATGTTTTTCAATGATTTGGTATCCAGTTTCATCATAAGCGATAATTCCAACATTTGCTGCATTACCTTTATCACCGCTGCGACCGTGTGCTATATCAATTAATTTTATCTTTTTCATTGGTTTTCCATGATTTTTACAACAGGTGTAACAAGTTTCTTGGGAATTAATGCTGGCCAATATGCAACAACTTCACTCGGTTTAGGTCTCCCACCTGCAAATCCTGTAACACTAGGTGGTCCTGTAAGGATAAGCGGAGCAATTTCTCTTCCAAATCTTTCAACTGAATTTTTGTCCTTTGATCTGACTGAAAATCGTAATGTGATTTCATTTATTTTATCTTCATCTATTAATGGAGCAAGTGTTTCGTGAGTTGCATTGTAACCAACATATTCAATCTTTACCTCTTCAAAATCAAGGTTTAGATTATCTAACCTTTTCTTTAGAATATCTCCTGCAACTTTTGCTTTTGTAAGAGCTTGCGGCCAGGAGTATGTTAAACTACCTGATGCTATAAATCCATAATTATAAGCACAGGAAACTTTGTAAAATTCTGTTTCTTTACTTCCTTTTACGTTAAAAGCTTTTACTTTATTATTTCCTAAATCTTCAAGTTTAATGCTTGTAAAATCCGCAACACAATCAGGAGTAATATAATCTTTGGGATCACCTATTTCATAAAGTAGTTGCTCCGCAACTGAATTGAAAGTGACAATCCCTCCAGTTCCTTCGTGTTTAGTTATAATAACCTCACCATTTGGATAAGCTTCAGCAATAGGAAACCCGATCTCAGCAAAGTTTGGTACTGATTTCCAATCACCTAGAAAATTTCCACCGGTTGATTGTGCACCGCACTCTAAAATATGCCCAGCAACAGTGCCGGCAGCCATCAAGTTATAATTTTCTTTAGGCCATCCAAATTCAAAAATCATTGGGGCAAGTGTTAAACCTGTGTCTGTTGTTCTTCCTGTAATAACTATATCAGCACCCTTTTGCAAAGCTTCTACAATCGGGAAAGCACCAAAATAAACGTTTGCACTCAGAAGTTTATCTTTAAAACCAACTATCGAATCACCAGTTTCCATATTATTCAACTCGCAACCGGCAGTAATGATTTCATCAATTCTATCTTTAATGTCATCTCCAAGAACGACCGCAATTTTTACATTTTTAATATTTTGTCTTTTAGCTACTTCAAGAACAGCTTCAGCACAAGCTATTGGATTCACTCCGCCGCCGTTAGTAATAACCTTTATCCCTTTTTCCTTACAAATTGGTAAAATTCTTTCCATAAGCTCAGGAATGTCTCTTGCATATCCAAGTTTAGGATTTTTAATTTTCTGTTTCTGAAGAATTGACATTGTTACCTCAGCCAGATAATCCATTACCAGGTAGTCGATAGATCCTTTTGTAACCTGGTGATAAGGTGCGTCTATCAGATCACCCCAGAAACCCTGCCCTGAAGCAATCCTAATTTTGTCTTTCAAAATTTTCCCAATATTATTTTTTATTTGAGTAACAATATATCAGAGATGAATTAATTTCTCAATTAAATTTGGAAGATAAATCGAAAGCAAGTTTCCTTAAATCAGTACTGTTACTAACATGCAGCCACTCTATTCTTTTATCTTTATTGAACCATGTCATCTGACGTTTTGCATATCTGCGGGTATTGCGTTTTATTAATTCAATCGCTCTTTCCAAACTTATTTCACTATTCAAGTAAGAAATAATTTCTTTGTAACCAACTGTGTTTAAAGCATTTAACTCTTTTTTATATCCTTTTTCCAAAATAGATTTGACTTCATCAACAAGTCCAATTTCCATCATTTCATCAACACGATTTTCTATGTTTTTATAAAGTTCATCACGATTCCACAAAAGACCAAATTGTACAAAATCATATTCATTATTTTTTTTGTTTTCCAGATGATGCTGCCAGATTGGTTTTCCAGTTGTATAATAAACTTCAAGTGCCCGGATTACCCTTTTCCAATTTTGTGGAAGCATATTATTTGCACTGATTTTATCAACTTTCAGTAATTCCAAATATAGACTGTCATTTCCGAATTGTCTTCTTTTTTCCAGTAATTCATTCCTAATTTTATCATTTCTATCTATTGCTTCGGATATTCCATCAATTATTGCTTTAATGTACAAGCCCGATCCTCCAACGACTACAGGAATCTTATCGATTTTATGTAGTGGGCTTATAATTTTATTTACTTCAACTGAAAATCGGCTAACATCGTATTCAATATCAGGATTTAAGAAATCTACTAAATGGTGCTTAACTTTATTTCTTTGCTCAACAGTTGGTTTAGCTGTTCCAATATTTAGAAATTTATAAAACTGGCGACTATCTGCAGATATGATTTCTGATTTTAGTTTTAGTGCTAATTCAACAGCTAGTTCGGTCTTACCTGAACAGGTAGGACCTACAATTGTGATTACTCTTCTTTCCAACCTTCTCTTCCAACGAGCGGAACAAAACTAAATTCAGGAATTTCGTCTGTCTCAAATTTATCATTGTCTATCTTTTTTATTATATACATTCTCTGAGACTTTTTATCACCAATGGGTATCACTAAATTTCCACCAACTGCAAGTTGTTTTTTTAAAGTGAGGGGAACTTCAGGAGCTCCAGCTGTAACAATAATTCCATCATAAGGTGAATATTCTTCCCAACCTATTGTTCCGTCACCTAGTTTACAATGAATACGAATGCCCAATTTATCAAATAATTTTAAAGCTTTATTATAAATTTCAAAATGTCTTTCAATTGTGAATACATAAGCACCCAGTTCCCTTAGAATAGCAGCCTGATAACCAGAACCCGTACCAATTTCAAGTATTCTATCTTTCTTTTTTATTTTTAAAGCCTGGGTCATTATTGCTAAAGTATAAGGTTGTGAAATAGTTTGTCCATATCCAATAGGAAGTGCTATATCCTTATATGCATTTATTCTCATTGGTAAAGGGACAAATTTGTCACGAGGCACATTTCGAATAGCACGTAATATTGATTCATCATAAATGCCCTTTTTTGAAAGAACATTTATCAATTCTGATTTTTGAATTAAGTTATTCAAATTAAAATAAAATGTTTATAACAACATTAAATATATAAATTATCTAAAAATTTATTCCTAATAATAATGGTAAACACAGTTTCGAAATAGTTTTTTTTGAAGAATAAATTAAAAAGTTGTTGTACTTTATATAAAAAAATAATTATTATGTTTTTAACTTTTTTGGCATTATTTTAATAATAGCAACTCAACATTCAAATAATTTTTAAGTTTCGATCAAGAATTAATTTTAAATCGAATAAAGATTCTAAGCTCAAATAAAGAAACCTAAAAAAAAATCTATTCATTAAATCTTTGGAGGGTCAATGAAAATTTTAACCAATGTTCTATTTTATTTTGTGTTAGTTTCCTGCTTTGTTGGTTTAGGGATAGCACAAAATTTTTCATTACATGAAGGAACTAGCGGTGGTGGAATTAGTTCTCCAAATGGTCTTGTTGTTATCAATTACGATGGAGATAACGCTGGAAACTCAGTTGGCGATGGAGGAACAACTTTTCAGGCTGCTGCACGCTTTACCCCAGCAATAATGGGTACACTTACTGGTGGAGAATTACAATACGTTCAATTTCATTATACCCAGGAAGCAACCGGACTTACAATTATAGTTTATGATGCCGGTACTGCAACGGATCCTGGTTCTGTATTATTGAATCAACCTCTAAACCTTGCTTCATTAACAGTTGGTGATTGGAACGAGATAACACTTAGTTCTCCTGTCACAATAACCGGAAATGATCTTTGGATTGCTATCGAAGTTCAAGATGCTACTGCTGCAAATTTTCCTTTAGGTGTTGATGCTGGTCCTGCTGATCCCAATGGTGATTTTGTAAATGATTCAGGTACTTGGCAGCATCTAAATGATTTTGGATTAAATTATAATTGGAATATCAGGGGAGTTGTTGAAGATTCACCTGGCGGCGGCGGAACAGTAATTTTCTCAGATAATTTTGATAGTTATATTTCAGGTGAGCAGTTAGCTTGTCAGAATCCAACTGACTGGACGACCTGGAGTAATTTACCCTGCGATGCAACGGAGGATGCTTATATATCAAGTAATTATGCCCATAGTGGAGCAAACTCATTTGTTGTTGTCCCCAATAATGATGAAGTTCATGCCTGGGGTCCTGTAACTTCAGGAAAATGGGAAATTGATTTATATAACTACTTACCAACTGGAGCAACTGGTTACTTCAATCAATTAGGGCAGTTTACTGCTGTTCAGGAATGGGGTCTTGAAGTTTATTTTAACGCCGGTGGTGCTGCATCAATTAATGCAGGTGGTACAGGATCCGGTGCATTTACATTTGTATATGATACCTGGGTCTTAAATCAGGTTATTGTGGATCTAGATAATGATCAGGCTGAATACTGGTATAATGGAAGTATGGTTTTTGGCCCGTGGCAGTGGACAGCAGGTTCAAACGGTACACCTATTGCTTTATCTTTAGAAGCTAATGATTTCTTTGGTGCAGCTGCAACTGATGAAATGTATGTTGATGATTATAAGGTAATTGATCTATCAGGAATTACCCCTGTAGAGTTAACCTCATTTGCAGCAAATGTAAATAACAATGGTCAGGTTGTATTAAACTGGGCAACTGCTAGTGAGACAAACAACCAAATGTTCGAAATACAGAGAACTACAGAAAACTCTGAATTTGTTACTATTGGTTTTGTTAATGGTGCAGGAACAACAACTGAACAACAACAATATAGCTATACTGATCGTACAGTTGATCCTGGAACATACTCATACAGATTGAAACAAATCGACTTTGACGGAAGATTTGATTATTCTAATGTTGTAGATGTTGATGTAAAAGGTCCATTAACATTTGAACTTAAACAAAACTATCCTAATCCTTTTAACCCTACAACTAATATTAAATATAATATACCTGTAGCATCCAATGTTAAATTGGCTGTTTATAATGTTGTAGGTGAAGAAGTAGCAGTTTTGGTAAATGGATTTGTACAGGAAGGATTTTACGAAGTAACATTTAATGCTTCATCACTTCCAAGTGGTGTATACTTCTATAAATTACAATCAGGTAATTTAGTACAAACTAATAAAATGATGTTACTTAAGTAATTATTCTTCTAACTCCACTATTTTTTAGAGTTGAGCCGCTGAAATATGCGGCTCTTTTTTTTAATAAATCTACTTTAGGGGTATTCCATTTGAATTCTAAATTTTGTAATATACTGTGCAATGTTTAGTAAGTAACTTTAAAATTGAATTAGTTAGTTATTGGTCATTCTTCGTAAGGGCATTTTTTAACGATTACAAAAGTAACATTAGTTGGAGATTTTCTATTTATATAGTTTCTTCGACAAATTTGAGGGCGTAAATAATATTTTTGCATTAATTAATCAATTCTATCAACTAATCTTAAGGGAGTATTATGTTTAAAAAACTGTTTACTTTTTTCTTTGTAGTAGTATTTTGTTCATTGGTTATTGCTCAGCAAAGTTCTGCAGAAAGATATTCCGGAACTGAAACTGGTAATTATAATAACGATGGAATAAATGCTATGTGGGATGTTCTCCTTAATTTTGATGTATCAACCATATCTGGTGCTTCTGGTAATGCTGGAGCAGAATGGGATGGGACTAGTTTTTATACAACAAGATGGGCATCCAATCTGATTCATGAATACAGTGCTGACGGTACAACTCTGATTCGTGAATTCTCTATTCCCGGTGTATCAGGATTAAGAGATCTTGCATATGACGGACAATATTTTTATGGTGGAGCAGCTTCAACAACAATTTATATGATGGATTTCAGTACAAACACTTTGATTGGTACTATTACTTCACCGGTTGCAGTTAGACATATAGCTTACGATTCAGATAATGATGCATTTTGGGTAGGCAACTGGGATACTGATATTTATCTAGTAAGCAGAACCGGCGTTACTCTTGCAACAATACCAGCAGCGACTCATGGTTTTACAGCTATGTATGGTAGTTGTTATGATAACGTTAGTGCTGGTGGTCCGTATCTCTGGATTTTTGATCAAGGTCCTTTAAGTGCTGGTCCGCAGGCTATCCATCAGTTACAACTTCCTTCTGGAACCCCAACCGGAGTTATACACGATGTACTTTCGGATGTGGGAACTAGTAATCCAACTGCTATTTCTGGTGGATTATTCTGTATGACAGATTATGAAAGTGGATTTTTCACAATTGGCGGATTATTACAAGGTGTTCCTGATCAGTTTTTTGTATATGAAGTTGAACAAACAGGCGGCGGCGGAACAGTAATTTTCTCAGATAATTTTGATAGTTATATTTCAGGTGAGCAGTTAGCTTGTCAGAATCCAACTGACTGGACGACCTGGAGTAATTTACCCTGCGATGCAACGGAGGATGCTTATATATCAAGTAATTATGCCCATAGTGGAGCAAACTCATTTGTTGTTGTCCCCAATAATGATGAAGTTCATGCCTGGGGTCCTGTAACTTCAGGAAAATGGGAAATTGATTTATATAACTACTTACCAACTGGAGCAACTGGTTACTTCAATCAATTAGGGCAGTTTACTGCTGTTCAGGAATGGGGTCTTGAAGTTTATTTTAACGCCGGTGGTGCTGCATCAATTAATGCAGGTGGTACAGGATCCGGTGCATTTACATTTGTATATGATACCTGGGTCTTAAATCAGGTTATTGTGGATCTAGATAATGATCAGGCTGAATACTGGTATAATGGAAGTATGGTTTTTGGCCCGTGGCAGTGGACAGCAGGTTCAAACGGTACACCTATTGCTTTATCTTTAGAAGCTAATGATTTCTTTGGTGCAGCTGCAACTGATGAAATGTATGTTGATGATTATAAGGTAATTGATCTATCAGGAATTACCCCTGTAGAGTTAACCTCATTTGCAGCAAATGTAAATAACAATGGTCAGGTTGTATTAAACTGGGCAACTGCTAGTGAGACAAACAACCAAATGTTCGAAATACAGAGAACTACAGAAAACTCTGAATTTGTTACTATTGGTTTTGTTAATGGTGCAGGAACAACAACTGAACAACAACAATATAGCTATACTGATCGTACAGTTGATCCTGGAACATACTCATACAGATTGAAACAAATCGACTTTGACGGAAGATTTGATTATTCTAATGTTGTAGATGTTGATGTAAAAGGTCCATTAACATTTGAACTTAAACAAAACTATCCTAATCCTTTTAACCCTACAACTAATATTAAATATAATATACCTGTAGCATCCAATGTTAAATTGGCTGTTTATAATGTTGTAGGTGAAGAAGTAGCAGTTTTGGTAAATGGATTTGTACAGGAAGGATTTTACGAAGTAACATTTAATGCTTCATCACTTCCAAGTGGTGTATACTTCTATAAATTACAATCAGGTAATTTAGTACAAACTAATAAAATGATGTTACTTAAGTAATTATTCTTCTAACTCCACTATTTTTTAGAGTTGAGCCGCTGAAATATGCGGCTCTTTTTTTTAATCCCAAATGATAAACTTGCACTTGATGAGTTATATTATTTGGGTGCTTGTTTTAGAATAAATCTAGTACACCTCCTAAAATTATTAATTACTTGCTTTTGTATTATCATAATTTTGTTTACTTTATCTAAAGTAAGGAGAAACTAATATGGTAAATTGTCTTTACATTCCTACTTCCTTTCTTAATACATCACATTTAAAATTAATTTAAATTTTTGGAGGTAATATGATTAAACGTTTAATATTATTTTGTTTTGTTTTTGGGAGTATTGCCCTTTCTCAGCAGTGGGAATTACTTAATACAATTCCAAATTCAGCAAATGTAAGTTCAATTGCGGTGGTTAACCAAAATGTTATTTGGATTGCATGTAACGCTTCCCAAATATTTTTATCTGAGGATGGAGGTCAAACCTGGGTTTTAAGAAATACCGGACTCCCATCAACGGACCTTTATGGAATTTCAGCAATCGATAATATGAATTGCTGGGTAGGAACTTTAACTGGAAGCATCTACAGAACCTCAGATGGTGGTAATAGCTGGTCACTTCAGGTAGCTGTTTCAGGCAGTTTTATTAATGGTATACATATGTTCGATTTAAATAATGGGGTCTACACTGGTGATCCAACTGGCAATGGAGTTCCATATCAGAATAGATATACAACCGATGGCGGTACTACATGGACTCTGGCTCCAAACTCTCCTATAGGAACAAATGAGTTTGGGGTAATTAATGCCTGGGATTGGACTGATCAAAATACATTCTGGATAGGTTCAGCAAATACAACTGCAAATGCAACAACTGCTAAAATATTTTATACAACTACTGGTTTTGCAGGTACCTGGAATTTTACTACTGTTCCGGGAACTGGAGGTAGTGCCGGCTTATATTATCAAGCAATTGCATTTACAGATGCGACACATGGAATGGCTGGTTCTAATGGTAGTGATATTGTAAAAACTACAGATGGAGGTGTTACCTGGCAACCAACCAGTATACCTCCTAACGTCACGACATTTGCTGCAATTAATTCTGTTGGATTAAAAAATGGTTCTAATACATATCGTTTTGTATTGAATGAAGGAGTTTCATATAGGATGTTTAAAACAACAGATCAGGGAACTACCTGGGAAGAAGAAACATTACCAGCACCAGCTGTAACTAATGGTGTTCAACATATGGTTTTCTTAAATAGTAATCTTGGTTTTGCAGGAGGTGGCTCAGGAGTATTCTTAAAATATACTGGTGCTGTTCCAGTTGAACTTACTTCTTTTGTTGCTGATGCAAACTATGGTCAGGTTAAATTAAATTGGACAACAGCAACTGAAACTAATAACCAAATGTTCGAAATTCAGAGAAAGTCAGAAAACACAGAATTTAATACAATTGGATATGTTGATGGAGCAGGAACAACAACAGAAGAGCAACAATACACTTACACAGATCGTTCGGTTCCAACCGGAAATTATTCCTATAGATTAAAGCAAATCGATTTCGATGGCACTTATGAATATTCTGATATTGTTGAAGTTGATGTTAAAGGACCCTTATCCTTTGATTTAAAACAAAATTACCCTAATCCTTTCAACCCCTCAACTAAAATTAATTTCAGCATTCCAAAGGCTGGAGATGTAAAATTGGCGGTTTACAACACGGTTGGTGAAGAAGTTGCTGTTCTGGTTGATGGTTTTATGCAAGAAGGTTTTAATCAAATAATTTTTGATGCTTCATCATTACCCAGCGGAATGTACATTTACAAAATACAGTCAGATCAATCAATACTGACAAAGAAAATGATGTTATTGAAATAATATTTCTGTAACATCTACATTTTCTGAAAATGAGCCGTTGAAATATGCGGCTCTTTTTATTTCATTAATTAAGTTTATGGTTGTGATAAAGAATGTTGCAATAGAAAAATGTGAATATTATATTTGTGCCTGATTTTGATAAAAAAGTTCTTATAAAAATTGAATGCGGGAATAGCTCAGTTGGTAGAGCGCAACCTTGCCAAGGTTGATGTCGCGGGTTCGAGTCCCGTTTCCCGCTCAAATCCCGCCAAGGCGGGATATTTTTTTAAGGCGGCGTTGCCAAGTGGCCTAAGGCGAAGGTCTGCAAAACCTTTATTCGTCGGTTCGAATCCGACCGCCGCCTCAAAAGTTCCTTCCTTGTATTTAACAAATTTTCATTAAATTTATTTTTATTTTCTTTCATCTTTAAAATGAATTATCTGATCGCTTCAGTTATTGGCTATCTGTTTGGTTCAATTCCAACAGCATTTTTACTATTGAAAAAATCTAAAGGGATTGATATTCGGGAAGTAGGTTCGGGTAATGTTGGGGCATATAATTCCTATGATATTACAAAATCCAAATTCATAGGTATTGCTGTTTTGTTGGTCGATCTGATTAAGGGAGTACTCAGTGTGATTTTAGTGAAATTTATTTTTCCAGATTCTTTTACACTCGCCGCCCTATCATTGATGTTCGCTGTATTCAGTCATTGTTTTAATCCCTGGATCAATTTTGGGGGAGGAAGAGGTTTAGCAACAGCAGCGGGAGGATCCCTATTTATTTTTCCATTCCTTCCTATCGTATGGTTAATACTTTGGTTTATTTTTTATACACTGAAAAAAGATATTCTTTTAGCTAATATTACAGCAATCATAATGACAATTCTAATATCCTTTAGTTCTGTTAATATTGAAATGAAATATTCATTCCCGAAACCGGTTGATGAAGGAAGCTTGGTTTTCCTATCAACATCAATTTTAGTTTTAATTTTTATTAAGCATATCGAACCATTTAAAGAATTACTTCAAAAACAATTAAAGAATAAAAATGATAAGTAAGAAAACATATTTTTTTAGCTTAATTTTGATTGTCCTTCTTTTTTCAGGATCAATTTTTCTTATCGAAACAAAAAAAGATAAAAACTTTGACACCGACTCAACTGAAAATCATATCCGGAATGTTAATCAGAAAAACAATGCAATAGATGACATTAGTTTTTCTAGAGAAAATATTTTAACAAAAACAGTTCACGATGTCAGTCCTGCTGTGGTCGGAATAAATGTAACTGAAATAAGACAATACAGGGATCCATTTTCTTCTTTTTTTGATGATCCATTTTTCAAACAATATTTTGGGAACCAGGGAACGTACAATCAAAAAATTAAAGAACTGGGATCGGGTTATATCATTTCTTCAGATGGTTATATAGTTACTAATGATCACGTTGCAGGAAATGCAGCAGAAGTTAAAGTTACTTTAACGGATGGTCGAACTTATGATGCAAAAGTAGTTGGATCAGATACTCCTTCTGATGTATGCTTATTAAAAATTGATGAAACCAACCTTCCCTACTTAAAACTCGGGAATTCCGATGATATCATAATTGGCGAATGGGTTATTGCACTTGGAAATCCTTTTGGGTTATTTGAAATAAATGATAAACCAACAGTTACTGTTGGTGTAATAAGTGCAACGGGAATGAATCTCGAACCGGTAAACGGACGTTATTATTTAAATATGATTCAGACCGATGCTGCAATAAACGGAGGCAATAGTGGCGGTCCATTAGTTAATAGCCTTGGTGAGGTTATTGGAATGAATACTTTAATCTTTACAGCCGGGAATAATTCAGGAAATATCGGATTGGGATTTGCTCTTCCAGTAAACAAAGTTAAAAGAATTATTAAAGAACTCAAGAGCGATGGGAAAATTGACAGGGATTTTGAAATAGGTTTACGTATTCAAACCATAGATGAAGGACTTGCAAAATATTATAAACTTAAAACTTCAAAAGGAGTAATTGTAACTAAAGTTTATTCGGGTACTCCGGCAGATAATGCCGGAATTGAAGTCGGTGATATAATTACCAGAATTGAAGGGTATCAAATTAATAACGAAGGCACAATGCAAAGTGTATTCTTTGAATTCAGAGTAGGACAAATTATTAAGATTGATATTATTAGAGATAACAATAAAATTGAAAAGGAAATGAAGCTGGAGAAAAAGGGATGATTGGAAGATATACACTCCCGGAAATGGGAAAAATCTGGGAAGATGAATTTAAACTTTCAACGTGGTTAAAGATAGAAATATTGGCATGTGAAGCAAGAGCCGAAATGGGTGAAATTCCTACTGATGACTTGAATACAATAAAAATGAAAGCTTCATTTGATGTTAATAGAGTTCTTGAAATTGAAGAAACAACAAAACACGATGTAATAGCTTTTCTTACAAATGTTTCAGAATTTGTTGGCCCGGCTTCAAGGCATATCCATTATGGAATGACTTCTTCCGATATACTTGATACCACACTTTCCTACCAGATGAAATTTGCCGGAGAAATCTTACTAAAAAAAATAAGCCAGTTAAAGGAAGCACTCAGAATAAAAGCAATTAAACACAAACATACTATTTGTGTTGGTAGATCTCACGGAGTTCATGCCGAAGTTACAACTATGGGTTTAAAATTTGCACTGTGGTTCGAAGAAACAAAAAGAAATATTTTAAGATTGGAATCAGCAATTAAAAGAATTAGCGTGGGTCAAATATCCGGAGCAGTAGGAACATTTGAACACCTTTCACCAAAAGTTGAAGAATATGTTTGTGAAAAGATGGGATTAAAACCAGCTCCGGTTTCTACTCAAGTTATTCAAAGAGACAGACATGCTGAATTCATGTCCACACTTGCGCTTATTGGTTCAACTCTTGAAAAAATAGCAATTGAAATCAGGCATTTACAAAGAACTGAAGTTTTAGAAGCTGAAGAATACTTTTCAAAAGGACAAAAAGGATCTTCAGCAATGCCACATAAACGTAACCCAATTGTAAGTGAACGCATTACCGGTTTATCCAGGATTCTTAGAAGCAATTCAATTGCCGCATTAGAAAATGTTGCTCTCTGGCATGAACGGGATATCTCACACTCCTCAGTAGAAAGAGTAATCATTCCTGACAGCTGTATCGCACTAGATTATATGCTAAATCTTGCAACTAAGCTTATCAGTGATTTAATAATATATCCTGAAAACATGAAAAGAAATTTAGAATTAACAAGAGGACTTGTTTATTCACAAACGATTCTACTCAAATTAGTTGATAAAGGGTTAACACGTGAGGATGCATATAAAGTAGTTCAGTCTGCAGCAATGAATGTGTGGAATAATCCACAGAAAAATTTGAGGAGTGAAATTTTAAATTCAACTGAATTAAAAAAATATTTAACCGAAATAGAAATTGACAAGATTTTTAAAACTGATAAAATGTTAAAAAATGTTGATTTCATTTTTCAAAGGACTGTCGAAATTAAATAAATCCTTCCAATTATTTACTCTTCAACAAATCCACTAATGATATTTGGATTGCAATTCTTTAAGAATGAGAGTATATAACCTGAATAAACGTAGGAATATATTAATTATGAATAAAAAGAGATTTGTAAGATTACTATTTGTTTTAGTTTTGCTTTCTTGCGTGAGTTTATTTGTTGGTACTGCAATTTTCCCAAATAGTACCAGCGATCCCTCCGACTCATTAACAGTGATCAAGCCTAAAGCTCAATATCTTTTAGAAGACCAATTAATTACTACAATACTTTCCAGGTATCATTACAAAAAGTTTGATCTAAATGATTCATTATCAACAATAATATATAAGAATTATCTGGATGCTCTTGATAATGGTAAAAATTATTTTCTTAAAACTGACATTCAAGAATTTAACAATTATCAATATCAATTTGATAACTTTCTTCTTGAAGGAAATATTCAGACTTTTTATGATATATTTAACCGCTACCTTGAACGATTATCCACACGAATAAACTACATCGATACAATTCTCGCAAAAGAATTTGACTATACAAAAAAAGAGAATTTAATACTGAACAGAGATAGTTCTGATTGGGCTGCAGCACCACAAGAACTTAACGATCTTTGGAGAAAGAGATTAAAAAACGATGCGTTGATTTTGAAATTAGCCGGAAAGGATTGGGATTATATAAAAGATAATCTTTCTAAGAGATATGAGAATTATTCAGATATTTTAAATCAATACAATTCTGAAGATGTTTTTCAACTTGCTATGAATGCGTTTACAAATGCAATTGATCCTCATACAAATTATTTGTCTCCCATTACTTCAGAAAATTTTAAAATTGATATGAGTCTTTCGCTTGAAGGCATTGGAGCAAGACTTATGTACGAAGATGGATATACGAAAGTCGTTGAAATAATTCCTGGTGGTCCGGCGTATAAATCTAAAAAACTTCACGTAAATGATAGGATTGTTTCTGTTGCACAGGATGAAGATGGTGATTTTGTTAATATAATTGGATGGAGAACTACTGACGTTGTTCAATTAATAAGGGGACCTAAAAATACAATTGTTCGTTTACAAATTCTTCCTGCCGAACTTGGAACAGATGCAGAACCGGTTGAGATCAAGTTAATCCGGGATAAAGTTAAATTAGAAGATCAATCCGCCAGCAGCAAAGTAATTGACATAAATAATGATGGAATTCCATATAAAATTGGTGTCATTACAATTCCAAAATTTTATACTGATTTTGAAGGAAAACGAAATGGGGATAACAGCTCTTCCAGTACTTCGGTTGATGTTAGAAAACTACTTGTAAAATTGAAATCCGAAAATGTCGATGGAGTAATTATAGATTTGAGAAGCGATGGGGGCGGAGCTTTAAATGAAGCTATTGATGTTAGCGGATTGTTTATTAAAAAAGGACCGATAGTTCAGGTTAAACAGTCTGATGGAAAAATTGAAGTTGGAGAAGACCCTGATTCAGATATTGTCTATGACGGACCACTTGCTGTGCTTGTTAATCGATTTAGTGCATCAGCTTCTGAAATATTCACAGGTGCGATCCAGGATTATGGCAGAGGATTAATAATTGGCGAAAAAACTTATGGTAAAGGTACAGTCCAGAATATGATTGACTTAAATCGTTTGAGTTCATTTAATGGAGAACAGCTTGGTCAACTCAAAATTACAATTGCAAAATATTATAGAATCAACGGAACGAGCACTCAAAAACTTGGTGTTTCTCCTGACATTACTCTTCCCTCACCTGTCGATCCGCATGAATTTGGAGAAAGTTCGGATCAAAGTGCTTTGCCCTGGGATCAGATTAAGTCTTTGGAATTTGCAAAATTCGGTGATCTATCAAATATGATTTCAAAGTTAAAAATACTTTCTCAAGAGAGAATTAATAGTAGCCCTGCTTTTGATGATATAAAAGAAGATATAAAAGAATATAAATTGAAAAAAGAAAAGAATTATATTTCATTAAATGAAGAAATAAGGAAAAAAGAAAAAGAAGAGAATGATAAAAGGAAGTTGAATAAAGATAATGAGAATGACGAAGTTGACTTAGTTGGAAATGAAGAAGTTAAAGATGATAAAAATGAAAAACCCGATGCATATCTCCTGGAATCAGGAATGATTATAACAGATATGATCAGGTTAAAAAATGAATTAACAAAAATAAATTAGTACTACTTTATAAATTCAAGCAGTTTTTCTTCAACTACTGGGTACATAGTTTCCTTGAAAGGAAAATCAAGATCAGTTTCAAATATAAATGCCATAGGTTCAAATATCTGTTGAGAGTATTTAATGAAATCACTCATTAACTGGTCAACATTTTTATTCATCATCATAAAAGGGATAGCACGAATCAGCTTTGTCTGAAGTTGACTGGTCGGTTCATCGTTGAACCAGGACCAATCTACTTCATACAAAAATATATTTAACAATTCTTTCTTATTATCAGGTACTGCAAAGTAACCTTTTCCTAAATAATTTTTGTTAGTGCTTAGTTTTCTTACAGAAAGATTTTGTTCTATAAAAGATTTTAATATTTTACCTTCTTCCAGAACGGAGTGATTGAGTTTTAAAGCCCATTCAACGAATTCAAGTAAGCGGTCGAGCTGTTCTCCAATTTGATTCGCTTTTTCATAAACTGTAATTCTTTCATTGAGTCGTCTTGCTCGTATCTGGTTGTCAAACCAAATTTTTGATTCAATATTATCTCGTAGAATTTCTTCCAAACTCAAATTCAGCTGAATAGAATCAGGCAGAGCCGGAAACAATTTATTTCTGTGAAGCTGTGAACTCCATTCTTTTATTCTGCTCAGGATCGTGTACTCATTACTCTCCCAATCAGAACCACAGGATGTTAATTTTTTTACGTCAAGAGTAATCATTTGTTTCTCAATAATGTATTTGCCTAGTAAAGGCAAATTTTGAACCAAACAAATCAGCGACAGATATTGTTTTGGCACAGCATGGCATATGTATCATCTTTAGAAATACATGAAAATATTGCTAGTGATTTCAAAGATTTCCGGTAAAAAGGTTTAGAAAATAAGAGTGAATGTCGAGGTTGGATTTTTAATGTATTTTATTTACAGAAAAATATTCATTAAGGGAACGGAAAAAAATACCGTTCCCTTAACCATTGAAAGAGTTACCAAATCAGATATCGAATTTAATCCCCTGAGCTAACGGCAGTTGTGTTCCATAATTTATCGTGTTTGTCTGTCTTCTCATATAAGCTTTCCATGAATCACTACCGGATTCTCTTCCTCCGCCAGTTTCTTTTTCACCACCGAAAGCACCACCTATTTCAGCACCCGAAGTACCAATATTTACATTAGCAATTCCACAGTCAGAACCAATAGCAGAAAGAAATTGTTCTGCTTCTCTCAAATTATTTGTGAAAATTGCAGAAGATAATCCTTGAACAACTCCATTATGTAACTCAATGGCTTCATCAAGAGAACTATTATATTTAATTAAATAAAGAATAGGAGCAAATGTTTCTTCCTGTACAATTTCATAGTGATTTTCAGCTTCAATAATTGCAGGCATTACATAGCAACCGGATTCATATCCATTTCCACTTAATTCATTTCCGCCATAAATAATCTTTCCGCCTTCTTCTTTAACTTTTTTAAGTGCATTTGTGAACATTTTAACAGCATCTTTATCTATTAATGGTCCAACGTGATTTTTTTGATCAAGTGGGTTCCCAATTTTTAAGCCCTTATAAGCCTTTAGAATAGATTCTTTTACTTTATCATAAATCGATTCATGAATTATTAGCCTTCTGGTTGTAGTACATCTCTGGCCTGCTGTTCCAACAGCTCCAAAAACAACTGCGGGTATTGCAATCTTTAAATCAGCATCAGGTGTTATTATAATCGCATTGTTACCGCCAAGTTCAAGTATAGATTTCCCAAATCGTTTTGCTATTACTTCCCCGGCATGTTTTCCAACTCTTGTTGATCCTGTTACAGAAATAAGAGGAATATTTTTATCATTTAAAATTCTTTCCCCAATTGATGAGCCTCTTCCAACAACAAGATTAAATATTCCTTCAGGCAAATTATTTTCTTTAATTACTTCCTCAACAATGTGTTGTGTGGCAATAGCCGATAGTGGTACTTTTGAAGATGGCTTCCAGATATTCACATCACCACAAACTGCAGCAAGCATTGCATTCCATGACCAAACTGCGACTGGAAAATTAAAAGCTGATATTGTACAAACAATGCCAAGCGGATGATATTGGTCATACATTCTGTGTGAGGGTCTTTCCGATTGCATTGTAGAACCATATAATTGTCTCGACTGACCAACAGCAAAATCACATATGTCTATCATTTCCTGCACTTCACCCAATCCTTCCTGTAAAGATTTTCCCATCTCAAATGAAACAAGTTTTCCAAGCGGTACTTTATATTCGCGAAGTTTAAGTCCGATTTGTCTTACAATCTCACCTCGTTTAGGTGCCGGAAGAGTTCTCCAGTGTTTAAAAGCATTCTGAGCAGTTTTAATCATATTATCATAATCTGTTTCTGAAGCCTGGTAAACAGAAGCAATAAATTCTCCTGTAGCCGGAGAATGAATTTTCAATTCACCTTCTGTAGTTGTTGAATTCCATTTAATTCCTGTTGATAAACCGAAATTGTTTTTATTAATTTTTAATTCTTTAAGAAAATCCATTTTAACTCCTAATGTATTTTTATTCATTAATTGAATCGATTATTTGATTGAGCTTTATTAATTTCATTCTTTCCTCAATATCAGTTTGAATATCAGAAAAAAGTGATAGGAAAAAATTATTATGTTTTACTGATTTTTTAGTTTTTTCAGCACTATTCGAATTTTTAAAATCCAGATGAAATGCTTTTCTTTCTTCAACAGCACAATAGATCTCCTGAAGATCTATTTCATTTGAGTTTTTAACTAGTGAAAATCCGCCTAATGTTCCCTGGGAACTTTTAATAATACCACATTTAACAAGATAAGATAAAATCTTTCGCAGTTTAGATGCATTTACATTAATGTTTTTAGAAATATCAGAACTGTTTTTTGGTTCAGGATAACTTTCTGCTAAATAGGATAATGCTTTTACAGCTGTGGATAATTTTAGTGAAGCTGACATAATTTTTTAATCTGTTACAGTAAGTGTAACTAATTAAAATTAAAATGTCAATCGAAAACTATGCACTTATTTTGAGATTACATTTAATCTCAGAGGTTTACAATATATTCTCGATTATAAATCGTAAAAACAAATATTGATTTGATGGAAGTAATTGTATTAAATTAGTATTATTATAATTATAAATTATGAACTGGTACAATTTACATATCAACAATCACTCTTCCAGTACGGAACATAGAAGCTATTTCGTTTCTGCTTTCGAAAACGTTTTTTAATCCTTATCCACCTCTTATTGATTCTCTTTTATTAGCATAATTCTTGATTTATAAATTAACCTTACTCAATTTATATAGGTGTTCTTATGTTTACAGATACATTAAATTCAGCCGAAAGAGTGCATGAAATCATTAGCAAACATATGCTTGCGGACGGTTTTAAATTTGTACTCGATCTTAAAAATAGTTACCGAAATAAACTTGTTGACGAAATAACAGGTCAATCATATATAGATTTTTTTACCTTCTTTGCTTCTTCACCATTAGGATTTAATCATCCAAAATTAATATCTGAAGAAACAAGAAATTTATTTGCAGATGCAGCAGTTAATAAGCCTTCTAATTCAGACATATACACAACTTCTATGGCCGATTTTGTAGATACTTTTGCACGAATTGCAAAACCCGATTATTTTAAATATTTGTTCTTTATTTCCGGTGGTTCTTTAGCAGTTGAAAACGGTCTTAAAGTAGCTTTTGATTGGAAAGTTCAGAAAAATTTTGCAAAAGGCATTAAAGAAGAAATAGGCCACAAAGTTCTTCACTTCAAAGAAGCATTTCACGGAAGAAGCGGATACACATTATCTTTAACAAATACTGATCCGGTTAAAGTAAAATATTTCCCGAAGTTTGAATGGCCAAGAGTAACAAACCCTAAAATTACTTTCCCTCTTGAAAATCATCTGGATGAAGTTATTAAGTTGGAACAGCGTGCAATTGCAGAAATAAAAGAAGCAATAAAAAATAATCCAGATGATATTGCAGTTTTAATCTTAGAGCCAATACAATGTGAAGGCGGAGATAATTTTTTCAGAAAAGAATTTTTTGAAGAACTAAGAAACATTACAAATGATAATGATATCCTCTTAATGTTTGATGAAGTACAGACAGGATTTGGATTAACAGGAAAATTCTGGGCACACGAATATTATGTTAAACCGGATATAGTCGCTTTTGGTAAGAAAGCTCAGGTATGCGGGATAATGGTTTCTGATAGGATTGATGATGTTAAGGAAAATTGTTTTCATACTTCCAGTAGAATAAATTCTACATGGGGTGCAAATCTTGTTGATATGGTTAGATCAACAAAAATTATGGAGATAATAGAAGAAGAAAACCTCGTTGAAAATGCAAATCACAAAGGAAAATATCTTCTTAACAGGTTATACGAAATTCAGAATAAATTTCCGGAACTAGTTTCAAATGCGAGAGGACGTGGTTTGCTCTGCTCTTTTGATTTACCTGATGAAAAAATCAGAAATGAATTCAGAACAATAGCAGAAAAAGAAAAATTGCTAATACTTGGTTGCGGAACTAAATCAATTCGGTTCCGACCAATGCTGAATATTACAGAAAGTGAATTAGAAGACGGCTTGCAGGTTATTGAAAAAGTTCTTACTATTATGTCGTCAAAATAAACATAAGGATAACACTACTTGCAAAAGATGGCTCCAAATCCTGCCTAACGGTTGGTAAATTGGAGCCATTCTCATTTTAAAGTATTTTTAGACTATGAATGGCAAACTATTTGTTGTAAGCACACCAATTGGAAATCTTAGAGATCTTTCATTTCGAGCTGTAGAAACCCTTAATGATGTGAAATTCATTCTTTGTGAAGATACGCGGGTTACATCTATTCTACTTAAACAATACCAAATTTCTAAAGAGCTTATTTCATTCAATGCAGTAAGTGAAGGGAAAAAAATCCAATTTGTAATTGAAAGATTGAAGAAAGGTGAAAGCTGTGCAATTGTTTCTGATGCAGGTACACCACTTATTTCAGATCCTGGAGTTCGATTAATTTCACAGGCTATCAAAGAATCGATTGATGTTATTCCAGTTCCGGGAGCTTCAGCTCTTTTAGCTGCTTTAACAATCAGCGGATTACCGACTGATTCATTTGTATTCGAAGGATTTCTTCCACAGAAAAAAGGAAGACAGAAAAAGTTAAAAGAACTTTCTGAAGAAAAAAGGACAATAATTATTTATGAATCACCTTTTCGTATTGAAAAACTATTAAGTGAATTAAATGAATATATGCCGGAAAGATTTATCGTTGTCTGTCGTGAACTCACAAAAAAGTTTGAAGAAACCTGGAGAGGGTATCCAAAAGAATTACTTGAAAATCTTGAACAAAAAATAGTCAAAGGTGAGTTTGTTGTTATCATTGCTCCAATTAGTTTTAAATAATTTCACTCCCCGTTCAAATAATTATAATCCTTTAATACTGTGTCTAAGAAATGCAAGCGGATGCATATCTGTATTTACTCCAAGTTTTTTTTCTATTGTTTTCTTTGCTTTGGTTATAATTTTATCATAAACCTGCGCATCAGGATTTTTGAAATTAAGATCAAGCACTTCTTTGACAATTGAAATATCCGAATCATTGAGCTGGTTAACCTGTGGAAACCTAATTTCATAATTAGTTGGAGTTGCTCTCAGAATTGTGTCTTCAAGCTTTACTTCCGATTTTAATTTTATTACAGTAGTATTCGCTGCAAGATCACCAAGTCTCTGCCCTTTTCCATTGATTAATATTGTTATTAATCCTACCGAACCATAAGTGAAATAAATATCAATAGGGCTGATCAACCATCGTAAAAAGTAGCTCCCCACACTTGCCTGGGTGCCATCAAGTTTTACAACCTTTGTTTTGATAATCTTTTTTCCGAAAGTTTGACCGTTAAGAAAAGTTTCACATAAAAAATTATAAAAGAATGCAGGTAAGTAAAGAATTATGAAAATTGCCCAGCTATAGTCAGTTATAAATAACTGATTTCTTAAAAGGATAACCAGGAAGATTGTCGCAATAAAGTATCCAATAACAATCAGGTTATCAATGATTGCCCCAATTACCCTGTCGCCTAAACTTGCGACTGTGTATTCTATATTAACATTCTGGGTTGTTTGTATTTCGATGTTCTGCATAATAAAAATTAAATCAAACCCCGTGCCTTTAACTCGAGATACTTATTAAGTGTTTCAATTGTAAGATTTTGAGGACTTGTAAGAATCGAATGAATATTAAATCTTTCTAACTCTTTAACAATTTGTCTTTTTTCAAAAGAAAATTTTTCCGCTATTGTTTTATTATAAATCTCCTCAATTGTTGCTGAAGGTTTATCAATAAATTCTAATAATTCAGTATTCTGAAAAAATATTACAACGACAAGATGCGAACCTGATAATCTTTTAATGTATGGCAGTTGTCTTTTCAATGAATTCAAAGTTTCAAAATTTGTGAAAATGAGGAACAAACTTCTTTGTGTTACCTTTCTTAAAACAGAAGCAGCAAGTCTCTCAAAATCTGTTTCAAGAAAATCAGTATTTTGAGAATAAAGAAGATCTAAAATCTTTTGCATTTGTAAAGATTGTCTGTCTGCAGGTAAAATCCTGTCTACTTTATTTGAGAATGTAATTATTCCAGCTTTATCACTTTTTCTTAAAGCAACATTTGAAATTACAAGTGATGCATTTATCGCGTAATCCAGCAATGACATTTTATTGAATGGCATTTTCATCACTCTGCCAATATCAATCAGGGAATAAACATGCTGTGATCTTTCATCCTCATAATGATTTACCATTAATTTAGTTTTACGGGCTGTTGCTTTCCAGTTAATAGTCCGGTAGTCATCCCCTCTTACATAATCCTGTATCTGTTCAAATTCTTGTGAGTGACCTATTCTCCTGATCTTTTTTACACCAATCTCTGTGAGCCTGTCAGAGATTGCAAATAATTCATATTTACGCATCTGTAAATAAGATGGATAAACCGGAATTGTCTTTTTACCTTCAAATTGAAATCTCTTACGAACAAGTTGCATGGTTGAAGATACAAATACATTTATTTCACCAAAGTTATATTCTCCCCTGGTTACAGGTCGTAAATTGTATAAAAGATGTTTTGTTACGCCGGGTTCAAGATTTGCCTCTATCCTGAATTTCCTGATTTGAAACTGGAAAGGTATTTCATCAATTAATGTTGAATATACTTTAAAGGAATAAAGATTTGTTAAAAAAATCTTTATTTCATTCTCATCTCCGTTTGAAAGCCGAAGTGGAGTTTCACGGTATGCAAAGAATCCATTTTTATTTAAATATAATATCGTAATATCACTCAAAGTAGCAAACATCAATGCTGCAAAAGCCACCTGAGCAAATACATAAAAAAGTGGATAAAAATATCCTATTACAAATAAAAGAATAACTGCAGCAAACAGATAAAAAAATCTTACTCCTAAAAAAAGAGATTTAATAGTTTTCACTATTTCGGAACCTCGACAGTATCAACTATTCTTTTAATGATTTCATCCGGCGTACTTCCTTCCATTTCTTTTTCTGGTGTAAGTAATATCCTGTGCCTGAGTACGGGATAGGATATTTGTCTCACATCATCAGGTAAAACAAAATCCCGACCGGTCATTGCGGCAAGAGCTTTTGATCCTGTCATTATTGCAATTGAAGCTCTTGGTGAAGCACCTAAATATAGATCGCTGTTTTTTCTTGTCTGCTGTACAATTTTAGAAATGTACTCAGCAACTTTTTCTTCGATGTGGACTGTGCTTACAGAGTTGCGGACTTTCTGTAAAGTTTCTTTAGTTAACACTGGCTTAATCACGGAAAGATCATTGACATTTTTTCTTCCATGCAAATCGAGTAATATTTTTACTTCGTCTTCCTGGCTTGGGTAATCTATACTTACTTTAAAAAGAAACCTGTCGAGCTGAGCTTCCGGCAACCTGTATGTTCCTTCATGTTCAACAGGATTTTGAGTTGCTAATACAAAAAACGGTTCATCCATTTTATAAGTTGTTCCGTCGATTGTTACCTGCCTTTCTTCCATTACTTCAAATAAAGCTGCTTGTGTTTTTGCAGGTGAACGGTTTATTTCGTCAATCAAAATGATATTAGAAAAAATAGGACCACGGTTGAATTCAAATTCACTTTGTTTGACATTGAAAACAGAAGTGCCAAGAATATCAGATGGCATCAGATCAGGTGTGAATTGAATTCTTGAAAAACCACAAGAGACGGTTTTTGAAATAACTTTTGCAATAAGGGTTTTAGCAATTCCCGGTACACCTTCTATTAAAACGTGTCCATCTGCAAGTAATGCCGTTAAAAGTTGATTTATTACTGCTTCTTGACCTACAATTATTTTCTTTAATTCTGCTTTAACCTGATCTATCGAATTCTGAACTTCCGAAAGATCAATCCTGTTGTTAAATATATTTTCTTCCATACTTACCTGTTTTTTTGTAAAAGTCTTCTATCCTGTTATTTAAAAATATCAATTCGGAATCCGTGATATTATTCCGGCTGAATGTTCCTTTTAAGCTTTGTATTAGGGATTTTAATTTCCCAAATGGATAATTAGTTTTTTCGGAGAGCACTTTAATTCCCTGATTATTCAATTCATTGGTTTGCAAAAAATATTTGTTTCTCAAATAATCAAAAAAGAAAAGACTATTTTTCTTTGCTATTATGCTATGATTATTTTGTTGGTAATATAAATTGCCTACAATCGAAACGAATTCAAGTGTTGTGTTTTCATAAGGCTTAATAATTGGAATTCGTCGCTGTCGCCTTCTTCCATAAAATATAATGAAAAGAATAATTCCGACCAGGATTAAATAATAAGCCCAGGCTAATGCGGATTGTGAAATAATAAACCTTAATGGAGTCGAGTTATATTTATTTCCCGCTTTATAATATTCATCCCAAATAACATCCTGAACAGTAAGATAAGAAAGTGATTTGAATGCGAATTCATTAGTTTCATTTTTTAAAATATAATAATTTGAAAAGGCTGCCGGAATTGCCGATAGATAAATGTTGCCTTTTCCATATTTCATTCTGAAAAAAACATTGTTCCCACTTGAATCAATTGCAAGCACAGTTGCTTTTAAAGTGTCATAATCAACAAAATATGATCCTGAATATCCTTCTTTAAACTTATACCCGGACCCATTTTTTATCGCTTCGTCCGTAAAATTAATAACACTTGAATCCTCTTCTTCGAAGAAACTATAATATACATGAAACCCAAGTGAATCCTGGAAATTCTCTCCAAACCACGAAGCGCAAATAAAAACGTTATTTCCTGCATTAGCAAAGTTTAGAAGCATCTCAGTATCGAGTCTGTCAGGATTAAAGAGATTGTTGATGAATATGTAGTTTGTATTAATTCGAATTTTATTTTTCAGAGTATTATAAACTGGTAAATCAGCGGTTTTGATATTTACTCCGCTACCGGGAAATATTTCTCCAAGCAAATCATGTATCACATAACATCCAAAAGGTATTTTGTCTTTTGAAGTATAACTTTCTTCCCAGTTAATTGCTTCGGGTTGAATCGATTTTAAAATAATAAGCAAAAAGAGAGTTACAAATAATGGAATCAGAAACTTAATATTCTTCCTCATCCATTCCCCCTGATTAAAATATCAAACCTGTTAAATTCATCTGAGATTTTTGAGTAGAATTCAGATTCAATTTTATGATCTCCATACCAGATATTTTCAAATATCCTGGTCAGGTATTTAAATGATTCAAGAAATTTTTCTTTACTCTTCAACTCTGAGACAAGCTGACTGCTGGTTTTAAACTCTCGTAAATCAAGGGCCCCAATATTAGAGAGTGAGAGTAAAATTCTTAAATAATTATACCGAACAGCAAGTTTGTAATCATTTTTTTGAAGAGCCCGCGATATCAAATCGTTAAAATCAATTTTATTTATATCTTCGGTTTTTTCAGAAATCCGGGTTAATTTCTTTTCGGATGTACCGTATAAAAATCCCCGGATATCGGATTTTAGTAATCCAACAATGATAATAATCAATGCGGCTATCATGATAATGTAAATCAGGTAATCCACTGCTGTAGAATAGGTTTCTGATTGCATTATATACCGGATTTGCCGGTTTATCCAATCATAAATTCTCTCAATCCAGTTTTTATCAATCTCAGGATCCTGAAAATAATTTAGATCTTTATCTTCAAGGTATTTCTTTATTTTTTCATTAGATGGTTTCCTGAGTTCATATGGCTTATCAGCTTCGATCGGTGCATTCAACTCTGATTCACTAAAACTATTTGTGTCAGAAGTATCCAAATCCCAAAATCGAATTGGAGAACCGGCTTCAGCCGATTGAGAGAAGATAAATGCTGTATTAGAGAGAAGAAAAACAAAAAGTAGAATTACTTTATAAAACAAGAATCACTCCTGTATCGTATTTATTTTTGCCATTAAACCTGTAGCCTCTTTTCTTTCAACTAGATTGAAATACTGCAATGCAATACCGACAACTGAAATTGAATAAAAAATCAAACCAAAAGATGAAATTATTGAAGTGATAATAAAAAGTACGCTTGATGAACTGCCATTGCCGGATTGCTGATAACCAATACCTGATAAAGCAGTAAAAATCATTGCAATATATGTTGGTACATAAAAAATAAAACCAAGAAAACCCTGAATTAATCCCAGCACAATCACCAACCCAAATGTAAACCACCAATTATTTTTGATTATGTACATACAACGACTTATTGAATCAAAAAATCCTTTTTTCTCAAATATTCTTATCATAAAGATAGTACAAAGAGTTATTCCAAAATAAATTCCCGGGATGATCAGGAATATAGTTGCTATTATTACAATAAAAACAAAACCGATTCCTGTAAGAACGATTTTGCCAAAATTTCGTTTTACACTTTGCCAGACATTTTCAATTTCAATTGTTTGTAAATCCGAATTAATATATTCGTCAACAATAGAATAATTGACAATAACGAGAACCATTACTGCGAGTACAAGAGAAATATAATAGAGAACGAAAGGAATAATAAATGAAGTTGCATTCATTTCCGTTCTCATTGAAAATAAGGTTGATTGATAAAGTCCGCCAAAAACACCTGCAATCAGAATGAAAGGTCCGACAATAAATACAGTAGACTTTAAAATAATTTTAAAATTCCTCCGTATGAATTCAAAAGTAGCATTTAAGATACCGGAGAAATCACGGACTTTTCTGAATTCAATTTTCTTCATTTTTTTCCTCCCCGGTTTTGTTATTGACTATTGTTTGAGGGTAAATCCAAAAATACCAGATAATAAAACTTAATGAGCTAAGTATTATGAAAAGACTTAAATAAACGGGCATTCCTGTGAACCGCGTTACAAATGATTCAAGAAACCCAGCAGTTATAAAAATCGGAATTAGACTGACAAGAATTTTAACTCCTTCTTTTGCTCCAATCATAAATGATTCTCTCCTTGAATATGTTCCCGGAAAAAGAATACTGTTTCCCATAACCATTCCTGCAGCACCTGAAATTATTATAGCAGATATTTCCAGAGTCCCGTGAATCCAGATTACAAGCATTGATTGGAAAAGTAGTCCCTGCTGGTAAAAGAAATATTGAAAAGATCCAAGCATGATTCCGTTACGCAAAAGTATTACAGCGCTTCCAAAAGAAAGAAGTAATCCGAATGTAAATGCAATAAAAGATACACGGATATTGTTAAATGTAATCCCGAGAAACATATCGATTCCGTTCATCTGTTTATAAACTGCCATCGGGTCTCCTTTATCAATATTATCAAGTGTCATATTAACATAGCTGTCACCAAGTATCAATCTTACAAAACCGGTGTCGCCTGCTGATGAAACAATCCCTATTAATACTGCAATAAAAAAAATAGAGATTGAAATTATTAATTCTTTCCTGTGTTTATAAAATAGCAGTGGTGCCTCAATTTTCCAGAAGTTGATTATCCTGCTTTTATTTTCTCTTTTATTTTTATAAATTGATTGATGAACTTTGGCAGTAAGTGAATTTAGATATTGGGTTGTTTTACTTTTTGGATAAAAAGTTCGCGAGTAGGAAAGATCGTCTGTCAGTTCAACAAACTGATCAGCCAGCAGGTCAGGATCATTATGTTTTTTTGTGGAAATGAATTGCTCAATTGCTTTCCACTTCTCAGCATTCTTTTTTAAAAATGTAACTTCACGCAATAATATATCCCCCGTCTATTCTTCATTATCATATTTTACGATTGAATGGATGTCATAAGCATCCAGTTTTCTTCTTCCGTTAAGAAAAGTAAGTTCGATGATGAAGGAAACAAGTACAATCTTTCCACCCAGTTTTTCAATAACCTTACACGCAGCTTCAGCTGTCCCACCAGTTGCAAGCAAATCATCGTGTAAAAGTACTCTGTCGCTCGAGGTGATAGCATCTTTGTGAATTTCAATTTTATCTGTTCCATATTCCAGTTCATAAGTTGCAGATTCAGTTTCCGCAGGCAGCTTCCCCGGCTTTCTGGCAGGCACAAATCCGGCGTCCAGCCTGTTTGCCAGTAAAGAACCAAAAATAAAACCTCTTGACTCAACTCCAACTACTTTTGTTATATTTTTTCCAGCAGAAAAATCCAGGAGCTTGTCTAATGTATAATTCATAGCTTCAGGATTTTTAAGTAAAGTAGTTATATCCCTAAACATTATTCCCTGTTTTGGAAAATCCTTTATGCTCCGGATGTGATCACGCAAATCAAATGACATAATTACTTACCTGATTTATTGAGAAAATTACTTAATCCTTCTTTAAAATCCTTTGTTGATCTACTGATTGTATTAAGCTCAAGACAATATTCTACTGCTTTTTCAACTGGCATATTTGAAATTGTCTTAATCATTTTTTTCGTTGCAATTAGACTATTAGAAGAATAGGAAGCAAGCTGATAAGAAATCTCAAGAGCTGTCTCTAATACGTTATATGACAGATAATTAACAAGATTAATCTCATAAGCTCGTTTGCCATTAATAATGGCTCCGGTCAGTAGCAAATGGTTAGCATTTCCCTCTCCAATTTTGTGAATCAGGAAGATTGAAACCATAGCCGGGATAAATCCTATTTTAACTTCAGTATAACCAAATCTTGAATCTTCAGGATGTGCCACGATAAAATCACATACTGATGCTAATCCACAACCACCGGCAATAGCTGCTCCCTGCACTGCAGCTATCACAGGTTTTTGAAAATTATAAATCATCAAAAACATTTCTGCCAATTCGCGTGAATCTTTTTCATTGTCAATTGACGAATAATTCCTGAGTTCATTTAGATATTCAAGATCGGCACCTGCACAGAATGCATTACCTTCCCCGGTTATAATCAGAACTTTAACATCATCATCTTTCTCAATTTCCTTTAGTTTTTCTTTAATCTGCTTAACCATTTCAGGATGAAGTGCATTTCTTTTTTCTGGCCTGTCAAGGTAGAGAATGCCGGTATGATTTTGAACTATAAACTTTATCATTTCCACAAATTGTCCCTGTTATTTTCCGAATAAATTAACTATCAACATTATTTGTAAATACACTGAAATAAAAGCAAGTATTATACCCGCAATAACCTGGCTAAGTGTATGCATTTTAAGATAAATTCTTGCCCAGCCAAGTAACACAATTAATGATATTGCCAATAATAGCGGTAATCCGAACACATAAAAAACCGCTGCTAACGCTCCTGCCGCACCCATTGAATGAGCACTTATTTTCCAGTACCAGTTGATCAATATTGTCAATAACGTATTGGAAATATAACAAAACCAGAAAGCGATTGAAATAATATTTACCTGAATAATTATCAGTACTGCAAGCCCTACAGAATAAAAAATAATTGCAATAAGAAATGGTAAAGTTCTTTCTTCCTTTATAGAAGCGTCTATGTCCTTAAGCTTTCCTTTTTTGCGAAGAATAAAAAAAAGAGTTATCGGTGAAATAAAACCAAAAATAAATGCTGTGAGAATTGTTACAATTATTTTTAAAGTTTCAGTTTCAAGAGTAAGTGCAAATATTGTAAATACAATTATGGTGAAAGATGGTGGGACAAAAAGAATTGAAATAAATTGTGCAAACTTTCGGGCTGGATTTCCTGCTTCCGTATTCAAACAATTTCAACAGATTGTTTTAACGAATTAAGATAATTTAGAAGTACATCTTCAACGTCCGGATATCCAACATATTTCATCAAATCATTTCTAACACTTGAAGCATTATACATACCTTTCAGATAGCCGGTATAAAATTTCCTATGCTCAATTACTGCTCTCCGCTCACCTTTAATTCTTATCGCAAACTGAAGATGTCTTAGGCAGGTTTTAATTTTTTTGGCTTCATCAATTACGGTTTTTATTGAACCAGTATTCAATAATTCTTTTGCTTCTTCAAATATCCACGGATTACCGATTGCTCCCCTGGCTATCATTACAGCATCAGCATTTGTTTCATTAAAAGCACGTTTAACATCATAAGCTGTTAGTACGTTGCCGTTCAGGATTACAGGAATATCAACAACTTCTTTTATTCTTGGAATCCAGCTCCAGTCAGCATCGCCTTTGTGACCGTCTTTCCTGGTTCTGCAGTGAATTGTGATTGCAACCGCACCGGCATCTTCCATTCTTTTTGCAACTTCAAGTATCTTGATGCTATCGTGGTCCCAGCCAAGACGGGTTTTTACAGTTACAGGAAGTGATGTTGCTTTTACAACTGAACTTACAAGCTCTTGCATATAAACAGGATCCTTAAGCAAAGCTGAACCGGCACCAAGTCCAACAACATTTTTAACCCAGCAGCCCGCATTTATATCTATCAAATCAGGATTTTCAGCTTCAGCAATTTTTGCTGCACCAACCATCGATTCAATATTTCCTCCGTAAATCTGTATTCCAACTGGTCTTTCTTCTTCTACTATCTCAAGTTTTTTATGTGTCTTTTCATTTGCACGTACTAGCCCATCTGAGTTAACAAATTCAGTATAAACTATATCCGCACCAAGCTCCCTGCAAATGAGTCTGAATGAAATATCTGTAACATCCTCCATTGGTGCAAGGAGTATAGCTTTATTTAGTTCTGTTTTACCGATTTTGAGCATTTATAAAACATTACATTTTAGTTATGCAAAGATAGGGATTATGGCAAAATAGAGAAAATGGGACTCAGTTAAGTATATATACCTCTTCAAATTGAAATATACTTTTTGCTGAGGATTTTAAGCTCACTGTACATATCTGAAAACTTCTTATCCAATGATAAATCAAATGAGTTTTTTATATTTTCAACAATTCTAAACATTCTATCTAAGGATGAAATTAAGATACTTGGAATATTGTTTTTATTAGGACCCCAATTAAAAGAAGAAAGCGCTCCATTAGTATCGAGAATAAAATGTTTTTTTATCTCATAGATATTCGCGTGAGAGGTTAAACATAATATTGAATAATACATGTCATAGTCCATTAGCATATCAGCCTTTTCCGCATAATCTCTTATTGATAATTTTTTACATTTGTTTGAATCTTTAACTTGAATTACCTCATTAAGTTTCTCTTCAATTTCATTAATTGAAATAGAATTTGGAAAATTTTCTTTCCAATTAAATGATTTTTTAAGAATTTTCTCGTTTTCGATTACTTCTTGAGCTAAATATTCATTTGCAAAATCAAAGTTTTTACTAATAGCTATAATTATATATTCTATCTCAATAAAACTTCTTAACAATACTTTAGCCTCGCCTGAAATACCTTTTGAACAGAGAAGAAAAATTGATTGAAAGGTACTTAAGGATCTCAGATATAATGCAGCTAAACACCAATGATAAATTTTATCTCCTTTAATTTTTATCTCAAATGAGATCGACTGAAAATATTTATTGACATCTTTAACAAATTTGAACAATACTGAAAATTCATCTGCAAATTTACTCTCAACATTTTTTAATTCAGAACTAAGAAATCCTTCTTCATTAAGCATTATTAATTACCTTCAATATTCCTGATGAATTCAAGAAAAAAGAACTTCAATGTTTGTTAAAAAACATAACCTATCCCGGCCTCAATTTCTGAAGTAAAAAAATCCTGCGAGTAATCACCCAGTTTTCTTAGTCCAGCATCGAACCAGATCGAGTGAGTATATCTTAATTTTATCGAGGGATTATCAAAGCATAATTCCTAATCTGAAATCAAAGCAATGGGTAGTTACTTCCACATTTTCATTTTTATAAAGAGAAGTTAAGTTTTGCGTGTAAATAAATTCAACAAGCAGATTTATTGATTCCAGATGAATTTCGGAGCCAGCACCAAATCTTATGCTGAATTGATCCTTTTTAAAATCATCATAAAAGCTTGCTTTATCATTTATGGACTTATTGATTTCGTAATCAATTGCAGGTCCGCCGATGAAATACGGTGTTATTACACCAAAATCTATTTTAGCTTTTGCCAAAGCAGAAAAGTTAAGGTAATTAATTTTTAATGACCAGGTTATTGTAGTTCCATCTCCATCCGGATTCTGGACAGTAGTTACCGGGACTTCTTTTTCGACATTCCTCTGGATATAATTTATTTCACCTACAAGCTCAAAATTACTTACTTCTAAAAATTCCCCGAAAACCCCGATATTTAATCCCAAAGCGTCATCTGGATCAAAGTTAGCATAGTCAATTGAGTAATTCCAGTTTTGGTGATTTAGTGTGCCTCCAACTTTTATCCCATAATCATTTAGTATTTGCGCATTAACAATTTCGGGTAGTAAAATAGAAAGGATGATGATAAGCATTTTCATGACATTCCCCATCTTAAGTAATAATTAAATCCTACTACAAATATCCTAATTCTTATTTATTCCGACAACCAAATATTTAAAATTCAATTCCAAATTAAATAATCCTATACCCTAAACTCAGCCCAACAAATATCTGAAATCTTTCAAAGTAATTTGTGTAATAGTTAGCTGAAGCATCTATAAATAAATCAGGTATTAAATCTGTCCTGATTCCTGCTCCGAGCGAGTGGACAAAGTAGTTTTGAACTTCAGAATTAATAAAATAGATATTTTCCCCAATTTGATTAAGATTTGAATACCGGGTTGTTATTGTACCCAAATCCTGGACAAGCACACCAACTCCTGTTAACAGATAAAACTTAAACCGGCTTTGTGGTGAGAAAAAATATTTTGCTTCGATGGAAGATCTCCACAATTTAGAATCCTTCCCTTCGGCAGAAATGAAAGAAATTTCAGGTATTCTTAAGCTGTTATCTGCGTAGTCCCTAAAAGTATAATGAGAATATTGAATAACTGCGGTTAAAATAATTTTATTTGAAACGGAGTACTCACCATTCAGTCCGAATGTAACACCTTTATCCCAATATGCATTCGATCCATCAATTCCCGAATTTCCGTAAAGTGATATTTCATTCGGGTCAATACCACCAGAAGCAATGACAGATATTTGTGAAAAAGAAGTGTTACTTAAAATAACGAATGTAAAAAGTAAGTAGAACTTCATATTTACCCCTAATTAAAATTTTATTTGTTAAAATTATTAAAAGCAGAATTATTATCAAGAGATAATTAATTGTTCAGTTGTGGTTTAGCAAATAATAAGATTTGGAATCTTACTTTGAATTAGTATTCATCTAATTCTACGGATGAAATGTGATCCAAAAGATATAAGTAATTTTCTCAGCAGGAATGAACGAAGTAAGCTACATTATGCAGCGAATAGTTCAGAATATATTGTTCGGACTCTATCTTTTGTTAGCGGTTTAACTATATAATCAGAAACAATGTCATAGGTAAGTGCTTTTCTTTTATCGCGGGAATCAACGGATGAGGAGAGAATAAATACTTTTATTTTCTGTTTTACTTCAGCATCAAATTTTTCAAAACGCTCAAGAAACTCCCAACCACTCATAGTTGGCATATTAATATCAAGAAATAGGACAGCAGAAGGACCTTCTATTATTTCAGATTTTGATTTAAGAAATTCAAGTCCTTCTTCCGGGAAAAGAAATGTTCTTACACTTGCATCCTCAAGAACAAGTTTAATAATTTTATTACATAAAAGATTATTTGTATAGTCATCATCGATGATGATGAAGTAAGGGCTCTGTATCATATAACTTATAAATATTAATTAGAAAACTTAGAGAGTGAACTCTATCCTAAATTCAGTACCTTTATTTACCTCACTTGAAACACTGATTTTACCACCAAGACTTTCAACCTGAGTTTTCACTAAGAATAGTCCCATTCCTTTTCCTTCAACATGATTATGAAATCGTTTATATAAGCCAAATACCTGTTCTCCTCTCTTTTGAAGATCAATACCCATACCATTATCCTTAAAAATTAGTCCTGATTTGCCTTCTTCCACAAAACTTTTAATTTGAATTTCAAGAGCAATGTTTTGTTGCCTGAATTTAATGCTGTTTGAAATTAAATTATAAAAAATACTGTATAAATAACTTTTTACTGTTAATAATTTAGTTACATCCGTAAAATCTACATAAATTTTGACGTCATTATTTACTATCGATTTACTCAGGCTTATTTTGACATCATCAAGTAATTCTGAAAAATCTACAACAACTTTATTTTCATTTATCTCTTTTTTTATCTCCAGAATATTATTGAGATCATGTATTACTTCATCCAGTTTTCCTACCGAAGTTGAAATCTGTTCAATCAGTTCACCCGATTCGCTACTTCCATTCATTTCTTGCAATGCTGAAGAAAGCCCGATTAGATTAGCCACAGGGCTTCGAAGATTATGTGATATTATATAAGCGAACTGTTCTAAATCTTTGTTCTGCTGAATAAGTTCAGATGTAATTTTGTCTCGCTCGCGTTCAGCAATCTTTCTTTCCGAAATATCAATAAGACTTGCTCTTAAGAGATTTTGTTTTGAATTAATAATTTTTACTAACCTTACTTCACAAAAAATGTCATTGCCTTTTGAATCACGACATACCCATTCAAAAAATGATTTTTCGCCCGCTACAGTTTTTGCAATAAAATCCGATGCTTTTTCAGAAGAAGTTATTCCATCCGGTTGAATATCAGCACTAATTTCTTCAGGTTTTTTTGTGATTAACTCTTTACCCGGATATTTAAGAAGTTTGATTGCATTATTGTTGTAATCACTTATTAATCCCGTGTCGACATTAAAAACTAAAATTGCTTCCGGTGCATTTTCAAAAAATTCCCGAAAACGAAGTTCATTTTCTTTAATAGATTCTTCGGCTCTTTTTTGTTCAGAAACATCCTGAATGAATCCTGTAATTGAAATTGGTTTACGGGCATCGTCTCGATCAATAATAAATTCGGACCACACATGTTTAGTTATATTATCAGAATCTATAACCCGGCAATTTAACTGAAGTGTATCCAGATTTAAAAAAGCATTTTTAATTGAGTTCTCAACAAATATCCTGTCTTCCGGATGAATAAATTTTATATATGTTTCCAGGGACGCTTCAATTTCATCTGGTTTATGCCCCAGGATTCTATAAATTTCATCAGACCATTTTGTAATTCCGGTTTTATAATCATGCTCCCAACTTCCAACGTTTGCAAGATATTCTATTTCACGCATTAAAGCTTCGCTTGCAATCACTTCTTCAAGATATTTGCGTCTTTCTTTTTCGACGACACATTTTTCAACTGCATTCTTAATAGCCGATGGTAAACGCTGCAATCTGTCTTTTAGAATATAATCACTCGCACCTTCTTTCATTATTTCAATTGCATATTCTTCAGGAATGGTTGAAGTAATTAAAATCACAGGGATAAGCGAATCATTCTCTTTGGCAATCCTAAGAGCTTCAAGTGAATTAATAGTTGGCAGGTTATGATCGGAGACTAATATATCAGGTTTGAATTCTTTAAGTGCGTCTATATAACTATTCCTGGAATCGACAACTTTCATTTCATAATCGACTCCACTTTTGTTTAATTCCCTTTTTGCAAGTTCTACGTCAGTAGCTAAATCCTCCAGGTATAATATTTTGATACGATCCATAATTACTAAACTAATTATTAATTTGGTTTTTCATTTAATACAATCCAGTAAAGTCCAATTTCAGATATTGCTTTTATAAAATTTTCAAATTCGACTGGTTTGACAATATAGCTGTTTGCGCCAAGTGCATAACACTTTTCAATGTCTGGATTTTCTTTTGAAGAGGTTAGTACTACAACCGGAATGTTCTTAGTATTTTCAGTTGATTTTACTCTTCTTAATATTTCTATTCCATCAACTTTTGGCATTTTCAGATCTAGAAAAATAACTTTTGGTTTGTTGTCTAAATTTCTTCCTTGATATGCACCGGTACCGAAAAGAAAATCAATTGCCTGTGCCCCATCATTAATATGAATTAAATTATTTTTAATATTACTTTTTTTAAGTGCACGGATAGTAAGTTCAGCATCATTAGGGTTATCTTCGATTAACAGGATTTCTACTTCTTCACTATTCATATTTGCCTCTAAGTTTTTTTGTGATTCTTTGGAATACTAAAATAAAACGTTGCTCCATTACCAACTTCTCCTTTACCCCAAACTTTTCCTCCATGTTTATCAATTATCCTTTTTACTATTGCAAGACCAACACCAGTACCTTCAAACTCAGATCCTGTATGAAGTCTTTGAAAAACGCCAAACAATTTATCATAATATTGCATATCGAAACCTGCGCCATTGTCTTTAACAGAAAAAATAAAATGGTTGTTTTCAATAACTGAATTAATTTCGATAACTGGTTTTTCAACTTTCGCAGAATATTTTATTGCATTAGCAATCAGGTTTGTCATTACCTGCTGAATGAGTGAATTATCAGCGCTAATATCATGAAGTTTACCATATTTAATTTCGGTGTGATCAACAGTGATTTTACTCTTATCAGATAAAATATTTTTAACCAGATCATTCATATTTACACGGGAAATCAATAACGGTTTTCTTCCTAGTCTGGAAAAAGCAAGAAGATCATCAATCAGATTTCCCATTTTTTTTGCATTATCCCTAATTACCCCTAGCAGGCGATTACCTTCTGTATCCAGCTTATCTGAATAATCTTCTTCAAGCATTTTCGCATATCCGTTTACTGCTCTTAAAGGCGCACGCAAATCATGAGATACCGAATAAGAAAAAGCCTCCAATTCTTCAGTACGATTTTGAACTCTTTTTTCAAGTTGTTCATTTAGCAACTTAAATTCTTCTTCTATTTTCTTCCTTTCAGTTATATCGAATCTAATTGCTACATACTGATATGGTTTATTATTTTCATCCAGGAATGGAACTATTGTCGTGTCAACCCAATAGTATGACCCATATTTAGCACGGTTCTTTATTTCACCTCTCCAGATTTGACCATTAGCAATTGTAACCCAAATGTCACGAATAAATTCTTTAGGATGGTAACCGGAATTGATTAGCCGGTGATCCTGGCCAATTAATTCTTCAGCACTATATTGGGATATTTTACAGAATGTTTCATTAACATATTTAATAATTCCTTTTTGATCGGTAATTGCAACAATACTTGATTGATCCAGGGCAAATTTATAATCGGAAAGTTCTTTTAAACTTTTTTCAGTTTGATTCAAAGATTTATTTCTTTCTTTGTTGTTCTACAAAAGTCTTCGAAGTGTACAAAACAGATTTTACATAAAGATGTTAGAATCTCATACAACCTTTTAGCAGCGGAATGATTTTTTTCACTCATTCCAAGTATGAATATTTTTCAATATGTAATGGCGAATAGATAATGACAATCTTGAGATATTTTATGTAAAAATCAATATCATCCAAATAATAATAAAAGACAAGATTAAATATTGATAGTATAGAGAGAAGAGATATCCTAATTTCAATTGAGTTTTATCTTCTTAGGAATATAAAATATTGCTGCAAGAACAATGAATGCAGTAAAGAATGCTCCAGTTAAAAACGGGAATGGATAACCAAGGAATTCAAACGCAAACCCTCCCCAAAGCGGGCCAAGCACCCTGGCAAATGCTGAAAGCGATTGATTAACGCCAAGAACCAATCCTTGTTCAGCATCTGAAGAAACTTCTGATATTAGACTGAGTACAGTTGGTTGTAACATTCCTGTTCCCAGCGAAAGAAAAACAGAATCAATTGCAAGCCATAGAAAATTTCCTGCGTAAGGTATGATTGCAAGAGTTACCATTATCAAAAATGATCCAATAATTAATATTTTCTTTTTTCCAAATAATTTAGTTATTGGACCGATTAATCCTCCCTGAACTGCCGCTGAGCTTAAACCAATTATTCCAAACATATAGCCGTTCTGCAGATCGGAAAAACCATACTCCTGAATACCAAGAAGGGCAAATGTTCCATATATATTTGCAAATGAAAATGTGAGAATGAAAAAGAGTGAAATCAGAATAGCCAGGTTTGTATTACTGAACGCCTGTTTCATGCCATCAATGTTAATCAGTTTCCTACCTATTACTGTTTCGGCATCACGATTTAAATTTGATTCAGGAAGTAATATTAGGGTAACTATAAATGCGATAAATGAAAATGAAGCTGATCCTAATCCAGTTACCATATATCCGGATTTGGAAAGAAATCCACCAATGAGGGGACCAAACACAAATCCCAATCCGAAAGCTGCCCCGATCAATCCCATACCTTTAGACCGGGTTTCTTTTGTCGTAACATCCGCTATATAAGCCTGGGCTACTGCAATACTGCTTCCGCCAACCCCAGCAACTATTCTTGAAATCATCAAAAGAAGAAATGAATTTGTAAATGCAAAAATCACATAACCAATTGCATTGATTAACAGGCAAACAACAATTACAGGTTTGCGTCCATGTTTATCTGAAATCTTTCCTAATATCGGATTAAAGAAAAATTGAACCAAAGAGTAAACAGCTATTACAATTCCAATTGCTGTTTCATCGACTCCCAGAATTTTTTCTGCAAAGGCAGGAAGAATTGGAATTAATATGCCAAATCCTAGAAGGTCAATAAAAACTGTCAAAAAAATGAGGGATAGTGCAGACTTACTTTTCAATAATTTACCGTAATTATATTATTCAAAATGATAATTAAATATAAAAATAAACAAGAATGGATAATGTGATTTGTGGGTCATTTATTTAGCCATTCCATCCATGTCTGATGAGCGATTCTTGGATTACCATTTTCATCGATTAGACCAGTATCTCTCCAAAGAATTCTAAAATCATCCGGGCTGCCAATTGCAACCCATAATGCATCATAATCTCTGAGCACAAAATTAATAACAAATTCTACATCATATTCCTGTGCTTTATTTAATAGATACGAGATATAATTGTTCTGCAATTCCGGAGTTCCTTCTATAATTACTGAACCTCCGTTGATTGAAATTGTATCTGCTTCATAACCTGTTTCACAAATAGCAATTGGTTTTGAAGTGTATGCAAAAATCCTGTCAAAAAGGTTTTGTGGTACTGGATCTGTCAACAATGAACTGATATAAGGATAAACAGATATCCCAAAAACATCTGTGTATGGCATTATATCATTAAGTGCCTGCTGTTGCTTTGTTTGGTCTGCATCAGAATATTCCTGAATCAGATCCATCCCAGTAAATGAAACAAACACCAGCAGATTTGGATATGAAACTTTCAATTGCTGATAAACATATTTATGAAGTTCGAGATATGATTCCCACAAATCCGGGCGAAGTTTCATCAGCAGGTTTACTTCAATTCCAATTACAAAATAATCAGGATTGAAAAAATTAATAACACGGTTACAATAATTAAGAAATGCTTCTTTTACATAAGGATGATTAAATGAAATTGTATCCCACGGTGCAGGCAACGGAAGATTTCCTTCTTCAGCTTTATATGGTGCGAGTGCATTCCTGTTAATGCTAATTGGTGTAACAGCAATATATTTTTTATGAGTGGCTGGTGTCCTTGAAAGACGATACTGCCAATCTGCCAGAATATTTGGATGAAAATCGGTATCAGCTAATGCTTCAATCCAGGGAATACCATCATCAAAATGATGAGCAATTATATCTGCATCTGTTGCTAATTTATCATAAACATAATTTTGCGCTCCAGCGTTTATATCATAAGGAAATGGAGTGAATCCCATATAAAAATTTCTTTTTTCAGCAGGTGGTGGATTTGTAGAATTTTCTTTACTACAACTTATTATAATGGATAGTAAAATAAATATTTGAAGTGCAAAAAATCTTTTTAATAAATTTGTCATTTCTATTGAATTATAAGCGAGTCTGGAGACATTTTCTTAATCATTTGGACTGGTTCGCTTAGCTTTACTTTGCTGGTATATTTAGTAATGATTTCTTTAGTATCATCAAAGGCTTGTTCCATATCTCTTAAATCTTTTTCATTTAAATAAATATAAGCTGAATCAGGTTTTTCAGGGTCTTCAGGAAAAATTACATATTCTTTTTTTCCATTTATTTCTCCTTTAAATACCCATGTTGGTAAATACTGTATGTCAGAAATATAAACTGAATCAGTGAATACATTTTTTGCTAGAGTAATTGAAAGAATCACACCTGCATCAGAATATCTCCATCTTTGGTTGGAAATAAAATTTCCCATTGAATATGCAATTAAACCTGTATCCAATTTAGCATTTACAGTTTTGAAATATTTTAAAGGTTGAATTGAATGCGGATGACTACCAATAATAATATCTGCTCCCAATAGAATTGTGTTTTCTACAGTTTCTTTTTGATATGTGTTTGGTTCTCTTTTGTATTCTTCACCATAATGAAACTGTGTCAAAACAATTTCTGCACCTGCATCTCTAGCATCAGAAATATCATTTGAAATGGAATCCTTATTAATAAGATTAACTAAATAATCTTTTCCTTTTGGAATAGGAACTCCATTTGTGTTTTCTGTATAAGCAAGTATTGCAATCTTAATTCCATTTAAATTAAATATACGTATTGAATCCTTATCACTTTCACTCAAAGCTGTTCCGGAATAACTTAAATCATTTTTCAGGATTTGTTCGATAGTACGTTTGACGCCTTTTTCTCCCTGGTCGATTGCATGATTGTTTGCTGTAACGAGCAAATCAAAACCTGCATCTTTTATAGCATAAATAAAATCATCCGGCGCATTGAAAAAAGGATATCCGCTGTAACCTTTTAATTTCCCTGCGGTAACTGTTTCCAGGTTTCCAATTGTTAAATCAGCATCCGATAAATATTTCTTAACTTCTCTGTAAACTCCGGTAAAATCAAAACTATCTGCATTCACTTTTGCGTAATTAAACTGAGTTGAATGGCACATCAGGTCACCGACAATTTTAATTGTGGCATAAGTGACTGAATCCTGAGGTACACTTTTTTCCTCACTGATTTTAGGATTTGAATTAAATAAAAAAAAGGTAAGGATTAGTATTGAAGGAAGTACAATTATATTTAGTAATATTTTCATATAAAAAAGTGGCTGGATCAATTTTAATTAATCCAGCCATAATAATTCTAATTCTAAATGATTAGTAATCTAAATCAGCTTTTATCAGCTTTACGGGATGCTTTTACATCCTGAATGTCTTTACGAACATCCTGAGCAAGCTTTCTTAACTCGCTTAAACCTTTTCTAACGCGAGTTCCGGCTGCTGCCTGTCCTTTCTCATAGAATTTCTGAAAGTCAGTTTCCAGCCCTTGAACGAATTGAACGAGTTGATGATATTTTTCCATCAGTCCCTCCCTAAATTAGTTAATGATTGTTAATTAGAATTTTCCAGTACTATTTCCGCAATATCTTTTACAGCTACAGTTTCAGATTTTTCAAAATGTTTTACACCATCTGTCATCATTGTCATACAAAACGGGCAAGCAGAAGCAATTGTATCAGCATTCGTTCCTAAAGCTTCTTTTGTTCTTTCTATGTTTATTTTACCACCTTCTTCATCTTCGAGGAACATTCTTCCTCCACCTCCACCACAACAGAATCCACGGCTTTTATTTCTTTCCATTTCAACTAAATCTAATCCTTCAATATTGCTTATTGTATTCCTGGGCGATTCATAGACACTATTATATCTACCTAAATAACAAGAATCGTGATATGTAACTTTATTTTGATTTCCGGATTTTATAGATATTTTATTTTCTGAAATCAAATTATCAATGAACTCTGAATGGTGGAAAACTTCAAAATTACCACCAAATTGTTTGTATTCATTTTTTAATGAATGAAAACAATGAGGACAGGCAGTTACGATTTTTTTAACATTATAATTATTCAAAGTTTCAACATTTTCAGTCATCATCATTTGAGCTAAATACTCATTTCCGAGTCTTCTAGCAGTGTCACCGTTGCATTTTTCCTCATTTCCAAGAATTCTGAAGTTAATATTAGCTTTTTGCATCAATTTCGCAAAAGCTTGCGTCACTTTTTTATACCGGTCATCAAATGAGCCGGCACAGCCAACCCAGAACAAAATATCGCAATTTGGGTCCTCAGACATTGTTTTTATGTCCATTCCTTCTGCCCAGTTGGCTCTGTCTGCCTGATTAAAAGCCCAGGGAGTATAATTTGTTTCCAGGCTTTTAAATACATTATTCAAATTTGATGGGAATTCGGACTCAGTTAAAACGAGGTTTCTACGCATATCTACAATTGTGTCAACGTGTTCTATCATCACTGGACATTCCTGAACACAAGCCATACAGGTTGTGCATTCCCAGAGTTCAATATCTTTAACATAATCGTGTACAAGAGTCTTTTCAAATTGTTCTCCCTCAGAAATTCCCGAAGCTAACAATGGTGCAGCATCTTTAGTTCGTCTGCGAACATTAACAATTATTTCTCTTGGGGAAAGGGATTTTTCAACGGTGTTTGCAGGACAAACAGATGTACATCGCCCACATTCTGTACAGGAATAACCATCAAGAATTTGCTTCCAGCTAAAATGTTGAATATCTGAAGCACCAAATGTTTCAACACTTTCATCTTCAAGATCAAGTTTTTTAATTGTATTGCGAATTGGATCCAGATTTGCAAAAAATGTATTAGGAATTGAAGTAAGGACATGAAGATGTTTTGAATAAGGGAGAAAATTCAGAAATCCTAAAACAAGGATTATATGTGACCACCAGAAAACTTCGTAAGTAATTTGTGCAGCATTTGTATTTCCAGAAAAAATCACAGGACTTAATCCAGCAGAAATTGGCCTGATTTCATATCCACCCAGGATAAATTCATGTTTTGCAACCATAGCAATGTTCTGCCCGAACATCGATACAACTACAAACATTATTAGTAATAAAATAAAAACAGCATCCATTGAAGATGATTTGTCAACCTGAAGCCTTGGAATTTTTATTACGAATCTTCTGAAGAGTGCATTAAGTACTGCCAATATTACTAACAATCCAAAAATATCTTGAATTATTGTAATTATTGAATAAAATGGACCTAAAAATGATAAGCTGAAACCTGAATAAAATCCTTGCAATAATGCTTCAATAACTGCGAAGAGAAAGAGCATAAACCCCCAGAAAATAAGGAAATGAGTCATTCCAGCTGCAGGATCCCTTAGCAGTTTTGATTGACCAAAGGCGATCTTAAGAACATTTTTAATTCTCATCCCTATTTCATCAAAACGGTCATCCTTCTTTTTTGCAACCATCATATATTTTATCAAGTTACGACAACTCCAGATAAAAAAAGAGATTGCGGAAACGAAGACCAGGATGAAAACTATGTTCTTAATTGTCATTAATTACTTTTGACTTCTTTTAATTCCAAAATAGATTGATGCAGCAGCAAATACTTTTACTACCATCCAGATTGAAAAGATTCCTGCTCCACCACTTATTGCTGTAGACCAATCATGCAAATAAAAAGAATTCAGAAATAGTGTTCCAAATAACAAGACGAGTAAATATCCCACAAACATTGAAACAACAACGCCAACATATCCGGAATACTTTTTAACTAAAAAACCAACAACAAGAGCAGCTACAGGAAAAGCTAAAAGATATCCACCGGTTGGACCAAACAATTGAGCAAATCCAAAACCACCTTCCCCGGTTTGAGCAAATACTGGTAATCCGGTAATCCCGAGTGCAAGGTATAATAATTGACTGTAAGCACCCTTCTTAGCTCCTAACAAAGCTCCGGCAAGTAAAACGAACATTACCTGCAACGTAAATGGAACGGGTTTAACAGGAATAGTAAGCTGTGCACCAATTGCAGTTAGAAGTGCAAATGAAATGATCCAGAATAGTTCAGATGATTTAACAGTGGATATTACATAACTTAATTTGCTAACTGCCTTCGTTTGTTGATTCATAAAAGTCCTCAGTTTAAATGTTTCTTAAAAAATATTTTTGTTTTTTCTAAAACTAAATCCAAAACCGGGTTTGAATTTTGAAATGGATGTTGAGCATCAAATGTATGCCCTGTTTTCGGAATTATATTAATTTCTTTTTGTGTCGAGCCTGACCAATCTAAAATATTTTGTGCCTCTTTAGCCGGGACAGTTAAATCCTGTTCTCCGTGTATAACCAACAGCGGATTTTTATAATTCCTGATGCTCTCTTCAAGGTTTAAGGATTTATTTTTTTTTCTTTCAATATCATTAAGAAATGAAACATCAAGTCGCATCATTTGTTTTGTCCGCGAATTCTGAAACTCTAAAAATCCTTTTTCAAACCACTCATCTTTTTGATGTTTAGTATATCTGTCAATTTTTGAAATCGAACTCCACAGAACAATTGCATCAAAATTGATTTTTTGAGAAGCCAGCATTGTTACTGCAGCACCCCGACTATGTCCAACAATTCCAATTCCCTTATTTGATTTACCACCAAAAAACTTATTTAAATATGAATCAGCAACCTGCTCTAATTCTTCCTTTTCAAGTGAAAATGAATTAATTGCAAATTTGTCCAATTCAGTAAATTCAAGCGGATTCGTTCCAATACCATTATGTGAAAAATTAAAAGAAAGCACAAAAAATCCATTTTCAGAAAGATATTGAGAAGCAAATGGCCAGAATCCCCAATCTTTAAATCCCTTAAATCCATGCACACAAATTATGCACGGAGCTGCATTTATGTTCTCAATTCCGTATGCACTTATTTGAATTTCGTTATTCTTATTTGATTTTAATAGAAATTCGTTCTGCATTACTGTCAAATATGCTTATTAAACTAGGAAAAGTCAATAATTTAAGTAAAAATCAATTTTTTATTAATTGTTCACTTTTTTCCAAAATATTCTCGTCCTGTAATTGCCTAATTATTTGATTAATTTGCTTTTACATTTTTCACATTTCCGGAATATCTTAATGAATTTTAGTTTTTCAGAAGATCAAAAGTTATTGCGAGGACTGGCTAAAGAATTTACTAATGCTGAAATAAGACCATTAGCTCAACAAATTGATGAACAAGAATTCATCCCAAAAGAATTAATGAAAAAAATAGCAGAAGTCGGATTTTTGGGAACTTCATTTCCAGAAGAATATGGTGGAAGTGGAATGGGAAAAGTAGGTTATTGTGTAATGATGGAAGAAATTGCAAGAGGTTGTGCATCCACTGCCGCTTTTATTGGTGCTCATCAGTCAATAGGAACAAATGCTATTTATGTTGGAGGAAATGAAAATTTAAAAGAAAATATCTCCCAAAACTAACTTCAGGTGAAATGATATCTTCCTTTGCTTTAACAGAACCAGAAGCGGGTTCCGATTCATTCAGTCTCACAACAAGTGCGAAAAAAGTAAAAGATAAATGGATTATAAATGGTTCAAAAGTATGGATAACAAATGCAGGGATTGCAAATTTGTTTAGTGTTTTTGCAAGAACTGACAAAGGGATAACCGGATTTGCTGTTGAAGCAAACTCGGAAGGAATTACAATTGGTAAACCGGAAAAAAAACTTGGGATAAGAGGAAGCACAACTAATTCTATCACATTTGAAAATGTTGAAGTCCCTGATGAAAATATGATTGGTCAGGAAGGCAGAGGATTTTTAATTGCAATGAAAACGCTTGAAGCTGGAAGATTGACTATTGGTGCTTGTTGTCTTGGCGCTTCAAGAGAACTGCTGGAAATTTCTACAAAATATTCCAAGCAAAGAAAACAATTCAACGAACCTATTAGTAAATTCCAGGCAGTTCAATTTATGCTTGCAGAAATGGCAACAAAAATCTATCCTTTAGAAAGTGTTGTTTATCGTTGTGCTTTTGATTATGATTTGGGAAAAGATGTTACACGGGAAGCAGCAATAATAAAATTATTTGCTTCAGAAGCTATGGCAGAAATAGTTGACAAAGCTCTGCAGATTCATGGTGGAATGGGTTTTTCACGGGAGCTTCCTCTCGAAAGATATTACAGGGATGCGCGTATTCTCAGAATATTTGAAGGTACAACAGAAATACAAAAAATGCTTATAGCAAGAAGTATAATTAAATCGAATGGGAAAATGTAAAAATTATGATTTCTCCACAAAAACTTTTGGTAATACCTGCTCTTGATATTAAGAATGGTAAATGTGTTCGCTCCGTTCTTGGCATTCCTGAACTAAACTGCCACGAGTATGGAAACGATCCTGTTGAAATGGCAAAAATCTGGAGAGCTGAAAATGCAAAGATGATTCACATTGTTGATTTTGATGGTGCACACGAACATTCACACAAAAATGTTGAAATCATAGAAAAGATTTGCAACTCTGTCGTTATTCCGGTTGAGTTTGCCGGCGGAATCAGAAACATAGAGGATGCTGACCTGATGTTTGACCAGGGAATCAGCAGACTTTCAGTTAATACTATGGCAGTCGAAGATAAACAACAGTTTATAAAATTATTTGAAAAATACGGGCCAACTAAAATTGTTATTTCACTTGATATCCGCGATGAAGAATTAATTATAAAAGGCAGAAGTAAAAAAAGCGGCTTGCATTACAAAGATTTCATCAAAACCATGCTGGAAATTGGTGTAAACAGGTTCATTGTTTGCGATATAGCAAGAAACGGAACAATGTTGGGACCAAATATTGAACTGTCAAAAGATATTGCGGAGTTTTCAAAAGTTAGAGTAACACACGCAGGTGGTATTAGAAATAAAGATGAATTATACGATATCCAAAGATTGATTCCGCTTGGTGTTGATTCGGTTATTATTGCAAGAGCTCTTTATGAAAATCGTTTCCCCTGCCAGAAACTCTGGCGTGTTGCTGAATCAGGTATTTTTAATTAATTAAAACTATTTTTGGATTAGCAATGAGGTTTAATATGAAAACTTTATTTTCAATTTCTGTTTTGTTGTTTATCCTTTTTGGTTGTTCTGAAGGCTCTAATCTGCTCACTCCAATTGAATCAAATGTTTATAGACAAATTGCATACAATAGCCTTGATGAATCAACCAAGCAATCGATTAATGAAGATTGGCAAGTAGTTCCAGTTTATTCCGGCAAATATCATTCAGACAAAAGTGAGCATAAAATTATATTCGATTCTAAATCCAGTCTTCCATTTGTATTTTATGATCAAGCGACTGAATTACATGAAAATCAAGTATTAGTTGCAGTAACTTTTCACACAATTAATGATCCGCTTCTTGGACCTACGACTACTATAATTGATTATAAATCAAAAATTATTATTGGTGGAGTGCTGAGATACTAATTGTACTTTAATTTCATTTAGCGATGCAATCATTCAATTATACAAATTGAAAAATGAAATCGGTATTTTAATGACGCAATAATTAAATTAAAATAACAAAACCAAAGTGATTTTTTATGGCAGAAGAAAAAAAAGTCCACAGCAGTTTTTGGGCAAACATTTTTAATCCACCTACTGAAAAAACCGACCTTTTAAATTCGCTCAAAGCAATTCCACTATTTCAAAAATTAAGTAAAAGAGATATATCAACATTAACCAGCATTATTCATAACCGGAGTTATCTTGCCGGAGAATATGTTTTTTACCAGGGTGATCCGGGAATCGGGTTGTATGTAATCCGTGACGGACAAATTTCAATCGTGAGGGAAAATGAAAGCGAAGAAAGGATAAAGCTTGCAACCATTAGTAAAGGTGATTTTTTTGGTGAACTTGCACTTGTTGATGGAGAAAAAAGATCAGCATCTGCATTAGCTGAACAGGACTGTCGGCTTGCAGTTATCTTTAAACCCGATCTTGATGAGTATATTGAAAAATATCCGCGTAACGGGATAAAAATATTACAGGGAATTGCTGAAATAGCTGCCTTAAGATTAAGAACAATGAACGAAGAATATTTTTCACTTCATAATGAAAACTTAAAACGGGAGGTTCAAAATGAATCCTGAAATAAAAAAAATATTAGTACCAATAGATTTTTCTGATTACTCAAAAAACGCATTGAAGTATGCAGTAAACTTTGTAGAAACTTTCAAAGCCGAGATGTTCCTTATTTATGTTGTTGAGCCTGTAATTTATCCGCCTGATTTTAGTATGGGACAAATAGCAATTCCTTCTGTAAACACTGAATGGGATGAACGTGCAAAAGAAGAATTAAAGAAGCTTGCTGAATCTGAAATACCAAAAGAGATAAAAGTCCAGACAATTGTAAAAACCGGCAAACCTTTTATTGAAATTATTGATACCGCAACTGAAAAAGATATTGACCTGATTGTGATTGCAACACACGGACATTCGGGAGTTGAACATATTTTATTTGGCAGCACTGCTGAAAAGGTTGTACGCAAAGCCCCCTGCCCTGTTTTAACACTCCGCGAACCTGTAAAAGGTTTTACGTTCAGGGACGAGATGAATAAAGCGTAACTTATAAGATATCTGTTATCGTTATTTTTTATTTGAATCAAAATTATTATTACTATTTTATTAAAAAAATAAAAATCCTTTACCCTAAGAATTTAACTTGACATCATCATTTTACTTCAACCACAAGTATTATTATTAGTTCTAATAATATTTAGACTAGAATAAATTACATATTGAGGAATAGTAATGAAACTAACTTTAGTAGGCTATGCCAAAGCACTATACTTTAAATTCATTGATTTACTTCACTTACCTTTTGTTAAAAAGGGAGAAGCAGATCCATACCATATTTTACATAATAAATTTCTTTCAATGGGAAATTTATTTAAGTCACCTACAGTTCTAGAAATTGGTTCAAGAAATGTTTCAGGTATATTAAGAAGAAATTTATTTTCAAATTGCAAAGAATTTATTGGGTTCGATATTCTATCAGGGGAAGGGGTCGATGTGATCGGCGATGTTCATAATCTTTCCAAATACTTTAAAACAGACTATTTTGATATAGTATACAGCATTTCTGTATTCGAACATCTTTTATTTCCGTGGAAGGCTGTACTTGAAATAAATAAAGTGATGAAAATAGGTGGACTTCTCCATGTATCAACTCACCCAGTTTGGCCAGAACATGAAATGCCGTGGGATTTTTGGAGATTTCCAAAAAATGGGTTTCATGCACTTTTTAATAAGTATACGGGCTTTGAAATCATTTCGCTCACAGAGGGTCTGCCATGTAAAGCCTATTCTTTAGTTACTGATCCTCCAACCCGTAGTCTTTGGTTTCGAACAATCAATCAAGGTGTTTCAATTATTGCAAAGAAAATTAGTAATTATCAGAGTGAAATATTGAAGTGGGATTTAAATATTTCTGATGTGGTTAACAATATGTATCCATCTAAAAAAAAATAGACACGTTTTTAATATACAGTTTATTTATTTGAACTTAGTATATAAAAATGATTTGCATATTACGAAAGAGTTTTTTTCAATTCTTTCGCTCAATCACAAAATCAACAAAACCCTGCAGTGCAAGTTTGCTTTGTGAATCGGGAAGAATGTTTAATGCCTGGCTTGCTTGTGTGGAAAAACTTCTTGCTTTATCAATAGCGTAATCAATCCCCTTCTGTTTCCTCACAAAATCTATCACATCTTTAATGTTTTCTTTTTTCTTTCCGTTCTTAATTATCTTCCTGATGTTCAATGCTTCATCTTTTGAAACCTGGTTAAGAGAATAAATCAATGGAAGTGTAATTTTCTTTTCTTTAATATCGCCGCCAACCGGTTTGCCTATAATACTTGAGGTTCCTTCGTAATCAAGAATATCATCTCTTATCTGAAATGCCATACCGAGATTCATTCCAAAAACTCTCATTGCTTCGTGGTATTCTTCATTATCTGTTGCACTTAAAGCACCAATCTGGCAGCAGGTTTCAATCAACGAGGCAGTTTTGTCTGAGATAACCCGAAAATAAGTTTCTTCATCTATATCGAGTTTCCTGGTTTTTTGTATTTGCAGTAGCTCGCCTTCTGACATTCTACGTACAGTATTTGTGATAACTTTTAGAAAATCAAAATCACCACCATCAACAGCAATCATCAATCCTTTTGCTAGAAGGTAATCGCCCATCAAAACGGCAATTTTATTTTTAAATACTGCATTGATAGATTTGAATCCTCTTCTTTTGTCTGCACCGTCAACAACATCATCGTGAACAAGTGTAGCAGTATGAAGAAGTTCAACCAGAACTGCACCGCGGTAAGTTCGTTCATTAACTCCACCGGCAATCTTTGCAGATAACAACACGAGAAGCGGTCTTATCTTCTTCCCTTTTTGCCTGATAATATACCTGGCAACAAGATCAACAAGACCAACTTTTGATTTTAATGATTGCTTATAAAGATCACTAAACTGTTGTAATTCTGATTTTATAGGCTGGCTTATTTCTGAAAGCGGGCTCTTTATCAACTTTTTTTCATCGAAATTTTGGAAATAAATATACTTATTTCGTATAACAGTACCAATGGAATTGCAAGCATTACCTGTGATACCGGGTCAGTTCCGGGCGTTAGAAATGCTGCAAGAATCATTATTGTGACAATTGCATGCTTTCTGAATTTTTTCATAAATGCCGGCGTTAAAATTCCAAGTTTCGAAAGAAAAAATGAAAGCATTGGTAATTCGAAAATGCAACCAGCAGCAAGCATCACACTGATGATAATAGACATATATTCATCAATAGAAAACTGGTTTTTTATTTCCTCTACTCCAAATTGTGCCGCAAACTTCAGAGTGAGAGGTAACATTACAAAGTAGGCAAAAGCTATGCCTGTAAGGAAACAGATAGAAGTAAAAAGCACGATGGAAAAAATGTACTTTCTTTCATTTTGCTTAAGTGCAGGTGCAATAAATCTCCAGAGCTGATAAAAAATATTTGGTATGCTGATTATAATACCAACAGCAATTGCAACCTGCATAAATAAAAATAGCTGACCGAATGGTTTGAGATTTTGTAAGTCCGCTCCGGAATCACGTGCAGGTTTTAATAGTACATAATAAACTAACGGATCAATAAAAATCCACGCTATTATTGTTCCTACGACAACCCCAATTAAAGCATAAATTAGTCGCCAACGAAGTTCTTCAAGATGATCGAGGAAAGACATTTCAACTTCACCAGCAACCTGTGAATGATCTGAATTTTCTATGTTAACATCCTGCGTTGTCATTTTAGATTAATTCATTAAATTTTTATATAAAGGAAACCCGGTACACAGATTTTTAACTTCATTCTTAAGATCATTCAACTTAGCATCATCTTCATTTGAAATTATAGCCCTGTTAATTATATCAGCAATTTTATTCATTTCATTTTCTTTCATTCCTCTTGTTGTAACAGCTGGTGTTCCAACACGAATTCCACTTGTTACAAAAGCACTTTTGGTATCAAATGGTACCATATTTTTATTCACAGTAATTCCAGCTTTTTCTAAAGCGGCTTCTGCTTTCTTACCGGAAATGTTTTTATTTGTAAGATCGATTAACATAAGATGATTATCTGTTCCACCAGATACAATGTTAAAATCATATTCTATTAATTTGCTTGCAAGCGTTCTTGCATTCAGTCTTACCTGTTCAACATAATCTTTAAACGAATCTGATAATGCTTCTTTAAATGCAACGGCTTTTGCCATTATGATGTGCATTAATGGTCCGCCTTGAATTCCAGGCATAACAGTGCTATCGAAAAGCTCGGACATCATTTTTGTTCTATCACCTTTTGGTGTTTTTATTCCGAAAGGATTCTCTTTGTCTTTTCCCATCAAAATAATTCCGCCCCTGGGGCCCCTCAAAGTTTTATGGGTTGTTGAAGTAACAACATCACAATAGGGTAAAGGATTATTTAATAATCCTTTTGCAATCAATCCAGCCGGATGAGCCATATCGCACATCAAAAAAGCATTTACTGAATCTGCAATCTCTCTTAACTTTTTATAATCCCACTCTCGCGAATATGCGCTTGCACCGGCTATAATAACCTTTGGTTTTTCCTTCTTTGCAAGATCTTCAATATTATTGTAATCAAGTAACCCGGTTTCTTTATTTAGTTCATAACCCACAGCGTGATAAAGTTTACCTGAAAAATTAACAGGAGAACCGTGTGTCAGGTGCCCACCATGAGCAAGACTAAGTCCTAAAAATTTATCACCTGGATTTAACAGGGTCATCAGCACTCCCATATTTGCTTGCGAACCACTATGCGGTTGCACATTGACATATTCTGCATTAAATAATTGTTTTAACCTTTCTCTTGCCAGGTCTTCAGCCATATCTACAAATTCGCAACCTCCGTAGTATCTCTTGCCTGGATAACCTTCAGCATATTTATTTGTCAGAACTGTTCCAGCTGCTTCAAGTACAGCAGAACTTACGAAGTTTTCTGAAGCAATTAATTCCAGTGTGTACTGCTGTCGTTCGGTTTCCAATTTCAGAATGTCATAAATCTGAGTATCGTTTTTAAGACTGGTATACATTTTAGATCTGATTTTTTATTTTGAAAATTTGAATTAACAAACAAAAGGTTTCTCACATTAAACAGTAAGAAACCTTTTGTAAAAATAACACTATTTTAACTTATTTTAAGGAACCGTAACACTTTTTCCTATCCAGGTAAAACAATCGCCTGAAATCGGAATTACATCACCAGATTTGTAACCCTGGAAGAAATAATCCTCCTGGGTTGGTACTGAACTTTGAAGTGCAGAAATTCTTTCCTGAGCATTAGGAGCAGGTTCTTTCATGCTTGCTGCACGTCTATAAGTTTGAACAGCAAGTAAGTAAACAAGTTTTGTTTTGAAATCAAATGTACAATCTCTGGCAGAGCTTTCATATAAAAGTCCTTCGTAGTAAATAGGTAAACCCCATCCGTTACCTACTTCGCTTGCTTTCTGATAATACTGTCTTGCCTTACTTAAATTACCTTTGTCCTTATTAACAATTCCAAGATTCATATAATGATTTTTATTATTGGGATCTAGTTTTGTCAATTTAATATATGCATCCTCAGCTTTATTTAGTTTATTAGTTTTTTGATAACAAGTTGCAAGCTGGTCCCAGTAGTTAATTGTTTCAGGTGCTTTTTGTGTTAAAAATTCTAATGGTTCAATTGCTCTTTGATATTCCTGTTCTCTAATACAAGCGGAGGCATAAGTCCAAGCTTTTTCAGCATTTTCAGGATCTAAGTGCCAAGCCTTTTCTAATACATCCAGTATTTCCCCCATGTTCGTAACAATAGTCTTTAATTCTTCCAATGGAAGAGGGTTATCAGGTTCCTTAATAGACCAATCTGTATAAAGCTTTATAGCTTTAGATTGATAATCATTTTCTTCAGATTGATTGTTTTTATAAAGCTGACCTAATCTATGTAAATAATATGTTGAAAGATCTGGATTCATTTCAAATGCCTTAACATATTCTGGAATAACTTCATCAACAGGTTTATTCAACCATGTTTCCATAACGAATGCTTTTCTAACCTGGAAATAAGCAGCATTTGCAGAATTATATTGCATTGCCATATCATAAAAAGCAACTATCGTATCTTCTATGCTTGTTTTTTCTTCAGGGCTTATATCTGTAGAATCGTGCAAAAACCACAAGCAATCTTCCATTTTAGAATAAATCCATTTACTGAATTTTGCTTTATCACAATCAAGAACCTGCCAGCCATACGGTACAGCACTTTTAAAGTCTTTATTTTTATGATATTCTGAAAACAGGCTGTACAGTTTTAAAACTTCTAGCGAATCACAATCTCCTCCAGATGATCTCAATACTGAAGGTAAAGAAGATGATGATATCAGCAAAACAAAAAATGTTATTGCGAGTATTTTGAATTTGGTTTTCACTTTTCTACCCTTATTTTTTATTATTTTTCATAACGAGTAAACCAGATATCTCCAAAACTAAAACCAATATTAAATCTTACAAAATTTTCTAAGATTAAATCGGCGTTTTTTGTACCTCTTGTTGCATATTCAACAGCAAAATCAATTGAATTATTCTGACTTAATGGTAACGAAAATCCACCACTGACCGAATATTGATTCAAATTATTATTCCTTAAAGTATATTGTGACTGTTCATAACTTAAACCGAATCTCCATAGGATTTGTTCCCAGAATGTCATCCCTAATTTATATTCAGGTCTAAATTCAAAACCAACACTAACTCTTTGTGCATTTCTCAGATTTTGTTCGTTTATTGGAGTAAATTGAAAATCCTGCCAAGGTTGAAACGAATAATCAAGACTAAGTATATATTCATTACTTAGAGTTACTGCGGAACCAAACGTAAACCTGGACGGAATTTTCATTTTAGTTGTACCTTCTGCAACTGTGTCCAAAAAAGTATTTGATTTTGTAGTTAGTAATGAATCTGTATTCATTTCAGGAATTAAGTTCATCGAGACTCCTATTCTCAAATTAGAGATTACATCATTTTTTATCAAACCTGACATATCCGGAGTTATAACACCAAGGGTCGTACCAATTCCTGTTGGTGAATAAATTAGTTTATATTCTGATGGATTCTGTGAATTATCCGGGAAAACTAATTGGGAATTATATTCTAAATTTCCAAAATAGTAATCAAAAGAGGCTCCTAAAATTAAATCAAAAGGTAATTTATATGATGTACCTATAAAAACCTTTGATAATCCACCCTCTCCTTTCAAATTCTGAATATAATCACTTGAAATTATTGGATCATTCTGAATGAATTGTTGTACTGAATAGTGTAATCTACTGTATGGTATTAAGCCCATTGCGACTCCAATTCCATAAGTTTTTGAAACAGGAAATGCAAAAGTAAATCCTTTAAAATCACCCTGCCTGTAAATTCTGGAATCACTGTTTGTACTAAGCAACGATAAATTTATTTCATAACTAAATTCAATCCTTGTACTTCCAAGTGATGCCCATGAGGCTGGATTTGTAATACTTACAAAATCTCTGTTCAACAATGCTGAGCCGGATTGCCCCATACTTAAAGAACGTGCAGAATAAGTATATAACATATCACCTATTCCGTAACGAGTATATGGGGAAATATTCTGTGGAAAAACTTCACTTATTAATAAAGCCGAAAGAATAAGGATAAAAGATGTGTATTTCATAGATTATTTTTTAACTGAATATACTATTTTAATTCTTGGACGTACGCTAATAACAGGAGCATTACTTCCTTTTAAAGCAAATAACTCCAGGCCTTCAAACTGATTCCCGGGACGAATGATTATTCCTTTATTGTTTTCTCTAAATGCCCATTCACGTACATAGGAGGAAATATCGCCACTAAATTTACCTTCTGAATAAGAAAGAGTTAATTCACTTGAACTTTCAATTGTCATATCAGTACTATCTTTTACAAAATAAACTTTTAAACTATTATTAAATGATGAGCCGGATTTGCTTACTAAAGTGTCTTCTGTAAAAATCAATTCAGCACTGTTAATAACAGTTCCCTTTGGGAATGATGAAAAATCGAAAGCGATAAATGCATTCACTGATATTCCGGACTGAACAGCAATTTCATCAGAGGGAATTACTGGCAAGTCACCGTTGACAAGTGAATTATCTGCAATAATGATTGCTTTAATTGTATCCGTATATGAGCCATTTTTTTGAATCACAACCTCGAGGTCAGCTGGAGTTGTTGATAAACTAGTGTAAGCATCAAAACCTAATATTTTCCCGGATGAAGCATCCGGAGTTAAGTACATACCGTAATTCGGATCGTTCGAATTATCTGCAGAGTACTTCAACCAGGTTTTTATTACATCTGTATCTAAATTAAAATAATAAGTCGTATCAGTGATGCCTGGATTTGAAGAAATATCAGTACTCCCATATTCAAAATTTTCAAGACTATCAATTGTAAAATTAAACGGGGACCAGTATGAATTCACTTTATGAACAGAAAAATTAAAACTTGCAGATGAATCACCAAATTGATATTCTCTTGTAAGTGTAACCTTAGCATCAACCACATTTATGCTATCATCTAAGATATCTTGTTTTAACGAATCCGAAAATGAAAATAAAAAGCGAATCAGGCTGGAAGCTTCGATATCACCGGATTTGCCGATTAGTATTTTTGCTGATGCACCTAAAGGAATGACTTTCCTAAAGTATGTTGAATACTGCGAAACTGAATCTACACTTGTATCGAAATTCTTTAAAATCAAATTTTCAGAAGAAACCAGGTCTGAACCAATTGAGGAAGGTCCATCGTTACAAGAAATGAATACGATGCTTATTAACATTATAAAAAAAATAAGAATGATTATTTTCACTATCTATACTCCGGGAAACTGTTGTATTATGTAATTACCTGCATCCAAAATATTTTCGGCAACAAAGCTTGGCATTTTATTTTCCTTTTGCAAGATAGAAAGCGCCTCCTTACCATACCCGGTTTTGACAAGTATTGTCATTAAGCCAGAATTAAATCCACATTCAATATCTGAAACTGAATCACCAATAAAAAAAGATTTACTTAAATCAACATTAAATTCTTTAGAAGCCAAAAATACTAAATCAGGAGAAGGTTTTCTGCATTTGCATTCTTCTTCAGAACTAAAATCAGGGTGAGACGGGCAATAATAAAAAGCATCTATCTGAACTTTATAATCTTTTAAAAATTCATTTATTCTTAAATTAACTTTTTTAACAGAAGATTCGGTAAGTATTCCCCTTGATATGCCGGACTGATTTGAGATAACAATTAACTTAAAACCAGATTTCTTTAATCGGAAAAGAGCCTCTTCAGTTCCAGGAAACAATTTTACATCATCCGGATTACCAATATAACCGGGGTCTTCATTCAAGGTACCATCCCGATCAAGAAATACTGCTTTCGAAGGCATTAATTATTCGAAAGTATAGTTTTATAAAGATCAAGATATTTTTTTGCAGAAGAATTCCAGCTAAAATCGGATTTCATTCCGTTACGAACAATATTCATCCATTGTTGTTTATTCTTATAAACCTTTATTGCTCTTTTTATCTCAGCAATAAAATCAGTGGATGTATAGTTTTTAAAAACAAAGCCGTTTCCATTTCCTGATTTTTCATCATACTTCTTTACTGTATCTGCTAAACCACCGGTTTCTCTTACAATTGGAACAGTACCATATTTAAGACTGTACATCTGATTCAGACCACAAGGCTCATACCTAGAAGGCATAAGAAAAATATCAGAACCACCTTCAATTAAATGTGCAAGGTCATCATTAAAGCCAAGATAGCAAGCAAACTTATCCTTATACTGATGACTCATCTTATCAAAGAATGTATGGAATTTTTTATCGCCAGTTCCAAGCAAAATCATCTGTACGTCCAGTTTCATAAATTGGGGAAATATTTTTTGTACTAAATCCAATCCTTTTGAGTCATATAACCTTGAAATTAATCCGAACACCGGAACATCATCTTTATACTCAAATCCGAATTTTTCTGTCAACGCTTGTTTATTTACTGATTTCTGGTCGACATTCTTTATAGTATATTTTTTGGGAAGATGTTTATCTTTCTCAGGGTTCCAGACTTTTGTATCTATTCCATTAATTATTCCGTACAAATCATTCTTCCTTTTTGAAAGAACTTCTTTTAAACCTGCTCCAAGTTTATCATCGGTTCTGATTTCATTTGCATATGTTTCACTAACAGTATTGATTACATCAGCATACATCAAACCGCTTTTCATAAAATTTATTTTTTTCTTATGAAGAATTCCATCTGGAGAATTTAATTCTTCCGGCAGAAGTGTTTTCTTAAAATGCGATTTTGGAAATTCACCCTGGTATGCAAGGTTATGAATTGTGAATAATGTTTTAAACTTGTCAAAATTTTCTTCATTCTGATAAACGTTTTTTAAGTAAGCAGGAATTAATCCGCATTGCCAGTCATTGCAATGGATTATATCAGGAATCCATCCAAGTTTTATTATTAACTCAAATACTGATTTGCTGAGTAAAATAAACCGTTCATCGTTATCCGGGTAGGATTCACCAGTCATTGGATCAACATATAGACTATTTCTGCTGCCAAAATATTCCTGGTTATCAAGAAAATAAATTTGAACACGAACTTTTTGACCTGGCAGAAAACAAGACTTTATAGAAAATGTTACATCTTTATCACCAATTTTGATTTGGATATCTTTAAGACGAACTACTTCATGTACTTTTAAACTTCCTGTCATCAACAGCTCCATATTTTGGAACAACAATTCTTACTTCATGTCCTAATTCAGCAAGCATTTGGGGAAGCGCTGCAGAAACATCTGCCAGACCACCTGTTTTTACAAATGGAACAACTTCAGATGTTACAAATAAGATTTTAAATTTTTTTGATGCCATAGTTTTGATTTTTTTTGAAGGAATATGGTAAATTTACTAAATAACACGCTCTTTTCCCAAAATCGCAGCATTTATAATTGTTGATCACTTTTATTGCCAGATTTATCTCAATTCAGATATATTCTAAAATAACCTTTAACAAATTGAGTAAATATTTTATATTTCAAATCGAAATCTTCAAATAATATAAATCCAGATATGAAATCTTTATTTAGTGTATTTTTAGTTTTTGCACTAATTGTAATCTCGGGATGTAGTGCATCAACTGGCACAAGATACGATGAGGGGGAATCTTCGGCAAAAAATGATAAAAGTAAAAAAGAAGTTGAAGAAAATGTTAAAAACGAAGCTGTAAATACTAATAATATTGTCGAAGATTTTGACATAACTCCTTTTAAATCACGCATTAAAGTTGATATCCAAAATAATTCCCCAGGATTTGTTCCACCTGATGTTTGGTATGGATATGAGAATGAAAATGTAAATAAATCAAAAAATATTATAGGAACCACCGACGGCTATCGTGTGCAGGTTATTTCAACTGATAATCTTGAAAAAGCAAATAACGTTCGTTCAGAAATTTATTTAAATACACAAAACAAAGAGGTTTATATTAATTTTGAACCACCTTTTTATAAAGTTAAAGTAGGTGATTTTACAGATCGCGAAGATGCTGACAACCTTAAGTTTAAATTAAATCAGTTAGGCTATTCGGAAGCAAGAGTAGTTCAGGAAACTATAAATTTATTTTCTGAGTGAAAAAAATAATTTTTAACCCCGCTTGCATTATTACTGTAAATACAAATGGTAAAAACCTAAAAACCGGTAAAGAACAAGGAAACGTTTCTCCCCTATTTGATCACTCAATAGTTATAGAAAACGGAACTATTAAAGATTTTATCCCAAATTCTTCATTTGTTCATAAGTCTGATTTTGAAATAATAGATGTTCCTGGAAAAACTATTCTTCCTGGTTTGGTGGAATGCCATACACATACTGCTTTTGCGGGTTCAAGAGCAAATGAGTTTAAAGAGAAAATATCTGGAGTTGGTTATGAAGAAATTGCGAAAAGAGGTGGCGGGATTAATTCTACAGTTCAGGCAGTCAGGAATTCATCTTTTGAAGAACTTGTAAATTTGATTAAACCACGCATAGATAATTTTATTTCACAAGGAATTACCACCCTCGAAATAAAAAGTGGTTATGGATTGAATTTTGAAAATGAAATTAAATTATTACAAGTAATAAGTTTCTTAAATGAAATTTATCCTATTGATATTATTCCTACCTTTTTAGGTGCTCATACATTTCCAAACGAATTTAAAAATGATCGGAAGACATATCTTAATTTAATTACTGAAAAAATGCTCCCTTACATTTCTGAACAAAGGTTAGCATTATTTTGTGATGGATTTTGTGAAAATACTGCATTCACTGCTGAAGAAATTGATTTAGTTTTCACCAGTGCATCAAATCTTGGTTTGAAACTAAAACTGCACACCGAACAATTTAACAATATTGGCGGATTGGATGTTGCTTTAAAACACAAGGCAACTTCAGTAGATCATCTTGAGGTTTTAAAGAAAGAGGATATAAGTAAATTAAAAAACTCAGATACAACTGCTGTACTTTTGCCCGGAGTTTCATTTTTTCTTAACTACGATTATGCTCCTGCAAGAGGACTAATTGAGAATAATATTCCGGTTGCTATTGCAACTGATTATAACCCGGGGTCTTCACATATTTCTTCACTCTTTTTAATAATGAGTCTTGCTGCTTTAAAAATGCAGATGACAATTGAAGAAATAATTTCTGCGGGGACAATAAACGCTGCAAAAGCATTAGGTATAGAAAAAGAAATTGGAAGTATTGAGATTGGGAAAAAAGCTGATTTTGCTGTATTCAATACATCTGATTATGCCGACATCATCTATTCAATCGGAAATAATCTAAATGGTATGACAATTAAAAAAGGAAATATTGTTTACAAGTGTTCCTGATTTTTTTTATTCTGTCTTAAAAACTATATCAGTTACTTCCCATCGTGGTCTTAAATTTAACGAGTCGGAATAAAAGTAAAACTGTTCCGAATATTTAATTGGTTGTGGCCACCCATAATCATACTTGCTGTTATTGTTTTCATCATAATAAAGCCACAGCCTGTAAACTCCGGGCAGAATACTTTTGAACACAAATTCTTCGTTATTCATTTTGAGTTGATAAACTCTCTTTTCCTTCTCATCATTTTGAAGTACAAGTATCGTATTTTTAGCTGAATTGTAATTTAATAATTTACCACTTACACCGGTTAAATCCAGATTGCTTGTCGTCTTAAAATTCAGGATAAAGACAGAATCGAGACTATTTCCGGATAGGTCTTTAAAATAATTCTGATTTATTTCTATTCTAAAATTCTTGTCCTGTTTTAGATCACCTTTTGGAATTATCAGCAAAGTAGCATCATCTTCCGTTTGGGAATCAAAAAATACCCGGTTTCCAAGTGTATCTGTAAATTCAATTCCTTTTTCTGTTCCTGTGATATTAAAATAATCGTTAAAATAAATTTTAATCTGAGCATTCCTAAATCCGATTTCTCCATTATTTGCTGGAAGAGTTTTAAATATCTCTGGTGAAGTAGTATCAATTCGATCACTCGCTGTAACTGGAACAAAATCAGGAGATTCTACATTCCCCGCTATATCTATTAATTTATTTGCTTTAAGGAATATTTCATCTTCAATCGGAATTTCATTATCAACAATCAAAACATATTCTTCTGGTTTCGTGTTCCCCATAAAAGAATATTTAATTTGATATGTTGAATTTGTAGTTGAGTCTAACAATTCATAATTATTAGCCATTGTTGAAACTGAATCTAATATTTCAGAGAAGGTTACAAGGATGTGATTTCTATCAGTCATCAAACCTTTAAACAAACGTGGAGCAACCGTATCGGTTTTACTGATTTTAAAATTCAGATTTGTAAAAATTGTATCAGGATCAATTAAAGAAATATCCTGGCTAGGCATACCTATTTCATCATTATCAAAATCATAAAGTAAATCTTTGTATTTATCCCTGACTGCAAAAACTCTGTAAGCAGAAGAAGCCAATCCCTGAAGTTTGAAAGTTCCGTCTTTCCCGGTTTGAGTAATATAATCTGGCTTATGATTTAGAAGAGAATCATTTTCATTTATAAGTTTATATGCAAAGATAAAAATACCATCTTTCGCTTTGTCAAAAACACTTCCAGAAATAATTTTTTTATCAATTTTCTCTCCCGTTGAAAATGCAAATGAATAAGCCGATGCCATACGGTTATTATTATTTAAATCCACAACATCAGTTCCAATCGTTATTGTATAAGTAACATCTTTTTTTAATCCTTCAGGAAATGTTACTCTCACAGATTTCCCGCTCCAGCTAAAATCTAATGCTTCTTCAACAACCGGCGAAATAAAAACTGCATCGTGAACAGATCTTTTATCAACATATTCTGAAAATTCTAATTCAAAATAATCTTCATCAAAGTTCACGGAATTTGGTTCGGGATAGGTTGAAATAATTTCTGGCGGAATTTTATCAACTTCCCCACCGGATGGCGGCAGTTGATTTGCGCAATCCTGAATTATTAAAAGTGCTAACTGAATTAGAAATGTTATTTTGAAGATTTTCTTGATCGTACCATTCTCCTGTATTCTCTTACTTTATTGTTATGTTCACGAAGACTTTTGCTGAAATTGTGACCACCTTTTCCATCAGCGACAAAATAAAGATAATTCGTATCTGCCGGATACAGCACTGCAAATATAGCACTTGCTCCCGGATTATTTATCGGTCCGGGAGGCAAACCGGCATATTTGTATGTGTTATAAGGTGATTCAATTTCAAGATCTTTGTAGAGAAGCCTTCTCCAACCTTCAGGTAAAAGATATTGAATAGTTGGATCAGCTTGCAATTTCATCCCCAATCTCAATCTATTCAGATAAACCGAGGCGATTGTGGGCATTTCCTCAACCTTATCTGTCTCTCCTTTTACAATTGATGCAAGAGTTAAAACCTTGTGAATTGAAAAACCAATATCTTTTGCTCTTTCTTTTAAGCTATCGACAAAAAATTCTTTAAAAGAATCATAAAACATTTTAATAGCTTCTTCAGGCGAACTTCTTTCATAAATCTGGTATTCCTTTGGAAATAAATAACCCTGCATTGAAGTTTGATTCAATCCTAATAATGAAATGAATTCTTTATTATTTGCAAGTTCTACGAATTTTGTTGAGTCAATAAAAACCCTGTCTTCCAGTTTCGATCCAAGCCATTTTATTGTTTGTCCATCTCTGATAGTTACACTTCTCGTAAAATCACATTTACCTGAAATAAACATATCAAGCAGATCAAGATAGCTCAACCCGTTAGGAATATGATAACGAGCTGCACGAACTTTTTTTTCGGCACCATAAATAAATGCCGCAATTCTTAAATTATTTTCGCTGGGAATTATGCCAAGGTTGTACAATTTTATTGAAACGGAAGTAAAAGGTTCACCTTTTTTAATTTCAAATTCGATTGGCTCTTTTAAAGTATAATAATTAGGTGTGAAAAAGGTAAAGTAGAAAAGAGTAAGCAGTCCTATAAAGACAGAAAGGACAACAATAAATTCCCAGCTCTTAAATAAATTTCTTAGATTTAATTGCATTGATCAATAACTTAGAAATCAGGGTTTACTTTTATGAAACCTATATTCAGAATTTTGCAATGAAGGAAAAGGTTTTGCATTTAGATTATCTCTTCTTCCTGATTCAAATAATATTTTACCTCTAAAAGCAATCATTGCTGCATTATCCCCGCAAAACTGCATATCAGGAATTACAATTTTCTTTTGATATCTTTTCGCAAGTTTTTTCATTCTTTCTCTTAATAAACCATTAGCTGCAACACCACCAACAACACAAACCGTTTCTACATTGATATTTTTTAATGCTTTCTCTGTATTCTTCGTTAGTGCAGAAACAACTGCATTCTGAAACGAAGCAGCTATGTCAGGTAAATCAAGTTCAGGTATTTTCCCGTCACTAAAATATTTTTGAAGATATCTAAGCACGGCAGTTTTTAGACCGCTGAATGAAAAATCATATGGTTCTTTAAGATCTGCAATGGGAAAAGAAATCTTATGAAAGTTCCCTTCCAAAGCAGCTCTTTGAATTTGCGGACCGCCGGGATAACCTAGCCCGAGCATTTTTGATACTTTATCAAATGCTTCACCTGCAGCATCATCCAGAGTATTCCCGAGTAAATTAATTTCTGTAAAACTTTTTACATGTAACAGCAATGTATGACCGCCGGAAACAACCAGGGCAAGAAACGGAAATTCAGGCTTTTCATTCATCAAGAACCCTGAAAAAATGTGTCCCTCTATATGATTAACGGCAATAAAGGGTTTATTTAGTGATAAAGCAAGTCCTTTGGCAAAAGTAAAGCCGACAAGCAAAGCACCAATTAATCCTGGACCTGCAGTTGCAGCAAAAAGATCAATATCTTCAATTTTTATATGCGCTTTTTTTAAAGCATCATCGAGAAGTGGTTTAACAATTTGTAAGTGGGCACGGCTTGAAAGTTCGGGGACAACACCGCCATACTTTGAATGAAAATCCTGGGAGGAAATCAAGTTGGCTTTTAGTTTATCTCCAGACATAATTGCAACTGAAGTTTCATCACACGAGCTTTCGATTCCAACAACAATCATCTTCTAAATGTAAAAAATTCTTTAACAATGTGTCCTGCCATATTAGGATTTTCTTTTAATCGCCTGATAGAATATTTGTACCAGTCTTTTCCAAAAGGGACATAAATTCTGATTTTATAACCATCAGAATTAATTTTTATCACGAAGATCTTCACGCACACCAAGCAGCATTTGAAATTCAAATTTATTCTTTGGAATATTTAATTCACTTATTAATTTATAAGCTGAATCAATTAACGGTTTATCATGAGTTGCAATTCCAACATAGTTTCCGTTTTTCAACATTGCTTCTAATGTTTTGGTATAATTTTCACGAATTGCATTTTTTTCTTTGTATGCAATTGTCGCCGGTTCAACGTAAATTCCTTTACAGAGTCTGTAGTTTGTTCCAATTTTGTTTAATACAATGGCATCATTGTAAGTTCTTTTCAAATACGCCTGTAAAACAATACCAACGTTATCAAATTCTTCATAAATCTTTTTGTAAAGATTGATAGTTGTATCTGTGTATGGAGAATCTTCCATATCAATTCTTACAAAATTATCTAATTCTTTTGCACTTTTAGCAAGTTCTTTTACCAATTCGTAAGCAAATTCGGGATCAATTGCCAAACCTAATTGAGTCGGTTTGATAGAAAGATTTGCATCGAGCTTTTCTTTATTTATTATTTCCAGAACCTGCATGGCTCTTTCTTTTGCTTTGGTAGCTTCTTCTTTGGTGCTTATAGATTCTCCAAGCACATCCATAGTTGCAACTATTCCTTTGGAATTCAATTCTTTAACCAGATCAACTGCTGATGCGAGTGATTCCCCCGCAATATATTTCCTGGAAAAAATCCAGACCATTTTTACAGGCATCATTTCAACCATTTTAACCAGAATACTATGAAAGAGTGCCACGCAATTCTCCTAAAATATTTATCTGCAAATTTAATTAAATATTATTTTAGTTAATTATCCCGTTTACCAATTATTGAGTTTAACGAAAATAAAAGTAGTTTAGCTTTTTTAGCTAAATCTTTTTTTGAACCATTATTATAAAATGTAAAATCAGATTGATTTATTTTTTTCTCATCCGACAACTGGTTTTCATTTCGTTTACTGAATTGCATTTTACTTATTCTTTTACTTTTTGCAATTCTTTCCCGTCTTAATTCATAATCCGCAATGATTAAAACAACATAATCGAACATTTTCTTCAACTTAGCTTCAAATAATAAAGCAGTCTCACAAAATACAATATCATTTTTTTGATGAAGTTCCTGAACTTTCTGATCATTTTTTTTTATCACAAGAGGATGTAAGAATTGAATTTAAAGATTGAAGCTTATTCTTATCTGAAAAAACTTTTTCAGCCATATAAGCAGAATTGATTTTATCTCCATCAAAAGATTTTTCACCAAATTCTGATATTACTTTTTTTCGAACGATTGGATTATTGAATCCAGAATTGTTTTTGAAACTTCATCCGCATTTAAAACGGGATAACCAGAATCAATCAGGTAGGACGAAAAGGTTGATTTACCGGAACCAATATTTCCGGTAATTGCAACCTTAATCTTTTTAATTTTCATAACTGTATTTAGTTGAGGCAACTCCGCTAATTTTATTTAGCGTAGCTAATTTTTCTTACTTCTCTAATCACTGTAACTTTGATCTGACCCGGATATTCCATCTCTGCTTCAATTTTGGCTGAGATTTCACGGGCAAGTTTATCAGCTAATAAGTCATCAATTTTATCGTGTTCAACAACAACTCTCACTTCTCTTCCAGCCTGGATAGCATAGGTCTTTGCCACACCTTCAAAAGATTTCGCCAGAGTCTCAAGATTCTCCAGTCGTTTGACATAACTTTCAAGTGGTTCTCTTCTTGCACCCGGTCTTGCTCCGCTAATTGCATCCGCAGCCTGAACCAACGCCGCAATCGGGTGTTCCATTTCTATATCTTCGTGATGAGATCCAACCGCATTTACAACAATTGCATGTTCGTTATATTTTTTCGTCATATCATAGCCAAGCAAAGCATGCGGTCCCTCAACACTTTTATCAACAGTTTTTCCAATATCATGAAGCAATCCTGCACGTTTAGCAAGACTGATTTCTAATCCAAGTTCTGCAGCCATTATCCCTGTTAGATAACCAACTTCAATACTGTGTTGCAATAAATTCTGACCAAAACTCGATCTGTATTTCATCTTTCCAATATGCTTTATCAATTCATTATGCATATTATGAAGTCCAAGATGCATAACAGCATTCTCACCTTCTTTTATTAATTCTTCCTCAAGTTCCTGGCGAACTTTTTCAACTACTTCTTCAATTCTTGCAGGATGTATTCTTCCATCTGCAATTAACCTCTCGAGTGAAACTCTTGCAATTTCTCGTCTGAATTGATCGAATGAAGAAAGGATAACAGCTTCCGGAGTATCATCCACAATTACATCAACACCGGTTGCAGATTCAAAGGCACGAATATTTCTTCCTTCTTTTCCAATGATTCTGCCCTTCATTTCATCACTTTGAATTTGAACGACAGACACAGTGGTTTCAATGGAATAATCTGCAGCTGATCTTTGTATAGATTGAACGATAATTTTCTGTGCTTCTTTTTTAGCTTCAGCTTTTGCTTTGTCGGTTAGTTCTTTAATCAATTGTGCAGAATCAATCTTTGCCTGGTTAACCATATTATCGATGAGCATTTTTTTTGCGTCTTCAGAAGTTAAACCGGAGATTGCTTCGAGACGTGCGTTTTGTTCCTGTTCGAGTTTATCTATATCCTCTTTACGTTGAAGAATTGAGGTTTGCAATTCCTGAAGATCTTTTTCTAATTTCTTATTTTCTCTTTCTTTCTGAAGAATGAGTTCGAACTTTTTCTCACTGTTTTCTTCTCTTAAAGAAAGTTGCTTTTCAATATTGGCCTGTTTTTGCTTTCTCGCTTGGACTTCTTTATCAAATTCAAGTTTCTTTTTATACCATTCATCTTTTACTTCAAGTAATTTTTCCCGTTTGATATTTTTTGATTCTTTGTCTGCATCGGCTACGATTTTCTTTGCTTCTAATTCAGCAGAAGCAAGACTTTTTTTACCAATTCTCGAATTAAGCATCCAACCCAGGTAGAAAAAAACAACAATAAGAACCACCACCATTGGTATTAACAATAATACATCCATTTTTGCCTCCGGTACTGTTTAATCAATAGTACCGCTCCATTCCGATCCTAGTGACCAATAGGAAAAACCCTATTCTATCACAGTGGGAATACTCCCGAACGCTTTTTACTTCCACTGTTGCATAAGCAAATCTCCGGACAAAGTCCAAAGTTGAGGCCTGTAATACACGCCGAAGTAATACTCCCTATTGCTATGGTGTTAGTTTTCCATATTAATATAAGGAGCGGCGGAGCGGTAAATTTAAGATGGGTCAGACAATTCTGGTTCGCTCAAAAGAAGTTTTAATTTTTTCACCTTATCGGAAGCCTGGATTAAAAATTCCCTGTTTTTATTCTTTTCAATGAACAAGTCGTAAGCAATGTTTAAACACGCAATAATCGCAATCGTCTGCGAAGCCTGGTCAGGCAGCTCTTCTTTTGTCTCTTCCATTACTTTATTAACGTAGATAGCAAGCTCTTTTGCTATCTCTTCATTTTCAACTAAGAGGGAATACTCTTTATCAAATATTTTGATTTTAAGCTTCTTTTTATCTGTCATTTATGTCTAATCCACCAAACAAACAAATTAATTAAGAACTAACATAATTATCTAATTTAGAAATTAAACCTTTTATTTTAACTTTCAAAGATTCTCTCTCCTCCTGTGTTAAAGATTTGAATAACGAATTCTCCACTTCCCCTTTTAACAATTCAAGCTCACCTTCCAAACCTGCAATTTTTTGCTGTAATCCTTTTTTATGCTGATTTGCTTCTTCCAATGATATTTCTAGTTCACTGTTTCTCTCTTCTGTATCACTGCATTTATTTTTGAGAATTTCAACACGCGATTGAATCGCACCCAATTCCCCAATTAAATTTTCGTATTTTGCCAAGTCCACTACTTAATTTCCTCTTAAAACAGCATTAAATTTATTTTTGATTAAACTGATCAGGTTTAAAAAATCCTTTTCAACTTCATCTTCAGTTAACGTTCGGGTATTGTCGTAATAATCCAAATTTATAGCAATGCTTCTTTTATTTTCGCCAAGTTCTTTATTTTCATAGATGTCAAAAACATTAACAGCTTTCAACAAAGATGAAGCATTTTTTGTAATGAAATCCTTTACTTCAGAATATTTTACACTCGAATTAAAAATGAATGCAAAATCTTTTGAAATATTCGGGAATCTCAATGGTTCAATATAACTTTTCTTTTTAGACTTTATTGACTTCAACCGGTTAAGATCAAATTCAAAACAGAAGACTTCCTGACCAATATCAAATTGTTTAAGAACAGATTTACCTAACTTACCACCAGTTCCAATAAAGGAATCATTAAAGTTTTTACTGAACTGATACTCGTAAATAGTTTTTTCAACACTATTATATGAATCCGTTAATTCATTGTCAAGAGTAATTTTAACTAAAAGTGAATCAATCAATCCTTTAAGGTAAAAGAAATCATATTTCTCTTCTATACTATACCATTCTCTTTTAATCCAGCTTCCGGTAACTGCTATAATAAAATTCGTCGTTTCTATAAAATCTTCGAATGAATTCAGATCCTTACTTTTTTGTTGAAATACATTTCCGATTTCAAATAAAGCAAGATCTTTTTGATTTTTATTTATGTTATTTGATATTGTCTGCAAAGTACCTGCGAGAAGTGAAGTTCTTAAAAAACCCATATCCAAACTTTGTGGATTTGAAATTGCGATAGAATTACCTGATAAGTTTGTCATTTTTTCTGACTGGAGAGGATTATTAATCATTTCAAATAATCCAAGGGAAACACAAACCTCTCTTATTTTATCTGCAAACTCCGAATCATCTTCCTTCTGTTCTAATGTAATACTGACCTTATTTACTGTTGGAATTTTATCATAGCTGAATATTCTTGCAATCTCTTCAATTAAATCAACTTCTCTTTCAATATCGGGTCTAAAGAGTGGAACAGAAACTTCCAAAGATTCACCTAAATCTTTTAGTACATTGATTCCGAGCCTGTTTAAGATATTCTGAATCTTTTGTTTATCAATTTTATAACCAAGTAAGGATTCTACCTTTGCAAGTCTGAGATTAATCTCCTTTAATCCTATTTTTTTTGGATATACATCAATTGAATCCTTAACAACTTTTCCTTCACCAAGTTCTGCAATTAATTGTGCTGCTCTATCAGCAACATATAATGTCTTTGAAGGATCAGTACCGCGTTCAAATCTGTAAGATGCATCTGTCGAAAGTGTTAAATATTTTGAAGTTTTACGAACAGAAGATGGATTAAAATAAGCACTTTCAATTAAAATATTTTTTGTTTCATTTGTAACTTCAGAATTTTCTCCACCCATAACTCCGGCAATTGCAACTTCGTTTTTTCCATCACAAATCATTAATGTGTTTTCGGGAAGCTCACGCTCTTTTGAATCAAGCGTGGTGAATTTAGTTATTTCTTTTGTACTTCGAACAACAATTTTTTTATCAATCAATTTATCCAGATCAAAAGCATGAAGTGGTTGACCCGTTTCGTGGAGAATAAAATTTGTAATATCCACTACATTGTTAATTGGTCTTAACTCAATTGATGTTAATTTATTTTTCAGCCAAACAGGTGATTCTTTAATTTTAACATCAATTACAACTCTTGAAGAATACCTTGGACAATTAACAATATCTTCAATTTCAATCGAAGCATAATCAGATATTTTCTTATCAATTTCTTTAATAATTACTTTAGGCAGCTTTAGATCTCTGTCAAAAATTGCAGATAGATCTCTTGCAACCCCGATATGCGAAAGCGCATCAGGTCTGTTTGGAGTAATAGCAATTTCCATTAAAACATCATTCAATCCTAAGGCTTCAGAAATTGGTGTCCCCTCATTCAAATCATTTTCAAGAATCATAATTCCTGAATGATCATCTCCTAATTCAAGCTCATCTTCGGCACAAATCATTCCTGAAGATACTATTCCTCTAATTTTGGCTTTCTTAATTTCAAAATTACCTTTTGGAACTATTGCACCAATTTTTGCGAAAACAATTTTTTGTCCGGCTTCAACATTTGATGCACCACAAATAACTTGTAATTCTTCATTACCATCATTCACAATACAGACAGACAATTTATCAGCGTTAGAATGTTTTTCTTTAGTAATAACACTTCCAACGACAAAATTTTTATAACGCTCATTCTGATCAACATATTCTTCGACTTCCAATCCGGACATTGTTAGTTGATGCACAATTTCTTTTACAGAAATTCCACTTAGATCAACATATTCTTTTAACCAGTTAAGAGATATTTTCATTATATAATTTTCAAATCAGAATTGTTTGAGAAAACGTAAATCATTTTCATAAATAATTCGTATATCATCAATTCCATATTTCATCATTGCAATTCTTTCAATTCCCATTCCAAAAGCATAACCAGAATATTTTTCCGAATCGTAATTAACATATTTAAAGACATTCGGATCGACCATTCCGCAGCCAAGAATTTCTAACCAACCGGTTCCTTTACAAAGTTTACATCCTTTTCCATTGCAGTTAAAACAATGAATATCCATTTCAGCACTAGGCTCAGTAAAAGGAAAGAAACTCGGTCTGAACCTGTATGCCAGATCTTTTCCATAAAACTGATGTGCAAAAGAAACAAGCGTACCTTTTAATTCAGCAAATGTAACATTCGTATCCACATAAATACCATCAACCTGGTGAAACGTACAATAACTTCTTGCACTTACAGCTTCATTCCGGAAGACCATTCCCGGCATAATTGCTCTTACGGGAGGCTGTTGCTTTTCCATAATCCTTATTTGGATTGGAGTTGTATGTGTACGAAGAACAAAATTTTTACTTATGAAATAAGTATCCTGCATATCTCTTGCAGGATGATCAGGCGGAAAGTTTAACGATTCAAAATTATAATAATCAGATTCAACTTCTGGACCTTCAACAATTGAAAATCCAAGACCTTTGAAAATCACTTTTATCTCATCCATCGTTTGAGTCAGGATGTGCTTGCTTCCAATATCAATTTTCTTTCCCGGAAGTGATAGATCAATTCTACTATCAGACTCATATGATTTCTTTTCAAAATCACTTTTCAGCTTTTCATATTTTCCAGTTACTTCAGAACGTAAAATATTTAATTGTTTTCCAACAGCAGGCTTTTCGTCTTTTGAAACAGATTTTAGTTGATCAAATAACCGGGTAATTATTCCGTTTTTACTCAAATATTTGATTCTGAATTTTTCAAGTTGGTCGGAGTTCTGAACAGTTTCCAGGTCGGAAATAAAAGATAATCTTATTTGCTCAATTTCTTCTTTAAGCATTTTTAATCAGTCGATAATTTAAAGCAATACCCTCTTTGAGTATAAATTAATAACAACAAAGAGGGTTTAAAATTAATTAGCAGAAAACTTAACAAGTTCGCTGAAAGCATTAGGGTCTTCTACAGCAAGACTTGCAAGAATTTTTCGATTGATAACAACACCTTTATCATTCAAAGAATTAATTAGTTTGGAATATGTTGTTCCATTAATTCTTGCAGCCGCATTTATTCTTACAATCCATAACTGACGGAAGGATCGTTTCTTCAGTTTTCTATCTCTGTAAGCGTGAACCAATCCTTTTTCAACAGCGGTTTTGGCAACAGTATAAACATTACCTCTGCTGCCCCAGTAACCCTTAGATTGCTTTAATATTTTCTTGCGTCTTTTTCTGGATGCTACTTTATTTGTTGCTCGTGGCATTTTAGTCTACCTTGTTTAATGAACCATTAATTTTACACTTTTTAAATCGGCATCAGAAACCATGGTTGGTTTTCTTAAATTCCTTTTAGTTTTTGTACTCTTGGAAGTAAGTATATGACTTTTATATGCTTTCCTCCTTTTATAACCACCAGATGCTGTTTTCCTGAATGATTTTGCAGCACCTCTGTTGCTTTTCATTTTAGGCATTTTATTATTCCTGAATAATTATTTGTTTTTCTTTCCTTTTTTAGGAAGTGGAACAAGAATCACATTCATATTCCTGCCTTCCATTTTTATCGGGGCTTCAAGTTTTGAATATTCTTCAGTTCTTTCAATAAATCTATTTAATAATTCTTCACCAAGTTCTGTATAGGCCATCTCTCTTCCTTTAAACATCACAGAAGCTTTAACTTTATTTCCTTCTTCCAGAAAATTGATGGCATGACGTGTTTTGAATTCAAAATCATGCACATCCGTTCTTGGATGGAATCTTATTTCTTTAAGAATAGAAACTGTTTGATTTTTTTTCTGATGTTTCTCTTTTTTCTGAATCTCGTACCTGAATTTACCAAAATCAATTATCTTGCAAACAGGTGGATCTGCCTGTGGTGCAATTTCAACAAGATCTCTTTCTCTGTCCTTTGCGAGACGAACTGCATCTTTAATTAAAAATACTCCAAGCTGTTTACCATCGATATCAATTACCCTAACCTTCGAAGCTGTAATATCTTCATTCACCCTTGTCTTATCTTTTTGAGCGATATGCTACCTCACTTTGTTGTTAAAATTTCTTTTTTAGCAATTTCATCTGCAATATTATCAATAAATTCTGATAATCTGAAGGTTCCTTTGTCACCTTCTTTATGTTTTCTTACAGAAATATTTCCGGATTCTGCTTCTTTTTCACCCACAATGATCATATATGGCACTTTTTTCATTTCCCAGTCTCTTATTTTATACCCGACTTTTTCGTTTCTTTCATCAATTTCTGTACGAATATCACTTCCTTTTAACTCATTAAAAACTTTTGAAGCGTATTCAAAATAATTTTGCGATATTGGAATAACAACAACCTGAGTCGGTGCAAGCCAGAGTGGAAATTCACCACCATAATGTTCGATGAGAATTCCGATAAATCTTTCTAATGAACCGAATGGAGCTCTGTGAATAACTACAGGTCTGTGTTTTTGTCCATCACTTCCTGTGTATTCAAGATCGAATCTCTCAGGCATCACGTAATCGATTTGCACAGTTCCAAGCTGCCATTTTCTTCCTAATGCATCTCTAACCATAAAATCTATTTTGGGACCGTAGAACGCTGCTTCACCTTCAGCAATAACATATTTTAGATTCATTTTATCGGCAGCTTCTTTTAATTCCTTCTGTGCCCTTTCCCAGAGTTTAATATCACCACCATACTTTTCAATATTTTCATCACGGAAAGAAAGTTGTGTAAAGAAATCTTCAAATCCCATTTGCTTAAACACAACCTGGATAAGTTCTATAACATTGCAAACTTCTTCAAGTAACTGATCCTCTCTTACAAATATATGTGAGTCATCAACAGCAAAAGATCTAACCCTTGTTAATCCATTAAGTTCACCTGATTGCTCATAACGATAAACTGTTCCGAATTCAGTTAGACGAATTGGCAAGTCACGGTAACTTCTGGGTTTGGAAGAATAAATCTGAAAATGATGAGGACAATTCATTGGTTTTAAAAGATACTGTTCTTTTCCATCCTCCATAGTCATCGGAGGAAACTGGCTGTCGCTGTAATACGGATAATGTCCGCTCGTCTTATATAAATTAATGTTACCTATGTGCGGAGTAATTACAGGTTCATATCCTCTTTTTTTCTGTTCTTCCCTTAAATAATTTTCTAAAGTTTCTCTTAAGATAGTTCCTTTTGGAAGCCAGATCGGCAAACCACTTCCAACCTCGCTAGTAATTAAAAACAGTTCAAGATCTTTTCCTAATTTCCTGTGATCTCTTTTCTTTGCTTCTTCAAGCAGCTGAATAAATTCATCAAGCATTTTCTTTTTAGGAAAAGAAACTCCATAAATTCTTTGTAGCTGTTTATTGTGTTCATCACCTCTCCAGTATGAACCGGAAACACTTAGAAGCTTCACATATTTTATTTTTCCTGCTGAGGGCAAATGTGGACCAGTACAAAGATCAGTAAAGTCACCTTCTTTATAAATACTTATTATTTCTTCAGCTTCATTAATTTCACTTAATATCTCAAGTTTGTATTGATCTTCCTGTTTCTTAAAAAAATCAATTGCTTTTTCTTTTGAAAGTTCAACACGCTCGAATGGATTATTTTCTCCGCTAATCACCATCATCTTATCTTCAATTTTACGAAGATCATCATCAGTTAGCTGTGAATTAATATCAAAGTCATAATAAAATCCATTTTCAATTGCCGGTCCCACACCAAATTTAGCTTCAGGATGCATCGATTTTATAGCATGAGCCATCAGGTGCGAAGATGAATGCCAGTAAACTTCTTTACCTGCATCATCATCAAACTTTAAAAAGTTTATAGTGGCGTCCTGATTAATTGGCCTACTCATTTCCAATACATCACCGTTAACTTTTGCAGCAAGTGAATCATCAGCAAGTCTTTTTGAAATTGATTCAGCAATTTGATAAGGAGTAATTTCTTTATCAAATTCTTTAACTGCACCGTCAGGAAATGTAATTTTTATTTTATCCATTTTTCATTCTTAATAAAAAAAATCGGAGAATGCTCCGATGTTGTGGGCTCTATAGGATTCGAACCTATGACCTTCTGCACGTCAAGCAGACACTCTAACCAACTGAGCTAAGAGCCCAGAATCAATTAACAACTTATAATTAAGAATGAATAATGTACTTTAAATTATCAATTGTTCATTTTTAATTTATCATTGCTTCAAGTACCGAGGGCCGGACTCGAACCGGCACGGGAATAAATTCCCACAGGATTTTAAGTCCTGTGCGTCTACCAATTCCGCCACCCCGGCAGAAAATAATCTGCATTTGAGCCCGTAAATATAGATATTCACTTCTCATTTTGCAAGAATTGCTTGCTTTCAAATAGTTGATTCATAATTATATAATTTTAATTACAAGCAAATCTTTGGAAACCCAGCTATTGATAATGACTTAGTACTTCTCACAAGAAAGAAACAGTTTTTTAATTTCCATTATTTGAAAATAAATTTTATTCTCTCTACCATTTAATTAAACCTATTTAATTTAAATGAATCTTTTAAAAACTATTGAGTGGCACTTAGTTTGCGCAGGTACATATTTGACATAAAGAAATACTACGTATAAATTTACTAACAGCAAACATTCTTCAGTAGTATTTTTATTAAAAGGAGATCGAATTGAAGGATCATAAACTAAAATGTTTATCAGATGATAGTTACCTTGCCTGGAAGAATAATACTTACCAATTCTTTAAAGAAAAATATAAAGAAAGAAAACCTGATTTCAGTACAATTTCATTCACGCCAGTTAAAGAATTATACACTCCCTCAGATCTAAAAAATGAATATAATGAATCAATTGGTTACCCGGGTGAATATCCTTTTACACGCGGAATACAACCAACTATGTACCGTGGGAAATACTGGACCATGAGACAGTATGCAGGTTTTGGAACTGCTAAAGAATCAAATGAAAGATACAAGTATCTTCTCGATCAGGGTCAAATGGGTTTATCAGTTGCTTTTGATCTCCCAACTCAGATCGGATATGACAGTGATGATCCTATCGCATACGGCGAAGTAGGAAAAGTCGGAGTTGCAATTGATACTCTTGCAGATATGGAAATTCTCTTTAATAAAATCCCGCTTGATAAAGTTTCAACTTCTATGACTATCAATGCACCAGCTTCAGTTTTGCTGGCTATGTATATTGCTGTTGCAGAGAAGCAAGGTGTAACAAAAGATAAGATAAGCGGGACAATTCAGAATGATATTTTAAAGGAATACATCGCGCGCGGAACCTATATTTATCCGCCAAAACCTTCAATGCGATTAATTACAAATATTTTTGAATTTTGTGCAAAAGAAATTCCGAAATGGAATACGATTTCTATTTCCGGTTATCATATTCGTGAAGCTGGGTCAACTGCATCCCAGGAAGTTGGATTTACCCTTGCAAATGGAATTGCTTATGTTGAAGCTGCTTTAAAAGCCGGGTTGGAATTAGATTCCTTTTCTCAAAGGCTTTCATTTTTCTTTAACTCACATAATGATTTATTGGAAGAAGTTTCTAAATTCAGAGCTGCAAGAAGGCTTTGGGCAAGAATTATGAAGGAAAGATTCAAAACCACTAATCCCCGTTCAATGATGTTAAGATTCCATTCACAAACTGCTGGTTCAACCTTAACTGCTCAGCAAGTTGATAATAATATTGTTCGGGTCACTATTCAAACTCTTGCTGCTGTACTTGGCGGTACTCAGAGTCTGCACACAAATTCACGTGATGAGGCACTTGCTCTACCTTCAGAAGATTCAGTTAGGATTGCGTTACGAACTCAACAAATTGTAGCTGAAGAAAGTGGAATAACAAACACAATCGATCCATTGGCGGGTTCTTACTATGTCGAAACTATGACAGATCATATTGAAAAAGAAGCAGAAGAATATATTACAAAGATTGATGAAATGGGAGGAATGGCAGATGCAATCGAGGCAGGATTTGTTCAGAATGAAATTCAGAAAGCTGCCTACAAATTTGAAATGGAACTGGAAGCAAACGAACGGATTGTAGTGGGTGTAAATAAATACCATGTTGATGAACCACAGCATAAAGATTTGTTAAAGATTGATATAAAAGGTCAGGAAAATCAATTAACTTTTCTTAAAAAGATAAAATCGGAAAGAAACCAGGAACAAGTAGAAAAATCTTTGAACGAATTAACAAAAGCTGCTGAAGGTACGGAGAATCTGATGCCGTTTATCGTTGAAGCTGTTAGATCATATGCAAGCATTGGCGAAATTTGTAACACAATGCGAAGTATATTTGGCGAATATAAAGAGCATGTTGTATTATAATTATCAACCATCTGAAGGATAGAAATGGAATTAACACATATTGAACACATAGGCATTGCAGTAAAAAATCTTAAAGATGCAATAAAATACTACGAAGATATTCTTAACTTAAAGTGTTATTCTGTTGAAGAAGTAAAAGATCAGAAAGTTAAAACAGCATTTTTCAAAATTGGTAATACAAAAATAGAATTGCTCGAATCAACAGAAGCAGATGGTCCAATTGGAAAGTTTATTGAGAAACGAGGAGAAGGAATTCATCATATAGCCTTTGCAGTTGAGAACCTGGATAAATCTTTAGGTGAATTGAAAGATAAAAATGTAAAACTTATCGACGAATCCTCGAGGAAAGGCGCAGAAGGATTAAACATAGCATTCCTTCATCCCAAAACTTCATTCGGAGTTCTTACTGAACTTTGTGAAAAACCGAAATAAATATTTGAATATAATTATCAAACAAGGAAAATTATGCCTGCTACTAATAAGATTAAAGAGTTGATGGATCTTCGTCAGGAAGCAAGACTTGGCGGAGGTGAAAAACGAATAGATGCACAACATAAAAAAGGTAAACTTACCGCGCGTGAACGTATTGATCTTCTCTTGGATGAAGGAAGTTTTGAAGAATTTGATATGTTCGTTTCTCATCGAAGTATAGATTTTGGTTTAGATAAAGAAGCTTATCTATCTGATGGTGTTGTAACCGGTTACGGAACAATAGATGGAAGATTAGTTTATGTCTTTTCACAGGATTTTACTGTATTCGGAGGATCACTTTCAGAAATGTATGCGCAAAAGATTTGTAAAATCATGGATAAAGCGATGAAAGTCGGAGCACCAATAATTGGTATAAACGATAGTGGCGGAGCAAGGATACAGGAGGGAGTTAAAAGTCTTGGCGGGTATGCAGATATCTTTGAAAGGAATATCCTGGCTTCTGGAGTAGTTCCACAAATCTCAGCTGTCTTTGGTCCTTGTGCCGGTGGTGCTGTTTATTCCCCTGCCTTAACTGATTTTGTATTGATGACTGAAGATACCAGTTACATGTTTGTAACCGGTCCCAAAGTTGTAAAAACAGTCACAGGAGAAGAAGTTACTCAGGAAGAACTTGGCGGAGCTCATGTTCACGCAAGCAAATCCGGGGTGGCCCACTTTGTAGCAAGTGATGAACACGAAGGAATTTCGATAATCCGGAAACTTATTTCATACCTGCCGCAAAATAATCTTGAAGACCCGCCTATTTCACATAGTGATGATCCAATTGACAGGCTTGAAGATTCACTCAATGAAATCATTCCTGAAAATCCGAATAAACCCTATGATGTTAAAGATGTAATTCATTTAATTGTTGACTATGGAGAATTCCTGGAAGTACAAAGAAGTTATGCTGCAAACATAGTAACAGGTTTTGCAAAGTTTAATGGAATACCTGCTGGTATTGTTGCAAACCAGCCAAACTATCTCGCAGGTGTTCTGGATATTAATGCTTCGCGGAAAGCCGCAAGGTTTGTAAGATTCTGTGATGCTTTCAATATCCCCATATTAACTTTAGTTGATGTTCCCGGATTTTTACCCGGAACAGCTCAGGAATACCAGGGAATTATTTCTCATGGTGCAAAACTTCTTTTTGCTTATGGTGAAGCAACCGTTCCTAAAATCACTATCATTCTCCGCAAAGCATACGGCGGAGCTTATGACGTTATGAGTTCAAAACATTTACGCGGTGATATAAATTATGCCTGGCCCGGAGCGGAGATTGCAGTCATGGGTCCCAAAGGTGCAATCGAAATTCTGCACTATAAACAAATGCAGAAAATCGAAAACGTTGATGACCGGATTAAATTTCTTAAAGATAAAGAAGAAGAATACCGGAACAAATTTGCTACACCATACGTAGCAGCAAAATATGGTTACATTGATGATGTGATCGAACCAAGAAATACGCGGTTCAGAATTATTCGTTCTTTACAAATGCTTTCGACAAAAAAAGATACAAATCCTCCAAAGAAACATTCTAATATCCCGTTATAGTTATGAATGAAGAATTAAATATTGCGGTTGACACTGTTAGAACTGCAATTGATACATTAAAAAACACAGTTGACAATTCAAAGAGTTTGCAAAATATTTCTTTTGATTTTTCAAAGATGTTGAATGGAGATGGGATTTTCATTTCGATTATTGGATATATTGTTGTATTCCTTTCATTAATGCTACTTTACTTATTCTTTGCAAACATCTCGAAATTTTTGATGATGAGGCAAAAGCTTCGTTTAAAAAAATCAGGTGTCAAATCTGAACTATCAAACGAAGAATTATCAATGAGTGGCGAAATAAATGCCGCAATTGGTTTGGCACTTTATCTTCATTTTGAAGAAGTCCATGATTTTGAAAATACAGTTCTTACAATAAAAAAAGTTCAGAAAACTTATTCGCCGTGGAGTTCAAAAATATACGGTTTAAGAGAATATCCGAAGAGAAAGTAATATCATGAAGAAATTTAAGTTTAACATTCAGGGTAACAACTACGAAGTTGAAATACTGAACATCGAAGAAAATATTGCTGAGATAGAAGTAAATGGTTCAACTTACAAAGTTGAGATACAGCAGGAAGTTAAAACAATAAAAACTCCGAAGCTTGTACGAAAACAGACTGAACCATCCCAGGAATCAGCAACAGTTAAAACGAATAAGCCTTCCGCAAAGGCAGCTGCAGGATTAATTAAAGCTCCGCTACCAGGTGTGATTCTGGAAGTAAAAGCCAAAGAAGGTGATGAAGTTAAAATTGGTGATAAACTTCTTGTAATGGAAGCAATGAAAATGGAAAATAATATTAATGCTGATCGCGAAGGAAAAATTGTTTCTGTAAAAGTGAAACAGGGTGATTCAGTTTTAGAAGGAGATGTTCTTATAGAAATCGGAGCTAAGTAATGGAAGGTTTGCAGAAGTTTTTTGATTTTACCGGCTTTGCAAATGTAACTCCTGGTCATGTTGTTATGATTATGGTCGGTCTGGCTTTCATTTACCTCGCCATTAAAAAAGAATACGAGCCATTACTTTTAATTCCTATCGGCTTTGGAATTATTGTTGGGAATATTCCTTACTTCGAAAGTGCTGGTTTGCAACTGGGAATTTATGATGATGGGAGCGTACTAAACTTTTTGTACTTTGGCGTGCTCAAAGGTATTTACCCACCATTAATATTTCTCGGTATTGGTGCAATGACCGACTTTTCTGCACTTCTTTCTAATCCCAAACTAATGTTATTAGGTGCTGCAGCACAAGTTGGAATATTTGCAACATTACTTGGCGCATTGTCACTTGGATTCTCAATGGATCAGGCAGCAGCAATAGGTATTATCGGTGGCGCCGACGGACCAACTGCTATCTTTCTTTCTTCAAGATTAGCACCGGAATTAATAGGACCGATTGCAATCGCTGCTTATTCATATATGGCTCTCGTTCCTGTAATTCAACCACCGATTATTAAATTATTTACAACAAAAAAAGAACGACTCATTAAAATGAAACCGCCTCGTTCAGTTTCAAGACTTGAGAAAGTTCTTTTTCCTGTTATCGGTTTTATTTTAACGGCTTTCATTTCTCCTGGTGCATTACCATTACTAGGTATGTTGTTCTTCGGAAATCTTTTAAAAGAAAGTGGAGTTACAAAAAGGCTTTCTGACACTGCACGGTCTTCAATGATCGACATCGTAACAATACTTCTCGGTTTAACAGTCGGTGCATCAACACAGGCAACTATTTTCTTAACGCCTCAATCAATGTTGATTTTTGTACTTGGAGCAATTTCATTTGCAGTCGCAACAGCGGGTGGAGTTGTTTTTGCGAGAATTATGAACTTATTTCTGAAAGATGACAGTAAAATAAATCCTATGATTGGCGCTGCAGGCGTTTCTGCAGTTCCGGATAGTGCACGTGTAGTTCATACGATGGGAATAAAAGAAGATCCGTCTAATTACTTACTGATGCATGCTATGGCACCGAACGTTGCAGGAGTCATTGGAAGTGCGGTTGCAGCAGGTATTCTTCTCTCATTTTTAATGTAAAAGATTAGAATTTATATTTTACTACGTTTTGATTCCGGCGTTGAATAGTAATAGTAATATTTATAATAAGATCCGTAACCGCCTTTGTAACTGAAATTGTTCAGTACCGTTCCAAGAAATTGTGTGTTTTCTCTTCTTATCAGTTCAACAGAACGTCTCATCAATTCTACTTCTGTAGTTTCAGATGAAACAACAAGTAAAGTTCCATCAACCATGCTTGTTAAAATTTCTGCATCTGCAACAGCAACAATAGGTGGAGAGTCAATTATCACCAGGTCATATTCATCTCTTAACTCAATAAGAAATTTTCTCATTTCTTTTGAATCAAGCATCTCAGCTGGATTTGGGGGAATAGTACCTGATGGAATAGCATAAAGATTTTTTATATCACTCGTTTTAACAATTTCTTCTCGTGAAGCGTTACCTGTTAAAAAGTCTATCAATCCCGGCACTCTTTCAGTGTTAAATACTTTGTGCATCGAAGGTTTTCTTAAATCACAATCGAGCAAGAGTATTTTCTTGTTTGATAAAGCAAAACTTCCGGCCAGGTTAATTGCGATTGTACTTTTTCCTTCCTGCGGTGCAGATGAGGTAATCAAAATTGTTTTCAGTGTTTCCTTGTTAACTCTTGAAAACTGGATTCTTGTTCTCAGAGCTCTAAATGCTTCACTCGGAACTGAGTCAGGTCTTTTAGCAACTATAAACTGGAATTCTTTTGAATCAGTTAACCCGAGCCCTTCAATTTTTGGAATCCAGGCAAGTACATTAATATTTTTACTCTCAATATCATCTGGAGTTTTAACTGTATCATCGAAATAATTTTTAATAAAAACGTAACCGATTGCTAGCCCGGCTCCAAATACTAATCCAACTAAAATAATTAAAAGTCTGTTTGGTTTTGCCGGGTGTGTTGGTTTTCGTGCAGCATCAATTATTACAACATTTCCCGGTTGAGATTGTTCATTTATTAATGCTTCCTGGTAACGTTGTTCAACTAGGAGGTATAGTTTTTCAAGTGCTTCACTTTTCCTTTTTAGTCTTGCAAGTTCAATCGTTGTTTTTGGAAGCTCGTTAAATCTAGATTCGTATCCTTTTACAACCTGGCCAAGTTCTTTTTCTGAAGTTCGGAGTGATTGATTTTTTACTTCCTCTTCTATTATCTTTTGAGTTAATTCTTTAACTTCTTCCGGGCTGCTTGCAAAGATTCCTGCTTTTAATGTTTGAAGTTCCTTATCAAGCTGACTTTGTAATTCACTTATTTTCCTGTCATATTCCTGCATCACAGGCGAGTCATTTTTCATATCGGTAGACTTTGATAACGCAACCTGCTTATTAATCTCAAGCTTTACTATCTCATCCTGGATTGCTTTGATATAAGTTTGTGAAGAAAGGGATTGCAGGTAGTCTGACATTCGGGGGTTTTGCTTTTCGAGTTCAGCACGAAGGTTTTCCAAAACTTTATCCGAGGCCATCAAATCTACTTTGGTTGCACTTTCCTGTGCTTCAAATTGTGAAAGTATATTTATCAGGGAGTTTGCTCTCTCATCAAGTGCAATTATTCCACCCTTCTGCTGAAACTCTTTTAATGTTTCTTCTGCTGCATTCAACTCATCATTTTTTTCGTCTCTCTGCTCTTCAAGAAAATTCTTAACAAGAGTTAGTTGGTTCCTGTTCATTTCAAGATTTAATATCCGGTATTCTTCAGAATATACATTTGCAATTAATGCTGCTTCGTAGGGTGAGGGTGACTGGGCGGAAATTTCAACTACATCCAATCCACGCTTTTGATCAATCGACACGGTACTTAATTCCTGGATAAGATCATCAACAAGTTTTAGATTTCTTTTCTTACCGCTGAACTTCGATTCTTCCTCCAGCAAAATATAGTATTTATCTTTATCAGGATTCCTAAAAAAACTATCAATCAATGCTTTGGCAACTTTCTCTCTTGTGCGGTAAGATTGCATTATCTCTATTTCATTTGCAATAAACCTGTCATTGCCCCACTCCTGGAATTCAGGCATTAAAGGTGCAGTTAGAACACTGCCGCCCTGTGGTTTCGATAATCTTAATGATGCAGTTGATCTGTATATATTTGTCGCGTTTATTGCATACACAATTGCAATAACCAACCCCGCCACAGTTATTAAAATTACCGGGATAAGGTGATTTCTGATCAGCCTGATATAATCTTTTAAAGTGTTGGATTCCTGGGAGTTGACAATATCGTTAGGTAAATTTTCCAATTTATTATACTATTTATTAATTGTAATTATTAAAGTAGCTATTGAAACGAGAGTAGTAACAACACCGAGAGCTAGTGAAATATAATTCTCAAGATATAATCTTGGTTTTCCCGGAATAATAAGAATATCACCAGCCTTTATTTTATTCAGATCAAGATTATTCTGCAGATTATCATTCCACCAGAGATCATTATAATTAAATTTATACAGCTTCTGGCTGGAGTCTTTTTCTACCCGGTAAAGTCTTATATCATCAAGTTTAGAATCATCCGAAATGCCGCCGGCATATGAAATAAGATCGTTTATATCACTTCCGATCGGGATAACATATCTTCCGGGATATTTTACATAACCCCAAACGGCTACTTTTATATTTAAGCCACTTGGGTCTGAGTAGTCAAATAAAGCACCCTGGTTATTAAATCTTTGATTTGGATTCATCCCAAGCTGGTAATTTTCATCCTGTGAGAATATTGGAAATGCAAGGACTAAAATGAACAGAATCAGAAAATATTTCATGTACCACTCTTGAATTAAATTGTAGGGTAGAAATTTATAAAATATTTATTGTTCATCAAATTAAAAGCCAGCTCAAATTTATGTTCTTTCCAATATAATATAACCTAATTACTATTAACAATACTTTACACCAAAAATTTTTGTTGTGGATTTAATCATAGTATTTAATATTTTGTATTACCCGTTAACCTGACTTCTTTATAAATAGCTTTAAGTTCAATAAGCATTTTTTACCATCCGTAATTTTCCGGAATAAAAAATGTAATTCTGACTGGTGGTGTACTGAATATTATATTATTCCTTCTTCATAATTACTATTTTCAAAAGATTATTTCTCCATTTTGACGGTACGGAGATTGAAGTTAATTAATAAATTTTATACTAATTTCACTTAATTTAACATGAAAACGCAACTATTAACATTTATTGTGCTTGTAATTTTATTAGCCATACCACAGGTTCTTTTTGCACAGGAAGATGAAGAACCGATTTTGTATTATCAAATGGAACCTCTTGATGATAGTCTTTTTATCCATATACAGGAACAGCTTTTTATTGATCCACCTGACCCTAAAGCGGAGATTGTTGTTGACATACGTGATGCTAATAACCAGACAATATCTGTTAAAGGAACTCTGTATCCTTTCCTTGCAATTAAACCAGAGACTAGAGCGCTTGTAGTGACATATCCTTTTAAATTAAATCTTGAAGAAACCGTCAACTTTTCAAGTGTTTTTACCCGTGTAATTAATAAGCTCAGGTTTGATAAAATTCTTAATCCTCCAAGTGTGTTCCAGATTTCACCCGGGTTAAGTTATATCAATCCATACCTGCAGCTAATGGGCGGTGAAAGATTCGGTATATCACTTAAAAGAGATGTGGGGATTTCATTTGGGATGGGAACTCCTTATTCCGGAGCTCTTGAAACAAACTTTTTTGAAGTCAACTTCCATATTCTTGGGGCACATGGTGGAATATTTTCTGCTGCTGATGTATTCACAGAACAGAAAAGTTCTCAGAACCATAATAACTTATATGTTACATCAGGTTACCAATTTAGTTATATAATTCCGTTTGGAAATTTCTTTGAGATCGGTTACCTGAGTGTTTCAGATACATTCGCTAATTCACAGATTTTAAAATATACTGAGCAGACAGTTAATAAAGATAACATAGTCCGCAATCCTGATGGAACCATAAAATACCAACCTTATCTTCTCACCGGTTCATTTATAAACTGGGAACTCAGGTACCCGGTAAAAATACTTGCTGCAACAAGAGGTAAAGTTTATGTTGCAAGATTTTTAGATGAGACTCACGTTGGTTTTATGGGCAGAGAAATGTCTTTGGCAGGAAGTGTTTTTGATCTAAGACTTGATGCTATGGTTTCTTCTCCGGTCCGTCAGCCTCAATTAGTGTTTGATCTTGAAGTTCAGAAGATATTCGACTACTGGGCATTTTCTACGATTGCAATCGGACCAAGTTTAATAATGACTAATCTTAAAAGCGGAAGTTTTGGTTTCAGTTCATTATATTTTAATATCAGGATTAAAGTCGGTTCAGTTTTATAAACATGATAGGTTTTCAGGTTTTATCATGTTATAAAAACTGTTAATTTTTCCGTGCTTAAGTTTATTCATTTTCACGGTTAATTATCTGAACCCGGCTTCATCAACAAAATGGTTTGAATTAAAAAAGTTCCTGCTTCTCGGGCTTGCTGTATTCTCTTCAAAAATAGCTCTTCTTTTTATTGCCTATTTTTTTGATGCTGATACATACAACATTTTTAACCAGGCATACTATACTTCCTCCCTGCTTATTCTTTTCGGCGCTCTTGGATTCAATATTGCTGTCACCCGTATTAAAATTAATCCTGGTTTAATTTATCTTTCAGTTTTAGTAAATCTAGTTCTCACATACCTCGTCCTCTATTTTATCTCCGAAGCTTTTACTGATCCTGCATACATTGTCTCGGTTTTTATATATAGTTATTTCAGTGTGCTTGGAGGAATTTTTACTTTCCAACTACTTTTTGAGGGACGGTACCGGGATTTTGTTTACCTTACCCTGTTCTTCTCACTGCTGCATCTTGCGATAATACCTGTTGTTCTCTTCCTAAAAGTTAACGTCGTATTTACACTTCCATTTGTTACTGCTGCATGGTTTTTACTTGGATATCCAAAATTCATTCGCCAGTCAGGGAAAGGATCAATAGTATGGAGGGAATTTTACAAGCTTGGATTGTCTGCCTTTATAATCAACTCGGCAGTATCACTGGCATTATCACTTGATAAATATTACGTGAATTCTTTTTTTGAAATATCACTGGCAAACTCATATACATTTTCCTGGTCACTGACTGCACCGGTGTTTTATATAGGTTCGATAATAGAAAGATATCTCTACTCAGGCAAGTATGAAATGAAGTTAAGTTTTTTCCGTAAAGGATTCGGGCTATCCATTGTATTCATTCCCCTGTATGCAGTTTTGCTAATGGTATTTGTTTATTTCTTTCCTCAATATCTTCCTTCTTCTGTTGATGTGAACTATATGCAGAAGATCACAACAATGATGATAACCGGTTATTCAATTTACAGTCTTATACATTTTACCGTGAATGCATATCTTTTTAAACTGGTTCATACTTCTGTTCAAAAAGAGGTTTCCAAATACTATACAATTATCCTGTTCTTGTTCATCGGGTTCTTCTTTTTTGTTTTCCAGGATATGATTGTGCTCGATTACAAAACCCTGCTTATAACAATCTGGGTTTATATCTTTCTGCTGCTCATTGCAAAAATAGTTTTACTGTTCAGGAGAAAACAGGAAACCGTGAGTAATGAAATTGTATAGTGGATCTATTAATAAAAAAAGCGGATGAGTTATCATCCGCTTATTATACAGCAATAGGGTCCTATCTCTTTAAAAGCCCTACTGCGCAACATGTTGATATGACTGGGCCATCTTCATCCTTACAGGTTCTTCTTTCAGATGATGATTGGTATAAACACCGCCAAGCAATTCAAAACAATCTTGTATTGTCTCTGTGGTAATATTAAGTGATAAGAATTCTTCCTTATCAACTGAAATAGAAAGTACGGGGATGTTGTTGTTCCTGCCAGTAACCCTATCAACCATTTTTACAATTCCACGGAAGTTTAATTCTTCAATAGCTTCAGCCGAATCCAGACTCAGAATCTCATACATAACCTTAAACGAAACGTTCTGCAAAACTTTAACATATCTTGCTTCGAGCTCTGAGTCTGTGAATTCGACTTCAAGGAACTGCTCACCATCAGCATCATATGTAATTTCTTTAATTTCGAGCAGATCTTCTTTTCTCGGAAGAGAAAATTCTAAGAACAAAAACTTTTTATCCGGTACAAATCTTATAGCAGGCTTCCTGTCGATTTTTAAACCTTTGAAATCCGACCTGCTTAGAATAAGCTCACAAAATTTCTCTACAGATTCCGAATTCAACTGGCCGTAGCCGAATGAATATTTCTTTACGTCATCGGCTATCTTATTCCTTATCTTTTCCCACTCGTTGAATTTTTTACTATTGGAACCTTCAGTCTTTTGTTTCATTTCCTGGTATTCTTCAAATCGGACACGGTTCCGTGCTTCTACTCTTTCCTTCTGTTTCGACCATTTCCTGTAGTCTTTTTCAAATTCCAGCTTTAGTGCATCTAAACTTTTTTGTTTGCGGAATGGAATAAACTCATCTTTCACATTGAATTTATACTGGTAGTAGTTATCATCTATTTTTGGTTCCGGTGGATATTTTTCATAAACAGGTTCTGTAAACGGATTTTCCTGTACAGGTTGAGGATTTGATTCCTCGAATTCTTTAAGAAGCATATTCCAGCTAACATTCAATTTATTCTGCATACTTAATTCAAGCAGGTCGGTTTCTGTACTCTGCTGTTTCTTCAGATCGCGGGTAACATAATCAGCAAGCTCTTTACCAACATTGCTCTTAAGTTTCTTCTTTTCATAATAATAACCGAGGAATCCCCTTGTCTTAAGATCAATTGCCCGTGTGAGCAATGAATTAATATCTTCCCCCTGTAGCATCTCGATGAATTGACCATCATCAGATCTTACTTCTATTGAATATTGCATAGCTAAATCCAGGATCAAATTGTAAATGAATATTTTAATTAAATGGCGTGATTAGAAACCAATCATCGCCCCTTTGAGAACGCTTTACATTTAACCATTGAGTCGTTGAATTCATTTAAATACCAGGGAAGAAAACAATCGACTCACCACAACACGGTTTTAGTATATTCAAATAGCATACCCTGAGTGGATTCTTTATTCTTAGATTAAAATAAAAGCCGGTTGATTTTTGAATGACGACAATGACAGTTTTAGCCGTCAGTTTTGATTATTTAATATGTGGATAATAAATCAAGTGATAGGTCTAAGTCGTTGAATAAGATAATGTTACCCGTATGAATGAAAGTGATGAAGAGTTAATAGTGAATAGTAATTAGTGATGAGTGATCAGTAAACAGTAAGGAGAGGCTAGAAGTTAGAAGGAAGATAGGAGATCAGGAAGTTAAGAGGAGAAGAAGTTGTGGCGAAAGGAAGATGTGAAGTTAAGAAGATTTGTAAAATACTAATCTTCTGATCTTCATATGCTCAAATCTTCCCGGTATTTTGGTTCGGAGACTAAGTTTCTGATCTTCATAGGTTCAAATCTTCCAAGCACAAAAAAAATGTAACGGTGTTTCTAAGTCCCGTCCTACCTAAAATATTTTGCGTCAAGAAAATGTGTGAATGCAGCGATTAAGAAATAAAATCTGTTTGAGGAATGAAATGACGAGTTATTTTATTTCAGCGGAATGAATAACATTTTTAGCAAAAGATTTTCAGACTTGATCTTTTGATACTTTTGTACCTGTCCGTCTCTTGCGGATCACGAGAAAAGTATGAATAAAAACTAATTGATTACGATTACTTTTAAGTATAAGATAAAGGTGAACATTTTCCTTAACTTTCACGATAATTTTACAAATCATTCTAAACATTCTTGAAAACTGAAAAAATATTATTCTATTCAATCCCCTTTTTCATTATTGCAATAATGTCCCGTGCTGTTGAAGAGGTTTCCTTCCTTTATTATGCTGTACCTGTGTTGTCCCTGGTTTACATTATATATTACCTGTTTATTATGCGGAGTGAAAACCGTGGTGTCATTCCGAATGTCCCGCCTGCCGGTAAGGCAGGAATGAGAAATCTTTCGCTGGGAGAAAAGGATTCACATTATATAATCGCATTAATTATACTCACAGGTATTTGGTTCCTGATAACGGCATTTTGGTCTCTGCACCCTGAAGTTAGTATTAAACGGGCTTTATACTTTATACTTATATCAATTGGATCGGTGTGTGCGGGTTTGTTGAGCACAAGATTAAAGATTAAAGAAAAAAGATTAAAGCAAGAAGAAAGACGAGAGACAAAAGATGTAAGTAGAGAAATCGAAAATGAAAATAAATTTCTGTCTTCTAAATTCTCACTTCTAACTTCTAACCTCTTACCTCTCACCTCTTCCCTCTTACCCGCAAACATTATCGTAATCACTCTCTGCCTGTTCTCATTAATAACCGGGATACCTTCGGATAGCTGGACACTCGGAAATGGTAAAGGATTTGCAGGATTCTTTGGTCACCAGAACTTACTGGCCAGTATTTTGTTGTTTACAATGCCGGGTGTGTTACTCAAGATAAAAGAAAAAGGTAAAAAGATTAAAGGAGAAGCTATTTTTTACTTTATACTTTTATCTTTGAACTTGTTAGTGCTTGCATTAACCTACTCCCGTGCAACAATGTTTTCGCTTGCTGTTGGAATCATATTTTACCTGGTGCTTAGAAAACACTGGAAAATTATTCTCTACGGCTTTCTTCTTATAATTACTTCCGGTGTAATTGTATGGAGTATTCCTTCGCTTAAAAATGAAACAGAAAAACTAATCTACAAAGACTTCCCAACTTTCTTATATACACGCCAATGGCTGTGGGGACCATCATATAAAGCCGCTCTTAACGGCGGACTCACAGGTCTTGGTTATGGTATAAGCGATCCTTCAATCATTTTACCCAAAGGTACAGGCTCTCATTATGATGGTGATGTTTATGAAAGAGAAAAAGGAAACAGCACGTTTGCGTTGATTGAGGAAACAGGATTGATTGGGTTAGCACTATTTATTCTACTTATAGGATTTACAATAAAGATTGGATGCATGGATGCAGCATGGATGCATGATCAAAATTCTAATTCAGTCATGCAATCATACAATCATTCATTCCTGCTGTCTGCGCTGGTTGCTTTCCTTGTCCATTCCCAGTTTGAAGCGTGGATGACCGGTGTTGGTTCAGTTCAGTTGCCGTTGTTTTTCTTCTATATAGGTTTGTTTGTTAAAGGTTCAAAGTTCAAGAGTTCAAAGTTTGAGGGTTAGTGTTCAGAGTTCGAGGTTTGTTTGTTAAAGGTTCGAAGTTCAAGAGTTCAAAATTAATTAACAGTTAAAGGAATTTTATGAAAATAAAAAGATTTGAAGATATTGATTCCTGGAAAGCAGGAAGAGAATTAACAAAAATTATTTATGATCTGACATCAAAAGGATCTTTCAATAAGGACTTTGGACTTAAAGATCAGATTCAAAGAGCTTCTGTATCCATAATAGCAAATATTGCAGAAGGTTTTGATTCAAAATCAAACAAAGCATTCATTAACTTTCTGAATTATTCATTCAGATCTGCATCTGAAGTTCAGTCATTGTTATATGTAGCATTTGATCAGAAGTATATTAATGAAAGTGATTTTAATATTGCATATGAGCAATGTAATGAAATTAAAAATCTGATCGGTGGGTTTATACGCTATTTAAAAAGTTCTTAAAAGCTAATTAAGCGTTAGGAAGTTTCATAAGAGTTATAGAGTTTCAGTGTTCCAGGTTCAAAGTTTATAACATCGAACTCCCTAACCTTGAACTAATTAACTTCGAACTCCCTAACCTTGAACTAATTAACTTCGAACTCCCTAACCTTGAACTAATTAACATCGAACTCCCTAACCTTGAACTAATTAACTTCGAACTCCCTAACATTGAACTCTCTAACTTCGAACTCCCTAACTTGAACTCTCTAACTTCGAACTCCCTAACCTTGAACTTTAACTTCGAACTCCCTAACCTTGAACTAATTAACATCGAACTCCCTAACCTTGAACTAATTAACATCGAACTCCCTAACCTTGAACTAATTAACATCGAACTCCCTAACCTTGAACTAATTAACTTCGAACTCCCTAACCTTGAACTCTCTAACTTCGAACTCCCTAACCGTGAACTAATCAACTTTGCACTTAAAGAACATTAAACTCTTTAACTTTACATTAACAAAAGAACCTCCCCCACCTTTGCAGATGAGGGAGTAACCACCACTTAAGATGTGAAGGTTGAGGAATAGTGAACCGCCTCGTTATTATTTCCGAGTGTTATAAGTGAAAAGTACCCGAATGTATCCTGGTAACTGCTAATCAGTTGTTGTATTGAGGAATCAGGCGTAATAGAGAAGATAAGATTAGTATCCAGATCGAGAGGAGTACTTGCCGAACTAAAATGAATGAACGCATATGGATCTAAGTTTACATCTGTAGGATTGCTAAGATAAATAACCATAGAAAGCAGACAGTTCAATTCAACTAAATTATCTATATTGTTATCATGCCCTATTGCATTAAGCTCCAAAGCTATTTCTGTTGAAGCTATAGTAACAGAAACTGTTGAAACTGCAAAACCATATTCAGGCACAAGCAATGCTTTTGGTGTGATTGAATCAGGTTGTGCATAATTGTAGTTTTTCCTGAATACATAGTTAAATGCAGACAGTCCTTCTGGCGTATCCTGCTTCCAGAACCCTTTTAGCTCTGATAACGAATATACCGCCTTCGAAAATTTAACCGTTGTCGCAAACCTGGATCTTCTTTCTTTAGAAGCTTCATCATTCCCCGGTATAAATGAATCAGGATTTATTCCTACTATGTTTTTTCCGTTACGCTGGCGGAATTGTACATCCCCAACTTTTCCGCTTACTCTTCCGAGTACTTGTTTTGATAAACGTGCCATTTTTAAAATTCCTTTATTTTTTAACTATTTATTTAATTATGTGTGTTTGGGCTCAAACGTAACCCATTCGTATTAAGTGGGGGGTGCGCGTGCTGAAAATAATCTTGATATAAATTCCTGCCTTTGTGGCATAAGTAATTGTGATATTCTGAAGTACGATATCTTATTGGGATTTGCAGCCAGACTAGTGAGAATCGTTTCAAGCCAACTTAAGCGCAAGGTTAAGCCAATGTTAGCCAGAAAAAAAGTGCCCGATTTTTTACTTGTCTTCAAAATTTTTAAGCTGTTATTGTTATTATGAATTATTTAATTTGTTCTTGTCTATCATTACTTGCATTATTGCTTATTTTTCCAATAAATTATTTTTTAAAGCAGACGGCAAATCGGCAGAAAAAAAAGTAAAGTAAGTAGAGAATCATTTTTTGGAGAATCATATGACCATAGCGGCTGCCAAAACGAACAAAATTGAAATAGAGGGAATAACAGAGATTCAAACCGATGAAAGTGAAGATACTGCCTCACCCGAAGAAGCGAAAGATGAAATAGTTAGAACCCTGCAAGAGAACAAAGACTTCTTTTTAAGATTGGTCCACTATGCAGAAAAGAAAATAAAGTATTTATATAAAGGCGGTAATATTAGCGGACATACAGGGATGGATATAGTACAGATGACACTGGAAAGGATAATAAAAGGAAAAAGAAAATGGAACAGGCAGAAGATACCACGTATTGAAAGCTTCCTGCATCTTGCAGTTTTCAGCGTTATAAGAGATGAACATAATAAGGCAAAAAAGTTTGCAACACTGGATATGTACGATGCAGATGGAAGGTTTGATGAAAACAGGTTTCCTGAATTTATAAAAGAATGTTACGCACACGATTTCAGTAAAAAATTGTTTGAAGATGATTTTGAACAACTTTTAACAATGCTTCAAAAAGATATTGAGACAGACATAGATGGATATTTTGTCCTTGAAGAAATATTGAAAGGGAACGATTCTAATATTTCTATTGCAGATAAGCTGGGAATTGAAATAAAAGATGTTGTTAACGCAAAAAAGAGAATTAAAAACAAAACAAAATTATTTTTAAAGAAAGTAAAATGATAAAATCAACGGAGGTTCAATGGATGCCACAAAGCGGGTGGCTAATTTCATTTATTTTATTACGGATACAGAAGAGGAGGAATTAACCCAGGTAAAAAATGAATTAAGAGATGCAGGAATAGAACCGGATGATATTCCTGAAATTATTTCCGGGACGATCCGCAGAAGCAGTGCGGAATACAAAATTGAAAGGGGTAAAAAGTTTAAGAGCAAATTTTATAAAGCATCTTAAGGACAGCGGTCTCCTGTCAATAAGTCAGGAATTGACAGATGCTGGTAATGGATTGGCGATTGCTTACAGGAAAAAAATATCCGGGGAAGATAGTTCGCCGGATATAGATGCTGCTTTGCTTGATATGATCAGAAAGGCGAAGGAGGAAAACAAGGATTAACATTATTCTGCTATCAACGTTCCTCTTCTGTCTTTACATTTTCTACCTCACCCCTGCCCCTCTCCTTACAAATGAGAGAGGTTTTGGGTTTGTGGTTACTACTTTTATTTATGTTTCTATCTCACAAGGGAGTCAGAAATATGAATATTAAGAAATGAATAATAACAATCTTCCTCTCCTTAAAAAGGAGAGGAATTAAAGGTGAGGTTAAAATAAATACTAAACTTTCAGATAATTAAATGACAAAACATTTTAATAAACCTTCACAAAAAAACAAGCGAAGGTCGCTCCGGCAAAGCCAGACTCTCTGTGAAGAGCTTGCCTGGAAGTATTTACGTAACAGGCAGCTTTTGGGTTATAAATTCAGACGACAATATTCAATCGACCGTTATATTATAGATTTTTACTGCCCTGAGTTAAAACTTGCTGTTGAGATTGACGGGGCTTCACATAATTCAGTCAAACAAAAACAAAAAGATTTAGTAAGAGAAAATTATTTAAAAGAGTTTAATGTTGAATTCATAAGAATTAAAGATGAGGAGTTATTAGGGAATTCCGAAAAGGCGTTTCTTAAGATTGAAGAGGCGGTTAAAAGGTTAGAGAAAAAGATGGAATGAATTATTCTACCTCACCCCTGCCCCTCTCCTTACAAATGAGAGGGGTTTTGGGTTTGTGGTTACTACTTTACGCTTTAGTTTTTATCATTTGAAATAGAAAGTTATTGAATCCAAATATTAAACAATTATCTCTGAACAATCTCACTCCATTTGAATGGAGCGTATTAATTACCAATGCACTGTAATAACTATTTATAATCTTCCTCTCCTTAACAAGGAGAGGCCTGCCTGCCGAAACTGTAAATGTGTAGGCAGGAATTAAAGGTGAGGTAAAAAAACAGGAAAGAAATTAGATGATAAATACAAATTCAATCTCAAAAGCCGAAGAACTGGTTAAATAAATACTGCATCGACTCGCCGGCTAAACTTAATCTCGAAGAGATCGCTAATGCTGAATACCTTATAGTTGAAGAAACAGACACAGAAAATTACCAGGGGCGTATCAACTTCAGCAGTGATTATGGATTAATAAACATCAACCAGAATATCCCGGAAACCGGTGCTAAACGGTTTACCCTAGCCCACGAAATGGGTCACTTCTTTAATGAAAGAGATTTCCATAAAAATAAATTGCACAACTGTAAATCTGTTGATATTCATTCCTTCAAATCCGGTAAGCAATGGGAGAATGAAGCTAACACGTTTGCTGCTGAGCTATTAATGTATAAACCGTGGTTTGGTGATTTTATCCGTCAGAGGAAAATAAATATTGAACTGATTAAAGATGTTGCCGGTCATTTCGATGTGTCGCTAACAGCAGCAGCTTTCCGTTATGCAGAAATAGGCAAATACCCTGTTGCCGTTATAATGAGTACTAATGGCGTGGTTAAATGGAGTAAAATAAATGAATACTTCCCTTTTAAGTGGATCCCGAACGGCTATAAAGTAAAAAGTGATTCTGCTGCTTATGATTACTTTGCCGGTAAAGAAGTACAAACCTGTGAAGACCTGATGCCAGCTCACACCTGGTTTTCTGAAGACTACAAAGTTGATAAAAATACGTACCTGTATGAACAAAACTTTGTTATGAAAAACTATAAGTCAGTTCTCACGCTGTTATGGGAAAGTGATTAGCGAATAGGAAGAGGTGAAGAGGATTAGAAGGTAAGAAGTTAGGAAGATAAGGGCAGAAGGCAGCATAAACAATTAGTGAGTATTTATCAGTGACCTGTAAGTTGTAAAGAGTAATTGACAATCGTAGTGTCATTCCAAATATCGTGAGGGAACTTTGTTTAAAGTTTTGGGTTTGAGTGTTTCAGAGTTCAAGGTTAAACACAACAACTTCGAGCTTTGAACTAATTAACATCGAACTCCCTAACCTTGAACTCTCTAACTTCGAACTTCCCTAACATTGAACTCTCTAACATCGAACTCACTAACCTTGAACTAATTAACATCGAACTCTACAAACATTGTACTCCCCAACCTTTAACTCTGTAACCTTGAACTCCTCAACCTCGAACTCTAAAACCCTCGAACCTCAAACTCCCCAACCTCGAACCCCTTAACCTTGTACTCTCGAATCTTTCAATCTTTCAATCGTGTAATTTTGCAATCTGTCCCCCGGTGAAATTTAGATTCTATTTCACGGGGTAAATCTTTAATATTGAACTCATCTTCAATCTTTTAATTTTGCAATCTTGTAATCTTTCAATCTTAACATTTTGCGCTATATCTTGTTAATTACTATTTTTAATACTCTCAGTGCAGAAGAATCCAAAAAAAATTATAAACAATAAAACATTATGTGCGGCAGGTTTGAAAACAGGGTAACCTTTGAATCAATTTCTGTAATATTTTCGGAAAACGGTATAATTATTACGGAAAAACAAAAGGATAAGGTACTCGCGGAAGAAGATATTAAACCAACTAATACTATCCAGACAATAGTTAAAGAAGAAGATGATTATTTATTTATGGATACTAAGTGGGGAATAAAATTCAGTGACAGGTCGCCATTAATTTTCAACAGCAGGATTGAAACCATAACTGAAAAACCATTCTGGAAAAATTCATTCAGTAAGAAACGAGCATTAGTCCCGATGACCGGGTTTTATGAATGGACTTTAATAAATAAAAAGAAAGTTCAGTGCAGGATATCTTTACCCGGAGAGGATTTCTTTTTCGTTCCGGCTTTATATCATAAACAAAAGGATACTATTTTTACTTCGCTTGTTACAACCATACCTAATACTTTTATGAAAAAGATTCATCACAGGATGCCGGTTATTTTAACAAAAAAGAATGCAGTTGATTTGATGGAAGCTGATATTGAAGAAGCAATAAATATGTGTGTACCATATAAAGGAAAGATGGAAATAGATGAGTTTCATAAGAGATGACCAAAGTACTTTTTTAATCCGCGAACTTGCAAATGAATTCTTATCATCTGAATTCAATAACGAAATACCTGGTGTGGGTTTACAATTTATCGTAGTTGAATTTCTAAAAAAGAACAAACTTAGAACCAGTTTAAGTAATAGACTTACAGATGAATTACTTACCAATCACCAGGGTCAATTACATTATTCATTTGATGATCTCTAAAACTCCTGTCTTCAACCTCTCGCCTCTCAGCCTCTAGCTTCTAACACCCAACTTCGAACTCTGAAACCTTGAACTGTGTAACTTTGAACTCCCCAACTTTGAACCCTTTAACCTTGCTCTCCCCCTTTATACTTTTTACTTTTATCTTTTTACTTGATCTCTACTTTATCCTTTATAATTTATACTTGTAACTTCACCTCTCACCTCTCCTCTAGCTTCTAACACCCAACTTCGAACTCTGAAACCTTGAACTGTGTAACTTTGAACTCCCCAACTTCGAACCCTTTAACCTTGCTCTCCCCCTTTATACTTTTTACTTTTATCTTTTTACTTGATCTCTACTTTATCCTTTATAATTTATACTTGTAACTTCACCTCTCACCTCTCAGCCTTTAGCTTCTAACACCCAACTTCGAACTCTGAAACCTTGAACTGTGTAACTTTGAACTCCCCAACCTTGAACTCTTCAACTTTACAAACCTTTTGCGCTATATCTCCTTAATTGGTAATTTTAATGAATAAAACAGAATTCTGAGCAAATATGAAAAAAGCATTGATAGTTGGAGTTTCCGGGCAGGATGGAAGTTACCTTGCTGAACTATTACTTAGTAAGGACTACGAAGTTCATGGAACTTCCAGGGATGCACAGTTAAATTCTTTCTCCAACCTTACTGCCTTAGGAATTTCAGATAAGATTTCGCTTCATTCTATGTCCCCTATTGATTTCAGAAGTGTATTACAGGTAATTAATAAAGTTGAACCGGATGAAATCTATAACTTATCAGGGCAATCTTCAGTCGGACTTTCCTTCGATCAGCCGGTGGAAACATTTGACAGCATAACAGTCGGTACAATCAATCTTTTAGAAGCTATCCGTTTTTCTAATAACAAAATTAAATTTTATAATGCAAGCTCAAGCGAGTGTTTCGGAAATTCAGATACTCCTGCCGATGAAAATACACCTTTTATTCCGAGAAGTCCTTATGCGCAGCAAAAGCCGCAGCTCACTGGATAGTTTCAAACTACAGGGAAGCATATAATATTTATGCATGTTCGGGAATATTATTTAACCACGAATCTCCCTTACGTCCAAAAAGATTTGTAACACAAAAAGTAATTTCGGGTGCTATTAAGATTGCAAACGGTAGTAAAGAAAAACTTAAACTTGGGAACTTGGATGTAGTGCGTGACTGGGGCTGGGCGCCTGAATATGTTAAAGCCATTCATCAAATGTTGCAACTGGAAAACCCTGAGGATTTTGTAATTGCTACTGGTAAAAGCAATTCATTGCAAGATTTTGTTGCAGAAGCCTTTAATCAGGTGAACCTGAAGTGGGACGATTATTGCATTATTGATGAACAACTCAAACGACCTGCAGACTTGAGCGTAAGCAAAGCTAATCCATGCAAAGCGAAAAAATTCTTAGTTGGGAAGCAATTATAAATTTAAAGATGTAATTGGTTTGATGATTAAAAATAAAATCAATTAACATAAATGAGAGTTGTCCATTTTCATCAGAAAACCAAGACCAAATGCTAACCATAGCATCGAGGGTTTATATTCTAATGTACGATTCAACTCGAATTAAAAAACGTTGAAATTGAGTATGTTGAATGTCCTTACTATAGTAATGGAGTTTTTAGAAGAATATTACAATTGTATTTATGCTGCAACGAGACAAAAGGATGTAAACCATATTACAGGTGATGTTAATTATCTTAATCTTTTTTTAAGAAAACAAAAAAATATATTAACAATTCTCGATTGCGGGTTATTGGAAAGATTGAGAGGGATTAAACAAACAATAGCAAGATTTTTCTGGTATACTATTCCAATTAAAAGGGCAAAATATGTTGTTGCAATTTCACAGGCTACAAGGATGAGATTATTAAGAATGTAAATTGTAATCCTGAAAAGATAAAAGTTATTTATGTTTCCGTCTCTCCTCTATTTAAAAGGAGTGATAAAAGATTTAATAAAGAAAAACCAGTTATTTTGCATGTTGGTACAGCAAAAAATAAAAATCTTAACCGCCACATAAAATGCAATAGCAGGATTAAATTGTAAACTGGTTATTATTGGAAAATTAGATGAACGAACATTGTCTCAAATTAGAAGAATGTAAAATTGAATATGAAAATTTTATTGATATTTCAAATGAAGAATTAGTTAAGAAATTTATCGAATGTGATATGCTGCTTTTCGCTTCAACTTATGAAGGATTTGGAATGCCGATTGTTGAAGCAAATATTGTTGGAAGACCTGTAATTACTTCAAATATTTTATCAATGCCCGAAGTTGCAGGAGATGCGGCAATACTGGTTGACCCTTTTAATCATAGATGAAATAAGAAATGGAATTCTTAAAATTATTAATGATGATAGATATCAGGAATAAACTTATTGAAAAAGGATATAAGAAGCTGAAAGATTTACACTTAAGTTAATATTGCATAAACAATATTAAGAACTTTATATATATAGTTAATGGAAAATAATCCGAATAAAAGAAATTTATTTTTCTTCTATAGCTCATCCTATCCAATATTTTTCACCTTTATTTGAAGAAATTGCTAAGACAAGACTGATGTTGATATTAGTTTTTTACTGTTCAGATGAAAATATAAAAGGTCATATTGATAAAGGTTTTGGAGTTGAAGTGAAATGGGATATACCCTTACTTAATGGATATCAGTATAAATTTTAAAAATTATTTTAAGCAAAACCTCAATTTATTGTGGAATTTTTGGGTTAATCAATTTCGAAATAACTCAAAGTAATTTCGAAAGAAAAAATAAATATTTCATTTTAATAGTTCAGTTAGAATTATCCATTAACAAATGTTTTAGCAATAATTTTTGGAAAAATATATGGATAACTATTTGTGTGCGGGGGAACAATCTTATAACAGGAAGTTATCGAAGAAGAAAATTTACCTATTAGTAATTAGAAGATTTATTGGAAAATTATTGTTTAATTTATCGATTATTATTTATATGGGTAATCAGAATAAAGAATTTTATAAATACTATGGAATACAGGGTATAAGTATACAATTTTTACACCCTACGCAAGTAAACAATAATCGATTAATATGGAATATGAAACATTTATTGGTATAAATAAGAGTTGAGAAATGAATTGGGTTTACCTAGTGGAAGGGTAATTATACTCTTTGCAGAAAAATCAAAGAATAAAACGACCACTGATTTAATAAAAACGGTGCTCATACCCTTAATAATAAAAGTCCACATTGGTGTTTTTAGATAATAGTGAATTAAGAATCTGAGATGGAAGATTTTATTAAAACACAATATTTAAGATGTATTTTTAACAGGTTTTCAAGAATAAAGTAAAATCGGAAATATTATTTTGTTTCGGACATTTTCGTTTTGACTTATAAAAGCGAAACATGACTAACATTAAATAAAGCAATGAAACTGAACTACCATTGGTTATTTCAAAATGGTAACGTAGGCTTGCTCAGATAAACTTATTACAAAAAATAAGATCGGATATATTTACAAATGTTATGACTTAGAAGAATTATCTGAGCAAACTCAGAGAACTATGTTAATGATAATGATAAGAGAGATAGTTTTGGGGAAAAAATCATTTAACATAATTAACAACTATAGTTATAAATAAATCTCGAAATCATTACTGAATATCCGAGTTGATTGAATCAATAGAATTCCAGATAATTAACTTTAGACTTTTACAATATTTAATTCAAGAAAATGAAATATCTTCGGGTGGCATAATAAAAATCGAAGCTCCTATATCAGGCTTATGGCAGAAGTATAATATGACATTTTTCCCTACATAAAAAGCATTTAGTATTCAAAATCATTTATAGGACTTTGTACCTATATAAATTGGAAATCACATTTATATGTATTTGAAAAGAGATGCTAAAATTAATTTTTATGAAAAGGATTTCTGGTTTTTGGAACTGAAGAAGTAGTTTTAAAGAAGATAGGGCCTGGAGGAACGACAATGTACATAGAAAGGAGGAAATTAAATATACACAGTTATAATGAAATAGGACATGGTTCGTTGATTTGGATTTGGAAGTGGACAAGTTTGATATGTTGGGAAATACATTTACCGCAGGAAATTCGAATGTAATTTCGAAACAGAGGTGTTTCTATTGGTAGGGATTATGCAATTGCTCTGGGGCAGTATAACAATTTTGTGACCACGATTTCCATAAGAATATATATTGATAGTAAACAACAAACAGAAACATCTCCTGTAGTAATTGGTAATCAAGTTTGGATTGGAATGAATGCGAACATTTTGAAAGGAGTTACGGTCGGTGACGGAGCCGTAATTGCAGCTCATTGCAGTCGTAACTAAAGATGTACCACCAAAGTATAGTTGGAGGCAATCCTGCAGAGTATAATAAAAGAAAATGTTTTTTCAAAGGTTAAGTATTTGAGTATGTCAACTGACTAGATCGAAATATTCCTTAGTGTCTGTTTATTAGTTTATAATCACGCTCATTATTGGAAGATATCATTGGAAAATATCCTCAATCAATCATACTCTGATTTTGAATTTATTATAAGTGATGATAATTCAACTGGATTCTTCCTGGGATGTTATTCAAAACTACACTAGTTTGTACGAAAATATTATCGCAATAAAAACACCACAAAATTTGGGAATGCCGGAAATGCAAATTTTTCTTCTATTTCAAAAGCAAGTGGAGATTTTCTTATCATTACTTCACCATGATGATATCCTCGGATAATGATAATCGAAGAAATGTTTTAAACTTGTCCTAAATAATAAGAATATTGCTTTTGTATTCAATGAATATCACCTTAGCAACGGTAAAAATTATCATAAGCACATGAATTATAAGTTTAATGAAATTATTGATGGGAAAGTTTTCTTAAAAAGATATTTACTTAAATATTGGGGATGTCAGTGAGAAGAACCGTGTTTATTAAAAAAAAATATTTTGATGATATTGGAGGAATCAATGAAAGATATGGAATGTTAGCAGATGTTGATCTTCGGATGGCTAAGTTCAAAATGGGATGTTGGTTATATTAGCGGTTAATTTCAGTACAAGAAGAAAGACCAACAGAATATCCGAAAGAATATATTGAATTTTCTTGGAAGAGAATAAATTATTTATTTGACATCCATTCCAGTACTATTAATCGTTTTAATTATCCTAACGTAGTCAATTATTTCTTACATAGGTTATTCTTCGAAATAAAATTAGTTATCAAATCATCAAATGGCACTTCTATGCTGTTTTCAAGAAAAATAAAAATATCCTGTTAAATTATCCATCTGGATTGATTAAATATGAATTTATTTATTCAATAGTACTAAGAAAATTCATTAGGCTTTTAATTAAACTAAGATTTATTCCTTCATAAGATTATTTAATACTAGAGAGAAATATTATGAACATTCAGCTCATATCCTAAGTTCCAATTATAATTTATTTGGTTACAAAAATAAAACCAAAATCGATTTTGGATATAGGAAAAGGATTTGGGAAATACGGATTCTTAAATACATGAAAATATATGGGATTGACAATAATACTAGATCGGATCCAAAAAAAACACTTGCTCAACAGAGTAGGGTGAAAATTGATGCTGTGGAAATTGATGAGCAATTATTATTACCGCACCTAAACCAATTTTACAATAATATTTATTCGAGGTGATATTTTTAAAAATATACTCACAGTTTATTGAATATGACTTGGGTTTTATTAATCAATATAATCGAACATTTAGAAAAATATCCCGCTTTAGAAATGATTAAGTTTTTTGCTCAGAATAAAATAGATATGATTATTGCTACACCTACTAAATTTTTTAATCAGCATCTTTATGAAAGCAAATTTGAAGAACATATTCCGTTTTGGAATATTAAAGATTTCAAAAAAATATGTCACGTTAAACACCAGAAAATTGATGGTGGCACCATTTATTTTTTGACTTCAAAAAATAACAATTTAAGAGGTTTCGGTAATTCATTTTTACAAAAAACAAGAAGAATGGCTAGATTAATGATTAATGAATTTGATTAATCTCTAATTTCTGACAATGTCCACCACTAAAATCCAACATCGAGCATTCAAAAACACTTTTAGTAGGTTTCATCTCATTTATCTTATCTCTAGTTCAAGCTATTATACTTGTACCTATACTATTAAAATACTGGGGTAATGAGAAATATGGAATATGGATTGCTTTATACGCAAGTTTCTTATTACTTCAATCCTTGGACACTGGTCATATTAATTGTATCGGGAATAAAATTAATATAACATACCATTCTGACCGGGAAGAATTGAAAAAAACACTTAGTTCAAGTTTTTTGATGGCAATTGTTATTGGTTCTGTCCAAATTTTAATTGTGGTCATTTTAACGCTGACAAATTATTTAGATAACTGTGGCATGGATGCTTAGAATTTTTAAAGATATATTCTATACCTGCAAGTTTACTTGTACTTATCACCTTTTGGTTATTTTCCGGTAGCATTGGGGGAATAATTCACAGAATTATGGTACCAAGTGGATACTACTTCCAATCTCAGTGGTGGGGTATCTTATATAGATTTTGTCAATTCATATCTATATTAATTGTTGCGATGTTGAACGGAAGCATTCTTCAAGCAAGTATTTATTACGTTCTGATACAATTAATTGTTTATGCCATTACATTTATTTATATAAAAATAAAAATACCTGAATTTCTCTCCATGGTGGAAAGGTGCAGATTTAAAATCGCATTTAATAATTTTAAGAATTCTTTAGTATTTACATTTAATGGATTTCTTAAACAATTAAGTAATAACGGACTAGTTCTACTTGTTTCGAATTTGTTTGCTACTATTTATTTACCTGTATTTGCTACAATTCGTACTATGACAAATACTGCATTATCAATTACAAATCTTTTGGATTAATTCCCTGTTGCCTGATTTCGTGAGATACCACTCAGAGAAAGAAATTGATAAGCTTCAATCTGTGTTTGTTGCGAATTGGTTTTTCAGTGGTCTAATAGTCAATTTAGGGATTATATCTGTCTTTCCATTTGCGCAAAAGATTTTTTTAATTTGGACTAACGGAATCATTAATTTTGATTTTAGGCTGTTTATCTCTTTAGCCGCAGAGTATTTCTATTGTGAATTTTGGTGCAGGGTTCTACAACTATCTCTTTGCAATCAATAGTCTAAAACCATTAACAGTTATAACAATAACAAGAGTTGTGATTTTATTTTCATTTCATATTTCTTTATAGATTATTTCGTTTAAGCGGTATTGGAGTTGCAATATATGTTGAGTGAATATTTCGCTTCAATTCTACTTTCTTATTATTTTGTACGAAATATATTGAAATCAGCTAAATGGAAATATCGATTTTCCGGAACAAGTATTATCGCTCTTATAGCTCCATTTATTATTATTATTGTTTCAATAGCTGATTCATCAATTCATGAATTCGACTATTTAACTTGGGGAATTGCATTTGTTTTACTTTCTGATAACCTATTTATATAATTGGACGATCCTTGATGAAGAAATGAAAACATCGATCATTAATATCTATTTTCATAATTTTTTCTGATTTATAGTATGAGCAGTTTAAGAAATATTAACAAATGATAGATGGGTTTCAGTTGTCTATTTTATATTCATCTTTATATTCATACAACACTATTGACTTTTTAAGACT
>CAWGJF010000003.1:0-784345 GCA_963822905.1 uncultured Ignavibacteriales bacterium
GGGAAAATAAAAAGACCGGCGTGTGCCGGTCTGTGAAAATGAATATTATGTAGGCAACCAAATTAGTTAGCAGCAAGTCCTGCGCTTCCGGCAGGTAATCCGCTTACAGTTTGTACAGGAGAAAGACCACCGTGCCTGTTATTAATTCTGAAAACGCTTATTGTCTGGTTACCTGAGTTCAGGCAGTAAAGGTATTGTGAGTTATTACTGATTGACATGTCAATTGGTTTTGATCCCTCACCGGTTGAGGCAGTATTTCCTCCGTCATTAAATAATGTCAGGCTTCCGTTATGCCCGATCTTATATCCCGAAATGTTATGTGTTGCAGTGTTGGAGGTATAAGTAAATCTTCCATTTTTTGTTACAACTACCCAGCAAGGTGCTGATTGTGTATTTACAACCGGACCGGTTATTAAATTAATTCCTCCTGCGCTTACATAATATGAAGACATTGCACCCAACCCGGCTCCGCCGCCGAATGCATCTGATACAATCAGGTGACCACGTTTGTCAAATTCAAATCCGAAAGGTGTATCTCCTGAAGAAGCTTGTGTGTTTGGAGGACCGGCAACGCCATGATATCCAACTGCATAAGTATCTATTGAGTTAGTGCCCTTTTCAGTTACAACCAGGACATTGCCCCATGGATTAAATTCTATTTGAGCTGGTCCGACTCCGGATCCGCTTAAAGGTTGTGTTGAACCGGCAATAGGTGTCAGTTCTCCGTTTCTTGAAATTTTGAAACCCGTGATGTTACCATCACCGCCTGCATTTAAAACATAAAGCAGGTGACGGTGTACTGTTAAACTAATAGGCATTGTACCACCTGAGGAAACTTTATTGGCTAAAGTTAATCCGCTATGGTTGAATGACATTACTGAAATTTCGTCACTTCCGGCATTAACTGCGAATAAATATCCGTCCGCTAAAACTACTGCACCCTGTGAACCTAAGCCGCCCCCTGTTCCAAGTCCGCCGGTAGAAAATGAACCCGCAGGAGACAAATTGCCGTGTCTGTTTCTTCTAAACATAATTACTTCATTGCCCGCAGGTGAATTTGAAAGAGTGTAAACCGCAAAACCATAACCTCCTCTTTTATCAAGACTTCCTTTATCAAGAGATTGAACATCATCGGGTCCGGTAATAGGATTTTGATCTTCCTGGCATCCTGCCAGAACAACCAGGATAAGAAGAAATGATGATAATAACATCAATTTTTTTAACATAGCTAAACTCCAGTGTTTATTATAAAATAATTCTGCACTCAACTTAGCCGGAAGGTGTAACAAGAAAATCACAACAATATAGTTTTTTCATTTTTACATGTGCCGATTCCTTTGATTAGATAATCAGGAATGGGCGGGATATTGTTTTCTTCAGGATGACAGGATCGAAGATTTCTCCCTGAGTTTATCCCGATGAATATCGGGGTTCGAAATGACAAGACACGTTAAAGATTTCTCCTTTCACCCGAAATGACATTGGGAGTGTCATCCTGGGCGAAGAGACTGTTCGCCTGACGAGAAAAGGAGCTTTTACAAGGCGGGGCGTTTTCTTTTGGGCTTATAACTCTCTGGCAACTGTATCAGACCACCTGACAACGTTTCCGTTTTCACCTTCTGTAATAACGGCTATGAAAATAGTTCTTTTGTGATAATCCTTTGCTATCTGCTTATCAATTAAATCAAAAAGAAAAGAAAGCTTTAAATCATCCAGGTCGTAGTTCTTTATTACCTTTGCAGTAAAGGGATCATATTCTTTTCTTTTCGGTTCATGAAAGCTTACTATCATTGTAAAGACAACTCGCTTTTCGTTTTCCATTATTTCAAATGGCACAAGCTCAACTTCAATCCTTTCATCAAAAGCTTCTGCGCCTGTTATCCTAAGACCAAACCCTCCCGGTGGTGTAATAAGATTATCAGCAGTCGGTCTATCTGTACCGCATCTTTTAAAATTGACTTTGCAGATTTTATTATATGCAGTTGTTGCCGGCGCCCTGTTAATATACCAGGTTTTATAGAGCAGGTTATTTTCTTTAATTGCTTTTGCAAACAAGCCGTTTACTTTAAAGCGATTTCGTTTATCGACCTCGTGGGGCGCCTTGCTCATTCTGTACCTGGAAGGGCGGGAGGCAATATAATATTTACCATACCGCACCCTACCGACCCAGTCGCCGTACCTTCCGATAACTTCCCCGAAGAGCTTTTTCTTTATTGTTGCCATAGGGTAAATCCTTCACAGCTAATATAGATATTAGTATTTAAACAGCCAAGATTCAGCCTACAAACGGCCTATAGATAGCCCTAAATATGATATTGACTGTTATTATTGAGTGTTTTTGAAAGTTTAATTAGGGAGGATGGAGATTCCCGGCCCGAGGCAGCGAGGTAAGCAAGCCGGGAATGACTCCATTATAAATTCTTTTATTTTAACAGCATCATCTTTTTTGTTTGAGTAAAGCCGTTAGTCTGCAGACGGTAAAAATAAATCCCGCTTGCCAATCCTGCCCCGTTAAACTGCACTGCATAAGTTCCTCTATTTAAAAATCCATCTACTAATGTTTGTACTTCCTGCCCGAGTATATTATAAACTATAAGCGATGCTTTTCCTGAAGCAGGCAGTTCAAATTTAATTGTCGATTCAGGATTGAACGGGTTCGGGTAGTTCTGGTAAAGTACAAACTTATCCGGAACCGGGTTGTGTTCTGTTTCAACTCCCAGTATAGATCCATAACCTATAACCGGAATCCAACCAACATTATTGTTTTCATGCACTTCATTTGTAATTAAATTCTCCTGGTCTAAAACCACATAGATGCGCAGACTATCCAGAACCTGGCTTAACGGAATCGCCCACGGAACCGAAACTTCCCTGTAGCCTCGTGCTGCAATAGTTGTATCTACAGTTGTTTGAGCTATCATTGTTCCTCCATTGTTGGGATCGCCTTTATAAAACTTCACACTGAACGGAGTAGTGATTGCCTGCAATCCGAAGTTACGCACTTTTGCAGCAATCATAACCGTATCGCCTGCGAGCGGATCGATCTTTGATAATACTATATCCCTCGTTCGGTGGCGGTAAGTGGTGTCGTTACGCGGGAACGGGTAACCTTTTTCAGAATCATACCTCCACGGAAGACTAAATGCAAGATCGGTTTTATTTCCATAATTAGTTTGCCAGAATGAATTTCCTCCGACAGGCAGCTGGGTAACTTTGTAGTCCATAGCAAGTGCACCGTAGGATGTCCAGTATGAATAAGGCTGAACATAATAGGTGCCGCTGGTTCCGAATTGATTATCTAAATGAGCAAGGTCGCCTCTAACTTCAAGAGAATTCTGAACTCTGACTGTCTGTGTATGGATCTCACCATAATTATAGTGTCCGTTTACTTCTACATCAACACCTGCATCAAACCCGAGAATATTTATTGACAGGTCAAGAGTAGCTCCTACTTCTAATCCTGCAGCCCAGCTTGTTTCAACGTTGTGTTCCTGGAAGGATTGCATCTGAAGGGAAACGAAACTATTTCCTGTAGCTCCAATAGTTTGTTCGGGGAAGTCCACAATAACACGCGAGGTATCATATGTATTTGTTGATCTGTATGAAAGCACATTTCCTGTTTCATGATCTGGTCTGAATTGATTGCCAAGCAGATCGTCATCTTTAAGTTCAATCCATATCGGACGAGGATTCTGCGGAATGGAAACAAGAAAGTGTCCTATCGGTGTTGGGTCGGGACCATTATAGACAGGGTATTCGTAAAAATCTATATCAAAAACATTCGAGTAAATCCAGTCATCACCAGCCGCAACCCTCCCGGTTGTTATTGTAAAGGATGTACCTGAAGACTGTTTATAGCTGAACTCTTCTCCGTATGTTGCTTTGACTTTTTCTTTTAGTAAAAACTGTGATGCAGTTATAGTTGCGTCGCCGCCCCAATCCTCGTGTATTTCGGTAGTAATTGTTGTATCGCTGGTTTGGGATTGTATATATGACGACGTAAAGCCGCAATTCTGGTCGGGGTAGCATCCGCTAAGATCATAAGTAGTTCCATTAATTATATCGTAATGGATAGGTGGAGTATAGAGTACTACTTCGGGTTGCATCACCCCGGTTCTCCGGTAATGTGCCGGGTCACCGAGTCTTATTCTGTCTCCGTCAAAATCTCCTAATGCTATTGCATAATTCCTTTGGTTAAAGTTTGCCGATATAGACTCTTCGTTAGTCCTCCTGGCTTTTAAGGTGTAATTGGTTAAAGTTGAATCAACGCTATATACATATATTTCAAAATGCTGAAGTCCTCCCGGTTCATGACTTACTAAGCTTTTTGCAACTACAATTTCCGCACTCTGGTCAAGATCCATATCATCAACAGCAACAAAGGCATCGCTGTCCAGGTTATCTGTCTGAACCGGAACAGTTTGCTGTGATTCAAGCGTAGGGTTAAGATCACTATCAACAGAGTATAAAAATATTCTCCCGCCGGATACCATAACCAACTCATCATGGTTGTCTTTGTCAAAATCTCCGGCGCCAACATTAAATGGTTCCATATCATTCGGTCCTACAAGATTCTGCTCTACTCTTTTTGAATCATTAACTATAATAGAATCAAGATCATTTTTTATGTTAATAAGATAAACGTACGTGTCGTTTCCTGTTTGTTCTCCCTGGAAGAATGAGAATCCATAAGCAATTTCCATTTCTGCATCGCTGTCAAAAGACCCGGCTATACCATCAATGTTTACTTCAAATACATTATATGCCGGTTCATCAAATACTTTCTTTGAAGATCTTCTGACAAAATTACCATTATTATCTATTGTATAAATCGTTAACCAGAGTGCCCAGTTGCCCGGACTAACCTGCTTTAAAAATCGCAATGCAATATCATCGTAACCGTCGCTGTTAAAGTCACCGGTAACAACATCAAAATTATTCAGGTATGGAGTCTGTGTAAAAGTTGGTTCGTCATTAATATTTCCCTGAAGATGTGGAACAAGGCTTCCCGGGTTAAAAGAACATAGCTGAAGATGTATTGTTGAATCTGTACCCTGGAATGCAACAACAAATTCCTCTTGTGGATTTCCGAAAAAATTTCCTGTTTCTACATGTATTTTGTTCTTTTGAAAAGTCGCCAGTCCGTTTAACGTTAACTCATTGGTATTAGTCCATGATAAAGTTGCGGAATCAATTTCAGGAACAGAGACACGGACTGTATTATCTTCCGATTCCCATGCAGCAACTAAATTTTTATATTCCCCGTCAAGAAAATTTCCCGAAGCGACAGCAAGCCTTTTGTTACCTGTAATGGAAGAATCAATTTGCCGCGGTTTCCTGGTAAGTGTTGAATCAACTCCGCCTGGGTTAGTCAAATCCAGATCGTAAATTCTTTGATACAAATTTTGGTTGTTGGAATTTTCTCCCTGGCTCCATATCATAATTAATTCATTTGAATTAACAAGATCTTTCACCTGGTTCAACCGGTCCCTATATCCTGATTGAGCCCTGGTTGTAAAGCTGAACATAAGAATTGCCGCTATTGTAACCAGGTAAAGTATTTTAATGATTTTCATAAATCCTCCTGTAATGTTGATTTCTTTCAACTTTGTTTATAAATGATCTTAAATCAAACTTAATTATTGATTTGTCTCACTATTATTAAACGCAGGAAACGCAGGGGAAAGTGATAACGGGGTATAAATTATTTTATATATAGGTATGTAGATTGACCTTTATGCCGATTTAGGTCAATTAAGGGGAAGCGAGATGAATCTAGTTTTATAATTATTCAGGATGAGCGAAATGAATTTCGCTATACAAAGTTTTGTAAATCGATATTTATACTGATTACAATTACCTGAGATAAGCTGGATTATTCCCTCTTGAATTTCATTTAAGTACAAAACCAGAAGGACAGGGGAAATTGATTGTCTATTTATTAAGATCTTTAATAATAAGGGAAATAATATGTTTTACCTTTTTAATCATCTTAGCGAGGTATTCATCTGCTTCCTCAACTGCCCCCATCAGGTTAACTAGAATATTTTCAAACTCGGTATCTGCAAAGAGCTCCTTAAAATCCGTTTTGTTGTTATTCCTGCAACTACAATGAAGAGTTCTTTTATAAAGTATGAGTAGTTAACGGATTTCAAGCTGCCCGAAGGTCTTTGCATAACAAGATAAACTTAACCACCTTGTTCCATTTTCACAATATCCTGTTCCAGGTTTGTAATCAAACAATTCAAAAAAAACAGAGGAAGAATTATCACTTCTACTCCTTTTTACTGCGTTTAATAATAGAAGCACAAATTTTTAATAAACACTTAAAGGAGCGATGAAATGAGAACTTTAGCAAAAACATTTTTTGCAACGATGCTGGCAGCAATTTTATTCACAGCTTGTAGCACGGATAGCAACCCGCTTGATCCAAATGATTCCGGAAATGGTGGTAAAGAACCTGATCCGGTATTAATTAAAACTCCCCGTTATATGCGTATTGAAAGTATTTCTGTCAGGCATTTTCCTAAAAACAAATCGAACGGGGATACATGGGATTGGGATCCGTTTTCATCGACTGAGAGAAAACCTGATCTTGAAGTTGCTCTACAAAGATCCGGCAACTATATCCCTGTGTTCTATTCAGATCAAAGAAAGAATGCTACATATACAAGCACTTATGTTTTTACGCAACCAGCTTCTTCTGATGATGGCGAACTTCCTTATGCTGTTCCTTATGGAGAGAAATGGAAAGTTGGTCTTATAGATCATGATGGCTTCGCTAATGATAACGATAAAATGGGATCAGTGACATTTAAACCTTATTCAATATACGGACAGGACAACGCAACAAACTTTGATAAAACTATTACAAGCGGAGATATTAAGGTTAGATTAAGAGGTGCATGGATTTATTAATTGCATAAATCATAAATAGTGATAAGACACAAAAAAATGAAAGCACCTCTAACAAAGGAGGTGCTTTTCGTTTAAAAGTAGAGTATATAAAATTAAATCCTTCGTGTAGCGTGAATCATTGTTACAATTATCCAGGATTTTCCTTCATCCTGAGTCCACTCCTGTCTCCAGTCAAACTCATTTTCCGTAATATTATAAAATATGTTTTTAATGTGTCTTCCCTTAGCATTGTGTCCATCCATAATTACCATCCCACTATCGTTTGTAGCAGTGAATGTTGCAAGTCTTCTCACCGTTTTATCTATCCACGCCATATACCATTGTTTCTCTTCTTCATTATATATCCTGATATTTGTTCCGGAAACATGTTCGTTATTCAATGAATCAAATGAAATCCAGTCATCCTGGATCGCATTTCCTTCCAGGATATAATACCATCTCCAGATTGCTTTTCTTTTTCTATTACCCCAACTTCCGTCACTGTCCACAATCGACTGGTCAATATCCCACGTTCCAACAAGTTGACCAAGTATTTGTGTTTCCGGTGGAGCTTCCGCGTTCAGCCCTGTTTCTATTTTATTTTGTACGTTAGTTTTTTCTGCTTCAGGCTTACACGAGAGAACTGTTAAACAAAAAAGCAAGATAGCAAAGCCAAAGAAATATAGATTAAATAAATTCTTCAATGTTTCACCTTTGAATTTGTTGAAGCACACTTTTGGATTGATCCTTTTTCAATCTAAGAATAGAATCAGTTTTAGTGAATATTAATTTTACAAGAGGCGAATGAGGCAGATAAAAGATAAATATTGCAGATTGACTGGACGCAGTTTTTCTATAAATAGAAGTAACCAGAGTATGATAAGAGAAAATTTACACCATTCTTTTAACCAGGCTTTATGGTTCTTTATAAGTTCATCAATAAGAACTTTTGGAGCAAACTCGTTTGTGCTTGCAAGATGTTAACGAACAGAGGAAATTTGGAATGTTTCCATTTTGCTTTCCTATATCTTGTAATGCGTTTAACTTTAGAAATGATATACTATTAAGTTCTTAATATTAACGAATGATTCTTCTTAAGAATTATAGATTTTGTTAAATAGTCAAATGCCAAGACAAAATACAATATCTATTTGTGCCCGGGACAATATCATTTCTATGAATTTCAGTATCCTATTTGTTAACAGTATTCATAATCTGTTCTGGATATCTTGTCCCAGCTGCCGCCCCGATTGGTGCTGCTTCAATAATCTTTTGCAAATCTTCTTTGCTTAGTTTAATATCAATAGCATTTATGTTTTCTTCCAGCCGGTCAATTCTTTTTGTTCCGGGTATTGGAATTATCTCTTCACCCTGTGCGAGCAGCCACGCAAGTGCAATTTGTGCAGGTGTTACGTTTTTCTCTTTTGCAATTGCAGATATTTTATCAACAAGGATTTTATTCTTATTAAAGTTTTCTCCCTGGAAACGAGGATTAAATTTCCGGAAGTCATTAGGCACGTCACCCGGCTTATTGAATGAGCCTGTGAGAAATCCTCTGCCGAGTGGTGAATAAGCAACAAGACTGATACCGAGTTCACGGCAAACCGGAAGCACATCATTTTCCGGTTCACGAGTCCACAAACTGTATTCTGTTTGCAGCATAGAAATCGGATGAACTTTGTGAGCACGTTTTAATGTTTCAGGTCCGGCTTCTGAAAGTCCAACGAATCTAATCTTTCCTTCTTTAACAAGTTCGCTTAAAGTCCCGACTGTATCTTCAACCGGAACGTTTGGATCAATTCGACCGGGGTAATACATATCTATATAATCAACTCCCAGTCTGAAGAGACTGTATGATAAATAATTTCTTATTGATGCTGGTCGGGTATCAATGCCAAGCCAGTTGCCGTTGTGGTTACGCAGCGCACCAAACTTTATTGAGATAAAAACTTTATCACGAGGATAATTTTTCTTTGCTTCCCGGATGAGTTCTTCGTTATGTCCCATCCCGTAATAATCACCGCTGTCTAAAAAATTTATTCCCAGATCAATTGCCCGCTGTATAGTTTTAATACTTCCTGCATTATCAGATTTTCCTCCCGCGTACATATCAGACATTCCCATACAACCCAGTCCCAATGCAGATACCTGCTCATTTGAATTTCCAAGTTTACGGTATATCATTATTAATATTCCTTTAGGTTTTTATTTATAAAATATCAGCTTAAGAATTTTTATTAAAAATAAGATAATACTTATTTAGTAAAAACATTGTGCTTTTCATTCTAATTCAAACAATATATGGAAATACTTGAGATGTTTGCTTTTTTAATGGAATATTAATCATTCATAGCAAAATCTTTATTGATTTATAGTTCAGTATTTTTACCCTTAAATTATAAGTCACTTTTTGTTTGTAAGATACACTTCTTCTTATTGAAAGTTAAAAGCTTCACATAATCAATAGTCATAATTGTTTTTAGTGTCAAATAACTTTCGAGAATTCACAGCATCTAATATTGGATGTGTTTTTGTTTAAAAAGTTTTATTATCCATTAATTCATGACGGTAATTTTTTTATCATGAATCCGAAACCATTATTATTTAATATCATCTAACACTTATTTAAGAGACTTCCCTATAAATACTTTTTACCGATAAATTAATTCCAGCATTTTTATTTTAATCGAAAGAAATCGATAATGGGGATTACAATAAAAAATCTTCTTGTTCTGTTCTTTACAGTATTTATCGGCGTTGGTGTTTGCCAGGAAAGTAATAGTTCTCCCATACCTGATTTTACGGGTAAAACATCTTCCGAAAAAGAAATTAAATTATCTGATTACCGTGGCAAAGTGGTGTTATTAGATTTTTGGGCGAGCTGGTGTCCGCCTTGCCGCGAAGAAATGCCCGACTTAATTAAGTTTTATCGGAAACACAAAAGCCCTGAGTTTGAACTCATTGCTGTTAATATTGATAACGACACAGAGAATATGAATCATTTTCTGGAAAAGCTTTTTCCCAGACCAGACTTTCCTATAATAGTGGACAACAACCAAAAAATACCTGCCTTATTTAATATTGAAGCTATGCCAACATCAATCTTTATTGATAAGAAGGGAACAATACGGTTCCGGCATGATGGCTTTAAAGAATCATACTTAGAAGATTATAATTCAGAATTAACTCAATTATTGAAAGAGAATTAATAGTGGGAATGAGAATTCGAATTTTATTGCTGCTTGGAGCTTCTTTACTTTTGTACGGATGTGCCACAGTTAAACCATGGGAAAAAGAAAGTCTTTCTGATCCGATTATGATCATAGATGAGAACCCAATTAATGCAGGAATTAAAGAACATTTTCTGGATTACAGGGAAGGTGCAGAAGGAGCAACCGGAGCAGAAAGCGGGGGTTGTGGGTGTGGCTAAAAAGTTAATATTGTTTCTCCTCATTCTTTTTAGTTTTTATAAAATAGACTTTGCCCAGATTTTGCCTGCTAATGAAACCCAGGTAAATTTCAGCGGCTATTTTGATAATTTCAATGTATCGGTTCTATACCCTAGTATCTCAATTACCAAACACGTTTCTGAATCAACAAGCGTTACCGGGAGATACTTAGTTGATATGATAACGGCGGCATCTATCAGAAGCAATAACCCCACTCCCAAAGTAGATGTAGTAACATCTGCTTCCGGCAGAGGAGGAGATGGTCCCCCAACATTCGATGAAGTACGTCATGAAATTAATTTTGGTCTGACTCAATTAGTTGGCAGCGGGATTTTAACATTCGATGGTATCTTTAGTACCGAGAGCGATTACACTTCTTCTACTCTGATCGGGAATTTTACACAATATTTCGCAGAGAATAATACTTCCCTTCAATTAGGAATTGTAAGAAGCTGGGACAGGGTTTTCCCTAAAACTAAAGACTGGACAAAACGTAAAAACGTTACTACCATCAATGCAAACTTTTCACAAAACATCAGTAAGAGTTTAATACTTCAGCTGCTTTCTTCGTATACAGATAATAATGGGTTACTGTCAGATAATTACCAGCAGGTTCCGATTTCAATTGAAGGTAAAGACAGTTTATTTGATCCAATTCATCCCGACCTGCGGATCAGGCGCGCAGCAGCTTTGTCAATTAAATACCGACTTAACGAGAAATCATCTTTACAATTAGGGTATAGATATTACTGGGATTCCTGGGATATAAGATCAAATACTTATTCTGCTAATTATCAAAGATATTTATCAAAACACGTGATATTAGGAGTCGGGTTAAGAAGCAATTTTCAGACACAAGCATTTTTCTTTTAAACCGGAATATATAGCTCCCGAACGTTATATGACTTCTGATATAAAGTTGGATTCCGGTCATTCGAACGAACTTCAGCTCGAGATGATTTTAACGGGTGGAGACAGGCAGAATTTTCTTCCATTCCTTAAAGATGATCGTGTACAATATATTTTTGATCTGAATTTTTATTTACGCCATACTGATTCACCCTATTGGTTTAACAATTTGAATGATATGTTTGCAACAAATATTAATATAGGAATCAGGTACCGGTACTGATATTAAATTTTAAAATAAGAACGAACAGTATTTTGAATAATAAAATTTTAAAAGGAATTCAAAGATGAACAGAAGAGATTTTCTTAAATATAGTTCTTTGGTTTTGCCGGCTACAGCAGCGATGGGAATAATTAATCCGTTTACCAGTAAAGTTTTTGCAGAAGGAAAAAACAGCGGTTCGTTTTCGTTATCAGTTATTACGGATCAGCCTTCGCGAACAATTCATACAATTGAACAGGCGATTAAAAATTCTGAATTTGGAAAAAGCACGCTGCAATTTACTGAATACAAACTCAACGGGAGACATGTCGGCGATATTGCTTATATAAAGTCCCGTAAACTAATTGATTACCACAAAGATGCGGATGAATTTTCCATTCAACTAAACGATTCCGCGAATTCTCTTTCACTGCCTAGAGTGATGGACGAACCTATTCTGCTTAGGTTCTCATCAGAGCAAAATCAACCCGATCCCGGCAACATAAATATTTTCAGAGGTGATGCATTGATCAAACAACTTTCATTAGATAATGATTTGGGTCAATACAGGGTTGAAGGATTAAAAGGTCACCTTGATTTGAGTGTGAGAAATAAATCCGTGAAAATAACTTCTGCAACATGTAAACATAAAACCTGTATGAATATGCAGCCAATATCCAAACCCGGGGAAAACCTAATCTGCATACCAAATCAGATTAATATTTCTATAGCCGGAAAAAATTCTTTTGGTGTTGATAGTATTACTTTTTAGTGATGAATAAATCGGAATGAAATTTACATCTATCACTTTCCTGGTTTTCATTTTAACATTCCTTTCTGTTTTTGTCCAAGCCCAGGACGATACTACAATGTACCAGGTTTCGGTAACAAAGTATTTAATGGGAACAACAGTTGAAACTACCGCCAGAAGTTCTGATATAAATCTTTGCAAACAAGCTTTGGTTTTTGCTTATGAAGAAATGCAGCGTGTTGAAAATTTATTGAGCTGCCAGAAAGACAGCAGTGAAATATCCGCTATAAACAAGGCTGCAGGTGTTCATCCCGTTAAAGTAGGGTATGAAACATTAGCTATGCTGCAGCGTGGAAAGGCTTATTGCAAAAAATACAATGGAGTTTTTGACATAACCATTGGTCCGCTTTCAGATCTATGGGGGTTCAGTGAAGAGAAGGAAATTGTTCTTCCTGAAGACAATGAAATCAAAAAGCTGGATAAGTTAATCAATTATAAAGACATCATTATAAATGAAAAAGACACCACGGTATTCCTTAAGAAAAAAGGAATGGCAATTGATCTCGGCGGAATTGCAAAAGGATATGCGATTGACAGAGGATCAGCGGTTTTAAAAGAAAACGGAATAACAAACTTTATTTTAAATGCTGGTGGAGATATTTATGTCTCCGGTATAAAAGATAAAAACACGTTATGGAAAGTTGGAATAAAGCATCCTCGTAACACGAATGATATTATTGCTGAGTTTGATTTGAAAGATTATGCTGTTGCAACCAGTGGTGATTATGAAAGATTTAAAATAATAAATGGAAAACGTTACCATCACATTCTTGACCCGGCAACTGGTTATCCGGGAACTTTATCAGAAAGCTCTACAATTCTTGCTCAAACTGCAGAAGAAGCTGATGCAACTGCTACGTATGTTTTTCTGTTAGGTTGGAAAAAAGTCTTAAACGATAAAAACATTAATTATCCTCTTTTAATTGTGGCTTCAGATGGAAGTCTTCATTACAACAAGGAATTTGAAAATAATTATAACCTGCAATTGATTAATAGCCGATAGCCAATCCGCCACCACGTGGATCATCGGCACCATAAATGATTTTATTTTTGTTGTCAATCATTATTCCTTCAGCGATTCCAAGTATGCGTTGTTCTGCTCCTTCATCGACAAAATTATAACCCATAGCTTGAAGCTTTTTCCTTACATCATCTGTCAGTGATTTCGGTTCGTAGTAAATTGAATCGGGTATCCATTGATGATGAATTCTCGGCTTTTCAATTGCATCGTTGATATTCATATCAAAGTCTATACAATTTAAAATAACCTGGAGCACAACGGTAATAATTGTTGATCCACCGGGTGAACCGACAATGATAAAAGGTTTTCCATCTTTCAGAACAATTGTCGGGGTCATCGAACTTAACATTCTCTTTTCAGGTTGAATGGAATTTGCTTCTGTACCGAGAAGCCCAAACTGATTTTGTGTTCCCGACTTTCCGCTGAAGTCATCCATTTCATTGTTTAAAAGAAAACCGGCACTGTCAACAACAATTCCAGATCCAAATGATGAATTAATTGTAGTTGTAGTGCTAACAGCATTTCCGAAAGAATCATAAACTGAGTAATGAGTCGTTTCAGTGCTTTCATGAATTTTCGCAACATCAAGACTTTTGATTTCGCTAGATGGAACGGCTTTATCCCTTGAGTTTTCTATCCTGTTAAAAATTGTTTTTGCATACTCTTTAGAAATTAAGTCTTTTTCCGGAACCGTGTAAAAATCAGCGTCGCCGAGATGATAAGTTCTGTCAGCATAAACATATTTCATTGCTTCCACCAAATGATGAATATATTCTGCGCTGTTCCAGCCCTCATTCTTAAGATTATAATTTTCAAGAATGTTAAGTAATTCTACAAGAGCAATTCCGCCTGAGCTGGGCGGAGGCATTGAGACAATATCGTAACCGCGGTAAGTTCCAACAACCGGTTTTCTTTCAACCGGTTGATATTTTTCAAGATCCTCTTCTGTAATATATCCGCCCATAGATTTTATTTGCCTGATAAACAGCTCCGCAGTTCTGCCTTTGTAAAAACCATCATCCCCCTTTTCTTTTATTAACCCAAGAGTTCGTGCAAGATCATTTTGAACAAACAATTCACCCTTTTTATATGTCGTGCTGTCCTTCATAAATATTTTTTTCGTTGAAGGATATTTCTCAAACAGGGGAATGCTGTTGTTAAAATATCTTTCGTCTCTTTCATTTAATTCCCATCCGTTTTTTGCAAGATCAATTGCAGGCTGAATAACTTCTGAAAGAGAAAGTGTTCCATATTTTTTTAGCGCATAAATTAATCCTGCCACACTACCCGGGATACCAGCAGAAGTTGTTCCCTGCAGACTTAACTCAGGAACAAATTCACCTTCTTTGTTTAAATACATATCTCTGGAAGCAGATAACGGAGCTTTTTCCCGGAAATCAATAGTTACGTTTTTTCCATTTGCAAGATGAATAACCATAAATCCGCCGCCGCCGATATTTCCCGCTGAAGGAAAAGTGACCGCCAATGCAAAGCCTGTAGCAACTGCTGCATCGATTGCATTACCGCCTTTCTTAAGTATTTCAACTCCCACTCTGGAAGCATAATAACTTGCCGAAACAACCATTCCGTTTTCTGCACTTACGGGTTTTGGTTTCTGACCACAGGAAAACTGTAGAACAAGCGCAATTAATATTAATACGGAAAGGAATATTTTTTTCATATCAGTTATTAAAAGGATTTATTCTGTCTTCATTAAAATTTGGACGGTAGGTTCCAGTACTTTCCATTTCCTGTGTCCAACCATTTTTCAATCCATATTTGTCCAAAAGATTTAACGCTCTTTCATATTCAGAGTTTCTAATTGAACGATCTATAAGAATATCTCTGTGAGATTTATTCGCCGGGTAATACTGTGACATAAGTGAAATATGAATATCCGGGCTAAGCTCTTCAGCAATAAATTTAAAAACCATTTCTGTTTCTGATAAATCATTCGGCAGAATCAAGTGCCGGATGATCAAACCCCGCACAACGACATCTCCTTCATAAATAAGTTCATCACCAACCTGCCGATACATTTCTTTTATTGCTTCTTTGGTTTTTTCAAAATAATTGTCAACCAGAGAATATTTTTTTGCATATTCACTATTGCCGTATTTAAAATCAGGAAGATAGATATCAACGACTCCATCATACAGTTTTAACATTTCAACAGAATCATATCCGTTTGTATTATAAATGATTGGAAGATTAAGCCCTTTCTCCGCTGCAAGGTATATGGATTTTAATATTGTTGCTGAAAAATGCGTTGGAGAAACCAGCCCAATGTTGTGACAGTTTTTATTTTGTAACCCGAGCATTATTTCTGCCAGACGTTCGTGTGTTACTTCATTCTTTAGTTCGGTTTTTGGATTCTGGCTTATCTCAAAGTTCTGACAATAAATACATTTCAAATTACAATTCCCGAAAAAAATATTTCCAGCGCCAAGTGTTCCGGATAAAACAGGTTCTTCACCAAAGTGAGGAGTGTAAGAAGAAACAATAGGTAAATGTCCGCTTGTACAAATTCCAAATTCATTATTGATGCGATCAACTTTGCAATCGCGTGGACAACTTCTACAGGAAACAAGATTTTTATAAGCTGTTTCTGCGCGAATATAAAGTTCCCCTGAGTGAAATAATTTTATGTAAGATGGTATGAAATTCATTCCAAAAAAATTAACAACTTAGAATATTAAATAAAATCCGGATTGAAAAAACGAATCATTCAAAGAAATGAAATAAGATACTGTAAACCAAAAGTTATTTAAAATAAAAAAGGCGCCATCAAGACGCCTTTCAGAAATCATAACAGAAAATCTACTTAGTCGCGGGATTTAGCTTCATTAACTACGATATTTCTTCCATTTAATTCTGACTCGTGCAATGCCTTAATTGCTTTTTGGGCATCGTCCTGGTTCTCCATCTCAACAAAACCAAAACCTCTGGATCTCCGGGTATCGCGGTCTGTAATAACTTTTGCAGAAACTACAGTTCCATGTTGTTCAAATGTTTCTTTTAACTCTTCGTCGTTTACCGACCATGGGAGAGAACCCACAAATAACTTAGTACTCACTAGAACCTCTAAAAAAATAATAAATAATACATCTGGACTATTTCCAGAAGTACCAAAATTAACTATAAAGGAAGCTATTAACTAATTAATTCTATTAATAACTCATTTTGAACAAATTTTTGAAGATATATTTTCATTACAACATTCTTATAAGCCATCTATTTAAGCTGTTAAAGATTTTTTGGTGAAAATTAGCCGGGACTGGCGAATCTCCACCAATCTGGCAAATCCGGAAAATGTAAAAATGCTGTAATTCAATATTAATTCTGGTGGCATATACTTTGGACAACCGTTCCGTTATGCCGTCTCTTTTATTGTGTGGTTTTATTCCAGTAAAAAATATTCAAAAAGCATTTTTAAAGAGATAACCTGTACAGCGGGGATAATTTCAAATATACCAGCTTCTTCACAGAAAGAATCCCTGGTTCGAGAAGACCCAGAAAAGATTTACAGTAATAACTCTGTTGAATCTAAAATATATAATCAATTAATTATGGAGGTACTATGTCAGATGCAACAAGAATTGCCGACACCACAGCTAATCCGGCTCCTTTAGGATTACTAGGATTCGGTATGACAACTGTTCTCCTCAATTTGCATAACGCAGGGTTCTTTGCCTTAAGCAGTATGGTTCTTGCAATGGGAATCTTTTACGGCGGAATGGCCCAGGTTTTTGCAGGCTGGATGGAATGGAAAAAAGGCAATACATTCGGAACCGTCGCATTTACTTCATATGGCTTGTTCTGGTTAACGCTGGTCTATCTTATTGTAATGCCCAGTTGGGGTGGTGTAACCAAGGCTGATGAGGGAGGAATGATTGCATATCTAATTTTATGGGGGCTATTTACTTTTGTTATGTGGATCGCTACATTGAAAAAAAACAAAGCATTACAGGTAGTCTTCTTTACATTGTTCATTTTATTCTGGCTGCTTGCTCTTGGTGATGCTACCGGAAATGCAACCTTAAAAACATTCACCGGTTGGGAAGGAATTATCTGTGGTCTGTCTGCAATTTACCTTGCGTTTGCAGAAGTTTTAAATGAGACTTATGGAAAAGTTGTACTTCCTATTGGTTGATTAATTTTTTCATAATCTAATGTTAGGAGTTAAGCTATGGCTAATAATAAAAATGATGAAGTATCCGAATCCCAGATAGCGGTTCATTGGAAAGAGGAGGATGTATTTAAACCAGTTGAAAGTTTTACCAAACAGGCGAACGTAAAAGATGATAAAATTCTAAAAAGATTCGGTATGGAAAACTTCCCTGATTGTTTCAAGGAATACGCCGATATGCTGGACTGGTATAAACCGTATGATAAAGTTCTTGATTCAAGTAAACCTCCTTTCTTTAAATGGTTTACCGGCGGGAAGCTGAATGCTTCATACAATTGTATTGACAGGAACTTAGCTAAGTATAAAAATAAGACTGCAATACATTTTGTCCCCGAACCTGAAGATGAACCGATTCAGCATATGACATATCAGGAATTATATATTAAAGTAAATGAATTCGCTGCTTTGCTAAAAGATTTTTGCGGTGTTAAAGCTGGAGATACTGTTACTCTGCATATGCCGATGATTCCGGAAATTGCAATTGCAATGCTTGCATGTGCCCGCATTGGAGCAATTCATTCGCAGGTATTTTCCGGTTTTTCAGGAAAAGCATGCGGTGAAAGAGTTGCGGATGCAAAAAGCAAGGTTTTAATTACCGCAGATTCCTATTACAGGGCAGGAACTCTAATTGATCATAAGGAAAAAGCAGATATTGCTTATGATGAAGCGTTGAAAGAAGGACAGAAAATAGAAAAGATTCTTATCTTCGAGCGATATCCCGGTAAGTACTCTGCAAAAACACCACTTATTGATGGTCGTGATTTCTTAGTGAACGACGTAATAAAAAAATATTATCACGCAAAGGTTGAACCCGAACAACTTCCGTCAGAAGGAACACTTTTTATTATGTACACTTCTGGTTCAACGGGTAAACCAAAAGGTGCACAGCATTCAATTGGTGGATACATGTCATATGTAACAGGAACATCAAAGTATATCCAGGATATTCATCCTGAAGATGTATACTGGTGTATGGCTGATATCGGTTGGATTACGGGGCACTCATATATTATTTACGGACCTCTCGCTCTTGCAGCATCAAGTGTTATTTTTGAGGGTGTGCCTACTCATCCTGATGCAGGAAGACCATGGCGTGTTGCTGAAGAACTTGATGTAAATATTTTCCACACTTCTCCAACAGCAATCAGAGCTCTGCGTCGTGTTGGACCGGATGAACCGGCAAAGTATAATTATCATTTCAAACACATGACTACAGTGGGTGAACCGATTGAACCCGAAGTTTGGAGATGGTATTATAATGTAGTTGGGAAAAAAGAAGCTGCAATTGTTGATACATGGTGGCAAACCGAAACAGGCGGCTTCCTTTGTTCAACACTTCCCGGTGTGCATAATATGAAACCCGGAAGTGCAGGACCGGCTGTCCCTGGAATCTATCCGATCATTTTTGATGAAGATGGAAAACCTTTACCTGCCGGATGTGGAAAAGCAGGAAATATTTGTATCCAAAATCCATGGCCTGGAAGAATGCTCACAATTTGGGGTGATGATGATCGGTTTGTTAAACAGTATTACCAGCGATATAATAAAGATCCTGAAAGTAAAAAGTGGCAGGATTGGCCATACTTTGCAGGTGATGGAGCTGTGCAATCTGCTGATGGTTATTATAGAATTCTGGGTAGAATTGATGATGTAATTAATGTTGCCGGACATCGTTTGGGAACAAAGGAACTTGAATCTGCAGCGCTTATGTGTCAGGAAGTTGGCGAAGCTGCTGTTGTACCTGTTGCAGATCCTATCAAAGGAAGAATTCCGCATATCTTTGTTTCATTAAAACCGGGAATTAAAGCAAGTGCTGAAATCGAAAAGAAAGTTTCCGATACACTCGCAAAGGAAATCGGGCCTATTGCTAAACCGGGCAAAGTCTGGATTGTTTCTGATATGCCCAAAACAAGATCCGGTAAAATAATGCGTCGTATACTTTCAGCTATTGCTAACAAGCAGGATACTGGTGACATCACAACACTGGCTAATCCACAGGTAGTTGAAGAAATAAAAAATATGGCATAATGATCTTTCGTATTCGGAGGTTTAAAGTATATTGCTTTGAACCTCCGTTTTTTTTTACATATTATTCCCGTTGTTAAAAAGGGAATTAATTTAAATGTTCCGAATAATACCCGAAGGACTCGCATATAAAGAACACGTTTTTTTAAAGAACGGGCAAGGAGTCTTTCTTAAACCTGCCACACCTGAAGACATACCTAAAGTTGAATCTTTTATGACCCGGGTTTCCCGCGAAAGCCTGAGAATGAGATTCATGGCTTCTATCTCACAAGTATCTGCAAATGTAATCAAAGACTTATGTAGTGGTGATTTTAAAACCACCGGTTGCTTACTTGCAGTTACAGGAGAAAACGGTGATGGCAAAGTCATCGGGCTTGGAAACTATATTACATCTGGAAACGGGCACACAGCTGAAGTTGCTTTCCTGATTGAAGATGATTACCAGGGAAAGGGAATCGGTACTTTAATTTTAGAACGGTTGGCAGGATTAGCTGCTGCGAATGGATTTGTTGAATTTGAAGCAGAGGTACTTCCTGATAACCAGCAGATGATAAATGTTTTTAAAAGTTCAGGATTTGAAAAACACCAGGTCTGGGATTCTGATACAGTTCATATAGAATTGCCTGTTGGAGGTGCGGCAGCACTTTGGGAAATTGCCGGACTGAGAGAAAGAGTTGCAGTTGCAAATTCACTAATTCCACTTCTTCGTCCAAAAGCAGTTGCAATTATTGGTGCATCCAGGGATCCTGAATCAATCGGCAATATAATTTTTACAAATATTCTTTCAGCAGAATTTGCCGGGAAGATTTATCCTATTAATCCTCATACAGAAACTGTTAATGGAGTAAAAGCTTATTCAAGCATAAGCGATATTCCTGAAAAAATTGATCTCGTTGTTATTGCAGTCAATGCTGAAAAAGTATATGATGTTGCCCTCGAAGCAATTCATGCCGGGGCGAAAGGTTTTGTTGTTGTTTCCGCCGGCTTTGCCGATGCAGGAGATGAAGGATTACAACGACAGAAGAAATTAACTGAATTAGTTCGTGCTCATGGTGTAAGGCTTTTGGGACCAAGCTGTCTTGGTGTAATGAATACCAATCCCAAAATCAGGTTGAATGCAAGCATGGCTCCTAAAATTATGCCTGCAGGTCACACCGGTTTTTTCTCACACTCGGCAGCTCTTGGACTTGTAATACTTGAATATGCTTTAGAAAAAGGAGTAAGCTTCACTACATTCGTATCGGCAGGAAACAGGGCTGATGTTTCAGGAAATGATTTGCTTCAATACTGGGAAGAAGATTCAAGTACAAAAATGGCAATCCTATATCTTGAAACATTTGGCAACCCACGCCGTTTTGTAAGAATTGCCAGAAGAATGACAAACAAAAAACCAATTCTTTGTATAAAGAGTGGTAAAAGTCTTGCCGGGAGAAAAACAACTGAATCGAAAAGCGGTTTGATTAACATTGGCGTGAAGGAAGTTGAAGCTCTGTTCCAGCAAACAGGAATTATACTGGCTCCGACTTTAGAAGAATTATTTAATGTAGCAGTGATTCTTGATCATCAACCATTACCAGCAGGAAATAGAGTAAGTATTATTGCAAACAGTTCAGGAGTTGCAACTTTGTTTGCTGATGCGTGCGAAACAAATTTTCTGAACATTTGCGGCCCTGGTGTTATAGATCTTGGAGCTTTTACTTCCGCCGATAAATATGAAGAGGCTGTTAAAGCTGCACTGATGTCTGATGATGTTGATGCTTTGCTGGTTGGATTTGCCTGCGTTGGTAAATGTTCTACAAAGCCGATTGAAGCTGCAATTAGAAATGGCGTAAAGTCAGCCGAAGAAAAATCCGGTGTTCAAAAAACAGTTTTACTTTGCATCATGGGAGCCGAAGGTGCAATATCTATTGATGATGATTCCGGAGATGGATCAGGTTCAAGAAAGTTTCCGGCGTTTAGATTCCCTGAATCAGCTGTAAATGCACTTGGAAGAATTATCAAATATGTGGAATACAGAAAGAAGCCGGCGGGTAAGCTTATCTGGTTTTCCGATGTTAAAGCTGCTGAATCAAGAAGTCTTGTTCAGGATGAATTGACAAAAATAAATGAACAACAAACCTTTCTAAAGCTAAATAAAGATGCGGCTGTCAAATTGCTTGGTTATTTTGGAATCGGTTTTGCCGAAACTCAACCATGGGATGCACCAATTTTAAATATCAAAGTTAAACCCGATCCACTATTCGGCCCGATTATAGAAGTTGTAATTTCAGAATCAAAAACAATTTTACGTATAACTCCACTTACTGATTTAGATCTTGATGAAATTCTTGAAGAGATGAAATTCCAGGATAAAAAAGGAATCAGTGAGATACTTGGCAGGCTATCTCAAATGATAGAAGAAATACCCTGGCTATGGGAATTTGAATCAAAAGCAGCTGGAGTTAATGAGCCTCTTTTAGTCGGGGATATATTAATTAATATTAAATCAGGTGGCGCTGAAAGACCTTCATATTAAAATTTTATTAAGGAAAAAATTATGCTAATTAATGAAGTTATGCATCCTGATCCGATTACTGCATCTTCAACAACTAAATTAAAAGATGCTTATGAAATCATGCAGCAAAATGGAATTCGTCATCTGCCTGTTGTTGATAATGATAAACTGGTTGGAGTTGTTACAGATCGTGATTTGAGGTTGGCCACAAGTAAGTTAACAAAAAATCCTTTCGACATTGAAAACGGAATTGGGGAAATAATGAGCCATCCTGTGCAAACAACTCATCCATCTGACCCAATTGAGTCGGCAACAAGAACGATGCGTGAATTAAAAATCGGATGTTTACCCGTTGTCGATGATATGAAACTTGTTGGGATTGTAACGGGGATGGATTTATTGGATGCACTGCTTCTTCTTACCGGTATTTATCAACCCTCAGGAAGACTCGATGTTCGTCTGCCCGACAGGTCCGGAGAGCTTGCAAGACTTACTACTCTGCTTGCCGAACGAAAAATTAATATTCATTCAATCTTAACTTACCCTGATAAAAACAGGAAGATCAGACTTGTTTTAAGAGTCGGCACTATCGAAATGAAAATGCTTGCCGAGGCAATTTGTAATGCAGGTTTTGAAGTTGTTTGGCCTATTCATATAGCATGTGTAAAATAATTTATCATCCCGATTACAGTAAGTACAACCTGGGTCCGGGTCATCCTTTCGACCCTGTTCGTATTGAAATGGTTATCGATCTTTTAAAAGAAATTGGTGTACTGCACGATTACATTCAACCCGATCCGGTTTCGGTTGAAGAATTATTTCCCGTTCACGATAGAGCTTATGTTGAAGCAGTTGAAGGATTAAGCAATGGAGATAATGCGATTGATGCCGAATCTTTCGGGCTGGGAAACGTTGATAATCCAGTCGTTCCCGGGATGGCGGAAGCTGCCCGTATACAGGTTGGAGGAACATTACTTGGTGCAAGATTATTAATTCAGAACAAAGCAAATAAAGTTTTACAAATGGGTGGTGGGTTTCATCATGCGCATAATTCTTTAGCTTCAGGTTTTTGTCTTTATAATGATCTTGCCGTTGCAATTAAAGAAATGACAAATGCCGGCTGGCATGTAGTTTATCTTGATCTCGATGTTCATCATGGTGATGGTGTTCAGAAAATTTATTATAGTGATGATAAAGTTATGACAATATCATTCCATGAATCCGGAGAATTTTTATTTCCCGGTACCGGCTGGCTTCAGGAGCTTGGTAAAAGCATGGGCCGTTCCTTAAAGCTCAACATTCCTCTTGAACCTTTTACAGAAGGGAACTCATACTTTGAAGTGATGAATAAGATTTTAGAACCTGCGTTATCCTGGTTTAAACCGGATGCGGTAGTTGTTCAGGCAGGTGCTGATGCTCATTTTTCCGATCCGCTGGCTGACTTGCTTTTAACAACTCAAGACTTCGAAAAAATTTACAGGAGGGTTTTGGCATTAATAGATTTGAAATGTAACGGGAGAACACTCTTTACTTTTGGAGGAGGGTATTCAATTACTGCGGCACCAAGGATTTGGACGATATTATATCTTCTTATTTTTAATAAAGCTATTCCTCAAAAATTACCTTTGAACTGGAGAAAAAAGTGGAGTGAAAAAATTGGAAAAGAAATTCCTGAATCACTTCATGATATACTACCTGCGTTTGAACAAGTTGCCCGGAAAAGTGAAATTGAAAAACATAATAATGAAATCGCATTGAGGCTTCTAGACGCGGTAGCTGCTGACTGGATTTAAACACTTACAAATTATTATCCAAAGATTAAAACAAAAAATGCTGCACAGTTTTACCATGCAGCATCTGAATATTCAATCGATATATTTTTTTATTTTCTTGTTCCGGGAACTTCTCTATAAATTTCGTCAGCATGCTGCCCGACATATTTACTATAAAGAGCGTTGTCTGCATCGAGTTGTTCTTTAGAATATGCTTTTTCAAACAACGAGTTCATCTCACCATAAAATGAAAATAAATCATCCAGGCTTTTAAATTCAGTTATAAAAACCAGATCACGACTGTCAGCGCCCCAATTGTGCCTGACAATTCTTGAGCTTACAACTCTTTCATCTTTGTTAATAACATCGGCCTGCCTTTTCAACATATCGTTAAAAGCTGTGCCTTCGTCGCCGAGATTGCATCATTTTAAATTTGTTAGTCTGGACATGAATTACATGTGCATCATCACCGGATTGAGCAAAGTGATGCAGAAGTGAAAAGAACGAAAACGGAAAATAGTAGAATGGATAAAGATATCCTGTACATAGCGCCTCCTGTAGAATGGTTTAATAGAGAATGGTTAATAGTTAAATGACCGGGGCATATTACGACAATAATTGCTCAGGCGCAAATATTATTCTGTCGAGGAAATTACTTTTTGAACATTTCCGGGTGTTTTTTGTGAAAATCTGGTTGCATCCTGGTAAAGTTTTGCAAACTCAATCAATCTTCCTTCGTCAAACAATCTCCCAATAAAAGTAATGCTTGTCGGAGTTCCTTTTTCTGAAAATCCATTTGGCACAACCACACAAGGATGACCGGATAAGTTTGTAAGCAATGAACTATCACCTTCCCACGAAGGAGCAATAAAAATATCAACATCATTCATCAGCTTTTGCATCTGCTGAATTAATAATGTTCTTATCCTGTTTGCATTTATATATTCAACTGCGGGAATAAAACGCGAAGAACGGAAAACATTTGGCCACGCATCTTTTATTTGTCTTACAAGCTGATCATCGTTATTGCTTCGTGTCAACTCATCGAAAGCAGCACCTGCTTCTGCGTTTAAAATTATTGCCAGATCATTAATCGGAAGATTTGGTAATTCAATTGGAATTAATTCTGCTCCGAGCTCTTTTAATTTTGAAAGAGTGATCGAATCATTCTGATGAAAATCATATTGTTTATCAAAATCATCTTTCGAGATATCCGATTTTTAAACCATGTTAAATTAATTGATGGCGAATAATTAAACGGAACATCATATAAGGTCGGATCAATTCCATCCGGTCCGTAAATAGCATTGAATACAATTGCAAGATCTTCTGTGCATCTTGTAATCGGACCAATTTTATCCATTGACCAGCTTAAAGCCATTGCGCCTGTCCGGCTGACTCTTCCATAAGTCGGTCTTAAACCCGTTGTTCCGCAAACTGTTGAAGGTGAAACAATCGAGCCCCACGTTTCTGTTCCGATTGCAAACGGAACCAAACCTGCAGACACTGCCGAAGCCGATCCGGCAGATGAACCGCTCGAACCGTTTGCAGTGTCCCACGGATTTCTTGTCATTCCGCCGAACCAGACATCTCCCCACGCCAGCGCTCCCATTGAAAGCTTGGCAACCAAAACAGCACCGGCATCTTCAAGCTTTTTGATTACAGTCGCATCTTCATCTATCACCTGGTTTTCAAAAGGTTTTGCACCCCACGTAGTTTTGTAATCCTTTGTGGCAAGTAGGTCTTTTACACCGAAAGGAATACCGTGAAGCAGACCGCGGTATTTTCCGGCAGCAATTTCTTCATCAGCTATTTTTGCGTCTCTCATTGCGCGTTCTTCAGTAAGTGAAATTACACAATGAAGAACCGGGTCAAACTTTTTTAATCTCCCGATAAAAAATTTTGTCAGTTCAACGGATGTTATTTGTTTTGTTCTGATTAATTCTGCCAGCTCGCCGATTGTATAAAATGCGAGTTCATTTTTATCAGCAGGCATTTTTGTTTTTGAGTAATCACTAAACACTACCGGGTTTTGTTCTCTGGGAAAAGTAAAGCCCGCAGGAATAGGATTAAAAAGAATTGAAGGAAGAACGGAATTCTTTAGCTCAACCTCTCTTATATTATTGTAATTTGTTTTCTGATCTTCCAGTGCTTTAAGCATTGAATCTCTTTCAGCATCTGTAAACTTTAATCCGATTATTTTTTCAGCGCTTTCAATATCGTCTTTTGTTATTTCCTGTGAGAAGACAGAGTTTGATAAAAAAGAAATGGCAATCAGCAGCAGAACAAAAAACAAATTTTTCATAACATCCTCCTTCGGGTTTCAGGAAAGTTATTTTTAATAATTGATTAATGCTAATCTGTTATGAAAGATTTTACTTGTGTTCAAAATAAATTATAAACAGGAAACTTCTTTCATAAATTATAAAATAATCCGGGATAGGCAGAATCAATTTATTTCACCCCTTTCGGGGTTTAGCAGAACCGGTTGAATATTTTGGTTACAATAATTTCAGTCCTCCGGACTTTAAGCAGAAACGCTGAAAGCCGTCAGACTTCGTAGAGTCAGACGGACTCAACGAGCGTGAAATTATTATAAAATTACTTCTAACGGCGACTGGATCCAGCGTAGTTCTTCTGATTTCATTTGATCTAAATGCCTTTTATAATTAGAGAAACAGAATTAACTATTAAACGATTTTGCCCGAAAGAAAATCGCCAATGTAATATGGCCAGACAATCAGCGCCAGCAAACCTTTGAAAAAAGTAAGCTTTAAAAACCCGATTGTGAACAGCCAGCCCATAAACCATATTGGACCCATTATGCCTGCAACTTCAACTTTTTTGCCCATTGTTAACTCCTCTGTTTGTTACCTGGTTAGTACATAAGAAAAATATAAAAAATAAAAGTAATGTTGTAAAACAAAAATAAGCTGCAAACCGGCGTTACAGGTAATTAAAATAAAATTAAAGATTGGCGGGTGTTATTCAAAAAGGGACTAATAACACGACAGCATACATAAGGTTAAGGATAGACTTATCATCTTTCTGAGTCTATATTAAACCAAGGTTTCCACGTTCCAATAAGCCTATCTTCCATATAAAACCTATCAACAAATCCATTGCTGCCATTATTTGTTGAATAAGAAAATCCAACCGAATTCAATATGATATTTAATGGTTCTTCAGATGTTTTAAATATGTGTTCTATCCCATATCTAAGTTGACAAGTTGTTGTAACTGCTTTTTGTTTTTCCCCTGAATCTGGAATTAAGTGAAGTCTTTTGTATGAGCCTCTTTTAATATGTTGAGAAAAACGATTTTTAATATTTGTTGTTTTGCCAACATATAAACAAGGATATACTAAATCTTTTGGCCACCAATCTTCAAATTTTATTTTAAGTAGTTTTCCTGCAGGTCCTTTTAGCACAATGTTTAGGTTTGAATTGAATAATTTTTTTTTATCATCAATCCACCAAAAAGCATATAACCCGGGATTATCCGGAAGGTTTATTTTATTTTCAGAAAAGAAATTTGAAACGCTTTGTATATTATTTAACAAATCGTTTTCATTTAAAATCATTTTAAAATCTCTAAAGTAAAAATATTTTCTAACACAGGTTTGTTTTTACCTTCATTTCTTGTCCCCAAATAATCTGATGGTCTCATATCGTAAGCCCAGCAGTATGTACTAATTCGACTTGATTCATAAGAATAAAGGTAAGCACCAATAAATTGTAGAAGGGGAGCTTCAGGCAAAAAAGTCTTAGTATATACAAATATTGTATCAACCCAGCCTCTTCCTAATTGTTTAACCCTTATACTGTCAATTAAATTCAAAGCTCCGTGATCATACAGGACTTTTCCGTTATTATCCATTACCATAAATGGTCTTAATGTAGTTGAAAGAGTGCTGATATAAGAATCATCTGTAATTTTATCTTCAATCTTTGTATCCAGATAATCATCAAGTGCAATGAATGCCAAAGCAATTGTTCCAATTACAGATATTATTTTAAGTGTGTTCCAATATTCAGTGAAAAACTTTTCAATCTTGTTTTTAGGTGCTTCCGTTTTCAAGAATTCATTTTTTTCTGGAGTATCAAAATGCTTTTCGTCTTCCGTCATTATGCTCCTTTATTATTAAATAATTATTCGATAAAATTTAGCTTTTCTTAGATAGAATTATCTCTCCTGTAGTTTCTCTTGATGTCCAATATTCTCCTTCCAGAGATTTAACGTCATAACCTTCAAAGTGTAATAATGTAGATCCATAATGAATTTCACTTCTTTCACGCACACCTGCCTTTGGAGTATTTAAATATGAATAAAATAATTGTTGTAATCCTCTATCTTTATCAATATCAAATGATGCTCCGATACTATAACTCCTACTTTCACCTGTCCTTACTTTAACTTGGACATTAAAAAACGTTTGATTAATTATTACTTCTGTAGGGATTTCATTTCCCTCTGTACCTTTCCAATTGGATTTTATAGTTCCTTCCCATTTCCCAGATAGATTTGGAAATGGTACTAACCATGGATAAAACACTTTCCATTTCCAAAACCATTTTACAAAAAGTGACCATATGATAATATTGAATGAAATTGTTGTTGATATTTGGGATAGTGCTTTATCAATATTAATACTAGATAAATTTTGAGTTGTTAGAAAAAGAAGTAAATACGTACCAAAAGCAAGAAAAAGTATAACAGAAATATATGTTCTAATGTTGTATGAAATCATTTGTTATACTCCAGATAGTTCCAGAGATTTTTAAGAAAATAATTAACATCCACTTTTGACCATTTGCGACCATTGTGAAATAAATATAGTAAATCAGAAACCTCGCCCCATTCTTCACAAGATTTATTTCCTTCCTTAGTCTTATCGTATAGAAATATTATGGAATTTTTTAATCTATCATTCCATGTGTCATTACTATTGAAAATATAGTCAGGTACATTCCAAACCAGGCATTCAAGGAGGAAGGATGTAATATTATCATTTGAATATTCATTGTCATCAATCATTTTATAGCGCATTTTCCTAAATAATCGTGTAAGTTTCTTGAATCTTCTTTGCGTATTTCCATTTTTCTTTTTACCATTCTCAATATGTTGTTTTGGATAATTTTTAATCCAGTCACCTTTATCAGATCTAAATTGTGTACCAACTATATAAGTCCCATCATTATTAAATCTTTTATGTTCCCAAGTAGGTACAACATCTGTTGTTATCCTATAGCTGTTTCCTAATATTGTAATACATTTATCTTTTCTTTGAACGTTGTCTTTGCCAAAATGATCAATTAGAGCTGATAATACATCGCTTTTAAATTCTGAAGAAGAATATTCTGTTGGGTTATTTAATCCAAAATCTTCTCTACTTTTATCTTTTGGTAGATCAAAATAAAATCCACCAGTGTAGCACACATTAATGTCTATATCACTATTCAATCTTACATTTGTATCGTTAGCATAGGAACCTTGTCCAAAAATTTCAATAGTTTTCTTTTAATTTTTAATTTTTCATTTTTATCAATAGCTTCTTTTACCATTCTTTCAGAATTAGATAGTTTCGTTTCTTCTGTATCGCTTGGTGGTTTTGTCCAGCCATTAAGTGATTCTTCACTAAATTTTGCCAATTTCTACCTCTGTTACTTATCTTTAAAATTATCACATTGAGGACATTGATAATTTGTACCATCAGGTCTATCAGGATGAATATCATTATCCAATGATTTTGATTCTCCAAAATCATGAAAATTATTACATTCTTTTTCAAAAGCGTCTTTACTACTCAATGCATAACTGAATTTAAATTTAGAATATTTTTTTGTGTCAATCCATTCTTTTAATCGCTTATTCAGATTTTTATCTGCCCTTCCAACATATTCGACAATGAAATTATTGTTCTTATCGTTCATATTACCTAAAGCATAATTACCTGAAGAAGTTTTTGTTATTTCTTTATCAATTGTTGGAGCATCAAGTGCGTAGGGTCCTTGCATATTTAATTTAGTCATTTTAACCTCCTGTTATTTTTTATACTGCCAGCAATAATTTGAGCCGGGTTCTGCCCGGCGTTAAAATTGGTTACTTTTTTTATTGTCGCTATTCGACAATTACTTTTGTTGTTCCAGTACAGCTTTAACGTTTTCCTGGTCTAGGCTGTACCAGTTACCTGTAGCTGCATCAATAACAACCGGTATTAACCCGCCAAGCACATCCAGTATTATCCAGCCGGCACCTACAGAATTATTTAATAATACGGTCCTGTTTTCATAACCTTCTTTTCTAAATTCAATTGAATATGTTTTGTCCGATTTCAATTCCAGTGGAAACGGAGTTGTTCCTAATAATTCTCCATTAACATAAACCTTTGCGCCGCTTGGGTCTGAAGAAAAATTAACTTCATCAGTTGAACCCTTAAACAGGGTTGCGCAACTATTGAAAGTAAAAATTGTAATTGAGATCAAAGAAATGAATAACACAGATTTCCGGAACTTTTTCATTTTGTACCCCTTTTATTGAATGAAAAATGATTTAGTAGAATTGTGAAAATGTAAAGAATGATTCCTAATGCTAAAATTAGTAGAGCCTCATAAGCTTCAAATTCTATATAAGGAAGGTTTTTCGTTGAATTATCCCTGTTTTGATTTATGCCATACTAAACGTAATACTTTTTTCTCAAACATAGTTTAGTACATGTACTAACTATTTTTGGCAAAACCGGAAATTTTATTAGTACATGTACTAAACTTTAAAAGAATGTTTAGTTTATTGGAAGAAATAAAACAAAATTCATTGCCAGTTAGTAAAAATATTCTTAAATAATTACAGATCGGTGGCTAAACATTGATTTGCCATTATTACAATACTTTGTCAATTATCTTTAATGTACAAGTATTAGAAAATTTGTTTTTTAATCATTTTTAAAATTTCTAACCTTGAGGTAACATTGGCTCTTAATTGGCTTCTAATTGGCTCCATCTTGTGCAGATTTTCCACGTTCTAAGATGAGTCTGCCTTTATGTCAAAGTCACAATATTGTTTGCAGGAAGTAGAAAGTTGTATGGACTTATTTGATCAGAGTATAATCAGACCTAAACAAGATGTAGAGGAAGAAGTAACGGAATCTGCAGAAGCATAATTGGAATCATTCACAACCCCGGTTAGCCGGGGTTTGTTGTTGAATTGACAGTTAATTAATATTGCCATTTTCTTGTACGATTTTAAAACATCTTTTTTTACTTCCTCTTTAGGCGGCCCATATCTCAGCGTAACTTCAGCTCCATTCATTAAAGGATTGTTCATTAAAATATCTTTAATTGTTTCATAAATCATTTTAGCATCTTCACCATATAAATATAAAATAACTAAACTTCCATCACCGGCTATATCGTGCCCATCAAATTCTCCAACCAAAGCACTATCAAGTCTCTCTTCGAGTTCATCCTCTAACTCATACAGCTTTGAAAGGTCTGTTGATTCGTACTTGAATTGTACAATTACAGCTTGTTCTTCCATTATAGTCTCTCCCAGATTGAAAACTTGAAATAAGAATACAATTAATAAGATTGAGAAAAGATTTATATGCTTTATGTTCATTTTCACTCACTAAGCTTTAATTATTTACCACAAACTTCCCCAATATAATTCAGGAATTCAACAACCCACCCCTTTCTTTCCCCTCCTTGGAGGGGACAAAAAAGGGTAAACAGAAATATGTTACCCAATAACAAGGCTGTCACGGACCACTCCGTGACAGTGAAAACTAATAAGCTATACTTACAGTCACAATATGGATCGTGACTGCAAGGTAAAATATATTCCTTTGGGTAATTTCTTTTTACCTTGTGTTCTTTTCACCAGGATATTTTATTCTAAAATAGAAACTTTCAGTTAACCGGTTCGGTTGCACTTAACTTTTCAAGATCAACGATTGTTTCGCCCGTTTCATCTGTTGAGAATGCACGAATAAACTTTGCATCCCATTCAATCTCGTCATACTTGTAAGAAGATTTTGAAATAACCTGCTGAGAAAAACTGTCGTCAAATCCTTTTATCTTTATTAATATTTCAGCTTCCAGTTCTTTTAAATCTTTTGCAGTTTTTCCGGACAAAGGGCTATCTTCATTAATCGGATGAACGATTGTCCACGGAAGAGGGAAGAAGTGAATAAATTTTATATCTAATTCCATCGGAAAATATTTTCTGTTAAACTGGTGGTCGCTTTTATCGAGAAAAGAAATCATTGCGCTGGCTTCCATTTCCATCAAAACATTTGAACGCGAGTTTGCTATCCGAAACATTAATGCTTTACCTTCTTTAAACGGGGTAATGATAGCTTTATCACTAAAAATTATTTTTGCAGATGGTTTTGAGAATCTTCCATAAAGCAGTCCGGTTGCAAGAGCGAAACTAAGAATACCAGCCATCGATTCTAATGAAGAGATTATGTTTGATAAAATTCCAATCGGGTGAATTCCGCCGTAACCGACAGTTGCAAACGTCTGAACACTGAAAAAGAAAGTGTTTAAAAAAGATTGCATTCCATCCAATGAAGAAGCATTGGAAAGATTTTCAATCCCGGCAAGCTGATACAGGATAGCAAAAATTAAATTCACAACAATAAATCCTGCTGTTACAATTAATAAAAACTTCGTCCAGGAAATATTTATCAAATAGTGAAAAGCGTTTATTGATGAAAGCCCCCCGCCGGTTCTGATTACATTGAATGTGCCATCTTTATTAATAATCCGTTTTGTGTGCCGGAAATATTTTTCACCCAGCCCGGGATCTTGTGCTTGTTTAAACATAGCTCTGCTTTTTAATTAGAAATAATTTTTGTGGGAATATATCAAATGAATTGAATAGATGTTGTGATCTTTTGGTTGGGATTTTTATCTGGAAGAGAGAATAATAAAGGAAAGCCAGCAAGAAAACTAAATGCCGGCTTTCCCTGTTCTGAGGCCTAAGTTATTACTTAAGCAGATTCATTTTTTTCATATCAACAAAGTTTCCGGCTTTCATTCTTAAAATATAAATGCCGCTTGCAAGTCCGGAAGCATTAAAGTTAACACTATAATGTCCGGCAGTTAGTTCTTTATTCATCAGTACTGTAACCTGTTCACCAAGCGCATTAAATACAGTGAGATTAACAACTTCGTTAACAGGTATTGAGAAATTAATTGTTGTTGAAGGGTTAAAAGGATTAGGATAATTCTGGGCTAACTGATAACCAACAGGATTTACGATTTCAACATTAATCTCATTTGAATATTCGTATGTGCCATCGTAATCAACCTGTTTCAATCTGTACGTATATGAGCCAGCATTTAGATTGGCATCTTTATATGAATAAGAATGCTGTTCGGTCGATGTTCCAAAACCCGGAACAAAACCAACGCTCTGCCAGCCTGATTGATTGTTTCTTCTTTCAATACTGAATCCTGAGTTGTTAATTTCAGAAGCTGTACTCCAACTTAAAGATACAATGTTGCCGTTAACACTGGCTGAAAAGGAATTCAATTCAACCGGGAGTGATTGACAAATTACATCAACATTAAATCCCGTGAGGTTTTCAAACTGACCAAATGCTGCAATCTCAGTTGACGTTCCTGTTGCTACATCAATCAACCTGAATGAACCGCCTTCACTGAAGAATCCTGACGACCAGTATCCACACCAGTATAAGTTCCCGTTTTCAGGATTGAAATCCATATCCTGGTTGAATGCACTTGCATCAGCCATTCCCAAATCAGTTCCAATTGCTGTTGCAGTTGCAGTGGTGAGATCCAGAGAATTTAAAACTGCGGTTCCTGTTATTCCGATTTCTATATTAACTATGTAAGCATTACCATCACAATCGATTGCTATTCCTACAGGAAGGTCGGCATTTTGGATCTGCCCGACTTCTGTCAACGCACCTGTGGTTATGTTTAATGTATACAGATAGGCTGCATCACCAAAATCATTTGAGCTAACTACATACCAGGTATTAGTTGACGCGTTGTAGGCCATTCCTTTAATAGTATTCTGCCCTGATGCAAGCGGACCTACCGGAGCAATACTGTCACCTGTCATTGCATTAAAATCAACATGCCATAGAAAATAATTTTGAGGGAAAGAGAAATCACCCATAATTACATACTGTGAACCAGCCTCGTTATTATCACCCGCGGCAGGAGCATAAGAACTGCCTTGCGGATTAAAATTCATTGTTGTGAAAGCTCCTGTTGTAAGGTCAATAGTTCCGTAGCTGAATACTCCGCCGTTAAAAGTGTAAGCGGTTGTTTGAGGCATAACGGAACAAATTGCATTAACACTAAATGAAACAAAATTATCAAATTCGCCTAACGCTATTATCTCTGTGGAAGTACCATTGGTTACATCAATTTGTCTGAATGAAGGTCCTTCACTGAAAAACCCGGATGACCAATAAGCACCCCAATATAGATTCCCGGTTTCCGGATTAAAGTCCATATCCTGTCCGCCATATGTTACATCAGGGAATCCTAAATCTGTACCAATTTGTGTAGCAACTGCAGTTGTCAGATCCAATGAATATAACACTGCTTGAGTTGATGCACCTACTTCGACATTAACAACATAAGCATTTCCATCACAATCAATAGCCAGGGTTATTGGTGCTGCTGCATTTTGAATATTTCCAACTTCTGTTAATGTTCCCGTGTTAATATCTATTGTGTAAAGAACAGCCGCGGTTGCAAAATCATCACCACTTATCAGATACCAAACATCAGTAGCAGCATTATATGCTAGGGCTTTAATTTGTGTTTGTCCCGAAGCAAGAGGCGCAATCGGTCCAATGCTATCCTGGGTTTGAGTAGTAAAGTTCATATGAGCAAGGAAGAAACTTGTCCCGCTATAATCAGACATTGCAGCATACTGTTCATCGATACCATTATTATCAGCTGAAACAGGGAAGTATGAACCTTGAATACCCATATTGATTGTTGTAAAGAAACCCGTACTTAAATCTACTGTACCATAACTGCCCACACCACCATCGTATGCATAAGCAAATGTTTGTGCCTGAATGCCGGAACTAATGCCAAGCATTATCAAAGTAACTGTTAAAAAAAATGTTAATTTTTTACACATGGGAGTATCCTAATAATTATTTGTGAAAAATTTAGTTAATAAACACATTTTGATTTTTGACATAATATTAATTTCTGCAGATTATTTTATTAGAGTCATTTTTTTAGTTGAAGTAAATTCGCCTGCTTCTAATCGATACAAATACATTCCGCTCGGTAATCCGGAAGCGTTAAAATCAACATTATAATTTCCTGCGCTTCTGAATTCATTCAGAAGTTCTGTAACTTTTTCACCGAGTACATTAAACACAGATAACTTTACATTTGTACTTTGCGGCAATGTGAATGAAATTTTTGTGCTTGGATTAAAGGGGTTTGGATAATTCTGAGCAAGATTGAAATTAGCAGGTGCTGTTACATCAATATTAATTTCATCTGAATATTCGTAAGTACCATCATAATCGATTTGTTTAAGTCTGTAGGAATAATTACCCGAATTAGTTATAGGATCAGTGAAAGCATAGTCAGATGTTTCGGTTGTTGTTCCTCTACCCGTAACAAAACCAAGTACTTCCCAATTCTTATTATTAATTGTTCTTTGAACTTCAAAACCGGAATTATTTTTTTCAGTAGCAGTCGTCCAATTCAGTACAACATTTTTATCTGAAAGGTTAGCTGTAAAACTTGATAACTCAACGGGGACGGTTGTATCCAGTGTAAGTAAGAGTGCATGTGAAATCCCAGACCCGGGAGGATAAGCGGAAATCCCAATTTTATTTCCATCAGCCGATATTGTACTTGCGAAAGCAAAATACCAGTTTGGGAATGTTGTTATACCTAAGGTATCTTCAATAAAATTCTTCATATATACAATATCAGACCAGCCGGGTTTTTTGATGAATGCCTTATAATTGAAGTTACCCGGGTCAACATAACCGACAATAATTCCATTATCTGAAATTCCTAGCGCGCTTCCGGTCCAGTAAGAAGAAGAATCTGCAACAACCTGCTGCATACCTGTTGCTTCGGTCCAGACAAATGGCCAAACCGAACTACCCGTAATTACACTTCCGTCTGAATTCATTCCATTACACTCTCCCACAAGGTAAGTTGGATCAAAACCACCCATAAAGTGTGGTAATGGATCCCAATAAAATGCTCTTCTATCAGGTCCATTTTGTACTCCATCCCAACCGGCAATGATTGAACCATCATTTGAAATGACATTTGCCCGACTATCAAAATTTCCGGCTTGACCAAGCAAACCAATTCCTGTATCGGGTATTGACCAGTAACATGCCTCTACGCGATAGTTTGGATGCCAAACCATACCAGCAACTTTATTTCCATCGCTGTTTATTCCATAAGCATGGGTGAAATCATGATCATCTAATGGTGGAATTCCAGTAATTCCTTCAAGACCCCACCACTTATTATTCGCAAAATACCCGGCGCGTAGAACCGGTATGCCGCCGACAAGTAAACTTGAATCACGAAATCGTCCTACAACTATACCATTATTTGATACACTGTATGCTTCTCCTTCAATTCCGCCCACATCTATTCTTCCGGTTGCTTCTGACCAGAGAAACGGTGGATTCGGATAATTGCTTCCGCAAAGGTATTCTCCGTTTTTTGAAATGCTTCCAACACCACCTTCACCAAGATCAATCAATCCTGAATTAGACTGTGCAAACAATGATGCTGTGAAACAAAAGATAACTACTAAAAACTTTTTCATTTTAATTCTACTCACTAAACTTGTTTAACATTCTTATTTTAAAAGATTTATTTTGATAACATCTGAAAAATTGCCCGATGACATTTTTACAATGTAAATGCCACTGGCAAACCCAGAAGCATTAAATTGAATTTTGTGATTTCCACTTTCCAAAACATCATTAACAATTGTTGAAACCTTTTCACCCAATAAATTGTACACGCTGATATTTACAAAATCCTGTTGAGGAATATTAAATTCAATAGTGGTAGATGGATTAAAAGGGTTTGGATAATTTTGACTTAATGAAAATTCCTTAACAACTGAAACAGCAACTTCAATAACATTTGAGTATTCAAAACTTCCATCAAAATCCTGCTGCTTAAGTCTGTAAAAATATTTATTGGCCGATACAGATTTATCTGAGTAACTATAGAAATTTGTCTCGGTAGTTGTTCCTCTTCCGCTCACGAATCCTATTTCACTCCAATTGGTATTGTTTGTTTTTCGTTCAACAGAAAATCCGAGATTGTTTGTTTCTGTTGCTGTGCTCCAATTCAACTCAACAACATTTCCGGAGTAATTTGCAGAGAAGGATGTTAATTCAACCGGAACTGTGTTTCCCAGTTTTACAGCATAAGCATTCGGGCCACCGCCTGGTGGATATGCAGTTCCAACAATTGTTAATCCATCTGCAGAAATTGAATTTGCAAAAGGGAAGTACCAATCAGAAATTCCGGTTATACCCAGGCTATCAACTAAATAATCTTTTAAGAAAAGTATATCCGGCCATCCAGGTTTTTTTATAAAAGCCTGATAATTACCGACGCTAAGGCTGACATATCCAACAACTATATCGTTATCAGAAATATCTTTTGCATAGCTGGCATAGTTTAAATAATCAGTAGTAATCCATTCCATCCCGTTAGCCTCTGACCAAACAAATGGAGCACCGACAGAACCACCTACTATTTTACTTCCATCTGAATTTAAACCTTCACATTGTCCGGCCGGGTAAGTTGTATCGTAAGCTCCCATAAAGTGTGGCGCAGGATCCCAGTAGAAAGCTCTCCTGTCGGCACCATTTTGCTCGCCGTCCCAGCCAACAATTCTAAAGCTTGTAGATGTAGTTGCAACATCATTTGCTCTGCTGCTTCCTCCACCAGTTCTACCAAGCATATGAATTCCTGAAACATCCCAATAACATGCTTCTGCTTTCCAGGTGGGAAGCCATTGCATACCCACGATAATTGAACCGTCAGCACTAATTCCGTAACCGTAGTTGTAAGACATCTCATCAAGCACAGGGTAACCCGGATAGCCGGGCAATGAATCCCACACACCATTTTGGTTAGTTCCGGCACGCAGTGTCGGATTACCACTTGGTGCAATTAAATTAGAGTCAATAAATGATCCTGCAACTATTCCGTTATCAGAAACACCAAAAGCTTCACTATAATTAATTGCATTTAGATTAACCCGTCCTGACGCTTCAGACCATATCCAGGCTGGAGCCGGATAATTGTTTCCAACAATGTAATCACCGTTATTTGAGATTTTTGCAGCGCCTCCCGGTCCCAAATCGATGAATTCCGGTGTAGTTTGGGCTGAAATTTGGAATGAAAGAATTGTGAACAATGAAAAAAAAGTAAATCGCATTTTCATAGCATTGACCTCAGATTAAAAATTTTATCGAGGCAAATTTATTTAACAGGAATCTGGTAAGTGTTATGATTTTTGCGCAATCATTTGCGATTTTTGCGCAGACTTTTGTTTTTAATCAAAAAGGGGGACTAATCAATTTTCTTGATGAATTCAGAGGGGGAGATGCCGAATTTTTCTTTGAAGCTGTTTGTAAAGCTTGATAAATCAGAGAATCCAATTCTATAAGCGATCTCAGAAATATTTCCGGTTTTGTTTTTTAACAGTTGAGAAGCAAAATCCATTTTTGTAGAACGAATTAGTTTTCCAGCTGACTGATTAATCAGTCCGTTTAGTTTTCTGTTGAGTTGGGAAACGCTCATACCAACTTCTTCGGCAAGAATAGTTACAGAAAAACCTGGATCTTCAAGGTGTGTCTTAATTGTTTGAAAAACTTTGCTCAGTAATTCCTGATCGATAGGTTTTGCATCAATTTCGCTCGGGTTAATGGCACTGATCTCTTTATATTTTTCTTTCAGAAGTCTTCTTAATTTTATAAGATTCCCGACTCTTGCGTGAAGCTCTTTTGTGCTGAATGGTTTTATTAAGTAATCATCAACACCGGTATCCAGTCCTTTTAACTTGCTTTCCTCATCAGCTTTTGCAGTAAGCATAATTACCGGAACGTGACTTGTTTTAGTATCTGATTTAACTTTTTCTGTAAGCTCAAAACCATTCATAGCAGGCATCATAACATCTGTAATTATTAAATCCGGTATTGATTCAAAAGCCTTCTTAACACCTTCCGAACCATTTTTTGCTTCGATGACTTTATAATTCTGTTCAAGATTTTCTTTAATAAATGAACGCATATCGGAATTATCTTCAACCACAAGGATTACTTCCTTATTTAAATTTTCTTCATCAACTTCTTCTTTATTATCATCTGAAATGGAATTTAATTTTTCATTTGAATCAGGATAAAAGATTTCTTTTGGCTCTTCAACTATTTCAACGTTCGGTTCATTAATAAATTTTTGTTTGCCAAGAGGAAGTTGAATACTGAATTCAGTTCCTTTTCCAGTGGCGCTTTTAACTGAAATAGTTCCTTTATGAAGTTGGATTATTTCTTTAACAATTGCCAGCCCGATACCGGTTCCTTCATACTCTCTTGTTTGTGAGCTGTCGACCTGGTAAAATCTATCAAAAATTTTCGGAACATCTCCCGGATTAATTCCTATGCCCGTATCAGCCACAATTATTTTTACAAATTCATTTTGATTTTCTTCGATGAAAATGCTTAAGGCTATTTTTCCGTTTGCGGGCGTGAACTTAATTGCATTTGAAATAAGGTTGTTGAACACTTCTTCAATTTTTTCTCTGTCAATGTAAGCCCGGATATCATCCCCGAACTTGTTAAACTCAAGCTTAATATTTTGCTTGTCTGTTAGCGATTCGAATGCCGAAAGAATTTTACGAAGGAATAAATTCAGATCCGTGGCTGATACCTTTATCTTGAACTCACCTGATTCGAGTTTCGATAATTCCAACAGCCGGTTTATTAATGCCTGGAGTTGTTTTGAATTTGAAAGAGCAGTTTTAAGTTTTTTTCGTTCTGTTTCATTCGGAGATGAGTCAAGAAGATTATTTATCTGTCCCATTATTAAAGTTAAAGGAGTTCTGAACTCGTGAGAAATGTTGGCAAAAAAATTTGATTTCAACCTGTCAAGCTCAAGAAGTTTTTTTGCCTGTTCTTCTAAAATATCTTTTTGCTTTCTTACCTCAATTGTTCTTTTATCCACAATAGCTTCAAGTTCTATATTGCGTTTTTCAAGAAGACCGATGCGGAATTTTATGAACCACCAAATTCCGGTGATAATTAATAGGGATAAAGCAAGAAAGGCCCAAACAGTTTTATACCACGGAGCCGGTATGTAAAAGGAAAAGGCCGCTTTGTTGCTTAAATCACCCAAAACATCCATTGCCTGAACCCTGAAAATATAATCACCGGGGGAAAGGTTTGTGTATTCCTTTTTTGTTTCTGTTGTCCAGTCAGACCATTGAGAGTTGAATCCTTCAAGCAGGAAACGATACTTGCTGCTTCCTTCTTTAAAGTAACTTGATGATGAATAATTAAGTTCGATTGAATTAATTCCTGTGGTTAGCTGGTACTCATTTTTTTTAAGTTGAAGCTGGTCAGGATTGAAAGCACCTGCATAAATAACAGAGTCTCCATTAATATTTACTTTACGGATAACCGTATTAAATTTATTTTCCCGGCTATAGTTCTGTGCTTCTTTAATATTGAACCTGTAAAGTTTGTCTCCTTGTGTAATCCACAACAGGTTTTTATTCAATTGATCAGGAAATAATTTGTGTGGAGAGAATGTCGGCACATTTTCCAGAATAATTTTTAGTTGAGGAAAAGATTCCCACTTATAATTTTCCTCCTTATCAAAAACGATCCTGCCAATCTCGGGATTATTTTTTTTGATTCCAGCAATCCAGATATTTCCATTTAAGTCGTTTTTAATATCGATTACCTGGAAATCATTTGTGAAGTATTGACCAAAAACAGAATCGGGGAAGAAAACATTTTTTATTTTATCATAACCCATCAATCCGTTTTGAGTGCCGAAGATTATTCTGTTTTGTAAAATTATGAACGGGACTTCCTTACCCTTCAATTTGTTTTCATATCTTAAAATTGTGTATGAAGCATTATTCCCGAAATTACTTGTTGTTATTTTCAGTATTCCCTTGTTCAAAGTAGATAGCCATAAGTTACCATCGCCATCTTCATCTATCTGTGTTATAATCTCTGAAACACCCGGAATTCTTCCGCCGTCAATCCATTCCCCGTTTTCGTATATAAGTTTTGCTAAACCGTCATGTAAACCAACATAAATTATTTTTGGATTGAATTCGGATTTACAGAATGAATAGGCAAACCTCCAGCCGGTTTTAATTTGTACAGCCCGGTTATTTTCAATTTTATAAACTCCATGTGTTGTGGCTGCAATCTGATAGCCGTCTAAGTTTAATATTCCCCAGGATTCTGAATTTATTCCCTGAACCAGTTTAAAACCTGAATTAATATCATTTCCTGAGTTAAGAAATGAAAAATAAATACCGTTGGGGGTCGATAGATACAAAATGCCATTATGCTCATTTACAGAAAATATGATTCCATCAACTCCAAATCTTGAGTCAATTAATGATACCGGTGAAGGGTATGCTATCCTTGCAATTCCATTGTTAAGCCCAAGCCAAAGATTTCCGGAATTGTCTGGGTAAACGAACCAAACAGTATTATCACTTAAACTGTTTTTTTTGTTTATAATTTTAAGCAAATTACCTTCAGCATCTAATAAAATCAAACCGCCGGTTTGTGTTCCGAAAGCGTAAGTATCATTTTTCAGAACGCATCCTCGGAAGTACAAAGTATTTTTCTGAATGTATTCATCCACCCCTGTTTTAAATTTTGTAAAAGTTTTGTCATCGTAAATGTAAAAACCATTTTTGCCTGAGCCGATTAAAATTTTATTACCAGGCGAACCAGAATTTTCCGTAGGGGGATAACTAAGCATGTCATAAATTGTCTCATGTGCAAATTGTTCTCCTCCTTCAACAAGTGAAAGTGAATCATTAATTAAACTGAGTAATCCGATTCCGGATTCGGGGATGAAGTATTTTTCATTGACTAAAAATGCTGGACTGAAAACTGTCTTTGCTTTCCATGATTTTATATCTGAAGTGGTTGGATTTTGCAAAAATTCTACAGGTTTTTTTATAAGGAATAAATGAGATGCACTTTGAAAAAAAACTCCTCTCCGGGAAGGCCAGATACTCCATATATCACCAAACTCACGTTCTTTTTCCGGAAGTAATGAAATTAAAGAAACATATTTCATTTTCCCTATAGAGTCGGGAGCGAGATAACCGAATTCATCAATCCCCCCAACATAAATGATTCCACTTTTATCGATTGCAATAGTGCGGACGACTTCATTATTTACTTCGATTAATCTCCACGAGACTCCATCATATTCGAGAACCCCACCAGTATTAGCAAAATACATTATACCGCGATCATCCTGAACAATTGCCCAATTTTGCGGAGTTGCATTGTAATCTGATGGCGAGTAATTATTGATTAATGGCAACCCAATAATTTCAGAATTAGAATCCAAAATATTTTTTGATTGAGCAAAAACCTGGGGGGAACAGGTAAGTAATATAAGCTGGAACAGAAATAGTGTTTTAAGATAGCTAGACAAATTATTTCCCCGGGATTAAATCACACCGAACCGAACAAAAAAATCATTATTTAATTAAACTCCTGAAAGATTCCTGACGGATAAGTTAATTAAAGATATGGATAAATGGTATGATTTATCTTTACATAATGCAAATTCAGGGATGACTTTAGGTGATTAAACTATGAAATATGTTTTTAAACCTTAATTGTTTTCCATCTTCCTTTTTTAAATAAAAAATATCCGATTATTGTAAATGTTGTTTCTGAAATTACAATTGCCCAATAAACTTCCGGAGAGTTTAAAGATAATTTTATTGCAAACAAGTATGCAAGTGGTAATTGCATCATCCAAAAAATAGAATAATAATAATTAGGTTGCTTGCAAAAATTAGTTTTGTATATCCGGCGCCTTCGTTAATAATTGCCGATGATGCTCCCATCAATCCGAGAAGATCTTTTGCGAAAAACAAGCCTGTAAATATTATTGGAAGCGAAATAGTTATGCCGAGGTAAATTGCCTGAACAGCTGAAACCAAGGCTCCATCAATATCTTTTTCGCCGACTCTTCTCGCTACCATTGCTGTTGTACCCATTGCCAAACCAAATCCGAGTGAGTACCTAATTGTCATCATTGATTCAGTTAACCCAACAGCGGCAATTGCATTTACGCCTAGCTTACTTACAAAGAAAATGTCAACCACTGCAAACAAAGATTCCATTACCATCTCAAGTGTCATTGGAATTACAAGTAGAATTATTGCATGGTTAAGATTGCCTTCTAATATGTTTGCTTCTCCGCCGGTTAATGCAAGCCGGAAAAGGTTCGGGAATTTTGATATATTTTTTAAAACAGAATTCATTTCTTCAGAATTAGTTTTGCATATTTAGAAAAATTAATTCAGCGAAGATACAAAAGAAAATTCAGGGTTTGTGTGATTTAATTTGTTGGTTACGTATGTAAGAAAACAGAGAATTGTGAAAGTTTAGCTTTTCTCTGTGTTGGTTGGAGTTAGAGGATTTTCCACCTGCGGGAATCTTCCTGCTTTTTTTATTTCTTCTTTAAGCAGGAATTCTATTTGTGAGTTTATGCTTCGTAAATCGTCAGCTGCCCATTTTTCGAGAGCAGCATAAATTTTATTGTCTATTCTTAACAAAAATTTTTTCTTTTCAGCCATCTAACTAATCCTTTTCATCTTTATCTATTTTTTATTAACCAGCATGTGCAGCTCTTTTTTTATTTTGTAAAATGATATACCAGGTCAACATCAAAATCCACGGATTTTCATCAAGTATTTCTGACTTTTGATTAATTTTTATTTCCGCTTTATCTATTATTGAAATTTTATTATTGTATTCAATCAAAAGAGTATTCCGCGAAGTAAAAACCTTACAACCTTTTCTAAATACTCCGAACTGAAAATCTAAATATTGACCACGAGGAAGTTTAAGTTGACCTTTGTTTCCCCAAAAGGAGCCGGAGTAATTAGCAAAAGGGAGATGGTATCCTGGTTTATAAATTGAAATATTTCTCGTCCAGATGTTATCTCTTTTAATTTCCCACTTCCCGTTAAAACCCTCAACGATTGCAGTTGAACTGAATTTTTTTGGAAAACTCAGTCTTTCCAGAAATTCTTCTTCATATTTCAATTCGAAAATTCTTTTCCAGAATGAAACTGTTGATACAACTATTTTTTTTTCTGTGTAATATGAAACAGGTTTCATTTTTAATTCTATTGATATAATGTCCCGGTGTTTATAACAGGCTGAACTTCCGCCTCAGATACAAGTGCAACCATAAGATTATTAACCATAGTTGCTTTCTTCTCCTCATCAAGCTGAACGATTTTTTGTTCACTCAATGCCTTTAAAGCCATTTCAACCATGCCAACCGCACCTTCAACAATTTTTTGCCGCGCAGCAATTATGGCTTGAGCTTGCTGTCTGCGTAACATAGCCTGCGCTATTTCCTGTGCGTAGGCAAGGTGGGAAATTCGTGCTTCTATAATTTCAACACCGGAAACATCAAGTCTTTTTTGTAGGGTATTTTTTAAGCTCTCTGAAATTTCCTGAAGGTTTCCACGTAGTGAAGACTTCTCATCATCGTCGGTATCATATGGGTATTCAGAAGCAAGCTGGCGTATGGCAGTTTCACTTTGAATATCAACAAACTCTTCAAAGTTATCAACATCAAAGATCGCTTTTGCAGAATCAACAACTTTCCAAACGATCACAGCCCCGATCTCAATTGGGTTACCATGCAGATCATTAACCTTAATTCGTTGACTGTTGAAGTTCCTGATTCTTAATGTGACTCTTTTCCTGGAGGTAAAAGGATTGACCCACCAAAATCCTGACTCGCGGACTGTTCCGGTGTATTTACCAAACAAAATTAGAACCTGAGAATCATTTGGATGAACAATTGTCAGCCCAACTACAACAAGAATGAAGAATAATATTAAAGGAACAAAGACGAAAATTGTTTCAGCACTCCTTGCTTGTATCCCGTTTATTAAAATATAAATCGCTAATGCGAAGATAATAAGTGCTGCAAAAAGCATAGCAAATCCGTTTATCTTATTTGCGCTTTTTTCAACAATCTTTTCCATTTCAATCTCCTTTTAAAATTGCTATTGTAATGATATCATTTTAATAGTATAAATTCAAGAAATTCATATAGAATTAGTGGTTTTGAGTTTTCGTTCAATTGGCTGATGTGAACCATATTCGACTGATGAATAATTTGAATATTATCAAAATTGGTAAGAAATAATTGATTTTTGGATAACAACCCTCATAGTTGCCAAATAACAATTAAAGTATTTTCCGGCATTTAATTTGTTTATGCATATTGTTCTTTGCATTTAAGGAATGGGGAGCCTCTATTAACCTGCCTTAAAAGCAATATTTTTTATACTAATAATATTTAATGCCATATTAAAATGCTTTTACAAGAAAAAAAAATTATTGAAACTAACGACGAGTTCCGTGCTATTTTGTATAGTATTGGAGATGGAGTTATAACAACGGACATTAACAGCAAAGTTAGTAGGATGAATCCTGTTGCGGAAAGATTGACCGGGTGGAAAGAATCTGAAGCGAGAGGAAAAAAATTAAACGAAGTGTTCAATATTATAGATGAAATATCAAACTCAACACTTGAAAATCCTGTTGATAAAGTATTACAAACCGGATCAATAATTGAATTAAAAAATCATACTCTCTTGATTTCCAGGGAAGGAAAACGAATACCAATCGCAGATAGCGGCGCACCTATTAAAAATGATAATGATGAAATAGTAGGAGTTGTGTTAGCATTCCGTGACGAAACTGAAGATCGAAAAAAGAAAAAGCTTTTAAAGGAAAGCGAATCTAAGTTTTCAATAATATTTCAGTCCAGCCCGGTTGCGATTACTATTACGCGCTCTGACGGAACTATTCTTGATGTTAATGAGATTTTCCTTAAAACAACCGGATATTCAAGAGAAGAAATAATCGGATCAAACACTTTAGAGCTAAATTTATGGTATGATATTAAAGACCGCGAAAAGTTCTTAACGGAACTTTCCCGTAATGGTTCTGTACCCAGCTTGGAAATGAAGTTTAAAATGAAATCCGGAGAGAAAAAGATATGCTTTATTTCAGCAGAAATTATTGAGATGGATAATGAAAAATTAATACTAAGTAATATTCTTGATATCACAGATCATAAACACGCAGAAATTGAATTGCAAACCAGCAAGGCACATCTTTCAACAGCACATGAAATTGCTCATTTAGGTTACTGGGAATATGATACAATAAATGATCTTTTTACCTTTAATGATCAATTCTATAAAATGCTACGCACTTCTGTTGAACAAGAGAGTGGCTATACAATGACATCTGATCAATATACTAAACGTTTCGTTCATCCTGAAGATACGGATATTGTTGGTATTGCAATCCGGAATGCTATTGAATCAAAAGAACCGGATTATAATGGAAAACTTGAACATAAAATCATATATGCTGACGGCAAAACGGGGTTCATTTCAGTACATTTTTTTGTTTTTAGAAATGATGAAGGACGGGTTATAAAAACATACGGTGTAAACCAGGATATTTCTGACAGAGTTAAAGCGGAAAAAGCAATCCGCATGTCCGAACACAAGTTCTCAACAGCATTTCATACCTCGCCGGATGCTGTAAATATTAACCGTGTTAAGGATGGATTATATATCGAAGTTAATCAGGGCTTTCGTAAAATTACAGGGTATGAGCCTGAAGAAGTTATAGGAAAGACATCGCTTGAACTAAATATTTGGAATGATCCTAAAGACAGAGCTAATCTCATAAATAAGCTTAGAGAAACAGGAGAAGTTAACAATTTTGAGGCACAATTCAGAAGAAAAGACGGACAGGTTATAACAGGACTAATGTCAGCAAAGGTGATTAAACTTAATGGGGTTGATTGTCTGTTAAATATAACGAGAGACATTACCGAACGAAAACTGGCGGAAGAGAAAATCAAGAAACTTTCAATGGGTGTTGAACAAAGTCCGGCTGCAATTGTAATAACGGACACAGAAGGAAATATTGAATATGTTAATCCTAAGTTTTCTGAGGTTACAGGGTATTCATTTGAAGAGGTAAAAGGAAAAAATCCTAGAATACTTAAATCTGATGATAAAAAGCCGGAAGAATATAGGGGACTGTGGAATACTATAAGTAATAAGCAAGAATGGCGTGGTGAGTTTCAGAACAAAAAGAAAAACGGCGAGCTTTATTGGGAGTTTGCTTCAATTTCACCGATATTAAATGAAGACGGGGAAATAACAAACTTTATTGCAATTAAGGAGGACATTACAGAACAAAAGAAAATGGAAGATATGCTGTCCAATGAGCGATTAATTTTAAGAACTTTGATTGATAACCTCCCCGACGCAATCTTTGTTAAAGATGTCTTTTGCCGAAAAACTCTTGCCAACCCTGCGGATTTAAAGTTTATGGGAGTAAAAAAAGAAGTAGACGTTTTAGGAAAAACAGATTTTGATTTTTATTCAAAAGAAGTTGCAGAAAAGTTCTTTAATGATGATCAGCAAATTTTGAAAAACAACTTGCCTGTAATTAATAAAGAATCAGCATTTACTGATATGGATGGACAAACCCATTGGATACTTACCTCCAAGTTACCCTTGCATGATAGCAAAAACAATATCAACGGATTAGTTGGCATCTCAAGAGATATAACAAAACAAAAGTTTGAAGAGATGGAATTAATCAAGGCCAAAGAAAAAGCCGAGGAAATGAACAGGCTTAAATCATATTTCTATGCAAATGTCAGTCACGAACTTCGCACTCCTTTTGTTGGTATTTTGGGGTATGCTGAAATACTCGCGGACACACTCAAAAATCCTGAAGAAAAAGAAATGGCTGATGTAATTTTGAAATCTTCCAGACGACTCACTGAGACTTTAAACAAAATTTTAAATATTGCAAAGCTCGAGTTTGATAAGCCTAAAATACATTTTACAGAAGTCGACGTTTTTGAACTAGTAAGGAATATTCAAACTCTATTTTCTAAATCTGCAGGATCTAAAAACACTACGATAAGCACAGAATTTAAATGCACTATTAGTGTATTAAAAACCGATGAAATGTTTTTACAAGAAATTTTAACCAACCTGGTTAGCAATGCAATCAAGTACTGTTCTAATGGAAGAATAAGAATAATTGCAGATATAATTAATAAAACCGGGTATAATTATTTTGTTGTTAAAGTAGCTGATAACGGAATAGGGATTCCCCGGGATAAGCAGGAAATAATATGGCAGGAATTTCGGCAAGTTAGCGAAGGGTTCAACAGGAGTTCAGAAGGAACAGGCTTAGGTCTGAGTATTACAAAAAAATATATCAATCTGCTGGGTGGAACCATATCACTTGAAAGTGAAGTTGGTAAAGGATCAACTTTTACAATTGAGCTCCCATTAAATTATAATGCAGAAGAAGTAACCAAAATTAATAGCACAAAAAATATTGAGGACCCGGATACAGCTAATAATATATCAAAGAGACCTAAAAAAATTTTGTTTGTTGAAGATGATCCGACAACCGGAGATTTTGTAAAAAGAATACTATCAGATACCTATATAGTTGAGGTTTCACTTTCCGCCGAAGAAGGATTACAAAAAGTAAAATCTTATCAATATCCAGCATTGTTGCTTGATATAAATCTTGGATATGGAATGGATGGAATTGAATTACTGCAAAAAATAAAAGAGCTGCCCGAATACAAAAATATTCCTGCTGTTGCAGTTACAGCGTATGCATCTTCCAATGATAAAGATGAATTCCTTTCAAAAGGATTTTCTTATTATATCTCAAAACCATTCGCGGCAAAAGATATGCGTGGGATACTTAAAAAAATTCTTGATCATTAATTTTACCCGGTTAAAAAGGCTTCTTTCTTTTGTGTTTCCTATTTAATTTCAGTTGCCTCATCAATCAGATAAAAACTCAATTTTAAAATAAAAAAGCATTCTTAAAGAGAATGCTTTTTATAAAATCAGAGAGATAATTTAGCGACGGGATCTTCCACCACCACCGCCTCCGCGATTGAAGTTTCTTTTTCCGGAGTTTCTGTCATTTCGGGGGCGTGCTTCATTTACAGTAAGCTTTTTACCTTTTAATTCAAAGGTGTTTAGTTCCTTCATCGCCGTTTGCGCTTCTGAATTTGATGGCATTTCAATAAATCCAAATCCTTTTGACTGCTGTGTAAACATATCCCGAATTATTTTAACTTCATTAACTTTGCCATATTTAGCAAAAAGTTCTGTTAATTCCTGATCGGCAACATCATTTGCCAGATTGCCAACAAAAATATTCATATGCACTCCTAAAAAATTAAATATTAATTGAATAAAAGATCGTTCTTTAATGCCTAGAATAAAAAACCAAGAGGATCTGAAAATGAAGAAGGATCAATTGGAATTTTATGTGGTTTCACTAACATAAACTACTTTAATCTCCAAAACAAGTTAAAATGAGCTAAAAAAAAGAACATTAAGATTTACCAAAACAAAGATTTCAAAACAGTTCCATATTAAGTGATATAACTTTTGGAAAATTGATTTTGCTTTAATTAATAATGGAATAGATCAAATCGATTCAAAATAAAAAAGGCGTCTCCCGGGGACGCCTTTTTTAGTACTAAAATATCTTTTTAGTCGCGCGGTTTTGCTTCATTAACTACGATATTTCTTCCTTTTAATTCTGAGTCATTTAATGCCTGGATAGCATTTTTAGCCTCAGAAGGGTTCTCCATTTCTACGAATCCGAAACCCCGTGATCTACCGGTAGCACGGTCTGTAACAACTTTAGCAGATACTACCGTACCATGTTCTTCAAATGTTTTTCTTAATGTTTCGTCGTTTACCGACCATGGGAGGGAACCCACAAATAACTTAGTGCTCACAGAAAAAACCTCATAAAAATATTGAATAAAAAATCTGGACTACTACCAGATACCAAAAACTAATATTTTTTCAATTTATAACCTAATTAATTATTAGTCTTCAAACTTACTTTTAATACTGTAAACTAAAAGAGATAACCAATACTATTATTACCTCTAAAACAAAAATTTCCTGATCTGGTCACCCACATTAACTTTTCCTGTACTGTCACAAACAAGATTCATCCCAAATATTACCCCACCTTCAATTCTTCTGTATTTTGCAAGTGTACGTAACGGTTCATGGGTAAGTTCAGCGGTTTCCTGATCGATTGTTGTAACAACACATCTTATACTCGGTTTTATGCTACGAAATTTTATTTCTCCGATTTTAAATTTTTTCCAGGCATCTTCCTCAAATGGATTGCCTCCTGTGAAAACAAAGTTGGGGCGAAACCGGTTCATTTGTAATTGTTCTTCAAGTCTTGAGTTCAGATCATCGAGTGAAGACTGCCCGATAATTAAAAATGGATAACCATCAGCAAAGCTGACAATTTTATTTTTCACAAATTTCTTGTTTACAGAACGCTCAGTTGATTTGGGCATTTTCACAAGTCTGCATTTTAAGCCAAGCATTTCAGAAAACCACTCATCAATCTGGGGATTATAAAATTCACCCATAACAGTATCGTCCCAAATAACAACATTTGATTTTTCTTTGTGTTCAAAATTTAATGGGATTAAAAGTTGTTCAACATTTTTAATTTTGTGCTGAAGTTTTAAACCAGCATTTTCGATTGAAACTTTTATCAAAGCCATCTCAGGAAATTTTCGCTGTGTAATAAATGTATTCGTTTCATCAACCAGAACCCACCGGCGATCATACTTCAATCCCCGCTCTTCGACTTCAGAAGATTGAAGACTAATGCCGGCAAGAGACTTTATCGGGTAAATATTTATTTCAGATAGTGTGTACATATTTTTTAAGCAGAATTATGTTTTAACTTATATTCAATTCCCTTTTTGAAAACAATCTAAATGCACCTTCAATACCGATCGAAAATAAAATCATTAAGAATAAAATTAAGAGATGCACAGGAGTACTGTTCATTGTTTGCCAGATAAGACTACATAATGCGCCGATACACAAGCCAGCGCCAATATACGAAATGATTTTTTTACTTTTTGTCTTGTTAAATAATTTTGCATTAGAAAGATTTACACCAGCAAAAATTAGAAGGAAGCCCGCACTCCCCATTGTTGAAAGACTTGAAAGATCAAAAAGATTTGCGACCAGAAGTGTTGCTGCCGATGTAATCAGCAATCCCTCAAGTGGTTTATTCCAGATGCTATCTTCTAAAAATCGGGGCAGTTCACCGTCTTTAGCGATTATATAACTTAGTCTAGCAGAACCATAAAGGGTTGCATTAATTGCTGAAGTTGTTGAAAGAAGTGCAGCTATTGATATTAAAACAAATCCGAACTGACCAAGAAAAGGTTTAGCTGCCAGTGCTAAAGCGTAATCTTTTGCGGCAACAATTTTTTCAACTGGTAAATTTCCTACTGTTACAATTGCTACAAGGATATAAAGAATAATTACAAAAATTACTGAAGCATAAAATGCACGCGGTAAAGTTTTTTCAGGATTTCGAATATCACTTGATGTGTTAGCAATAAGTTCAAAACCTTCATATGCTAAAAATATTATAAAACCTCCGGCAACAAGGTCTAATGTCGGGGACCAGTTTGAAATAACTAGTCTGTCAGGATGAATTCCAATAAATCCGATAATGCAAAAGAAAATTAAAATTAATAGTTTTAATGATACGACTATATCTTCAGCTTCTCCGATGAGTTTTGCACTAAAGATATTTAGAACAGTAATGATTACTATAATTCCGCTAATTAATAAATGCTTGGTTAATTCATGGGGAAAACCGGGTAAAAGCTCAGCACCATAACTTCCGAATGCGAAGGCATAAAGTGAGAGCATAATTATATAACTAATCCATAAAAGTATATTCATTGATCCGGTAATCATACCCGGGCCAAATGCTTTATCGAGATAGGAAACTGTTCCCCCTTTACCGGGAAAAGCGACAGATAATTTAGAATAAGAATAGGAAGTGAAAAGAGCTACAATTCCTGCAATTAAAAATGCGACTGGTGCTCCGCCATGTGAAAGTTGAACAGCTAAACCAAGCACTGCAAATATTCCGCCACCAACCATTCCGCCGATCCCAATAGCTACAGCTTCAATAAAACCAATTTTATTATTTTTTTTCTTTTCCATTTGATAGAAGCGGAGAATCACAAAAATATTTCAGGAAGAGCAACGAAAGTTAAAAGTTACAAATAAAATTTTATTTGAATATTATTCTTTGTTTCTCAGCACTATTAACGTTACTTCAGGTGTTGAGTTATAACGGATTGGTGCAAGCGACATTCCCAATCCCCTCGTTACAATCATCAACATATTTCCAAAATGAAAATCGCCCCGGATAAAACTTGTTTCAAACATTGTTGGTGTAATGTAAATAAACGGAAACATTAAAGTAATTTGCCCGCCATGGGTATGTCCTGCTAAAAACAAATCATAGTTCCTTTCAACAGCTTTGTCAACAAGAAATCTTCTTGGCTGGTGAGTGAGAAAAATTTTCAGATCGCAGTTGTTATCATTTCGAGTTAAACTATCCAGGATGTTTGTATTAACTTGTTCAACGTAGGTGTTTGTGATAAAAGTTATACAAATTTTAGAACTGTCAACAAATATTTCTCTTTTCGAATTATTAATAAACTTAATTCCTTTTTCAGTCAATGCTTCCGAGACCTCTTTTAGGCTGCGGGAGTAATCATTCCTGTAAGCCCAATTATCATGGTCGCCAACGCAGGCATAAATTCCACACTTAGATTTTATTTTTGCAACATATTCAGCACTTTCCCGGATGTAGTCCGGAGTTGAAGTAATAAAATCTCCGGCAATAAGTACAATATCTGGTTTTGTCGAATTTACTTTGTCAATAAAATTCTGAAGACGGTTTTCATCTGTGTATTTGTCAGCCTGTATATCGGAAATAAGAGTAATCCTAAATCCATTTAATTCGGCGGGTAAGTTTTTCTTTTTGAATTCGACAATTCTTATTGAAACATTTTTATAATCGTAAACTATTCTTGCCGGAATGTAAACAGCAAAAAAAATCAGGATTACAAACATAAACTTTGCAACAACAGAATCTATTTTTTGTTTTCTCTTTTTATACAGAGGATAAAAAATGAATTTTAAAATATCTAATAAAAGAAAGTAAATCCCTGTCTGGAACATCAAAAGAAAAAGTATCCAGAAAGGGTAAACAAGAAAGTAATCAAAAAAAGAAGTGTCCGGAGGTGACATTCTGCCAGCCGAAATCAAGCCGTAAAGAAAGGAGATTATTAAAAATGTAGGATAAAGATTTAACAGAATAAGGAAAATCACTTTTCCTGTTCTATATTTTTTAAGATTAATGTTTGGGAACGATTTCTTAAGCAGCCAGTTACTTTTCTTAATGAAGTAAAATTCTACAAGAAAAAGTATAACTACGCCGATAAGAATTCTGAAAATCCAACCGCTCATTTGTTATTATAATTTAAAAAGTATTGATAACAAGTTAGTTATTTGAAATTAATTGTTTTGATTTTTTGTACGAACGCAAGCATTTTCTGATGGTGAGTTCCCCTCCAGTAAAGCTTTCCGCATTCTGGACATTTATGAAATTCTTTTTGAAATATAGCAACCTTCTCAGGCAACCTGTTTATAATTTCTTCTTTGTTAACTTGTATTAATTGATTATTGCAATCAAGGCATCTGGTGAACTCTTTTATCAGTTTTTGCAAGTCAAATCTCTTTACTACTTCTTCGGTTTGTTCTTCCACATTAACGCTTCGCAAAAAATATCCATGAGTAATTTCACTTCGTTTTAATATTCCAAGATCGCGCGTAAGTATTGCTCTTTTGTCTTTTAAAGAAATCATGGCAATATCTTCGTCTGCAAAATTATTTTTATAAAGAATATCCAATCCAAGTATTCTTAAGTATCTTGCAAGTTTGCCCAGATGAACATCGCAAATAAACTTCGGATTACGTAATGGTGCTGGTCGTAAATGCTGAACATCTGAAATATCAAAAGATTCGAAAACGGGGTAAACAGAAATATCATCGCCATCATTAATTAGGTAATCAAAACCAATTGATTTTCCATTAACTAAAATTAGATCAATTTCTGTATGCGGAACGCCAAATGATTCAATTACGTCTTTTACAGATGCCCTGTCAATAAAATTATGTTCGAACCTGGCTTTCCTTTTATTCTTTGAAAGGAAGTCATTCAGTTCTTCATAAAATCTAAAACAGATTTTTTTCATTTATAAAATTTATCGATGATTGTGCCGTGGAACAATGAATAAATTTTAATTAGCAGTTTCTTTAATTAATTTCGATTTATACTTACGAATAATATTTTCAAAGATGACGTCAGAATTTCTTAATCAAACCTTAAGAGCACTCAAGCACAGAAATTACAGGTTGTTTTTCAGCGGCCAGGGAATTTCACTTATCGGCACATGGATGCAGCAGATTGCCCGTGGTTGGCTGGTCTACAGACTAACCGATTCTGCTTTTCTTCTTGGTCTTGTTGGCTTTGCTTCACAGATCCCTACTTTTCTTCTTGCGTCCTTTGCCGGAGTAATGGCAGACAGGTACAATAAGCACAAAATAATTATTGCAACACAGTCCTTGGCTATGCTGGAAGCATCTATACTTACTGTTCTTACCTTAACTAATGTTATTCATGTGTGGCATATTATTGCTTTAAGTTTTTTTTCAGGACTGATCAATGCATTTGATATGCCAACGAGGCAGTCATTTGTAATCGAAATGGTCGATGACAAAAAAGATTTACCGAATGCTATCGCACTCAACTCATCAATGTTTAATGCGGCAAGATTGATCGGACCAACTGTAGCAGGGTTTTTAATAGCTTCTTTTGGAGAAGGAGTGTGTTTTCTTCTTAACGCTCTCAGTTACATTGCTGTAATTTCCGCCTTATTGATGATGAAAATCTCACCATACATTAATAATAAACGGAAAGAAAAAGTTTTAGAAGGATTGAAAGAAGGAATCAAATACGCATACAGCTTTAAACCAATTCGTGCACTGCTTTTGCTGATTGCATTGATGAGTTTAGCTGGTATGCCTTATACAGTACTCATGCCGGTTTTTGCAAGAGACATTTTGAAAGGTAATGCAAGTACACTGGGATTTCTGCTTGGTGCAGTTGGAACGGGTGCGATGATCGGGGCTCTTTATCTCGCTTCCAGAAAATCTGTGTTGGGTTTGGGAAAATGGATTGCTATCGCGGCAAGCATTTTTTCTCTTGGACTGATTTGCTTTTCATTTTCAAGAAGTATTTATCTATCTCTTATGTTGATGTTCTTTACCGGTTTCGGAATGATGATGCAGATGGCTTCAAGCAATACATTACTCCAAACACTTACCGATGATGATAAACGCGGAAGAGTTATGAGTCTATATGTAATGGCATTTATGGGTACCGCACCTTTTGGAAGTTTTATAGCCGGAGCTTTAGCAAGTGTGATTGGTGCGCCGTGTACCATTTTATCCGGAGGAATAGTTTGCCTCCTTGGTGCAATTATTTTCGCAAAAAATTTACCATCACTTAGGAAACACATTAGACCAATTTATATTAAAATGGGAATACTGCCGGAAGTGTCACATGGTTTGCAATCTTCAACCAATCTAAAAATGCCGCCAAATTAGTCTTGGGTTTTGTTTCCAACTCTCAAAATTATTATTATTTACTGTACTTATCACTCCAAATTGAAATAATAACTAACTAGTTGTCCAACAGTTATCAGGAGGCATTGATGAAAACAATACTTTTCTTTGCAGCCGTTATATTCTGTTCAGTTTTGTACTCACAGAATGTACCAACTTGGCAGCGTTTACCTAATGCACCTTTCGACCCAAACGGAAAATTCGAAGACTTGTATTTGGTAAATGATTCTGTAGGTTGGTTAGTAGGCCTTACTTCAACACACAACACAGGAGCAATATACAAAACATATGATAGCGGTGAATCCTGGATAGACCAGTCGTTTTCTCTGCCTTCAGGTTCCTACCTTCGTTGTGTTGGATTTATAAATGATTCAACCGGCTGGTGTGGTAATCTTAACCCGCATGTAAACGATGTAATGTACAAGACTACAGATGGTGGAACGAACTGGTTTATAGATGAGAATGTTCCAGATTCATCATTATCAGGTGCCTGTGGGATCTGGATACTTGACGAATCCAATGTTTTTGCTTGTGGAACTTTTGCCGCTAATGCAGGATTACTCAAAACGACAAATTCAGGAAAGGATTGGCAGTATATAGATTTAAAACCATATGCTGCAGGGGCTGTAGATTTACATTTCTTTTCTCCCGATACAGGTTTCGTTGTAGGATTAGATACATCAAAATTAAAAGCAGTTGTACTTTCTACTGTTGACGGAGGAAAAACGTGGGAAATAAAACACACATCAGTCCACACAGAAGAATGGGCTTGGAAAATTTGTTTCCCTACTAGAAATACTGGATATGTTACACTTCAGACATTAAATAGTGACCTCTATTTTCTTAAAACTGTTGATGGGGGAAATACATGGGTGGATCTTCCGTTTTCTGCATACACTGATTTTGTTCCATCCGGAATTGGATTTGTTGATGAACTTAAGGGTTGGCAGGGAACACACCCTTGGGGTACAGAAGGCGGAATGGTTGAAACCACTGATGGAGGTTTAACCTGGTCGGTTAATAATGCTGCAAAAAATGTTAATAAATTCAGAATTATTAATGACACACTTGCTTACGCTTGTGGTGAAACAGTATACAAATATACTTCTGAAACGATATCAAACGTTAATGGAAGTTTGCCTTTAGTTCCCAAAGAATTTAAACTGTATCAGAATTTTCCTAATCCTTTTAACCCTTTAACTACAATTCTTTTTACAATTCCATCCGAACAATATGTTCAATTTGAAATCTTCAACGTTAATGGGGAATTGATAGAAACATTAATTGATACCAGACTAAAAGCCGGAGAATATGAAGTAAGATTTATGGGAGCAAAATTACCAAGCGGAGTTTATTTTTATACTCTTAAAGCTGGAGATTTAACAGAGACAAAAAAGATGATACTTATGAAGTAAAGTTTTCGAGTTAATGGTTGAAAATATTCTTAACAAAATCAAACTCATCATTAGTTAACGGCTTATCCATCGCTGCTATGTTTGTTTTAACCTGGTTTAAATTTCTGAAGCCGGGAATTACTGCGCCTATAAAATTGTAATGAAGCAAATATTGCATAGCAACTCTTGCAAGATCTTCTGTTGATGATCCAAATTTTTCTTTTACACTTTTTAATCTTGGCTCTAATTTTTCCAGACTTTCCCGTGAAAACCTGGGAAGTCCTTTCCTGTGATCACCGTTTTCAAACTGCGGCGGATTTTCTTTTTTGTATTTATCAAGAAGTAAACCTTCGAATAATGGTCTGAATGCAACCATCGAAATTTGTTTTTCTTCAATCAATTTTCTGGTGGGACTTTCTTCATCAATAAATGTTCTTTCAACAGCATTTGCAAAAGTTTGAATCACATCAGGTTTAACTTTCGGGATCAGTTTTTGAAAATCTTTGTGCGAATAGGCAGATTGTCCGATCAGTCTGATCTTTCCTTCTTCTTTTAATTTATAAATTACTTCAACTGCGTAATCAAGATATTCATCCTGCTTTCCAAAATATCCGTGATGAAAATAGTAGAGATCGATGTAATCTCTTTTTAGATTTATTAATGACTGCTCACATTGATGACGAATGTGAGCGGGTTCGTAAGCATTTGCAGCAGTTCCGGGAAACCAGCCGATCTTTGTTGCAATCATAAAATTGTTTGTTCTGTTTCCAAGTATTCTTGCAAGCATTCGCTCAGCCCGACCGTTTCCATAAACATCTGCATTGTCAAAGTGGTTAACTCCATGATCAATTGCATAATTTATTGCTTCAGCAATTTCTTTTTCATCAACATTTGCCCATCCGTTTGGATCTCCGTTAACCCAGTTAAGTCCGCCCATCGTCCAGCAGCCGAGACTAATCTCAGAAACTTCAATATCTGATTTTCCAAGTTTTCGGTATTTCATTAGTTTTATTTCCCGTTTTTATTAATCCACTTAGCCAGATCTTTTGCAAAGTAAGTAAGAAACATATCTGCCCCGGCTCTTTTGATTGCCATTGCAGATTCAACCATTACACGTTCCTCATCAATCCAGCCGTTTTGTCCTGCCGCTTTTATCATTGCATACTCTCCGCTTACCTGGTAAGCAGCTGTAGGCATTTTAAATTCATCTTTTACTTTTCTTATCACATCAAGATAAGGACCCGCTGGTTTTACCATAATTATATCTGCACCTTCTTCAATGTCTGCTTCAACTTCGCGAAGAGCTTCATTAATATTTCCAATATCCATTTGATGCGATCTTCTGTCGCCAAAAGCAGGGGTAGATTCTGCGGCGTCTCTGAAAGGTCCGTAATAACCGGAAGAATATTTTGCTGCGTAACTCATAATCGGGATTTTTGTGTAACCTTTGTAGTCAAGCGCTTTCCTGATTGCGAAAACTCTTCCATCCATCATATCTGAAGGAGCAACCATATCTGCTCCGGCTTCCACGTGCGAAACAGCTTCCTTTGCAAGCACAGCGATTGTTTCATCATTTAAAATTTCTTCGCCTGCTAAAATTCCGCAATGTCCGTGTGAAGTATATTCGCACAGGCAAACATCAGTAATCACAAGCAGATCATTAATTTCTTTTTTGATTGCACGAATTGCTTTCTGAACAATTCCATCACTTGCATAAGCTTCCGAACCATGTTCATCTTTGTGCTCGGGAATTCCAAACAGAATTACTGCCGGAACTCCGAGATCACGAACTTCTTTACATTCTTCAACAAGTTTTTCAACTGAAAACTGGAAAACTCCTGGCATTGATTTAACAGGATTTTTAACATTGCTTCCCGGCACAACAAATAAAGGATAGATCAAATCATTTTTTGTTAGCACCGTTTCGCGAACCATGTCGCGAATGATTGGGTTGTAGCGTAGTCTTCTGAATCGTTTGAATGAAAAATTTTTATCAGACACAATAACTCCGGTTTTAATATTAATCTATTTGTAACTTTTAATTTTGTTAATAACTGTTTCAGCATTTTTAATGCAGTCTCCGACAGAAATTCCACCACGGTAATTTCCGCTTAGAATAATTCCTTTATTATCTTTTTCAAAATGATCAATGTAGTTTTCGTGTTCAACATAGCCGAGTCTGTATTGTGGTATTGCTTTTTCCCACATCCTTTTTGATAAAAAAACCGGCTGTCCCTTTATTTTCATCAATTCTTCAAATTCGTTTTTAACTTTTGAAAGTAAACTTTCTTCATCTTCTAAAACAAAATCAGGATTTCTTGATCCGCCGATAAAAAGTGTAAATGAAGCGTGTTCATCATCAGCTCTTCCCGGGAAAATAACAGAACTCCATATTGCGCCAAGAAAAGATTTTTTTTCTTTTTCAGGAATTAAAAATCCAAATCCATCAAGTGGCTGACCAATATCTTCTTTTTTATAAGCAAGATAGTAAACAAGCACTGGTGGGTAATAAATTTTATTCAAATGTTCAGAAAGCTTTTCATCAAAATGTCCGAATAATTCAGAAGCTTTATATGCCGGAGCTGTTGAAAGGACAACATCGCAGAGCAGCGTTACAGATTGATTATTCTGTTTATAAGCAATACCATATTTATTGTCTGAAGTTTTTTTAATCGAAACAACTTCAGCGTTTAATTTGACCCGATCACCAAGAAAATTTTTAATCGCTTCAGGTAGTACTTTCATTCCGTTTTTAAATGAAAGCATCTTTGCACTTTGCTTCGATTGTTCAGCCCGTTTTTTTCTTTTGCGGATACTTCTGATTGTTCCTATAATTAATCCGCCGTAATCTTCTTCCAAAGCATAAAGTTTAGGGAATGCAGATTTAACACTAAGTTCTTCGGGTCTGCCTGCATAAACTCCGGCGACAAACGGATTAATGGCATAATCAAGAAATTCTTTTCCTAACCTTCGCGTAACAAATTCTGCAATACTTTGATAATACCCATCTTTTGATCTTCCAATAAATGGTTCTGCCGTCAATCTTAATTTTGCATTGCCGGAAAATAATTTTGATTTTATAAATGCAGGAGGCGACATCGGTAAAGCATGAAGCTCATTATTTTTTAAAATATATCTTTTGTTTCCTTCTTTGTTTGCATAAACAAATTCTTCTTTGAGATTTAATTCATCCACTAGCTGAGCAATTATAGTTGTCGTTTCAAGTGCGCTGTTTGGTCCGCGGTCAAAAAGGAAACCATTTTCAACAACGCTTTCAATAGAACCACCTACTTTATCTTTTGATTCAAGCACGGTAACATCAAAACCTTCTTTGTGTAAAAGGTAGGCTGAAGTAAGTCCCGAAATTCCAGCGCCGATTACGACTATTTTCTTTTCAGATAACATATTTTATTAAGTAGAATAGTTTTTCTTTAGGTAATTTAATGAAATGTACGTTTTATTTGCAGGTATTTTTGCCTGCTTAAAAATTGAACTCATTTTATTTTTTAAGTTTAATTTATACCTGCTTTAATTATATTTAAAGTATACTCTGCACAATCAATTTTAATAATGAATCTCAGAATCCAATTTATTTTATATTTTCTTCTTTTGGCAGGAAGTGTTTCTGCACAAAATAATGATTTAAAGTTTGATCATTTGTCTATTGAACAGGGACTTTCTCAATCAACAGTACATTCGATTATTCAGGATAAGCAAGGCTTTATCTGGATTGCAACCGAAGACGGATTAAACAGGTTTGATGGTTATAATTTTACAGTTTACAGGAACGACAGGGAAGATTCAACATCCATTGCTAATAACTATATCAGGACAATAGTTCAGGATAAAAACGGAAACTTGTGGGCGGGAACGAGTAAGGGATTAACTGTACTTTCATTAATTAATAATCCTGAGAATCAAAAAAATAAGGAAGGCTTTTATAATTTCTATCATGATTCTGCTGATTCATTTAGCTTAGTTAATGATGATATACGTGCCTTGTATTTTGATAAATTTGGTGTTTTATGGGTAGGGACTTTTAAAGGCTTATGCAGAATAGTACCAGACTCTGATACAACAAACGCGAAAAACTTTAAAAATATTCGATTCGAGAAAAATATTTTTAACCCGGATTTTACAAAAGCGGTGTCAGAGGTTTTTATTTCATCCATAACAGAAGACGGGTATGGTAATCTATGGATTGGCACATTGGGGAAAGGGATTATTTTTTATAATCGTCAATCCTCTCAGATTATTAAATTTAGAAATGATCCTAATAATCCAGGCAGCCTCGGCAGTAATTTTATAATAAAGCTGTTTACAGATATTATAGGCAGAGTATGGATTGGAACTTACGGTGGGGGATTAAACAGGTACGATTACAACGCTAAAAAATTTATCCGTTATTTGTCAGAGAACAGGTCTGAATACAGCATTAGCGATAACCGGATTTTTGGATTGTCAGAAGACGAAGATGGAAATTTATGGATTGGTACTTTTAGTAGCGGGATAAATAAATTCGATTTCAGGACAGACAGGTTTATTGAATTCAAGAACAACAAACAAAATCCGAATAGTATTTCAAACAACTTTGTAAGATGCCTTCTCATTGATCGGTCAGGAAATCTTTGGGCTGGAACTAATAATGGGATTTATAAAGCAGACTTAAAGAAACCTAAATTTGAATTGTTCAGGAATGTCCCGTGGAAGCTAAATAATATATCAGATAATTTTGTTCTTTCTATTTTTGAAGATAATAAAAACAGGCTCTGGATCGGGACTAACAAAGGGTTGGACAGGTATGATGCCGAATCAGGAAAGTTTATTAATTACAAAATACCGCATAATAATCCTAAGAGTGAAGAGGGATTTGTCCGCTCAATTATTCAGGATGATGAAGGTTTTTTATGGCTTGGTACTTTTGGCGGCGGAGTTATTAAATGTAATTCTGATGGGAAAATTCTTCAGCAATATCTGCATAAAAAATATGATATGATTAGTCTGCCGGATAACAGGATAAACAATTTATTTATTCGCAAAAATGGAAATATAGTTGCTGGAACTGTTGTTGGAATTTGTGAACTTAACCAGCGGACGAAAAAATTTGCTCGATTTCTAATCTCCTCAAAAGATTCAACTCTGCTTTCCGGCAAAGCAATTAATGTTATTTATAAAGATAGAAATGAAATCTTCTGGATCGGAACTTCATTGGGGCTTGTCAAAGTTGACCCGGTTGATGGAAATTGTACTGAATATCATCCTGATGAGAATGATCCCAAATCAATCAGCAGCAATATTATTAATAGTATAATTGAAGACCACAGGGGAAACCTCTGGATTGGTACAGATAAAGGACTGAATAATCTCGATAGGAAAAATAATTCATTTGCTTTATTTACAACAAGAAACGGGCTGCCCAGCGACTATATTTCGGGAATTGAAGTCGATGAAAATGGTAACCTGTGGCTGAGCACCGTCAGAGGTATTTCAAGATTTGACCAGCTTATGCCTTCAGGAAATCAGTTTAGAAATTATGATACTGATGATGGATTACAGGGTCTCGAATTCGTTGATGGATCTTCGTTTAAAAATAAAAGAGGCGAAATCTTTTTCGGTGGTACAAATGGATTTAACAAATTCAATCCTTCTGAAATAAAAGACAATCCAAAACAACCCGCGGTAGCAATAACCGCTTTCTACTTATTCGGTAAACCTAATCTTACATACTTGCAACTTTCAAAAACAAAAACAATAATTCTTGGGTATAGCGAAAACTTTTTCTCGTTCGAATTCATTGCATTCGATTATACAAATCCTGATAAAAACCAGTATGCCTATCAGCTTGAGGGATTTGATAAAGACTGGATTGAAACAGGCAACAGGAGATTTGCAAGTTATACTAATATTGACCCGGGAGAATATACATTTCACGTTAAAGCATCAAACAACGATGGAGTGTGGAATGAAACTGGTGCGTCAATAAGTATCATAATCCAACCTCCTTTTTACCGAACCTGGATTGCTTATTTAATTTATTCGCTGGTTGTAATAGCAGGATTATACTTTATCAGGAAGTACGAGCTTAAAAAAAGAAGAGAAAGAAACGAATTAATTTTGAAAGAAGAACGGGAAAAATCAAAACTTCTAGAAGCACAATTAAGAGCTGAAAAAGCAGAACTGCAGGCAAAAGCATTTGAATCAGAAAAAGAACTTGAAAAGCAAATCATCAGATCAAGAATAGCTTCTGATTTACACGATGAAATAGGCAGTAACCTAAGCAGCATTACATTATTAAGCTCACTTATGGGTGATAGCGCTGATACAAATTCAGCGGTCAAAAAACAATTGACTGATATTAATATTGCAGCAAAAACTTCTACCGAATCAATTCGGGATATTATCTGGTTTATTAATCCGCTGTCTGATAAGCTTGGAAGTTTATTTGCAAGAATGCAGGAAACCGCAAATATGATGTTATCGGGTGTTGATTATAAAATTCTTGCCGGCGAAATAAATCCTGAAGAAAAAATAAATCCCGAATTAAAAAGAAATTTATTTCTTGTTTTTAAGGAAGTCCTTAATAATATTATTAAACATTCTTCGGCAAGGAATGTTTTGATAAAAATTGATAAGGAAAGTGATCTTCTAAAAATTGTCATTGAAGATGATGGAAAAGGCTTTGACAAATCCTCAATTAAGGAAGGAAATGGTTTAAGAAACATTAGAACGAGAGCAGATCAAATGAATGCAAAGCTTGAAGTTATTTCATCTCCGGGCAAAGGAACCAAAATTAATTTAGAGATCAATATCACGTAAATGCGTGATTGCCGAACTCATATTTTATTGATATTCTGCATAAAAAAGGATTAAAGATTTTTACCGATAGAAAGAAAACCGAAGTAATAATAGTTGAAGATAACAGGCTTTTTAGAAAAACTCTGGTAGACTTCATTAACTACAGCCCAGACTTAGGTTGCGAAAACGATTTTATTTCGTGCGAAGATGCAATTGAAGTGATGGAAAAAAAGGAACTCGATCCTGAAATTATATTACTTGATATTGGTTTACCCGGAATGAGCGGGATAGAAGGCATACCTTTTTTAAAAAACATTGCACCTTCTGCAAAAGTAATAATGCTCACAATCCAGGATGATGATGAAAGTATATTTAAAGCAATTTGCAACGGGGCTTCCGGTTATCTCTTAAAAGATTCGAGTTCAGATAAAATACTAAGCGCAGTAAAAGAAGTGATGGATGGCGGGGCGCCAATGAATTCATCAATTGCTTTTAAAGTCCTTGAAATGTTCAAGAATTTTATCCCGGAAAAAAAAGATTATAGCCTGAGTCCAAGGGAAGTTGATATTCTTCAATTATTGGTTGAAGGATTACCCAAAAAAATAATTGCAGATAAGCTTAAAATAAGTTATCACACTGTAGATTCCCACCTTCGAAAAATTTATGAAAAGCTTGAAGTTCACAGTGCGAGCAGTGCAGTTGCGAAAGCACTAAAAGAAAACCTTATCTGAGTTTACATAACTTTTCGACTTAATACTATAACCTGTCAAAAATTCTGACAAAGTACTTGATATTATTTCCCAACATTTTTTCCCATTTCAATTAAACTCTAAAAACGAATTATCATTTGTTAAAATCACGTGAACACGTGATTGTGGAGTAATGTTTCTATTCTTAGAATTGAATCAATTGATTATAATCTTAATTTAAAAAACAATCAGCCATAGGAGGCTAACATGCTGCGTAATCTTTTATCATTTTGTTTTATTCTGTTTCTGGGCTCAAAAATTATAAATGCCCAGGCTGGAGTGAGTCTAACAGCACTACCGCCTGATGAAGCAAATGAATTTGCAAAACCCCTCGCCACTTTTCTCGGATCATATTTTAATTCCGGAGGATACTACTCTGCAGATGTGCCAAAGGAATTCCAATTCAAGTTCAGTATTGTTGGAACATATATATTTATTCCCCAGGGTCAGCAGTCTTTTACACCAAACCCCGGCATCGATGGTTACAGTAACTTGGGTGAAACAGCAACGATTACTGGGTCAACAGGTAAAGTGTATTTGGGTCCGCAAGGATTTATTTCCTATCCTCACGGTTTTGATATTGCGAGTCTTCCTTCCGGAATTTACCAGGCTGCAGGAAGTTACTATGGGACAGAATTACTTCTCCGGTATTTTCCCAAAATAAAAGTCAGCGATGTTGAAACAGGATTTTTCGGAATAGGATTAAAGCACAACTTCAGCCAATGGTTTGCTGATCTTCCGTTGGATATTTCAGTTCAGCTGATGTATAACGATTTTGGTTTTGAATACGTCGGTGATAATCCAAAGAACTACGTTAAAACCGATTCCAAAAACTTTGCAATAAATGCACACGCAAGTAAAACATTCGAACAAATGTTTATTGTTTACGGCGGACTTCAATATGAATCGTCCTCAATGGATATGGATTATTACTTCCGCGACCCCAACGAATTGTATCCTTCAATTGCAGACCAGGTTTTAAGTACAAGTGTTGATGGGAGTAATCATTTCAGATTTACTGCGGGCGGAGCAATTAAGCTTTCAGTTGTTGTTTTTAATGTTGACTTAAATGTTACTTCGCAATTTACACTTGCCAGCGGAATCTCATTACAATTTTAAAGGAGAAAGAAAATGAAAATAATATATAAACCATTATTTATTCTGATTGCCATTGCAATCGGGTTTAGCGGTATAAGCTGCGACCAGTTTAATAATATCTTTTTAAACCTTCCGATTAAAAAAGAAATAACTGCTACAGGGAACGGACCGGATATTTTTGAAACCGAATCAATCTGCTTTACTGATTACGATTCATACAACGATAACATTGATGACGTTGAAGGAATAAAGTATGTAACCTCTGCATACTTTACAATTACATCCACAGCTGGGTTACAGGGAACAGGTATTATGGCAACTTTATTCCAGGGCGATGGCGTTACACCATTATTTTCTGTAACACTTCCTACAGCAGTAGCTGATGATTACATTGATAATCCTCTTGAGATTGAACTTACTCCGCAGCAGATAGAAACTTTGAACAACTACCTTGCAGATTATGAAACTAACAATTGCTTTGTTGCAGAACTTAAAGTGGCAAACGTGTCAGGATCAGCGGGACCCCCTTATTCAATCACGGGACAGTTTGAAATGGTTGTGGAACTTAAGATGAAATTGTAATCAGGTATTTTTCTTAACCTCTCCTTAAATATGGAAAGGATATGGGAAGGAAGAAGTATTATAGGTTAGCCACTCCTCCTTCCCATTAATTTCACTCTCCAAAAGTTTTAAAAATCACGTAATCACGTGATTGATTAAAAAACTGCTTATCTATAAAATGAAAATTAAAAAAGGATAATAATGAAAAGTCGAGCATACAAATTTTTAAGATTCTCTTTGTTCATAATATTTCCGCTATTTCTTGGATTTGGGCCCACATACTGCTCATTTCTTGATGGATTATTCTATTACACTTGCGGTAACCCTAATTTTAACGTGGAAGTAAATGATGCAGATGTATGGTGGTCTATTCCTGATAATAATCTTGTTGACCTTTACGTTGCCGACAGCGGACATTTTTTCTTAAAAACCAGGGGATTTTGTGAAACGGTGGCATTTGAAGGTGTAGTTACCGGGAATCCGAATTTAAATGGAGTTGCTCAAGCAGATGATTTTGTTGGCTCTATAATGGTTGGAGATAGTGGAAGAATAATTTTGTTAGATACAGATGTTCAGATAAACGATATTCCTAATCCAGCTGGCACACACAATCTTAATGCTGTTGTTAAATATGAATTTATGGAATTGATTGCTGTTGGAGATAGCGGAACAATAATCAAATCAACTGATGCTGGTTTAACCTGGGAGACTGTGAATTCTCCCACCACCCATAATCTTACAGATGTCGGAATAGTCTTTCAGAATCAGATGCCTATAATTTTTATTACCGGGGATGATATGTCGGTATTTAGATCAACTGATATTGGAAATTCATGGTCTCAAATATTTTTAGGGGCTCATATTAATTCAAATATAACAAACAGTTTTAACAGAGTGTATTTTTACAATGATAGTGTTGGATATATTGGGGGACCTTCGGGTATTATAGGAAAAACTACTGATGGCGGACAAGGCTGGACAACTTTATTTTGTCCCGGCTTTATAGAGATTACAGATTTCTATTTTACATCGCCTGATTCAGGAGTTGCCGTCGGCACATTTGGGATTGCACGGTTCACAACAGATGGTGGATTAAGCTGGGCAGAAGACACAGTTGCTACAAATCTTCTTTCGGGGAGAACCGTAAACGCAATATATGGGGTTAAAGAGGAAAATTATGCAGTTATAATAGGAGAAGATGATATGCTAATCCTTTTGACTCCCGATTCAACTTTACTCTCAGCAGATGATGAGGAAATAGAAAATCCAAGTGAATATAATTTATCATACAATTATCCAAACCCGTTTAATCCAACAACAAAAATAAAATACACAATTCCTGTCGGGACACGCGATCGCGTGTCCGTACAAATGAAAATATACGATATCCTCGGCAACGAAGTAGCAACATTAGTAAACGAAGAAAAACCAGCCGGAGAATATGAGGTTGAATTTAATGCTTATGGATTATCAAGCGGAATTTATTTTTACAGGTTAACTGCTGGAACATTTACCGAAACAAAAAAACTTGTCCTACTTCGATAATCCGCCGCGGCGGATCGTAGGATAGAAATTTATTAAATAAATTAAACTTTAAGATATGATATACAAAAAAGGAAGCGATATGAAAATCAAAATTACATTAATATTTTTTTCAATTTTAATATTTACTCTTTCGGATATGCTGGCTCAAACCAGCTGGACGCCTACTTCAAATCTCTTTTCAGGGAACGATTATGTCCCTGCTTTAGTTGCAAGCCCCGGCGGAACAGTAATAGCCTCAACATGGTCAACCGGGCTTTACAGAACAACAGACGATGGCGATAACTGGACTTCTGTCGGATTAGCCGGCAGCTTTATTTATGATCTTGATATTGCGCCCGATGGAAACTTTTTTGCATTTGTTACAACTAATAGCAACCACTCTATCTATCGCTCAACTGATGATGGATTAACCTGGAACCAGGTTTTTACAAGACCTCATCCAAACAATTTTCTTAGCGGAGGTGGAGTAGTTTTTTCAGACAGCATTTTTGTTGCAACTCTTTCATTTACTTTAGGTCCGACTTTAGCTGACATAGGTGTAGATATAGTCAGATCAACTGATTATGGTGCAACATGGCAGTTTGTTCAATTAATGACTTTTTGGGGATTTGCAACTGACATGGCTCTGCTAAATGATGGGAGAATACTGGCAACAACTGCCCTACTGGGAGTTTGGTACTCAACTGATTTTGGAGGTTTCTGGCAACAAATATCAAATTCTCCATCCGTTTTTACTTATAAAATTACAACCAGCTCAAATGGAGATATTTTTCTAAGTAGAAATTCTGCATCAAATAATGCCGAATTGTTATTTAAATCAACAGACAACGGAAGCAGCTGGGTCGGAACTGGCATTCTTGGAAATATTGATGGCGGAGGCATTGAATCAATTTATATTGACAGCAATGAAAATATTTATGTATCAGCAGACTTAGACGGTCCCGACCATAAAACAATATATCATTCTTCTGACAATGGTTCATCCTGGGAAGAATTTTATGACGGAATACCTGCTTCAGAAAAAGTTTATAGTATTGCAGGAGCAGGAGACGGGATAATTTTTGCAGGAACCGGAAGTGCCGGAGTTTACAAAAGAATAATTTCTGTACCTGTCGAACTTACTTCGTTTACTTCAAAAGTAAATGGAGACAAAGTTGAACTGAATTGGATTACAGCTACAGAAACTAACAACCAGGGATTTGAAATTGAGAGATTATCCGAAGGATCCTTTGGACAAGATTCCAAGAATTGCAAATTTACAAAACCTGCCTACCGGACAGGCAGGTTGGGAGAAGGTAGGATTTGTTGAAGGTAATGGAACAACTACTGAAACAAATTCTTATTCATTCACTGATAAAAGTTTGTCCCCGGGAAAATATAAATACAGGTTGAAGCAAATTGATTTTGACGGAAGTTTTGAATATTCAAAAGTAGTTGAAATTGGAATTCTTTTGCCAAGTAAGTTCGTATTAGGACAAAACTATCCGAATCCATTTAACCCAACAACAAAAATAAAATTCAATATTCCAAATGTACGGGCTTCATATATGAAGCCCGTACGATTAAAAATATATGATATCCTCGGTAACGAAGTAGCAACCTTAGTGAATGAAGAAAAACCAGCGGGCAGCTATGAAGTTGAGTTTAACGCGAAAAATCTCTCGAGCGGGGTTTATTTTTATAAGCTAACTGCCGGGAAATTTACTGACACAAAAAAACTAATTCTTACTAAATAATATTTTAGTTCTCCTGGAACAGAGAGGGAAAACATCAGTCGGTTAATAATATGGTTTTCCTTCTCTTTTATTATTCCCTATTTTTTTCACATCTTATTAAAAAATCAAAGTAAAAAATTTTATGAGAAATAAAATCATGATCAGCAAATTCGAATCTGGATTTCAAATGATCATCTTTATTGTGTTTATAATTTTCAGCTGCAATTTAAATGCACAATGGTTCTGGCAAAATCCTTTACCACAGGGAAATGTTTTAAAAGAAATTTTCTTTGTCGATAACACGACAAGCCTCGCAATTGGTGATGCTGGTATGATTATTAAATCAACAGATAATGGGAATAGCTGGCTTATTAAAGAAAGCGGAACAACTCAAAACCTTGAGGATATTTTTTTTATTGACTCGAATACCGGGTTTGCAGTTGGTTGGAATGGTGCCATTATTAAAACAACGGATGGCGGAGAAACGTGGTCGAGCCAGGTTAGCGGAGTTATTAATCATTTAATGGCAGTTACATTTCCAAATCAAAATACCGGATTTGTTGTTGGTGTTGGAGGAAAAATTTTGAAAACAACAGATGGAGGAAATAATTGGACTTCACAAATAAGCGGAACAACATTTTGGTTGCGCGATGTTTCTTTTCTTGATGAGATGAACGGGGTAGCTGTAGGTGATCTTGGAACTGTTCTAAAAACTACCGATGGCGGCAGCAATTGGATTAACCTAATAAGCGGTACTGCCAGTGCCCTTACAAATTTATTTATTTTCGATTTGAATAACTGGATTGTGGTTGGTGATTTAGGAACTATTATCAAAACTACGAATGCAGGAAGTAGCTGGAGTTTTAAAACCAGCGGAGTAAATACAATAATTCGCAGTGTATTTTTTACGGATTTACAAAATGGAATAGCCGTAGGCTGGTTCGGATCAATACTAAATACAACCGACGGAGGTGAAACCTGGAATAACCTGGTAAGCGGAACAAATAATGAACTTCACTCTGCTTTTTTTATTGATGGAAATAATGGGTTTGTTGTTGGACAGGCAGGTACAATTCTTCAGACAACTAACAGGGGAATTGACTGGACTAATCTTACAAAGGGATCAACAACAGTGTTTACAGAAGTTAGTTTTACAGATTTAAACAATGGAACTGCTGTGGGTTTTGGTGGAGAGATATACAGAACAACTAACGGCGGTAATGATTGGATAAACCAAACAAGCGGGACATCAGCCATACTTTATGGAGTTTCATTCACAGATGCAAATAATGGTTCTGTGGTTGGATCATCAGGTACAATTCTTCGAACCACAGACGGAGGAAACAATTGGTTTGTACAAAACGGCGGAACGACAAATCTTCTTTATTCAGTTACATTCTTAGATTCAAATACGGGTACTGCAGTAGGAAATTCTGGTACAATAATCAAAACAACAAATGGCGGAAACAACTGGTTCAATCAAAACAGTGGCACAACAAACTGGCTTGAAGGAGTTCATTTCTCAGATGTGAATAACGGAATTGCTGTTGGAATTTCGGGTACAATTCTCAGAACTACAGACGGAGGCAACAATTGGATTATGCAATCTTCCAATATAACCAACAGGCTTACATCAGTTTTTATGATTGATGCTAATACTGCAACGGCAGTCGGTACTGATGGAACAATCCTGAAAACAACAGACGGCGGAAACAACTGGTTCCTGCAAAACAGTGGAGTAACATCTGTTCTGTATGGAGTTTCATTTACAAATTTGAATAACGGACTTGTCGTGGGCAATAACGGGGTAATTTTAAAGACAACAAATGGTGGAGATAACTGGATTCAACAAGAAAGCGGAACAACTAATAACCTTCTTGGAGTCTCATTTATAGAACCGAGTGCTGCAACTGTGGTTGGAAGTTCGGGAACAATATTAAAAACTACAAACGGCGGAGTTACTTTTATTAATGAAGATGAGGAACTAAAAACACAACCAGATAAATACTTGCTCGAACAAAATTATCCGAACCCGTTTAACCCATCAACAACTATTAGTTTTACAATTCCAATAAAAGAATTCGTAAGCTTGAAAGTTTATGATGTTATGGGTAATGAAGTTGTCACATTGATTGATGAAGTGATACACGCAGGCTTTCATTCAATTGATTTTAGAGCAAGCGGTTTATCAAGCGGAATTTATTTTTACAAATTGCGGGCTGGTAGTTTTTCAGAGACTAAAAAGCTTGTTCTAATTAAATAATTTCTAGCTTTCTTATTTATAAAAGAAGAAAGTCTTTAAACACTTTTACGAATCAGACATCTGTTTTTTTGAGATCAACATTTAACTTTTGACAATTAGTATTTTCCCTCCTTGATAATTGCGCATTAAATTAATTTGTGGTAGTTTTAAACGTCATTACCTCTCGTGAAAAATCATCAATATCAATAAGCATGGAGGTTTTTATGTTTAAAGCTCTACTTAGTTTAACACTTTCAATTTTGTTTGCCTCATTCCTTTATTCACAAGAAGAGTTTTCTCAACAGTATATTGAAGAACATGGCGATGGTATTAAAACGATAGAAACGAATTACAATGATTCCCAAATGGCACTGAACTGGACAAGTCTTCCAGATGCACCTGAACCTTTTGGACGATCAATTGGTGGCACAATTGGGGATTTTGTTTACGTTTTCTGTGGGCAGGCAAATAATAGCATGGCAGCGGCATATAAAATTTCTACAAATACCTGGAATGCATCAACCCCGGCGTCAGATCCTAGTTATAATAGCAGTTTTGTAGTAGCTGGAGGCGAGTTGTATAAAATCTCTGGAACTGGAGCAGTTACAACATTAGAAAAATTTACTCCTGATGGAACGGGTACAGGTACCTGGACTGTATTAACTGGGGGTCCTACGGATGTTATGAATGCTCAAAACTCGGCTGCATGGGATGGTGGAGATTATATTTATGTACATAGTTCAAACTATAGTACAACTTCCCCGGCTTCATATTTATCAAGGTACAGTATCTCAGGAGATTCATGGACAACATTAACACCAACAACTATAATAAAAAGATATCCCGGGCTAGTTTATCATAATGGGTTTTTGTACTTAATTGGTGGATTAGTTCCCACGGGTGGTGATCAAACAGAATGTGCTAAATATGAAATAGCAACCGATACCTGGAGCTCAATTGCTCCCTTGCCGGAAGCTGTTAATTTCTGTAAATGGACTACAACAGTGGTAGATAATCTTGTTGTTCTTGTTGGTTCGGGAGGCGGTTATACAAGTTATCCTGCAAACCCGAAAATATTTTATTATGATATTACTGCAAATAGCTGGACCTATGATAGTGATACACCAGCAACAAGAGGTTTGGCCCTTGCATTTTATCTCCCCTCACTAGCAAAGGTTTTTTTTGGTGGTGGGAACGAAGGTGGATCCTCAACAAATTACCAGGCTTCCTGTTGGTCTGGTGATGGTGGATTTGTTCCGGTTGAACTCATTTCATTTAGTGTTTCTGTTTCCGGAAGCAATATTGAGTTGAACTGGCAAACAGCAACGGAGACAAATAACTCCGGTTTTGAAATTGAAAGAAGCCTTGATAATCTGAATTTTTCAGAAATTGGTTTTGTTCCCGGATCAGGGACTACAACTGAACCAATGAACTACAATTATTCGGATAACTCGGTTGGTTCTGGTAAATACTACTATCGATTAAAACAAGTTGATTATGATGGTAGTTTCGATTACTCAAATGTTGTTTATGTGGAAATTGGTTTGCCATCTGAGTTCAGTCTTGAGCAGAACTATCCTAACCCGTTTAATCCATCGACAAAAATTAGCTTCACAATTCCAACGAAAGAATTTGTGAGTCTTAAGGTTTACGATATTATGGGTAATGAAGTTACAAAATTAGTTAATGAAGAAATGCCGGCCGGGTCCTATTCAAAGTATTTCAACGCTTCTGGTTTATCCAGTGGAACTTACTTTTATAAATTACAGGCAGGAAACAAAATTCAGACTCAGAAGATGATACTTATGAAGTAGTTCTAATAGTTTTTATTTATTAACGAGCCCTGCTGATACTCAGCGGGGCTTTTTTAATTGGTCTTATTTATTTGCTTCTTTCATCTTTTCCACTTAAACTTCCAGAAATCAATTGAGGGCATCACATTTTTATTGGGATAATAAAATGAATAAGAATAGTTCCATCACTTTTCTTTGTGTCTCATCGTATGAAAAAGGACACGACTTTATGCGTGAGTGTAAAGAACAAGGTTGTCGTGTACTTCTGCTGACATCCAAAAGTCTGGAAAGCGCTCCCTGGCCCAAAGATGCAATCGATGAGATTTTTTATATACCTGATAAAAACAAAGACTGGAATTTGCGTGATGTTATTTATGGTGCCAGTTTTCTTGCAAGAAAAGAAAAATTAGACAGGATCGTAGCTCTCGATGACTTTGATGTTGAAAAAGCTGCTGCATTACGCGAGCATTTACGCATTCCCGGAATGGGAGATACAACTGCAAGATATTTTCGAGATAAGCTTGCAATGAGAATGCGTGCGCAAGAAAAAAATATTCCTGTCCCGGAGTTTCTTCACATTTTAAATCATGATGCAATTAATGATTTCAGCAAGCGGGTTAAATTTCCTTTTATTATTAAGCCGAGAATGCTTGCCGGTGCACACGGCTTGAAGAAAGTTAATAATGAAAAAGAAATGTGGGACAGAATAAATAGCCTTGGTGATGAGCAATCTTTCTTCCTGATGGAAAGATTTATTCCAGGCAACATTTATCATGTTGACTCTATTATTTATGAAAATGAAATCAGGTTTGCTATGGCAAGTCAGTATGGCAAGCCCCCGTTTGAAGTTGCCCACGAAGGAAGAGTTTTTTCGAGCAGGACTGTTGAGTACGGATCAGATAAAGAGCGCAAGCTTCTTGATCTTAACGAAAAACTTTTGAAAGTGTTGGGGTTATTAAGAGGCATATCACATACAGAATTTATTGAAGCAGATGAAGACGGAAAGTTTTATTTTCTTGAAACATCTGCAAGGGTTGGCGGCGCGAACCTTTCCGAGCTTGTGCTCGCGGCATCGGGAATTAATTTGTGGAGAGAGTGGGCGAAAATTGAAATCTTAAGAGGTGAAGGCGAATATAAATATCCTGAAGTTAAAAATGATTATGCCGGAATTATTACTTCTCTTTCAAAACAGGAATATCCGGATCTTTCCGCTTACAATGATCCGGAAATTGTGTGGCGTTTAAATAAAGCTTACCATGCAGGTCTAATAGCAAAATCAAAGAGCTATCATAAAGTGGAAGAATTAGTTAATAAATACATTGAGAGATTTTATAACGACTTTTTCACGTCCGCACCAATGAAAGAAAAGCCGGGCGACTAGAAGATTTTCTTTTACTTTACTTTGTAAAATAATTGTAAAACCCCATTTTCTTGCCTAATTTTCTTTTGATTGATCAATAACATAACTATTATTGGTTCAGAAGTCATAAACTTTACATGTCTCTGAGCAATCCCTGATTTTCTCATCATAGATGAGTAATTCCTGTAATGAGAGAAAAACGAATTATTTCTAATACAGTAACAAATTTGAAATAAGAATGGAAATTATAATTCCTTTAGAAAAGACAGAATTAAAAGAAACGCAAAACAAAACAGAAGTGCTCAAACATCTTGAATCGAAAGTTAAAGAATGGATTGAAACTCATATTGCAAAAAGAAATTTGTGGTTCTCTTCAGACTATCTGCCTGCTGATGAAAAAATGAATGATGATAAAGAAAGCAACCTTCAAAAACTTCGTGAAAGAGTTAAGGGAATTAAAGATAGTGTTCGGGTAGCTTCTGCTTTAAACTTATTGACTGAAGAAGGATTGCCACATTTTCACAGGCTTATTGCACAATATCTTGGCGATAAAAGTTTTTGGTCTAAGTGGAATAATATGTGGACAGCAGAGGAAGACAGGCACGGTGGAGTATTGAGAGATTATGCACGTGATGGGAGATTGTTCAGCTTTAAGGAAATTGAAATGATGCAGTTTCATTATATAGAAAACGGATTTAATCCTGACTGGGATAAGGATCCTTACCGTGTATTTGTTTATACAACTTTGCAGGAAAGAGCGACCCAGGTATCACACAAAAATACCGGCAAACTTGTTGGTGAAGATGAACCGATGCTTAACGGAATTTTGAATAACATTGCAGCCGACGAAGCCAAACATTATACGTTTTATAGAAATGTATTTAAAGAAATATTAAAAATAGATCCTGATCGCGCACTTCAATCTGCGGCAACAATAATGCCTGCTATTGATATGCCTGGTAACTCAATGCCGAATTTCCGAGAAATGGCTGATGTTGTTAGAAGAGTTGGAATTTATGGTCCACGCCATTACAAAAAGATAGTTGAAGAAGTAATAAAATTTTGGGAGATAGAATTATTAAATGGATTAAATGATATTGCTCAAAAAGCCCAGGAAAAAATTCTTTCTATTCCAAAGCGATTGGAAAAGGTTGCAGAGTATATTGAAAGAAAAACTGAATCAAAAACTTTTTCATTCGATTTTATATACAACCGGATTTTAGCTTTTGAGTAAGCAAACAAATAAGCGACTGGAATAAATTAGAAGATTAAAATTTAACAAGTGGGAATCTCATGCTAAAAAATAAAGCAGACATTAAAAGCCTTATATACATATTTATCACCACGTCTCTCTTTATCGCTCAATGGATTTGGTTTGGTATGAATCCATTTTTATATACGTGGTTTTTATTTATGTCAGTTGCCGTCGCTGTGATGACTCACAATCACAACCACCTCCCGATGTGGAAATCCAAAATCCTTAATTTATTTACTGACTGGTGGCTTACTGTATTTTATGGTTTCCCCATTTTTGCATGGATACCGACGCACAATAAAAATCATCATCGTTATAATAACCGTGAGGGTGATGACTCGATTACATACCGGGTTAGTGAAAGAAATAATTTTCTTACACTTATGTCATATCCGTCAATAAGCGGATACTACCAGCAAAAAGCAATTATGAATTACCTGAAGGACATGAAGGCAAACAATAAAGAAAAATTTTGGGTATGCATTTCACAATATGCAATCCTGTTTTTGTGGATAGCAGCAGCTTTATTACTTGACTGGGAAAAAGCATTACTCTTTGTAATCATTCCTCAACAGGTTTCTCTATTCAGTGTATTAATATTTAATTACGTGCAGCACGTTCATGCAAACGAAGAATCTGAATGGAATCATTCCAGGAACTTCACAGGCTTTTTAAATTTTCTACTTTTTAATAACGGCTATCATACCATTCACCATCATAAAGCAGGGCTGCACTGGAGCAAAGTCCCTGAAGCTCATAAAGAAATTGAGCATAATATTGATTCGATTCTTCTCGAGAGAAGTTTCTGGTGGTATATATTTAGAAGTTATTTTCTCTCCGTCATTATTCCAAAATTCAGAACGAAATCTATGAGACTGGAAAGGATTATGAGAGAAGAAATTGCCCGGAATAATGAGAAAATATCTGCTGATGGAATACAACCTGGGATGCAAGTATCTTAACACCTTCGGAAAAAGAATTTAAAAACAAAACTAGGCGTGCTCTAACTCGGCAGTTTTCTTAAATTTATCATGTTCTCCCAAATTTGTGGTGCCGATAAACATTGTCCTGTCGAACCTATCCATATTTTTGTGACATACAATTTGATAAGCTGTTGAGCCTCCGTGTCTCCCGATCAGCACGGACCAGGCGAGGAAAATTTCATAAATTCTAAAAATACGTTCCCCATATTTTTCAAGTACCTTATCTTTATTCGAAAGCCAATTGTTATACCACTTATTAATGGTAATTGAGTAGTGGTTCCCAATATTTTCAACTGAATGCACTTCAAAACCGACCTTTTCTATTCGATGTAAATCCCAATTTAATGGCATACTTGCATCGGCTCCGGAGAAAATATATTTATTCATAAATAAGCCCCATACAAGATCTTCCTGATTCTCCTTCTGGAACAAGCTATTACGTTCTCGCAGACCTGCAATTTGTATATAAAAAAGACCATCGTCTTCAAGCAAATCATAGCACTGTTTCATGAATTTTTTAAAATATTTAATTCCAACGTGTTCAGCCATTTCCAGGCATGTAATTTTATTATACTTTTTGTCCTTTGGAATGTCTCTATAATCCATCGTCCAAATTTTTGCGCGATTTTCTACACCATACTCCCTTATTTGTCGCGTAGCCCATTCCGCGCCAGCCTGAGCAATTGTTACTCCGGTTGTATTAACTCCATAATGTTTGGCCATATGAGCAACAAGAGTTCCCCAACCACATCCAATATCTAATAATTCTTCTCCTTCCTTAAGCTGCATTTTTTGAGCTATCAGGTTCATCTTATTTTCCTGTGCAACTTCAAGCGACTCATCTAAATTTTTAAAATAGCAACTGGTATAAATCATCTTTGGTCCCAAAAACCAACTGAATAAATCATTCTTATTATCATAGTGACTTCTTATAATTCTTTTATCCTGTTTTTGAGAATGAATAATTACTTCCGGAATCATCCTTAAAATGAAAAAATAATAATGCGGTGTGGCGAAATTAAAAGTGAAAATATCATTTTTATATTTCAGCAATTCCATAAAGCTGACTTTTATATCAACTTTTTCAGCAATGTAATCTTCAATGAAATGACCCATAGCCACTTTTTTCTTTAGATATCTTCCTGCTACTCTTGGGTTTTTTACTTCAATTAGATCAGTGATAGTTTTCGTTATGATAGAGGCTCCCTTTGTATATAATCAATGCTACAAAAATAGAAAATTTTTAGGAGACTTTAACTTTTCTAATTTTGAATAACGGTCATCAAATGACCATAAAGCGGACTTCATTGGAATAAGGTTCTGGATGCTCATAAAGAAATTGAACATAATATTAATCCGGTTCTTCTTGAGAGAAGTTTCTGGTGGTATATAATAAGGAGTTATTTCTTCTCCATCGTTATTCCTAAAATCAGAACAAAATCTATGAGACTGGAAAAGATTATGAAAGAAGAAATTGCCCGGAGAAATTAGGTAAGGTCTACTTATGGAATATAGCCAGAGATGTAGATATACTGACGAATTAATATTTTTCCGGGATTATGGATTGGTCAGTAACAGGTGGTCTTACATATCCGGTGTTTTTTTGTTTTGGAGGCAGTTTGATTTTTTCCGGTTCGATATCTTCATAAGGAATCAAACCTAACAAATGACTTATGCAATTTAGCCTTGCTCTTTTTTTATCATCAGCATTTACAACATACCACGGTGCCTGTTTAATATCTGTGTGAGCAAACATTGCATCTTTGGCTTTTGAATATTCAACCCATCTTTTCCGTGATTCAAGATCCATTGGGCTAATCTTCCATCTCTTGACCCTGTTTTCAATTCTTTCTTTAAATCTTTTTTCCTGTTCCTCATCCGAAACAGAAAACCAGTATTTAATTAATATAATACCCGACCTGATAAGCATTCTTTCAAACTCAGGGCATGATCTTAAAAATTCGCTGTATTCTTCCGCTGTACAGAAACCCATAACATATTCAACACCAGCCCTGTTGTACCAGCTTCTGTCAAACAAAACCATTTCTCCTGCAGCTGGAAGTTGTGAAATATACCGTTGAAAATACCATTGAGTTTTTTCTCTTTCGGTAGGAACACTTAGAGCAACAACCCGGCAGACACGCGGATTTAAAGTTTGAGTAATTCTTTTTATTACGCCGCCTTTTCCTGCGGCGTCCCGGCCTTCAAAAAGTACAACCACCTTCAGTTTTTTTTCTCTTATCCATCTTTGCAGCTTAACAAGTTCCACCTGGAGTTTCTCCAATTCTTTCTCATAATTTTTTTTCTTCAGTTTTTTTTCGTGGATCATAATAACATCCTCACCGGTTTTGCTTATTGCATCAATTGACTTTGTGCTATTTTTTTTAGTTTTCTTTTCGACAGTCTTTTTAGACATTTTTTACTCTTATGAATAGTTTATTTAAATAAATCCAAATATGAAGGATTTCTCATCTCTAATCAATAATCGGTGTAAAAGGGAGATTGTTTAATAAATGATGATTTTGATAAGATTTGAGCAACTAAATACACTTGTTGATTTATTGTGATTTTTTTTACAACTGCACCAATGGAAAAGCCGAGTGATTAAAAAATAAGTTTATAATCTTTCATACTAGTCGGAATTGTGAATTATCTTCTGTAGCTGAATCGCTTCATCCCATTCTCGCATATAGTTGAGTGACTTGTAACTGTCTATAATGTTATCAATTAAATCATCTGCTTTACTTAATAAATCTGATTTTTGTGTGTTTTCATTACTGAACGTCGATAAAAGAATATAGTTCAGAAATAAAATTCTTTGTAAATAGGTTTGAAATAATCTCAATGGTTTTTTTTGTGATAAAAGGTTTTCAATGGAATTGTTCAAATAGGCTAGCTCGTCTGTAGAATTTGTTTTATCAAGAACTAATTTAATAATTTCTAAAACAGATTTATTCCCAGTCAAAAACATAACCTCTTCAAAAAAATCGTTTTCGTTTGCCAAGTCATTAGCCACAGATATTAATGAATCGGTTGTTAGAATAAAATTTTCCTCAGCATACTTGTCTGAATACAACAAAAGTTGAAGTCTGATATATACCATATTATTCATTATTGTTACTAAACCGAACTTATCATCTTCTTTGAAAACTGTCTTCTCTGCTTCTGTTAATCTCAAATATAAATTGTTCAGATATGATATATATGCGTTGTCAATTTCAATTTTAATACTATCATTCAGAATTCTGGTTGCAATCATCTGGAAGAATGTTGGTATTTGGAATTCGTCAAGCCCAAGGTAAATAGAATTTAATACAAAATTATTTGTAATATAGGACCACACCAAAGGATAGTTTTTTATTAAATTAGAATCAATAATAGCACTTTCATATTTAAAACTTGCACTATCTAAGAAGGTTCTGGCTAACTGGAGATTTGGAGTAAATTGATATAAGAGATTATAGCAATTACCGATATTGTTAAGAAAAATTGCTCTATCCTCATTACTAAATCCATTATCATTACTAATTATCAGAGTTTCAAGAGAGTTAATTGATTTTGTCACTTCGTCATTTTTATTTGGCATTTCAGAATATACCTGCTTGGCAATTGAAATACTTATAATGTTTCCTTGAAAACGTCGTTTCCAATCAGTTAATTTATTTTCATTTGAAATGTTCAATCCTTTGTCAAAATATACGTATTCTGAATCTAAACGGTTGAACTTTGAACTATCACATGATTTTAATGAAAGATTATAATAACAAATTGCTATTCTATTTACTGCCGATGAGAATTCACCCCATTTTTCCGAAAGACTAAAAAATTTAAGGGCTTCTTTATACGATATAATAGATGAATCGTAATTATTAACTTCATAGTATGATTCGGCTGATAATTTAAAATCTTTAAGAGCACGCTCAATGGATTCTTTTCGTTTTTGTTTTGATTTTTCGAATTCTTTATCGGCAAGCTCATATTTATCAATAGCATTAATGCCTAACTCGTAAAATAGTTTTCCTGCCACATTAAAATTCTTTTTAGCATATTCAGCAAGAGCTTTCTCACGAGCACTACTAGTATCCTTTGATGTTTTATCAATCCAGTTTTGGAATGTCACTTCTATGTCAGATTTTTTGAAACCCCAATTATTTGCAAGAGTATCAAACAAAGCATCGAGCGATAGTTTGCTATAGTCGGTGATTGAAAAAACATTCTCGTTTTTCTGTTTAAGAGCCAAATATTCAACATAACTAGAAATTTGTGGATCTGTAAAAAACAGAGGAGAGCCTTTCGGAAGTATTTTTAATTTCAGTAAATCTTTTTCTGTATAAGAAGGGATTCTTTCTTCTCCTAAAAGTGGGTCTCTAATTGCCCAACCTTCTTTTTCAATTGCAAAATGTATTTTGTCTCCGGGTTTAAATTTTTCGTTCAAATAAATTTTGAAAATTCCATCTTGATCTGTTTTATCTCTATCCCCGGTTTCTTCTATTTTTACAGTTATCCCAACCTGGGTTCTTCTACATTACTCTGTTCTTCATATACGACTTTACCCTTAATATATTTTGTAGTCTGTGCAAAGCCACTTATGATAAAGACGATTGAAAGTAAAACGATTGAATAATATTTCATTTCTCTTTCATACTAAAGTTATAGCTTGTATTTCCCACACTCCCTTCCGCTTCGTATGTATAATATCCTTCTTTCTGAGCAATTACAGAAACCGAAATCAGGTTTGTGTCTTTTATAACAAAGGAGAATCTGCCAAATATGTCAGTGGTATCTAAAAGATTTAATTCAGGGATCGTTATTATTACATCTGAAAGAGCCTCATTGCCTTCATCCCAAATTATACCTCCGAATTTTCTTTCAATAATATTCTTCTCCTTAAAAAGCATGTTGTTTTCGTTTGTTATTATTATTACTAAACCAATTAAGCATAACAAAATAGAAAGTGTAAGTATTAATTTACCTGAATTAAAGATTTTATTTAGTAATTCATCAATTGGTTTAGTAGACACACGTTTTTTTAGCAACTGATATACTATAGGAACGATGATGATTAATCCACCACTTACCTTATTAAAATATAAATAGAGTGTTAATCCGAAGAATATTAGAGAAGAGATTAAAAACAGAGAAAGCAATGATGTCTGAGGTTTGTTTTCTTCCTTCAAGAATTAATTTTCCTTCAATTTCTTGCTAATTTAATCTTGATAGGAATTTTTAAAACTAACATAAAGATAGGAAAATTTAATTCAAACCGTCCTTGAATACTTAGCTTTATCCTCTTTTCTTTCAATATAGCCGTCAAAATTCATTGCAATGTTGCGGATAAGAAGTCTGCCCATATCTTTTACTTTAAAACCATCATCAGTCATTTCGAGAAGATTGTCAGCTTCAAACTCTTTCAGGTTGTTTAATCCCCATTTAAAATAATCCTTAAACCTGATCTTGAACTTTTCTTCAATCGATTTGTAGTTCAGTTCAAAGTCGCACATAATTTTCATTATCACTTCGTGACGTATATGGTCGTCTTCGGTTAATTTATATCCTTTTGCCGTCGGAATTGTTTCGTTGTCGATTGCTGTATAGTATTCTTTTTCGGTTTTGTAATTTTGTGCGTAAATATTTTTTAACTGGCTGATAGATGTAATCCCAAATGCATAAAGATCGGCACCTGCATTTGTGCTGTAGCCCTGGAAGTTCCTGTAAAGTTTTTTCTCACGAAGTGCAACTGCAAGTTCGTCACCCGGTTTTGCAAAGTGATCCATCCCGATAAAATCATAACCGGCACTGGTTAGCTTCTCGATTGTGGTTTTTAAAATATCCAGCTTCACTTCGGCTCTCGGCAAATCTTCTTCGTGAATTAAAGCCATATGTTTTTTCATCCACGGTACGTGTGCATAATTGAATACGGCAATCCTGTCCGGAGAAATATCAATAATTTTATCAACTGTTTTCGCAAAAGATTCAACAGTCTGGAATGGAAGTCCGTAAATTAAATCAAGATTTATGCTGTGATAACCGAGTTCTCTTACCCACTGGACGGTTTGTCTTGTAATATCTTCCGGCTGAATTCTGTTCACGGCTTTCTGAACTTTTTCATTAAAATCCTGAACTCCCATGCTAATCCTGTTGAATCCGTTATTCCGCAAAGCTTCGAGATGGGCTTTGGTTAATTCACGCGGATCAATTTCGCAGCTATTTTCAGAATCATCTTTAAAATCAAATGACTCGCTGATGTAAGAGGCAAGTAAATTGATTTCATCAGGATTAAGATGTGTTGGCGTTCCACCGCCCCAATGATGCTGTGCAACTTTTCTGTCCGGCAAAAGATATGCGCGTACAATATCAATTTCTTTTTGAACGTACTTTATATATTCTTTTATTCTTTCCCGGTTTCTTGTGATGAGCATATTACAGCCGCAGAAAAAACAAAGCGTATCACAATATGGAATATGAAAGTATAGAGAAAGATCGGGAAGATTTTCACCATAATTAGTTTTAACAATTTCATCCATGTAATCTGAGTAAGTAAAGTTCTCACTGAACTGCGGAGCAGTCGGATAGCTAGTATATCGCGGTCCGGGTTTATCGTATTTCTTAAACTTCTTTTAAATCAACTTCAAACATAATCGCAACCTGTTTTCCTTTCGTTTGTATGGTTGAATGAATAAATGGCTGAATGATTTTAAAATCATACATTCATGCACTCATTCATCCAATCAATTGTCTAATTTTGCGTATGGAACCTTTCGCTTTCTTCTTTTACAAATTCAACCATTGCTTTTGCGTTATCGGGACTGATATCCGGCAAAATACCGTGGCCGAGATTGAAAATGTGTCCTTCTCCCTGACCGAAAGCCTCAAGAACTTTTCTTACTTCACGGCGAATAAAATTTTTCTCGGCATATAAAACAGTCGGGTCAAGGTTTCCCTGTAGTGCAACTTTTTTACCAACTTTTCCACGAACTTTACTTAAATCCATTGTCCAATCAAGACTAATAACATCAGCACCACAATCAGCAACAGCGCGTGTTCTGTAATGAACTCCTTTTGGAAAATAAATTATTGGCTGCCCGTTTCTTTTAATCTGTGATATTATTTTTGTTACATACTTTAATGAAAAAATCAGATAATCTCTCGGAGATAAAATTCCGGCCCACGTATCAAAAATCTGAACAGCATTTGCACCAGCTTCAATTTGTTCGGAAAGATAATCAGCTACTGCATCGGCAATTTTATCAAGTAAATTATGTGCAAGTTCGGGATTATCATAAATCATCCGTTTAACATTTGAAAAACTTTTTGAACCTCTTCCTTCAACCATATAAGTAAGCAAAGTCCAGGGAGCTCCGCTGAAACCAATTAAAGGAACTCTTCCATTCAATTCTTTTTTAGTCAGCTTGATCGCATCAAGAACATAATTCAGATCATCTTTTGAGTTAATTTCTTTTAGTTTGGCTGCATCGTTTTCATTACGAACTGGTTGAAGGAAAACCGGTCCAACGCCTTCATTCATTTCAAGATGCATTCCCATCGCTTCAGGAATAACAAGAATATCAGAAAAAATTATTGCTGCATCAACACCAATCAGGTCGACAGGCTGAATAGTTACCTCGGCCGCAAGTTCCGGAGTTTTGCACATCGTAAGAAAATCAGCTTTTTCCCGAACTGCCCTGTATTGCGGCAAATATCTTCCTGCTTGTCGCATAATCCACACAGGTGTTCTTTCAACCGGCTGACGTTTGCAGGCACGAATGAATAAATCGTTTTTTAAATTTTCCAAATGAAATCTTTCTATATATGATTAAAGTGTTCTACAATTTTTTCAACAAGTCCGTCAATCGTATATTCATCCGGCATAATGTTTACTTTTACTTTATGGTTATCAATCGCCGATTTTGTGGTTGGTCCTATTGCAGCAACAGTTCGTTTATTAAAATATTCTGAAGGATGATCTATTTTCAGAATCTGCAAAAAATTTTCGAAAGTAGAAGGGCTGGTAAACACAAATAAATCTGTTTTGTTTTGTTCAATTTGTTTTCTGCCGGTTTCAACAGATTCACCAGAAGGAATTGTAACATTATATGCAGCTACAGACCGGATTATTGCCCCACGGTCTTTTAAGCCTTTTGGTAATTCTTCTCTTCCAATTGCAGATCTCGGAATGAATACAGTTTTGTTTTCCAATTCATAACCTGAAAGCTTTTGTATTACACCAGACGCGCTGAATTCATCCGGGATAATATGAACTGGGATTCCATATTTTGAGCAAACAGAAGATGTTTTGTTTCCAACTGCAACAACTTTTATACGGTTGAAATTTATTATCGTATTTATCTCGGCGCATCTTTTAGAAAACATTCGAACTGCGTGTGCGGATGTAAAAATAATATAATCGATTTCAATATTGCTCTTTACAATTTCATCAAACTGATCCCAGCTTGTTGGCGGAACAATTTCCAAAGTAGGGAAAACAATTACATTTGCGCCAAGTTTTGCAAGAGCATCTGCAGATTCTTTAGATTGCTCAAGGCTTCGCGTCAGGACAATTGTTTTGTCTTTTAATGGCAGCACTTCATTATTCTTAAATCCCGAATAAAGCCCGTGCAGCACAAATTCAAAAACCATTTCTCTTTCTTTAATTATTTGATCATTACTGTGATTTTGATTTATACCTCTTTGAACAGAACCATAAATGCTTCCGAGAATCAGGCTGACTGAAAATTTTTCCTCCACGGTTCTGAAAAGATTTTCCCGGATTCCTTTCCTGATTATTCCGGTTAAAAGAGATCTTAATTGTGATTCAAGATCTCTAAGTTCATCACAAAATACATTCTCTGAATCAAGAGATTCTTTTTGATAAATTAAAAAGAAGCTTTGATACTTCATCATAAACATATAAAGATGTGTAATAAATGAATGCAAAGAATTTATGCTGTTCGATTCGCTACTGATTTTTTCCTTAACTGAGTTTATCAGGTTTTCCATCCTGATCTTCATTATAGAAAAATATAACTCTTCCTTTGAAGCAAAGTAATTGTAAACTGTTCCTTTAGCTACATCCGTGAGTTTTGCAACTTCCTCCATCATCACTTCGTGATAGTTTTTATGAGAAAAGAGTTCAGCAGCAGCTTCGAGAATTAACTCTCTTTTCTTTTCCCGTTTTGTTTCCCGTCTTTCTTTTACCAACATTTTTCTGAAAACTTAATTTATTTTCCAATCGTGCATTTCAAGAACTTCACCTGTTACAGGGCTGATTATAGCTTCCTGACCGCTTCCGCGGTATCCAATATCACCTTTCATTTCGTGCAAGGTTGAAAGAACATGCCAGACATAAATCTGACGCTGCGGATTCCAGATGAAACCAACATCCCAATCTTTTATTCCTTCTTTTAAACCATTTCCTTTCGCAATCTGAATTGCAGAGTCTTTATTGACAGTGAAGTCACACTCAAAAGGTTTTTTCTTATAGTTTGGAATTCCAATAATGTCCCGGTTTTCAACAACATTACCTAAACTGTCCACTGTGAATTTTATTTTTCCAACAACATAATCTTTCTCAGGCATGTAAAACCGGTATTCCATTTCGTAGTAAGGCGGAGTATGATGTGTTCGTGCAAAATCAGGAGTAATATATTTGCTGAAAAATTCTTTCCCGGTTTTTGACATAATAAAATCATTTGCTTTGTTCAAAATATCATTCGGTACTTCAACTTGTTCGTTCCTACTACAGCTTGAGCAGCTACAAGAATAACCAACAATTAAAGTAAGAAGTAAGCTTACCGTAATGAAAATTAGTTTGAAAATTTTCATGATTATTTTGCCCTCATTGATTTGTAAATTTCATCAAGTATAGTTTTTGCACCGGCTTTGATTAAATCGTTAGCCAGTTTTATTCCGAGTTTTTCAGGTTGCGATTTACTGCCGCGAATTTTTTTTCTAAAAGTTAGAATTCCATCTAATGAGCCAACCATTGCATCAAGATAAAGTCCGTTTGGTTTCACTTCGGCAAAAGCACCAATCGGAACCTGGCAGCCACCTTCAAGTTTTTTTAGTAAAGCTCTTTCAGCTAAAACAGCAAGGTAAGTATTTTCGTGATGAACACTTTGCACAATCTCATCTGTAATTTTATTGTCTTTATGAATTTCAATACCAAGTGCGCCTTGCCCAACAGCAGGCAAAATCAAATCTGTTTTTAAAATTGAAGAGATGTTTTTCTGAAGTCCAAGTCTTTCAACACCGGCACGGGCTAGAATAATTGCATCCCACCCGGAGCTTTTAAACTTTTTTATTCTTGTAGGAACATTTCCACGTAATTCAGTAATTGTTATATCAGGTCGCAGATGGAGCAGCTGACATCTTCTCCTTAATGAGCCTGTTGCTACGATCGCTTTTTGTCTCAGGTTGAAAAGCGTCACCCCTTTTTTATGCGAAATCAATGCATCTTCTACTTTATGTCTTTTTGTAACTGCTGCAAGTTTTAATCCTTCGGGAATTTGAGTCTGTAAATCTTTTAAGCTGTGAACGGCGAGATCAATTTCCTTATTCAACAGAGCGAACTCAAGTTCTTTTGTAAACAAACTTTTATCACCGATTTTTGATAGTGCAACATCTAAGATTTTATCACCCTGAGTCTTAAATATGTTAATCTGAACTGAAACATTCCTGTTCTTTTTTTCAATTTGTTGTTTTATAAAATTTGCTTGCCACAAGGCAAGATCACTTCCTCTTGAACCGATAACGATTTTTTGTTTCAAAATTAAAATCCTTTACTGCTTTGTCTTATCTTCTTTGTTGAACTGATCTAAACCGAACAAGTTTCTTATCACACTTATTTTTTCTGCACTTTCATCCATTGCCTGGTTGTTCTCGCTTACTTTTCTCAATTCAGCAGTAGGCTGGTGTAAAATTTTATTAATTATTCTTTTTGTTATGATTTCAAGCTTTTCACGATCATCTTCACTGAACTTATTTATATTTTTGTTTACCTCATCAGAGCGGATGTCTTCAAAATAATCTCTTAGTGTTTTAATAGTTGGCGCAGCCTGCAGAGAATTATGCCATTCAAAAAACGACTCAACTTCTTCATCAATTATTTTTTCAACCTTTGGAATTTCGTCCTTGCGTTTTGCCAGGTTTTGTTCAACAATAATATTTAATGAATCGATGTCGTGATAAAAAACATTTTCAATTGATCTTGTATTCGGATCAATATCTCTCGGTATTGCTATATCCATTAATACAACAGAATCAAAATTCCTCAACTTCATTGCGTTTCGTATATCTTCCTTTTTTATTAATAACTCATCAGAACTTGTTGCGCTTATTACAATGTCAAACTTGTGTAGAGAGCTTTTTAAGTCGTAGAAAGGAATTACGGATGCATTTATTTTTGAAGAAAGTGTCTCTGCTTTTTCTGCAGTCCTGTTTGTAAGAGTTAGTTTGCCGATTCCCCGGTCACGTAAATGTTTTGCTGCAATTTCTCCTGTCTCGCCGGTTCCTATAACAAGAGCCGATTTTTTTTGAAGGTTTGAAAATATTTTTTCAATCAATTGAACAGCAGCGTAACTAACAGTAACTGCTCCCTCGCTGATTCTTGTTTCTGTAATTGCTCTTTTCCCTGTGCGGATAGCTGAATCAAAAAGCCGTTTCATTAAAAATCCCGCAAACTCGGTTTCTTCTGCAACCTGGAAAGAATCTTTAACCTGCTTGAAAATCTGGTTATCGCCAATAAGAAGTGAATCGATTCCTGTAGCAACTTTTAAGAGATGTCTTATAGCTTCTTTTGAGGCAAAGAATTGAAAATGTTCAGATGTTAAATCCTTTGACGGTTTATACTCAAATAAAAATTTTGGAAGGAGATCATGATTAAAAAAAGAATTAGCAGGAACTCCGTAAATCTCAGTCCTGTTACAAGTTGATATAACCAATCCTTCTTTAAAAAGCTTACTCTTTGCTTTTTGAATTATTCCACGAACTTCTTCATCACTGAGAAAAACTTCCTCACGCAAATTTACAGAAGCAGTTCGGTGATTTATTGATATACCGAATAAATTCATAATCAATAAAAAGAATGAAAGCTTTGTGCTAAAAAGTTAGAAACGATAGTAGAAAAAATTGCAACAAGAAATCCGGAAATAGATAAAAGAACAAGTTTACGTCCTTGCCATTTTGAAAATATTTTTTTAGATATTCCTATCAGGTATAAAATCCAGACTACAATGGTTCCAATCAGTTTTGGATCGGCATAAGAAAAATTTGGAAAAGCGGTTGGAAGCCAGATGATGCCAATTACTATTGCAATTGTAATTCCGAAAAATCCAATAACAGCCGAGTAATAACTGAGTTTTTCCAGAACTTCAAGATTTGGAAGACGATTAAAAATTAATCCGAACCGGTTGTATTTAATATCCTTATAAAGTACCAGGTAAAGAAATCCATATACAGCAGAAATTGTAAACCCGGAATAGCCAAGCAAAGCGCTTATAACATGCGCACCCAATAGATTATTTCTTAAAACTTCCTTCACAACTTCAAGGTCCCTGATAAATAACGAAGAAATTATCTGGAAGATGATAGAGATTATTATTATAAATGGTCCAGTGCCGCGGATGTCAGTAACAAGTTCCAACAAGTAATATGAGAAACAAATTGACAGTGCCAGGATAGTAAAAATTTCAAAAATATTTGTAATTGGCGGATGATTGAACTCAATAAACCTGAGTACAATGTATATGAAATGAACAACCAACGTAATAAAAAGAAATACTCTTTTCGAGTTAAAAAAACGTTTTTCATCCCGCATAAAATCATAGAAATACACTATAAAAGTTGCTAGATAAAGAAACGGAAGAAGTATATTCAGGAAATCAATTAAAGAAATCATATTTTTTCTGACTTATGAGTTCAAAAAATAATTAGTAGATTTATTTAAAACAAATCAATAAATGACCCCCGGGTCAATATTATAAAAATCCTTAATTATTATTATTGCCTAAAATAATTGGTAATCCATCCTTACCTGAGCCAATAATTACGATTTTAGTATTTTGTGATTCAGAAAGCTTCTCTGTTGCCTCAATTCCTTTCCATTTGAGTAATTGTTCGCTGATTCCTTTAGAAACAATATCCTGAAAATCTGCAATACCTTTTGCTTCAATTCTTTTACGATCTGCTTCCTGAGTTTCCCTTTGAAGGACGAATTGCATTCTTTGGCTTTCTTGTTCAGCTTTAAGTTTTTCTTCTATAGAAGCAGTTAATCCAGGAGGAAGAGTAATTTGTCTTAATGGTGCTGCTTCCAGAGTTATTCCTCTTGGTTCAACAAGTTTTGCCAGATCAGTCTCAATTCTTTTTGACAGAACTTCACGCTCTTCAGTATAGAGAGCTTTAGCATCGTAACTGGCAGTTACTCCACGAACAACAGATCTGAATTGAGGAATAAGAATTTTTTCTACATAATCCTCTCCAACAGTTTTGTAAATTTTGTTTGCATTTTCAAAACTCAAACTGTAGAGCAAACTTATTTCAAGTTCAACACTCAAGCCTTCCTTTGACGGAACATTCATAACTTCTTTTAATTCCTGTGTCCTCGCATCAAATTTTATAACGTTTGCCATCGGGTTAACGAAATTTACCCCCGGATACAAAGTTTTATCACTTACATTACCAAAGAAATCAATTACACCAACATGACCAGCAGGAATCATCGTGAAACATTGAAGAGCCGTGACTATAATTGCAACCAGCATTCCTATCAGCGCAAAGTTTGCCTCCGATTTTTGCATATGTTTTTTTGAATTCTTGTAAACAAATCCCGCCACCACAGCAGCGAGTATTGCAATAATAAATAGCATAGTATTTTCTCCTTAATTCAGATTTATTGAATATTAATATAAAATTTTCTTTATCAGTTTTGGTTTTTGTACTTTGTTTTTTGAAAAGCTGATTGCGTCCACAATCATTTCTTCTGCAACTTTAAGTTTTGATTTTTCATCAGAATATAAAACCGCAATCTCATCTTTTTTATTAATTTTTTGTCCGATTTTTATTTTAAAAATTATTCCAGCTTTAGGATCAATAATGTCTTCTTTTGTTTTTCTTCCGGCTCCAAGTTCCAAAGAGGCCATACCAATTTTGTAAGTATCTATTTTATTAATAAAGCCAGATCCCTTTGATTTTATAACTTTTGAATACTTTGATTTAGGATATTTTCCAAGATTTTCAATCAATTTTATATCTCCACCCTGAAGCTTAACGATCTCTAAAAACTTTTTATAAGCCTCGCCATTTTTGATTTGTTCAACAGCTTTTTTCTTTCCTCCGGAAATCGATTTTGTTTTTCCGGCTAGATAAATCATTGCACCAGCAAGGTTAAGACAAAGTTCAATAAGATCCTGATCGGCTTTTTCATTCCTTAATATAAGGACCGATTCATAAACCTCGAACCAGTTGCCTATATAATTTCCAAGCGGCTGGTTCATGTCTGTAATGAAAGCAATCACTTTCTTTTTAAAAGCTTTTGCTGTTTTGATCATTGAATTGGCAAGCACTTCAGAATCCTTCATCGTTTTCATGAATGCACCGCTGCCGGTTTTTACATCCAGTACTAAACCATCAATTCCCTCAGCAAGTTTTTTGCTCATAATGCTTGCAGTAATTAATGGAATAGATTCAACAGTTCCAGTTACATCTCTTAAAGAATAAATCAGTTTGTCAGCAGGAGCAATTTCTTTTGTTTGCCCGATTAATCCGCAGCCGCATTTTTTAAGAATTGAATTGAATTCGTTTAAGCTAAGATTTGTGTTAAATCTGGGGATAGATTCAAGCTTATCTAAAGTTCCACCAGTGTGACCAAGTCCTCTGCCTGAAATCATCGGGACATTTATTCCCAGTGATGCAACAATGGGAGCGATAACCAAAGAAGTCTTATCACCAACTCCACCCGTAGAATGCTTATCTACTTTAGATTCTTTTAATTTTTTAAGATTTAAAACTTCACCACTGTTTAACATTGAATTTGTCAACGCCGCTGTTTCAATTACATCGAAACCATTTATAAACCCTGCCATTAAGAAAGCTGAAAACTGGTAATCCGGGATTTTCTGATTACTATAATTCTCAATAAGGAAATGAATTTCTTCATTTGAAAGAGATTTTCCGTCTCTTTTTTTCTTGATTAAATCTACTGTGTTCATAATCTAAACTTACAAAGAAATGCGTATTTAATGAATTAAATGTGATGAATGAACATCAAAGTATGAGTAACCTTATTTGGATTTTTAGAAGAAGTTCACTATTTGGTTGCACATTTATTAATGATTAATTTTCCTATTAAATTTTTCGGAAAAGGAGATTTTTCTTTGATGGATTTTAAAACCAGGACACATAATTGCGGTGAATTAAGAGAAAAAAATGTTGGCGAATCTGTTGTCCTGAACGGTTGGGTTGATAGAAGGAGAGACCTCGGCGGACTCATTTTTATCTGGCTGCGTGATCGTTATGGAATTACGCAGGTTGCAATGGAGACTGATAATTCTGATGTAATTGAAACAGCAAAGGAACTGAGAAACGAATTTGTAGTTTCGGTTGAAGGAACTGTACGAAATCGTCCTGAAGATGCAGTGAACATTGAACTTGAAACAGGGAAGATAGATGTTTTAGCAAACAAGGTTATCATATTAAATGAAGCAGAAACTCCTCCGTTCGCTATAAAAGATAGTACCGAAGCTTTTGAAGATTTAAGATTGAAATACCGATATCTTGATTTACGCAGACCAATCCTTCAGAAAAATCTTCTTCTCAGGCATCGTATGTACCAGCTAGTTAGAAAATATTTCGATGAGAATAATTTTGTTGAAGTTGAAACTCCTGTATTAATGAAAAGCACACCAGAGGGAGCCAGAGATTATTTAGTTCCGAGCCGAATTCATAAAGGAAAATTCTATGCTCTTCCCCAATCACCTCAGCAATACAAACAGCTTTTAATGGTAGCTGGATTTGACAGGTATTTTCAAATCGTAAAATGTTTCCGGGACGAGGATTTACGTGCAGACAGGCAGCCCGAGTTCACCCAAATTGATGTTGAAATGTCTTTTGTCGACCAGGAAAATGTTTATGCGATTGTTGAGGGATTAATGAAAGATCTGTTTAGTAAAATTTGGAATGCAGAGCTTAAACTTCCGATTCCAAGACTTACTTATTATGAAGCTATGGAAAGTTATGGATCGGATAAACCTGATTGCCGTTTTGAAATGAAGATTAAAAATCTGAATTCAATATTTACTGATTCCGGGTTCAAAGTTTTTTCTGAAGCAATTAAATCACACGGAATTGTAGCCGGAATGGTTGCTGAAGGTTGTGCAGAGTACAGCAGAAGCCAAATTGATAATTTGACTGATATTGCTAAAAAAGCAGGGGCAAAAGGATTAGTTTGGCTTAAAATAAAAGGAAGTGAAATTGAATCGCCAACAGCAAAGTTTTTAAATGACGATGAAAAACAAAATCTGATAAAATCATTATCTGCTAAAGAAGGTGATTTAATTTTAATTCTGGCAGGGGAGAAGAACAAAACTCTTTCTCAGTTAGGAAGTTTAAGACTTGAAATGGCAAAACGAATGGAGTTAGTGAAGACCGATACACCACCATCATTAATTTGGGTTACTGATTTTCCATTATTTGAATTCGATCAGGATACAAAAAGATATTATGCAATGCATCATCCTTTCACTTCACCGAGGATTGAAGATATTCCATTAATGGAAAAAGATCCCGGCAAAGTAAAAGCAAGAGCTTATGATCTTGTTTTAAATGGAAATGAAATTGCAGGTGGCAGCATAAGAATTCATAATTCTGAATTACAAGCAAGAATGTTTAAAGCTCTTGGTATAACTGACGAGGAGGCTGAATCTAAATTTGGTTTTTTAATGAAAGCTTTTAAATATGGTGCTCCGCCGCACGGAGGAATTGCTTTTGGCTTTGATAGAATGATTATGATTTTTGCCGGCATCGAATCAATTCGCGATACAATCGCTTTCCCCAAAACTGCAAGCGCAGTTTCTCTTATGGATGAATCACCATCAGAAGTTAGTGAAGAGCAGTTAAAAGAACTTCATATAAGAATAAATTTAACTTGAAAGATCATCCGCATAAAACTTTTAACAAGTTTTAAGAAGAGGACAGAATTCCTGAAAAAATTGTTAATAAAATATTATCCTGAAATTGTTGGGATTTTAGTTTTCATTACATATATGTTTACTATATCTCACTCAGTTGGAGAAAATGATTCAGGTGAATTAGCAATGGCACAGGCTACGCTTAGTATTCCACATCCGACTGGTTATCCGTTATTTGTACTTGTTGGTTATCTCTTTAATAAAATCCCATTTCCTTTTACTATCATTTTCAAGTTGAATTTATTAAATGCAATTTGGTGCACACTAACGGTTATAGTAGTGATTAGAATATCTTCGTTGATTATGGATAATTTATATTTACTACTGAGCAAGAAAGGAAAATCCGTAACTCAATCGCTTCAAATAAGAACTGCGGATAAAATAGTTGCATCCACATTTTCAGGATTGATGTTAGCATATAGTGCAACATTCTGGTTACAAAGTACCAGGGTTGAAGTTTATTCCCTGCAGACATTTTTAACCTCAATAATAATTTATCTTACTTTCAAAGTTTTCATTAATTACAAACAGGAATTGCAGGAAAAGAACGAGCTAAAAACGTCAGCTTTAAAAAGATGGTGGTTTGTCTTTTTTTTCCTTGGACTAGGATTTGCCAATCATATGATGACTATATATTTAATTCCTGCCACAATTGTAGTATTTTTCTTTACCACAGGAATCAATAAGCAAAGCTTAAAATCTATTTCGATACTCTTCTCAGTAATAGCAGTTATATCACTACTGTTTTATTCCGGTCTTGTGTTAAGAGCGAATATGAATCCATTATGGTCTTTTGGCGGTGTATCAAACATTAAATCTTTATATGATCATATTACTGCAAAAGAATATTCCAGGTATATGTTTCAGGGAGTTGAAAGCGCTAAAGAGCAGACTTCAACATTGACAAAGATGATAAACTTTAATTTTTCAAAAGACAATTTTTCCACCGGTGAATTTTCCCTATCACTATTGTTAGGTATTACTGGATTGTTGCTCATATTTTTATTCAGGAAGGAAATCATTTCTTATTTTGTCCTGATAATAGTTGTTTCTGTATCTTTAGCATTGAGCTATAAGATCCCGGATATTAATGAATATTTTCTAGTTCCTTTTATAGTACTAAGTATATTGTCGATTACTTCAATAATTTTATTCCTGAAAATTATCGGGAATAAAAAATTTCTTAAAACTGCTTTTGTGATTTTTCTAGGGTTAATTATATTCATTCAGTTTTTAATAAATTATAAATATACAGATCGTTCGGATTTTTATATATTTGAAGATTTTTATAAAGCCTCCATTAATTCGTTACCTTTAAATTCGATCCTTTTGAGTGATAATTGGAGTCTATTTATCTCTCCCGGTTTATACTATAAGGAAGTAGAAAATATAAGAAAAGATATTTCTGTTATTAGTCCAATTGGAGTATTTACCCATGACTGGTATAACCGGAAATATAATAAGGGCACGTTTGACAGGGTAAATTCAACATTAAAGAAAAGAAATGATATATATATTTCATTTGATGTTGCAATAAGCCAGGTACGAACGGGTAAAATTATTTTGCCAGCTGGTTCTGCATTAATTCCCTATCCCTATTATTATCGACTGGAATTTGACAACAAATATTATCCTCTAAACCAGGATGAATTTAAGATTAGATTTAATGATCACCCGGTGGATGGATTTGATGCTTATATTTATACACTTATACCTTTTATGTTAGAACAAAGAATATTTTATGAATTGAATTATAATCAGACTGAAAAAGCGCTTTACTACTATAACCTGATTAAAAACACTTTTAAAAGCTACACCATTTCTCAAAAAACAATTATTGCCCTTAGTCAAAAAGGAGTTAATGTAAATTAACTTACATATTATATTTTATTAGAGTCATTAAATTTTTGAAGATTTTTTTATTAGTGAAAATCAATCCAAGATGGAATGGTGTTTCCTAAAACGTCAATTTCAATGATGGATCAATTACCATGAAATAATTGTAATCTCAACAAAAAACAGGCTCCCTTCTCAACTAAATGTGAATATTTAATTAAAAAAAACGAACTAAAAATAAAGAATGGAAGGAATTTACCGGTAAATAATTCGAAAATCGGAAACTCTCACCTTCCAGGACTGCTATATTTTCATTCAGATTCTCCGTATCAACATCAGCTTTTACAAATCATAAATTTTTATCAAATCAGACTTAAAACTATTATTGATGTTAAGCTATTTTATTCGATTTTTATCTAAAACAAAGTCTTGGCTACTCTTTACTTAAATCGCAAAAGTTACCTGTAAAAATTACTATCCCTCCATTAAGGCTCAATTAATATTGAAAAGTTTTAAAAAGTAAAGACAATTCAGATTGGCATATTTTTTTGTTCGTTTAACCCAAAGTTTGGCTTTTAATGTTTGTTTTGTAAAAGGCCGATTGATTAGTAAAGTAGCTAAAAACAATAAAGGGAAAAAATCTTGGGTCAGCAACAGTTACTTTTAATAGTTCTTGCAGTAATCATTATTGGTGCTGCAGTGCTTTGGGGTATCGGGCTATTCAGGGGAAGTGCAATAGAATCAAAACGTGATCTACTTATATCTGAATCTGCTGACATCGCATCACACGCTATAAGCTACTATAAAAAGCCGTTTCAATTCAATGGAGGAGGTAATTCTTTCCTTGGATGGGAAATTCCTACTAAAATGGTTAGCACTGAAGCCGGGTCTTATATTGCGAATGTAACTGCAGATCAGGTTATTATAACTGGCACAGGAACTGAAGTAGTGACAGGAACCGATTCAATAAAGATTCAGACAATGGTTTCAGACAGTGGATATTATTCGGTTATTCTCAAATAATAAGCAAGATAAGATTTTATAAAGTTCTTAAATAAGATAAAGACTAATTCACTTAACAAATTAACAACAACACAAGGAGATCTCTAAATGGGTCAGCAACAACTTCTCTTAATCGTACTTGGCGTTATCATAGTTGGTGTCGCAGTAGTAGTAGGTATCAACCTGTTTAATGCTAATGCAGAAACTTCAACCCAGGATTCTATAGTTTCCCAGGGTACAAATCTAGGAGCAATGGCTCAACAGTATTACAAAAAGCCAACCTCAATGGGTGGTGGTGGAAATAGCTTTACACCAAGTGGTTCTGGTGTTGTAACTTTCCAGGACTTCTGGGATAATCTTCCTGCAAATCTTGTTTCAACTAATGATGCTTCCTGGGGTACACCAGGCGTATCAGATTCTCAGATTGTTTTAACTGCTACACCTCAAGACAATAACTATACCTGGACAGTAACAACTACAATTACTCCTACAAATATTGTATCCAGGATAAACTAAAATTTAGTCCAGTAGGTTTAAGAAGGCTGCAAGTTTTGCAGCCTTTTTTATTTTAAACTATTTACTCTATCCAGTTTATTCCAGATAAAACTAAAAATATAGTCTTCATTTAACTTTGCACATGGTTTTCATTAATAAGTAGTACCAAATCTTTTCTTTGAAATTTAATAAGCATAAATAGAAAATTTTTTATCATTCATCTTATTAAAGAAATTTTAATTAATTCCCACCTAACCTACTCTGTTTTTATTTACCACAGAATAATAATTCCACGAAAGATATTTATTGCTTTAGTAATTTTTACAATCATTTTTTTTATTAGCAATATTTACTTAATAATGCGATTTTTTAATGATATTAAAGAAAAAAACCCGGGAATATTTCGGAACTATATTTGATATAACACTAACGAGTCTAATAAATGGTGGAACATGGTTGAATTTAAATTTGTAGCCCAAAAGCTGAACGGGCAAACTATCTCTGGTACTTTATCAGCTACTACAGTTTCCGAAGGCAAGAAAAAAATTCAAAAACTTGCTGAGAAGAATAAGCTTAAACTTTCTGCGATAGAAAAAAAATCTACTTATATCTATCGGGTAAGAAAAGGCAAAGACAAACCTATACGCGGTGAACAAAAAGCATTCAACAGAAAAGAAGTTGAAGATGCACTGGCAAGGTTAGGATACAAAGTACTATCAGTTAATAAAAAACTGCTTGATTTTCAGAAAAAACCTCCTCACAATGATATAGTAACATACGTAAAAATCAGTGCAGAACTTCTTGAACAAAAGCTATCATTCTCCGAAATACTTACACTTTTAATAAATGATACCCAGAATCCAGCACTTCGAAATACTTTAAAAGAAATTAACAACGATCTCAAGAAGGGCGCAGATTCCGAAGCTACATTTTTAAAGTATCAAAGTATATTTGGAAAATTCACAGCGTATATGCTTGGTCTTGCTTCAAAGAGTGGTAACATGGCAGAAATTTATAAAGCAACTGCTAAGTTCCTGGAAAGAAGACAAGAATTCAGAAAAAGTTTACGTAGTGCATTGATAACTCCAATGGTTACTCTGTTTGTTTTATTTCTTGCTGTTCTTTTTTATGTGGGTTATATCTTTCCTGAAACAGCGAAATTATTCATTAGGTTTGGAATCGATTTACCGCCAATGACCGCAGCAACACTTGTAATGAGTGATTTTATTTTGGCATATCCCTGGTTAATTGCAATTGTTTGTTTCGGACCTCCTATTGCTCTTTGGCAATTTGTTCGTACGAAAAAGGGGAGACTGATGTTTGATAAATATTTACTTAGAATGCCAATCATTGGTTCACTTGTTCATAAGACCACAATCGAAGTTTTTTGTCGTGTATTTTACACATTATACCATGGGTCTGCAGAAAGTATCGAACCTATTAGAATTGCTGCAGAAGCGACTGGAAACGTATACTTTGAAGAACGAATAAAATCCGTTGCAATACCATTAATGTTAAAAAAAGGTGTCGGTGTGACTGATGCTTTTGAAGCGTCAGGCGTATTTACAGAAACGGCTCTTTCCCGATTACATTCAGGGGAAGAATCCGGAACAATAAAGAATACTGCATTACAGCTTGCTAACTATTATGAAAGTGAAACAGTATTCAGACTGAAGAACCTGATTGAAATAATCCAGGTTATTATTGCTATGGTAATTATGGTTATAATGATTGCGTTGACACTTGTATCAGCAGAGACTGCAACGGTTAGACCTAAACAACCAGGAGTTTCTTACTAATGCTACGAGGAAATTCCTGATGATTGATACTAATCTGGAAATGACAGATAAAATCGGTTACCTTCTTTTTAAGAAAGGAATAATCGATGCGAGTACACTTGAAAAGGCTATAAAGGCAAAAGCCAGTGATCGGAGTAAAATAAAAAGAAACCTTGCACAAATTCTTGTTCAGGATTTTAATTACGATCATGATACTGTGTTTAGGGAAGTAGCTATTCTTTATGCATTCAGAGAATTAGACACACCTCCAGAAGAAATTCCGCAAGATAGAATTGATGCTATTAAAGCATTAGTAGAGCAGGCAGGCGAATCGATTAAAGAGTTGATGCTTAGTAATAAAATAATGCCGTTCATGTATGATGATAGAATAAAAGATAAATTGATTATAGCCGCAATAGATCCTACGGAAAGAAATATTGCACGGGTTGCCTTTGGGTTAAATGCGAACAAATATGAAGTAATCTTCATAAAGAAAAAAGATTATGAAAAGCTGATCGAAAAGGTACTTCCTCCTGAAAACATCTTCCTCAAACAAATGGAACAGGAAGAAACCGATTTTCATGTATCTGAAGAAGAAGGCCAGCTTGATGAAGAAGAGCTCGATGCAGAAATTAACAAGAGTGCTCTGATTAATCTCGTTGAAGGATCACTATTGGATGGTGTTAGAAAGGGTGCCAGTGATATTCACTTTGTACCTTGTTCAAATAACAGAACAGAAATTCATATCCGAATTGATGGAACTCTTAGATTATGGCATGTACAAGATAACACAATGCCGGAAGCTGTAATTGCTGTAGTTAAAGATCGTGGAAAAGGAATGGACAGGTTTGAACGTGAAATGGCTCAGGATGGATTTATCCAGCGTGAAATAGATGGACATATAATCAGGTTCCGTGTTTCTGTTTTACCAATGGTTGGGACAGAATTAAAAAACAAGTTCGAATCAATCGTAATAAGAATCCTGGATGATAGAAAAGTTATCAGAGATCTGGAGAAACTAGGACTAACAGGAGTTGCAAAAAAGAGTTTTATTAAAGCAATTAATCAACCTCAGGGAATGGTTATTCTTACCGGGCCAACAGGTAGTGGTAAGAGTACTACGTTAGTCGCTGCACTTTATCAGGTAATTACTCCCGAAGTAAATGTTCTAACAGTTGAAGATCCGGTAGAATATGTTATTGAAGGAGCAAGACAATTAAAGATTGGTTACAAGATGGGTTTTGAACAAGCAATCAGATCAATCTTACGTCACGATCCCGACATAGTTCTCGTTGGTGAAATGAGAGATAAAGAAACTGCAGAAACAGCTATTAAGTTAGCAAATACAGGTCACTTGACTTTTTCCACCTTGCACACAAATGACGCTCCAAGCGCCGTTGCACGTTTGTATAAGATGGGTATCGAACCTTTTCTTATAGCTTATGCAATTAATCTCATAGTGGCACAGAGGTTGATTCGGAAGATATGTGATAAATGTAAAAAGAGACTAGTTAATTTTGATGAAGGTTTGATGGAAGCAGCTGGATTAAATATCGCTGAGTGGAGAAACTTTGAAGTTTACAGGGCAGTTGGTTGTGATGATTGTAATGGTAGTGGTTATAAAGGTCGAATGGCTATTCATGAAGCACTTTATTTTACAAGGGATATTCGACAGATAATTGTTCGTTCAGGTGTTGAAGTAGATGAAGAATCGATAAGAATACAAGCTAAGAAAGATGGATCAATGAATTTAAGAGAAGCGGGAATGGAAAAAGTAAAACTTGGATTGACTACCATTGAAGAAGTACTTGCAAATACAACTGAAGATTAATTTTGTTACTTAATTATTTGAATTTATTTTTACAGTAAAATATTTTTACAAAGAAGCATATGTTATTAAGTTCAAAGGAATTAGGTGACTTTTTTAAAGATTATTGTTTATAGGTTATTTGAAGGATATTTTCTAAATTGATTTAGCAGATATCAATTAAATAAAAAAATTACAAACTAAAATTTAATTGAAGTAAAGCGGTGGTTTTTACAGAAGAAAAAAGAGTCCTTAAAGAATTTGCTGAAAGAGTTCCAGATGCCCTGTTCGGACCTGACCGGGTGCTTTATATTCTCGAACATTGCGATGAAATCGACGAAGATGATAAACTCCTTTTAAGGAAGTTTATGAATAAAATTTTAACCTCAATGATTGAACGCGATGCTTCGGATATTGAAATAGGTGGTCATGGAAACGAAGGTTATATATGGATGCGAACTCATGGTAAGAAAGAGAGAGTAAAAGATCTTCCTCAAATGAATGAAGAAGAAACAGCTTTACTCATAGCAAACTTGTTAAATGTTAATCAGAAAAAATATTTATCCACAGTTAGAAATTTAGATTTTAGTTATACATATTTTTACGAACGAAGAAAAATCCATGTAAGATTCAGAGCAGACTCATATTTTGATTTGGATACTCTTACTCTGAATATGCGTGCGATTAATACTGCGATTAGACCACTTTCATCTCTTGAATTTCATCCGCAGGCTGTGAAATACCTTAGCCATAATTATATAAAATTCGGTCTGTCTCTAATTACAGGAATTACAGGTTCTGGAAAGTCAACAACACTGGATTCCATTGTTGATTATCACAACAAGTTTGACCCATCACATATAATTATTGTCGCTGCACCTATTGAATACGTACATACTTCAAATGTTTCTCTGATTAAACACAGGGAAGTTGGAAGAGATGTTTTATCCTTTAAAGAAGGAGTCATTCAATCACTCAGACAGGATCCAGATATTATTATTATTGGTGAAATGAGAGATCCGGATACAATTATGGCAGCATTGGAAGTAACAGATACAGGACATAAAGTTTTTTCAACGCTTCATACTTCCTCAGCAATGGAATCGCTTGAAAGAATTATTGCTGAAGTGCATCCGAATGAACAGGAAAGGGTAAGAAATCGTTTAGCAGATGTTCTTGTCTCTGTAGTATCTCAAAAACTTGTGCCCAGTTTAGACGGCAAGCGGGTAATGGCTAAAGAAGTTTTAATTGTAACACCAAGTGTTAGAGCTGCTATCAAAAACAATAACATTGGTGAAATTTATATGATGATAAACCAGGGAGGTCAAATGGGAATGATAACAATAGAGCAGGATTTAAAAAGGCTCTATGAACAAAAACGCATTTCACTAGAAAATGCCATCACATACGCAAATAACAAAACAAGAATCAATCAATTATTATCAGCAAAATGAAACCAATAGTATGTATATATTGCGAGGGTAATGATACTAAGCTTGCTGTTATCCATAAGGAGAAAGAGACTTCAAAGATACAGGTTATCAGAACAGCTTCAGTCAGTTTAGTCCGTTCTGCTGTAGATCTGGAAGCCGGAGTTTCGGGATTTAGCATTGAGGGAGAATCACTTGATGTTGAAGGTATGGGCGATTCTGCACATTTAGAATCGAGTCTTGATACTACCACACTTACCGAAATGAATGAAGCTCTCAAAGGTCTAAATCTCACCAAGTATAGTTTTATCCCAGCCCTCACCGAACCCGCCATATATTATCATATATATGAGGGTACCCGGCTTTCCAAACCTTCTAAATTAAAAGAAGGGATTATAAACGACATACTCGAATCAAAGAGTATAAATGTCGAAAAAGAAAGTTTAGATTATCTGGAACTTTCTGACAAATCTTTGTTGGCAGTATTCATTGCAGGCGAGGTTGCATGTGTCAATCTTGTTAACAGTATTGCACATCAACAAGGGAAAAAACATTATTCAATTCCAACTATTAAAAGTTCGGATATTTCTCTCGCCTATTATGTAGCGAAAAGAAAGAAGTTTTTCCCTGATGATCATTCATTGATCGTTTACATCGGCAAAGAGTACAGCAAACTAATTTTCCTTCAGGGCAGACGTGTAAAACACATCGGAACTACTCTGGATATAGGAACTCAAAATCTTCACACTTATGATGTTTACTTTTCCAAAATTCTTCTTGAAATGGAGAATGGCGGAATATCGTCTCTAGATAACATTATCGTTTGTGGTGAAGATGATTCTGAAAACCTTATTCTTTCGTTCTATGGGACGTTCCCCGAAGCGAATGTAAGCAGACTTGAATTTGATGATCTTGATCTCTCTGCATTAAATGAAGAGACCAAAGAAAAGTTTTCTGCTTTTAGCATTCCCGTATCAGTTGCTGCTGATTTTTATGATCAGGAAACAAAGGAGCATACAGGAATTCATATTCTTCCAAAGTCTGTCAAGGAAGAACAAAAGGTTTTCCAATTCGGCTGGCATGGATATGCAATGTTTCCAATTCTTTTTCTTGTTGCATTTTTAGTGACACAGGAAATTTTGGAGAACAATAAATCAATGACGAGTCTTGATAAGTCAATTCAGGAGAAGACCATTTTGCTGAGACAAAATCAGGAGATATTAGGGAAAATACAACAGCTTGATGGAAAAATAAGCAGCTTCGATCAGACCCAGGCAATACTTGATTCTGCTGCATCCGGATCTGATGTGTGGAATAAAGCTCTTGCAAAAATGGCAAATTTCTGTAGTCAGAACAAAAGTGTATGGATTTCAAAACTTTCTCAATCTGGTTCGAGTCAGGTGAATGCAGAAGGTTATTCCTTATACAGAAATTCGTTGACTGATTTTGCTTACTCTATTGAGTCAGCAACACTTCAAAATATGTTTTATGAAGCATTGCGTGAGCGTAGTGCATATAAGTTTAATCTAAATTTTAACCTATTAAGCTACACGAAGAAAAATGAATAAAAAATTAAAGAGTACCATCGGATTAGTTGCATTACTTCTGCTTCTGTTGCTGGTTGGTGGAATATATATTTTCGTTATCCAGCGGGGCAAGCTTAATGAAAAGAAGGCTAAGCTAACAGAACTGAATCAAAATGTTCAGGATCCGGAGGAGCTCCAGCAGCGGTACCAAAATCTGGTAGTTCGTTCACAGATTTTGGATTCAATACTCTCCAGCAGAAAGTTCAATATTCCACAGAACACTTCATCTATAAAGTTTTTCAACTTTATAAATGGGATAGTCGCTTCTTTTCCTGAAGAATCCCAGGTTAATATAGAATATTTAGGACAAAAGCCGGAGAAAGAATTCTTTGCTCACGAATATAAAATTTCAGGTGGCGGTTATTTTAATGATGTTTACCACCTTATTTATGCAATTGAGCAAAGTAAGGAATTGAAAAAGATTCCTTCAGTTTCATTGAGCAATCTTATAAAAACAGATGAAGACGGCATACCAGAGTTTATGGTAAATTTTGAATTAACGGTACAGGTATATTTTTCATCAGACAGCAGATTTGCTCCTGCCGAATTTGTAGAAAACAATCTTTCAACAGGTCCGATATATGATGTCTTTTATCCGTTAATAAGAAATGAAATTCCACCAAATATTGATAACTTGCTTGATGTTCAGGGTGCTAAATTACTTGCACTCATTCCTGAAGGAGCATTCGTAGCCGATACAAAAGGCAACACATATTTAGTTTGGGAAGGTGAGCAGGTTTACCTGGGTTACCTTACTAAGATTGACTTTAATAATAACACAGTTGGCTTTATTCTTAATAAGGGTGGAATTATTGAAAAAGTATCACTCGAATTAGATAGAACTGAAACAAAAAAGTAAAATGAGAGAATAAACATGAAAAAGTTTACATCAATTTTGGTTCTTTGTCTCCTCATAGTTTTGCAGGCTTCTGCACAACAGCAATGGGAGAAAAGGTTTAAAACTTCCCAGAACCCGGACGAACTAGTAACAATGTCCGAAAATTTACCGTTCAACCAGGCAATTGATTTACTTAGTAAAGTAAGTGAAAGTGTAACCGGGAAAAGAATTGTTTCCTCAGTTGAACGCACAGATCCAATCGGAGTTGAGATTGTGAATATGCTTTATGATAAAGCATTACTCATAATAGTTCAATATGCCGGGCTGGAGTACGAAACAAAAGAAGATTTAATTGTTGTTAAAAACCCAAATACCGGCGGAGTGCAAAAAACAGCAGATACATATGCACCGGTTACCTCCCGGGAAGTAAAAATATCAGCAGTCTTTTTTGATGTTGATGTTGAAAACTCAAGAAAGATAGGAATGGACTGGGATTTTGTCCTTTCCAATGCAAGTCATAATTTATCTGGATTATTAAGAACAGAAACACAAAGTACATCTCAATCTTCTAGTCTTCCACCTGATTTTAATCTTGGGATTTCCTCTGATGTTAATGTTGGTGATTTTTCCGGTACAGCGACAGCTCTTTTTAAATTTTTTGAGTCAAATGGACTTGGTGAAATTATCGCTAGCCCTAACATTACAGTCAGAGATAGGAATAAAGGTAAGATCCAAATAGGTTCAGATTTCTCTGTGATAACAAGAGACTTTGCCGGCAATACTATTGAAAAATTCTTCCCGACTGGTACAATAATAGAAGTTACTCCTTACGTTTATAATGAAGAGGGTATTGATTACATTCTTCTGAATATTTCTGCGGAAAGAAGTACTTTTAATAAAACTGAAACAACTACAGAAATAAAGAAAACAAACGCCACAACTCAGGTACTAATGCTGAATGGCGAAGAAACTGTTATTGGCGGACTATTTTCAAATGAAGAAACAGTTGTTCGTAACGGTATTCCATTCCTGAAGGATTTACCTTGGTGGGTTTTTGGAATTCGATACCTGGCTGGTAGTGATGAAACAATTGTTAGGAAAAAAGAACTTGTGATTTTGTTGAAAACCGAGTTAGTCCCAACATTAAAGGAAAGATTTGCAAATCCGCAGGCAGATCATTTAATTCAAAAAGAAAGAAAACTCCGCAATGGAGAACTTCAATATCATAAATTTGATAATGTAATAACAGGGGAACAATAAACCGAAATGGAATCAATTCTTGTTGTGGATGATGATATTAATTTGTGTACAATACTTACAGAGGAACTTGCGGAAGTTGGATACACAACAAGTTTTCTAAACGATGGTAACAGTGTTACTCAATTTGTATCATCAAACCATGTCGATCTCATCCTTCTCGATCTAAAAATGCCTGGGAAGGATGGGTTCGAAGTCCTTAAAGATCTTGAACATTCTACAAATAGCCGACCAAAAGTAATTGTTCTAACAGCATATGCTGATGTAAAAAGCGCAATCGATTCAGCTAAAATGGGTGCCTGCGATTTCATCAGCAAACCGTATGATTTTGATGAACTTCTGATCACGATCAGGAAGGTCTTGCAAAAGGAAAATTAGACGGGGGTCTATAAGAATATGAAAATTAGTTTCCGTATACTGCTGATAAATTTCGTAACTGTTGTTCTCATTCTTACGAGTGCAACAATTGCATTCTATTCTATTATGTATAATGTGCTTGCTTCTCAGCAATCTCAGCAGCTTATCAACTCTTCTAAAAATTTCATTTATATTTATCGTGGCGGAATCATGGAAACCGAAGATGAATTTCTTGGATTTCAGCCAAATGAACTTGAGAAATGTTTAACTACAGGCAAGCTGAACACATCTAATATTGATTTCATTTTTGAGCTATCCGATGAAAGTGGAAATGAAATCTTAAGAAAATCTTATAATAAAAAAGTTTACATACCCGAAAAAAAGTTTAGTGTAAAAGAATTTCAGGAATATAATCCTTACACTGTTATTCTAAATCAAAGTTCTTCCGATGGCACTTACTATTTATTTGGAAAAGTACTAACAAATGATGTATTAGATGAATATGCTAAAAAGATAAATTCTGATGTTGCTCTTATATGGAAAGGAATACCTGCTGAAGTTTCAAACACCACAATTAATCAGAAATATCTCTATGTTTTAACTAAAGCCTCAGACGAACTAAAAACAAAAAATAATTTTGAAATTTATTCCGAAGGAACAGAGTCTAACGATTTACTTGCTACAATTTATAATCCCGGGAATAGTATTGAGACTAATAATAATTTTTCATTCCTGGTTTTTACTACAATTGGTGGAGCAGCTGAGCTAAGGGGAACTCTTAAAGATGTGTTTATCGTAATTGGCTTTGCGGGCGTAGCCCTTTCACTTATCCTTACTCTTTTATTTACAGAGAAATTAAGAAAGCAGATAACACAACTCAGCAAAGCAACTGAAATAATTAGTGCCGGTGATTTTAAAAATAAGATTACTATTTCGAGTAAAGATGAAATCGGGAAACTGGGAACGGCTTTTAACAGTATGCTGGATGAATTGGAGAAGAAAGAAAGAGCAAAGAATGAGTATTCAGAATTCATAACTCTTATTAATCAAAATCCAACCTTGGGTGAAATTTCGGAAGCCGCACTTAATAAAATTATTTTAACTGGTAAGTTTATTTTCGGTGCCCTGTATTCTGTTGAGGACAAGGATTTGGTTTTGATTAAATCGCTTGGCATCGATGCCGCTGCTGGTGATAATCTTTCCGACTTTGGGTTTTATGATAGGGTAGTTCTCAAAAAAGAAACAATTGAAATCGATTCAGATGAGAAACTGCCGGTAATTTCTGCTGGAATTGTTGAGATTGAAATCAAACACTTGTCAGTTATCCCCATTATTTATAATGAAAAAACGACAGCCGTTTTAGTCCTTGGTTCTGTAGATTCTCCGACCGAAGAAGTCAAGGATTATCTTTCAAAAATTAAAGAGCAATTAGCAATTGGAATTATAAATGCAAAAGCTCTTATTCAACTTGAAAACTTTATTGATGAGCTTAAACAACTTAATGAAGATTATCAAGAGCAAAACGTAAAGATTAAAAAACAAAATGATAAATTAGTCGAACTTCACAATGAACTGAAAGAAAAAGCAAACGAACTTGAAGTTCAAAAGCAAAAAGCTGAAGAAGCTACAAAACTAAAATCGCAGTTTCTTGCAAGTATGTCGCACGAACTACGAACTCCGATGAATTCTATTCTCGGGTTAACAGAACTCATTATCGAAAAAGCCGACTTAACAGGAAAGAACAAAGAGAGACTTGAAGTTGTATTGAGCAGTGGCCGCCGATTGATGACCTTAATAAATGATATCCTTGATCTTTCAAAAATCGAAGCCGGCAAAATGGAAATTCGGGATGAAGATGTACTTCTAGAAGAGATAGTAGAAGAGGTCTCCAATTCTGTAAATCCATTAGTTATTAAAAAGGGAATAGGTTTTTCTGTGGTTCGAAATGTTAACACTAGAATTATCATTCACACAGATAGGGGAAAAATCGTTCAGGTTCTTATTAACCTTATTGGGAATGCTGTTAAATTCACTGACGAGGGAGAGGTTTCCCTTCATATATCTATGGATAAAGATAAGATGAGGTTTGATGTGTCAGATACAGGAATTGGCATACCTGAGGAAGAACAAAAAATAATTTTTGAAGAATTCAGACAAGTGGATGGATCAACCACAAGAAAGTATGGCGGAACCGGATTAGGTCTGGCAATTTGTAGACGAATAATAGATTTGCTTGGTGGAGAAATCTGGTTGAAGAGTGAACAAGGTAAGGGTTCAATTTTTAGTTTTACCATTCCTTTACAATTTGTTCAAAAACAGCACAAAGAGCCTATCCAGAAAATTAACGTTGAAAAACTCATTGAGAACAGGGCACATCCAATTCTTGTTATTGATGATGACGAAGAAGTACGTTATACGATAGGACAGTATTTAATTTCCAAAGGGTATGAAGTTATCTTTGCTGAAGATGGAAACAAAGGGTTAACAATGGCTCTTGAGCAGCAACCTTTTGCGATTACTCTTGATGTAATGCTTCCACAAAAAGACGGATGGAGTGTTCTAAAAGAGTTGAAAGAAAATCCAGCAACTAAAGATATCCCGGTAATTCTAATTTCAATTATGGGAGATAAAAATGTTGGCTATGGTTTGGGTGCATTCGAATATTTCGTAAAACCAATATCAGCAGATAAATTACTCTCGGCTTTTTCACAGCTTGAAAACCTTGCAAAGAAACAAATACAAAAAATAGTTATAGTCGATGATGATGAGCTTGAGTTTGAAAAATTCAGAAGAGAATTCAAAGATGAAAGTATAAGAATTGAATATATTAAAGATAGTGAATATGCTTTCAGCAAAATTTCAGAAGTGCAACCGGATTTAATAATTCTCGATTTAATGATGCCGAAAATTGATGGAATTACTCTTTCTTATAAGTTAAAAACAAATAGTAAAACAAAACACATACCCATATTAATAAGCACAGCAAAAGATCTTACAGAAGAAGAGAGAAAATCGCTGAACAATATTGTTGAAGATATAGCTGTTAAATCTAAAGGTCATCCTTTAGATGTTTTAAAAGTGGTAAGAGATCGTATTAGAATGCAGGAATTACATCATCCAAAACAGATAGACCAGGCTGAGGAAATTAAGATCCCGGAAAAACCTGAGGTAAATAAATCTCAACAAATTGAAAAAGTTATGAATTCAGTTGCTGAGATAATGATAGTTGATGATGATCCTGATACATTATTCACACTTGATGAAATAGTACAATCAAACGATTGCTCAACAATACTGGCAAAAAATGGGAAAGAATGTCTTGAGTTCCTTGAAAAAAGCATCCCGGATTTGATTCTTCTGGATATAATGATGCCGGTTATGGATGGCTTTCAGACAATAACTAAAATCAGAGAAAATCCTAAATGGGCTGACATCCCTGTTTTTGCCGTCACCGCTAAGGCAATGTCTGGAGATAAGGAAGTAATCTTAAAGCACGGGTTTAATGATTATATTCCAAAACCTGTAAACCAAAAAATCATTTCCTTTAAGATTGGACAACTAATCTCGCAGTTGAAATCAATTTAATATGAAAAGAATTTTAGTTATTGATGATTTACCTGAAAATGTTTTCATGCTTCAGGACAGATTGGAACATGAAGGTTTTGATGTTATAACTGCGTATGATGGAAAATCCGGAATGGAAAAAGCATTCAGTGAACACCCGGATTTGATCTTACTCGACGTGATGATGCCTGATATTACTGGAATTGAAGTTTGCAAGACCCTAGTTACAGATCAGAAAACTTCGGATATTCCAATCATCCTTGTCACTGCTAAATCAGGGGCTGAAGATACAAGAGAAGGTTTGGAAGCCGGTGCTTTCGATTATATTAAAAAACCATTTAACCGGATAGAGTTGCTGGCACGCGTAAATTCTGCGCTCAAACTTTCTGAAGCAAATAAATTATTGTTGGAAGTTGAAAAAAGAAATACTTTTATTGCAACTGTCGTTACGGCTAATCATAAAATTAAGCAGCCACTTACACTTTTAAGTTTGTCATCTGCAGCAATTAAAAGAGAACTCAGCAAAGATGAAATCTCAAAGGAAGCATTACTGAATCGTTTAAAATATATTGAAACTGCTGTTAAAGAAATAACAGATGTGCTAGACCAGTTAAACTCTATTAAAGATCCTGTACTTTCCGATTACACTAAAAATGTTAAAATGATTAAAGTAGATAATAAGGAAAGCAGCTAAATAAATTTCTGAATTGTTGAGAGCATTGTTTCAAATTCATAGGGTTTCTGTAGACGACTTTCAATCTTATGTTTATAAAATTCTTCATCTTCATCTAACCTCATACTCCCACTAGAAAGAATAATCGGAATATCCAGTTTAAGGTTTCTGATTGCAGCAATTGTTTCTAACCCGGAAAGCTTTGGCATATTATAATCTATAATTGCAAGGTCAACTTTAATTTCTTCACGTAATAGTTTTATTGCTTCCTCGCCTGATCCGACTTTTATTACACTATAACCATTCGATTCAAGAAGTTCGGCAAGTAAGTCACTCAGCATAGGCTCATCATCTGCAAGCAATATTATTTTTTCATAGGGCTCATTATATTTTTTAATTTTTGCTGGCTCAAATGCAGGAATGTAAACGTTAAAGGTTGTACCATTATTTATTTTTGAAGAAACATCAATAACTCCATTGTGGGCTTTAATTATTCCATAACTCACATAAAGCCCCAACCCGGACCCTGTATCTTTTGATTTTGTTGAAAAATAAGGATCAAATATTTTTTGTAGATCCTCATCCTTTATTCCAACTCCATCGTCAGTGACTGAAAAGTGTACATAGTTTCCTTCATTCAGCAATGGGAAGTCTAATAAATTTTTTTTATTCACACCAAGATTTGAAGATGATAATGTAATGTTACCCTTACTATTTGTGGCTTCCTTTGCATTAACACATAAATTTAAAAGCACCTGGTATATTTCCGTTTCGTTCCCGAGTATGTCAAATAAGTTTTCGTGTACTTTATTTGTAAATGTAATTGACCCGGGAAAAGTCTGAGTTACGACTTTTGAGATTTCATTTAAAAGCCTGTTTGGCTTTACAAGCTCTTTTCTTTTTGCAGTAGGTTTGCCAAAAGAAAGTAAACCTTTTGTGAGATCTCTTGCACGGATTGAACAATTTTCTATATTGTCGATCAGTTTATCTACATTCTCTGCTTGTGGAACACGTCTTCGTAACAGATTTACACTTCCGAAGATGCTGGAAAGCAAATTGCTGAAATCATGTGCCATACCACTGGAAAGTTTTCCAATAGTCTCAAGCTTTTGAGCCTGTAACAATCTATTTTCTAAAGTTGTGTTAAGTTCTCTTGTTCTGATATTACTAATAGCGAAGGATAATAAAATACCAAGTTGTTCAAGCTGACTGATTTCAAACGATGAATATGTTCCTGTTTTTTTTCCGACAAGAATTGTAGCCAATAAAGATTTATCAAAAAAGCATGGAGTAATAATCAGAGAATCGCAGTCAAAAACCCTGGCGATATTAATCCCAATATTATTTCCTTTTTTAGATGCAACAAGTGATCGGTTGTTATTTTCTAACCATTTACGGATGTACGAGAAATCAGAATAAACAGTCTTCTCAATGTCCTTTTTATCTTTTAGAAGTTTGTCAGGGTCAGTATAATGAAAATTAAATTTACCGTTCTCACTATGAATTATCGTAACTCCGAAATCACTGTCAGTCAGTTTTACGCACCTGGCTAATATTTCTTCAATAACAATTTGAGAAGAGCTTTCTTTTACGAGAAGAAATAATATTTTTTGAAGTTCATTTTGAAACTTTATATTCTTCTCTAAGAGAACGGAATCCTGAATATTTTCTTTATCATCAGTAACAAAAGGAGTAAATTCAATTATATACTCGATTGACTTAGTCTTTTTGCCAGTGGTTAATTGTTTAACTGTGATTTGATTTTTATAATCTGAGGATATGGAAGAGAAAGATTTTTTGGATTGTAATGATTCTGAAAGAGTCGAACTTGAAATGTTTAATAGTTTTTCAATTCCTATTCCATTAATTCTGCCGGGGCCTATACTCTTTTTAAAACTTTGATTGTACCAAACTATTTTAAAATTTTTGTCCGCAATAGCAATAGCTACATTTTGAAGTTCAAACAAGTAATCAGCAGCATATTTTGCTAAAATATTACGAGACATTTAAAATTTAGCTTGGTTTGAGTTCGTATTTCTTAATTTTCGTATATAATGTTTTTGGACTGATCCCCAACTGGTTAGCAGTTTGAGTTCTATCCCACCTGTTTTTATTAAGTACCTTCTGAATGTGCCATCTTTCAAGTTCTTCCATACTCAATATTTCATTGGTTTCCTGAAGCTCATTAGTTTTTTTAGGTCTCATCTGAAATGTTTGAGGAAGACTCAAATCGTCTGGCCTGATTTCTTCACCTTCAGCAAATATTATTGCCCTTTCTATTATATGATCTAATTCACGGATATTTCCGTTAAACGAATAAGCCATCAAAACTTCTTCAGCTTCAGAGGATAGACGTTTTGGTGAGCGAATAGGTGATTTTTCTTTTAAAAAATAATCAGCAAGTAAAAGTATATCATCTCTACGATCACGAAGTGGAGGGATGGTAAGTGTAATTACATTTAGTCGGAATAATAAATCTTTTCTGAAATTTTTATTGTCAGCTTCCTCAAGAAGATTTCTGTTTGTGGCCCCAACAACTCTCACATTACTGGTCATTGTGGCAATTCCGCCAATTCTTCTGTATTCACCATTTTCAAGAAAACGAAGAAGTTTTGGTTGTAATGTTAAACTTAATTCACCGATTTCATCCAGAAAAAGTGTGCCGCCATGAGCTATTTCTACTAATCCTTGTTTTGTGTTTTTCGCATCGGTGAAAGCGCCTTTTTCATGACCAAAAAGTTCACTCTCAATAAGTTGATCAGGCAAGGAAGCACAATTGATAACTACAAATGGTTTATCTTTTCTTACCGATTGTTTGTGAATATATTCAGCCATAAGCTCTTTACCAGTTCCTGTTTCACCCTCAATAAGAATATTGGAATCCGAAACAGCAGCCTTCATTGCAAGATGCAAAACTCTTTTTAGCTGTGCGCTGTTGCCAATTATTGTATCAGAACCTTTTTTATTGATCTCTTTTGTGAGTAGCTCAGTTTTAACTATAAGTTCTTTGTGTTCCTGGGCGCGATTAATTGTAATTAATAACTGTTCAAACTCATAGGGTTTTGTAATAAAATCATAGGCACCATTTTTAATGCAGTCTATAGCTTTCCTCATCTCTCCCTGTGCCGAGAGAATAATAGTTTGGAGAGTGGAAGTATAATCCTTTACAAATTTTAATACTTCTTCACCTTGTACTTCTTTCATATTAAGGTCAAGAAGAAGAATATCATAGTTGTTGGATTTTATAGCCTCAATTGCGTATTTGCCATCATAGACGGTATCAACGTTAAACCCTTCTTCCAGTAGTTGCTCTTTTAATAAATAACATAGTGTCTCATCATCATCACAAACAAGAATTTTGATGTTTTTTGAATTCATTTATAGAATGCCTTTATTTCGAAAACAAGTTTAGTTTGGATAAATTTTTACCGTTAGTTATATTTGTGCTTCCATTTTTTTAGGGCGCGTAGCTCAGTGGTAGAGCATCTGCCTTTTAAGCAGAGGGTCGGTGGTTCGATACCACCCGCGCTCACTCTAACCCTTTTTTATTCAACCCCTTATCGCCTCAGTAGTTTTTACTTTTAGGCTGAATTATTAAAATTTATAGCCTGAATAATAATATATTAATGTAAAATTTACAAATTACTGAACTCTAACAAACATTTGATTATTACTTTCAAATTTTCCAGTTATGCTTATTATCGTTAGTTTTCAAAAAAAAAGTAGGGTAATTTGGGAGAAATTGTATTCTGGACGATTATTCGAACCGCAGTTACAATACCGGGGCTGTGGATTTTAAGATATCATGTTGATTCGCAATTATGGTATCTAATTAGCCTGGCTGCGATTTATGTACTCATTATTCATCCAGCTATACAAAGTTACCGGTGGTTTGAACAGAGAAACAAAAAAATTCTTAACACAACACTTTGTTCAAGTTGCAGACATTTTGATGCGTCCGCAATTTTGTGCATGAAATATGATAAACATCCTACTGAAAATTACATACCTTGCGAAGGAGTTGACTGGGAACCTAACCATTAAAATTTGAAATATTAAAATTTTTGAATTTTCATTTACGGCATTTTGTTTGTCATTAATAAATGGATTTGCTATTTCAAATTAATATTTCAATTTGTATATGGTTGAAATTGAACACAGTAATTATTCAGAGGAGAAATATGATGCGATTTAAATTTACTTTATTAGTGATTTGTTTAATTTCTTTTGCTTCCTGTAATGTAGAAGATTTAATCGGGGAATTTGGATCATCAAAAATAACGGCAAAAGATAAAGTTGGTGAGGTACTTAACAAAGCAAAAAATGTTTTTTCTCTTGATGCAAAACTTTCCTGCATTTTTGGAAGAGAAGTAAGTTCAGAAGGAACAGTTAACCTGCTTGATACAGAATCATTAAGTATGTTTTTTTATGTTGCTCAATCTGATTCATTGCAGCAAAACAAAATTTATATCCCGGTGTATAAATTAACACCGGTTGAATCTCCAATCGATTTACAAACGACGCTTGATTTTATTAAAGATGAAAACGTAAAAAATTTTATGGGAACGATAATAAGTACATTATCGACTTTATCTATTGGTTCAGGTGTTAACTATGATGACAGTGATGCAGCACTAACAAAAATGTTTGGTAATTCAACTGTAAATAATTTCAGAACAACCAATCCGGAAACAAAAATTGATATGTATCTCGTTCCAAGTAAGTCTATCGATTCAACTTTTTCCGGGTCAGCTGATTGGATTGTAAATTTTTATACTGACAGTGAATCACTGGTAATGTGGCTGCATTCAGCTAATGGCATTATCCAGCCACTCCAGGCTCCATGAAATTATTTCTCTATTGTTCTAAACTTCCTTCTTCAGGAATCTTAATTAGGTAGGATTTTTTATCCTGGTTATCAAGAGTTGTATCTCTCAACCATGGATTATAATATTTCAAAATTTTGTAATTAATTCCATAGCTTCCTGCAAAATCAGAAAAATTATTTACTGATCCATCAAGCGTAATTTCATAAAATTCCAGTGGCTTGTATTTTTCATATTTCTTAAAGTCGAATCCATACTTTTCAGGATTATTCATAATATATTTTAATGAAACAATTCTACCAATGTATCTTGATGTTTCAGTACCAAGAACAAGATTAAAATAATTGTCTGCTTTTTGTCTATCGAGTTGGTTGTCTGCTCCATCAGTTCCCATATTAAAAGCAGCAGCGGCAGTAATCCAACTTCCGAATTTCTCATGAGCATCTAATAGATATTTGCACGCCGCTTCTGTGGATTTTTCTACATTATATCTTTCATCAATCTGGCCATTGACTTCGAGTCCGAATTTTTCCGCAGTTGGTTTTAAAAATTGCCAGAACCCGGCTGCCCCCGCAGGTGAAACAACGTTCTCCATATTACTTTCAGCCACACATAAGTATTTAAAATCGTCAGGCACACCATTTTTCTTTAAGATTGGTTCAATAACCGGGAACCATCTGGCGGAACGTTTTATAGCAAGAATTGTGTATGAATGAAAATAAGTATTAACAATAAATTCTCTTTCCATTCTCTCTTTAACTTCAAAATTTTCGATTGGAATTCTTTCCCCGGCAAACTCCAGTGCAGCAGGCATTTCAGGAGAAATGATTCTGTAACCTTGCGGAAAATCTTCACCCTGAGGTTTATAAATTGAAGATTTGCCACCTATAAAAAAAACACTTGAAATTAAAAACAATGCAGCTACCGTACTTATAATTCCCAGGCTAAAAAAATATACTTTCGAATCGAGGAGTTTCATATTAAACTTTCTTTATTTTATTTTTATCTCAAAACACTTTACGATTATAAAAAAAATTATTTCTAAATGTAAGTCTGGTTAAATTATTCTCTCATGTTTAAACTAATTCTGAAATAGACTATGGAAGTAAAAGCAAATAAAGATTACCATCCTCAAATGCACTCTGCCGAACATATTTTGAATCAAACAATGGTTAGGATTTTTAACAAAGGCAGATCCTTCAGCAATCACATTGAAAAGAAAAAATCCAAGTGTGATTATCATTTCGACCGGAATTTAACAGGAGAGGAAATAGAGACTATTAATAGAAAAGTAAATGAAGTTATTCAAAATAATTTCACTGTGAAAGAAGAGTTCTTAAATCGTGAAGAAGCTTTAAAAAAATACAAACTTTCACAGTTGCCGGATGACGCTGGTAATATAATCCGTATTATTAAAATTGGTGATTATGATGCCTGTCCCTGCAGCGGCGTTCATGTTTCAGAAACAAAAGAAATAGGAAACTTTAAAATTATTTCAACAAGCTATGAAGAAGGAGTTTTAAGAATTAGATTTAAGCTACCAGGAAATCATAATCATTAAATAATAATAATTTTAAATGGATCAGCAATGAAAAATTTGAATCTATTTTTATATGTTATCTTGGTTCTCGTTTTTAGTAAATGTTCATCACACCAGCAACAGAATTTCCAAATTAATTCCCCAAACAAAAAAATAGAACTCAACTTCCTAATTGATAATTCCGGCCAAGCCAACTACGCAATTAAATTCAATAATAAAATAATTATAGATACTTCATCTTTAAGTTTTGATTTTAAAGATCAAAAACCATTTGGGAAAAACCTTGAGGCAGCAAATACCAGCACCTCTACTTTTGATCAAACCTGGGAAACAGTTTGGGGTGAGCAAAAATATATCAGTAATAATTATAACGAGTTGAAAGTTGAGTTAACTGAAAAAAATGAAAGCAGAAGAAAATGTTTTATAATCTTCAGAGTTTTTAACGATGCGGTGGCTTTCAGATTTGAATTTCCCGAACAGGAAAATCTAAAAGATGTTGTAATGCTCGACGAGAACACACAATTCAAATTAACAGGAAATCACACCTGCTGGTGGACTCCCGGCGATTGGGATATTTATGAACATCTGTTTAACACAACAAGATTCAATGATATTGATGCTATCGTAAAAAGGAATCATAAAGACCTTGCACAAACTTACATCCCTGAAAATGCAGTAAACCTGCCTGTTACTATGAAAACTGACGACGGAAATTACATCAGCATTCTTGAAGCAAATCTTACTGATTATGCAGATATGACTTTAAAAGTTGACAAAGAACATCTTCTTTTCCAGAGTGAGCTTGTTGGCAATGATTCCGGAATAAAAGTAAAAACAAAAACTCCTTTCGTGACTCCCTGGAGATTAATTTTAATTGGTGACGAAGCTGGTGATCTTGTTAGTTCAAGAACGATATTAAATCTGAATGAACCAAACAAACTGGATGATGTTTCCTGGATTAAACCATCAAAGTATATGGGCATCTGGTGGGAAATGCATCTTGGAAAAAGCACCTGGGATATAAAGAGTGGAAAACATGGAGCAACTACAACTAATGCAAAAAAATATATTGACTTTGCTTCAAAAAATGGAATAGGTGCTTTACTTATTGAAGGATGGAACACAGGCTGGGAAAACTGGTTTGGAATTCCTGACCGTGAAGGTGTATTTGATTTTGTTACTCCATATCCTGATTATGATTTAAAAGAAGTAGTTAGATATGCAAAAGAAAAAGGTGTCAATATAATTATACATAACGAAACTGCAGCTGCAATCCGGACTTATGAAAAACAAATGGATACAGCATTTGCACTTTGTAAAAGTCTTGATATTCATTCAGTTAAAACCGGATATGTTGGTCACATATTACCTGGTAGCGAATATCATCACGGACAATTTATGGTAAACCATTACAGGAAAGTTATGGAAACAGCTGCGAAATATCATTTGATGCTTGATGTGCACGAGCCGATAAAACCAACGGGCTTGAGGAGAACATATCCTAATTTGATGAGCGGTGAAGGTTTGCGCGGGCAGGAATTTAATGCATGGTCACACGACGGAGGAAATCCACCGGAACATTTAACTATTATTCCTTTTACGCGAATGCTTGACGGGCCAATTGATTACACTCCGGGTATCTTCGATATAAAATTTAATAAGTATAAACCAAACAACCAGGTTAACACAACACTAGCTCAACAGCTTGCTCTTTATGTTGTCATCTATTCACCACTACAAATGGCTGCTGATCTTCCTGAAAACTATGACGGTAATCCTGCTTTTCAGTTTATAAAGGACGTTGGCGTTGATTGGGACACTTCTATTGTTTTAAATGGAGAGATTGGAGATTTTATAACAATAGCGAGAAAAGAACGGAATTCAAACAAATGGTTTCTTGGAAGTATTACAGATGAAAATGCAAGGATACTAGAAGTTTCACTTAGCTTTTTAGACGAAGGGAGAGAATATAATGCAACAATTTATTCTGATGGCGAGAATGCACATTGGGATAAAAATCCAACTGCATATAAAATTGAATCAAAGAAAGTCAGCAGTGCTGATAAAATAATTTTAAAACTTGCACCCGGCGGTGGAACAGCAATCAGTTTTATTCCTGTAACAAATTAATAGTGAGGGAAAAATGCTTGAATATTTAGATTGGATACTGATTGCAGCCTATTTCATTATTGTTTTCCTGGTTGCATTCTGGTCATCATTCAGTAAAAAAAGAAAAAGTCAAACGTCATCTGATTATTTCCTTGCAGGAAGAAATGTCGGTTGGTTTATAATCGGGGCTTCTCTATTCGCTTCCAATATTGGCAGCGAACATCTTGTAGGTTTAGCCGGAACAGGTGCTGCCAGTGGAGTTGCAGTTGGACAATTTGAAATTCTTGCCTCACTGATTCTTCTTATTCTTGGGTGGCTTTTCGTTCCATTCTATTTAAAGAGTGGCGTTTTTACTATGCCGGAATTTTTAGAGAAAAGATACTCTTCCGGTGCAAGATGGTATCTCGCAATAATATCCATAGTTGGATATGTGTTGACAAAGATTTCAGTAACAATTGCAGCAGGCGGAATTGTTTTTGAATCATTAATGGGAATTGAATTCTGGACTGGCGCCTTAATTGTTGTAATCGTCACAGGAATTTATACAGTGCTTGGTGGTCTTCGGGCAGTGCTTTATACTGATATGGTTCAGATGTTTATTTTGATTGGCGGGGCAATAACAGTTACAATTGTTGGGTTAGTTAAACTTGGTGGTTTTGGTGAACTTTATAATAATGCTGGTGCAGGATTTTTTAGCCTGTGGAAGCCAATGACAGATCCAAACTTTCCATGGACAGGAATATTGTTTGGTGCTCCTATTCTCGGTGTCTGGTATTGGTGTACAGATCAGTTTATTGTACAAAGAGTTTTATCGGGAAAAGATATAAATCAATCAAGGAGAGGAACCATATTTGCAGGGTATTTAAAACTTCTTCCACTTTTCATTTTTGTAATTCCTGGTGTGATTGCCTATGCTTTGACAAAAACCGGAGCAATTACTCTCGATACACCTGATCACGCTTTGCCAACATTAGTTGGAACTTTACTTCCTGTTGGTTTAAAAGGTATTGTTGTTGCCGGGTTGTTAGCTGCATTGATGAGTTCTCTTTCTTCTGTGTTTAATTCCTGTTCAACATTAATAACATGGGACATTTACAAAAAACTAAAACCCAATGCAACTGAAAGCAGTTTGGTTCTGGTAGGAAGAATTGCAACTGTTGTTTTAGTCGTTTTCGGATTGTTATGGATTCCTATGATGAAATTAATTTCCGGACAAATTTATCAATACCTGCAAAGCGTTCAGGCTTATATTTCACCACCAATTGCGGCTATATTTTTAATCGGGGTTCTTTCTAAAAGAATGAACTCACAGGGAGCAATTGCTGCACTGTTAACGGGTTTTGTCCTTGGTATTGCCAGGTTAATTTTAGAATTATCAAAAGAATCACTGAGCGGATTTTTATATCTGTATGCTGATTTTAATTTTCTTCATTTTGCATTCCTATTGTTTCTAGTTTGCAGTCTTGTTTTAGTCGTTGTCAGTTATATAACATCAGTGCCTCCAGCCGAAAAAGTTGCCGGGTTAACTATTCACACAACAACAAAAGAAATTGAAGTAGATGATAAAGGCTGGAAAAAAAGAGATTTTATTTTATCAGTTTTATTAATCATTGCAGTAGGAGCAATCTGGATTTATTTTAGCTGACAGATTTATTTAACCAGGATCATTTTATTTGTTTGAATAAAGTTCCCGGCATGAAGTTTATAAAAATAAATCCCGCTGGATAGATTTTCTCCGTTGAAATTAATTTCATATTTGCCCGCAGGCTTTTCTTCATTAACCAGAGTTGTGATTTTATTTCCAAGTACATCATAAACCTTTAAAGAAACAAATTCTCTTTCACTTATTGTGTATTTAATCTTTGTTGTAGGGTTAAAGGGGTTCGGATAGTTTTGATTTAATTCAAACTTGAATTTTGGAATATCATTATTTACATAAACAGTATTTGAATCACCAATTCCAGATAGTTTAATTACACAAGCAATTCTTTGCGAATCAGTATCCCATCTTAAATGAAGTTCATCAGAATATATTTTTGGCTGCTGTGGATTGAATTGAACTTCAATGGTATCAACTCCTAATGGTCGAATATAAACTGGAAAAGAAGTAATTACTTTGAAAGATGAATCACGATTAAAGAAACCATTAATCTCAAGGTTCTGATTTGAATTATTAATAATTCTCAACATTTTTACTAAAGAATCTCCCTCGGTTAAATTTCCAAAATTTAATGAATCAGGATCTCCTTTAAATAAATTTGTTTTCCACGGAAATTTGAATGCCCGGTAATTTTGAAGTGTGTCTGGAAGAATTAAGCGAAGAGCAATTTTTCCTGTTGGGTCCAATTCTGTTATTGAAGGCGGTGAATTTCTCCAACCCCATCCAATTACCCGGTTTTTATTTTCCAACAATCTAACACAACCCATCGCAAAAGAATAAGTTTGTGGAGAATTTTTGTATTGCCATTTTAATATTGCCTTCTTGTTAATTTCATCAAGCTGATATTCTACAGCACGCGAATAAGAAGGACTGTGAAGATTTCCATTATCAAAGACAGTAATGTCTCCATTTGGAAGTCTACGAATATCATGCTGATGAGAAAATCCTGTTTGATCTCTGTAAAATTCGAATTGATTATTCTTAGAATGCTCACCTCCTAAACGCCAAATTATTTCGCCATTCAGGCGATTTATTTTTGTAACTTCATCCATATGTCTGCAGGAAATCAACAGGTTTCCATCTTTATCAACTTCAATTGCATTTCCATGGACATAGTCAATGTATGAACCGGTTAAATCCCAGTCATAAGTTGCGTCGGTTATTTGAAAATGATCCCAGCTTCTCCATTGAAATATTACATTTTTATTCTGATCCAGTTCCTGAACTATTAATCCAGTAACAATTGCATTTGGATTTCCCCCATCAATTATGGTATCCATTCGAACGTGTTGGTTATCATAGCTCAAAAGGAGGTAGTGATGATTTTTCGTAATTAAAAGTTCGTGGACATCTGTTATATATCCGTTTCCGGTTGAAACAGTATCAATAATATTATAAGAACTATCCATCACAAAAAACTGAGCTTTTGAAAGATCAAAATAAGTAAGCAAACCATTAGGTTGTTTCTTAAAGTCAAAAGTTTCTGAATTCATTTTCCTGTAAAAAACCGGCGTTCCGTAATTATCAGAAATAATCAAATATGTTCCGGAAAATGTTGTGCTGGTAAAAGGTGTAAAAAATAAATATCCTGGCAAAGGGTTATTCAGTGAGTCAACAAAAATGTCAGGAAAATCAGCGGGCAAAGGATCATCAATTTCAATTGATGAATATCTCCGGAAGTTTTGAGGAATATTTCTTGTCTCAAAAAACTCGGGACAAGTCTGTCTGTAAAAACTTGTTGCGTCACCATTAATAATTTTATTTAAATTTTGCTCAGATATCCTGAATTTAAACTCCAGTTCCGGGAGTAATTCTTTATCGATGGTCTTGATTTTTTTATTATACTTTACTGTTACGGTTTCCCCTTCAACAAATGAAACCAATGGTTTGAAAATTAATGTTTTGTTTTCTTCAACAAGTAATGTTTCACCCTGATGATATCCGCTTTTATTACCGATAATTTCTAAAACATTTTCAGATAGAACATCGTTTGGATTATATGCATTCCCGAATCTGATAATGACATTGGTTTTTGGAGAATTCATTACCGAATTGGGAATGGGGGAGATATACTGAAAATTATTTGCGGAAGGGATTTGACAAATACCCGATGTATTTATGAGCATGATGAAACAAAAAACAAAGAATATTTTTATCAATGATTTGGTATAGATTTTCATCTTTAAAAGAATAATTAATCTGACATAGGGGAAGATATTTGCTCATCCCGGAATAAAAAAGACAAGAAAAACTAATGAGCTGGGTTATAGAAAGAAAATCCACGCCAAAATTATTTTAGGAGAATCATCTTTTTAGTTTGAGCAAAGTGGCCAGATCTTAAAGTATAAAAATAAATACCACTAGGAAGATTTGATGCATTAAAAGTTACTGCATAATTTCCAGCAGGTCTTTCATCATTTACCAGGATTTTAACTTCTCTACCAAGAATATCATAAACTACTAACGTAACTTTGTTTTCAGTAGCAAAATGCCAACTAATTTTAGTAGAAGGATTAAAGGGGTTCGGGTAGTTCTGCTCTAAATTATAATCGGGTGATGTGAATTCAGAATTCACAAATGTAAAATTTGAATCTGTACTCCCAACCAACTTTACTACCTGGGCAATTCTCTCTTCTGTTCTATTATATCGCAAGTGTAAGTCATCAAAATAATTCCCATCTACCCCGGGTTTAAACTTTACTGAAACGGAAACCGAACCTAGTGGCGGAATTATTATTGGTAAATTGTTCACCAAACGGTATACCGTTGAAGGCACATAATAATCATTTATTTCAATTTGCTCATTTGAATTGTTTGTGACTTGAAGAGATTTTATCAGCGAGTCTCCCGCTGGAACAAATCCAAAAATTAGAGAATCAGAATCGGTAACAAAAAAATCAGACTTCCAGGAAAATTTTAATGCACGGTAATTTGGAAATGAATCGGGAAGAGTAACAAACAATTCAACCGAACCATCAGCTCTGACCTCGCTGATAGCAGGATTATTCGACGACAAGCCCCACCCGATAATAGAGTTATGATTTGGAAATCTCTGTACACTTCCCATTGCAGAAGAAAATGATGAAGGATCATTTTTATGTTCCCACACAAGGAAGGCCAGCTTATTAATTTCATCCAACTGGTATTCTGCTGCACGTGAAAATTGCGGTGAATGGAGATTACCATTATCAAAAAGCGTTAAGTTTCCGTTGGATAATCTTCTAATATCATGCTGATGAGAAAATCCTTGCGAGTCATTTATAAAAGTGAATTGATTATTTTCACAATACTCCCCTCCCCATCTCCATATAATATTACCTGTTTGTCTGTTGATCTTGGTGACTTCATCCATATGCCTTGAGGAAAGGATTAAATTTCCATCGTTATCCAATTCAATTGCATTAGAATGTACATAATCAATAATTGAATCTGTCATAACGATATCGTAGGTTGCATCAGTTATCTGGAAGTGATCAAAGCTGCGCCATTGAAAAATTACATCTTTATTCTCATCAAGTTCCTGTATAACTATTCCGGTAACAATCGCATTCGGATTACCACCCGGAACAATTGTATCCATTCGTACATACTGGTTATCGTAACCCATCAGAAGGTAATGATTGTTGTTAAGAATTGTAAGATCGTGAACATCAGTCGAATAGCCGTTCCTGATAGTAACACTGTCGATCAAATTGTATGAACTATCGAGAACATAATATTTCCAGCCGTTACTGTTGAAGTAGGTTAATAAATTTCCGGGCTGTTTTTTAAAATCAAAATTACTTCCGTTTGTTTTCCTGTAAAAAACCGGGATCCCCATATTATCTATAATTATTAAATAGTTTCCATTGGAACCGGTAATTGGAAAAGGGCAAAGAAAAATATTTCCGGGAGTTGGCAGATTTATTGAATCAGCGGTTATAGCTGGAAAGTCTGGTGGCAGCGTTGCATCCATTACTGTAAATTTTGGTATAAGTTTTTCCAAAACCGAAGTTTGTGGTAATAAGTTGTATACGATATTCAGCTTATGGAAGAACTTTTCCGGATTATTATTTATTTTTTTGTTTAAATCACTATCAGAAACTTTGAAATAAAAATTTAGATCCGGTATGCTTTCATTCTCCACAGTCCGCAGTTGCTCAGAAAAACCAACGCTAACATTTTCTCCTTCAGCAAATGGAATCTGAGGTACGAAGAGTAGAGTCCTGTTGTCTTCAGTTAGTTTTATTCTCCCTTGATGTATTCCGGATAATTCACCCTTTACTATAAATATTTTTTGGTTTGTGACAACATCTTGCTTGAAAGGCTTGCCGTATCTGATAATAATATTAGTTTCCGGTGAATTCATTTCTGAACCCGGAATGGGAGAAATGTACTGAAAATCATTAGCGACTAAATTTTGAGTGAGGCCATCAAATCGAAAAAAAATTATAAAAGCAAAAATGTAAAATAATTTTATCGATTGATTGGAAGGGTTTTTCATTTGAAGCCAGGAATTTTGTGTAAATGATTCTCAAGATATTGGCATTTCAATGAATTTTCAAGAGGCTAAGGAAAGCATTTTAAAGATTAGTAATCAACAAAAATTACTACTAAACACTATTTCAACAAAATCATCTTTTTTGTCTGAGCTAATCCGTTTGATTGAAGCGAGTAAAAATAAACACCGGCAGATAAGTTTGATGTCTCAAACGTCAGTTCATAATTACCGGCAGGAATATTTTTGTCCAACAATGTTGCAATTTCATTACCAAGCAAATTGAAAATTTTTAAGATAGTAAAACCAGGTTGAGCGATACTGAACTTTATTTTTGTAGAAGGATTGAATGGATTAGGATAGTTTTGTCCGAGTCGAAATGAAAATGGATTCGATTGTTCACCCCGTACCTCAGTTATCTGTAAATCAGAATAATTTATTGTTGCGGATTGGTAAACCGTTTTTGATCCAGTACTTTGGACAAAAACGACAATGCTTAAACTATCAGGAATCCAGAGAGGATCTAAGTCTATATTTTGTCCAAAATTTTTTGTTTCATTTAAATCAATTGTAAATGGAAGCCCGTCAGGAGTTGGCAGCATTTTTCTCATCACATGAATATGATGTGTAATGTTGTTTCTCCCTGCATAGTATAAATTTTCTGCGACAACAAAATGTAAAACAAGATCAGAATCCGAAGTGTTTCCTGTTCTTGTCAACTCTGCATTTATTGAAACCTGGTTTCCTGATCTTGTCCCGCTTAAATTAATTTTTAATGGGCTTTCAGTTGTCACTAAATTATTCAGAGTGTCTGCCCAAAATGAATAACCTAATTGGTGAACACCATCAAACCATCCCTGTGGTGTGGCCTGAACCGGATTGTAATATGCATCTCTTGCATCCGATCCTTCCTGGCTCTGGTAATAAAGTGGATCATCTGTATAAGGGTAAACCATATGGTAGAATAAATAACTTATCTTATCTCCGTTTGTTCCGTGAATATAATTTTCAACTGCAGTGTGAGCAGGAGGGCAAAGCGGGCAATGAGAATTTGTAAATACTTCAACCAAAACTTTTCTTTCTTCCTGGGCTGGCATGAGTGTTGAAAACACTAAGGTGATAAATATGATAATTGTCCAAAACTTCATTTTACTTTTGGTATAGTGAAAAGTAGAATATTTAACCAAATGAATTTAAGAAAGGTAAAGCTTAAGTTTGTCACGAAATTGTAACAACAATATGGTGATTTGGATTTTTTTTAGATATTGTAAATAGTATTGCCAGGAATAATAGTTAAAATATGGAACGATAGATATCTGCTAAAAAAAAGTGTCTTAGCGGTAAATAAATATCACTAAGACACCTAAATCACCTAATTCCACAAGGAGATTTTATTTTCCCATCTTGTTTAGAATTTCTTCCATCTCATCCATAACTCTATTCATTTTCTTCATCGTTAGCGTAACCGGTTCTGGTGACAATGGATCGATACCAGCATCCTGAATTAATTCTGTAGGATATTTTGAACTTCCGCCTTTAAGTATGTTATAATATTTTTCAACTGCCGGTTTCCCGTCGTTCAGCATTTTCTCAACAAAAGCGGTTCCATAGATTAATGAAGTAGCATACTGGAATACATAATAATTATATCCTAAGAAGTGAGGAATGTATGACCATTCGTACTGAATGTAATCATCAACAACACAATGACCTTCATCATTTCCGTAATATTTTTTAACTATGTCATAATAAATTTTGTCCATATCCTCGCCGGTAATCGACTCACCCGCTTCTACTTTTTTATGAATATCCCATTCAAATTCAGCAAATGAAGTCTGGCGGAAAATTGTTAATCTTAACAAATCAAGATAACTGCCGAGCAGGTATAATTTTTCTTCATCGTTCTTAGCATTTTTAACCATGTAATCATTCAGTAAAGTTTCATTAACTGTTGAAGCAATTTCCGCCACAAAGGTTGCATAATCAGATTTTGAAAAAGGTTGATTTTTATTTGAAAAATAACTGTGCATTGTATGACCAAGTTCGTGGGCAAGAGTTGAAACAGATTCATAATCATCATTCCAGTTCATTAAAATATATGGATGAACATCATATGCAGCCCCTGTTGAATATGCTCCGCTTCTTTTTCCGACTGTCGGCATATAGTCAATCCATCTGTCGTTGAAAGCTTTATGGAGGGTATTCACATATTCATCGCCAAGCAGTTGTAAAGCATTCGAAATAATATTTTGTCCCTGTACAACTGTAAAATTCATATCAACTTTTTCAACAAGTGGAACATAGAGATCATAATAATGAAGCTTATCAACACCTAGCATTCTTTTCTTTCAAATCCAGGAAGCGGTAAAGTGTTGGCAGATTATTATTTACTGCATCTATTAAAGTTGAATAAATAGAAACAGGCAGATTATCACTGTTTAAAGCAGCTTCCAATGATGACTTGTATTTTCTATCCTTTGCATAAACCCAATCCTTTTTCACTTTTCCGCCGAGGTTTGCACCGAGTGTATCCTTTAAAATCTCCATAACTGTTAAAGAAAACTTTCATCACTTTTTCGCGGTCTTCCCTGTTTGGTACTCCTCTGTATTTCGTATATAATGCAGGAGTAAGTTCAACTTCTTCACCTGTTGAGAGATGTAACTTTTGGTGCAGGTTTTTCTGCATTGTTAAAAATTCCATAAACATCATTCTGGTTTCCCGCAATCAATCCAAAACTTGCAAGTATTTTTTCTTCGGGTTCGGTTAAAGTGTGTGCTCTTAATCGTTGAATGTTATCAATATAAGTGCTGAATTCTGAAAGTTCGGGTTTGTCTTTGAAAGAACTGATCAATTTTTTCTTTTGGAATTGAAAGAATTTCCGGCTCAAGAAAAGCAGTATTTTCACTAAACTTAGTTCCAATGGATGTTATCTGCTGATCAAGCGATTGGTTTTCTGAGATATTAAGATTTTCATTACTGAGATTGCTTGCGTAAGATCCGGTTGAATATAAACATTTTAGAACATCAAAAAAAGTTTTTAATGCGTCGTAAAGTGTTTCTGCATTGCTGCCGAGCTTACCTTTGTAGTCCGGAAGCTTATCAATTTTTGTGGAGATATTATTTACTGCGGTTTGCCAGGCTTCAACAGATGGATAAACTTCCGCTAAATTCCATTTATATTTTTCTTCAACTTTGGACCGGTCAAGATTTTGCGCAAAGGAATTGCTTCCAAAATAGAAAAGAAAAATTACGATGAATAATTGTTTCATAAAATCACCTGAAGATTATTTAATAGAATGAAAATAGATGAACAAAATTAAGCAGAAAAGAAGTTACTTTCCCGAAAAAATGATGAATGGTTACGAAAATATTTTGATGGAGTGCATTGTTAAACAAAAAACTTTCGGTCAAATTTGTTGTATTTCAGTAAGCTCTACTTCTTAAATTATTACCTTTTTACCTTCTAATATTTTAAAGTGAAGAAAATTTTTCGAGAAGACACTTTTATTTTAAGCACAAAATTTGATATTAATATCTTTGTATTCTCGTGTCAATTAAATAAAAATAGCTTAATTGAAGTCAGCATTTTTGGCGGGGAACTAAAATGCGGTGGTTGATTTCGCAAATAAATTCAGGATTTTTCAAGCTTTCCAAAAGCCTTCAAACGATTGTAATCATTTCAAAACATTTCTTTGCAATGATTTATTGCAAAGTAATTATTATTATTACAACTAGAATTTACTTTACTGGCTTTACATAGCATAGGAAATTGCATACAAGAAAGTACTTGTTAAAGAAAAATCTCTTAGGTCATATGATGAAAAACCTTAAATATTTATGTACCGCAATAACTATAGTTTTGTTTGTCTCAAATTCACTAATAGCTCAAGAGCCAGATCCAAACAGTTTCTTCCCTTCTTCAGTAGGTAATATTTGGGAGTATAGCACACCTATAGGAATTAGTAGAATTGAAATAATTAAAGATTCCATTGATTTAGATAATTTTAGATATTTGTTTTATTATCCAGAGCAACCAAGCTACAAGCTTGATACTTTGTATGATGTGTTTTATGTACCATATAATCTAAATTGGTTAAAATATAAACTAGATGCTGATTCTGGAGATACTTGGATGGTGCATCCGGAAGATACAATCAACGGAATTCAAAGAAGAGAAGCGTTAGTTAATAGCAAGTATCCGTGGTCTATTTTTGGACAACCTACAGAATTTATGGAAATTGAATATTATGACCTTAACTGGGGAGACACAGTAATAAATCAATTTTCCTGGAAGGTAAATACAGAAACATTAGCATCTGGATTTGGATTAATCGAGGATTTTATTGAAGAACCTCCTCATATCGGAAAATTAATAAGAGGTTGTGTAATTGATGGGGATACTTTTGGAATTGTTACTGCAATTGATGAAGAAACTATATTGCCGGAAGATTTTTATCTTTCTCAAAATTACCCCAACCCGTTTAATCCTACTACAACTATCAGTTATTCAATAAACGAAAGTCAATTTATAACAATAAAAATTTATGATTCATTAGGGAAAGAAATTGTTACACTTGTTAATGAAGAAAAACCTGCCGGGCTTTATGAAATTACTTTTAATGCAAAGGGGCTTTCAAGCGGAATATATATTTACAGGCTTTCTACAGATAAAAAGGTAATATCTAATAAAATGATTTTAATTAAATAGAAATAGTATTTAAGAACGGAGAATGAAAATGAAGACAATATTTTTCACAACCGTCTGTATTTTTTTATCGCTGTCAAATATTTCAGCACAAGTAGAAGAATTGGATTGTACAGGATTACCTGAAAAACTAATTACATATCAGGGACAAATAGGTGGTTTTGCTTTGCCTTCATCAGGAACTCTTAATGTACTAATTGTTTTTTGCCAGTTCCCTGATGATAATTACAATATAAATGATCCATATTGGCAAAAAGGAAGTCCACCCGATAATATGAACGAATGGGTAAATCAGACATGAACGATTAATCCAATTACTGGTTCTTTAACTCATTATTTTAATGATATGTCTTTTAACAGCCTTAAATTCATAGGGAAAGTAATTGCGAAAACAAGTCCACATACAAGACAATGGTACCTTAATAATGGTCTTACAAGAGGGTTTATACAAAAGGAAATACTTGAAGAAATAGATCAGACGTGGAGTTTTGCCGAGTTTGATAATTGGGATCTTGTTTCTACTTATAATCATATTAACCAACCAGATAATATAGTAGATATGATAATAATGGTATGGAGAAATATTGCAAAAGAATATCCAATTGGCCAACAAGAAGATATTTATAATGCATTAGATTTTACTAATTATGGAACACTTGGTGGAGGATCGTTTACTGTTGATAACGGAACAAGAACTATAAAAACTGGATTTTGGCCTAATGGAAGCATTCCAGGTGGTTCTGGTGTAACTATAATAGATCAAGTGGTTGATAAAACTCTTTGGGCATCTATTCACGAGTTTGGGCATTATTTAATGGGAGGGAATGAATATCATGTTGGTTTCGGATTTTGGGGAATGGTTGATGCGTGGGGAAAGAAAAGTAAAGTTGCTAATTCATTCGAAAGATATCGATTAGGTTGGATTAATGTTAACGAAGTTAATAGCTCTCCAGATCAGACAATTTATAATGCTATTATTCCAGACTACGTGACCTATGGAGTAGTTTATAGATTTAATATTGATCCAGCAACAAATCAGTTTTTCTATGTTGAAAACCATCAAAGTTTATCATATTGGGAACAAGAGCAATGCGGTATGCTTTACGGTAATATTGAAAATGGATTATATGTGCTTCGACAAGATGGTTCAGTAGGAAGCAATGTTCAGGCAATACCAGCAGATGGAAGGTTTGATTGGACGGTAAATCAATTAGTTCCAAATCCTTGGGGTAGCGATCCACCATATTTACCAGTTTTTAAAAATATTGGTATAGATAGATTTGAGGGATATCATGATTTGCAGAGCATTCCGTGGACTTGGAATGGTCAAAACCAAAATCCCCATTGTAATTCATTTTACTGAAGATGAAAATGGAGACCCTATACTAGATGTAAGATTTAACGGTGATGGGAAAGATGCATTTAGGGAAGATTTTAATGAAATATTTTCACCATGGAGTAATCCAAATTCATATAAAAAAGGGACAATACCAACTGCAACGCCATTCGGATTTAAAATTAATAGTGAAAATAATGGAGTAATTTCAACAGACATTTATGTAAATACTGCTCTAAATGCCCCACCTTCTAAACCTTATCTTGGATGGTACTGGTTAGGTCCGGTTCAGTATGGTTGGATTCATTTGAATTGGAATGCACAAACTTTTGATGGTTATCCCATAGAATCGGATTATGAATGGTCAGAACTACAGAGGAAAATAGGGGTTGGTACTTGGACTACTGTATATTCTGGTTCCAATAGGTATTGGTCAGATCATAGCATCACTTACGATCCGAATGGAGATACACCTGTTTATTTTAGAGTTAGAGTTCGTGATACTCAGGGACTATGGTCAGTGTGGTCGGAGTTATTTAATACTAAAATGATAAGTATTCACTATGATCAAAAAATTGGAGTGCAAACAATTTCGAACGAAAAACCAACTAACTATTCATTAGCTCAAAACTATCCAAATCCATTCAACCCAATTACGATAATTTCGTATTCAATTAAGCAAGATGGTTTAGTTTCATTAAAGGTATACGATATATTAGGAAACGAAGTTGCAAATCTGGTTAGCAATCAGGAAATAGCGGGGAGTTATTCTGTTAACTTTGATGCGTCAGATTTACCAAGTGGAATTTATTTCTATAGACTTACTTCAGGAAACTTTACAGAAACAAAGAAACTTTTATTGTTAAAGTAAGGATTATCAATCTTCATTTAAAAGCCGGAGATAAATACTCCGGCTTTTTTTATATTTAACATCATTCAAACAGAAATTTTCTAATTAGAGGAACAGGAAATAAAATGAAATATTTTTTTTTATCACTGGTTTTTATCAGCTTGATATTATTGGGGTGTGAAAAACAATCAGAACAAATGGATCAATCGGAAGGAATGACAATGATTGAAAAAACAATTGCCAAATTTGTTCCTACAGAGCTGAAATTTGATGAAAGCAATCTTGATGAAAACCAGAAAAAAGTAGTAGAAAAACTTTATGAAGCTTCAAAAGTAATGGACGAAATTTTTCTTGATCAGGTTTATTCAAAAAATTATCAAATCAGGGAAGACCTTAAAAAGCAGGATACAAAAGAAGCTAAAGAAAAATTAGAACTTTTTAATATTATGTTTGGTCCTTTTGACAGACTTGAAAACGACGTCCCCTTTATCGGCACAGAAAAGAAACCGCTTGGTGCAAATTTTTATCCTGAAGATATGACAAAAGAAGAATTTGACAACTGGATTAAAAATCATCCCGGCGATGAAAAATCATTTACGAATGAATTTACGGTTATCAGGAGAGATGGCGACAAGCTGGTTGCAATTCCTTACAGCCAATACTGGAAAGATAAATTAACAGCAGCAACTAAGTTGCTAAAAGAAGCTGCTGAGTTTGCATATAATCCATCATTAAAAAAATACTTAAACTCCAGGGCAGATGCATTTCTGAGCAACGATTATTACCAAAGTGATATGGATTGGATGGACGTAAAAGACAACACAATTGAGGTTGTTATCGGACCGTATGAAGTTTATGAAGATGAATTATTTAATTACAAAGCTTCATTCGAAAGTTTTGTAACACTGAAAGATAAAGCAGAAACTGAAAAGCTTGATGTGTTTAAAAAATATTTGAGAGATATGGAAATTCATTTGCCGATTCCTGACGAGTATAAAAATTTTGATCGTGGTTCGGAATCACCGCTCGCAGTTGTGAATGAAGTTTTTACTGCCGGTGATACAAAAGCTGCGGTACAAACGCTCGCGTTTAATTTGCCGAATGATGAAAGGGTTCGCCAGGTGAAAGGTTCAAAAAAAGTAATGCTGAAAAATGTTGCGCAGGCAAAGTATGACAAGCTTCTTATTCCAATTACAAATATTGTTCTGGATAAAGATCAAATAAAATATGTGACCTTCAATTCATTCTTTACTCATTCACTTATGCACGAAATGTCTCACGGAATTGGTCCCGGCTTTATTAAAGTTGACGGAAGAGAAACCGAAGTCCGAAAAGAACTTAAAGAAACATATGCAACCCTGGAAGAATGCAAAGCTGATATACTCGGAATGTACAACAATGTTTTTATGATTGAGAAAGGTGTTTTCCCGGAAACATTTGAAAAAGAAACTTACGCAACTTTTCTAGCTGGAATTTTCAGATCAGTAAGGTTTGGAATAAATGAGGCTCACGGCGGAGGAAATGCAATAATCTATAATTATCTTTTAGAAAACGGCGGGTATGAATACGATCCAGAGACACAAAAGGTAAAAGTGAACTTTGAAAAAGTCGGTTCAGTACTTAAAGATCTTGCAAACAAGATATTAATGATACAGGCAAAAGGAGATTACCGGGGAGCAAAAGATCTAATAGCAAAGTATGTTGTTAATTCTCCCTCAATGCAAACTTTGCGTGATAAACTTTCCGACCTTCCTGTTGATATAAAACCTGTTTACCAAATTGAAGAGATGTACAAGTAATTACAAGACTTCAAAATTTAAGGATTAATGTCACCCTTAGGAATAGCAAAGGGTGACATTTTTAATTCTGCAATAAAAAATACTTCGAGTGGTTTAGCAAATTACTGTACAAGCTTAGTCTTTCATTACTAACCATTTCCTTACATCAGACCATTTTGGTTTTTTCCCTGTAACAAGAATACCTACTCTATAAATTTTTCCTGCAAGAGGAAAGATTGCAAAAAGGACAACAAGATTAATAGCTAAAGAAGCAATTACTTCAATCGAAGGAACCTGGACAAGTGTTAGTCTTGCAGGCATTACAAGAAGCGATGTGAACGGAAGAAGAGAAGTTATTTTTGCAACACTGCTCTGCGGATTTGATTGTATGCTTAGTGCAATCAGGAAAGGAATTATTACAAGAATCATTATCGGCCAAACCCCTGACTGAGCATCTTGTGGATTATCAAAGATTGACCCCACTGTTGCGAACAAGCCTATAAATGTAAAGAGAGCAATGGTAGAATTAACAAAAAAGTAAAATATGTAACCTATATCGATCTGTGAAAATATGTCGGAAGGCATCATAAACCACGATGATGATAAAATTAATACTATCGGGCTTAACCAAATCGCCATCTGGATCATTTCGGTTATAACTGTGCCAAGCACTTTCCCTGTCATCATTTCAGTGCTGGATGCCGACGAAAGGAGAACTTCCACAATCCGGTTGCTTTTTTCCTCAACTACCGAATTCATTGTAGATTGCCCGGAAAATAAAAGAACCATATAAAGCAGAAAACTAAATAAAATCAATACAACTATGTTACCTTTATTTTCTTCTTCAACCTTTTCGTTTTTTGTTATCCTGTATCCATTGATGTCAACATAAGTACGGGCATAATCTAAATCTGTCCCGGTAAGATTTTTATCCTCAAAATAAATATTTAAAAGTGCCCTGTTTATTCCGGGTCTTATTTTATCGAAAAGAGCATGGTTGGATGGATTAGTTGAATAATATCTTATCTTTTTGTTTGTTAAAGCACTTGCGGGCACGTAAGTCACACCGGTTAGTTTTTCCCCAAGAAGATCAGCTTTTATATCAGCCAGTCTTTTTGTGAATGCAGCAGAATCAAGAGTTTCATAAGTAATTTGATAGTTGCCGGATTTTACTTCATCATACTGATCAAATTCTTCTTTCAGTTTCTGCGTTATATCTTCAGTTTGTGATATAATAACTAATTTTGGATTTGTTTCTTCTGAAGCTGAATGCACCCAGATTTGTACGCCTATAAGTGCAAACATAAAAACAGGAACGAGTACTGTCATTATTATAAAAGTTTTGTTTAAAAGTCTCGCTCTAAGTTCGCGCTTCATTATAGCGATCATTCTTCTGCTAAACATTTGCAACCTCTTTACCCGCTAACGATACAAATATTTCGTGAAGCGATATTTCATCAGCATTAAATTTTTTAATAACAATGTTATGTTCAACAAGCAGTCTTAAAAGCTCCTGAACCTGATCAGCTTCTTTTACCCTTATGCCGGTTGTATTTCCAAAATCTTCAATATTTTCTATAATAGGATTTCCCCGCAGGAAAGAAATATCACCCTCGTAATTTATGCTTACATTCTTCTTCGCATACTTCTTTTTGATCTCATCTAATTTTCCATCTAGGATAATTTTACCGTGATCGATCATAGCGATGTTATCACACATCTTTTCTGCAAAATCCATCAGGTGTGTTGAAAAGATTATCACTTTTCCTTCTTCTTTCATTTCAAGAATTATCTGTTTCAAAAGATCGGTATTAATAGGATCAAGCCCGGAAAACGGTTCGTCGAAAATCAGGAATTCCGGATCGTGAAGAATCGTAGCAATGAACTGTACCTTCTGTTGATTGCCTTTTGAGAGGTCTTCAATTTTTGAATTTTTCCTGTCGGAAAGATCAAATCTTTTCAGGTACTCTTCAGCTTTTTTTGTGATATCTTTTCCCTTTTTTCCTTTCAGTTCAGAAAGAAAAAGAAGAGTTTCCAAAACCTTCATCTTTTTATAGAGTCCGCGTTCTTCAGGCAGATAGCCTGTGGAATCCTTAAAATCCTGCCCGACTTTTTGCCCCCGGAAAATAATTTCACCGGAATCAGGCTGAAAAATATTCATCATCATTCTTAAAGAAGTTGTCTTTCCGGCACCGTTCCTGCCTATTAAACCGAATACAGATCTTTCAGGGACAATGAAGGAAGCATTATCAACTGCGGTTACATTTTCAAAAGTTTTGGTAAGATTTGTTACTTCAAAAGCATTCATGATCAGAGAAATATTTTATTGTAGTAAAGATTGGCAAAATTATTTAGGGGAAAAGAGGATTTCCTCCATTTGCTCGTTTTTTTTTGCGAATTTTAAAAAATAGTATTTTAATCTTCCCACAGAAATAATATTAAATTATATCAAACAATAATAAAGAAATTAATATTATTACTGAAACAAAACCCCAAAAATGTTTTTGTTTTTGTACGGTGCATTGTTAACGAAGCAGAATCATTTTTTTTGTTTTGGTGAATTCTCCCACTATGAAGATACTGGTTGAGAAGCATAACGATTTTCCTGTTGATATAAAACTTGTTTATGAAATTGAAGAGATGCTGAAATAATTACAAGATTTCAAAATTTAAAGATTAATGTCACCCTTCGGCTTCGCCCAGGGTGACATTTTTATTTTAAAAGGAAGCGTCGAAAAATAAAGTTTTATCCGGATCGTCCTTCTCATTTCTTAAACTCTCAGATCTTTTTACGTTAGGATTCAAAGAAGTTTGAGCTTGCATATGCATAGTAAGGATTATAACTATTAGTAGAATTATAAAATAAATTATTGAGGCCAGAGAAACACTATTTTTTTTCATCTGCACATTCCTTTAATAATTTTAAATCCTTTTTATACACTGAATAAGTTTTATTTTATTAAAATCATTTTTCTTGTTTTTGTAAATTCTCCGGACGATAATGTGTAGAAATAAATCCCGCTTGTTAAGTTGGTTGCGTCAAAATCTACTTCATAAGCACCTGCCGGTTTGTATTCATCAACAAGAGTGGCCACTTCGTTTCCTAAAACATTATAAACTTTTAAAATTTGCCTACTGCCTGTTGCCGTCTGCCAACTGATCTTTGTACTTGGGTTAAAGGGATTAGGATAGTTTTGGGAAAGTGAATATTGCATCGCAATAAAATTATCATCAACGTCTACAGTTGATAAATTAATTGAATCTTTTTCACTATTGGCAAGTAAATATAAAGCATTATCGCCAGTTGTTGAATTTTTATTGAACTCGAATAATCTGAAGTAGTAGTTCATATTTGGAGAAAGGTTTGTAACTGTAACATTATTCCCATTGCCGGAATATACTACAAAGTTCCCGTTCCCCAGATCATCCCCGCTGCCGAATGAACTGTTTGCTGTATATGAAATTCCATCAAGCGGATATTTATTTGTCGGGTTACCTTCTCTTATAAGAAGAAGCCTACTATTACCATCCCCATTATTCCAGGAAACCTGGACAGAAGTTTGAGTGTTATTTGAAAAACTCAGATTGGTACTGTTTTGAAGTGGAGAATTGAGCAAATCGAATGTTGGATAATTTGTTGTGCTGCCTATACAATTCCAGATAAGGTTGTCAAAATCAGTCCAGAAATTTCCTTCTGCACCATCATTAAGGATAATTACCCAGGCAAAACCTCCTGCTGAGCGAACAAGTATACTTCTTGAACCATCGAGACTTCCTGTATGCCACCAATTGTTATATTGGTTTACTTCCCATCCTTTTGCATAATTAGGGTTAGTTAAAGATGGAGTTGTCATCGTATCAATTGATGCTGGTGTAAGGATATCGGGTTTTGTATTAAACTTATCAACGGCCAGGACAAATCTTAAAAGATCTTTCGCAGATGCAATCCAACCGCCATGTGCATCCATTGCCTCAAGGTTCCAGCCTCCGTATTGCCATGGAACATATTCCCCTGTACCGTAACATGAAAGAGAGGTGTATGTATTAATATACTCACCCTCGCGTTCCATCTTATCTTTTAACAGGTTTTTTCCAAGATGCATATCGTAAGCACCAATAGGATCGAGGATATTTGTTTTAACGAAGTCTTCGTAACTCATTCCTGTTAAATGTTCTATTACTGCTCCAAGCACAAGGAAACCTATATTAGAATAATGATACTCTGTCCCCGGAGCCACATCCAATCCGCGTTCTAAAAGAAATTTAATTAATGCACGTTCTGTAACAGGATTACTCTCGCCAAGAGTCAGTGTTACATATAATGGAAAAGAAATCGGATCACTGGATTGATAACCCCAGGGATAAGGAGGCAAAGGATTTGGTGTCATTGGGATATCACGATTCCATCCTGCCGAATGTTCAAGCAAATTGCGTACAGTGATGTTATAAATTCTTGTGTCTGTTATATTCGCACCACTGTAGTAAGGATCGTCGTTCAATAATCCGCCCGGTCCAAACACTTTTGCATCCAGATCAAGAAGCCCTTCTTGCCATAGCTTGATGATTGCAGCACCGGTTATTGTCTTTGAAAGACTTGCTATTCTGAACATATGATATGGTTGTGTAAGCTCCTGACCGGCAATATCTGCATAACCGAAAGCTCGCAGGTAAACAAGTTTACCATCCTTTGCAATCGCTACTGTTGCACCTTGTATGTTATAATTATTTAAAAAATTCGATATCAGACTATCACTTGTATGCATCGAGGGAACGTAAATTCCGGTTTGTGCAAAAGTAGAAATGCTATTCAATGATAGTACAAATACTATGCATAACAGATTAACGGTTTGTCTAATAATTTTTATCATAAAGGGATTCTCTAATAATTGTTTATTGATGATTGAACAAATTTCAATGTGATTTATTTAAGTTTACTTTAGCAGCAACATTTTTTTACTTTCAATAAAATTCCCAACCCGCAAAGTGTAGAAATAAACTCCGCTTTGTAATTCTGTTCCATTAAAATCAACATTGTATTCGCCTGCGGGTTTTTCTTCATTAACTAATGTTGCAATTTCATTTCCTAATACGTCATAAACAGTTAACCGTACGGGCTTCATTAATGAAGCCCGTACATCCGGGATGGAGTATTTTATTTTAGTTGTTGGGTTAAAAGGGTTTGGATAATTCTGCAATAATGAAAATGTTGATGGGATATTATTATTCTCATCCTCAACTGGCGTGGTTGTATTTACACTTCGGAAAACTCCATCATTATCAGTTCCAGCAAAAACATAATTGCTGGAATTGATTGCAAGTGAATAAACATAACCACCTGGTAACCCGCTATTTATCTGTACCCAACTTGCTCCGTTACTATTTGAGCGAAAAGCTCCAGCATTAGTTCCTGCAAAAATATCATCGCTTGAGTTCATTGCGATTGAACGAACATAATCACCAGCTTCTATCCCGTTGTTTATCTCTTCCCAATATTCTCCGTTATTCGTTGAGCGAAAAATTCCATCAGCAATAGCCCCAGCAAAAATATGACCGTTTGAGTTTATTGCGACTGAATAAACATGTAGATAAGCCTGTAACCCATTATTTATCTCTACCCAATTTTCTCCGTTATCAGTTGAACGAAAAACTCCATCACCATCAGTTCCAGCAAAAATATGACCGCTTGAGTTTATTGCGAGTGAATACACAGTATTATTCGTTAACCCGTTTTTTATCTCTACCCAATTTTCTCCGTTATCAGTTGAGCGATAAACATAACTAGCAATAGTTCCAGCAAAAATATGACCGCTTGAATTTATTGCGAGTGAATAAACAGAAGTATAAGGCAACCCATTATTTTTCTCTACCCAATTTTCTCCGTTATCAGTTGAGCGAAAAATACCATCATCCAAAGAAGCTCCAGCAAAAATATAGCCGCTTGAGTTTATTGCGAGTGAGCGAATCCAAAAAGTTGGTAACCCATTATTTATCTGCACCCAATTTTCTCCGTTATCAGTTGAGCGAAAAATTCCACCATTTTTAGTCCCAGCAAAAATATGACCGCTTGAGTTTATTGCGAGTGCATTAACTGTACCTCCAGAAGGACCACTAGTTTGTTCCCAAAAGTCTTGAGGGTAGGATTTATTATTAAGAAGCAAAATGGTAAACAATAAAAGAATTCTGCCTATCGACAGATAAATTGTAAATAAGTTTTTCATAACTCCTCTTAGTAAAAGGATATAACTTTTCATTTTCCCTTCCTCTATTTTATTAAAATCATTTTTTTTGTTTCTGTAAACTCTCCCGTACTCAAAGTGTAAAAATAAATTCCGCTTGGTAATCCTGTTCCATTAAAATCAACCTCGTAAGTTCCGGCAGGTTTTTCTTCGTTAACTAATGTGGCAATTTCATTTCCCAAAACATCGTACACTTTTAATTGTGCGAACTTCATAAATGAAGTTCCTACAAAAGCCTCACCTTCTGGGAGGTTTGGAGGGGCTATTGTATATTTTATTTTAGTTGTTGGGTTAAAAGGGTTAGGGTAATTTTGATTAAGGGTGTAACCAGAAGGGATTATTTCATTGTCATGTTCTTCGATAAAAGTAACACCACCATTTGTTGTTTTGAGTATCAAGCCGCCATAACCTGTTACAAATCCGTTATTTGCATTAGTAAAAAAAACAGAAGTCAGCCATCTGTCTGTTACTAGTTTTTGCTTAAACCAGGAATCACCACTATCTGTTGTTTTAATAATTTCACCCGAAGTGGTTACTGCATAACCTGTTGATGAATTTGGAAAATATAAAGAATTAATTTGGCTTGTTATCCCTGAAGGGACAGACACCCAATGGCTTCCCCCATCGTTAGTTTTAAGGATAGTACCGCCACTTCCGGCAGTGATACCATTATTTAAATTTTGGAAATAGAGAGACTTAAGATGTTGGTTCGTCCCCGAATTAAGTGGTTCCCATGAATCTCCAGAGTTGATAGTCTTGAGTATTTTTCCAGCGAAACCGGTGCTAAACCCTGTAGTGTTGTTTAAAAAAAATATTGAATAAAGATTTTCCGATGTTGAAACCTGTTGCCACGAATTACCTGCGTCGGTAGTTTTATAAATACCATCCCAACCGGCAACAAAACCTGTATATGAATTTGTGAAATACAAAGTAACCAGGGGAAGCTGAGTTGGTGTTGTCAGTTCTGTCCATGTTTCGCCTGCGTCAATCGAGCGAAATACTTTCCCACCATTTGCCACAGTAAATCCTGTGTCTGCAACAGGGAAGTAAATTTCGTTCATGGGACCGGTACTGCTGCTATCTTTCAGAATCCATGAATTACCGCCATCTGTGGTTTTGTATATACTTCCGTTAGCCCCACTGATTACCCCGGTATTATCATCAACCATATAAATGGAGTATAAAGCATTAAAAATTTCGCCGGAAATATTGTTCCATTCGCCTCCACTGTCTGTGGTTTTCAGTATAATGCCGTTCTCACCGGCTACGAATCCTTCTTGTGAATCATTAAAAAAAACTGAAGTAAGTTCTAAATCCAAATCCGTATTAAAGGTAACCCATGAAGTACCACCATCTGTGGTCTTTATAATTTCACTATGATCGGTTACAAAAAAACCTGTATTAACATCGGTAAAGAAAATGCTATATACCGAATAACCGGGGAAGGAAGATAAGGGACCCCAGGTTTCACCGCCATCAATAGTTTTTAAAACTGGTCCAAAGTAATAACCAGCTGCGTAACCTGTATTTTCATCTGTGAAATAAATTGAATAAAACTCGTATTCACCAGACCTTTTCTCCGACCAGGTCATTCCCCCATCAATAGTTTTTAATATAATCCCGTTTGATCCGGCAATGTATCCGGTTAAACTATCTGTAAAATAGATTGCATTCAGAGTTTCCAGAGTTCCGGGATCAATCTCAGTCCATGTTGAACCGGCATCAGCGGTCTTCCATAATAGCCCTTCCTGACCACAGGCAAAACCGGTATTTTGATCTTTAAAGTGTATTACTGAAATGTAATAACCTGCAAAGGGGACGTTCAATTCATTCCACGAATTGCCTGAATCAATCGTCTTTAAAATCAATCCATCACTTCCGGCAGCATAAACAGTATTTTGATTTGTAATAAAAACTGAATAAATGTATTCGTCCGGGTTTGAACGCAAAATTTCCCATGAACTGCCTCCGTCTGTTGTTTTTATTATTGATCCATAATTACCTGCAGCAAAACCAATATTGTTGTCAAAAAATTTGATGTTCCATAGACTATTTCCCTGAGGTACGGGATTTGCCCAATACCACTGTGAAAATAGTGGTTGAGTTGCCTGTAAAAACAGAATGAAAAACAAAATAGTTTTTAATAAATTTTTCATAGCCTACTCAGTTTTAGTTTAAAATATCTTTTTATACAGAAATAAGAATTAATCACATTGCAGTTACCTTAGCAAAATCATTTTTTTTGTTTCAATGAAATTACCGACGGTAAGCTTGTAGAAATAAATTCCGCTTGAAAGATTTGAAGCATCAAAATCCACATCATAACTACCTGCAGGTTTGTATTCATCAATTAACGTTGCAACTTCATTTCCCAGCACATCATATATTTTTAATGATGCATAAGATTTAGCAGGGACTGAAAAGGAAATTACTGTAGATGGGTTGAATGGATTCGGGTAGTTTTGATTCAAACTGAATTTATCCGGATGCCCTAAATCGACTTCAAGTTGATTAGAATATTCAAACTGTCCGTCAGTATCAATTTGTTTCAACCGGTATAAATATTTTCCTGAAGTAGCTGTGTTATCGGCATAGGAATATTGTTTGGGAGAATTGCTGTTTCCATTTCCCTGAACGAATCCAATCTTTTCCCAGTTGGAAGTATTTTGTAATTCACTTCTCCGCTCAATATCAAATCCAAAATTCTGTGTCTCTGTTTTTGTTTCCCAATTAAGGTTTACATTATTATCAATTACGGAAGCAGTGAATGAATTTAACTCAACAGGAAGCGCAGAAGCATCTTGCCCGAATTCTAAAGCTAAAGGTGAACCTCCATCAAAAACCGGTCCCCCGGTATCACTGTATTTATATAAAACTCCTTTAGTCCCGTCATTATTTTCAATGCCAACTTTTCCTGCATTTAGACCAGAAACAATAAATGAACTTCCTTTTTCTTTGTATTGAATTTTAATGTTTCCATTTTGTTTTATTATAATCTGGAATGTTATCCAACTGTTTTCGTCTCCGGGAACATTAAATGAGATATATTGAGGATATTTTTCAAAAGTTATAACCACATCACCATTATCCATTCCATAATAAAGGTGTTTGTCTGTAACATTTGTATTTGTTGGATTTAAATTCATCCAGAATCCAGCTATTAAATTTTCAGGGCCTGAAATACTTGGCATAGGAAAACCAAAGGCTACTTGTCCCGAAGGATATTGAAATGCGACAAAACCGTTAGCATTTATATAAAATTGGGTATATGTATTACCGAAAAAATTAAAACTAAATCCTAAATTGTAGGGCCCCTTTGTTTGTTCGTCAATAATTGAAGAAATTAAATCAGTTCCTGTTGCCGAAATATCAATCCAGTTAAACACAGGTTGACTTGGTGAGCCTGAAGCACCGCTGGTTGAATTTGCAAAATAATAGTTGCCTTGTGTCGGTCCTCCGCCTCCATAATTTAAGTTTCCATCACCAGTAGTAAATGACCAGATTGGACAACCTTGAGCTTCATATGCACAATTTGCCGGAACAACCTGCCAATAATATGTAGTGTTTGGATCTAAGTTTGCCAGGGTTATTCCCAGTGAAAAATTACTGAGTTCCAAACCATTATATTTATTTGTTGGTGTTGATGTTCCTCCTCCGTCAGTCCCAACATATAAAAACTGTTTAGTAATGTCTTCATAATATGGTGGAAACCAAAGCAGGGGCACATCAACCGGGAGTAATGTCGCTCCATCAGGTGGTGAGTCAATAGTTGCACAATCAGGTAACAGCTCAATTCCGGTACAACCGTCATCAGAAACTCTAACGGCATCGATATACCAATCAGTTCCAGGTATATAATCAACACCATCAAAATAAGGGATATATCGAAATGCAATATGAACTGTTTGTCCTATGTAAGGGCTTAAGTCAATTGATTGCAGATTCCAGTTAAACGGTTCTGTTGAGCCTGAATGAATTTCATTCCAGGTAGCTAAACCCGGATCGCCACTGCCCGAGTAATTTGTAGAAATCAAAACTAAAAATTGATCCTGGTCAGTTTCAGCATATGAATCATCAAATAAATCATAGTAAGTTAGCGAAGCAATTGATGCATCGGATAAATCTAATAGGGGAGTAATCAGCCAATTTTCTGCTGTTGTATATTCTCCATAAGAAACTGCTGAATAATCACCGTCCATAGCATCATTATCAGTCTGTTCCCACGGGTCTATACCTTCTGTATAACTTTCCCAGCCGGTTGGTGGAAAATCAAAATCTTCAAAACTCTCCAGATCTAAATATGGACCAGCATTTATTTCTAAAGGTTGATTAATGTTGAGCTTATTTTTTTGAAGCATTTCTACAGTTAAAGGTTTTCCATAAACCGTTTGACTCTTTTTTTGTGTTTGTAAAATTGTCTCCCCTGTGTGGATGGATTTATTTTGTGCAGGTACACTTGTGGTTACCAAAATTAAAAATGCTATAAAATATTGTAGTGATCTTATCATAATAACTTCCTTGTGAATTATGGGGAAATTGAAATAATTAGCTTCTACAAATACATGCGTAAATATCAGGAGGAATGGCTCATTAACCGGTTATTAAAAGAGGTCTTAAAATTTACTTCAATATCAGGCTATTTTAGTTACTAATATTATTCTCGATAAAACAAGAAACCCCTGCTTTCGGCCAGCAGGGGATTTAATAGGAAATTCAGAGAGGTGTTTTACTTTAATAACATCATTTTTTTTGTTTCAACAAACGAATTTACTTGTAGTCTGTAAAAATATATTCCGCTCGTAAAGTTTGAAGCATTCCAGTTATAATTATAAGAGCCTGCATTCAATTCTTCTGAGACTAAAATATTTATTCTTTCACCAAGTGCATTGAAAACTTCAAGAATTACAAACGATGATTGCGGCAGAGCAAATTGAATATTTGTACTTGGATTAAATGGGTTAGGATAATTTTGCTGCAATTCAAAATTGGTAACGATTTCATTATTATTAATTTCTTCAACACCTAACACCCCTACGCTATCTATGTAAACAGTAACGAAGTTAGAATATGTTCTCACATTCACATGCAAACCGAATTGTGCGCTTACTGTTGCAAAGCTATCGCTTAAAGTTCCGGAAGTTGTAAGAACAACAAAGCTGTCCCCTGCAGCAGGAATATATGAACCGGTTACGGAAACTTTAATGGTACCATTTAGCACTGCATTACCAGTTATGGCTAACTGATCGTGTCCGCTGCCAGGAGTTAAACCGCCGAGTTCAATATCCAATACTCCGGTGGAAGAAGGAAGGTAGTTGCCAATATATGTTAACATCCCAGGGGAGTTGCCCGGCGCAGTGATGCCATCATTTGTAAAAGTAGTATGTACATTAACAGAAGCAATCCCTTGTATTATTGCATCCTGTACATTTTCAAGATTAGCGATATCTATAACACCATTTGCCGCATCAATTATTCCTCCGGCGAGATTTTGAAAATCCCAATTTGCATTGATCGAACAGGTACCTGAACCCATATGGCGAAAGATTCCAGTGTTTTTAAAAGTCCCTCCGTTGATAATACCACTAAAATTCGCATTATCAGCAACAATCTCCCATAAGGATTGATTATCCACAATAGACGCATCTCTTGCATTTACAGTCCCATCTATTACCTGCCTGATAGTGCCGAGGTTAAGCAGTGTAGTCCCGCCTCTCAATTCTGCTGAAGATAACCCGGTTAATTGCAGTAAACCTGTGCTTGGAATTGTTACCATAGCGCCCATAAATGTACCACCGCTCCAGGTTAATCCGGTTCCCTGAAAATCGAACGTAACGCCTGAAACACCAGTACTCGCAGTAACCCCGGCAGACATCTCTATAGTTCCAGCAGGTGCGCCGGAAAGGGTTCCTTCGAATGTGATGTTTTGGGAATCAAAATGTAACAGCGCACCGGCATCAGCATTATATGAACCGCCGTTGAAAATTCCGTTACAGTTAAACGTAACTGAACCAGACTGAACATCAATAGTACCACCTAAATTCTGAAACTCCCAATTTGCATTAAAATTACAGTCACCTACCCCACTTGACTTACGGAACGTTCCGGTATTTGTATTGATAAAAATTCCGCCATTTGGGAAACCGCCAAAATTTCCGGCTGGATCAATCTCAAATAATGCCTGGTTCTCTATAACTGAACCATCTTGGCCAAATATGCCAAAACCTGAAACCATACGAACTGTTCCTTGATTCAGTAATCTGGCACCGCCATACAAAGATGCAGGATATTGGCTGCCAACTATCTCCATCACAGCACCACTGGCGATTATAACCACTCCATTGTTATTAGATGTAACATCCCTAATGATTCCGCCTCCGATTGCCAAGCCCCAACTGGCGTTACTCGTAATTGTGAGTGAGCCGTCAACACCGGTCAATGCTAACTCACCACCAACAAGGATGCTAAAACCGGCTACCTCACGTTGCCCATTAGTTGACACGATTGTTTGTTGGTCAATGTATACATTGTCACCCGCTCCCGGAACCCCCGGTGGAGACCAAACATTTGGATCGTTCCAATCTCCGGTCAGTATTGAAGTATATGAAGTTTGCGCATTCAGTAATTGCTGAAACAATAAACAACATACAAAAACGATAAGTAATCGTGCACTAGTCATAATCGCACTCCTTTTTAATTAGGGGTTTGCTGAAAAAGTAAAATTTAGTTTATTTAGCCTATTAGTACCTGCGTAAAATTGTAGGAAAGTGGCTCATTAATTAGAAATTATTTAGTATAGAAGGAGTAAAAGGGGGGAGTTGGATTATTAAGAATTTAGGACTTATTGATCAGTTGTATCTCCATTTTCAAGTTTTTCCAGTTCTGTTTGATAATATTTTACTTTATCAGGATTTCCTAATTCTTTATATAAAACAGCAGAATATTTTGTGTAGCGGGTAATTTTTTTCATGTCTTTATTTTTATCATTGAGATAAAAATTTAAAGATCCGATTAACAGTTTCTCAGCTTCGAAGTATTTTTTTTGTTCAACAAGACAAACACCCAATTCTCCTTTTACCGACCAGATTCTATGATCTTCTTCCGGGAATATCTCTTCTCTTATGCGAAGGGAGTTTCTGAATTCCTTTTCTGATTTAGTCAATTTATTGGATTCGAGGTATACTCTGCCCAGCCAGTAGTAAGCAAATGCAAGAAGAGGGTCTTTGGTTGCACCTGTCTTTAGAAAAAGGTTAATTGCCTTATGCAGGGGGATATCAGCTTCGTCATATTTTTCTTCGATACAATAAAGCATACCCATATTAATAAAAGCTAATCCAACTGATGGATGATTTTCACCAAGCAGAGCCAGCTTAATTTCATAAGCTTTTTCAAATGCTTTTTCCGATTGTTCATACTTTTTATTATCTAAATAGATAAACGCAAGATTATTAAAAATGCTGGCGATCTCCGGTCTGTTTATACCATATAATTTTGTTAATACATCCTTTGCTTCTAAATAATATTTTTCTGCTTCATCAACTTTATTCTGATGGTGCATTGCAACAGCAAGATTATTAATTGTTATGGCTTCTTTTTGTCCTTTTTCCTTATCATGAAGAGCATAAATCTTAAGCGCTCTTTTAAACATAACGGCAGCGCTGTCATAATATCCTGCATTGGTTATCATAGAACCGTAATCATTGAGATTATCTGCGAGCCCTTTTAATGGTTCATCAGATACTTTTTCATAAGTATAAATTCCTGCTTTATAAAATGAATCAGCTAATTGATAGTTGCCGATCCAATCGTAACACAATCCCAGCTGGTGAAAACATTTTGCAGTTTCTTCACTATTAATTCCAAACAATTTTTTATTTGATTTAAGTGATTCTAAAAGCAAAGCCTCAGCTTTTTTGTATTCTCCCAATCCTATAAATGTAGACCCTAATGTCTGTTTAATTGCAGCTTTTATTTTAGGATAGTTCTTCAATTTTATATCGGCATCTTTGGTTGCTTTTTCAAGCAGGTCATAAACTTTAACGTCCCTACCTTTAACTTCGGGATCGGGAGACGACAGCATGTCTAACAGGAAGTTGTTAACCTCTTCAAATTTCTTTAACTCTGTTTTTGCATTGTCACGTTCCGTAGCCGCTATATTTCCCTGGTAAATAATTGTTATCACGCCGGAGATAATTAAGACATTAAAAAGAATAAACAGAGCAACTCCAAGTTTGTGTCTCTTTATAAATTTTGAAGCTCTGTAGGTTAGAGTATCTTTTCTTGCAGTTACCGGTAATCCTTTTAAATATCTGTTTATGTCATTCATAAAATCCTGAACAGAAGAATATCTTTGTTCGGGATCTTTATGCATTGCTTTGAAAACTATGTTATCAAGATCTCCTTTTAACTGGCTGATTGTTTTTTCGGGATTGTGAGAATAATAATAATCTTTGCCCTGTGAATTCCTGGTTGTGGAAGTCTGTTTAATTTTTTCGCTTGGTCTAAGAACATTTTCTTCAGTAATAATCTTGCTTATTGCTACGGGGGAGCTGCTAGTTATCCTGTACGGCTGTTCACCGGTGAGAATTTCATATAATAAAACTCCAAGAGAATAAATGTCAGAAGCCGTTGTTATCTTTTCACCATTGATCTGTTCCGGGCTGGAGTATTCAGGGGTTAAATGCCACATTCCTGTTCTAGTTAATCCTTCAGCAGGTTCATTTAAATCTTCATCAATAAGTTTTGCAATTCCGAAGTCAAGCAGTTTCGGGTTTCCTTCTTCATTAACAAGAATGTTTCCTGGTTTTATATCCCGGTGAATAACCAGGTTGCGATGAGCGTATTGAACAGCAGTACAAATTTTATGAAAAAGCTCGAGTCTTTTTTTTATATCAAGTTTTTTTTGATTGCAAAATTCTGTAATTGGAATCCCATCGATGAATTCCATAACAAGGTAGGGAAGTCCTTCGTCAGTCCTGCCGCCATCCAGAAGTCTGGCAATATTTGGATGCTGAAGATTTGCAAGAGTTTGCCGTTCAACCTGGAACCGTTTTAAAAGATACTCTGAAGTTACACCCTGCTTTAAAATCTTTATCGCAACTATTTGTTCAAATTCTTCATCATTTCTTTTGCCTGAATAAACTATTCCCATTCCACCAACACCGGCTTCCCCGTCAATTAAATAACTGCCGATCTGTTTTCCAATGTATGGATCCTGAAATGATTCCAAAGTGTTCTCATCAATAGTAAGAGGTTTCTCGAGAAAATCTTCTTTGTTTTCAAAGGAATGGATGAGCGAGAGGATTTCATTTTTTAATTCAGTATCAGAACCGCATTTATCATTAAGAAATATTTCCCTCTCAGAAGGATTAATTTTTAATGCTTCATCAAATAATTCTTTTGCTAAAATTAATTTTTCTTTATCCAGCATTTTCATCGTAACAACTAATTGTTTCCAATTTCGCGGTAAAGCCAGGCTTTGGCAAAGTTCCAGTCGCGTTTAGCAGTTGATATAGAAATATTCAAAGCTTCGGCAGTTTCTTCTATTGATAATCCTGAAAAAAATCTCATCTCCACAATCTTGCTTGATCTTTCATCCAGCGATTCTAATTTATTAAGAGCCATATCAAGAGCTAAAATTTGTTCATTACTTTCAGCAGCAATTGTCGGAGCCTCTTCAAGTGATAATTTTTTTTCACCGCTTCCTCTTTTATATGAATTACGTTTCCGTGCATGATCGACTAGAATTTGTCTCATAGAATTTGCGGCGATCCCGAAAAAGTGTGCACGGCTTTCCCAGGAAACATTTTCATTTCCGATAAGTTTAATAAATGCTTCATGCACCAACTCGGTTGTTTGAAATGTATGGTTGCGGTGTTCTTCCCTGAGATATTTTGATGAAATTTTTCTTAGCTCATTATAAACCAGCGGAAGAATTTCCGTAAGTACCAGCCTGTTGCCCTGGCTGTAATCATTTAATAATCGTGTAACGTAATTTTGGGTGTGCTGCATTTAGTATTGTATAATTTGACACTTAAGTTAATAATCCAGCAGGAAAAAAGTAAAGCGTGATCAGCAGATTTTTAAGGTATGCCATTAAATACAAAATCCCTAAATTTGCAATTCTCTTTAACATATTGACGGAGATTCTTTGTCGGAAACTGCTGAATTAAATAATAAATATTCTGAAGATGTTCAGGTTGTAAAGAAAGGCGAGCAGGAGTTTATCCTTGTCGGAACCGCACACATTTCCCGCCAGTCTGCTGATCTTGTAAAACAGGTGATTGAAAATGAAAAACCTGATGTTGTTTGTGTTGAGCTTGATGAAAAAAGATTTAAAGCATTATCAGAAAAAAACCGGTGGGAAAATTTAGATCTAAAGCAGATTATAAGAGAAAAACAATTAAGCACCCTGCTTATTAATCTTGTCCTTGCTTCTTACCAGAAAAAACTTGGTGAAAAACTTGGTGTGACTCCCGGAACTGAACTTCTTGAAGCAACTTTGGTTGCAAAAGAATTAAACATCCCAATTGCACTTTGTGACAGGGAAGTGCGGATTACATTAAGACGTGCATGGCATTCTATGAGCTTCTGGCAAAAGTTGAAATTTCTATTCGGCGGGGTTGCAGGACTTTTTGAGAAGCAGGAATTAACTGAAGAGAAGCTTGCAGAATTAAGAAGCAAAGATGTGCTTTCTGAAATGATGGAAGAGCTTGGCAAGGCTATGCCGGTTCTTAAAAATATTTTAATTGATGAACGTGATGCTTACATCGCGGAGAAAATGCAAAAAGCAGAAGGAAAGAAAATTGTTTCTGTTGTTGGTGCCGGACATGTTAAAGGAATAATTAATTATTTAAACAATAATAACACTACTTCTCTCGGGGAGATCGAAAAAATTCCGCCTTCTTCTCCTGTTGTAAAAATTATCGGGTGGGGAATTCCGGCAATTATTATCGGGTCGATAATTTATATTGGTTATTCAAAAGGCTTAACCGAAGCGGGAGATAATGCTTTGTTCTGGATACTGGCAAACGGAATCCCAAGTGCATTTGGTGCAGCAATTGCATTTGCACATCCGCTGACCATTTTAACAGCATTTTTTGCTGCGCCTATTACAAGTCTTTCTCCACTAATCGGTGCCGGATATGTTGCAGCCTTTGTCCAGGCTTATTTTAGACCTCCGGTTGTAAAAGAATTCCAGTCAGTAACAAAAGATTTTTACAGTCCGCTTAAATGGTGGAAGAATAAACTGCTAAGAGTTTTTCTTGTCTTTATACTTTCAAGTCTTGGCAGTGTTTTAGGAACGTATCTTGGTTTGTATAAGATTGTAGGAAACGTCCTTCGGTGACAAGATAAAAGATTAAAGTAAGAACACAGTGAATGAAGATTTAAATAAAAGGCTTTTCAATTTTGCAGTTTCAGTATTAAAATTTCTTCCTAATCTTCCAAAAAATTCTGAAATGAATGTTGTCAGATATCAATTGGCTAAAAGTTCTACTTCATCTGGCGCTAATTACTAAGAAGCTCAAACTCGTTCCTCTAAACCTGATTTTAATAATAAAGTAAGAATATCATCAAGAGAAATACGTGAATCCAATTATTGGTTAAGGGTAATCAAAGCAACATTGCCAAATAGTAAATTTGAAGAAGAAATAATTTATCTAATTGATGAATCAGAACAATTAAAGAAAATCCTTGGTCCAATTGTTACAAAAACCAACAAGCGATCTTAACAATTTTATCTTTGTACTTTAATCTTTTATCTTGATCAAAAGTAGTAAAGGTACTTCAACTTCAGCACTGAAGCCCGATCTGTTACGTGAAGTTTATTGGGTAGAAGGTTTCCCATTGAATCAAACCTGTCGCTTCTATCCTGGAAATCATTGAATGCAAAATAAACCCAGCTCTTCGGTAAAAAATTCCAAGAGAAGAGAACACCAACAATCATACTTTCTAAGGTGATCTGTTTCAGAAGAAAAAACATTATCAAAATAAATTCTCAGGTTTATGTCATTAACAGGTTTTAGTGTGACGAACGGACGTGCGTTATAAGTTATTGCTTCAACTTTGCCATCCGGGTTACCTTCAATAAACATATCATAAGAGGTTCCCATTGTGAGGAAATTAAAAGTCAGCCATTCCATATATGCACCAAGCCAGGAATAAAAAGAAAGATATTCTCTTGAGAAATTATAGGTCTTTGAATAACCGCCGTAAAGATTTCCACTCCATTGAGGTGAAATATTGTACCACGAACTTAAGCTTGCTTCATAGGAATCATATTTTATACCTTCGTCTTTACTTTTGGAATAAGAAAGATTTATTTCAAATCCCCAGTTATCTCTGAACTGCATATTGTAACCGAACAGCCAGCCGTAATCTGTAAATAGATCTGCATCTTCATAGTATAAAGTTGGTCCGGTGTAAATAAGAATCTGGCTTATGAAACCTTCTTTAGGTAACCAAATTGGTCCGTTAATGGAGACAAACTCCAGCGTTCCTTTCCAAGGTACAAAACCGATTTGCTGAACATCAAAGTTTTTTCCGATAGCACGGGTGCGTGCATAAGAAAGCCATTTATCATTTACAAATGTAAATCCTGCAGAGCCTGCATAATCACCTTTGGAATTTTCAATTGATCTTGCAAGCTGATAGGATAACTGCCAGTTTGATTCGCGGAATGCTCCGTCAATATCAAGCACCCCGTAAGTGTTGTCTTCCGTTTGCTTGCCGACAAATAAAAGTCCAACAGATGAGTTATCAAAAATCTGTTTCTTAATTCTTCCTGAGCCGAAGTATGCTCGCTGCTCGACTGTATCGACGTCATCTTCGTTTTTATAATTAACTTTGTTTGTAGCAGCAATGAAACCACCGTACTCCCAGTCATCAAACCTTCCGAATGCCTTTGTGCCGAGAATTAATGGAACTCTCTTTCCACCCGGAAGAAGTTTCCCGATTCGTCTTGAATAAAAAAGTTCCATTGGTCTGTAAAAACCGGTGTTTCTTTGTCTTCCCGATGGCATAAAAACTTCATTGCCTTCTGTAAAAAATGGTCTCCGTTCGTTAAAGTAAGATTCATATCGCGAAATGTTGAAGTCGAACGGATCGGCTTCAATCTGTGCGAAGTCGGGATTGACTGTTAGCTGGTAAGTAAGCTTTTGTGATGGATTGTAAAAAATATCCAGCCCTGCATCGGGATCGACTTTATATTTTTCGCTGTCTAAATATTTTAATTTCATTAAACCGACGGGATAAATTTCAAGATTCAAACCTGTAGCAGTCGGTTGGAAATTATCAAACACAAGCTTACCGAATTTTGAAATTCTCTGTCCCTCGGACTGTTCGTATTCGCACCAGTAAAGATCTTCGTTCTGTGCTGGAATCCAGCGGTCGAAATCCAGACCCCATTCTTTTAAGCTCTTTTCATATTTTATTGACTTATAAGGGATTTTCATTTCAACAACATAACCCCAGTCATAAATTTTAGAATCCGCAAACCATATTCCATCCCAGTTGTAGTCGCGGTTTCTTGCATCATCAAGCAGGCGTGAATCCATTCTTACACCAGAAGCATTTACTGCAAACTTGTAAGCAGTCTGCTGGTCATTAAAAGTATCTATCATAAATGAAACAACGTCGCCGGTAAAATCATCTAGTGAACCAGAGACTGCCTGGATATTCTTTCTATCCTGGTAGCAAACCATTAAACAATAAATGGCATCATCTGTGGTTAGAACTTTTGCAACTGTTTTGTCGGTAGGAGGCTGATTGTAGTATGGCGCAAGCTGGAAAAAATTTACAACTGAGTCTGCAGTGCTCCATGCTTTATCAATAATCCCGTCAATTTTAATTTCCGCGGAAGTTTTTCTCAGGATCAATTTCTTTGTGCTGTTCGGGTTTGAAGGTAAAATAACAACCGGAAGTAATATCAGCAGTAAAAATTTTTTCATCATTTGCTTGTCAGTGCTTTGTAAAAAACTATTTATAATTATTCCTCTTCTCCATTTTATTTGACTCTTTAAATGAGTCTTCGGTTACCCGGAAACAAATAATACATTGGTAAATTAACGCGAAGCAGAGTGATATGTTACAATGAAAGTGATGATTGGCTTTATTCTTTTTTGAGAGGGAGGAATTGTATTGTGAAAAGTCCCGGCTTTAAATAAAACAAAAGCAGCAATTTAATGTGTGAAAGCATAACAGAAGTGAATACACGGCTTAGACAGGATTGCAACAGGTTATACAGAGATTATATACTAAATTTAACGTATGCTGAACGTATTTTAAACGTATTTACAACGTATTCAGAACGTATCCGGAAGTTAAGAAGAAGGGATTAGTGGGGAAGTAAACCTGAAGAAAATGCTGCAATTTGAGACAATAATTTAGCTGCTTTCATTACTATTTGGTTGATGTAATTTGCTCTATTTATTATCGGTACACTTATTAAAATGTTTAGCAATATAAAAAATGTTTTTAGTAAATGCTTTTAACTCGTTTCTAAATTAACGTGAAGCAAAATGAATTGTTACAATGAAAGTGATGATTGGTTTTATTCTTTTTTTAGAGGATAGAATTAAGTTATGAATATTATTGATTTGAGGTGGTATTAGGGGTAATTTTATAATATAAATATTGCTTTGAAAGAGAGGATAATAATGCACTTAAATAATCCTGCGGGAAGGCTGTTAAACTTTATTCTGAGTGGTAAAAAGCAAGATCAAAAAGAAATAACACGAACAGTACTTGCAAAGATGTTTGAATTAGATCCAGGTGATCTATCGGATATTTTGAAACATTATGCATTGATTCTAACTCTTCCCAATGAAATCAGAGAATAATTTAAGGGACTAAATGAAGTAAATGAGAATGTTTATTTAAAATACCTTAATAACATAGAATCTGCAATTTCAAATGTTAATTTCAGGACTCAGTGGTCATCCATTATAAGTCAAATTAGTGATACTGCTATCTATGGACTTGAGACATGTGATGAAGTTTTGTATAAAAATAGTCCAAGTCCAAATATTTCAGATAATAAAATAAAAAATATTATAGAAGAACTTGAAAAATTTATTTCCGAAATAGAAAACGATGTTAATGATCATGAATTAAAAGAATATATTTTAACTCGTTTATTTGAGATCAGAGATGCAATTAGAAATTATAAATACTGCGGAGTCAAAAATATTGAGGAGAAGATTTAATGCTAGCATTGGTTCTATTATAACTAGTAAAAATAAAGTAGAAAAATATAAAGGAAATGAACACCTAAAGAAATTTTGGGAAACAATTCTTCATGTTGGACTTGTGTTTTCAATATTATCCAATCTTACTCAAATAGGGAGCAATATTGCGAACATTTTACCGGAGTCCTTCCAAGATTTAAAGGATAAAACAAATATTGAAAAGAATATTGATAATGCTGAAAAAGCAGAACCTCAAATTAAAACTGACGAATCGCGAAAAAGCGGAGAAAATATAAAAAGTGTATAAAAATTTATCGGGTGTTGACCCAAAGAATTTAGAATATATTTTTAGTAATTATAAAAACTAGTATAAGTATGATAGTATATACAACCCATCGTTGTCCTAACTGTGATAAGCTAAATCTTATTTGCTTTGATGGAATAACGTACTACAATTCAATCTACGAATTTGTTTGTGAATGTGGTCAGGTAGTGAGATTTGGAGATCATGATAATTTCATACCTATTGAAGAATGTCCAGAAGGAAGCGCTGTGGCAAGAAGGATTAATTAGACTTAACAAAAAACCCCGGCATAACCGGGGTTTTAATTTATAAGTCTCTTGTTCTTATTTTATCCTAAATAAGTTTTAAGCCTTCCGCTTCTTTTAGAATGTCTTAAGTTACGCAAAGCTTTTTCTTTTATTTGTCTTACTCTTTCTCTTGTAAGATTGAATCTTTCACCAATCTCTTCAAGAGTTGCCGAATGATCGCCGTCTATTCCGAAATAAAGTTTTATTACTTCAGCTTCTCTTTCGCTTAAAGTAGAAAGCACATCCTGCACTTCTCTTTTAAGTGATTCTTTCATAAGCTCTTTATCGGGCAGAGGCTGTTCGTCATTCGGAAGAACATCAATAAGACTGTTCTTATTTTCATCGCCGCTCTTAAGCGGTGCATCCATAGAAACGTGTCTGCCTGAAATCTGAAGTGCATAAGCAACTTCTTCAGCAGTCATTTCAAGGATTTTAGCAAGCTCATCCGTCGTGGGTTTTCTTTCATACTCCTGTTCCAGGTCCCTGTAGGCTTTGCTGATCTTGGTTAAATTGCCGACTCTGTTTAGCGGCAGCCTCACAACACGTGATTGATCTGCTATTGCCTGCATAATAGACTGGCGTACCCACCATACTGCATAAGAAATAAATTTAAAACCCCTGGTCTCATCAAAACGCTGTGCAGCTTTTATTAAACCGATGTTGCCTTCATTAATGAGGTCACCGAGGGAAAGACCCTGGTTCTGAAACTGCTTTGCGACCGAAACCACGAATCTTAAATTTGCTTTAATGAGTTGTTCCTGAGCAAGTGCATCACCTTTCTTTATTTTAATGGCAAGTTCAATTTCCATATCTGGTGTTAACAGATCAACTTTGCCTATCTCTTGTAAATATTGGTCAAGAGACTTGCTCTCGCGATTTGTGAATTGTTTAGTGATTTTCAAACTAATCGCACTCCTTTAAAGTGATTTTAATGAAATAGTTATATCCGGGAAAACTATGTACTGCGCGGCGTAATCGAAGTTCCTGAAAATTTAAACACCAAATATAACAGAATATTAGATGAATGGAAGAGAAAAATGTTTCGCTTTAAAATTATAAACTGAATTTTTCCCCTGATTTGGGAAAATGTACGTTTTTGAATCCTTTTTGCAATAATCTTTCTCTAAAAGGTAATGCCTGGTCTTCCTCACCATGTACTAAAAATATGTTCTTCAGGCTTTCCGGTTTATTTAGTTTAAGGTACTCTAGAAGCTCTTTTTGGTCAGCATGACCCGAAAAATAATCCATTTTCTTAACTTCTGCTTTAACTTTATGCGGCTTACCGAGGATGTTAACTTCCGCTTCACCATCTACAATTTTTCTTGCAAGAGTGTGCGCTGCAGCATAGCCAACAAATAAAATAAGATTGTTTTTATTCCCGATGTTGTTTGAAAGATGATGAATAATTCTGCCGCCTTCTGCCATTCCGGATGCTGAGATAATTATACATGGTTCGTTTTTCTCATTCAGTTCTTTTGATTGCTCTACATTTTTTATGTAAGTGAGTCTTCCGAAACCAAAAGGATCTTCATGGTTCTGAAGGAAAACTCTGTAGGTTTCACGGTCATAACATTCAGGATGAGTCTGGTAAACTTTTGTTGCTTCAACAGCTAACGGGCTATCAACATAAATTGGAATTACAGGAATCCGATTCTGATCGAATAATTTATGAAGTATGTAAACAAGCAATTGTGTTCTTCCAACCGCAAAAGATGGAATGATAATTTTTCCACCGCGTTCAACAACTGTCTTTACAGTTTGTGCAACTTCTTCTTCAACAGCATCAGAAACATCGTGCAGCCGGTTGCCGTAAGTTGATTCCATAATTAATAAATCAAGATCGCGCAGGACGTTCGGGTTACGGATTATCGGCATATCGTTTCTTCCAATGTCACCGCTGAAACCGATGCGATATTTTTTCCCGTTCTCATTTATCTCAAGAAGAATTCCTGCAGAGCCTAGGATGTGTCCGGCATCCAGGTAAGTCGCCATTACACCGGGAGCAACTTCAACCGGGCGTGAGTACTGCACGCCGATATACATATCCATTGCTTTTTCTACATCATCATAATCGTAAAGTGGTTCGAAAGGATTTTTATGTTGTTTCTTCCTGATCTTATTCACAACATAAATATCTCTTTCCTGCAGGTGAGCAGAATCGCGAAGCATAATCTGGCAAAGATCTACAGTTGCTGCGGTTGTGTAAATCGGTCCGTTGAAACCGTTTTTAACTATGCCCGGAATTTTCCCGCAGTGATCAATGTGTGCGTGTGAAAGAAGAAGCACATCAATTTCAGAAGGAGAATATTTAAAGGCCCTGTTTAATTCAAAAGTTTCTTTTCGTTTGCCCTGGAAGAGTCCGCAATCGAGAAGAATTTTTTTTCCGTTGATGTTAAGCAGGTGTTGTGAGCCGGTTACAGTTTGTGCTGCTCCTATGAATTGAATTTCCATAAAATTCCACAATCAATATTGTTGAAGAAGAGAATTTTTATTATTCGATACTTCTGAAAAATTGAATATGTTTGCTCTGTCATTTCGATCCCGCCTTGGCGGGAGAGAAATCTTCTCGGTCGAAATGACAATTTAGAAATTCTCAGAAGACTCATTCAATATAAAAAATTTCTTCAACAATTGAATTTATAACCAGCTCACACCTGAGTGGTCCCCCAAACTATTTTAATAAAACCATTTTTTTCGTCTCGGTAAATTTCCCTGTTTCTATTGTATAAAAATAAAATCCACTGGGAAGCTCCGCTGCATTAAATTCAACTTCATAAATTCCGGCATTTTTATTTTCGTTTACAAGATCAGCAACTTCCTTCCCGAGAACATTGTAAACTTTAATTGAAACGATTCCGGCAACCGCAACCTGGTATTTTATTCTTGTTGAAGGGTTGAATGGATTAGGGAAGTTACCTATTAGTTTTACAGACTGTGGTACTAACAGTACCTCAACAATATCGGAATAAGTATATTTTCCATCGAAATCGATTTGTTTCAACCTATAAGTATATTTAATAGCAACAATTCCGTTTAATCCGTCTCTAAAAGAATATTGTTGTGGTTCCGAAGTTGTTCCATGACCTGGAACATTGCCGATAGTCTGCCATTGATTGGGAGTAATCGATCGTTCAATTTCAAAACGCTTGTTATTATGTTCACTTGCAGTTGCCCAGGAAAGAAGCACATATCCATTCACAAATTGAACAGCAAATGAAGTTAACTCAACGGGAGGATTTGGGGAATACATCAACATTTTATTTGCAAAAGATGTTTGAAATAACAGGATGAATAAGAAGCAAATAGTTGTTTTCATTTTAACACCTTTCTGTTTTATTTAATTTTATTTGAGTTGAGATCTCAATTGTTACCTTAGCAAGATCATCTTTTTTGTCTGAACAAAACCTGCTGACTTAATTCTGTAGAAGTAAACTCCGCTTGGAAATTTTGCCGCATCAAAAACAACCTCGTATGAACCCGGGTTTTTATTTTCGTTAACGAGTTCAGATATTTCCTTTCCGAGAACGTTGTAAATTTTTATCGAAACATTTCCCGCAACAGGAACCTGGTATTTTATGGTTGTAGTTGGATTGAATGGATTTGGGAAATTTTGTTTGAGAGAAAATTCTTGAACTGTCAATGGTGAATTCGGTTCATCAACTCCAACGGTTACATCATATTTCAATTGCAATGATGGATCAGCCCAGAGGTTGGAAACTTTTCTCATAAGTGAATAAGCTGGGTTATCTAAAGTAAGTGCCTCTCCAATTGATGAAATAGAGGGATTAAAAAGTCGTTGTGCCCAGTACACTTGAATATTAGCAGTAGTTGGCCACCAAGTTAAATCGACAAGCACATTCCCGCCAAGTGAACCTGCTTCCTGATCTACAATCATTTCTCTTGTAAGGTTTGTATTTGTATCAATAATTGATCCCTGGTACCAGGGAAATATTGTTATAAAATATTTGGAATAATTGGTAAATCCATTTATATCATTCAGATTAAAGTAATCCTGGGAGATAAAAGAAGAATCCGAACTAAAACCTTCAAACCATACAAATGAAGCTCCTCTTTCATTTATTGCCGAGTATATTGAATCTGTGTTACCGTAATAAACTGAAGAGTCATCATCAGTTATTATATAAGTCCTTGTGTAAGGAGGCAGGTAATCTTCCGAAAGCCCAATCGCAATATCAATAAAATGTATGGAAGAGTACTGGCAAAGAAAAAGATTGTTATTCATCCAGTCGTAAATTGTTTGGTCGGATTCGTAATTGATAACCTTTTCAAAATAGTTTTTGATTTCGATTGTATCTATTGCCGGGATTCTGCCGACATAAAAATCTGTTGAGTCAAAATCGTTTCCGTAAATGCTCTGGCCATAGTAGTAATCTGTATAAAAAGTATCTACCGCGATATAAGTTCCGAAATTAGGAACAGCTTTTACATTCCCAACTAAAAGAAAAAACTTTGGTTTCGGTTCTCTCCAGAAAGTACCTGCATAACTAATAAAGTTTCTGATGTTGTCCTCTCTTGTTGCTGCAGAGTCAAACTCGGCATAAATCTGTGTCGTATCTACAATTAGTGTTTGAAAACCTCTAACTGTTTCTTTGTGAGTTTTAAAATCCTGGCAGGCGTTTATAAACTCAGGCACAGTAATAATTATATAATCATACTGATTTGTTGTATCTCTGAGGTTGGTTTGTGCATTAAGAGGAGCGAGGTAAAAGAAGTGAAACTAACAGAAGAAAAAATTGATTTTTCATCTTGCTACCCTTGTAATTATGATTTTATGTAATACTGATATTACAGTAAAATTAGATCAATAATTCTTTTTGTTTGTTTTGAAGCAAGATTCGCATACAACTTCGTTTTCAAGGACGGAATTTTCAAGGCAACTTTTGGTACACTTTAAACAGCAGGCAAGTATTGTCGTGTAAGTATTAAAAGAAACTTAACTGATCACTCTTAACAATTGTGTCGAATGATTCGCCAAGAAGTGCTAACACTGAATCTGCGATTGGTTTTAATTGCTTATCGATGTAATGATCATAGTCGACATCATCGTGTTTTAACTCAATTGGAATGGGTCCCCGTTTTGTAATTACATAATAAACTGTTCCACCGGCATCATTCAACAATCTTGCAGCTTTTACATGCTGCGGAACATTTTTAGTATAATCGTCAACATCTTTTCTTAGGCGTTTTTTGTAAACTAGTTTGTCATCAAATTCACCGGAAGTTACTCTTTTTACTTTTTCTCTCAGCCATTCTGTTACATCTTCTTCATTAAAAACTTTTTGATAAAGTTCAACCTGGAATTCTTTTGCAAGTCTTGTCCAGTCAGAACGGACAAACTCCATCCCGACAAATTCTATTTCTTCTTTACCATCTTCAACAAGAAGTCCGGCATATCTTTTCTTTGCACCGCTTTCCGATCCACGCATCGGAGTAATTATAAACTTCCTGTAATATTTCTCGAATTCAATTTCTAAGTAAGATTTCAATCCCAATTCTTTTTTAATTTTATCTTTCCAGAATTTATTAAGCGAGACAGCGATTTCGTTTCCGTATTTTACTGCTTCTTTGCCTTCGCCATCTCTGAGTTTTACAAAAAGCGAATCTGTATCGCCATAAACGACTTCATAGTTTTGTTTTTCAAGAAAATCTTTACTGCCGAGTAAGAGTTTGTGTCCGGTTCCGGTAATTGCAGTCGGTAAATGAGGATGATAAAACCTGCAACCGTAAGAACCCATTACCCCGTAAAAACTGTTCATTAAAATTTTGATTGCCTGTGAAAGCTGTTTGTCTTTTTTCTTTACAGCTTCCGCTCGTTGTTTCATCAACTGTTCAATGAACTCTGGAAGAATGTGATGTGTAGAAGAAAATTTATAGTTGTTCAAAGTTGTGATTGTGTCTTTATCAGAAAGCAATCTTGAATAAGGATCGATTTTAAATGTCTGGATAATTGACGGATACAAACTTTTAAAATCAAGAACGACAACATCATCATAAATTCCCGGAACAGGATCAAGAACATATCCGCCTGCTGAATGTTCGGTCTCTTCAATATCACTTTTATTTGGAGCAACAAATCCGGATCTGTGAAGCCTTGGTAAAAAGAAGTGATCAAAAGCAGCTGTCATCATTCCAAGTCCATCCATCAGCATTCCGGAAATTTGCGAACGGCGAATGTAGAGATCAATCAGCTTTGATTTCTGAAATATTTGCGTAACAAGTTCAGCATCTTTCAAATTATATTCGGCAAGCTTGTCCTTCTCTTCTTTAAACATCCTTTCAATTTCTTCAACTTTATCTTTTTCTGCATCGATTGCCTTACCTTCGCCGAGCAGTTCCTGCGCAACTGAATCGAGCTTGTAATCTTCAAAAGTAAAAAATGAAGTTCGCAATGCATGCGGTCCGTCGATTACAACTCTTCCTGTTACAGAAGCAAAATATCCCCTGGGTTTCCTGTTGCGAAGGCTTACTCTTCCGTTTGCACGTGCAATATCAAAATTCAGATAAAATTCTTTGCATTTATTTTCGAGAAACATCAGGTCAAAACCGATTACATGCCAGCCGATGATTATATCAGGATCAACCTCATTAAACCATTTAAAAAATGAGAGCAAAAGATCTTTTTCATTTTGGAAAGTAGAAATGTAATCTGGAAGTTTTGTTTTATCTTCATCAAACAAGAAAACTTTTTTTATTTCCTCATCTTTGAAGGTGAAATGAACAGCAATTGAATAAAGCATTCCGTTTTTAGCACCGGTTTCAATATCGATTGAAGCAATTTTAAGATCGGGAGTAAACTCACAAGCTTCCATTTTAGGATTGATAAAAGTTGTTATGCTGTTATTAATTTTTGATTTTCCCGAAATACTCACTTGTGCGTTGATGAAGCGTTCCATCAAGTAACGTCTCCCGGGATCGAGATCAGATTCATACGTCATTAATCCTGAGGTATGTAATTCCTCTGCAGCTTTTCTCAAATCAGATTCAGTGTTGAAATAAACTGCGTCCACATCTTCACTTGAAAAGTTTTTAAGCTCAACTTCTTTTCTCTGGAAAGGAATTTTAAGGTCAGCAACCTGGTCTTCTCTCCTGATAAAAAAAACAGGATTGTTTATTATCCGGATTTCAACGGGTTTTGATTCTTCAGAAACTCCAAAGAATTTAAGCATGTTTCTGCCACGCGCATCCTGCCATTCACCGGTTAATATAAATACTTTTTTGTCCTTCATTGGAATGTTTGTTAATTCAACATTGAATAAATGGTAAAATTTAACTGAAAAGTCAAAGGAATTAGTTGGAAAGGTGAGTTACAGAAAATGCGGAATTATGGAATTAGATGGATTTCTTTACAATCCCAAAACTATCATCACTGCTAAAATTGCTGCTACAAAGATAAATTGACTTATTATTTTCATTGTGATATTAATAATTTATTTTTTAACTGATTAAAAATTCCAGTAAATATTTGCCTATAACAATAGAACAAGTGTTCTAATAAATTAAAGTGTGATGAACGTCGAAGAAGTCAGAAGTTTTTGTCTTGGTTTAAAAGGTACAGAAGAAGATTATCCTTTCGGGGAAGATACACTTGTATTTAAAGTTGTTGGGAAAATATTTGCTTTGGTATCTCTGGACAGCATCCCACCGCAGATAAACCTGAAATGTGATCCTGAAAAAGCAATTGAACTAAGAGAAAAATATGAAGCGATAATTCCCGGTTACCATATGAACAAAAAGCACTGGAATACTGTTATTTTGGATGGATCAGTAAAGACAAAAGAAATACAAGAGTGGATAATGCATTCTTATGATCTTGTTGTAACCGGTTTAAGCAAATCAGCGCAGAAAAAACTGGTAAAATAGAAACATAATTATTAGTAATCGAAGAATATTGTATAACTAATAAAACTTAAATTATTTTTTTAAAAGAGATTGATTATATTTAATCCCGGTTCACTGAGAATAATTAATTCGTCCTTTTAAACAATAATAAATGGAGGCTCATATGAAAAAAATATTGCTCATCTCTTTTCTTCTCATATTCGGTCTGGCTTTTGCAGCTTCTGCCCAGACAAAAGTAGAAAGCGGTACCTGGTCTGCAAGCACAACCACACCGGGTTATACTCTTGCTGAAAATAAAGGTGACAGAAGTGTTACACTTACCGTTAACTTCCTTGATCCGTTTGAAAACAAACCGGATGTAACGTTAGCTGTTACCCTGCTTGATGCAACATCTGATAAAAATGTTCGCTATAAAGTGGAAGCTCTTTCTGTTTCCCGTGACGCTATGACTATTAAGATTTCTACCTGGGCTGATACAAAAATTCTAGGTATCCAGGGTTACTGGATGGCACACGGCGAATAAATAATAATTTACTTTATGAAAGGCTGTTTTGCGAATAGCTTAACAGCCTTTTCTTATTTTAAATTATAACAATTAGTTGATCATCTAAGATTTTTTAATATAAAATTTAAATGTTTTTAGAAATAACAGTTCTTCTAATCGGTGGATCCATTGCACTGTTTGCCGGGGCAGATTTTTTAATCCGTGGAAGTTCATCTCTTGCATTAAGATTTGGCATATCTCCACTAGTGGTTGGATTGACAATAGTTGCATTTGCAACAAGTAGTCCTGAGCTTTTAGTTTCGATTAATGCAGCATTGAATAACAATACCGGGATAACACTCGGGAATGTCATTGGTTCAAATATTTGTAACATCGGACTAATACTTGGGATTTCTGCAATCATTACTCCACTCACAGTTCAACTTCAAATAGTAAGACGCGAAATTCCAATTATGATATTTGCAACAATTTTATTATTTGTTTTCCTTATCGGGGGAAGTGTCAGCCGTGTTGAAGGACTGATAATGTTATCAGGAATGTTTGCTTATATATTATTTAGCTACAAATCTGCATTACACTCAAAAGATGAGAAGACAAAAGAAGTGTTTCATAAAGAAGTAAATAAAAAACAAACAAAGTTGTGGCTTTCAATTATATTAATGATTATGGGACTTGCATTGCTTGCAGGTGGTTCTGAATTATTCGTTAGCGGATCGGTTAAGTTTGCAAAAACACTTGGTGTTAATGATGTTGTTATTGGTTTAACTTTGGTTGCATTCGGTACAAGCATTCCGGAATTAATTACTTCAATAGTTGCATCATTAAAAAAACAGAATGACATTGCCTTCGGTAACATAATCGGTTCCTGCATATTTAACATTTTAAGTATTATAGGAATTTCTTCACTCATAGTTCCACTACATTCAATTGATATAAAAATAGTTGACCTTCTTGTAATGTTGGGATTTTCAATTTTAATTCTCCCTCTTAGCAGAACCGGGTTTGTTATTAAAAGATGGGAAGGAATGTTATTGTTTTCTATTTACCTGTTTTATACGGTTTTTGTTGTAATTATTCCATCTCTTCCCTGATATTTCCTTTGAAATATTAGTGAGATTAAATATTTTATATCCGGCAATAAATCTTATTTGGAAATAACAGAGTATTGATTTTCAGAGAGCAGAGAAGTGATGAAAAAACTACTAACCCTTCTTATTTTTTTCAGCCTGATTTTTTTATTCCATGGTTGTGAAACTAACCCGCCGAACGCACCGGTATTTATTGGCTCTGGCCACATTCAATTAAAAATAAAAGTGGAACAGACTCCTAAAATCAGCTTGGCTAATAAAGTAGTTATGTTGGAAGATTTTGCCAACGTTAGCTGTATACCGTGTGTTGCTTCTAATAAAGTTATTGAAGCAGTTGCAAATTCATACGGACCTTCAAAATTGGCAGTTGTTAAATTTCCGACAAACTTTCCATCACCAGTCGATCCATTTTATCTTGCAAACAAAGAAGTTTGTGATTATAAAATGAGCTCCGGTTTTTATAATATTATTGTTGCTCCGACTACTATAGTGGATGGTACTTCAAGATTGTATTCCTTATCAGATTCTACAGCTTTAAAAACTGTTGTTGATCAGCAATTAGCTTTAACACCAAGATTCAGTTTAAGTGTTGTGGACAGTATGAGTGGTGGAAGTTATTTTATTTCAGTAACAATTGGAGTGGCAGATACAAATGGAATAAGCACAAGTGACCTTGTCCTTTATTCCGCGGTTACAGAAACTGATATTGAATTTAGTTCTCCTCCGGGTTCAAATGGCGAGACAAAGTTTTTTGATGTATTGAGATTTTTAATGCCGGATAAATTAGGCAAATCACTTTCGTCTATAATAGCTGCCGGAGAAGAAACAGTTCTGTATGAAGATGCATTCGGTTCAGAATGGAATGCTGAAAAAATTCATACTGTTTGTTATATACAGAATGTTGTCACAAAAGAAATATACCAGGCTGCAAAGGGATTTTAATTTAGTTCTTAATAGCTCGTTTAAAAGATTTTTATTTATCGGGGAAAATAAATCCCTGGTTTTTATCAATAACTTAAGGGGAATAACATGAAACATTGCTTACTGCTTCTTGTTCTTTTACTTTCTCCCTCTATCCTGATGTCACAATCATATTTCAATGTTGATTTCAGCGGATGCATTTCCACCATCAGGCTGGACAATTGATGCCCACACAACAAACTGGGCTGCTAATGCTTCAAATCATTCTGGCGGAACAGCACCTGAAGCCATGTTCAATTACTCTCCGACATTTACAGGTGATTCGAGATTAATTAGTCCTGCAATTAATACAACAGGGCAAACTAGTATTACAACAGAATTCAAACACAACCTCGATCATTATGGCGGACCATATACAATTGGAGTTGCTACAAGATCAGGCGGCGGCAGCTGGAATGTTGTATGGTCTATAGTAAATCCAACGGGATCAATTCCTGCAACAACTGAAATTGTTACAATTAATAACAGCGATGTTGGCGCCTCTGATTTTCAAATTTGCTGGTATTTCTCCGGCTATTCATACAATTTAAATTACTGGTACCTGGATGATCTTAAACTTTTTGTACCATTAGCACACGATGTTATGGTTAAAGATATTTTGGTTGACGCAACTTATCCTCCAAACGCTAATTTTACTCCTTCCGCGAAGTTAAAAAACTTCGGGTTGAATACTGAAACATTTGATGCAACCTGTGAATTAGTACTTGGCGGCAGTACAGTTTATACACAAAACTGTTCCCCGGTTACATTAACTCCGGGAGAAGAACAGGATGTAACTTTCCCGGGTTACGTTTTAAGTGCGGCGAATGATCTTTATGAAATTACTGTAACAACAAATCTTTCCGGAGATATGGATCCGTCAAATGATGTAATGACCGATTGGTTTAACACATATACTACTGAAAGAAATATGGTAGTATTGGAAATTGGAACCGGAACCTGGTGTCAGTATTGCCCTGGATCCCAAATGGGTGCTGATGAATTAATTTCAAATGGTCATCCAGTCGTTGTTATTGAAAATCATAATGGTGATACTTTTACTAATACTTATTCTGATGCAAGGAATAATTATTATGGAATAACCGGGTATCCCACCGCAATATTTGATGGAGTTGAATATTTTGTTGGTGGAGATCATACACAGAGTATGTACCAATACTACTTACCAATATTCCAGGCCAGGGATGCTATTATGTCGGCATTTTCAGTTGAAATTTTTGGTGATCATTCAAACCTTGATTACAATGTTCTTGTCAGAATCAACAAACTTGCAACCATTCCTCCAAACTGGAATAATCTAGTTGTTCATTTGGCTCTTACGGAAACAAATATCCCGTTTAGCTGGCAGGGGCAAACAGAAGTTGATTATTGTCAGAGACTTTTTGTGCCTGACGAAAATGGAACTGCAGTTGATTTTATAAACAATTCAACCATTGATGTTCCTTTGCAGTTCAGTATGAATGCAGGCTGGGTTTATGATAATTGTGAGCTGGGAGTTTTCATCCAGAACTTAGACACAAAAGAAATTCTCCAGGGTTCAAAGATTAAACTTTCAAACCTTGCCCCTCTTCCTGTTGAACTAACTTCATTCACTGCTGAAACAAATTCAAACGGCGTTTTGTTGAAATGGACTACTGCTTCAGAAATAAATAATCTTGGTTTTGAAGTTGAAAGATCAGATGATGGAGTAAATTTCAGAAGAGTTGGTTTTGTTCAGGGATCCGGAACAACAACAGAAACGAAATCATATTCTTATTCGGATAATTTTGATTATCATAGTATTACAACCTGCAATTATAGACTTAAACAAGTTGATTATGATGGATCATTTTCCTTTAGTGATATTATTAATATTGATTTCGACATTCCTAACCAGTTTATTCTTCAGCAGAATTATCCAAATCCATTCAACCCTGTTACAACAATTAAATATGCTGTGCCTTCTGAATCTCCTGTAATGATTAAGGTTTATGATTTAACAGGAAGTGAAGTTGCGACTCTTGTTAACGAAGTTCAACAGCCCGGTACCTATGATTTGAAATTTGATGCAACAAAGCTTGCTTCAGGAATTTATATCTACAGGATGACAGCGGGCAATTATACTTCAGTTAAAAAAATGACCATACTTAAATAAATGAATATTAGAATGCGGATATTAACGAAATATCCGCATTTTTAATTTTGATGCTATTCATTTTTTAGTTGAGCAACCCGAATTAATTCCTTATATTTTTTACTAATAATTAATGTAAATAACAAATACTATTCAAAAAATATTTAGAGAGAGGTAAAAAATGAAAAAAGCCTTACTAAGCTTTTCTTTTTTCCTGATGATCTTTTTGTTTATGGGGAGTTCAAATTTATCTGCACAAACTCTGAAAAACCCGCTACTCGAATTCTGTACTGGTACCTGGTGTCAATGGTGTCCTTGTGGAGATATAACAATTGAAAATTTACTTGTTGCACATCCCAATTTAATTCCACTTGCCTATCATGGACCTGCTGGTCAGGATCCATACTCTAATTTCCCTGGAAATGAAATACTTGGTCTAATGGGATTTAGTGGCTATCCAACAGCTACAGTTAATAGAGTAAGTGCTTTGGGAGATTACACAACCTGGACTTCCAAAGTTAACGCACAGGTAAATGAGGTGGCAACAGTATCGATAGATATTCAAAGAAGCTTTAATGAAATTACTGGTGAATTAAATGCAACTGTAGATGTTACAGCATTGGAGAATTTAACTGGTCAATTTAAATATAATATTATTCTTACAGAGGACAGTTTAATTTATAACCAGATTAACAATGGAAATTGTGTTTCCGGTGGTCAAAATTGGCGGCATGATTGGGTAGTGCGTGCTATGATAAACGGTTCTGCAGGAGAGGACTTAAATACCGGGTCAACCTGGAATTCCGGGGATTTGATTTCAAAAAATGTTACCTATAATGTTCCATTAACCTACAATCCTGACAAATGCAATTTAGTTGTTTTTGTTTATAAGCAAAATTCCCCAATGTATCTGGCAGAAGTTCAGCAAGCTGAACAGGTAACACTTGTTTCACCAGACTATGTTGCAAACATTTCTTCTTCAAGTTCAGATGTAATTAGTGAATCTAATTCTCCTGCCGAATTTTCTGTTACTTTAAGAAATAATGGATTGATGGATGATACCTATGATATTTCAGCTACATTAAATGGTCCGGGTGGATGGACTGGTCAATTCACAACTTCAAACGGAACTTTTAATTTTGGTGAAACAGATGCTGTATCTGTTATTAGTGGTGATTCAACTACTGTTACTATAATGGTAAACCCCAATGGAAATTTAGGTTCAGGTGAAACAACTGGAGTTTGCTTCACAAAATGATCCTGGTACTATAGTAATAGCACACTTTAGAAACGTTACAACTGCGGGGTTAATTACCTTGTAATAGATGCCAGCGGTTCAGGAAATGGAAATGATGTGAATAGTACATTGAATAGTCTCAATTATGGATCTCATGCTGTTGTTTCAAGCTCAGCCCTTGAAGATCCTAATGTGGACTTGTCAGACTACTACTTTATAGTTTGGTCTGCTGGAATTAATACTCCGGTATTAACAGCAAATTCTGTGGCTGCACTTCAGGATTATCTTGACCAGGGAGGAAAATTATTTATTGACGGACAGAATTTTGGTGAAGATATTTTCGAAACCTAGGTCAAAGTCAATTCGCACAAGATTTTTATCATAACTACCTGCATGCAGAATATTCGGGCCCAAATGGATTTAGTTATCTTATTAAAGGAATTGCGGGTGATGAAATTGGTGATGGAATTCAGTTCGTTCTTAATGATACATATGAAAGAAATCCTGATTGGATTGCTCCACTTGATGCAAATGCAACTTCTGTTTTCCAATTTCTTAATGGTCCGAACATTGCAGGAATCAAGACACAAACCGCTGATTACAGGGTAGTGTATACTGCTTTTGGTATTGAACAAATAACTGATCAGGCAATCAGAGATACATTATTATCAAGAGCTATAAACTGGTTGATGAAGGTGTAGTCGTGAATGTTGGGAATGAGCACCCAATAGCGAATACATTTATGTTAGATCAAAATTATCCAAACCCATTTAACCCTTCAACAACAATAAGTTATACTTTAGCTAAAAATACTGATGTAAGTCTGAAGATATACGATATAATGGGGCAACAGGTTGCACAGCTTGTTAATCAGAAACAATCTGCGGGCGTTTACAACGTTCAGTTTGATGCCAGCCGCTTTAGCATCCGGAATGTATTTTTATAAGCTAACTGCTGGTGATTTTGTTTCAGTTAAGAAAATGACCTTATTAAAGTAAAATATTTTTAATTAAAGTCGGGCGCATCTTTAATAGAGGTGCGCCTGTTTTATTTATTATTGCTATCTTTGTAATACAATTTTAAAATATTGATTAAATAGAAATGAAAACTTTACAATACTTATTCTTAGTAATTGCATTTATAATGTTTCGGTTCCCGAATTTTATGCTCAGGATATACAAGTGATTGCGCCTGAAAAGATTTATCTACGCTCCGGTAGGAACATCTGAATTAGTGATTGATTTTGCTGTAAAAAATATTTCAGCCCAGGAACAAATTGTGTTTGAAGTCAGGACTGTGAATGATGTGCCGGCAAACTGGACATCATCCTTATGTTTTGGTATTCTTTGTTTCTGCATCAAGTGTTGATAGTGTTGCAACTACACCAGATTTTATGACGGATCCCCTCAGCCGGGAGATACTGTAGAAACATCAGTTCATGTTTTTACAGACCAATTAGTCTGGGTACTGCTCACATTCAGATAGAAGTCGGAACTTTTCATAATCCAACAGTTCGGGACACATTGGATTTTTATTTTACAACAGATCCCGCAGTTGGTGTAAAAAATGAAATTACACCAAATAATTATTTTCTCAAACAGAATTACCCAAATCCTTTCAACCCTTCCACATATATTAATTATGGATTAAAGGAAGGAAGTTTTGTAACCTTAAAAGTATATAATATTCTTGGAACCGAAGTTGCAACATTGGTTAATGAGTATAAACCTGCCGGAAATTATAAGGTTAATTTTGATGCTTCCCAACTTGCAAGCGGAGTCTACATTTATAGATTAAATACAAATAATTTTGTTCAAACCCGGAAAATGATACTGGAGAAGTAACTGATGAAAAAATTCTTTTTAATCTTAATCCTGTTATGTTTTTCATCAATAGGTTTTTCACAGTCTGAATCCGGAGGAACAAGGAAAGCGCCAAACTTTAAGCTTGAAAATCTTTCAGGTGAAACCGTTGAGTTGAATAAAGAAGTTGGCGATGGGCCAATATTACTTAGTTTTTGGGCAACCTGGTGTAAACCTTGTATAGAAGAATTAAGCGAGTATAAAAAATTGTATAGCGATTATAAAGATCAGGGTTTTAAGATGTTTGCAATATCTACAGATAATGAAAGAACAGTTGCAAAGGTCAAGCCGTTTGTAAAATCAAAAAGATATGAATTTCCTATACTGCTTGATACAAATTCTGATGTTGCAAGATTATTTTATGCGCAATCAGTTCCTTTTACTGTTATAGTTAATAAAGATGGGTATATCGTTTATTCGCATCTTGGTTATATGCGCGGTGATGAAGAAAATGTTAAAAATACAATAACGAATCTTCTTAAAAATTGAAAATATATTTTTCCCTGTAGACTATACCGGGATTTAAATGGCTCACTTATGAATATTGATTACTCTTTCACATTCATTCCGGTTTGTATCAATAATAATAATAACACATTTAAAACCTGCTTATTTAAAAGCCTATGAGATTTTCTACTATTAGTATTCTTTTCATTCCATTTATAATCATTTCACTTAATAAATCAGTTAATGGTCAATCAGACGATTGGATGGTTTGGCCTGAAGGGTTGGGCTTCTCAAACCAATTAGAATATTCATATAACATAGACACAAAAAGGCAAATTTTTGAGAATTGGCTAAATTTAGATTATTCAAAAGGTATATTCTCTTCAGGATTAAGACTAGAAGTTTTTCAACCTAATGATCCTGATCCATCTATAAGTCGGGGGAAGAATATTTTTACAGGAATTCCTTATAAATATATTCGTGCAGATATCGGCGAACATGGAGAAAACTTAAATATAGTTGCAGGTAACTTTTATACTTTGTTCGGCAGGGGGATGGTGCTTAAAAGTTATGAAGATAGAAACATTCGAATAGATAATAATCTTTTTGGAATAAAAGTAACCGGGCATTATGCTAATTTTGTTTTAACCGGATTAAGCGGACAGGCTGCTAACATTAATAATGAATTAAAAGATATTTTGCATGCGGTTGATCTTGAGTATAGAGGATTAAAGTTTTTAAAAATGGGAGCGAGTTTTGCAACCAATATTCCTGAAGATGGAAATAAATCTAACACAAATATAATAGCTTTCAGAATTTCTCCCAGCTTCTGGAATTTTGATATATATACAGAATATTCTCTTCTTCAGAATGACGATATTAATAAAGAAGACTTTAATAACGATAAAAATTTTATTGGTGACGGATTTTATGGCAATTTAAACTTTTATTTGGGTTCGTTTTCATTTTCAGGTGAGTATAAATATTATGATAATATTTCCTTCACCAGTGAAGATGGTACTGTTCAATATAATACTCCTCCTTCAACAAGAATTGAATATACTTATCAATTACCAAACAGACATCCATCTCCATTGAATGCTGATGATGAGCAGGGTTTTCAGCTATCAGCAGCATACAATATTGATGATTATACTTATGTCAATACTGCATATTCACAAACGGAAACCCTTCCTAGCAGTTCTTACTTTCAAAGGCAGAACAATTTAGATTTGAATGTCCAAACACAGTTAAAGGAATTTTATTTTCAGGCACAAAGAGATTGGAATGATAATCTTAGCTCAATTCTTGCCTTTTCATACAATGAAGAGCTTGCAACCAACACAAAAAATCTTACTCCGATTTTAGAAAACATATTCTATTTTGGTGATATTAACACAATAAAATTTATTCTGGAACACCAGCACTCAACAAACAGAACTACTGAAGAAAAATATTATACTGACGCAGTTTCGCTGGAATATTTAAGATCACCTTCTTTTAATGTTTCTATTGTTTCCGAACTTGAAACCAGGGAACCTGAAGCCGGAAGAACGGTTAGAAAACTTTATGGGTTTGTTCAGTTTGGTTATAAAATCAGTCACCATTCAGATATTAGTTTATTGATTGGAAGCAGGCAGGCGGGAAACATATGTATAGGCGGTGTATGTCGTTATGAACCTGAGTTTAAGGGTGTTGAATTAAAAGTGTTAACAAGGCTTTAAAAATGTTAAAATTAATACCTTATATAAAAAGTTGCGATTTATGCAAAATTGCTAAAAACTCAAAAAAATAGTTGACTTTAAGCATTAATTTTATGACGTTTCAGAAAATGAAAAAATATTTAAGACAAAATGGAGGATTATAAATAAATTTTACTCTTTTCTAATCTGCAAATCGGATATTAAAGAATAATTATAACTGGTTATAATCAAAAGTTCCTGCTATTTATATTTAGCAGAGGTGACTAGTTTTTTTACTATATAATTATAAAATACCATTTGCAAATTTCTAATAAATTCAAATAGTAAATTCAATCACCATCAAATAACAATCTAGGAGAGAGATATGAACAGAATAACTACTGTTCTCTTGACCCTTCTGTTAATTCCGGCTTTTGCTTTTGCAGGAACTACCGGAAAACTCAAGGGCAAGGTTACTGATCAATCAACGGGTGAGGTTCTTGTTGGTGCCAATGTTTTAATCGTTGGTACTTCATTTGGTGCAGCTACCGATCTTAACGGTGAGTACTCCATATCAAACTTAGATGCCGGGGCATATTCAGTTAAATGTTCCTACATCGGCTATCAGACAACCACAATTTCGAATGTTAGAATCAATGCTGACCTAACAACCGAGTTAAATTTTAAACTTGCGGCGGAAGGAGTTCAGGTTGGCGAAATTACGGTTGTTGCAGAAAGGCCTTTGATAAATAAGAGTAATACAAATTCACAACGAATAACCACAAGTGAAGACATATCTTCACTTCCGGTCAGAGGTGTTGAAAATATTTTAGCTCTAACACCCGGGGTTGTCTTTCAGGATAAAACGATTTATGTGAGAGGCGGTCGTCAAGACGAAGTTAAATATTATGTTGAAGGAACAAACGTTACAAACCCTTACCTTGGTGGCAGTAATTTGAATCTATCACAAGATGCACTGGAAGAAATTTCAGTTCAGGCTGGTGGCTATACTGCTGAATTCGGAGGTGCAAATTCAGGTATTATTCGTGGACAGATTAAATCCGGTACTGCCAACTGGAAAGCCAGTGTTGAATATATTACAGATAATATAACTTTCAAAGGCAGGGATAGCCGCTTTGATGGTAAAAAAAGATTAGGTGCTTACTGGTATGGTTATTCTGATTTTGTTGCTACTATTAGCGGACCTGTTTTTAGTGATAAAGTGAAATTATTCGGATTGTTTGAAAATAATTATCAGAACGATCAAGGTCCTCAAGATTATCCTGGGATTAATCTTGGTGTTATTTCTGATCCTTCAGTTTCACCCGCTACTTCAATTGATTTTAATTATCCTGCTGGTGCAGTGTACAGAAATTCTCTTCAGATATATTCAGGAACTGGATCTTTAACGTTTGACTTTAATCCAATTATTTTCAGATTGGTTGGATCATATTCAAGTACAAATACATTTGATGGCAATGGTTATGTAGATGCCGCAAATGGACAATCTGGTGTATCCGGTCAGATTTTAAGAATTCTTGATTTAGACAGGGTTGGTAAAATTGATCAAACAAGTGGCGTGTTTAATCTTAAGATGACTCATCTTTTAACTCCTACTACATACTATGAACTAAATTTTGGATATGCATTTGATACTGATCATAGATATGACCCATATTTAAAAGATAACTTTATAGGTTATGGAGATAGTGTTGCGAATGCTCAAGCTGGGGTTGTTTGGCAAAGAAGGGAAAATGAAACAACAGGCCAATACCATACTCCAAATCCATATCAAGTGTATACGTTTAGTTTTAACGCTCCCGGTGATGTTATATCGCCCTATTTAAAAGGTAAAAGTGAAAACTTAAACTTTAACGGGGCATTCTCATCTGAATTAAGTAAACATCACTCTGTTAAAATTGGTGGTGAATTACAAACATATACCATTCGAAATTTTGGAATAACTAACAGGAATGTAACAGCAATTGCTGGTAGATTAAATGATCCCAACGGTACACAATCGTACAGAGAGATTATGACTAGTTTAGGTGTGAATAATTATGGATACGATTTGAATGGTGATGTTTATGATGGAGCAGATAATTATTTAACAGGACAAATTGGACCTAAAAAACCTTTATTTGGTGGTGCTTATGTTCAGGATAAAATGGAGTATGAGAACCTGATAATTAATGCCGGATTAAGATATGATTATATTAATACAGATAATATTTCATTCATCGATCCACTTCATCCTGAATATTCCATTGATTTTAATACGCAGGAAGTTAAACCTGCAGGATTGGTAGAAACCCCATCTTTCAGTTCTATAAGTCCTCGTTTAGGTTTCTCATTTCCGATTACAGATGTAACAGTATTCCATGCACAGTATGGTAAGTTTGTTCAGCAAACCAGGCTGAGAGATATTTACTTAGGTATGTATGCGGTCTCATTTAATTTACAGGGCAAGTTCTTTATTGGAACCCCGGTTGGATTCAATGTGAGACCAACTAGAACAACCCAGTATGAGATTGGGTTTACACAACAAATTGGAGATTTTGCTTCATTTGATATAACTGGTTTTTATAAAGACATTCAGGATCAGGTTGTTTATCGTCAGCAAAAAACTGGTTCAGAAGGAGTGCCTTCTCCATATCCTGCTTATGCTTTGTTAACCAATGGAGATTTTGCTACAACTAAAGGTGTAGAAATCTCTTTTAATATGCGTCGTGTAGAGAGATTCCGTATTAATGGTTCAATTTCATTCCAGGATGCACGTGGTACTGGTTCTTATCCAAATGGACAAGCTGGTATCGTTGGGGCTCCATTAGACGGAGTTACTGTATTTACACCACAATATGTTACCCCTCTTGATTATAACAGACCCCTAAGTGGAAATATTAATATTGATTACCGCTTTGGTACTGACGATGGAGGACCAATATTCCAGGAATTAGGCGCATCATTGCTTGTACTTTTTGGAAGTGGTCATCCATATACCCAGGGAACTGGAAAAGGAAATACACAAGGAAGTCTTGAAGGAGATTCACGTTTCAGATCGCCTACTGAACCATTAAATGCTTCTTTAACTCCATCTACATTCCAGGTTGATTTAAGAGTTGATAAAACAGTTAACCTGTTTGATCAATTAAATATGAATGTTTATGTCTATGTAATAAATTTGTTTGATACCAGAAATATTCAAAACGTATTTCTCAGAACTGGGTCTGCCACTGATGATGGATATCTCAGTCAATACGATCTCGGTGGACAGCTAGCTCAACAATATGGACCTGATTTTGTTGCTTTGTATAATGCTATTAACATAGACTATTATCAGGCATATCAGAGAGCAGGTGGACAAAATCAAGGTGCCGGATCATCTTTTATATATGGACCACCACGTCAAATCAGACTTGGAATTAGACTTGAATATTAATTATTGTGGTATGAATAACTCTATTAAAATTAAAAGGAGTTTAAAATCTTATGAGATTAAAGAAAATTAATTATTTTATTGTCTTTGTAGTGAGTTTTCTCTTCATTACCCAGGCCGCACTTAATGGTGAAAGTAATGACAAGGGGAATAAAAAACTGCAAAAAATTCAAACCCAGGTTCCGGTTACATACCTGGATATAAATAATATTTTTGTTCCGATGAGGAACAATGGAATTTCAGACATTGATGTAAATCAGCAGAATTCTGGATTGGTATTTCCAAAAGGAAGTGGCAAAACGGCAGCATTTACATCAGGTCTTCTTTGGGGTGCTAAAATACCGGGTGATCCTCAGGTAAGAGTTGGCGGTACAGCTTATGCAACTGGGCTTCAGCCAGGAGCTATATTACCAAATGGAACAGCAGATGACCCAACTCTGGACAAATACAGAATTTATAGAGTTAGACCGGATGTATATCCAGGGGGTCCTACCGTTGACCTTTCCGGAGATGCAATTTTAGAAGGGTCTTCTGAATCGGTAATTCGTGGTCAATATGAACAGGATTGGACTGAATGGCCGGTTGACCTTGGAGCTCCGTATGATGATGTAGATAGTAATGGTATATATGATCCCACGGTTGATATACCTGGTGTTCCGGGTGCAGATCAAACTCTTTGGTTTGTAACCAATGATTTAAATGCAACAAATACTGCTGATCTATACGGTGCTTCTCCAATGGGAGTTGAAGCACAAATCACTTATTGGGCATATAATCAATCTGGTGCATTGGGGAATATGTATTTTAGAAAATATACATTAATCAACAAAGGTGCTCAGCAAAACACGTTGCAAGATATGTATGTTTCAATGTGGTCTGATGTTGATCTTGGAGCTGCAGGAGATGACTTTGTTGGAGTAGATACTACGTTAAGTTTACAGTATTGTTATAATGCTGGTGCAACTGATGCAACGTATTCTCCACTCCCTCCACCAGCAGTTGGATTTGACTTTTTCCAGGGACCAATTGTAGCAGGAGTTTCCGGTGAAGATAAGAATAAAAATGGTGTTGATGATGCTATGGATTATGGTATTTTCAAGAACAAGGTTGTAGGACCCGGATTAATAAATTTGCCTATGACGGCTGCTTATTATTTTGCAAATGGTGATGCGAATATTGGTGACCCGCCACAAGGAGATTTAGAAGGCTCGACTCAGTTTTATAACTTCTTCCAGGGTAAATTTGGAATTTCCGGGGTTACATTTACTGATCTTGCAACTGGACAGCCTACAACTTATGCATTAAACGGCGATCCTGTAGCTCGTACAGGATGGCTTGATGGTATTCAGCTACCACCTGGAGATCGACGTCAGGGAAGTGCTTCCGGACCATTTACACTTGCTCCTGGAGACACACAGGAAGTTGTTGTTGCCGAAATTTGTGCAGGTGCAATTCCCGGAGTTGATCGATTATCTGCAATTTCACTTTTGAAATTTTATGACCAAATTGCACAGGTCGCTTACGATAACTTTTTTGATTTGCCAACTGCTCCTCAAGCACCTGCAGTAATCCCAATTGAACAAGATGGCGAAATAGTGCTTGATTGGTCTAGAGATTCTCAGAAAATAATGCAAACAGAAGGCCCAGAGGTTAAAGGATATCGTTTCCAGGGTTATAATGTTTATCAACTTCCGAGTGCCTCTGCATCAGTTGGGGAAGGGGTACGGATTGCTACTTATGATATCATTGATGGAATAGGTAAAATTTTTGATGACGTTTTTGACCCTGGTACAGGTTCAGTTGTCAGTCTTCCAGTACAATTTGGCAATGATACAGGAATAAAACGATTTATTTCAATAAAAAATGATCAAGTTCGTGGTGGAACTCCCCTTATAAATGGAATTAAATATTATTTTGCAGTAACAGCTTATAGTTATAATCCAGACCCACTTGCTGTTCCTAACAATTTGGAAAACCCTATTGCTATCAAAACGGTTGTTCCACATTCTAATAATCCAGGTGTAACATTTGGTAGCTTATCAGGTGATACATTGTCAGTTAATCATGTTCGGGAAATAGTGATGGTATCGTTTCTCCTGTTGTTGTGGATCCAAATGTTTTGACTGGCGATAATTATATGGTCAGATTTTCAAATCCTGATGATTCAAGTGAATTTGCTGTTGCTTCCCAGTGGGAATTATTCGATGTTACCAAAAATCAAACAGTATATTCCAGTGAAAATTTATCTGGTGATGGCACCGGGGCAATTGATTCCGTTAATTATTACCCGGTTGTAGATGGAATGTATTTAGTTGTTGCGGGACCACCAGAAGCTGTTAACTCCTACTCAACTACAGGAACACGTTGGGTTTCAGGAACAGATTTTGGCCTGGAGTCATTTTTTGGTGGTTTGGGAGTTGGAAAAAACTTTTTTGGAAGTGATTTACCGGCTTCTGAATACTATCCTGTAGAAATGAAATGGACAAGTGGTCCGAACACACCTTCGGAAGCAAATGGTTGGTCTCAGGGAGCGGTATATTGGAGAAGTGATGGATATAATTATCACGGTGTTGGATGGATGCCTTTTACTGTTTGGAACGTTTCTGATCCAAATAACCCTGTTCAAATAAATGCCTGTTTTGTAGAAGACGCAAATGCCGGTAGTGCAAACTTGCAATGGGATATGGGTTGGGATGGTACCGCATTTGCCGAAACTGGGGGCAGAGAGTATATCTTTATGAATAATACGCCATATGATCCTAATTATTATGGTGATCCAAGTGTTGCTGGAAAAGATGGAACTTTTAATGACGTATTATATGCATTGGGCCCAAGTGCCAGAGGTTCTCATCCTTATCTTGAAGCAGATTGGACAATGACAATTGTTCCTAATTACGCTGTTTTGGTAACAGACAGTTATACTTTTAATTCTACTGCAACCGCATATTCTAATAACTTAGCTAAAGATCAAGTGAGCCAGATTAATGTATTTCCAAATCCATATTATGGTGTTAACTCAGAAGAGTTAAATAAATATAACAGGTTTGTAACCTTTAGTCATATACCAACTAAGGCAACAATTAGAATCTTTAACCTGGCTGGCGTTCTTGTAAAAACCATTGAAAAGAATAGCCAGGATCAATTCCAAAGATGGGATCTTGCCAATCAAAACGGATTGCCTGTCGCGAGCGGTTTATATATCGCTTATATTGATATGCCCGAAATTGGCGCGACCAAAATTCTCAAAGTGGCAATAATTCAGGAACAACAGATACTGGATAGATTCTAAATTGAAATCAAGTTTAATAGGAGTAAAAATGAAAAAAATAGTAAACTTATTAACGGTAGTTTTTACCCTCCTGCTTATGCTTGATGTTGCATATGCCGGAGGTGGAAATAGAACTGGTACGGGTGGTGCAGCAGAGCTGCTTATCCCGGTTGGACCTCGTGGAATCGCTATGGGTGAAGCAAATATCGCCACATCTTATGGATTAGAATCATTATTCTGGAATCCAGCAGGTGTTGCAAGGATGGAAAATTCTTCACAAGTATTGTTTTCACATATGTCATACATTGCTGATATTGGCGTAGAATACGGTGCTGTTGCTGCGAATTTTGAAGGATTCGGAGCACTTTCGTTAAGTATTAAAGCTTTATCAGTTGGTGATATTCCTGTAACAACAACATTAAACCCGGATGGTACAGGAGCTACTTATTCTCCTCAAATGCTTATTGCAGGAGTAAGTTTTTCACGACAATTAACAGATAGAATCTCTGTCGGTTTAACGAGTAATTTTATTAGTGAAACACTTGGTGATGTTTCTGCTAGTGGAGTTGCTTTTGACGTTGGTGTGATTTACAGTGATCTCGCTGACTTAAATGGATTAAGTCTTGGGGTTGTTTTGAAGAATATCGGTCCTCAAATGACTTATTCAGGTACCGGTCTTCTTACTCAAGCAACTGTATCGAACCTCAATCGACCTCCTCAGTATTATAAAGTTGATGCGGCTCCTTTTGAAATGCCATCTAATTTCCAATTAGCGGTTGGTTATAAACCAGTATTAGATGAGATCAATTCATTGCAGTTCAGCGGTGTTTATCAGAACAACAACTTCTCAGGCGACGAGAGTAAACTGGGTGCAGAATATGGATACAATAATATGTTCTTTGTAAGAGCAGGTTATCAGTTCGCTACCCAGGAATCTGATAATTACATTTATGGGTTCACTGCCGGTGCAGGAATCAATTATGATATACAGGGATTCGGTATTAAGATAGACTACGCTTTCAGAGATACAAAATACTTTGACGGTAGTCATATATTTGCTATTACTTTAGGTTTCTAATTTTGTAATAGTAATATTTCAGATTTCATCCGTGCGGCATATCACCGCACGGATTTTTTTTAAAATTTATTTTCCTTCCTAAAATTCAACCAGTCTGAAAATTTTAATCAAAAAAACTGATGCTTAAACCGCTACACTTAATTAGCATCCTAATTTTCTTTACACATTTGATGTCTTTTTCTCAAACGATAAAACGAAAAAATTATCTCTCGGTTTCAACGGCAATTTTTGATGTGCTTCAGGAAGATAAACCATCACTTGAAGGCAGAATCGATTTTAGAATGAATAATGTCGAATGGATTTTTAAGCCATTTGTTGGCATTATGACAAATACTGATGGAGCAGTTAATCTTTATGCAGGAGTATATAAAAATTTAGCTATCAATAACTTTTTGATATTTACTCCCAGCTTTGCTCCAAGTATTTATTTTAAACATAAAAGTAAAGATCTTCATTCTTTTCTTGAGTTCAGATCTGGAATAGAATTTACTATAAAATTCGAAAGTGGTTTTAGAGTCGGGATAAGTTTTTATCATGTATCAAATGCAAGCCTGGGAAAGTTGAATCCCGGTGTGGAAAGCTTAGCAATGACATATTACTTTCCTTTGTGAGGTTTTTAAATATTACTTCTTTTCTTATCCAGTTTGTTAATAGAATAACCCAAGTAAGTGTTAGCTGCCAGTCTTCCTATTACAAACGCTGTTGTTGCAGCAATTGCACCAACGAATGAGAAATATTTTATCATGATCAAAATTGAAATCACGATAAATAAAAATTCAAAAACAGTTCCCAGGGTAATTGGTTTTGTGAAATTTTCATTCACTAAAACTCCTCTTTGTATGTTAATTAGAACTGTAAGTGCCGGGAATATTGCCATAATCATTAACGGCATTTTGGCAAAATCTGATAAAGATGCTGAAAGACCTGAAACATCTTTAAACCAGATCTGCGATAAAGGAGAAAAGGCAATTGTTACAAGTACAAAAGTAAGTGATAATGCAAGTATGAGTGAAAAGTTTTTTATCTGTGTGTAGTTTCTTTTATTTATACTCATTAATGCAATCACTACTTCCTGATAGGAAAGTCCCATTGCTCTGAAAATGAATACGAAAGAGGTAACCACAGGTAGAACAGCCAATGATTCTATTGCCATCTTGCTTTGTCCAACAAAAAAGATAACAAGTGGCTGGACTCCCAGACCAATTAATGATGTTAATGCGAGTGGATAGTAGAAATAAAAAATTTCCTTCAATGTAAGACTATCTTCATAATTTAACAGCTTTATTTTTTGAAGCACATCTGCTACCATAAACCGGCTGGCTATAGCTTCCATTACTACTCCGGAAGTTAGTGCTGCCGCACCGACAATTACTCCTTCAACATTTGATAGAATAAAAAGTAGTGTGGCTGTTAATGCCATAGATGATAATCTTATAATGGTTCCATAGGCAACTCTTCTTGTCAGGTTATTTCTAATTAAAACTCCCTGGTAAAATCTCCGGTACCCGATAGCTCCGGGCCAGGGTAAAAGAATTAATGTTGCAATGTGCGTCAACCTGGAAACATTATCAGGCAGATTTATCAGATCTGAGGTAACAAAGTAGAAAATATCAGGAATAACAAAAATCAACATCAGGATGGTAATTGAAATGCTTAATGAAAAAGTAAAATTCCTGAGCTTTTTAAATGAAGTATTTCCTTTTACAAGAGCAGTTGAAGCACTCATTATCATAATAACCGGCGCTTCGATTATTAAGGCGAATGAATAAGCAACTCCATATGCAGCAAGATTAAATTTTGGTCCTGGTAATCTTGCAATTAACGATGCAAGGAAAGGTCCTTCAACAGACATCATTAACCAGGTAGCAGCAAGAGGAAGCCAGAATATAAATATTTTACGGAAATTTAAGTCGGTTTGATTATCAGACATTTGCTCTAGAAAATTTAAGAATAAAGTTATGAATAATAATTAAGTTTTATAATATTCAGATTTAGAATAGGGGGGAGATTGGTTATGTTTGTTTAATCAATTTAAGGGGAAATAATGAACCCAGATTTACCTTTGTACAAGGTTCCTCACATATCATCTATCCAGGATCTTGTTTTAAGCTCTGCAAAAAAGTATAAAGATAAAATTGCTCTGGAGGATCTTGCAAGCTATTCAATCTCTAAAGTAACTTATGTTGAACTTTATGAAGAAGTAATAAAGTTTGGGAAGGCTTTATTTAAACTTGGAATAGAGGAGAGAGACCATATTGCAGTAATTGGGGATAACCGTGTTCAATGGGGGATTACATATTTATGCGCAATGTGTTTTAACCTTGTAATTGTGCCAATCGATAGAAATCTGAACCAGAATGAAATCCTGAATATAATACATGAATCTGATTCAAAAGCAGTTGTATTTTCAGAAACATTTGAACAGCTATTCGCAGAAAAGAAAGTTTCGTTACTTCATTTAAAATATTATATCGGCATGGATATTCTTGTTGATAGAGATGGTTTTTATTCTATGACGGCAATTATAAAAGATCAAAAAAGTGTTGTTACTCAACTTCCACAAATTGATCCTGACGATTATGCGGAAGTTATTTTTACGTCAGGGTCACTCGGCAGAGCAAAAGGAGTAATGCTAAGCCAGAAAAATCTTGCTGCTAATCTAATGGCGATGACAAGTATGATAGAAATAAGATCAGACGATCGTTTCCTCTCGGTTCTTCCAATGCATCACAGCTATGAATGTACCTGCGGTTTCTTATGTCCACTTTATGCAGGCGGATCTGTTCACTATGCCAGGTCATTGAGAACGGTAGTTGAAGATCTTAAAAAAGTAAAAGCCACAATACTTCTTGGTGTGCCGTTATTATATGATAAAATGTTTAAAAGAATTTATAAATCGATTGAGGAAGATAAATTAAAATCTAAAATAGTTCCATCACTTATTAAGATAACGAACCTCGTTGAAAACATTGGCTTGAAAGGTGCAAAAAGAAAAGTATTTAAAGAGCTTCATAATCGTTTTGGAGGATCCATCAGATTATTTATTGCCGGTGGTGCTGCGCCTGATCCCAAGGTTGCAAAGGGTCTCAGGGATTTTGGTTTTGGTTTTATTCAGGGATATGGTCTCACTGAAACTGCTCCAATAATTACCTTAAACAAGCTGACTAATTTTAAAGATAATTCAGCCGGACTGACTTTACCTGGGGTCCAAATAAAAATAAATGAACCGGACGAAGAAGGAATAGGTGAAATTCTTGTTAAGGGTGAAAATGTAATGCCCGGCTATTATAAGAATCAAAAATTAACAGATGATTCATTTATTGATGGATGGTTCAAAACAGGTGACTTAGGATATTTTGATGGCGATGGTTTTCTTCATATAAGTGGAAGAAAAAAGAATGTTATCATAGCAAATAATGGAAAGAATGTTTTCCCAGAAGAAATAGAAGATATTCTAAACAGGCATCCTTTTGTGATTGAGTCTTTAGTTTATGGTGAAAAGAATGAGAAGCACAATGAAATTATTGCAGTTAAAATTGTTATTGATGCTGAAGCTTTTATAGAATATTCAGAAAAAAACTTTGTTGGCATTACACCTGAATTGATTAATGAAAAAATATCGGAAATTATTAAGGAAGTGAACATAGAATTGTCCTCTTACAAACAGATTAAAAAGTTTTATGTTAGAGAAAGTGAGTTTGAAAAAACAACCACACAGAAAATAAAAAGGTATTTGGTAAATAATAACTAAAAAAGGCTCCAAAGGGAGCCTTTTAATTATTTTCACAAAAAGTAAAATTATTTTAATAGTATCATTTTTTTAGTTTCCCTAAAACTTTCAGAAGAAAGTGTGTAAAAGTAAGTTCCATTTGAGAGTGAAGAAGCATCGAATGTGACATTATATGTCCCGGCTGTTTTGAATTCATTTACTAAAGTATTTACTTCTCTTCCAAGAAAATCATAAATCTTCAATGTTGTGTATGAGTCTTTTTCAATCTTAAATGAAATCTGTGTGGATGGGTTAAATGGATTTGGATAGTTTTGATCGAGTACAAATTCATTCGGCACATCAAACTTTACATTTATTACCTGGCTGTATTTAATCGTTCCATCAAAGTCAATTTGTTTTAACCGGTAGTGAATTGTATATGTACCTAATAAATCAATATTGTCCCGGAATTGATAAAATTGTTGTTCCGATGTTGTCCCGCTTCCCTCTATGAATCCAATTTCAGAAAAATTGTTAAAGCCTATTGCTCGTTCAATTTCAAACCCCTTGTTGTTTAATTCGCTTGCTGTAGTCCATTTAATATTAACAATTTTATCATTCAAGGATGCAGAAAATGAAGCTAATTCTACCGGAATAATTTCATTAAAATTAGCAAGTGTAGCAACAGTAGCAAAAGCAAGTTTGCTAAGTTTTAAATAATATGGCTGGTTGTAATGGATTAGCAAATCGTTAACTGAATGATAGTATGCATTGAAATCTCCACCAAAATAACTTTCAATTAATAAAATAGCGCCGTAGCCTCTATTCCAGAATGAAGCATGATCACTTGCTGTTGTTCCCGGGTTCATAATATTTAAACTTGCCCCAATAGCGTATGTGCTATTTATATAAACCATCTGGTTAGCAAGATCATTAGAATTAGCAACAGACTTTGTATGAATCTCAGCTATGTTGTCATTGTTGGAATCATATGCAATCATATCCATATTAATTACCCCTTTAATTGAATCTCCATTGTTGTACGCTTGCAATGCATAATAAGCACTACCAACAAGGCCTTGTTCTTCTTCATCCCACAAAGCATAAATGATTGTGTAATCAGATTCATATTGAGTAAAAATTCTGGCAGCTTCAAGAACAGCGGCGGTACCACTTCCATTATCATCGGCACCTGGCGCTGTTGTACCAGATGGCATATCATCATAATGGGCGCAAATTATATATTTTTGATTTGGGTATAAAGTTCCTAACTGAACTCCATAAACATTTCTGCCTGTTCCACTAAACCACTGGTCGTAAACTGTCAATCCATAACTTTCCAATTTTTCTTGAATATAATTTGCCGCCATATCATTGCTTGGTTGATATTTGTTCCTTGAAACAATAGTATATGGTGTCCCCCCAATTACTGTAGGTATTTCTCCGGATAGCTCCTTAACCCTGTAAATCAGCGAATCAATATTTGCTTTGTTAATAACCGATTGAACAACAGGCGATTGTGAGAATGATTGAATGGAGAGAAAGAAAAATGAGACAATTAAAAGACATAACCATCTTTTCATAATTTTCCCCTTTATACTATTATTATATACGAATTTTACGCTACAAATTTAACAACATTTAAGACAAAGAGTTGCATACCTGTTTCTTTATAATAATAATTGATCCAAGTCAATTGTTTGACAATATGATCTATTAAACAGGAGGATTTCAGGAAGTTAGATTTAACTCAGGAATCAGAGACTTACTAAGCATCATTATAAGTTCTTCTTCCACTTCAGCACCTTTATTTTTTGCATACCATAAATGCAGTCTTTTCAGTCGTTCTGATTTATCAATATTTTCATTTAACATTTCAGTCATAAGATTTTGTGCAGAGGTTGGTCTTGGTCCCCATGTAACCAGTTCACTATAAGTTTCATCAAAAATAATTAGTTTCGGGATGCTTCTTTTCCCATTGGTTAAATATTCATTCATTAGTTCCGGATTTTTATCTCTTAAAGTTATTTTGAGTTCAAACATCGGATTCATCGAAACAAGTTTGGCTATAACCGGCAAACTTTGTGCTGAATCGCCGCACCAGGTTTCCGAAATCACTACCCATAATAATTTTACTTTAATATTTATTATTGTTTCTACCGATTTATTTTCAGGTTGATATTGTTTTTCGAGTCGATTCATCCTTGCAAGATTTATTTTCCTGGCACCATTTCTTTCGATTGTAGATGCATCCGCTGATTCCAGATCGAAAGTGTTCAATTCATTTTCCATCCTGCTTTTATATTCAGGATAGTTAAAACTTGATTTAAGAGAATCCTGTAGGTCATTTTCCCGGATCACAATATTTTCTCCTGTTTTTTAAGAAGATTTGATAGTTTAATACTTCATTAGATATAACTTTCTCAAAATGGTTTCTGATATTTTCATATAAAATTTAAGAACTTTGTTTATGGTTAATTTGTATTTAGTTTAAAGTAGATAAAAAAGCAGATAAAGGATGACAACAGATACTAAATATTTCACACCCACAGAAGCCCGGAATACACTTCCTCTGGTAAAAAAAATTGTAAAAGATATTTTAACAACCAGTCGTGAAATGAGATTGATTGCAGATGAAGTTAATGGCGAAGTAGAAAATAATTCACAAATAAAAAAGTTTGCCAGCGATATTGAGGGGTTTATGTCTGAGCTTGAAGAGATTGGATGTTATTTTAAAGATTGGAACTTCTCAATTGGGTTAGTAGATTTTCCAGCAATAATCGAAGGCAAAGAAGTACTCCTTTGCTGGAAAAGCGATGAGGATAATATTCTATATTATCATGGTCCTGATTCAGGTTTTGCAGGCAGGAAACCTATTCCCGAAAATTATTTCGGCGAAGAATAATTTTTCAGAAACTTTCTATTTTGTGCAATTTATATTTTCCCTAAATAAAATACTACCACACTCAAAAATCTTATTTGATTAATATTTTTTAATAAAATTTTAATCCTGTCTTAATATCCTTTCCATATTTTGCATTCAGAATTAACTAAATAAATACATTCACTTTCATATTAATTCGGAGAACATATATGGAATATTTTATCAGGTCCTCAACCAGCCAGACAGATCGGATAGAAATAGATGAAATCCTTGCACGTTATCACAATATAAAAGGAACCCGAAATGCAGATAACGGCAATATTGAAGAAGCATTAAGAGAGTTTAGTAAAGCTATTAATATATTCCCAATTTATTCTCCTGCCTATTTTAACCGGGGTACGATAAAAGCTGATCTTGGTGACCTAAAAGGGGCAAAAAACGACTTTGATAAAGCACGGGAATTAGATATTAAAACAATATCTTTTTTTGGACAGGGTTTCAGTGACAGGTACTCAAGATTTTAAACAAATCTTTGAAAGATTAATTTTTATTAATCTGAAATTCATCTTTTATTAATTTAAGTATTCTAAGTTGAATTAACATTTTCACGAAAATTAAAGAACAAAATTTTTATAAACCTAATTGTTCAAGGAGAAAAAATGAAGTCCAGAATATTTGTTCTAACAGCAGCAATCACTTTTGCATTGTTTTCAGTTTTTTGTACCTCATACGCTCAGAGTAAGGAAACGAAGACCCAGGATAAAACTGTCAAAAAAGAAATCAATAAACCGAAGGAAACACACCAGACAAAGAAAATTCAAATAGCCGGTAGTAAAACAATTGAATCTAAAACAAACACTTCGGGTAAAGCTGGGGTAGCCAAATTCAAAGGAATAAATAATAAGTTAAAAACAGTTCAGGTAAATCAAAATGACAAACAAATAAAGCAAACGGAATGGAAACCAGAACACCATAAAAAATATTACAATAAATCAGTTACCAAAAACAAATTAAAGGAGAATGCCAATAAACAAAAAGAGAAAAAGTAATAAACTCGTTTAGGCATAATAAGATAGCCCCTTGTAATCAAAAGGAGAGTAAGTAACTCTCCTTTTTTATTGTTAATTTTTAACTATGAGAGTTTTATTAGTTGAAGACGAAAAGAAGGTTGCTTCATTTATTAAAAAAGGTCTAGAGGAAGAATATTATTCTGTGGACATAGCATTTGATGGGAAAAGCGGCTTGCGGCTTGCACTTACCTGCGAGCACGATATAATAATACTTGATGTTATGCTTCCATTTAAAGATGGGTTCTCCATACTTAAAGAAATCAGAACGGAAAAGATATCTACTCCGGTTTTATTTCTTACTGCAAAAGATACAATATCGGACAAAGTTCAGGGACTTGATTCCGGTGCTGATGATTATTTAGCAAAACCCTTTGCCTTTGAAGAATTATTAGCCAGGGTAAGAGCTTTGCTTCGAAGAGGAGCCCCGGATAAAAATATTATCCTCAAAATTCTTGACCTTTCCCTTGATACACAAACTCATGTGGTAACCCGGGATAAAACAGTTATTCAATTAACCCCGAAAGAATACTCTATTCTTGAATATCTTCTAAGGAATAAAAATAGGGTAATATCCAGAACTATGATTTCAGAACATGTTTATGATTACCATTTTGATTCTGATACAAATGTTATCGACGTTTATATCAATAAATTGCGTAACAAAATAGATAAAGGATTTGATCAACCCATTATTAAAACAATTAGAGGTGTCGGGTATATAATAAAAGATCAATAGAAGTTCCTGCCTTTCAATCATTTATTAAATAGAATGAAATTTAATTTTTCGAACTACATAAAAACCACGCGATTTAAAACAACATTGTGGTATACAGTAATATTTCTTCTCCTGGAATTTGTTATGGGATTTTTACTTTACGTATTTCTTAAACAGGCATTATATAAGGAACTAGATGTATCATTAACAAAGCAGGCCCAAACAATATTTCATATGGTGTCCGAAAGTAAAATTGATTTAAACAATTTTAAGCCCGACTCTGTTTACTCCTCAACGGATGAACTAGTTTATGATTTAATTTTCGAAGCTGTTACACTAAATCCCAATAACACATTTGTGCAGGTAAGTTTGAATGGTAAGGTTGTCTTTCTAACGGCAAATCTTCAGAATAAAAAAATGATTTTACCTGAAACAGGTGTTGAAGAAGTCGGGCTTTATAGTTTTGTTGATTCGGAACTTTCCGACCATCCGATAAGAGCAGTTAGTCTTGATAAAAGCAAATACAGGATAATAGTAGCTTTCCCCGTTGTTCTCATTAACAAAATGCTCGACAGGCTTATTGATCTTTATATTTTTATTACTCCTTTATTTTTATTCCTTTCAATTATCGGAGGAGCGATAATTTCTCACAGATCCCTTTCAAGGATTGATAAGATTATTAAAAAGACAGATGAGATAACCACGCAAAATCTTAGTGAAATAGTTGAGGGTGAAGAATTTGATGATGAATATGGACGGCTGGTCAAAACAATGAATAATATGATTCGAAGAATAAGGACATCAATTGAATATATGGACCAGTTTTCTATCTCTGCTTCTCACGAATTGAAAACACCGTTAACCATTCTGCGGGGCGAAATCGAATTAGCACTTAAATCAGAAAAAACACCAGAAACATACAGGGAGGTGTTAAAAAGTAATTATGAAGAAACCCTGAAACTAATCAATATAATAAATCGTCTTTTTTATATATCAAAAATAGATAATTCAGTTGTCCAGCTGAATAAGCAAAAGGTATCAGTGTTATCACTTATCCGGGAATCTATAAAACAATTCCAAACTGCAATTGATGATAAAAATATGAAAGTAATTTATGAGGAAAATGATAAAGATGAAAATTTGATAAATGCGGACCCCGATTTGTTAAAACAGGTTTTTATTAACCTGTTAGAAAATGCTGTTAAATATGGTAACGTAAATTCAGATATAAACATTGATTTTGTATCAGAACAGAATCAGAAAACAAGAATTACCTTTTCAAATTTTTGTGAATATATATCACCCGAATCTTTAAACAGACTCTTCGACAGGTTTTACAGGTTGGAATCATCAAGAAACAGTAACCTTGGTGGGGTTGGGTTAGGATTATCATTTGTAAAATCTATAATTAATCTTCACAATGGGGAAGTTTCGGTTGAATATATTGCAGAGGGCAAGATTTTATTTACGATATTAATTTAGTCAGAGTACTATTTTTATTCTCCTAATTTAAATCTTACCAAAGCGAGTAGTGTATCCCCGGAATTATTATCATTAACATGGTACATTATTTTATAATTACCTGCGTTGTATGTTGAATCCAGATCGAATTGAGTTTCAAGTGCAATGTCAACAATCCTTTCTGAATCAGATTTGTGTATAGTATCTTCATAAACTTTTTTTATTGTACTGTCAGAGGGAGTAATTAAATCTGCAAAATAAGAAATGGAAACTTTATAAAGTCCTGAGTTTTCCTCTTTGGTTTGTTCAAATCCTTTTATCCTGACCGTTGAATTAACTTCCCAGCTATCACCGATATCATATGCAAATGCCTCGGGACTGAAGGCGTCAAGTTTTACTTCTTCTTTTTTGCCACAGGATAAAACAATGAAACTTAAGAACAATACAAATAAAAACTTTTTCATTTTAACCTTTCAATTGTTATCTATTTCCCTCTTCCGGGGAAGAAGAGGGAAAGGAAAAGGAAACTTAATTATCCGTTATTCTTCTGGAAATCCTTCATAAATGAAACAAGATATTCAACACCTTTCAGCGGGAAGGCATTGTAAATTGAAGCACGCAAACCGCCAACTGATCTGTGCCCTTTTACTCCACTGAAGCCTGCTTTTGTAGCCTCATCAATAAGTTTTTTCTCAAGATCAGCATTTGAGAGATTGAATGTAATATTCATTAATGAACGGCTTTCTTTTTCTGCATGTCCTATATAATAGCCGCCACTCTCGTCAATACATTTGTAAAGCAATTCGGCTTTCTTCTTGTTTGTCTCATACATTTTATCGAGTCCGCCCATATTAAGCAGCCATTTTGTAACAAGTTTAATTATATAAATCCCGAATGTATTCGGAGTATTGTATAGGGAATCATTCTCAGTATGCGTTTTATAATTCAACATTGTATGAAGCGAATCGCTGCTTCTTTCAAGCATATCATTTCTGATAATTACCAGGGTTACGCCGGAAGGCCCGATATTTTTTTGTGCGCCGGCATAAATCATTGCATATTTTTTAACATCAATTTTTTTGTGAAGAATGTCTGACGATGCATCACAAACCAATGGAACATTTCCAACTTGCGGTTCTGTATGAAATTGGGTACCGAAAATAGTATTGTTAGATGTATAGTGAACATAAGATGCATCGGGATCGAGTTTTAATTCACTTTGCTTAGGGATTCTTTTGAAATACTTTTTATCTCCCTCAACTTCTTCTGTTGAAGCTGCAATGTTAACTGCTCCAACTCGTTTCGCTTCTTTTATTGCTTTTTTTGACCAGCTACCTGTTGAAATATAATCTGCCTTATTTCCAGGAGGCATAAGATTCAACGGCACCATTGAAAACTGGAGGCTTGCACCACCCTGTAAAAATAATATAGAATAGTTGTCCGGAATGTCTAATAATTTTTTTAATCCATCTTTTGCATCTGCAATTATTGCATCAAAAGTTTTTGAACGGTGACTAATTTCCAGGATGGACATTCCGACTCCCGGCAAAGTAAATAACTCTTTTTGTGCTTCAAGCAGAACATCTTCCGGCATTATAGCAGGGCCTGCACTAAAATTATAAATTCTCTTTTCCATATTCATTTCCTTTAGATTGAGTTTTTCTATTTAAATTAAATGTGTTAATAATCCATCACGTAATTTTGGTTCGAACCATGTTGATTTAGGCGGCATCACTTCACCTGCATCTGATATGTTCATCAGGTCGTCGACCGAAACCGGATAAAGTGAAAATGCAACCATGGCTTTTCCACTGTTAACCAGTTTTTCAAGCTCTTTTGTGCCTCTAATTCCACCGATAAAATCTATCCTGTCATTTGTCCTCGGATCGTCAATTCCCAAAACAGGATTTAGTAAATAATTTTGAAGTATGCTTACATCAAGTTTCTCACCGACCGATTTTGCAGAATCTGCTTTTATAATTACCGATTCTTTCGGCTTGAGTAAATACCATTCTTTATCAAGATACATACAAAAAAACCTTTTTTTATTTGGCTCTTTGGAATTTGTTTTTTCCGTATCGAAATTTTCTTTTATCTTTTCCAGAAAATCTTCTTTGCTTATTCCGTTCAGGTCAATCACAACCCGGTTGTAAGGGAGTATTTTTAATTGATCTGCCGGGAAAAGAACAGAAACAAAATAATTATATTCTTCATCTCCTTTATGATTTGGATTTGCCTTCTTCATTTCTTCACAAGCCCGACTTGCACTTTTTGCGCGGTGATGTCCATCGGCAATGTAGAGATTTTTAATCTTCTTAAAATCATCAATAATTAATTGATTGTAATTTTCAGGTAAAATCCAGACCGTATGCTGAATTCCATCCGGTGCTGTAAAATCATATTCCGGTTTTTCTTCTTTAATTGTTTTATCAACAATTTCATTAACAGATTTAACACTTCTATAAGTAAGGAAAACGATTCCGGTTTGTGCTTTGGTTGTTACAATATGATTTGTCCTGTCATCTTCTTTAACTTTTCTTGTTTTTTCGTGTTTCAGAATTACATCGTTATCATAATCATCAACTGAAAAAGTTGCACAAATTCCAGTCTGCGATCTGCCATCCATAATTAGCCGGTAGAGATAGAATGAAGGTTTGTCATCATTTCTTAATGGAGCTTCTTTAATAAGTCTTTCTAAATTTGCTTTTGCTTTTTGATAAACTTCTTTTGAATATGCGCCAATGTCATCAGGCAATTCAATTTCAGATCGCGTAACTCTTAAATAATTTAACATATTATTTCCGGCAGATTCTTTTGCTTCCCGCCTGTTAACAACATCGTAGGGAACGCTTGCAACTTTAGAAGCATTTTCTTTTGAAGGCCTTAGAGCTGTGAAAGGTCTGATTAACGCCATAAATTCTCTCCGTGTGAATAAATATTGAAAAAACACGTGGTTTAAAATCAATAAAATCAGGACAATAATCCATCATTTTAGCAGATTTTTAAGGAAAAGTCGGTTTAATCACAATAGGCTAAATAAAAATTTAGTCCTGTTTCAGCAAGTTTTGGTTGTAAAGAGGATTTGGGGTAAGTGACTGTAAAAATCAGGTTTCTATTACAATAGCTTCAGGATTTGCGCCTAACTTTTTTAAAGCCTTTTTTATATCCATCACAAAATTATCAGGTCCGCAGATATAAAAATTCTGATTAAAATCCTTCACTTTTTCTTTTATAAATTCTTCATCAATTCTTCTGTGATCATATTTTGAAGATTCTTCCCTGGTAATTGTATTGTAAAAATTTTCACCCAGCATTTTTTCAAATTCGTCTTTCAAAATAATATCAGCTTCGGTTTTATTCGAAAAGAATAATTTATTCCCGTCTATCTTTTTATCTTTATATAACTGCCGAAAAATTGCAATGAAAGGAGTAACCCCGGCCCCTCCTGCAAAGAAGATTCCTGGTCCGTTGTAATGTATTGCGCCCCAAACATCGTGTAGGATAATTTCATCGCCTTCTTTTAGTTCCCCAAGTACTTTGGTAACTCCGTTGTGAACAGAATAAATTTTTATCGTGAATTCAAGATTCGGATCGTCAACCAAACCTGTAAATGTGAATGGTCTTTTTTCAACTTTTAGATTGGAATTGTTTAATGAAACTTCAGTTGCCTGTCCGGGAGTGAATGAATAATCTCCTGGTTTTTCAACTTTAAATCTTCTTACATCGTGAGTGATAAATTCTGCACTTAAAATTTTTACAATATGTTCTTCCATTTGTACTTATCCTGATTTTATATCTTGATTGATACAAGTTTAAGTATTTATAAAAGAATGACAAGGATAAAATGCTGGAAAGTGATGCAACTCAAAGTGTAGTAAACAGAAATTATTTTCTCATTTAGACCGGAAATATTTATCTTCACAAAATTGTTTTGATAAAATTGAAAGAGTTGCCTCAATTATGGAAGAAGAACTTACGGAAAAATCCGGTAGTCGAATTCACAAAATGAAGAAGAAAAAGAATGTCGGCAAGGACGAAATTGTAGGCACTGTTGAGATGCACGAGAATATTTATTCAAGGTTTCTTGATTCTGAAAGAACGATGATAGTCTGGCTGCCTCCGAAATACAAAAGATTGAAGAATGCTGAAAAAAGGTACCCGGTTCTGTATATGCAGGATGGACAGAATCTTTTTGATCCAAAATCATCTTATGCCGGGAAAGACTGGCGTGTCGATGAAACTGTTGTAAAACTTGTTAAAGCCGGATTGATGAAAGAAATAATTGTTGTGGGAATTTATAACTCGGACGACAGGCTTGAAGAGTATAGTGATACAGAAAAAGGAAATCTATATTTGAAATTTTTAACAGAAGAAGTCAAACCTTTTATAGATTCAGTTTATCGTACTTTGCCGGACAGGGCAAACACTGCAATTATGGGTTCCTCTATGGGAGGATTAGTTTCATTCCTGGCTGCATGGAAACATCCGGAAGTTTTTTCAATGGCTGGCTGTATGTCCAGTTCATTTTATTACAATGATGAAAAGATTTTTACAACCATTGAAGAATATTCCGGTTCTAAAAAACCGATAAAATTTTATATTGATCACGGTGAAGACGGTTTAATCCGTGGACAGAAAATGTTCTGCAAATTGACGAAGCTGGGTTACTTAATCGGAACTGACCTGGATTATTACTATGCTTCAAGTGCTGAGCATAACGAATCTGCCTGGGCTGACAGACTTGAAAGGCCGTTATTATTTTTCTTTGGGAAAAAGCAATGAAAAAAATATTTTTTATTCCTGTTGTATTGTTGATTTTATTTCTCAACGGATGTTGTAATGAAGAAATAGTAAACCTCACAATAGCCCGTGAAAAAGTGAAGGAATATTACACCTCAGGAAAGTTCGATAAAGAATTAACTAAGGTTATTAATGAATCAAAAGAAAAATTCAGTAAGGTTGAAATAAAAAATAATTCAGTTGTGATTTTTGACATTGACGAAACAGCTCTTAACAATTTTGGTCTGGCTGAAAAAATGGGATTTGGTTACGTATATAAAATGAATAAAGAGTGGAATGCCGAAGCAAAAACTCCTGCGTTTCCGCAAGTCAAAGAGTTTTACGATTTTCTCCTTTCAAAGGGTGCAAAAATAATTTTTCTCACTGGGAGAAATTTTCCTGAATACGAAGCAACTTATGAAAACCTGAAGTTTGCCGGCTATACTGTTTTTGATACTCTCATTACTCAAATCGGTGATGAAAAAAAACTTGGGAACGGTGAATTTAAAACTGCAAAGCGAATTGAGCTTACTCAAAAAGGATATGATATTATCGGGACAGTCGGCGATCAGTGGAGCGATCTCGAGGGTGAAGCACATGGGATACAGATTAAAATTCCAAACTATCTTTATTTAGCTAAAGACTGATTACACAATGTCATTGCGAGGAGGAACCGAGTAACGACGAAGCAATCTGTTGGATTGATCTTATCCTAAAATCATTTTTCGTCTTTCATTCAATAATGCAACATATTTCTCTTTCATCCCATCCGATAAAAAGCTTTTGTTGATCAATTCTGTCAAACTTGGATAAGTATTCACGAATTTGCTATATGTATTTTTTAATGCTGATTCATTTATACCCATTCCATTTGCAAACTGGTCGAAATCTTTTTTCCTGAGATTACTTTTTTTACCGTTTAGAGTTAGTGCTAAGTCTTCTTTATCTTTTGAGATTAGAATTTTAGCTGGCAAAAGATCATAAGCAGGCGATAGCATTATTTCATCGTCCTCATTTCTTATGAGTGAAAAATTCTTTAAGTGCATATCCGAATTGCCCGTAATAAATGAAAATAAAGTAAGCTCGAACAACCTTATCACATCTATACCGGGATAACTTGAAAATTTTAATATTGTCTTCCCGATTTTCTCAATTGATCCCCGGTACTTGTTTTCTGTCAATGTGCCGGTTAGTTGAGCCAAATCTTCAACATGAATCTTTTCGTTTTTGATCCTGTCAAACCTTTTGCTTATATAAGCAATCTCGCCGGATTTTAATTTTACCAGGCTGTGTCCAGCCGTTGGAATACTAAACACACCTGACATTTTCATAGTCAGATCTTCCAGCTCAGGCATTTCAGGATATTCTTCAAATGGCGGCTTTAATATAAATTTTCCCCACAAACCAACAATCGTCAGCCTGCTTTCTTTGCCTTTTTCTTTTTTAAAATCCAGTGAAAGTTTCGGCTGCACGCCTGTTACTGAAACACTTCTGCCAAGCGATTCAACAGCGAGTTTTTTAATCTCATTTAAATCAAGGTCAACAAGCGGGGGAACTTGTGAGCCAAAAAACTTTTTGCTGCAGGTTGAGTGAAAATCTGTTTCACCACTTTCGAGCTCGTTGTAGCAGTACAAACACTTATTCATTTTCTTTTTCCTCCACAACGCTGACGGCTCCAATTGTATCTCTGCAGAAAGCAAGCAGCAGACCCATCCTGTCACGCGGATCGATCTTCCAGTTTTTCTCTGCAATATCGAGCAGCCATCCTTCAGGTATTATCCCGTCAAAAAATGGCAGCATATTTTTATCTGTATATGGTTCTGTCCTTAAAGGCATTGCCAGGCTCACCGGTTTTGCTTCTTCTGTTTTCAGATAGTCTTTATCATAAATAAATGAAATTCCGTTTGAATCTTCGAAGATCGTTCCAGCTAATTCATCTTTATAAAAAACTTTTCCTTTTCTCATAATTATTCCGTAAATGATTTTTTAACCGGGCCAGCTTCCTGCCCGAAAAGCCTAAGTACCTGGTTTACTTTGTTGAGTTGAAGCGTTTCTTTTCCCTGCTCAAGTTCTCTAATGAAGCGGATACCAACACCTGCTTTTTCTGCAAGCTCAACCTGTGTGAGCTTTAATTTTTTTCTCTTCTCTTTTACGAATGAAGCAATAGGGTTTATATTTTTATTCATAATTATACCTGTCCGGGTATGATTTTTTATTCTTTCCGAAAAAATATACCTTTACGGGTATAAAATCAATAGACAACAAATAAATAATCCTGTACGGGTATAAAACATAATAATATAATGAGTTTTATAACCGTACGGGTATAAATATTAGTTTGATTGTTCAATTAGAAATAAAGTGGGTAGAGGGGAAGGAAAAGAATGCTGGTCATCAGTTCTCAAAACCAAAAACCAGCATTCAGGGTTTTGTCTTTAGTTCTTCTTTTCCATTTTATCTTTCATCATTTTCTTATCATCCATCATTTTTTCATCACTCATCATTGACTGCCAGTTCTTCTCTGCTTTTTTGATATTTCCATCAACATCTTCATTAAAAAGTTTTTGCACATCGCCGTTAACATTTAAATAAAGCTTTTTGTCTTTAATCAGCCAGGCAGTCGGGTTGCCTGGAGCAGTTGAGTTTTTGCTTACTGCATAAGCGCAAAACCCACCGAACTGAGGTGCATACTTTTCAGGATTGTCTTTGAACATTTTCAAATGTTCCTCGTTTGCAAACTGCCACTTTGCGTTCATCCATTCGTAGGTGAAATCCTTTTTCCCCAGCGCTGGTTTGCCGTCTGAAAAATATGAAACAGCGTCGAACCCGTTTATTGCAAGCCCTGCCATATTTGTGCAGATGTTGGATTTCATATCGTTTTGCATCTTATCACTGTGCATTTTTTCCTTATCCATCATTTCCTTTTTGCTCATATCATTCTTTATCGCCCCGCTGTCCTGTGCAATTGCTGCAGCTGAAAAAAGAACAACAAATAAAAAGATACCTGTTAAAGATTTTGTGAACTTCATTTTATCTCCGTTTGAAATGTTTTTTTGTTTGAAATAATTAGCAAAGTAAAATTAAAATGGAAAAATCACGAAACATTCACAAATTGGTTGTTTAATTAATCAATTCCAATGTTATTATTGTTAGATCAAATATTCGTTAATTCAAAAAAATCCAATTTCGGATAGCCATAATCCTCATTCTAAAAAATCCTTATATTTGCAATTCATTTAAACTCAAAACCAGATGACAGAGACTAAATTTTCAAAAATCCCCAAAGCATATGATCCTTTAAAAACAGAGGATAAATGGTACAAATACTGGCTCGATAACGAACTTTTTTACTCTGAACCGGATAAGAAAAAAGAACCGTTTACAATTGCCATTCCTCCGCCAAACGTTACCGGTATGCTTACGATGGGACACATCCTCAATAACACAATTCAGGATGTTTACATCCGCTTGAAAAGAATGCAGGGCTACAACTCCTGCTGGGTTCCGGGAACAGACCACGCATCGATTGCAACCGAAGCAAAGGTTTCGGCATTCTTAAAAGAAAAAGGAATTGACAAGCACGAAATCGGCAGGGAAGAATTTTTAAAGCACTGCCGAGAGTGGAAAGATAAGTACGGCGGAATAATTATCCAGCAGCTAAAAAAACTTGGCGTTAGCTGCGACTGGCGTCGCGAACGCTTCACAATGGATGACGACTACTACCGCGAAGTGATAAAAGCTTTTGTCGATCTTTACAAAGAAGGGAAAATATACCGGGGCTACAGGATGGTTAACTGGGATCCTGCCTCACGTTCCGCAATTTCCGATGAAGAAGTTTTGTACCGTACAGTTAACGGTAAGCTTTGGTATTTCCGCTATCCGGTTGTTGGTTCAGACAAATATTTAGTCGTTGCAACAACACGACCCGAAACAATGCTTGGTGATACAGGTGTTGCAGTCAATCCGAATGATGAAAGATATAAAAACCTGATTGGCAAAAAAGTAAACCTGCCGATAGTTGATCGAGAAATCCCGATCTTTGCGGATGATTATGTCGATATGGAATTTGGAACCGGTGCAGTTAAAGTTACTCCCGCTCACGACTTGAACGATTACAATATGGGTCAACGGCACAAGCTTGAAATCATAAACATATTTAACCCGGATGCAACGACGAACAACAATGTTCCCGATTGGGTTCAGGGTTTGGATCGTTACGAAGTGAGAAAGAAAGTTGTTGAGTGGTTTGAGAAAAATAATCTTATGGAAAAAACAGAGGACTACCAGAATAAAGTAGGTTACTCTGAAAGAGGCGGCGTTCCGATTGAACCTTATCTTTCCGAACAATGGTTTATGAAGATGTCTGAGCTAGCAAAACCAGCTCTTGATGTTGTGAAAGAAGGCAAAGTAAAATTCCATCCCGAACACTGGGAGAAAACTTATTTCCACTGGATGGAAAACATAAAAGACTGGTGCATCTCGCGCCAGCTTTGGTGGGGACACAGAATTCCGGTCTGGTATCATAAACAAACAAAAGAAATTTACTGCGAAGGTCATCCGCCGAAAGACATTGAGAATTATACACAGGATGGTGATGTGCTGGATACCTGGGCTTCAAGCTGGATATGGGCGCACGCAATTTTCAGAACTGAAGAGGAAAGAAAATATTATTACCCGACTTCAATTCTTGTTACTGCACCGGATATAATTTTCTTTTGGGTTGCAAGAATGATAATGGCCGGAATGCACTTTAGAAAAGATATTCCTTTCAGCGATGTTTACTTTACAAGCGTTATCCGTGATACGCAGGGAAGAAAAATGAGCAAGTCGCTCGGCAACTCTCCCGATCCTCTTGATGTTATTAAAGATTACGGTGCGGACGCGCTTAGGTTTACGGTTCTCTACTTAGCTCCGCTTGGCCAGGATGTTTTATTCAGCACAGATAAGTGTGAACTCGGCAGAAACTTTGCAAATAAAATTTGGAACGCCGGAAGATTTCTTTTGATGAACAGTGAAACGATCAAAGTTGATGGAAAATTGACGAACACTCATATCGATTTTGCTGATGAATGGATAATCTCCCGCTTCAATGAAACGGTTGCTGATTTTAACAACGCGATGAACAAGTTTGAAATTAATAATGCTGTAAAGATGGTTTACTCATTTGTGTGGAATGATTACTGCGACTGGTACGTTGAAATGATGAAAAACAGGCTTTACTCGGATGATGAAAAAATAAAATCAGCGGTTTTAACAAGAGCACTTTCAATTTTTGAAGAGATGCTGAAGCTTGTTCATCCTTTTATGCCGTTTATTACTGAGGAACTCTGGCAACTGATTAAGGAAAGGAAAGATGGAGAAAGCATTTCTGTTTCAGATTTTCCCGAACTGAAAAAAGAATTAATTAAACCGGAAGCAGATGCAGAAATGGAAACTGTTCAGAATATTGTAACAGCAATACGAAATATCCGCGGCGAGATGAACATTCCGCCATCCAGAAAAGTTAATGCTTTGCTAAAAACAAAAGCTGTGGCTGATTACCAGGTTGATTATATTAAAAAACTTGCTAAAGTTGAAGAACTTAAGATTGATGAAAAACTTGAGAAGCCAAAAGCCAGTGCTTCATCTGTTATAAAAGATTGTGAAATTTATATTCCGCTTGAAGGATTAATTGATCTCGATGTTGAAAGACAAAGACTGCAGAAAGAAATTTCACGGCTCGAGGGTTCTCTTACCGGAATAGAAAAGAAACTATCAAATGAAAAGTTTGTAAATAACGCCCCTGCCGAAGTTGTTGAAAAGGAAAGAGCAAAGCAGAGAGACTGGCAGGAAAATCTTTCGAAGTTGAAGGAGATCTTAAACAATTTGAATTAGGGGAAACCATGAAAATATTTTCATTCTCACTCTTATTATTTATTTCAGCTTGTTCGTTATTCAAACCCAGTGAAGACCCACAATTAATTAAAATTCATTTAAGAAAATCTGTATATACAGGACCAAGAAGTGAAATAAATACTTTTGATAATTATTATAGAGGGGATGTTGGTACCACACGATTTTGTTTTACAAAAGAAGAACAAGACTTAATTATAAATAAAATCCTGGAAATAGACTTCTTTAATTTATCAGAAGTAGACACAACTCAGTATGAGGAGGGAAACACTACAGAACTAATTGAAACGATTGTTTGGAGCAGAAAGTTTTCACTTAGAATAAAATTGGGAAATGAAGAACGTTTGATAAAATTTGATGAATTCCGAGTATTTAAGAATAAAGATGACAAAAAGAAATTCATAGAACTATGTGATCTAATTCTAGATATTGCTTATTCTAGAACTGAAGTTAAGGAATTAGATGCGAAATGGTATTATTAGGAGGTTGGAAAAGAGTTTAAAAATAGAGATCCTGAAAAAAACCTGCCTACCGTTAGGTAGGTTCAGCTTGACATTTATTAATTAACAGGGGTAAAAATGTACCACAAAATATCTGATTTCATTTCCGATTGGAATTACGAATCGGAAACAACACTAAAGCTTTTTAATAATCTTACCGATGAAGTTCTCACCAAGAAATTTGATGAGAACGTCCGAACTGCAGGACGGCTTGCCTGGCATATAACAGTTACAATTCCTGAGATGGTTCAAAGAACGGGATTAAGTTTTGATGCAGTAGATCACGAAGCTCCTGTTCCAACAACTGCCAAAGAAATTTGTGATGTGTATAAAAAAGTCTCAGATAATATGATTGAGGCAATTAAGAAAAACTGGAATGATGCTTCGCTGGAAGAAGAAGTCGATATGTATGGTGAAATGTGGAAGAACGGAAAAACATTGTCTTCGCTTGTAAAGCATCAAACTCATCACAGGGGTGAGTTGATAGTTGTTATGAGACTTGCAGGATTAAAAGTAGTTGGTCCTTATGGTCCATCGAAAGAGGAATGGGCTAACTTCGGGATGCAGCCAGCTGAATAATCGTTATCCCTGTCTGCCAACAGGCAGGCTTCGACAGAGCTTGTCGTGAGTAAATCGAAGGACTTAGGATGACAAATGTCACACTGAGTTTATCGAAATATGAAAAGTATAAAATGAAAGATTATTTTGTTTACATATTAAAATGTTCGGATAACAGTTATTACACTGGAGTAACAAATAATCTTGAAAAAAGAATCAACGAACACCAGTCAGGATTAATAAAAGGGTATACAAGCAGCAGGTTACCTGTTAAACTCGTTTTTTCGGAAAGATTCACGGATATAAATGATGCTATTAGATTTGAGAAACAAGTCAAAGGTTGGAGTAGAAAAAAGAAGGAAGCGTTGATTAATCGTGACTTTGATTTATTAGTGAAGTTATCAAATATTAAGAAGGAGAAATAAAGTCATCCTTCGACAAGCTCAGGATGACAGGCTAATGTTAAAAGGATTAATGTCACATTGAGCTTGTCGAAATGTGACTAAATAGAATTTTTACAACGCTCTTAAAAACTGAACGCTGAAAAGCTTGTTCCTGTCAATCCAGACTTTTTCAACCTCATAAATATCTTTTACAAGTTCAGCAAAGCCTTCGGTTGTATATTTATAGGAATATTCTGTAAGTATAGTTTCATACCTGCTGATAGAAAAACCGTGATCGTTTATTTTTACAATCTGCTGTGCAAGACTGATCAAGTGCATTTCAATCCTGCCTTCTTTTTTATTATAAAAAGCCTGGTGTTTGAATTTTGACAAATCAAAATTTGATCCAAGTTGTTTATTAATATGATTTAGAATATTCAGATTGAATTCTGCTGTAATCCCTTCGCTGTCATTGTAAGCTTTGTTTAATATATTTTCATCTTTTTGAAGATCGACCCCGATTAAAAGTCTGCTTCCTTTCCCGCAGATGTCAGCAATTCTTCCCAAAAATTCTCTTGCTTCTTTAGGTGTGAAATTTCCGATTGTCGAACCGGGATAGAATGCATCAATGGAATTGTAATCTTCATTTATTTCCGGTAAAGAAAACCAGCGTGTATAATCTGCTGCGAGAGGATAAACATTCAGATCAGAATATTCATCCTGCAACAATTTTGTTGATTTAATGAGATGTTCAGCAGAAATATCAACTGGAAAATATGCAGCAAGATTTTTAAGGTGATCAAGAAGTAGTTTTATTTTTACACTGCTTCCGCTTCCAAGCTCAACAAGCACACATTTATCACCAATGTATGAAATGATTTCGTCAATATTTTCGCTTAGAATTTTTGTTTCTGTCCTGGTAGGATAGTACTCTTCAAGTTGACAAATCATATCGAAAAGGCGTGAACCTCTCTCATCGTAAAATAGTTTGCTTGGAAGCATCTTCTGCGGTTTGCTTAAACCTTCAATCACTTCCGTAAGCAAATCTTCCTGCGGAATTTCTAATGTTTTAACAACCATGATTATTTATTATCCTTTGCTAATCTTATTCCCGTAAATTGCCATCTTGAGTGCGGAGGAAAAAAGTTGCGGTATGTTTTTCTAATATGCGATTTTGAAGTTGCACATGATCCACCGCGTAAAACCATTTGACCCGACATAAATTTTCCGTTGTATTCACCTAACGCCCCCGGAAGCGGTTTGTAACCCGGATACGGCAGGTATGCACTTCGTGTCCATTCCCAAACATCTCCTAACATCTGCTTTAATCCATAAGCATTGTTCTCTTTTAAAGGAACTGTGTGAAATTTTTTATCATCAACAAAATTACCTTCAATCTCCAATGAAGAAGCTACAACTTCCCATTCAGCTTCAGTCGGTAAACGATTTCCTTTCCATGCTGCAAAAGCATCAGCTTCATATTGACTTACATGACAAACCGGCTCATCTGGGTTAACTTTTCTCAATCCGTTTAGTGTAAAGTTGTACCACTCGTCATCTTTCTTTTCCCAGTAAAGTGGAGCTTTCCATTTTTCATTTTCGACAGTTGCCCATCCATCTGAAAGCCAGAGAGCTGGTTTTTCATATCCGCCGTCTTCCATAAATTCAAGATATTCACGGTTGGTAACAAGTCTGTCGGCAAGAGCAAATGAATTTATAAATTCTTTGTGAACAGGGGTTTCATTATCATAACAAAAACTTTTTCCATCCTGCCTGTCCGGCAGGCAGGCATGACCGGTTTCAAAAACTCCTTCTTCAAATTCAACCCAGTTTTCAGAATTAATAGTATTTGTGCTTATTATTTCTCTTTCAGAATAAACAGGACGAAGCGGATTAAATGAAAGAACGTGCTTAATATCAGTCAGTAAAAGTTCCTGGTGCTGCTGCTCGTGGTTTAAACCGATTTCAATTACTGGAACGTATTCATTAAAAACTTCTTCACCGCAAGTTTCAATAAAATTTATTAAATGTTCATCAACGTAAGTTCTGTATTCAAAAACCTGCTTTACTGTCGGGCGTGATAAAATTCCGCGGTTTGGTCTGAACCATCTTTCACCAACCTGGATGTAGTAAGAATTAAAAAGATAAGTGTACAGCGGATGAATTGATTTGTAATCCGGGTTCCCTTTGTGTAAAACGAAAGCTTCGAAAAACCAGCTTGTGTGTGCAAGATGCCATTTTGTGGGACTTACATCAGGCATTGATTGGATTACATAATCTTCTATTTCCAACGGTTCACACAAAAGAACTGAAAATGATCTTACATTCTTAAAACGGCTTATAAGATTTTTCCTGTTTGTAACCAATTCGACAGGTTTATTTAAAATAGAAGTGTCACTTTCCTGATTAAACATTGGCTTACCTTATTAATTGTGGGATGTCTAAAAATAGCAAACTAAATGAATAATAACAGTTCAATATGATGGCAATCACGAAAAGTTTTTTACTATTTGTAAGATTTTAGAATGCAAATAAAAAGAGGTTCAATTATGAACCCCGTAAATCAATGAAAGGCAAATCTGAACTTATTGGTTTTGCTCAATAAATTTCTGTAAAAGCATTTTTACTGCATCTTTATGCACCATAAAATCCATCATTTTAAGTTTAACGTAATCTTCATTGTAATAATAATACCCTTTTTCGCCTGTATTTCTGGAACCGGAACCGGAATCCTTAATCAGGTACCAGTCTTTTCCATCTTTTACTTCATATCCAACCAGATGAATCCCGTGATCGTCTGTTGTTGATTTGTTTGTGAATCTAAACTGTCTTGCACTTTCATCAATATATTCAGAAGGAATATCAAACGAAGGAACGATTGCAACTTTGTGCCAGGAATCGTAACCTGGTTCGGAAACATCTCCGCCGAGTGCCACAGTGTAACCGTTTCTTATCGCACTTTTTAAAGCTGACATAAATGCATCGAGAGGAACGTTGTAATAATCCGAACTATGCCACCAGTTATCCGGAACTTCATATTCAACCTGTTCGTAATATGGTTTTTGCATGTAAGAAAGAATATCAACATAATCATCAGGGTTAAGTTGGAGATAGTTGTTTAGATATTCTTTCGGAGTATATTCTTTTCCTTCAACGTTAACTTTTGTTGGTGGTTCACCCATATAATGATTCATAATTGATTTTATCGTTTCAATGGCTTCTTCTTCGTTCCAGGCCTCTTCCTCTTTAACATTGTTCAAATACGATTTCATCTCGCCGAACATATTTTTATGATTATGAAATTTCTGTCCGGGCATCAATCCGGTGTAAGCATCTTCGGGAACAACTCCATATTTTTTCCAGATTCTTGTAACAGCATTTGCTTCCGATCCTTCTTCAAAAGCAGAGCTGCCTCTTTCCTCAATAAACCGTTTAGCTTTTTCAACGTACTCCCAGTAAACCGTGTACATTTCTGATAACTTAACTTTTTTATTGTGAAGACGGTAAACTTCCGATTCAAGAAATGAAGTGGTTGAAAAGCACCAGCAGGTTCCTGTGTTTCCCTGTGAAATAGGATCATTAAACCAGTAGCTTTTAAATTCATCTTTGCTTTTTGGTAGAACCATTCCGTTAAAATCGACTGTGAATTCTTTTCCCTTTTCCTTTTTGGGAGTTTCAAATTCTTTTATGCTTTTCATTATTTCATTTACATAAAAGCCATCTTTTTTATCAACAAAAATTCCCTTGTCATTTTTATCCTGAGAAAAGAGTGAAGAAAAAAGGAAAGTAGTAAGTAGAAGTGGTAATATTAAAAAATTTATTTTCATTTTTTACCCCATTGTTCAAAATAAAGTTTAACAAATTTTAACAGTGTAAATTAAAGATATTTGGGATTAAATTTAAATTGAAAAAGGAGACAATTAGTTTTTTGTAGAATGTATTTTTATAAACTGAAGGCGGAAAATTTTTCTGAAACATGGAGGATGGTTTTACTTGAGTAAAATAAATGGAAAGAAATCGGATTATTTTAAAACATAAAAATCATCATCAGTCAGATTGATAACATCTTTTACAGCTTCTTTATCACCGTTGGAAAGTTCATCATAATTCGTTTCTGCTGTATTCTCAGAGCTTATGTATGGATACATTATATCAAGCTCATTATCACTGTGACCCAATCCGAATGCGTGCCCGATTTCATGTATAATGGTCGCTTTAATTTCGCCATCCGAAATTTTTTCAGTCCCAAATTTTAGCAAACTTATTTGAATAGTTGATAAATCAATTTCGTTATCATCATTGACTTCGTATTCTGTTAAACCGAGATAATTTTCTTCATATTCTTTTCCAAGGTCTTCAACAAATTTTATAACTATATCTGCTTCTCTTTTGTTTGAAACAATTTTATAGTTTATCCTGTCATCTGCCATGCGCCATACATTGAATGCATAAGGCACATATTTTTTGTAGCTAGTTTTATAGTATCGTGATAAAGATTCCTGTACGTAAACTTTTAGTGGAAATTGTGTAGATGTCCAATGTTTCCCATCCCAAAGTGTTTTTCCTGATTTATCAATATGAAAATAATTTTCAGTTTCGTTTTTATTAAACTTGTGTAATGTTCCTTTTTCGGTGTAACCGTTTTTATCTCGCTCTGGTTTTGGAAGAGATTTATTTTCTTTATTATTTAACTTTTGTATGTCATAATCATTTTTTCCATTTATCGGATTTAAATCCGCCGGACTGCTTAATATTGAATTACTGGAAGAGAAATGATTGTATCTTGAAGAATAAATTGAAGATTGTGGTTTTGAATTGTCGGCTCTTTGTGCAAACGAAACACTGATTGCAAATGCAAGAATCAGAATAAGAAGATTAAATTTGCAATAGGATTTATAAACCTGGTTCATACACTTATAGCTGTTTTTTTAAGTTATCTATCGGCAACAGACAAGATTTATTCCAACTGTCTTTTGTCGATTTTATGCGATATTATCGTATAAACCACAACAATGTTTAAAAAAATGAATGAATTTGAGAACAGTATTGTATCAAACAAGAAACGTTCTACTATGTTTTTAGTCCTTTAAATAAGTAAATAATCGGTTCAATATTTTAAAATACTTCCGCCAATAAATTCGCGAAGAACAGAATCTTTTGGAACTGGCGAATCATCAGCAACAGGTGTCACAGACTTAAGAACTTTATAAAGGCGTGATGCTCTTTCATAAGCATCCTTCTTTAAAGGATCATCTTTGTATTTCACGTCCCATTCAGCAAACCTGTCAAGCATTTTATGTGCGTACAGAGGGACTTCATAAGCCATCCCGCTGCTGATAATAAAATTTGCAGTATTTGAATATGGAATTATATTTCTCAGTTCGCTAGAACGAACATAGTGCCAGTGTTCCAGGGTCTGTTGCGGATTGTATGCCCGATGAATAGAATCTCTTAACATTCTCCTAATTAATCTTAAATCTGTCCAGCGGATATATTTTCCATCAGTACCTTTCATCTGAAGTAATGGTTCAAGGTATAGTTTAAATTTCACCTCGGCAGAAATATCTTTGCTGAAATCGGGATACAAACCGTGTAAACTATCAATTAATAGCAGTTCATTCTTTTCAAGTTTTAGTGGTGTGACATTTAAAGTTCTTGTTCCTGTTCTGAAATCATATGAAGGGATTAAAACTTCCTCACCTTTACTTAGTTTTGATAAGTGTTCGTTTATTAATTCGAGATCTAGTGCCTGTGGAGTTTCAAAATCATAATCGCCAAATTCATCTTTTGGATGAAGATCAAGATCGAAAAAGTAGTGATCAACATTCAGCGCTTTGAATTTGTACCCTCGTTTTGTCAGCTTTTGCTCAAGCTTAATTGTCGTTGTTGTTTTACCTGATGACGAGGGACCGCTTATCATTACCATTCGTAACTCTTCTAATCTTTCTATTACTAATTCTGCGGCAAGTGAAATATCGTCCTCATAAAGTCTTTCCGATTCGTGAACGATTTGAGCAAACTCACCGTTTGCAATTCTTTCATTCAAATGATCCACAGTATGAAGATTATGTTCAACAGCCCAATCAAGATTTCTCCATAATTTTGCCCAGGGAATATTTTCGTTCAGTTTCGAATTTAATCTTCCTTCAGTATCTCTTCGTTTTGCAGCTTCTTCACGGTAAAGTATAAATTCTTTTGAAACCTTTGCGTGTCCATTTTCAATTAATACTTTTTCAGCAATATCCTGCACATCTTCAATGCTTGGGATTTCATTCTCGTTAAATTTATCATTTAACAGTTGTACAACCTGCTCTGAGAGTTCTTCGGCTTTTTCTTTATCACGTCCGCCAACAGCAACAGCCGCACGATAAATAGCATTCGCAATTCTTTCTTTGTTGAATGGAACAATTGTTCCGCTTCTTTTTTTAACGCGAGTGATTTTGTTATTCATTCACTAATCCTGTTAAAATTGAATATTAAAGAAAAATTTATATAAATAATTTATAGAATTAAAAAGAGTTTTTCGAATGTGATCTATAATAAAGTGAATTTTTTACGAGAGACATTGTTTATATATTGGGTAACAATTCTTAATTCTTTATACAAAAATCAGGAGATCAAAATGCCAGTTAGAACAGCTAATGCTGAATGGAAAGGGGATTTAAAAAGCGGGAAAGGTTCAATTAGTACTCAAACAAATACTTTAAGCAACGTTGCTTATGATGCGGGATCACGTTTTGAAACAGGCTCTACAACAAATCCTGAAGAATTAATCGGTGCAGCACATGCGGCTTGTTATTCTATGGCGCTTGCAAATGCACTTTCAAAAGAAGGATTTAAAGTTAATTCGATTAAAACCGATGACAAGGTTCATATTGAAAAACTTGAAACAGGGTTTACTATTACTAAGATTGAAATAAACACTGTTGGTGATGTTGAAGGAATTGACGCTTCTGCTTTCCAGAAATTTGCTGAGCAAACAAAAAGCGGATGCCCGGTTTCAAAAGCCTTAACCGGACCGAATATGTTTCTGACTGCAAGTCTGAAATCTTAATCAGCAACAAATTCGTTATACTGAGGATTCTTCTCAAGAAAGTATGGAATGAATGGGCAGGAAGGGATAACTCTTAAATTATTTTCTTTTGCATAATTAAAAGCAAACTCAACAACCTTTCCTGCCAATCCTCTTCCTCTTAAATGCGGAGGAGTGTAAGTGTGATACAAATCTATTTTATCACCTCTTAATGAGTAATCAAGATGAACTTTGACTCCTTCGATATCAATGTAAAATTTTTCGCTTTTTTCATCGTGTTTAACTTCAGGTTCTTTCATTAACTTCCCTTAATTTCAAAATTAAATTCATTTCTGTTAAATCTATTCTCTTTAGACAAAAAAGTTCTTTCAACAAACTTCACATTATTATTTTTATCGACCAGCAAAATAGTCGAGCATCTTGTTCCGTATTTTTCAGTCTTTATGAAAACTGATGACAAAACTCTCTCCAGCTCAATCCCAACTCCGGTTTTAGGAAGGTTTTCATCTTCAGCAAAACTTTTATCATCAAGAATTTTCATCAAACTTTCTTCATTAATCTGATTGCTATTGATAGATTCAGCTAAACTCATTTTACTTTTCTCGACCTTTGGCCATTTTGTATCAAGAAAAGCATTACTTAATCCGTGAATTCCCGGCTCAGTTTTTACCAGTTCAGATTTAATGTTTGAGATATAAAATAGATTATCAACATTCCTGAAAATAAGGTTAAAGCCGTTATAATCTTTTAATCTGTTTTTTATTTGATTAAAATATTTTTCAGGAGAAATAGTTGAAACAAGAAAATCGAGAGTAATGTTACCGCGTGAAGGCGCATTTTCTTTTATGTTTTTCATATCACGATAGTTTGTAATTGCTGCAAACCTTCCGGGTTTTGTTATTCCCATCCAGGTTCCACCAGCCTGCAGATCTTTTCCGGCAAGCAGTTCCGGATGATCTTTCCAGAAGTGTGCTTTATCCGTTGGCCTGTTATAAAATTCATCCCTGATTGGCTGCAAAGATCAGCTTGTAATCAGGGTGAAAATTATTTGAAAATACAATTAAACACATAAATTGATTAGAAAATATATTCTATTAAAATTACTTGATGAGCATGCTTGCTTTGGTGAATGTCTGCATGAATAATGCATTCATTCAATCATTCCTTGTTGCGTTACTTCAGAATGTTTCGTTCTTTAAGATCTTTTACTAATGTTGAATAATCAACAAACTGAACAGCATCCCAGCCAGAATCTTTTGCGGCATTTACATAATCAATAATATCATCAATAAAGAAATGTTCTTCAGGTAAAAATCCTGATGCCTTTTCAACTGCCCTGTATATTTCTTCTTCAGGTTTAACAGCACCTGCTTCGTGAGATAAAATAAGCTTTTCAAAATGAAAGAAGAAATCATATTTGCGCCAGCCGTATTTTTCGTGAATTGAGTTAGTGTTTGAAAGTAGAAACAATTTGTATTCTTTCTTTAAAACCGGAAGAAGTGAAACGACGTTTTCACTTAATGAAAATATATCTGAGTAGTATTGGCAGAAAGTTTCAGGTTCGATTTTATCTTCCAACACTTCAAGCATTTTATTAATGAATTCTTCTTCAGAAAGAATTCCTTTTTCAAAATTCCTGTGAAGATGGTAATTGCTGTAGTAGAATTCAGAAAATTTATCGCCTAATCCGGGTTTTATGTTATTAATCTTCTCCGTAAAACGTTTGTAATCAAATGGAATAAGGACATTCCCAAGATCGAAAACTATTGTCTTAATTTTAGTTTGTTTCATAAATCCGGAATTGTAAATAGTGAATCGGGTAAACCAGAATTAATTTTTATGCTGTCAACATTCAGCACAGTATTTTGAATTCCTAAAATTTGCTTGATCTCAAAAGGAAATTTCAAGCCATTAACATTTTTATAATCATCATAATAAGTTGTTTGATCATAATTTCCTGTAGGAGTTTGTATTTCATTAGTCTCTTTAATTCGAAATCCTGTAGATGTGTCAAAATATTGAAACCAGACATTTCCTGAAGGAAAAGTCATTTTTATTTTATTGCATTCTGTAGAATCGGACATTTCCATCCCGGCAAATTCAACTTTTACATCATATTTTTTAGGATTTAATAAAAAATCCATCGCAGCATCAATTTGCAGCCTTTCTAGTTCAGTCCCGTCAATATCTATTTTATGATCTCCTAAAATCAATACACCTTTTGTACCATCAAAATATTTTTTTTGATGAACTTCACCAACGACAATCTCCTGGAATAGTTTATCGGGAATTTTTTGCATAATTGTAACAGAAATATTCTGTCCCATCGAGGAACCTGAAAAATAAATAATTCTGTCCTGAATCTTTGAAAAAAGATCTCTACCACCGATCGAATCTATATATTTATCGATTATTGTCTTTGCTGTAATTTGTTCTTTATTGGAAGTAGAATCCTGCTCTGAACTCTGGGCGTACAAATTTAATCCTGTACTTAAAGTTAATATCAGCAAAATCCATACTGGTTTAGTTTTTGTTGAGGTCATTATTGTAAAATGATTGAAATAATATTAATCTAAAATAGTAAGAAATAGTTTTTAATTTATTGAATGTACTTTAGCATTCTTTTAGTTTAGTTGAATTAAAAAATAACATTATTTAAAAGTGCGGACAAAAAAAATCCTTGTTGTTGGTGCAGGCAGGACATCTTCAACATTAATCGAATATCTTCAGAAGCAGTCTAAAGAACAAAACTGGCAAATAACCGTTGCAGATCAATCTTTCGATCTTGCAAAAGCAAGGGCCGGGAAACATAAATTCACAAAGCCTATTAAGTTTAATGTATTTGATGATTTTCAAAGGGATGATGAAATTTCCGAAGCAGATATTGTTGTTTCCCTTCTTCCGGAATCACTCCATGTACGGCTTGTTAAGGATTGTTTGAGATATAGAGTTCATCTCGTTACTGCTTCTTATGTTTCTGATAGTATGAATTCATTTCACGAACAAGCGCAAAAGCGAGGTGTTGTTTTGCTCAATGAAATGGGGCTGGATCCGGGTATCGATCATATGGAAACTATGCGGCTGATAAATGAAGTGAAACATAAAGGCGGGGAACTGACATCGCTTAAATCCTACGGCGGCGGATTAGTTGCGGATGAAAGTAACGATAATCCCTGGGGATACAAAATAACCTGGAACCCGATGAATGTTGTAACAGCAGGAATGGCGAGTGCACGTTATTATAAAGACGGGCAGCTTAAAGTTGTTCCTTATAACAGGCTTTTTCTCGATACAGAGGTTGTTGAGGTGCCTGGAGTTGGAAAGTTTGAATCATATCCAAACAGGGATTCGATAAAGTACAAACGTATTTATCATGTCCCGAAAATCCCAAATGTTTACCGGGGTTCATTAAGACGAAAAGGATTTTGCAAAGCCTGGAATGCTTTGGTTAAACTTGGCATTACAGATAACAGGTATATTATTCCTGATGCGGATACTTTAACTTATAATGATTTCATTTCTATTTATCTTGACAAAAAGAACGGTAATTCAACCCGTAAAGAACTGCAGGAATTTCTAGGTGAGAAACCAAACAGCAAAGTAATGCAAAAAATTGAGTGGCTGGAATTATTAAGCAAGAAAAAAATAAATATTAAAAACGGAACTCCTGCTGAAATACTTTTGGAAAACCTGAAAGAAAAATGGGAATTTAAAAAGAATGATAAAGATATGGTTATCCTTCAGACAGAAGCAGAATACATTATTAAAAAGAAAAAAGAGAAAATAATTTCATCCTTGGTGGTTTTTGGAAAAGACTTAAATAATACTGCTATGGCGGCAACTGTAGGACTGCCGCTTGGAATTGGTGTGAACCTGATCTTAAACAATAAGATAAAAGAAAGAGGAGTTGTTATCCCTATTCATTCAGGAATATATAAACCGGCTTTAAAAGAACTCGCTGAAAACGGAATTAAACCGAAAGAACAATTAATAAAACATTTGTAAAATAAATAAGAATCTGTTATTCTGGCTTGTCCAGAATCTATTTTGATTCCTGGCTAGTTAGCTCGCTGGAATGACAAACACAGTAATTATAAATTCTGAAGATACACCTTCATATAGCCAAAATTTTTCGTGAACTTACCCTTCCACAAAATAACTGCGCGTTTTATTTCATCAGGAAGATTTGATTCATCAAGCGAATGATCATAATCTGCTTTAACAATCGATTTAAGAAACAGGGAAAGATCATCACTGAACTGCCTTGAAGCATCTGCACTGAATTCGCAGGGAAGATTGGTAACAGCCATAACTGCAACACCTTCGCCTTCAAATCCATCTTTTATTTTTTCAGTCAGAGGATTATAAATATAAACCGGGTCATCAATCCAGGTTTCTTTTGAGAATTCAATGGAGCCATTCGGATCGCAGGTAATATCGCCAATTGCTTTTAAAGTTTTATGATTTGCATAAATTTCTTTTAATAAAGATTTTGTAACCGTCCGCGGATATTCATCCGACCAGGTTATGCAATTCATCAGAATTGTTATATAAGGAAGAACTTTATCTAAATTGGATTTAAACTCTCCGGGGTTTTCCATATAAAGTTTTTGCTTATCTCTTGTGTGCAAAGAATCATAATATGAATCAGAAAACCTGCTGCTCTTTTTCAGTCTGTATGAATCTTCAGTACCGAGTTGAAGAGCGTACAGCTTCTTTCTTGAGCCGGATTTAAATACTTCAGCTAAACTATCCAGGTCAATATCTTCGTGAGGAAGAATATTAAATATTTCTCTTGCACCGAATGCTGTTTTTCCCTTTCCGAGAAAGCAAACAATTACCGGCGGAATATTTTGGGGGGTTCCTTCTCTTTTTATTTTTTCACTTACTTTTTTAAGAATGTTTTTTACACTTGCGAGATCCTGTCCATCAACTGCCTGCGGAATTGCTTCAAATGCATTTGGAATATTTTTCAGTTTTAATCTTTTGCCGAGAGTCCATAACGTATCGACCATTCCGGCATAACCGGCGTTGTAAGTAAATGCAGTGATTAACCTGCTTCCTTTTTCATCAGAGATTAATTCATAATCAATAATAGAAGCTTTTCTTTCGACAAGTTTTTTTAGCATCGGACGGTTTTTTATTTGCCCCTTATATGTATGGGAAAAGAAATAGTAAGCTTTATCAGGAAGAATGGTCGTATGAAAAATTTCTTTCAATCCAAAAATTACTTTTGCGGGGGAGAGGTCTTCGCTTATATCTGCACCGGCATTCTTATATTCTTTATCGTGGAAGGCTCTCTTCTCGTCCTTTGAAACCGGGTGAAAAGCAGACTGAACAATCAGCTTATGTCCCCACTCTACAATTTGTTTTGCATAAGCAGGAGTGACTGCAACTCTTTTCTCGCCGCGTTTGCTTCTGCCTTCTCTGAGGATTCCGATTGTGTTTTTCATTTATTGGTATTAAAATAGACAAAGTATTAAAGAGTAATATATAGAATGAAATTCGAATATTTAAATATGAAAGAATGATGATTTGGTAAGAATGAATAGAATTAAAATCTAACTGGATATTCTTGGGAAAAAAACGATGGAGTAATTATAAAAAAGTCAGGCGTTTAGCCTGACCTTTTCAATAGAATATGAAAATTACTTCAGCAAAATCATCTTCTTGGTATCAACATAATCTTTGGTTTTAAGTTGATAGAAATAAATACCGCTTGCAACTTTCGAAGCATCCCATTGGATTTCATAACTTCCTGGTTGCTGCTGAGTATTAACTAATGTTGTAATTTCTCTACCAAGGATGTCGAATATAGTAACTTTAACATTTTGAGTTTTGACAATATCATACTTGATTGTAGTAACCGGGTTAAAAGGATTCGGATAATTCTGATATAGTTGGTAAGTCTTAGGTATAGACAATGTTGTTTCAACATTCTGTTCAACACCAAAATTCTTTTTTAAAATATTCTTTATCCTATCCTGATACTCATCTGATTTAACTAAGTACTTGCCGGCGGTAGTTTTCCCAAGTGTCGTATCATTTTCAATAAGTAACCCGGTTGTCAGAGCATCTATCTCTGCAAAAACCGCTTCTTCAGTATTTGGATTTTGCTCAATAACATCGTTAAACTCTTCTATAGCATCTGAATACTCTTGTTTACCGATTAAGCTAAGTGAACCAAGTTGAGTAAACATTTTAATTAAGAGTGAATCCGAGGTTGACTGACTTAATGCAGAAAATGTGCTGTATAGGTTAGTAAAATAAGAAGCTGGTTTTGATTCAATATTACCTATTTGATACAACATCTGGTATGCACCGAGTTTTGCAAAAAGAGTATCATTACTATTAACAATTTGGTTACAAATAGTTTCTGCACTTTCGTAATCTGCGGTTAGAAAATCCTCCAAAGCTTCAGAATATAACACCTCAGTTGCAGACAGCGAATCGGTTTCAATAACTTTAGTAGTATCTACAATTCTCCCATCAGAAGTGGTTAAATATAAATTTTCCCCTCCTGAAAGTTCTTCGTACGTGCACGGGCTGCTATAATAAGGTTCATAATAAATTCTTAAATTCCCAAACCTGTCTTCCAGATCATAATATTGGCTATTACCCCAATAATTATACTCAGCTTCTACGGTTATAGGAATTAATAAACTTTGTGAATTCATTAATAATTGGACAGGATAATCCTGGATATTACATTCACTATTAGGGGGACATCTATCGTCAATAATTGAATTGCACCCACGACTCATAATAGCGTTTGAATTATATCCAAAATATATCTCACTTCCATCAGTGCCTGTTGTTGAATTTCCATTATTCTGGAATGTATTATATCCTTCATAAAATGTCTGGCCTGACATATCCGGGTTAGAACCCGACCCTAATGTTAGTGCGTGATATAAATTGTACGTAACTACATTTTGACCAATGTATGGCGAAGAATTGCCTAATGAAATTCCATTTGTGTAACCTGTGATTGTATTGCCAGCAATTACTCCACCGCAGCTTTCAAAAAATACTCCAGGCATACTATTCTGATCTGAATCAAAAGTGTTTGAAATTACAACGAATGAAGTTACGTTAGAACCATAAACACCAATCTCTGAATCTTCGACAATATTTACAATAAATACCACCTGGTTAATATTTACTGCAGAAATAGCCCCATATGAATTTGTAAAGGTATTGTTATATATGTATGGAGCGCTATCTGCGGATCCGGCAATATTAATACAATAGCTTCCACAGTTATCAAAAGTACAATCTACAATTTCTATATCATTGCCCGTTCCCGCATTAACTGCATATAATGTAATGTCTTCAAAGGTACAGTTAGTGTGATTATATTAGTCCCTGTGTGAGATGTTGTTATGCCTATATTGGCATTAGAAACCTGACAATATTCTAAATTTGCCGTACCACCATTTCGTACACTTATTCCAGTTGCTGAGCCATCTACAAAATTAAAAACAATTGCTTCTGATGATGTTCCTTCAGCAGTCAATATTCCATCAACTATCAAACTAGAACCATTGTAGAAGTACAAAACTGTTCCAGGCTGTAATGTAAGTGTTATACCAGATGGTATTGTTACCGAAGAAATAAACCTCCAAACACCTTTCGGAAGCGTAACATTTTCTGTTAATGTATTTGCAGATGCACCGATGAAAATATTGGTTTTAACTGTACTTCCATCTAATCTTAAGCTATCCATTCTAAATCCAGAGACAAGGCTTCTGCTGTCTGGGGTTCCTGTCGTCACAGTATGGTTACTGTTGGGATTAGAATAAAATGTCATTTTCTGAGGATTCAATGGATCAAAGAAACAGGTCGCACTACCAATTCGTTTGTCAGGGTAAGTACCAAATTCTGTGTAACGAGGATTTCCGTGTATATCTGTTGAGTCGTATCTTAACCAGCGGTAAGAATACCTTACCTCTAAACTATCTAACCCTGTAAGTGGATCCTGTGTAGTCGATCTTATTGCTCGTTTATCATTTGGTGGACTAATAGTATCTGCCCTGTCTTCAACCCAGTCCCATTTGCCGTGAGCAGATTCTATATCTATTGGGAGGTTGTTCCTATCAAACCAGCTACCCCCTGATCTTGCATGCCAGATTAATACGCCTCTATAATCTTCTTGTAATGATTTGGGTAATGGCCAGTATTGCTGCCAACGTATTGTAGAAGGTCGACTATAATAGGAAAGATACAACTTTTGTCCTGAAGAAGTCTGCACTGCTGGAGGTGAACTGTGATTATAATCAGGTAAGGAATAATAATTTACCGATCCGGATAAATCGAAGTCTGAAAAAGTTAATGTCTGGTTGCTGGTAATCTGATTGGCAGAAGCCCATCCTTTGTTACTTCTAAGGACAGGGTTATAAAGTGATGCCACACCATTAAATCCTCCGCCGGACATCGCATCGAACTGACCTAATGCATAGTGGTAATATGTGAAACCACCGCTGTGATCCATATCCGGGAAGTCAAATAAAGCGTGTCCAAGTTCGTGAGCACTAAGACTAATTAAATTTTCTGATCCGGCATTATACAAACGTTGTATTATTGCCCTGTCCCCAGAATATGAAAGGTACCCCCTTCCATCTATTTTTACGGGTATTCCAGATGCAGTGGAATCTTCTGTATAATAAAAAGAATTAATTGATAATCCAGTTGTCCCTGTACTCCAACCTGGTCTAAATCTTATAAGCATAAAAGCCACAAAGTCAACAATGCCATCACCATCACTGTCAAAATCATTAAAATCGTACACTGAGTCAGCTTGAGCTAATACATTTCTCACCAACCAGGGTTGTACAACAAAACTTGTATCAATCGGTGGGAACAATACAACTGTATCAGGAAGCTCAAAAAGAGTAGCAGTGCCGGCTAACGAATCAATAGATTTTACCAGAACTTTTGAAACGTTGACTTTATAATTACCGAAAGTCACTTTATCAAAATAGTCTGGAATGTTTTCTTTTAAATTATTGATAAAAAATTGAAGTGATACTTCTTTTGGCTGGTCCTTTTCTGCACACAGTATAATAGCCATCTCGGTGGTATCTACTAAAGGTGTTACTCCCGGACCGTCGGTATATGAAGAGTCGTTACTGGAAAACGAACAGATAAACTGCAGGGTATCTTGCTGTGCGAACAAAATACTCTGTACAGAAATTCCATAAAGGAAAAACAAAAAAATTAAAAGAAAGCGTTTCATAGTTCCCCTCCTTTTTAATGTTATTTAATGTAGATTATTTTTTGGGAGATCTTCCGGTCTCCGCTTTTAAGAACAACTATGTATGTTCCGCTGCTTAGCTTAAGCTTTTCTGCATCTACAATTATTTTATATTCGCCTGCTGATTTTTCTTCATCTAAAATGGTTGCTATCTCCTTACCGAGTATATCATATATTGTGATTTTAGCATTACCTGTTTCAGTTAATCTATATCCTATAACTGAAGTAGGATTGAAAGGATTTGGATATGCCGGATCAAATTCCATTTTATCAGGTATCTTTTTCTTATTATGGTTTTCATCTACGCCAACAGGATTGCCATTCTCATCTATCAGTAAAGTGCTTTCATAAATTGTCTCCTGGCTGTCATAATCTGCAGTGAAATACATTTTTTTGCCATCTGGTGTAAGCGTGGGGAAACCTTCAAACCTGCCTGCATAATTTCCTTCAAAGTATTGTGTGTCTGCATAAAAACAGAAGTTCAAAGTCTTAGGAATTGTGTAACCAGAAGGATTCGTAGAATCAGCATACCGTACAACAATATCATAATTTAAGTAAGAACCTCCCCCAATAATAGTATCTAAATGGGCCAACACAGAATAAGTTTTTTTGAAACTTGGTGAAACGTAAATTCCATAGTCTGATGTCATCCATAATGTTGGAGTTGGCCATCTTTCTGATGGTCCCCAGGTTTCTGTTTCTGAATTCCAATGAGAAATAGTTGCCTCGTGTGTTCTTAAAAAAACAAGTGTCGTATCGTTTGGTAGTACGCATCCTAGTTCTGCATAAGCTGCAGAATTTACATTTGGTCCACAGTCAACTGCTTGTCCCCAATCGTTTATCGTGCTGTCCCAATCGCTGTAATACAAATCCCATCCGCCTAAAAACCAACTATAAAATATTCTTTTCTCATTTGGGGAGATACAAGGATAGCTTGCTAAATTCTGGTTAATACTACTATTTAATCCGTAAGGTATCGCCCATCCAGTATCAGCCCATTCTGTGACTGCTATTCCTCCTGCATCTATATAAAGCTTTTGTTTATTAAAACTTATTGATGGACTTTCTGCTCTTACCGCCCAGTTACTTATTACTGCTACTTTCTTTGGTATGCTCCATACTTCAGGCGCTAAGGGGTATTGAGCATTTGCTGTAAGTGTGATTAACATAAATATTGAACTGATGTAAATAAACTTTTTCATTTTATACCTCCCACATTTTTGTTGTAATAAAATTTACATTGATTTTTAATACATTACTTGGAAAGTATAAATTTCTGAAAGGAAAAACTAAATTAAGATTAAGGCATAACATCTTGGTCCCCTTTGTTAATTAAAATACTTTATTGGGAAAGTATTTTATGGTTAACAATTATTTTTAATTAGACACGATGCTGATATTATAACCTCAAAAATTATACTACAATTTTAAACGCTCTCAGAAAAATTTTTTAAATAATATTTTATGAAGATGTAAAAAGGTAATCGCTCAATATGTAATTATTTCTGTTTAATAATTATTTGGCAAAGATTTAATACTCAAATAATTTTCTAACCGTAGTTCGTATTATTTTTTAGTTTTACCTTATTCAAAAAATATCTTTTAGAATGAAACAACTATTTCTAATTCTTTTACTTTCTCCGCTAATTACTTTCTCCCAAACCTTAACCATTTCCGGAAAAGTAACAGATGCAAAAACCGGCGAGCCGCTGCCTTATGCAAACATCCGTGTGATGAATACCCTAACCGGAACTGCTGCAAATACTTCAGGTGAATATGAACTGAAGCTTCAACCCGGCAAGTACAACCTGATTGCTTCGTATATAGGTTTTTATTCGGACACTGTTTTTGTTGATTTAATTTCCACTTCAAAAGAAATAGATTTTAAACTTTACCAGACTGAATTGCAGCTTCCCGAAGTTGTAATTCTTCCGGGAGAAAATCCCGCACTCGAAATAATAAGGAAAGCAATTAAAAAGAAGAATGAAAGAAATGAAAAGCTAAACAGCTACGAGTTTGAAGCGTATACAAAAGGATCGATAAAAACTGTTGGTGATCTTATTGCAGGAAGTAATTCTGTTGGAGTCGGTGCGGGAACGGACACAAGCAAAATGAGGATCAGTGGAATTATAGAAAACCAGAGCAAAGGATATTTCAAAAAACCTGATTACTACAAAGAAATAATTACTGCAAGAAAACAAAGCGCAAACTTTCCGCCGATGATTAATACAATTACCGGCGGAAGAATAATTCAAAACTTTTATGAAAATGATGTTCAGTTTCTCGGCAGAGATATTCCCGGTCCGCTTGCAGACGACGCACTCGATTATTACGATTATTTCCTCGAAAGCACTTCCTCACTTGATAGGCAAACAGTATTTGTCATTTCAATGAGATCAATTGATAGAGACGACGCCGGTTTTGAAGGAAAAGTTTTTATTACTGACAGCACATTCAATCTAATCAAAGTCGATCTGATTCTTAACCGTGCAGCAAATACGGGCGGAATTTTCGATACTGTAAATGTTGTTCAGCAGTTTGCAGACTACGATGGAATTTATATGCCGGTTGATTATCATCTTCTTGTGAACGCAAATGTACTTGGCATTGCGAGATTTGGATTTGAGGTTAATTCGATTCTGTACAATTATAAAATCAACCCGCAAATCGATGAAGATAAATTTTCAAGAGCAATTGTAACTGTTCTGCCAGACGCAGATGCGAGAGACTCACTTTACTGGGAACAAACAACTACCATTCCCAACACGCTTGAAGAGGAACTTGCTTATACAAGAATTGATAGTCTTGTAAATGTACCGTTTACCTTCTGGGACAGGTTAAATTTTCTTTCCGACAGAATCGAACTCAGTGATAATTTTGCTGTGAGTGCACCGTTGGCAATGTACCATTTCAACAGGGTAGAAGGACACGCTCTTGATTTTTCTTTTTATCTAAGAGATGCAGCAAATAGAAGATTAAATTCAACACTTGATTTGTCTTATGGAATTTCGGACAAAAAATTTAAAACAGATTTTGATTTTGAGTATCTCTTCGGCAAATACCGAACTTACGGATTTGAGTTAAACGCTTTTAAAAAACTTAAGATACTTTTTGGCGAATCCGATAATTACGGGAACCTGTTTGCAACAATTTCATCATTAATCTTCAAAGAAGATTTTCGCGATTACTATTACTCGAACGGATTCGATACTGAAATTTGGGGAGAAGTGACTGACTTTCTCGAACTGAGTTTAGGATTTATAAACCGGGATGATAAAAGTGCTTATCAGAAATCTGATTTTTCATTTTTCTTTAAAGATGATAAATACAGACCAAATCCAGAAATCAACGAAGGAAAGTTTAATATTATTAAAGTCGGATTCAAACTTGATTTCAGAAAATATGTTGAAGATGGATTTTTCAAAAGAAGAATCGGTTTTGGAAGATCGCACGTACTGTTTTCCGGTGAAGTTCTTCATTCGGATAATAAATTAATAAGCAGCTCGCTTGATTTTACAACGTACAAATTCCGTTCAAGAGGATTCATAAGAACTTTTAAATCAGCATATCTAAACTTCAGACTATTTGCAATGTACAACAAAGGCACTCTACCTTACCAGGATTTATATGGTCTTCCGGGGAACATAGATTACTTTTCAAATGATTACACTTTCAGAACTCTGACCATAAATGAAATATTAGCGAAAAGGGTTGTAACTATAAATTTAGAACACCAATTCCGTGATGAACTATTTAAGATGCTGAACATTCCCGGCTTCAAAGATTGGGAAATAACTTTAAATGTTTTTATGAATATGGCAATTGCAGAAAACGGAGACAAAACAAAATCAAATCTTCCGGTAGTCATAAAAGAATTTCCACATCCTTTTTATGAAATTGGTTTTGGTTTGGGGCAGGGAATTTTTCCGATCAGCCTGGAATTTGCCTGGAAGATGAATTACAGAGGCGATAATAACTTCAGGTTCAGTTTAAACATGATAATTTTCTAAGAAGCCATCTTTACAACAATAAAGGTAATATCATCTTCCTGCTTTACACCGGATTTCCATTCGTCTGCCGCTTTCAGAAGTGATCTGATTATTTCATCGGGCGATTTATCGGCCACCGATTTGAAAATATCAGCAGCTTTATCATAATCCAAAATTTCTTTTTGATGATTGAATAGTTCTGGGAATCCATCAGACATTAAAAGTAATGTGTCTCCCATATCCAACTCTGCAGATTTTTTGAAATATTCAAAACCAGATGGATTACCAAGTGGCAATGCCTGCATTCTTATTTCTTCTACAATTTGTTTTTGTGCTCTGTAAATAAGCGCAGGAGGCATACCTGCAGAAGAAAAGGTAACCTTGTTTCCTTCAATCCTTGCAAGCAGCATTGCCATAAATAAATTTCCAAGATGCATTTCACGAATTATCATATTGCTTTTATTAAGGAACTCAGAAATATCTGTATTTATACTATCGGCACTAAAAAGACCCTTAATTGTGGCAACCATCGTTCCTGCCTGCATACCATGTCCGGTTGCATCCCCGATTGCAATTAACAAAGAATTATTTTTATCGTACTTGAAATCATAGTAATCTCCGCCGACCTCAGTTGCCGGTTTCATATATACTGCAATTTCAAGATTTGGAATCTCGGGTATTTTTTTAGGCAACATTGATAACTGAAGCTTTCTTGCTTCTTCCAGCTCTTTCGTTTTTCTTTCATTGTCCGCTTCAAGAAGCCTTCTGCTTACTTCCTCTTCCTTTGCTTTTCTTTCCTGCTCAATTGTTTTTTCCGAGAGCTCTTTTACCTGGATTAATTGCTTTTGAAGATTTGAGTTCGTGTCAGAAATTATTTTTGATAGATTAATTGAAACAGTAATTGCAAAAATTACTATGCCGTATACGTAAACAATATTAAGACCGAATATTGGCTGGGTAATAACCTTTGTAATTATCAATATCTGGTAAGCTATAAATACGATTGCTAAAAGAAAACCAATTCCGGTCAACCATCCCCAACCCTTACGGTCATTATGAAAAATAGATCTGATAACGACTCTGAATAACTCAAGTGTAAGAATAATTGAATAGGCGTAATAAATATACTCCGCAGTTCCAGCGCCAGACTCAGGAAAAAATATTGTCTGAAGAATGAAGAGTGATGATAGTATTGCAAATATATAAGCAGGTTTTGGCATCTTTTGGTAAGAACTGGCATAGACAGTTAGTAAGCCAAACAGAATTGCCATTTGAACCGAAATAGAATTAATTGTTGAAATAACAATAGCAGACAATACTGAATCAATAAAACTATTCTGAAGACCTGTAAAAATTATTGCAGCAAATGAAATCATAGAAACAGAATAAAATAAATTTTCTTTTGCTTTAGGGTAAAACAGAAATAACAAAAGATGCATCACTGCGAATGCGAGTACAAAAGCTCCAAACCCGAATTGATTAATTGTAAGTTCCCTGACATTCATGACGCGGTTAGTTATAAGTTGATCTAATTCACCAATCATTGCATAGAAACCGGACATAGCACCATAATTCATCAATTTCTTTGAGTGATGATTTGAATATCGAACTGCAAGAAGATGCTCATTTCCTCTGCCGAATAGAATGTGTCTTGGTGATCTTTCTGTATATACCTTTTCCGTTTCTTTTGAATTACCTACAGTGCCGAACTTATACAACAATTTTCCATCAAGAAAAATTTCTGCTGCACCTGTGCAAACAAACTGAAATCCAAATGGCTGATTCCATAAAGTAGAATCGACATAAATATGATTTCTGAACCATAGATTACCGTTCCAGTTTAAACCTTCAATATCTTCTTTGTTAAGTGCGGGGTTTATTATTTTCCAATCGGTGTCGATTAATCCCGGGTCTTTCCAGGTTGTATCATCCCCGATCTTATATTGCCAGCCCTCGAACAATTCAAGGAAGCCCGATTTATTTTTTAATCTTTCAGGCGAAATAATTATTTTTTGAATAACCTGGTCACGCCAGTTTGGAATTGCATAAGTTAATGTTGTGTCGTTTGAAACTACGTAACTAAAATTCGGAAATTCAAGTTTGTTTGAATCAACGGCTTCTGAATTCCAGTCACCACGGGTAAATTTAAATTGCAATGAGTCGCCAACTTCAGCATCAAGATTATATTTCCATTCATTTTCTGAAACCCTGTTCATTTTTATCATTGTATTCCACTGACCAAGTTCTTTTGTGTTACCGCAGATAAAAACTTCAGAGCCTATTGGAAGGTTTTCAACTTTTGAAACAATCGAAATTTTCTTTTGTTGTGAAAAGACAGAAACAGGTATTAACAAAGATAAAATCAGAATAAATAGAACCGAATGAAATTTCATGTGCATATTGAATAAGTAAAAATAATTACATGTATAAATTAAACAGGGAATAGTTCAGAAGTAATAAAAATGGCGCCCTGTATTGAGCGCCCTGGTTGTAAACTGAAAGCCTGATCAGGAATTGTTTCTTGCTAAGTTAACAATAATATTCCTGCCATTCATTTCAGAGCCGTTAAGAGTTTTGATGGCAGCCTCTGCTTCAGATTCCGATTCCATTTCAACAAAACCGAAACCTTTTGACCTGTTGGTTTTGCGGTCAAAGATAACCTTCGCAGAAACGATTTTCCCATGAGGAGCAAAAATATCCTTCAGTCCATCGTCATTAACTGCCCAGGGAAGGTTACCTACAAACAACTTGTTACTCACAAAAGGAACCTTTTAATTAGTTGAACAAAATGCGGCTAAACGACGCAGAAATAACATAAGAATTCAGAATTAATAAACAAAGTAAATTTTAATTGTCAATTTTTAATGTTCTCAAAATTGATCACCTGTTTTTTCTATTAAACTTTTGAAGCTTTCTGTATTGAGAATGTATTTTTTTCCATTTTTGTTCGTGTTTTTTCATTTCTTCCGGATCAGTTTTTCTTTTTATCCATTCAGCTTCCTTTCGAAGCTTTAAATAACTATCATATCTTTCCCGGCTTAGCTCACCTGATTGCAAAGCATTTAGTACGGCACAACCGGATTCGTGAATATGAGAACAATCTTTGAACCGGCAACCCGAACTCAATTCATCAATTTCCGGGAAAACACTTTCAAGTCCATCATCTGCTGTCCAGAGTTGAAACTCACGCATACCAGGAGTGTCAATAATAATTCCACCATCAGGTGTTAGTATTAATTCTCTTGTTGTAGTCGTATGTTTTCCTTTTGAATCAACAAGCCTAACGTCATTTACTTTTTGTCGATCATATCCGAGTATGCTGTTTATAATTGATGATTTGCCAACTCCTGATGATCCAACCAACGCACAGGTTTTTCCCTCTGAAAGTAACTCTTTGACAAAATTAATTCCATCTCCAGTTTGAGCACTGACTGCAAAACATTTTATTTCAGGAAAAATATTTTTCAGTTCGTTTAGTTTTATCTTTGCATCCGGACAAATATCACTTTTATTTAAAATAACAATTGGCTCCATATTTCCTTCAAAGGCCATAGTAAGATAACGTTCCAATCTTCTGTGACTGTAGTTTGCATCTAGACTTTGAACAACAAAAAGCAAATCAATGTTTGAGGCAATTACTTGTTCCTGAATTTTTTTGCCGGAAACTTTTCTTCCAAATACTGATTTCCTCGGAAGTAAATCATGAATAATGGCTTTCATTTCATCTTCATATGTAATAACAGCAACCCAGTCTCCAACTTTTGGTAATTCTGCAGAACTTTCAGAAGAATATAACAGCTTACCTGTAACTTCGGATTGAAGTTCACCAATCTCTGCCGCAGTGATGTATCGTTCTTTGTGCTCAGTTATTACACGTGCAAAAGAAAAACCTTTTTGTTTAAAAGATTTAGAATTCTCTTCAAAAAAAGAATTCCATCCTAATTGTTTTAATGAATTCAATTTTGTGCTCCTTAGTTTTAATATTAATGATTATTGAAAGGACGGATTTCTGAGTTAACTAATTAAATTTTTAATTCAGTTTTTACAGAAGATCAGAGCACAATTATTTCTGCGGGGCGATATGTAAGTCTAAATTTAATAAGACAAGTATTGTTTTCAGATCAAAAATAGAAAGGATTTAATAAATAATCTAATTATTCCGAAAAGATTTTTAGGAAGCTTTTAAAAGAAGGCTTACTACTTCGGATAAGTTCTCAATCGGAATGATTTTTATCTTTCCGTTGTTCTTAAAATTCTTAGCATTGTTAGCTGGTATTACAGCTTTTGTAAAGCCAAGCTTTTCGGCTTCCTGGATTCTTTTTTCGATGTTACCAACACTGCGAACTTCTCCGCCAAGTCCAACTTCACCAATTACGACCGTTTGATTATCAATAACTTTGTCCATTAAACTCGAGGCAATACTCAGACAGACAGCGAGATCCACAGCGGGTTCAACAATTCTGACACCACCTGCCATATTTACAAAAATGTTGTTTGCAGATACTCTTTGGTTCGCTCTTTTTTCAAGAACAGCCAAAAGAATTGAAAGTCTTCTTTGATCGAATCCTGTAGTAACCCGTTGTGGGTAACCAAAATTTGAAGGAGTGACTAATGCCTGAACTTCGAGAAGTATTGGTCTTGTTCCTTCGATTGTTGAAGTAACGACGGAGCCCGGCGTCTTCCTGTCCCTTTCACTCAAAAAAAGTTCACTGGGATTTTTAACCTCGCGCAAACCATCTTCATTCATTTCAAAAATTCCGATTTCATTTGTGCTGCCGAACCGGTTTTTTAATGATCTTAAAATTCTGAATGTATGATTTGTTTCCCCTTCAAACTGAATTACGGTATCAACAATATGTTCGAGTATTTTTGGCCCTGCAATCATCCCTTCTTTGGTTACATGACCTATGATGATTACTGCATAATTTTTCTTTTTCGCTTCATCCATTAAAAGAGATGTGCATTCTCTTATTTGCGTAATTGTTCCGGGAGAGTTTTCCAGCTCGGCTCTGTACATTGTTTGGATGGAATCGATCACAACAACGGAAGGTCCGACAGTATTGATAGCTGCAATTATATGAGTAAGATCGGTCTCAGGAAAGACGAAAAAATTTTCTGATTTCAGATTTAGTCTTGACGATCTGAGTTTAATTTGCTTTTCAGATTCTTCGCCGGTTACATAAAGCACTTTTTCTTTTACATTTGCAGCAGCCTGCATTGCAAGTGTCGATTTACCAATTCCGGGATCACCGCCAAGCAAAATCACAGAACCGGGCATAAGTCCGCCACCGAGCACTCTGTCAAATTCTGCAATGTTTGTTTTAATCCGGTCGCCTTCAGTAGCAGAGATTTCATTAATACTGGTCACAGTCACTTTTGTTTTTGCTGTGGAGATTTTTCTCCTTGATGTTTCAATTATCTCTTCGGTAAAACTATTCCAGCTATCACATTCCGGGCATTTACCGAGCCAGCGAAGAGATTCATAACCGCAGTTTGAACAAATGTATTTTATTTTTGTTTTACTCATAAAAGGAATTTAACCACATAGAAACATAGAGCACGTAGTTGTAAAACGATATTAAAGAAAAGTGCCGACAACCTTTTCAACTTTACTAATAGCATCCTTAATTCCGGAAACATTTTTTCCACCGGCTGTTGCCAGATGAGGACGACCGCCACCGCCACCGCCAACTAGCTTGGCAAGTTCTCCAACTATTTTCCCGGCGCTTAGTTTCTTTTCTTTTATAAGATCATCAGACACAATCGCAACTATTTTTGCTTCATTTTCTACCTGTGCAACCAATACTCCGACTCCTGATTTTATTTTATTTCTCATTTCATCGCCGAACGATTTCAGTTCATCCATACTATCTGCGTGAACTTTTCCTTTAAATATTTTGATTCCTTTTTCCTCTAAAGATAAAGAAAGTATATGGTCAAGCTGACCAAGTTTATCCTGCAGTTTCAGTTCGGAAATTTCCTTCTCCAATTTCTTTTTTTGGTCAAGTAACTCTTCTATTTTTTCAATTTCTTTTTTGCGAAACAGAAGCTGCTCTTCAATATATTTTTCAACACCTTTTCCGGTTACAGCTTCAATTCTTCTCACGCCACTTGCAATTGAAGACTCACTAACAACTTTAAACAAACCAATTTGTGAAGAATTTTTAACGTGAGTCCCGCCGCAGAATTCTTTTGTAAATTCACCGTATTGTACAACATTCACAAAATCACCGTACTTATCACCAAAAAACATTAACGCTCCCATTTTCTTTGCCTCATCAAATGGAATATTCCGATGATGCTGTAGTGGATAGCTTATTCTCAATTCTTCATTAACGAGAGTTTCAATTTCATTTAATTCTTCTTCACTTAGTTTTTTGAAATGAGTGAAATCAAAACGAAGCCTGTCCGGACCAACATACGAACCAGCCTGGTGAACATGTGTGCCGAGAATTTTTCTCAGAGCAGAATGTAAAAAATGAGTTGCAGTATGATTCCGCATAATATCCCATCGACGATTTTCATCAACCTCAGCCAAAACATTTGTTCCGTTAGTCAATAATCCCCCAGAGTTTTCAACAACGTGAATAATGTTGTTATCAATCTTTGTCACATCAATTATATTAATTGAACTATCTTTTGTTACTAATTTTCCCAGGTCGTCAATCTGACCTCCCGACTCCACATAAAATGGAGTCTGGTCAAGAATTATCAAATCATTTTTTTGATCTTTTTTAGTGCCGAGTACAGTTGCTTCTGACTTAAGCTCATCATAACCAGTGAATGTTGAAGGCATTTTTTTTGCGAGTTTAAAGTCAGAAAGATCCGAAACAGAAATATTAACCGAACTAAATTTTTCTTTTGATGCTTCCCTTGCGCGTTCTTTTTGTTTCTCCATTAATTTATTAAAACCAATTTCATCAATATTAAAACCTTTTTCCTGTGCCATAACGTTTGTTAAATCAACAGGGAAACCGAAAGTATCATAAAGTTTAAAAACATCTTCACCAGAAATAACTTTTTCTTTTTTCTTATGAAACTTTTTTACAACTTTATCAAATAGGTCAATTCCTCTATCCAAAGTAGAATTAAAACTCTCTTCTTCAGCTTTAATAATTTTTTTAATATTGTCTTCATTAGATTTTATCTCAGGAAATACTTCTCCAAGATTATCAATCACAGTATCAACCAAGTTATACAAGAAAGGTTCAGTTAGGTTCAATTTTCTTCCATAGCGTGCGGCTCTTCTAAGTATTCTTCTTAAAACATATCCTCGTCCTTCGTTACCCGGAACAGCGCCATCAGCAATTGCAAAAGTTAAAGTCCTGATATGATCAGCAATTACACGCATAGGAATTTTATTTTCTTCCTTATCAGATTTAATTCCTGAAATTTTTGATATTTCGTTTATTAATGGAGAAAAAACATCAGTATCATAATTTGAATTTTTCTTTTGAAGAACAGCACAAATCCGCTCGAAACCCATTCCTGTATCAATATGTTTTAATGGAAGATCGTGTAGTTTTCCCTTTTCATCCCGGTTATACTGGATAAAAACAAGGTTCCAGATTTCAATACATTCAGGAACTCCGGCATTAACATATTTTGGATTGTCAAAATCATCACCAAGGTTTATGTGGATCTCAGAGCAGGGACCGCAGGGACCAGTTTCTCCCATTTCCCAGAAGTTATCTTTTTCTCCAAACTTTAAAATGTGTTTTGGATTTATATTTGTTTTGGTTTTCCAAAGTTCATAAGCTTCGTCATCATCCTTAAAAACTGTTGCCCAGAGTTTTTCTTTAGGAAGTTTCCAAACTTTAGTTAAAAGTTCCCATGCCCACTCAATTGCTTCAGGTTTATAGTAATCGCCGAATGACCAATTGCCGAGCATCTCGAAGAAAGTATGGTGATAGGTATCATGTCCAACCTCTTCAAGATCATTATGCTTACCACTTACGCGAATACATTTCTGAGTGTCAGCAGCTCGTTTATAATCCCTTGTTCCTTTGCCGAGAAATACATCTTTAAATTGGTTCATTCCAGCATTTGTAAAAAGTAAGGTCGGATCATCAAAGGGAACAACAGGCGAACTATTAACAATTTTGTGTTGTTTACTTTTAAAAAAATTCAGGAATTGTTCTCTAATTTCGTTAGATGTCATTTTTACCTTATTTGAAATTCTGAAATGTAAAAATAACAAATTGATGAGTAAGCATGAATCACAATCGGTAGAATTGTACGGCATTATAATTGCTTTTTTATGCTAGAATCTCAAAATGAACTTAGTCATAAACTAATTTAGGGGTTTTTGGTTTGGTCGAATTAAACTCACAAAAAGATAGCGAATTGTTACTACAAGTAGCCAGTTATGATGTACAGGCGCTTGAGTTACTTTATGATCGTTACTCACCGACGCTTTATTCATTTATAAAAAAACTTGTAAGTGAACAAGAACTCGCTGAAAATATTCTTGTGGATGTGTTTAAAATTGTCTGGAACAGAATTGATGATTTTGATTTCCGGACTAATAATGTTTATACGTGGTTGATCACTCTATCAAGAAATAAATCAATGGATGTATTGAAAAGAAAGAAAGTAAATTGTGATTTACCTCCTTACAATGATGAGTATGAAAGATTAAATATTCTTCCAAATCTTTCCCAGGAAATAAATGCTCTGGATCTGGAAGAAGTACTTAAGTTGAAAAATCAGGTTCAAGAAGGATTTGATAAACTTACTCAAGCACAGAGATTTGTTTTGAATTTAGTTTATTTCGAGGGAATGAGTGAAACAGAAATAGCAGATCAATTACATATCCCGGCACCAACTGTAAGATCAAAATTGCAGGTAGCCATGGGAAATCTTCATGAAAAATTGATGAAAACAAATTAAAATTATTATGGAAAATCAAAGAACATCGGAACTAATCAAACTGAACTCACTTGGCAATCTTAACGAAAAAGATTCTGCTGAACTTTTAAAATTGATGCAAACTCAAAAAGATTTTCCCTGGCAGTTATTGGGTGATTATCAGAACCTGGCAGCACTATTTGCTATAACCGCAAAACATGAAACGCTTTCACCCAAAGTAAAAGAAATTGTTTTATCTGGAATTGCAAAGAAAGTTGCAAAAGAATTAATAATTGAAGATGAAACAATAAAAATTGAAGAGCTTGCAGAAATTGCAGAAGTAATTAACGAATCTCCGGTTAGAGAAAAAAAGAATCGTGAAGAATCTTTGTCATTTAAAGATCCTGATTTAAGTTCGTTAAATATATTCAATCATTCAAAAGATTTTGAAGAAGTAAAATCAAGGGTATCAAAAATAAGAGAACAGCTAAAAGAAACCGCACCGGTTGAGAAACATGAGAAAAAAGTTGTTCACAAAGATGATGTTGAAGATATTGTTTTACAGATGGATAAACCAAGAAAACAAACAAATCAGGGAAACCTTAAAAAAGTCTTTGCGATTGCTGCAAGTTTATTTGTTGTTACAATTGTTGTAATAGGATTTATGTATTTTGAATCTTCCGGTGAGAATGTTAAAGATCAAACTTTAGCGGTAAAAAATGAAAACAAACTACTGGTATCTAACAGCAGGGTAACCTCTGAAGAACAGACCGGAATAGTTTCGGTTGAAAATGTTGAGCAGATCGATCCGAAACTTAATCAGCGGACCGAGCAGGATTTAAAAACGGAGCCGGTTAATGAACCAGTTAGCAAACCGGTCGAAAAAAGCGAGAAGAAAGAAAATAAAAAGACAGAATCCAAAGAAAAAGTAAATCTGAAACCGGAATCACCAAAACTGATAGAAGCTAAATTAATTGATCCCGATCCCGTAGAAAAGAAAACTACAACTACAGAACAAGCAGCATTAATTGATAATGCACCTCCTCCTCCCAAAGAAGAGAAAAAGGTAGAAGAGCCAACATTCTTTGTTGCTGTCGAGGAAATGCCTGAACCAATTGGTGGGTTAAAATCAATTCAAAGTAAAATAACATACCCTGATTTGGCCAAAAAAGCCGGAATAGAAGGTAAAGTATTTATTCTTGCTTATGTTGATGAATCCGGAAAGGTTATTAAAGCAGAAATAGTAAAAGGCATCGGTCTTGGCTGTGATGAAGCAGCTCTCAATGCGGTTCTTGCTACTAAATTTAAACCCGGGAAACAAAGAGGCAAACCAATTAAGGTACAGATAACCATCCCCATTACATTTAAGCTCTAACATTCTTTCAAATTGTAAAGCTTAATAGTGTAAATTACTCCCCTGATCTAACGCTCAGATTTATTAGAATCTCTACAATTGACAAACAAAAATGAAGTTATATGATTTCGGCACGATGATTGCTTTTTAGTAATCATAGTTTTACTTTTCATATATGAAAACGGAATAATAGAAAAGGGTTGTGTGGACGCTATTAACCAATTGACTGACAGCGAACTCATGCTGAAGGTTGCGGAATTTGATACTGAAGCGGTTGAAGAAATTTATGACCGTTACTCACCATTAATGTTCACTTCAATTGTTAAAATTGTTGCTGATCAAAAACTCGCTGAAGAAATTTTAACTGATGTTTTCCTTATAGTTACAAAAAAAATCGGAAAATTCGATTTCAAGGCAAACAATGTTTATTCCTGGCTTTTAACTATTACCAGAAATAAAGCGGTTGATGTTTTGCGCAGACAACGCAATTCCGAAACTGTTGAAGAATATACTGATGAATATGAAGATCGTTATATCCTTCCCCGCTTAGCCGAAGGAATCAGTCCAATGAATCTTGATGAAGTATTAAATGATAAGGAAAGAATTATAGCAGCTATTGACAATATGACGGATGCTCAAAAGTATGTTCTGGAGTTGGCCTACTATGAAGGTTTAACAGAAAAAGAAATAGCAAAAAAGTTAAACATTCCATTCCAAACAGTAAGATCGAAGATTCAAATTGCTCTTAGTAATCTTAAAAGTAAATTAAAATAAACGAATTGATGATGGAAAGTAATACTGCAGTAAAATTATTGAAGGCAAAAGCTCTCGGTTGTCTGGATCACTCTGAAGACAGCGAACTGCTTGAATTTATGGAGACTGCTGAAGATTTTCCATGGCTTGAACTGGGGGAATATCAAAATCTTGTTTCACTATTGCCTCTTTACTTACCTCTTGAGTTACCGGGAAATGAAGTTAAAGATGTTTTAAAGAACAAACTCCTTGAACTTCACAATCAATTATTCCCGGTTCAGGAAGAAGAACCGGTATTGGTTGAGGAAGAAATTCCCACTATTGAAGAAGAAAATATTCCGGATGAAGTCGAATTGGATACCCGGGATATTGACAATCACGTCGACCATGAGTTGAATATTCAGGATAATATAGCTTTCGAAGAACCAGAAGAATCAGTTCAGGAAACCATTGAAGATACACTTACGCAATCAAAGCCAGTGTATAAAAAAGAAATATTTGAGGAACAAAAAGAAAAAACTGATAAGAAAATCCGGGAGAATATTAAAAAAATTGATGATGAGCTTTTTAAATTGGATCAAACTGTAAAGCGGAATTTTTTCATTTCTCTTGGCTTAATTGTGGTATTAATTGTTGTAGTGATATTTATTTATTTAAGCTTGTCCTCGCGCATTGGCGACCAGCAGGATAAATTTGACAGACTAAAAAATGATATCGGCATAATAAATCCTCATCAGCAACACATCCCGAAACTCTTAGATATTACATAATAAAATCCGCACGTTCATTTTTCCTTGCTTAACAAAAAAGTTACCAGGATAAAAATTATCAATACCGGCCAGTAGTTTAATCCGATTTTTTCAATCGAATTAAAAAACCTTACAAAGCTTATTGATGATGAAAATATTACACTATGCATTCCAATTGCCAGGCTTATTATTGACAAAATTAATATAGGGATATTTTTCCTGTACTGGATGAAAACCATTAAAAAACTCAGACCAGTAATTAAACCGACTGAGGGTATTAAAAGCTTGTCCCTGTGAGAAATTGGGAATGTGGATATTATTATTAAAAAAATTCCGGTAAGGAAAAATGCACTGCCGAAGAAGGATTGAATTTTATTTGATATTTGAAAGCCCGAATAAAAAAGTGCAAGACCAATAATAATAAACGAATATCCTATCAACTCTTCCGAATCTACTGTTACTATTCCAAACCAGTATAGAAAAAAACAAACAACGATAAAACCAAGAATCAGGAATGAAATAAGATGACTTTTATTCACAAAATCCTCTGTCCCATACTTGACGAAATAAGGTCAACTGTAAAATTTGCACTTTTATTTTTATCATCCAGTATTGGGTTGATTTCTGCAACTTCTAGTGAAGACATACAACCGCATTCGGCAATTGATTCCATTAGTAAGTGAGCCTCCCGGAAACTTAAACCACCGGGAACCGGTGTTCCTACACCAGGCGCTATTCCGGGGTCGACGCTATCAACATCAAGACTAACATGAATATGATTTACGTTTTGCCGGAATTGTTTGAGTACCTTATTTATAATTCTATGGATACCAAGCTTATCGATATCTTGCATAGTATATACAGATAAATTTAATTTTTTAACGATTGCTTTTTCGGTTTCGTCAATACTCCGGATTCCAATTAGTGCACAATTCTCAGGTAAAAGCTTTGGAGTAAATCCATAAAAATTGACGAGTTCTTTATTTCCGAAACCAAGCGAAGCTGCCAGCGGCATCCCATGAATATTTCCGCTGGGAGTGGTTTTGTCAGTATTCATATCTGCATGGGCGTCAATCCATATAACACCAAGCTTTAATTTATTTTTTTTACAAAACGAAGAAATCCCGGCTATTGTTCCAAGTGCCATTGAATGATCGCCGCCAATACACAGCGGGAAATTATTTTTATCCAAAACTGAATTGACTTTATCAGCGAGAGTTTTAGATGTCCTGATTATTTCAGACAGATATTTTAATCTGGCATCTTTTATTTTCTGTCGCTCCATTATTTCAATTTTAATATTCCCTGTATCACTCACAATATATCCAAGTTTTTCAAGCTTAGTTTGTAATCCTGAGATTCGTAAAGCTGAAGGTCCCATATCAACGCCGCGTCTTCCTGCGCCAAGATCCATCGGGAATCCTATAATTGAAATATTTTCTTTTGACATTTGGGATAAATAAGTTACTTGCGTGAAATCTAAATTCTTTGCTGATTCAAGATAAACAGATTGGCTTTAATATTCCATTGTTTGAAAATGCAGCTAATCATATCATACTTAATGATTCTGTATATTTTATATTAAAATCTGTTCGATTTAAATACTTTAAGATTAAATATTCTTTTTAAAATGATACCCAAAACAGAACCAATACTTAATGTTGGAATTTTAACTGATAAAAAAATAAATATTGAGCTGTATGGCGACTTCAGAGTTGCAGGAAGCAAAAATATTTTCAGTGGGTTATTTACACTCGCAGCCAAAGGAAACAGTATAATTTGCAAGAGCGAAAAAGACTCAACTGAATTCGAAAAAGAAATTCTGTTTGAACCAGCCGATCCGGTTTCGGAATCCTTTGTAATCAGGAATGTAATTATTGGGTCAGAATTTCATTGGGAACGAAAAGAAAAACAGAGATTTATTTATTCGCTAAGGATAATTTTAGATAAGAATAACCTGGTTGCCGTAAATGTAATTCCACTTGAAACATATTTAGTCAGCGTTATTTCATCAGAAATGAGTGCTAAAAGCTCAATCGAATTACTCAAAGCACACGCTGTTGTTTCACGGAGTTGGGTGCTTTCTCAAATCGATAAATCATCTAAAAAAATCAATAAAAAACAGGTGGGGGGTACTTTCGTTAAACTTGAAGATGAAATTATTCGATGGTATGATAAGGATGATCACATTCTTTTTGATGTTTGTGCTGATGATCATTGTCAGAGATACCAGGGAGTTACAAAAATTAATTCTGAGAGTGCAAAGAGAGCAGTTAAAGAAACAAAAGGAATCCTGTTGTTTAACGATAATAAAATTTGTGATACACGCTATTCAAAATGCTGTGGAGGAATTACAGAAGCTTTTGAAAATGTGTGGGAACCTGTAAAAAATAAATATCTTGTCCCGGTATCTGATTATAAATTTGAACCGGAGAATTATGTAATCGAATTTTCAAATGAGTCGAATGCCCGGAAGTGGATATTAAATAAACCTCCTGCTTATTGTAATACCAGTGACCAAAAAATTCTTTCAAATATTTTGGTTGACTATGATAAAGCAACTAAAGATTTTTTCAGGTGGAAACTGATTTATTCTCAACACGAAATTTCTCAAATTATAAACGAAAAAAGCGGCCAGGATTTTGGAGAGATAGTTGATCTGGTCCCGGTGCAGAGAGGGTTTTCAGCAAGACTAATTAAACTGAAAATTATTGGCACTAAAAAATCACTTACTATTGGTAAAGAACTTGAGATTAGAAGAATTCTTTCGAAGACTCATTTATACAGTTCAGCCATTTTCATTGAAAAAACTGAAATGAAAAATAATATACCTCAAAAGTTCATTATACATGGGGCAGGCTGGGGACATGGAGTTGGAATGTGCCAGATAGGCGCTGCAGTTATGGCTGAAAAAGGGTTTATGTTTGATGAAATTCTTCTTCACTATTTTAAAAATACAACATTAAAAAAAGCTTATTAAAAAATAATTTTTATATGAAATGATTTTAAATAATCCGGGGGAATTTATTTGATACCAGTTACATTTATCTTACCGGCTTCAGACCCGGAAATTGCTAAATCGAATGTTAATTTTCTGAACAGCTTGTCTTTTCAGAAAAAGATTATAGTGATCAGTAACTATGAAATTGATTTGCAGGACGACAAAGTAGTGCAGATAAAAACTGATCTTCCCTTTTCAACCAAATCAATAACTGAAATTTTTACGATTTCTCATTCACAATTACTCTGCTGGATATTGAGCAATTCTAAATTTAGTTTCAATGAATCGAATTTTTTATCGACTCTTGAAGAATTAAATAGGTTTTCTGAGGAGCTGTTTTATTTTGATTACAATATTTCGGCAAATGGTAAAACCGAATTACGTCCAGTCATTGATTACCAGCCAGGAAGTGTGCGGGATGATTTTGATTTCGGACCTGCTGTTTTCATTAAAAACGATATATTACAAAAAGTAATTCAACACAACTTATTTGTCCGTCATAATTTTAAGTTTGCAGGATTTTATCTTTTCAGACTTATTTCATTTTTACTTTCTGGAATAAAGCATATTCAGTTGCCTTTGTTCAATGTTATTCCTGGTCAGGGAAGTGAATCCGGCGAAAACCTTTTCAATTACCTTGATCCGGCAAATTGGAAAGTACAAAAAGAAATGGAAACTGCGTTTACAGATTATCTGAAAGAAATTAATGCATTTGTCGGACCGGAATTTGAAACGGTTGATTTCTCTTCTGAAATTTTCCATACCGATTTTTCTGTAATCATACCTGTAAAAAACAGGGAAAGAACTGTTGCAGATGCAATTCAATCTGCTATGTTTCAACACACTAATTTTGAATTCAATGTAATTGTTGTGGATAATTACTCTACAGACAATACAACAGAAATAATTAAAGAATTTGCTTTGCAGAATGAAGACATCATTCATATTATTCCTGAAAAGAATGATCTTGAAATCGGCGGCTGCTGGAATCTGGCTATAAATCATCCTAAGTGCGGAAGGTTTGTTGTTCAGCTCGACAGTGATGACCTGTATCTTGACCAGCACACTTTGCAAAAAATTGAGAATGAATTTTATGAAGAAAAATGTGCAATGGTCATCGGAAGTTATAAGCTCATTGATTTAAACTTAAATACTTTACCACAAGGAATTATTAATCATAAAGAATGGACGAATGAAAACGGAACGAATAATGTTTTGCGGGTAAATGGTTTTGGTGCGCCAAGAGCATTTTTCACACCGGTAATTCGTAAAATTGGGTTTCCGAATGTAAGTTATGGCGAAGATTACGCAGTAGGATTAGCTATAAGCAGGAAGTTTGTCGTTGGAAGAATTTATGAACCAATATATTTGTGCAGAAGATGGCAGGGAAATACAGACTCGTCACTTACTCCGGAACAAGTAAATAGAAATAATTTTTATAAAGATCAGTTAAGAACGAATGAAATTTTTATCCGCCAGGCATTAAACAAAGGAAAGTCAAACAAATAATATTGGAAGATAGATATTCTTTAAGTCCGGATGTTCAAAAGCTTATTGAATCAGAAAATTATTCTGATGCGGCTAAATTATTTTTTGACGAACAGATCAGGGATTGGAACCAGTTAAAAATTGCCTATGAATCACTAAGTTCAGTTCAAACAAAATCTTTTTGGCTGGATGGTTATAAGTTAACTGCTCAATATAATCCGAACAGAATTAAATCAACATCGGCAAAAACCGAAGATATGTTTCTCCCACCTGATAACTGTTTCCTTTGTGAAAAGAATCTTCCCGAAAAACAAAAAGGAATTATTTTACCCGGAAATTATACTCTACTTTGCAATCCATTCCCGGTTTTCCTCGAGCATTTTACAATTCCGAATGCTGAACATCAGCCTCAGCAAATAGAAATCAGCTTTAATAATTTGTTAACTTTTTCAAAAATGTTTAGTAAAAGATATTCGCTCATTTATAACGGACCGAATTGTGGAGCTTCTGCCCCCTTTCATTTACATTTTCAGATGGGTACTAAAAATCATATGCCGGTTGAAAATGATATTCAGCTAATGAAAAATGATTATGGTAAAGCTTTAGTTGAGAAGGAGGATATTTCGGTTTTTGCTATAGAGGATAAATGCAGGAAAATAATTTTTATTGAATCTTCAGGAATGGAATTAATACAGAAAGCATTCCAACTTATTTATAATGAATTGAAATTTGTTTGTGCAATAAATGAAGAGCCGAAGTTGAATATTATTTCATCTTATAATGAAGAATCCGGATGGAGTCTAATAATTATTTTAAGAGATAAACACAGGCCGGATGTTTTTTACAAGACTGACGAAAGTAAAATGCTTGTCAGTCCTGCCACAATTGACATTGGGGGCATTTTAATTCTTCCCGAAGAGAAAGATTTTGAAAAAATAAATTCAGAAACAATTCAAAATATTTTTAAAGAAGTTTCAATGAGCGATGAAAACTTTTCAAAACTTTTTATAAATCTTAATTCAAAATTTGAGAATGTATTTTAATCTCCCGTCAAACCTGATGGTGTTTGCGGAGTTGTTAAAAGAGTCGTGAAAAATTCCCATCTTTTATAATTATCACTGTCGCTGTTCTTTGCAATATAACTTTCTACAAGATCTTTCCCGAGATTATAATTTATAACATAGCTTCTGTAATGTTCTATAAACTGAAAGCTTTTTTCTGCTCGTTCTTTAGTTACCATTTTAAACTTTTGTAAGTACTCGACAGTTTTTGATTTGTCCCATTTTCCATCAAGATAATTCCTGGCTGCTTCGTTTGTTGCATAATCAAGTTTGTTTACCAAAGTCCTGATTTTATAATAAAGATCAGCTTTAGAAGAATCCAACCCGGCTAATGGAAAAAGTATTTCTCTTTCAAATTTTTCTGCTGAATTATTAGGAAAGATCATTTGAATTCCGAAATTTGCTGTTCCTTCAGCAAGCAGGGAGGTTGGACTAAATAGCGGATAAATAGAATATTCTACCCAACCTCTTTTTTTAACAAGATCATTTTCCAATAGTGTGTTATAAACATGATGCCCGGGGTATCCTTCATGCGAGGCAAGATCAATTGCGCGGTCAATATAAATAGGAAGATCTGTATTTACCTGAATTATGCTGAAGCTGTTTCCTTTGTACCAGTTGTATGCGCCCCAGGGTTGGTTGTTTACATATTCAACTTTAAAATTTTCACCGGATGGAAGCTGAATGAGCTGCAATGTTCTTTTTCTGCACTCCTCGATTGCGGCATTAAAAACCTTGTCAAGTTTTTCTTTAGGAATTATAAATTCATTCCTAAATTTATTCCATCGTTCAGTCACATTTCCTTTACCAGGCAAAAGCTTGTCTATTTCATCAATAATGATTTGAAAATGGGATTCATCATAATGAGGTGGTTTAGCATCGTAAAGAATTTCAGCTTCTCTATCAAAATCAAAACTGCCTCCTGCAAGCATTACAATATATCCTTTGATAGAGAGAATCTGTTTGTATAGAAACCTATATCTTAATCTCTCAATTTCACCAGCTTTAAATTTTCCAAGAGATTCAAGGTCTACAAGCAAGTCATCTGCTTTTTTGTTTAATGTCGCCGAAGAAGTTGAATCCATTTCAAGTGTCTGTGAGTTTTGTGGTTTCCATTCTGCAGGACCGTAGTAAGCATCAACATATCCCGGATTGTACTGATCGATTTCAAGAACAAGCTTTACATATTTTTCAGCAATTGTATTCATTCTTGTTTCCAGTTCGTTTGTTATTCCAGATTCATTTTTTGAAGAACAGGCTGAACAAATTAATAGCAGTACAAAATGTGCAATTAATATTTTTAATTTCATAAGTGATTTACTTTAGTTGATAAACAAAAAAACTAATCGGTGGCATATTTAATGTAATATTATCATTAATAATTTGCTGATTATCCTCGTTTAATAGATTCCTGGCTTCTGATAGATTGTATACTGAAGGCAGAAGAAGCTTAGTTTGAACAGACCCGGTACTCTTATTTAATATAACAAGTATTCTCTCATTTAAATCAGATCTGATGTAAGCGTAAATATTTTCATCGGCTTCAAGAGTATAAAAGTCACCAAAACGTAAAGCCGGATGATTTTTCCGAAGATTAATTTCTTCGCTTACAATTTTCAAATTTTCTTTTTCCATTTCATTCACTGAATCATCAAAGCGCATCATTCTCCTGTTGTCTGGATCAGAAGCTCCGGTCATTCCAATTTCATCTCCGTAATAAACAACAGGAACACCGGGAATTGTCATCATATAAGCCATATAAAGCTGAAGTTTTTTGTAGCTTTCAGGATGATCTACAACCGGTGGATTATCCCATGCAATTTCCGATGCATTTCCGTCGTTAATATCAAGATCACCATCAGCCATTGCTAAAAATCTTATTTTATCATGGCTGTCCATTATGTTTCCCATTAAGTGATTAACTCCATAAACCGAAAAAGTTTTTTGCATCTGCTGGTCAAGCAATTCAAATGAAAGATCATTTTTAATAAAAACGGGAATTGCAGTATCGTAAAGATTAAAATTAAATTGTGAAGTTAGTTGACCGTTATTCACATATGAACTAATCAAATCATATCCTCCAAATGTTTCACCGATTTGATAGACGGTTTTGTTTTCAGGCTGTTCAATTCTTTCTTCTAATTTTCTTGTAAGAGTTCTCCAGAATTTATTCGGTACATGTTTTACGGCATCATGACGAAAACCATCTGCACCTGTTTGGCGTAACCACCAGACTGCATTGTTTGTCATTACCTCAAGTGCATCTTTCGACTTTGTGTAATCAAATGAAGGCATATATGGTTCAAACCAGGTAGTAAGTCTATGTTCATCCCAGAGCCGGAGATTTTTTCTGCCATCTGGCAAATCCAAAACTCCAAACCAATCCCTGTGATTTTTCCACAAAGGATTTTCAATTAATACGTGGTGTGCGACATAGTCTAAAAGAACTTTCATGCCGTGTTTATGTGCAGTTTCCACAAGTTTCTTCGCAAGTTCCATATCACCAAAATGTTCTTCAACACCCTCAAGTGAAACAGGCCAGTAACCATGATAGCCTGTATAATATCTATGCGGAGCAGGATATTCCCGGTAGGCATTATTTGTATTATCAATAATGGGGGAAATCCAGAAAGTGTTAATTCCCAAAGAGTCAAAATAGCCATCTTCTATTTTATTAATAATTCCCTGAAAATCTCCACCCTGGTAATTAGCAGGAGTAAAAAGAGAATCGCGAACGATCGGTTTATCATTTGTTGAATCACCATCATTAAAACGATCGATCATCATACAATAAATTATAGCATCTCTCCAATTAAAATCACTTTCATTGTTTTGGGGAACTCCATCAGTTAAAAGCACTGTTTGAATGTTAGTAGGTTTGGCAACGGAATTTACTGCTACTCTCAAAGTATGATTTCCACTAAGGTCTTCTGAAGGAAGAGAAATAGTAATAAAATTATTATCTACACTTAATAAAGAGCTGATGATTTCCTGATTATCAAGTAGAGCAATAACTTTATCTTTCGTTATCATCATTTTTTCAAGACCGAAATAAAAGAACTTAACCTGGAATGTGTTCTTAGCATTTACCGAATTTATAAGATGAAGATATGGTTTGATTATTTCCGAACTTTCAACAGTTATAACAGAATTATAATCCCCCAAACCATTAGGAACTTTAACCGGGTTCTGTTTGTCGATTAACTCTTTCCCATCAACATAGAATTTATATTCATATCTGCCGGGCTCAAGCGGGATTTCAATTTCATACATCCCGTCACCGTTTTTGATTGTCATTGGAAGGTTTTCGCGGTTCCAGCTGTTAAATTGTCCAAACAGGTTGACGTGTTTCGGGTGTCCCTCAGGTTTATATTTAAATAAATGTTTTTGTTTTTTTTCTAACCTGATTGGGATGCTATAAGTATTCCCTTTATACTTAAAATTCAACAAATCCATTCCGGAAAATCTTTCGGCAGGTGTTAAGCGTAGTATTAAAGAGTCCTTAATAAACCGGACATTGACATTTGCATTCTCGATGAAATTCAATTTGTAATTATCAGCATAAAACAAATCGCTGATTACAATTTCTTTCGTTTGTCCTTTCTCCAGGTTTATTGGTTCAATCAGATCTGTTATGGTTTTATGATTTGATTGTGAACAACTAAGCGTAAATAAAAAAAATATGGTATAAAGAATATTTGTTTGTTTCATAATTATCTGGAAATTCTTTGGGGTAAATTCAGAGGAAAATATAATAAAAAAGCCCGTTAATTAACGGGCTTAAAAAAGTATTTAGCATTTATCCAAAAATTACTTTTTAGGGAACACACTATCCTGAGCAGTTTTAGAAATCTTAAATTTAAGAACTTTCTTTGCAGGGATAACCATTGTTTCACCTGTTTTAGGATTTCTGCCCATTCTCTGTTTTCTCTGGGAAACAGAAAGTTTTCCAAGACCGGGAAGCACAAAACTTTTTTTAGCTTCTTTATAAGATAATTTTACTAACTCTTCAAGAAACTCTCCGGCAACTTTTTTGGTAGTTCCAACTTTGTTGGAAAGATGACCGAGTATCTCATCTTTGGTCATATAACCGCCAGCCATATGATCTCTCCTTTCATTTATGAATGTTTATTATTTCGATGTTGAAGATAATTATAATTTGTTTCAAAAAAAATAAAATGATGTGCAAATATTATTTACCTGATTGTCTTTAAAGCCTTTAGTAATGGGAGTCTGACGGATGCTCAACTTTGTGGCTTTAGCTTTTAATATTTATTTTCTATATATCATTAGTCAAAAATTTTCTTATTGATGATTAAACATCTCATTACGCTTCTCTTGATCTCTTTTTGTTATCTCTTTCCGCAGGATATTGATTCTCTTAGAGCTATTAATGATTCTACAAGTAATAAAATCAAAACGGATTCAACAATTTTAGTTAATGATGCTAGCCTTGTCAACCAGGATGATTCACTTATTGTGAAAGAAGTTATTATTCCCATACAAACACAGCCGCTTACTGAAACAAGTTTTATAATTAGTCGGGAAGACTTTTTATTTAATGATTATAGGTACACGGGTGATTTTTTAAAACAGTTCCCGTTAACATTTACTCAGGATTTGGGTTTTATTGGTTACCCGAATCAAAGTTTTATTTATGGAATCGGGGATGGCGGTGTAAGTTATATGATTAACGGAGTTCTCTGGAATGACAGGTACTTCAATTCTCTTGATTTAAATCTCATACAGAGTGAAGATATTGATTCTATTGAAATAGTTCCTTTACCGAGAGGATTTTTATACGGACCTTTCAACAATGCTGTAACAGTTAATTTTATTACCAGGGATTTTGTTTCACAAGCACCTTACTCGAGAATAAAATACTATGAAGGACCAGATGGCGAAGCAATGATTGATGGGAAATTTAATGCACAGGTTATGAAAAGATTGAATTTTTCATTTGAAATTACAAACCGTGGAAAGGATTCAGTTTATACTAATACAGCATTCTCACTTTGGCAGGCCAATGCAAAGCTAAAATATTTTCTTTCTAACGATTTTAATTTAGCTGTAGATTACAGATTTAATCATCTTAAAAGGGGATTGAATGATGGGGTGGATGTCGATAGCATCAGGCAGATTTCATCGGATGTAAATTCGATTTTATACGATCCGCTTCAGGCGCCAGTTAACAGTCCATTTAAAAAACAGGAAATAACACAAAATTATATAGTTTTAAAAACTTTGTTAAATACTTTCGAAGGCAGCAGATTAAATCTTCAATTTTATTACAAACATGATCTTGACGAACTAGACAACTCAAATCGTTTGATACCCTATAATGAAATTAAGAATCATATTTATGGAGTTGACTTTAATTATTTACAAAGGTTTGGAATATTTTCAGGTCAAGTAATTTCAGATTTCGACAAAAGCAATTCTTTTATTTCATATGATTCAAATCCAATATATAGTGATGAAATTGATTTTAATTATTTATCTGTTGCAGGGATTGTTTCTGTACATTTATTGCAAGAAAATCAAAAACTTGATGCATCTGCTTTTGTTAAACATTTTACCCAAAATTATAATATAAAAACTGGTGAGTTTGTTGATCATATGAGTGGTTATGGGTTTGATATGAATTATAGACCCAGCGATAGTTATTCATTTTATTTTGGATATTCAATCTATGGTCAATTTGACTCGGATAGTTGTAAAAGTATTGAATGTGGAGCAAAATATACTAACAGGGACCTTGAAGCTGACATAAGATTTTTCAGAAGATCAAATTCGGTTTATTATTCGATTAGATTACCTGTTTGGACTGGGATTGAAATTGGAATTCCGAACACATCTTTTGATGGAATAGCAGCAAAATTAAATTTTAGATTTTGGAAGTTATTACTTGAAACAACCGCCTCACACTATTTTGAAAAAGATGAATTTTCTCATCTCCCGGATTTTCAATTTACCGGGGGAATTTATCTAAATGATTTTTTCTTCAATAATAATCTTAATTTAAAAACTGGTTTTAAACTCAACTATACTGACAGAATAGGAACATATAACAACATTGTTGATCCATCAAACAAACTGGATTTTAATTTGATCGGAGAGATAAAAGAGAGGGTAATAGTTTATTTTACATGGGAAAATTTATTTAACAACCAATACTACATCACGCCTTACTTTCCAATGCCAGAAAGAAATATAAGGTTCGGAATTGCGTGGGAGTTGTTTAATTAGAACCTTCCAAATTTTACATTCCCTGTTCGTTATTCATTATTCAAAATAATATCGAATTTAGAACAAGGAATAACGAATGAAGAAGTATTTTACAAGCTCAGCATATCTTTAAACTTAATCGCCTGCCTGCGTGAGACCTCAACTTTATTGCCGTCTTTCATTTTAACAAGCAATCCGCCGTTAAGCCACGGTTCGATTGAATCAATCCATTTAAGATTAATTATATGCTTCCGGTTTGCTCTAAAAAATGTTTTGCTGTCTAATCTTTCATCAAGATAATTCAGTGTTCTTAAAATCAGCGGTTTACTTTCACCAAAAAATAATCTTACATAATTACCTTCTGATTCGAACAGCCTTATACTTTCAAGTTTTACAAACCAACAGCGGTCGCCATCTTTTACAAAAACCTGGTCAGTTTCAGTTAGTATTTCCTTGTCAGCTTCAATTGCAGCTTTCTTCCTGCTTTTTTCCAGCAGTTTTTTTATGCTCTCTTCAAGTCGTTTTGGCTCAATCGGTTTAAGCAAATAATCAAGGGCATTATATTCAAAAGCTTTAATTGCATACTCGTCATAAGCAGTTGTGAATATAACAGCTGGTACACTGTCTAATTCTTCCAGCATTTCAAATCCCGTTTTGCCCGGCATCTGGATGTCGAGAAACAGCAATTCAGGTCTTAATTCACTTATCTTTTCAAGCGCATCTTCCGCATTAACCGCTTCACCGACAACGTTTATTTCTTTAAACGGAGTCAGAAGTCTTTTTAATTCTGTACGAGCTAATCTTTCATCATCAACTATTAGGGCTTTCATTTTTTCTCCTCCCAATAAACTAAAGTTTACTAAATTGGAATTTCAATTTCTGCAATTACTTTTTCCGGGTTCTCATTTTTAATATCAAATTTTGCATTCTCACCATAGATCAGACTCAACCTGTGTTTTGTATTGCTTACTCCGAATCCTTTAGATTTTTTCAAATCTTCTTCAAAAAGGTGACCCGAATTTTTTATTTCAACATGTAAATAAGAATTATCAACTCTGGATTTAACAGATATTTCTCCACCTTCAGTTCTTTTAGATATTCCATGCTTAATTCCATTTTCCACTAAGGTCTGAATCATCATCGGCGGGATTTCAATTTTCCTGGACCTGGAATCAATATTCAAACTGTATTTTAATCTTTCTTCGAAACGGATTTTTTCAAGATCAAGATAATCTTTTACATTTCCCATTTCATCTTCAAACGGAACCATTTCCATTCTTTCCATCTTTAACGAATAACGCAGCAGGTTGGATAATTTTGTGATCGCTGTTTTTGCAGACTCGGGATCTTCTTCAATAAGTGCACGAATGCTGTTCATTGCATTGAACATAAAATGAGGATTGAGCTGAGACTTTAAAGTTTTGAGTTCATAATCTTTAACAGCAGCTTCCCAGATTAATGATTCAATTTCTTTCTTCTTATAATTTTCAAAATAGTGAACGGCAAAGTAAACAAGTGACCAGAAAAATATTATTGCAGATAGATTTGTAAACCCTGCAATAAGCTGGCCCATTTTAAATTCTTCTTCTCTTGCATGAAGCAGAAAACTAAGTGTAAAAACAATTCCATAAAAAATAATTCCCGAAACTAAACTGGATACAACAATTCTGATAACCCCTTTTCCTAATGTTGAACTCAACCAGTTTTGTTTCCTGATAATTTTGCGGAGCAGGTGAGTTATGATAACACCAAAAATGCCGATAAATATCCACAGAATTAAACGAGGCAAGGTTAGTTTTTCAAAAGAAGCGACAACAATTACGTTTATTAATACGAACAAAAACCAGCCTGAAAGCTGACTAAGCCAGTATATCTTTTTTCGGCTCATATTAAAACTCTTTTCAGGCTTGCTGCTGATTGTATTTTCAATCGGAATTTGTTTGTTATAATTTGGATGCATTAAATATAAAACTAATCTCAATTAAGATAAAAGAAGCCGACTGTCTTAGGCCGGCTTTTTAACAACTGAAATCTAATCAGCTTTATTCTGAAAGGTGTGAATTTTTATTTCAACGGTTTTATGTGTTGATAAAAGGGTACCCGCCCGAGGATATCATAGTGATAAAATATCGTTATAAATAATGAAAGCCATTAAAAGCAGCAAAATTATAAAGCCAGTGTTCTGGATTGCAATTTTAATTTTAACAGGGATTTCTCTTTTGAATATTCCTTCAATTAAAATCATTACAAGATGACCACCATCAAGAACGGGGAAAGGCATAATGTTAATTAATGCAAGGCTCAAACTCAGAACAGCAAGAAAGTAAAGAAAACTTTCAAATCCGACATTGGCAGATTTTGCTGCCAGTTGTGCAATCTTAACTGGTCCACCAAAAGCTTTTCCGAACTCAACATCACCGTTAAAAACTTTACCTGCTACTCTGAAGGTAACAGAAGTAATATTGGCAATATCGGCAAATGAACGTGAAAAAGATTCGAAGAAACCGAAAGTCCGGTAATCAACTTTGCCAGTATAAATCTCTCCTACGGAAATTCCAATTTTACCATCACTTCCTGGTGTGACTGATACAAAAGTTGTGTCTTTATTCCGAAGTAGCTTAACAGAAATTTCTTTACCGGGATTTGAAGAAATAATTTTTGTTAGTTGTTCGGCACTCAGAGTTTTGATTTGATTTATACTGAGAAAAATATCCCCGGATTTTAATCCTGCCGAAAGTGCAGGGGAGTTTTTCATTGTTTCCATAACTACAGGATGAACATCACTTTGAAGCAGGAATTCGTGTCCTGTTTGAAAATCAGGGATTTTTGTCCTGGGTACAAATATGTTTTCGTTTTCTCCATTATGCTGAATTTTAAAAGTAACATCGTCGCCAATGTTATTCACGTAAATACTGCTCAGCACTTCATCCCAATTATTTACTTTAGCTCCGTTGATTGCCAGAATTTTGTCACCCTCTTCAAATCCGAGAGAATCAACGGCAGAATTTTCTTTTACATATCCGATAGTAGTTGTGTCGGTAACAGGTTTACCATTAAAATAATTTGATCCCCAGAAAACAAAATAGGTAAGCAGGAAATTCATTAAAACACCGGCAGATATAACAATTATTTTCTGCCACATTGGTTTTGATCTGAACTCGTATGGTTTAGGAGCTTCATTGGTGAACTTTGTATCAAAACTTTCATCAACCATTCCGGCAATCTTCACGTATCCGCCAAGCGGAAGAAGGCTAAGTCTGTAATCAGTGTGACCTTCACCGTCAAAATCCTTTGGAAGTTCTCCGAATGAAAAGCCATTCTTTTTATTCCAGCCAAATAATCTTTTTCCAAAACCGATTGCAAAAACATCGGCTCTCATCTTGCAAAGCTTTGCGGCAGCAAAATGCCCGAATTCATGAATGAAAACTAAAATTCCAATTGTGATCGCAAAATAAATTACATATTCCATTAAATTCTTTTCTCCATTTTAATTTAAGCTTCTCACATACTCACGGGTTTTCCTGTCATATTCAAAAATCGTGTCAAGATCAGAAACACCATTTCCTTCGAATTTGTTCAATGCACTATCTATCATTTTGGGAATGTGAGAAAATTTGATTTCTTTCTTTAAGAATTTATCAACAGCAATTTCGTTTGCTGCGTTCAATACGCAAGGTGCTGTTCCGCCAGTATTCAATGCGTTGTAAGCCAGTTTTAAGCATTCAAACTTTTTATAATCAGGATCAATAAAATTTAAAGTCCCAATTTTAGTTAAGTCTGTTCTTTCAAGATTATTTTTCATTCTTACCGGGAAGGTAAGAGCATATTGAATCGGTAACCTCATATCCGGCAAACCAAGCTGTGCTTTGATCGAGCCATCAACAAACTGAACCATTGAATGAATAATTGATTGAGGATGAATAACAACATCAATTTTTTCTTTTGGTAATCCGAAAAGCCACTTTGCTTCAATAACTTCTAAACCTTTATTCATCATTGTCGCAGAATCGATTGTAATTTTATTTCCCATTTTCCAGTTTGGATGATTGAGTGCTTCATCGATTGTTGCGACATCAAAAAAGGATTTTTCTTTATTTAAAAATGGTCCACCCGAAGCGGTTAAAATTATCTTTTCAACTTCAGAAGGATTTTCTCCAACCAGGCATTGATAAATTGCGCTGTGTTCTGAATCCACCGGGAGAATTTCAGCGTGGTTTTTACTGCAAAGATTAGTAACAAATTCACCGGCAACAACAAGAGTTTCTTTATTTGCCAGTGCAATTCTTTTCCCTCTTTTGATTGCTTCAATTGTTGGAGCAAGCCCGGCAAAACCAACCATCGCACCGATGAAAATATCATACTCACAAGATATCGCTGCTTCAATTAATCCCTCTTCCCCAACAAATATTTTTGTTCCTTTAGGAATTTCCGAAATAATCTTTTGGACAGCATCCTTATTTCTAACGGCAACGACTTTTGGTTTAAACTTTTTAACTTGTTCAACAAGCAGATCAACATTCGAGTTAACAGTCAACGCTGTTACATCAAATTCATCCTTTAATTGCTCAATTACCTTAAGAGAATTCACTCCAATTGAACCAGTTGAGCCAAGTATAAAAACCTTCTTCATAAGTCTTTAAAATACGCAATTTAACACATTAAAGAATAGCAAAAATCTAACTCGGGTTTCCATCAAATTGTTGTTAATATCAAGGTTTGAAGCCTTCTAAATGTATCTCTAATGTTTTCCCTTGAATGCAGGCTGTATTTTTTGGATTTTACAATATGGTAAAAAAATCAGTAGTTTTTTTGTTATTTGCGGTGTCTATAAACATTGCTCAACAGGCAGGAAATTTGTTTTCAAAATTTTCTCTTGCCCAGAGCTACGAGAATTCAGGGGACCTGCAAAACGCGATCAAGATTTATGAAGAATTATTTCAAGCTGATCCAACCAACCCCCAATACTTTTCATCCTTAAACAAATCGTACGTTGCAGTTAAAAATTATGCAGCATCTGTGAATCTGCTTGAAGATCGTATTGCTAAGTACCCGCAGGATATAAATTCATATGGACTTCTTGGCTCAACATATTATTTAATGGGAAATGAAGAGAAAGCATTTAAAGTCTGGGATGAAGCACTTCAAAAACCCGATGTGAATTTAATTTCATTCCGGGTGATTGCAAATTATGCAATAGAAAGAAGGGCATTTGAAAAAGCAATAGAAATTTATGAGAAGGGAAAATCACATTCTGAAGATAAAACGATTTTTTCTTTTGACCTTGGAAGATTGTATGGAATAACTATGCAGTTTGAAAAAATGGCAAACGATTATTGCGGAATATTAAAAAATGATCCATCTCAATACCAGGTTGTTAAAGCAAATGTTTTTTCTTTTCTGAATAAACCGGAAGCTCTGCAGAAAATAATTTCTGTTTCCGAAGATGAAAATGATGGGAGCAACTCTGCAATTACCAGATTGCTCGCCGAATTATATACGCAGGCAAAAGACTATAATGAAGCATTTGAACTTTACATAAAGCTTGATGAAAAACAAACAGCAGGTGGAACAGAACTACTTGATTTTGCGCGGCTTCTTTTGCAGGAAAAGGAATATGCAACTGCTGCAAATACATTCGAAAAAATTTATTCTCTTTATCCCGATAATAAAATAACATCGTTTGCTAAATTGGGTTATGCTAAATCAATCGAAGCAAAATTGTTTGATGATTATACAAAGTCACTGCCGCTGTGGAAACCCGAATTCAAGCCAAAGAAGCTTGAATCTGAAGAAGTGACAAAAGTCCTGGATACTTTTAATGAAATAGTTAAACTCTATAAAAATTCTGAATCAGCTTATGAAGCTCTGCTTAGAATTGGGATGATTAATCTTTATATGTTGGGGGACAAAGAAATTGCTGTTAATAATTTTAAAAAAATTGTTTCAGAAGCACCACTTTCCAAATCTTCTGGAGAAGCTTACCTCGAACTTGGAAACATTGAATTGACAGGTGGGAATTTTGAAGAAGCAGAAAAATATTATTTACAGGTAGGCAAAGTCCATTCTGAAGAAAAAACAAAAAACGAAGCAACATATAAGCTTGCAAGATTGAATTACTTTAAGGGGAATAATCAGGAAGCTGCAAGACTAGCTAATTCATTAACTGTGGATTTAAAGAACGACTTTGCAAACGACGCAATTGAGTTCTCAATAATATTGAACAATGCCAGGTTTGATTCGTCCAATGGTGTGCTGTTTGCAAAAGCTGAAATGTTTTCTGACCAGAAAAAATTTAATGAAGCTGGGGAGATCTTTAAGCAGATCAGTGAAAATAAAGCAGCAATTTTGTTCAGCCCAATTGCGAAATACAAACTGGCGGAAATGGAAATTGCGTCGGATAATTTTACCGGCGGACTTGATATTTTACAGCAAATAGTTGAAGAAAAAGAAAAAAATCTGTATTCTGATAAAGCATTGTTTTTGATGGCTAAAACATATCAATATGGACTGAATAATGATGAAAAGGCTATTGAAACTTATGAAAAACTGTTAGCCGAGTTCCCGAATTCAATTTTGATAAACGAAGCTCGCAAAAATATTTTATCTTTACGGAATAAATTAAGTTAGGATTATTGATGTCGAAAAAGAATAACCAGAAAATTGTTAAATGTTCGTTTTGCGGAAGAGACGGCAGTGAAGTCGGCAGTATGATTGCCGGACCAGATGTTTATATCTGTGATATATGCATTTCAAGCAGTGTTGAAATATTAAGAAACAACCTTGCTGCTTATCCCAGTCAAAAATCTAAAGACTTCAGGCAACATACACCCGCATCGTTAAAAAAATCTATAGATGAATATGTAATTGGACAGGAAAGAGCAAAAAGATTTTTATCAGTGGCTGTTTATAATCATTACAAAAGAATAAATACAAAAACATCCTTTTTTGAACTTGACGAAGTCGAAATAGAGAAAAGCAATGTGATGCTGATTGGATCGACTGGTGTAGGAAAAACTTTGCTTGCCCAAACGCTTGCTAAAATACTTGATGTCCCATTCGCAATTGCAGACGCAACAACATTAACTGAAGCTGGTTATGTTGGAGACGATGTTGAAACAGTACTGGTTCATCTTCTTCAAGCTGCTGATTATAATCTGGAACGTGCGCAGAGGGGAATTGTATACATTGATGAGATTGATAAGATTGCCAGAAAAACGGACAGTCCTTCCATTACACGTGATGTGTCGGGCGAAGGTGTTCAGCAGGCATTGTTAAAAATTCTTGAAGGAACAATCGCAGGAGTTCCGCCAAAAGGTGGGAGAAAACACCCTGAGCAGAATCTGATAAATGTAAACACAAAAAATATTTTATTTATTCTCGGTGGTGCATTTGATGGCATTGATAAAATAATTGCGGCAAGAATTAATAAAAATAAAATGGGTTTTGGTTCAGATGTAAAAGGAAAGCACAGTGATGAAGAATTATTGATGCACATTCAGCCTGAAGATTTATTAAAGTTTGGATTGATACCGGAATTGATCGGGCGAATTCCTGTTGTTGCTCCGTTGCATCCTCTGAATGAAGTTGCAATGAAAAGTATTTTAACCGAACCGAAAAACGCAATACTCAAACAGTATAAAAAGCTTTTTATGATGGAAGGTGTTGAACTGGAATTTGATCCTTTCTCTCTTGATGCAATCGTTAAAACCGCAATTGAAAGAAAAACCGGTGCACGTGCACTCCGTTCGATTGTTGAAGAATTTATGTTAGAGATAATGTACGAACTACCAACTATGGAGAATGTTGAGAAGTGCGTAATTACCAGCGATGTAGTCTTAAAAGGTGATAAACCTATTTTTATCAGGGCGGATAAAAAATCAGCTTAAATTATTAATCATCATTTCGGTCATTCCGTCCGCCACAGGCGGATTATTTCGGAATCTCATTACAATTTCTTTAGATTCTGAAACAAGTTCAGAATGACAATAATTAAATAATGAAAAAAATATTTCTATTTATATTATTTCCCATTCTTCTTTTTGCCCAATCCAAAATATTAATCTATATGGATGCTGAGCAGACAGATCATTTAAAAGCTTATGGAATTACTTTTCACGCATTGCAGCAAGGATTAAAAGCTGATTGGTTGCTCAATTACCGTGGCGGTTCATTTATGATTGATAATGATGATAAGATTGCAAATGAATGCAGGATTGATGGAGTAGCATTTAAGCAGATTTCACTTTCTGAAGCAACGGATATTTATACTTTTGTTCAAAGCGATGAAAATAATATGGATGTAGTCCGGTTGGAAAAGGCGCCGAAGATTGCAGTTTATGTTCCTCCTGGTTTTCAACCCTGGGATGATGCTGTTACTCTTGCTCTTGAGTATGCAGATGTTCCTTATGATAAAATCTGGAATGATGAAATACTCGAGGGTAAGCTTGCTGACTATGACTGGCTGCATCTTCATCACGAAGATTTTACGGGTCAGTATGGAAAATTTTATGCAAGCTATAGCAATGCACAGTGGTACATTGATAACCAGTTGCAGTATGAGCAGGATGCAAAGAAAAACGGGTTCAGGAAAGTTTCCGAAATGATGAAAGCTGTTGCTGTAACAATAAAGAACTTTGTAGGCAAGGGTGGATTTCTTTTCGCAATGTGCTCAGCTACCGATTCGTACGATATTGCACTCTCGGCTCTTGATGTTGATATCTGTGCGGAAATGTATGATGGTGATGCTGCTGATCCTGATGCACAATCAAAGCTGAATTTTAACAACACACTTGCATTTGAAAATTTCAAGCTTGTAACAAATCCGTACGTTTATGAATACAGCGATATTGATATTCAGCCGGAAGAAGTTGGAAATTTTAACAATGACTATTTTACCCTGTTTGAATTTTCTGCAAAGTACGATCCTGTGCCGACTATGTTAACACAAGACCACGTAAATGTAATTCGCGGTTTTATGGGACAAACTTCAATGTTCAGGAAAAGCACAATAAAAAAATCTGTAATAATATTAGCAGAACGTGAAGGAACCGACCAGGTAAAATACATTCACGGGAATTTTGGAAGGGGGACTTTTACTTTTTATGGCGGTCACGATCCTGAAGATTACCAGCACGCAGTCGGTGATCCCCCTACAGACTTAAATTTATATAAAAACTCTCCGGGTTACAGGCTTATTCTTAATAATGTTCTTTTCCCCGCAGCTTCGAAGAAGAAGCAAAAGACATAAACGAGTCGAATTAATCTAAATGGCATATCTTTGTGATTTGGTATTTTTAATTTAAAAGGTTTCAAGAATGAAAACTGTCCAAATAAAAAATTCTGATAAAAAATATACTGTTGGAAAAATTGTTTGTGTCGGCAGAAATTATGCTGAACATGTAGAAGAGCTTGGAAATGAAGTTGCAGACAAACCGGTTATTTTTCTTAAGCCATCCTTGGCAATAATTTTTTCAGGAGATTCAGTAATTCATCCTGATTTTGGAAATGATCTACACCACGAAATTGAATTAGTTCTATTAATTGGCGGAGATGTGAAAAATGCTTCACTCAAAGATGCTGAAGACGCAATTATTGGATACGGAGTTGGTCTGGATATGACTTTAAGAGATGTTCAGAATGCGTTAAAGAAAAAAGGAGATCCCTGGACAATATCCAAATGTTTTGATACTTCAGCAGTTTTATCAGATTTTGTTTTGAAAGAAACTTACTCACTTACTCAAAAAGAAAAAATTGAGTTAAAAGTAAACGGACAAATAAAACAAATCGATACACTTGACAAGATGATTTCATCCCCGACTCAGCTTGTGCAATATATTTCTTCTTTGTTGAAACTTGAAGAAGGCGATTTGATTTTTACAGGAACACCTGCGGGAGTAAGTAAGGTTAACAGGGGAGATAAGATCGAAGGCTCAATTGAAAATATTGGGGAGTTGAACTGTGCGATTATTTAGTTTCACACTTCGCCAAGCTCAGTGTGACAGTAAAACTATTTATTTAGTTTTTGTAAAGCCTGTTTAATTAATTCTTCCAGGGAAATGTTTTTGTCTGTTGAAACAATTTCGTGAATAATTTTTTCTGATGTTTTAGGATTGTAGCCGAGAGTGTTTAATGCTGCAATTGCTTCTTTCTTGATTCCCGGTTCCGCGGACGCTTCGCCCTCTTTTATGTCGCCAACTTTAGATCTTAATTCGAGAACAACACGCTCTGCAGTTTTCTTCCCGATTCCCGGAACAGCAACTATTCTTGCTACATTTCCACTAATGATCGCATTCTTTAAATCATCAACTGAAATGCCTGATAAGAGACTTAAAGCAAGCTTAGGTCCTATTCCGTTTACCGAGATTAACAACTCAAACATTTCCTTTTCAGCTTCAGAATAAAATCCAAAAAGATTTATTGCATCATCCCGAACATTTGTGTAAATAAAAAGAGAAACAGTTTCTTTATCCGAAATTTTTTCAAAAGTATTAATTGATATGTTTACAAGATAACCAACTCCGTTTGTGTCAATTACAATTTGCGTCGGTTTGAAAGAAATTATTTTGCCAGTTAGAAATGCAATCATTTTTTACTTTTAGTTTATTATTCTATCTGGAAACGCATCAGCGAATGCTTTCCAGTTTTTAATTTTTGCGGATGGCTTTTTCATCCTGAAAGCATGGCAGAGAGCTGTAGCAAGTGCATCGCTTTCATCAGTTTTCATTTCTGTTTTTTTCAGGCTCAATATTGTTTTAATCATAAAACTTACCTGCTCTTTGGAGGCTGAACCGTTTCCCACAACTGATTTCTTTATTTCACGGGGAGAATACTCGCTTACCGGAACTTTGTTATTTACCGCAGCAAGCAGTGAAACTCCGCGAGCATAGCCAATTTTCATTGCTGACTGAACATTCTTACCATAAAATGCTGTTTCTATAGCAAACTCATCAGGAGAATATTTTTTTATAAGCTTGTCAAGCTCATCGTAAATAATTTTTAATTTATCAGGAAGCGATTTTGTGGAAGGAAGTTTTATTATTCCGGCAGCTATTCTGGCAAGCTGATTATTATTGTTTTTTATGATGCCAAACCCGGTAATTATTGTTCCCGGGTCGACTCCCAAAATAATCATAAAAATTTATGAATTGTTATTAACAGCAGCTTCATCAAAGTCAGCATTTGAATAAACATTCTGAACGTCATCAATATCTTCTAGACCTTCAATCAGCTTCATTATTTTTTCAGAATCCTCACCTGTAACTGAAATATTATTTTTTGCAATCCACTGAAGAGATGCATTTTCAATCTGGAGATTATTATTAAGCAATGCTTTTCTTACCGGTTCAAAAGATTCAACAGGAGCCTGCACCTCGAAATATTCGTCCTGTGTGGAAAGATCTTCTGCGCCTTCATCCAAAACGATTCCAAGAATATCTTCTTCAGTTTTTCCTTGTTGGGGAAGCGATATTATTCCTTTATGTTCGAACATCCATGCTACAGAACCGCTTTCACCCATACTCCCGCCATTCTTGGAAAATAAATGACGAACTTCTGCCACAGTCCTGTTTTTATTATCAGTTGCCACCTCGACTAAAATTGCAATTCCGCCGGGACCGTAACCTTCATAAGTAAGTTCATGAAAAATAACACCTTCAAGTTCGCCTGTTGCTTTTTTAATTGCACGATCAATATTGTCTGCAGGCATGTTTGCAGCCTTGGCGTTATCGACTGCAAGACGCAAGCGTGGGTTTGCATCAGGATCACCACCGCCTTCACGGGCAGCAATTGTAATTTCTTTAATAAGTTTAGTGAACATTTTACCACGCTTTGCATCAACCACAGCTTTTTTTCTTCTTATTGTTGCCCACTTAGAATGCCCGGACATTAGACAGTCTCCTTAATATTTTCTTTAATATGAATATCTTTCAATCTCAGTTGGGGAAATGATCTTCCATCACGAACTGATTTATCAATTGTATAAACTATATCAATTTGTGAATGGTTGCTTGCGATTTGATTATAAAATTCTCCAAGGTTGAAACCTATACAATCGAATACCTTATCACAACCTTCTTGTTTTAGACTAAATACAATATGATTTGTACCAACAATTCTTGGAATACTTGCGAGTATAACATTTTCGGATAGAAATGTAGGTCGCATATTAGCCGGGCCAAAAGGGGAAAACTGATCGAGAATTCTTAAAAACTTTGGTGTTATATCAGAAAATTTTAAAACAGCATCAATAGAAATTTCCGGTATAAGATCATTTTCATCAATGGATTCTTTAACAATAGCATTAAATTTTTCTCTGAACTCTTCCAGTTTTTCGAGTTCAACAGCTAACCCGGCAGCTGCATGATGACCACCAAAGTGAATTAAATATTCTTCACACTTTTGAAGAGCTTCATAAATATTAAAATTGGAAATGCTTCTAGCAGAACCTTTAGCCACGCCATCAACAGTAGTAAGCATTATGGTTGGACGGTAATATTTTTCAACAAGCCTGGAAGCAACAATACCAATTACACCCGGATGCCAGCCATCCTGGTGAAGTACAATTGCAAGTTCGTTATCAAGATCGATTGAAGATTCAACAAGCCAGCTTGCGTCATCAAAAGTATCGACATCTATTTTTCTTCTTTCAAAGTTTTCAACTTCAAGAACCTTTGCCAGTTCCATAGCTTCTTTTTTACTATCGGTTATAAGCAGTCTTACAGCTCGTTCTGCATCACCAAGTCTTCCAACGGCGTTAATTCGTGGCGCAAGAGTGAATACAATTTGACCTGAAGTTAAATTACCCGGATGAAGATGTGCAATATCAATTAATGCGGCTATAGCTGGTCTTGGATTATCATTAATTTGCTCTAATCCATCACGTACAAGAAATCTGTTTTCATCAGCCAGGGGAACAATATCAGCAGCACCAGCCAGTGCAACTAAATCTAAATATTGGAGAGGCAGTTCTCTTTTCCCGATTCTTTCACAAACTCCCTGAGCAAGTTTAAAGGCAACACCAGCCCCGGAAAGATATTTAAATGGATATTCGCATCCGGGTTTTAAAGGGTCAAGGACTGCAAATGCATTCGGCAATTCAGCTTTCGGCTGATGATGATCGCATATGATTACATCCATTCCAAGCTTATTAGCATGTGCAGTTTCTTCTATGGCAGTGATTCCACAATCAACTGTAATTAAAAGAGAAGTTCCTTTTTCTTTTACATGTTCCATTGCTTCATTTGATAAACCGTATCCTTCTTCCAACCTGTTTGGAATATAGAAGTCAACATTTGCACCTAGTTCCTTAAGGAATAAATAAAGCACTGCTGTGGCACAAGTACCATCGACATCATAATCACCATAAATACAAATAAGCTGATTTTCTGTAAGTGCATTTATAACGCGGGTTGTTGCTTCTTCCATTCCATTCATCAGGAAAGGGTTGTGGAGAGAATCAAGGGTGGGTCTGAAAAACTTCTTTGCTTCTGAATAATTCCGGATATTCCGCTGAACAAGCAAAGCTGCGAGTATCTCTGAAATGTTAAGTGAATCCGCTAAAGCTTTTACAGCCAGCTCATCACCCACATTTTTTATTGTCCAGCGTTTTTGTAGCATAGTTTTATTCAATTTAAAACAAAGAACAAAAAATAAACCGGACCTGTAAGCCGAATTCTGTTTCCCGATAAATCGGGATGGCAATCATTTGTCTAGGTTCTTTATTACTAAAGAACTCCGGCAGTCTACCCGGAAATCTTCGAAGCGAACAACTCCGATTCCCTAAGGAAACGATTTCCCTATTTGACCTTGCTTCGGGTGTGGTTTGCCTTGCCTCCGGTATTACTAACGGAGCGGTGGGCTCTTACCCCGCCTTTTCACCCTTATCCTCTTTTGCTAAAGCTACAGAGGACGGTATATTTTCTGTGGCACTATCAGTAATTGTAAGATTACTCCTATAATTCCCGGGTGTTACCCGGCACCCTGTTCTTTGAAGTTCGGACTTTCCTCCCTCCTGATAATTAAGGAAAGCGATTGCCCGGACCGGATCATTTTTTATTCTTTAAACTTTTATGCAATGCTTTTAATTATAAGCATTTAACAGCATTTTCTTATTAAAAAGAAGAACGATTTAACTGGGGCGGAATATACTAAAATCTCTTTTATATATCACCAGAAAGATTTGAGACTGTAGAGAATTAATCTCCTTCAACATCTCCTGCAATTTCAGCTGAGACTAAAATTCTACCACAATATTCACAAAAAAAGAGTCTTGAATTTTTGCGGATTTCAAGCTGTCTTTGAGCCGGAACAATATTATGACAACCCGAACAGGCTGATCTTTTTATCGTTGCAACTGCTTTGCCTTTTTTAGCTTTACGAATGCGCATATAAGCTGATACATCACCTTTTTTGACTCCGGCTTCAATTTTTTTTCTTTCAGCCCGAAGTTTAGCCTCTTCTTTTTCGTTGGCTTTAATAATTTCTTTCAGATCAGCTTCTTTAACTTTTAATTCCTTGCTCAACTCATCAAGCACCGGCTTATGTTCTTCAATTTCGGTTGTGAGAGTTTTGCTTTGATCGGCAAGAGAATCATTTTCAGTTTCAAGTTTAGAAATCTGTTCTTCGGTATGATCAATTTCTTTTGTAAGGGCGTCATACTCTTTATTATTTCTTACCTGGTATAATTGAGCTTTAAACTTTTTTTGATTTTCTTTATGCTTTTCAATTTCCTCTTCGTTTTGTTCCCGCTTTTTTGAAGATTCTTTTTGATTAGCTTCTTTTTCCTTGATCTCATCTTTAATTGAGCTCATTTTTTCTTCGAGATCACGAACAGCATTTGGCAAATCACCACGAAGTTCTTCCAGTTCATCAAGCTGGTCATCCACCTGCTGAAGCTGATACAATATTTTTAACCTGTCGTACAATTTCTATCAACTCCTTAATTGTTATAAAATAAAACCGGGTTCGTTGAACCACTATATTTAAAAACTTTTACGGATTTATTATCGCGCAATATTTTTTCTAATCTTTTTTTTACTTCATTTAAAACCGGAACTTCTGTTTCATAATGTCCGGCATCTATTAATAATATTTTTTCTTTGGCATCCTGAAACGTGTGATACTTTAAATCTGCTGTAACAAATGCATCAGCTCCTGAAGAAATTGCTGAATTAACCAGTTCACTACATGAACCGCCACAAACAGCAACTTTCTTTATTGATTTACTGTTTCCTTGTGTGTAGCGGAAATTTTTCAATTTAAGGTTTTTAGATAAAATTTTGTAAAACTGTTGAACAGTCATCCCAGTTGTAAATTCGCCAACAGCGCCGAATCCAAAATTCACATTCTCGTTTTTGAGTGGATAAATATCGTAAGCAACTTCTTCATAAGGGTGAACTTTAATCATAGACGAAACAACATTTTTCAGATTACTTTTATTGATTAAAACTTCGAGCCTCGTTTCTTCAACTTTTTCGAGTTTATCCTTTTTGCCAATCGAAGGGTTCGAGTTGACCGATCCTTTAAAAGTTCCTGTTCCTTTTAATCTGAATCCACAATTTGAATATTCACCAATTACTCCGCCGCCTGCTGTGTGAATTGCTTTAGCAACTTTTTCTAAATATTCATTCGGAATAAACACAACCAGCTTATACTGATCATCTTTTAAATTTTTTAAAAAGCGAATATTTTTTAATCCTAAAACTTTTGCTAATTGAAAACTCACACCGTCTCTTGTAAAGTCAAGATTCGTGTGTGCAGAAAAAACATTGATATCTTTTTTAAGCAGCTTTTCGATGACTACTGATCTGGGATCCTTAGTTGTATTAATATTGTAAACAGGATTGAATAAAAGAGGATGATGTGTGATGATCAGATTGCAATTTCTTTTTATAGCTTCATCAACAACATTGTTATTAAGATCAAGGCTAAGAAGGATATTTTTTATTTTTCTATCTTCATTACCAACCTGCAACCCTGTGTTATCTCTTTCCCAAGCGTTTGCAGAAGGAGCCCAATCTTCAAAGAATTCTATTATTTTGCTGCATTTCATATAAAAAAAACACCCCGACTTTTTATCGGGGTGCTCTTCTAATTTCTAATCCTTCCAGGTACTCTCTTGTACCCACCGAAGTCAACTATTTCTATAAATTTTAGTTTTTGATTTAAAATCACATTCATACTAAGTGTCGAAATATAGCATGAACGAATTTAATATACAATATTATGCTTTTGTGAATAATTAATTGTTTTCTGGTACTTCTGCCCAATTTCCATCTTCTTTGATTAATTGAATCAATTCATCCACAGCATTTGATGATGGAACGTTTCTTCTAACAATATCTTTTGCCCGGTAAAGTGTGATTTTATCTGTTCCCGAGCCTACATATCCATAATCAGCATCTGCCATTTCGCCTGGACCATTCACTATACATCCCATAATAGCAATCTTAACGCCTTTTAAATGTTCAGTCTTTTTGCGAATCATTTCTGTTGTTTCCTGAAGATCAAACAAAGTTCTTCCGCAGGATGGACATGCAATATATTCAGTTTTGGAGATTCGGACTCTAGCAGCCTGCAAAATCCCAAATAAAGTTCTATTTATAATTTTTTCGATTGTCTCTTCCGAAGAAGAAAATTTTCTAATGTATATTGCCGAAGATTTTTCTTTTGATAAAAGATTTTCTGATGCACCAATCCAAACACCATCCCCGAACCCATCAATTAATAATGCCCCGAAATCTGTTGCTGAATACAAACGTAATTCATCTGAAGTTAAGCCGGAATAATCTCTTTTAATAATTACAGGATTTTTAATTTCATTTATTAAAAGATCAAAAAATGCTCTGCGCTGTTCAGCCATTCCGTGTTCATTTGATGTTTCTAAAACTATAACAGATGTTGAATCATTTTTTATTTTTGAAATCAACTCTTTACTCAATAAAGAAATATCAAATCTGACGAAATTTAGAAATCCGGATTTTTCTTTATCGCTTAAATATTCTTCAACTGTTAAAAGGGGGTAGCGCAGTTTTTTATTGTTTAGTTGCTTCCAGTATTTGAAATCAAGAACCAATTTTAAATTTTCAGGTAGATTGAATTGAATATCAGAATCTTTTAAATAAATAATGTCTGCAGCAGCATCGCTTAAGTACCATTTATCCGTAACCGGATTGTAAGTATAACCGATATCTTTTAAAGCAGTTTGATCTGAAATTTTTCTACGAGAGAAATCTGCAATAACTACAGGAACATTTGACCTTCCGATTCCTGCGACTTCCAAAGATTCACGTTTTGAATAATTAAATGGATCAATTGGAATCTCATTAATCTCTTTTATTGGTTTATGATTTTCTCTTCCTTTGTATCTGTTGGCGAGTGAAATCGCAACCGGTGCTTCGTATTCAGGATCTTCAGTTAATGAAACCCGGATTGTATCTCCAATTCCATCTTCTAGCAATGCACCAATCCCAACAGCTGATTTGATTCTTCCGTCTTCACCGCCACCTGCTTCAGTAACTCCAAGATGCAGAGGATAATTCATTCCTTCATCTTCCATTTTCTGAATCAAAAGTCTGTAAGCCTGAACCATAACCTTGGGATTACTTGCTTTCATTGAAAGAACGATTTCATGATAATCCAAATCTTCACAAATGCGTACAAACTCAAGTGCAGATTCAACCATTCCTAAAGGAGTGTCACCGAAACGGCTCATTATTCTATCGGACAACGAACCATGATTTGTTCCGATTCGCATTGCGGTTTCATATTCTTTACAAATTTTTACGAGCGGACTAAATTTTTTTCTGATTCGTTCAAGTTCTGCAAGATAAACTTCATCGGTATATTCAATGTGTTCGAACTTTTTCTTGTCAGCATAGTTGCCAGGATTAACTCTTACTTTTTCTACAATTCTTGCTGCTTCTTCGGCAGCATTTGGTGTGAAATGAATATCAGCAATTAGTGGAACTGTATAACCGCGTGATCGTAATTCCTTTTTTATGTTTGCTAAATTTTTTGCTTCGTTCAAACTTGGCGCTGTAATTCTTACATATTCACATCCCGCATCAACCATCCTGATTGTCTGTTCAACGGTTGCTTTTGTATCCATTGTATCTGTAATTGTCATCGACTGAATTCTGATCGGGTTATTTCCACCAAGCGAAATATCACCGATTTTCACTTCTCGTGTTTTGTGTCGGGAATATTTTGTTAAACTGTTGCAATATTTTTTTATTGATTCTACCTGTTTCATCTGATTATTTATAAATTGAGTGAAAAACTGACTCAGCAAATCTTTCTGAAGACTGTGGCCCATCAGACGTTATGATATTTCTATCAACAATGACCGGCAGATTTTTATATTCAACACCGAAATTAATTAATTGATTCCTGTCTTCGACAAAACAAGTTGCCTGTTTTAATAATCCAGCAGAAGCAAGAATTAAAGGAGCACTGCAAATGGCGCCGATTGTTTTCCTGGTTTCATCAAATTTTATCGCAATTTTCATAAGTGTTGAATTTGATATATAATTTCTGCTTCCCGATCCTCCAATCAAAATGAATCCATCAAAATTTTTTTCGTTTATGTTGAAAAAGTTTACATCAGATTTTACCTTTAATCCCTTGTTTCCGCAGCAAAATGTGTGATCATCTGACGTAATAAAGACTTTTATCCCTTTATTAACGAAATAATTTTTAACTGTCAAATATTCGGTTTCGTTAAAATCTTTCTCAGGAAGAAAAATTAAAACACTGTTTTTCTTTTGATCTTTCATTTAATATTTTGATTGTGTCTTTATTGCTGTCCAAATATAAAAAGAATAAATTGCTATTAGAAAATGCATTAATCAGTATTAAACTAAAATGTTTACCTGCCTGCTGGTAGGCAGGTTATTTTGCACCTATGAGAATTTCAGAAAATAAAATTGAAGAAGTAAGGTCATCTTCTAGCATAGTTGATGTTATTTCAGAATATGTTCAGCTTCGTAAAAGAGGGAAGAATTTTATTGGACTTTGCCCATTCCATTCTGAAAAAACTCCATCGTTTACAGTAAGTGAGGATAAACAGATCTTTCATTGCTTCGGTTGTCACACCGGTGGCAATGTTTTTAAGTTTTTGATGGAGTATAAAAAGATTTCGTTTATTGAATCTGTGCAGGAACTTGCAGAACAGCAGGGAATTGAAATTGAATATGATCAACCTGCTTTCAATGAACAGCAATCAGAACAGGAAATTTTATATGATATTAACACAGAGGCCGCAAGGTATTATTTAAATAATCTATTAAATGATGACGAAGGAGAAGTTGCAAGAAAATACCTTGAGAAAAGGAACATAAAAGTTCAGACGATGAGAACTTTCGGATTAGGCTATTCACTCCGCGGCTGGGAAAACCTATTGAACTTTTTAAAAGGAAAAGGTTTTGATATTGAAAATTGTATTAACCTCGGTTTGATTGGAAAGACTACCGACGGAAGACTTCATGATAAATTGCCGGGCAGATTAATTATTCCAATATTTTCTCCTAATGGAAGAGTTGTTGCATTTGCAGGCAGAGTCCTTGATCCAAATGAAAAAGGCGGCAAATATATTAACTCTCCCGAATCTCTTATCTACATCAAAGGCAGAACACTCTATGGGCTATCGCTAGCGAAAGATGAAATCAGACGACTTGATAAAGTAATTCTGGTTGAGGGATATATGGATTTGATTTCACTTTATCAAAGTGGAATCAGAAATGTGGTTGCAGTTTCAGGAACAGCACTTACAGATGAACAGGCCCAGTTGCTTTCAAGATATACAAAAAATGTAGTCCTTCTTTTTGATGCTGATATTGCAGGAATAAAAGCTTCTATGAGAAGTATTGAAATCCTTCTTAAAAAAGATATGGAAGTGAAAATTGTTTCGTTGCCATCCAGTGAAGACCCGGATTCATTTGTTAACAAATTTGGTAAAGAAAGTTTTGAAGATCTGATTAAAAAAGCTGAAAACTTTTTAGAATATCAGACCAAATATTTTGAGTCCCAGGGAAAGTTTGATGATCCGGCAAGTGCGGCCGAGGCTATAAGAGAACTAGTAAAACCGGTTGCGCTTGTCAGTGACGAACTCAAAAGAAATTTGTTGATAAAGAATATTGCAAAGAAATTTAACCTGAGAGAAAAACTTCTTGAAGCTGAGCTTAACAAACAACTTGACCAGGTTAAGAGATTTGAGAGAAGATCAACATCTACTAAAGAAATTTCACCGGTCAAGAAAGAAAGTACAAATTTAATTGACGGTAAAATTCCAATTTCGCCTTCATTATATAATCTTGAAAAAGAAATTATGAAAATTTTATTCGAAGGAAATATTTCGATTATTGAATTTGTATTGAAATTCATCAAACCTGAAGATTTTATGCTTGATAAACATACAATGCTAGCTTCTATAGTAAATCAGGAATATGAAAACTCAGGAGAATTAAGCCCTACTAAACTGTTTGCAAAAATTGATGAGGAAGAACTTCAAGAATATGCAAGGGAAATCACATTTGAAAAGTATGCTGTAAGCAGTAATTGGGAAAACAGGTTTCCTGGAATTACCTCGGAAATGATCGAGCAAAAATACGCACAGGATCTGGTTCAAAAATTTCTGGTTGAAAAACTGGATCAGCGGATTCAGTCAAATCACCGCGAACTTGAACTGAGTGAGGACAATGAAGAAAAAAAAATAAAATTAATGAGAGCTAATTTTGAACTCGAACAGGAGAAGAAAAAAATAAAAACGGAATTAAGCAGTGTTCTTTAAAGCCAAATATAAATTTCAAACTCACTGAAGCTTTGTTTAACTTCACACAATTCAATTTGTAATACTTCATTCATTATTCAATTTTCTAAATGAACTACCGACAAGCCAAAACCGGAAAACTAATGATAGAAATTCTTCCGGATAAGTGCGACTTTTGCGGCTGCTGTGTCGGTGTTTGTCCTGAAGATGCAATCGAATTAAAAGAAGCTGAAATTTTTATAATTGATCCAAGATGCACTAATTGCGCAAAATGTGTTTGGTCTTGCCCGATTGAAGTAATAAAGTTTAATCGTGATGGTGTATTGGCAAAATGAAAAATGAGTATGACATAATAGTAGTTGGTGCAGGTCCAGCAGGAAGCATCGCTGCTCGTTTTGCTGCAGAGCAAGGAGTCTCAGTTTTACTTTTGGAAAAAGATAGAGATGTTGGTTATCCTGTCCGCTGCGGCGAAGCAATTAGCAAGACCGGTGTTGAGGAGTTTATTGAACCAGATGATAAATGGATTGCCGCTAAGATCAGCAAATTTTCTTTCAACGCTCCTGATGGAACAGAAGTTATTTTAGATTTTGGCGAAGCTGGTTACGTGCTTGAAAGAAGAATCTTTGATTATGAACTTGCGCGAACAGCCGCGAACGCCGGCGCGGAAATTTTAACAAGGGCTTATGTAAATGATCTGCTTTTTGATAAAGGAAAAGTTGCCGGGGTAAAGTACGAATTCCAGGGAGAACAAAAAGAATTAAAAGCAAAAGTCGTAATAGCTGCAGATGGGGTTGAATCAAGAGTTGGCAGATGGGCAGGCTTAACAACACACATCGATTTCCGTGATATGGAAAGTGCCGTGCAAATTACTGCAGCAAACATTCCTGTCGATCAGAATGCACTTTATTTTTATTTCGGGAAAGATGTTGCCCCGAATGGTTACTTCTGGATTTTTCCTAAAGGAAGTAATAAAGCAAATATTGGTCTTGGTGTTAGTGGGTTGATCGGAAAGAAAAAATCAGCTCAAAGTTTTTTAAATGATTTTATGAATAAACATTATCCCAACGCTCCTGTTTTAACAACCATCGCGGGCGGAGTTCCGTGCGCGATAACTCTTGATAAAATTTCCGCTCCGGGAATTATGTTAGTAGGAGATGCTGCAAGACAGGTAAATCCTTTAAGCGGTGGTGGAATTGCAAGTGGAATGATCGGTGGAAAAATTGCTGGCACCATTGCTGCTGAAGCTGTAAAGAAAAATAAGTTGGATCACATTTTAACTTATGATAAAACGTGGGCTGACAGACTCGGTAAACGTCACGAAACTTTCAACCGGATTAAAGAAGGCATTTACAATTTTTCAGATGAAAAATTTAATAACATTGCCCACGCTTTCAATAAAGTTCCTTATGAAAAAAGAACACTCGGCAGGATTTTTACTACTGCCTTAATAAATCAACCTTCACTTCTGCTTGATGTTGCAAAAGTTTTTGTGGTTTAAAATACCGCACTAATTCCAATTGATGGAAGAATTCCGAATGACTCATTATTTTCCGGCTCCATTTTTCTTACATCCCATCTTACCGCACTGATGTTCTTTCTGTTATAAATATTCTGAATATCAATGTAGGTTATCAAAGTCCAGTTACTGAAAAACCATTTCTTATCAACCCTTATGTCAAGACTGTGATTTGAAGGGAGCCTGAGTGAATTATAGTCCGAAACGTTCTGAGTTCCATCAATATTGAATGGCGTGTAGGGTTTACCTGAAGAATATCGAAACTTCAAACTTGCTTCCCATTCTTCATTAAATAAATAACCACTGCTTAAATTAAATATCCATCTCTGGTCGTAGCTTCCTGCTCTTTCTATCTTATCGAGGGGAGTAAAATTTGCTTCACTATAGGTGAGACTTAATATTCCGTAGTAAGGTGTTTCAGACAACTTTTTTTGAACTGATATTTCAAATCCTTTAGCAGTTCCGGTTCCATTGCTTGAAAGTGGTTCAAGAGCAAATGAAGCAAAGTTTTCGTCCGAGCCCGCGAAACCTGCCCCGGTATTTGCAAGGATCAGGTACGTTCTGATTTTAGATGTGGGATAATCAGAATAATCCTTGTAGAACCCTTCAAACTTGAATAGAGCGTCTACACTTAGATATTGATCAATTCCTGCGACAAATTGATTAACACGGATGTTTTTTAAGTTTTTATTTGCTTCGTCACCGACCAACCATATGTAGGATGGTGATTGATAGTAAATGCCAGTGCTGAAATTTATATTTGTTAAACTAGTTATCGGATAGGAGAATGAAATTCTGGGACTCACGTTGGTATTTTTTGTAAGCGGATTAAAATAATCAATACGGAAACCAGTATTAGTGTTTAGCTTCCCGAATAATAAATAATTAAGATTGGCAAACAGAGCCAGCTTGTTATAGTTATTATTTATGCTTGAGTTTGTGACCAGTAAAGAGTCGCCAAAAGTAGTGATAAAAGTCGGGAGCTTAACATCGCTTATAAAATTTATGAGCCTGGACGATCCGCCAACTGTAAGCTCAACCTGCGGCGAAAATAAATAAGTTAGTTCAGCTTTTAAGCTGTTCTCGTTTTCGTTTGATTTATTCAAAAATATTGGATTTAATAGGGAATCTCTTTGCTGTGTATTGTAGTCAACATAATTTCTGCTTAGGATTATGTTGAAAAATCCATTTGTAAAAAGATGTCTGTAGGTTAAACCCGTAACGTACTGAATTTGATTGCTGCCCAGCACAGTTGAATTATCATAACGCTGATCTTGTGTATCGTTAAAATATCTTACATTATCAAATGCACTGATTAGCAAAAATGAAAGTGAATTGCTTTCATCCAGATTAAAATCTGTTTTCACAAATCCATCATAATATTCAGGAACAAAAGCAAAATCAGCAGCTTTAAAAATAAAATCAAGATAACTTCTTCTTGCTGAAAAAATAAAAGTTGATTTTTCAGATAGTGGACCTTCCAGATCTAAACCAAATTGCGAAGCAGATATTGTGGCCTTACCACCGATTCTGTCATTTCTTCCGTTTCTCAATTTTATCTTTAAAACAGAACTAAGTTTGTCGCCGTTTAATGCTGAAAATCCACCTGTTGAAAAGGAAGTCTCATCGACAAAATCAAGATTTATATAACTTAATGGACCACCTGTTGCACCCTGAGTTCCAAAGTGATTAATATTCTGAACCTGAATACCATCAACAAGATAGAGATTTTCCGAAGGTGCTCCTCCTCTTACAATTAAATCATTTCTCCCCGCATCTGCCTGTGCAACTCCGGGTAGAATAGAAAGGGCTCTTATGACATCTTCAAATCCTCCCGGACTTCTTCTTATTTCTTCGTTATTGAATGATCTGATACTATTAACGTCTAGAGGATTTCTGTTAAAATATCCGCTTGTTACAGTCACATCCTCTAATTTAATTGCGGTTGGTTCAAGTTCTATTTTAATTTGAGAAGGAATTCCTATATTTACCGCAATATCTGTTTTTACGTAAGATAAATACCCGATCATTGTGATTTTTGCCTGGTAAACTCCCGGAAGAAGATCTGTAATGTTAAATTCACCATCTTTGTTTGTTGCCGCACCGGTGTTTGTTCCAATAATTAAAACATTTGCTCCAATAAGTGGCTGTTTTGTAGAAGCATCTACAATTATGCCGCTAATCATCCCGGTTTGAGGTTGCGCAAAAAGATTTGTCAGATATAAAAAGGTAACAACAAAGAGTAAAATTATTTTTTTCATCTTTTGATGTTTGTTAAAGTAATAATTTGAATAACAAATTATATATAGTGAATAGTTCATTTACAGACAATTAAAAGTGGAAATTGATATTCAATTTTGTTTTATTTTTAAATAAGTTGTATTTGTTTATGCTATTATTTTGCAAGGGATATCAGGTGAAGTTTCGCATTCACAATATTTACTAATTCTTTAGAAGATCAGGTGAAAAAGGGAAAGTCCGAAATATTAAATTCAGTTATTTCAAAGTTTGGAAATATTTTTTTCTGGAATCTTTTCTTTGAAAGAAACAGCTCTGAATTGAATTGTTCAGAAAACGTGCAGTCAGTAACAGGCTACTCAGTTGAAGAATTTTGTGCAATAAAAGATAGAACAAGCGAGTTGATTTTCAAAGATGATCAGCCTGAATATAAAAAGATTATGGATTTGCTTCGAAATGATCCTAACAAAAACGAAGTGAATATTGAATATAGAATAAAGCGAAAAGATGGTCGTATTATCTGGGTGCACGAAATTATGAAAGTTTTAAGAGGCCAGGATGGAACTGTAACAGAATATTTTGGAAAAGTCAGAGACATAACAGAAGAGCGTGAAGAAGTCTCTAACCTGAAAAAACAAGTCGAAGAACTTGAGGAAATGAATAATGCCAAAGATAATTTCATCTCGGTTTTATCTTCATGACTTGAGAGCTCCTTTTACCAGTATCCTTGGATTTTCTGAAATTCTGCTAAATGAATCGAGTCTTTCAGATAAAGAAAGATCGGAATACCTTTCCTACATAAATGATTCTTCCCAAAACCAGTTACAACTAATTAATTATTTGCTTGACTGGTCGCGGCTGCAGACAAACAGAATGAAAATGGAAAAAATGCGTTTGCATGCCCAGAGTATAGTGTTTAATTGCGTATCAAGTTTAACAGGAAGTGCAGTAAGGAAAAACATTAATATAAAAGTTAATGTCCCGGACAATGTTTTTCTTGAAGCAGATGAAAGGTTGATAAGTATAGTTGTAACTAATTTACTGAATAATGCAATTAAGTTTTCGCGGGAGGATAGTTCGGTTGAAATAACGGCAAGTTATTTTAGTAATAAGTTGATCGAATTTATTTTTCTTGATGAAGGGATTGGAATTCCGGAAGCAAACAGGGAAAAGATATTTCACATAAGTAAAATATTTTCAACCCCGGGAACTAAAGGTGAAAAGGGAACAGGACTTGGTCTTGCACTTGTAAAACAAATTGTTCAGAAACACGAAGGCGACATCTGGTTTTATTCAACTGAAGGAGTTGGTAGTGAATTTCATTTTACTGTTCCTGTTTCTGTAAATACAATTCTTATCGTAAAAGAGAACGAACATGAAAGATTAAAACTGGGTAGAAAATTAACTGAGTTCTATAATGATGTGCAGATAATTACTGCATCGAATGGTTTTGAAGCGTTGCAATTTATTGAAAGAAGTTCCCCGACATTAATTATTATTGATCACGATTTACCACTGATGAATGGTTTAAAATTAGCTGAATCTATAAAAAAAATGAATAAGATTAGTTCTATTCCTGTCGTTGTATTTTTAGATGGAGAGGATTATGAAATGAGAAAAAATTATGAAGAACTTGGAGTTAAAACTTTTGAATCCGAATCGAATGATGAAACCCTGCTTCATGAAAATATTAAAACTTATCTTTTATAGAATTATTTCAAATAAAAATTATGCTTGAACAAAAACAATTGATGGAATTATCCAAGGGAGAACAAGTCGATCATTTCCTTTTAATTAGTAAAATAGAAACCAGGAACACTAAAACCGGGAAAGATTTTTTATCTCTCGAATTATCAGACCAATCCGGATCATTACCTGCAAATGTTTGGGAGGATTTTAATGAATTATCTTCAAATGGGAAAACCGGTTCTGTTGTCCAAGTGAAAGGGACAATTGAAGAATGGCAGAACTCTCCGCAAATCAGAATAAATTCAATTCGCCTGGCAAATGAAAAAGATAATGCACATCCCATGGATTTCCTTCCAAAATCTTCCAGGGATTATAATATGATGGTGAAAGAATTCAAAGAGAGGATTTCAAGAATAGAAAATTCTTATCTGAGAAAATTAATGGACTCGGTTTTTAACGAAGAAAGATTTGAAAAATTTTCACACTCTCCTGCTGGTAAGAGCTGGCATCACGGTTATATTCATGGACTGCTCGAACATACGTTAGAAATAATTCGTATTTGTGATTTAATGAGTGATATTCATCCTGAAATTAATCGGGATTTGCTAATTAGTGGAGCTATGTTTCATGATTTTGGCAAAATAGTCGAGCTTAGTTTTGAACCTGCTTTTGAATATACTGATGAAGGAAAATTACTGGGTCATATCGTAATCGCTTCTATGATTATCAATAAAGAAATTGAAAACATCCCGGAATTTCCAACTGATCTCAGAAAAAATTTACTACATCTTGTTCTCAGTCACCAGGGGAAACTTGAATATGCATCACCGGTTGTTCCAAAGACTTTGGAGGCGATAACTTTATACCAGGCTGATGAACTAAGTGCCAAAACAAATGCATATAAGAATGCTTTGGCTTCGCAAACGACAGGAGATAGCAACTGGACACGGTTTATTACACTTGCACAAACGGATTTGCATAAGCATAACCTGGGTGGTGGGAAAGATAATTCAAATAAAACTCTTTTCGATTAATTGAAGGAAAAATATATGATGCGAACATTTACTACAGTTATTTTTATTATCATTATTCAACTTTTTAATTATTCTTATTCACAAACTGCTGAAGAACTAATTAAAGAGGGTGATCAGATTGCCCAAACTTTTGATCATCAAAAGGCATTGGATATTTATTTTAAAGCTGATAAAATTTCCCCGGCAAACTGGGAAATATTGTGGCGAATAAGCCGTGAGTATGTTGACATCGGAACTAAAATGCCGTCAAGCACAGGTGAAGAAGAAGATGCTCAATTGGAGAAATATAACAAAGCTCTTTTTTATGCTGACAGCTCAATTAAACTTTCCCCTGATCAATCCATTCCTTATGTAAGAAGAGCAATAGCCAACGGCAGAATCGCATTATTCCAGGGCATTTTTTCTGTAATCGGAACTGTAAATGATGTTAAAGATGATTGTGAGAGGGCAATTCAATTAGGTAATGGTGGAAACTACTACCAGGCTCTTGCTCATTATGTATTAGCAAGAACGCACGCAAAGGTTTGTGAGAAAGCTTACCTGTTCAGACTTCCGCTTGGCTTGGGCTGGGGTGACATGGATATTGCAATCCGTGAATATCAAACAGCAATAAAATTAAAACCGAACTTCCGTATGTTCCATCTTGATCTTGCAAAGGCATACATTGAAGAAGATGAATACGGACTGGCTAAAGAAAATCTATTAAAAGTTGAACAGGCACCATTCACCTATGAAGATGATAATGAATATCTAGCCGAAGCTAAAAAACTTTTAGAGGAAGTTAATAAGGAACTGGAATAGTGCAGATTGATGCTGACTTTCTTGGAAAGCTCAAAAATGCAAAATCAATTGTTTTCTTTACCGGTGCAGGAATTTCAGCAGAAAGCGGCATCCCTACTTTTAGAGGGAAAGACGGGATTTGGAATAAACTAAAGCCTGAAGAACTTGCAAACTTTGATGCGTTTATGCGAAACCCGCAAATGGTTTGGGAGTGGTATACTCACCGGAAAAAAGTAATACACGAATCAAAGCCGAATCCCGCACACACAACCATCGCCGAAATGCAGAAATTTTTTGATGTAACTGTAATAACACAAAATATTGATAATCTGCACAAAAGAGCCGGCAGCGAAAAAATTTTCGAACTGCACGGAAATATTGAAAGAAACTATTGTGTGGATTGTAAAACTTTTTATAATGAAGAACTCGATTTCAGTTCTGGCGTGCCTAAATGCAAGTGTGGTGGACTAATCAGACCAGATGTTGTTTGGTTTGGTGAATATTTACCTGAGGATCAGTTTGCTGGCGGTGAAAAAGCATCATCGAATTGTGATATTTTTTTTGTTGTGGGAACTTCCGCCGTTGTGTATCCAGCTGCCGGATTAATAAATGTGGCTAAATCAAACAAAGTAGTTATTGTTGAAATAAATCTGGATGAAACAGCGCTTTCGTATCTGGCGGATTATTCATTTTATGGAAAAGTGGGGGAGATACTTCCGGAAATATTCAAAGAATATAAAACGTTAATTACCGGATAAATTTGAAAGACCGATTTTTTTAGTGAGTCTCTGTAATTCATCCTGTTCGTGGTTGCTCAAAGTTTCAAGCAGTTTAGTTAGATTCCGTACGAATTCGGGCATCACACTTTTAATTTTCTTCTTACCTTTTTTAGTGATGTGAACAAAATATATCCTCCTGTCTTCTGTTCCTCTTTTCCTCACAACAAAATCTTCCTTTTCAAGATTATCAACTACCATCGTGGTGTTACCGTCGCTACAGGATATTTTTTTACTTATTTCTTTTTGAGGTAGCGGACCCAGATGATAGATAACATCAAGAACATAAAACTGGCTTTCGCTTAAACCATTTTTAACAAGAGATGTGTTTATTTTTGAAGTTAATGAATCCGTGGCTCTGATGAGTTTGATATATGTATTCAGAGATAAAATCTCGACATCGCTGCCTTTATACTTTGTTCCCATAAAACCAGGTTAATTGAAAAACTGAATAAGTTACTTTTTTCTAGGTGCAATCAGGCTAAGTGCTGCTACAAAAACTATTGCACCTATTAAAGCCCACATTACATGATATTCAATTCCCCTGATAATAAAACTTAAATAATCCGGAAAGTGTAATTCTCTAGCCATCCAGGAGCCGAGGAATGCCCCGATAAAACCGACAACAATTGATAATATACAGCCACCTTTATCAAAACCCACTAATGATCTGGCTATCGAACCTATTAGTCCTGCAACAAGCAGTTGAATTATTATATCTAAAAACGACATAGGAAACTTCAGGTAACTTTATTGTTAAGCTAATCTTTATACGATTAATTATCAATCCGGTTGAATAAATTCTATTCCATATAAATATAAAAGTATAAAACTATCGCGAAAATCAGGAATACAGATGCAAAAAAAGCGACTGTTACAGAACCGAAAAATTCCATTTTATCTCCTTCCCCGGGTAACCTAATTATTTTTATTTTTCTCAGATCAATTAATGGATTTAATATTTAAGGTACAAGATGGTTAATTCAAAAAAATTAGATAAAGGGTTTGTCCAGGTTTATACCGGAAATGGCAAGGGAAAATCAACTGCTGCAATCGGGCAGGCAGTTCGGGCTGCTGGGTATGGATTGAAAACCTACATAGTCCAGTTTATGAAAGAATTTCCATACAATGAATTAAATAGTCTAAAATATTTGAAGGAGTGGATAACAATTGAACAGTTTGGTGGAGATGATTTTGTTTATAAAAAAGAATTGCCCGGAGAAAAGGAAATTGCAAAAGCAAAAGAAGGACTCAACACAGCAAAAGAAAAAATGTTAAGTAATAAATATGATCTTATAATTCTGGATGAAATAATAGTTGCAATATATTTTAAATTATTTACTGCAAAAGAAGTCGTTGAGTTTATAAAACAAAAACCTGAAAACATTGAGTTAATATTAACAGGAAGATATTGCCCGGAAGAATTAATTGAAGCTGCAGATTTAGTTACTGAAATGAAGGAAGTTAAACATTATTATCAGCAGGGAATTATATCCAGAAGGGGAATTGAGTCTTAATGATTAAATGAGATTATTTAATATCTAGAATAAAAAGCAGGATACTCTTTCTCCTGCATTTATTTAAAACTTTTATATTCTATAATTTTTTGCTAATCTGTTTTATTCATTTCCATTGTTGGTAAAGGTGCATAACATTTTCTAATCCATCCGTACCGCGAAAAATGTTGCAATTTTGCATTCATAACTCTTACTATTCCCTGGGGAACAATTACCTGGATTCCATTTTTACAACTAACTCAACAGTTCCATCATCGCGCGTATAAACAAAATCTATTGTTCCTGTTTGCATACCACTCAAATCTAAACCTTTATAACCAAGAAATAGGTGTAAACTAGAATCAAATGTCATTGAAGGAGTGAAATGTATTGCAGCTAATGTACTATCATAAGTAGCCGTAATTGTTTCAGTTCCCTGGAAGGCATTTTTAGGAATATATAAGTCAAAATAAAATGTTACAGAATCACCCTCTGTGCTTATGTAATAATTTTCATAGTTAATTTGTCCGCCAATGCTTCCATCGATTTCTACACTGATTGAATAGACACTGTCTTTGAAAGCTGGTGATCGTTGAGGCAGTTGAATGGGTAAATCAATAAATGAATCTATTTTTTGCAGGTCTGTTATTCCGGATTCATTATTTGGAAGTAATGGATCGACGCTGCTATCGCAGCTAATAAATAATATGTTTGTGAGGATTAAGATGACCCCTGTTAGTAGAATACGCATGTTCTCCTCAACTGTATGAGTGTTAAAAATTATAATAGTTAAGCATTTAACACCACTCTCCCTGAGAACACACTTTTCTCAAGATTAGTGATGTCTTTATGCCAACTTTAATACCAGTATTTCAAATAGAACAAAACTTGAGTTATTATCGAAAAAGAGTCTAAAATCTTAATAATAATATTATTAGAATTTTTAACAGGTCACCCAAACTGAGAATATGTTTTAGAATGAAAAAAGCTCCGAATCTTAATAATTGCTTCGAATAAATTGTTTATTTGAATAATTCTTGTCTGGGAATGAATTTCGCGGAGAGAAAATTGTTTAAGATAAATATTAAAAAGAGGAATTGAAACTAACTTACTTTTTCGTCAGAACCAATTCCTCTTTAATACAAATCTTTTTTTTGAGCTCAAATTAATTATGTCTGCGAATCCAGCCGTATCGTGAAAAATGAGGTATCTGTGCATTTAGTACAGTAAGAGTACCGGTTAACTTTTCAACAATTATTGCACTGTTATTTATATCTTCAATTCCGCCATCATCCTTTAGATAAACAAAATCAATATCCTCAGTATTATATTTTTTAAGATCCAACCCGACAAAAGTCTGAACCATTATTAGTGGAAGCTGGAATGTCATTCCGGGCTCACAATGAACAGCAGCGAAACAACTGTCAATAGTCAGTGTTATGTTCTGTTGTCCTATAAATGCAAGAGGTGGGACAACAAGATTTACTAACATAGTAACCAATCTTCCATCCTTGCTTATATAAGTTTTATTAAGAATAATATTTCCACCCAGCAACCCATTTATAAGTTTAGATACATTAAAAACACTATCCTGGTATATAGGAGAGCGAGCCGGAAGTTGAAGAATATCATAATTGTTCGTACCTAATCCTGAAGAACCAATTGAAGATTTTTCAAGAGTTGAAGAAGGTCCTGTTAAGGGATCAGTTGACTGTTCACATCCCCAAAAAAATGTGAGAGTCAGCAGGATTGCTGAAAGGAAATATTTCATTTCTACCTCTATATTGATGTTACTTTGCTTTTTTATTTGAAATAGTTTAAGCTAAAGTATCCACTCAATTTCAAGGTTACAGGAACTAGAGTCCCTGTTTATTCAATATTTTGTGAAGTGTGTAATCTGAGGCAAGAGAGGTGCCAATGTGCTGGATAAGGAATAGTTGCGAAAACTAAACTATTTTGTAATAGCAGTAGTTACCTGTTGTTTCAGGCTGGGAATCAAAATCATAATTAGACACTGGTTTCTAAAAATCTTTAATTTTTCGGTTAAATAAGCATATTTCGATAATGAAATTCAGCTAAATGCCGAACATTACAGTGGCTTTTATTTCTATTGATGATAATGTTCTTGAATCTGAAATTATTCTATCACTAGTCAATCCAAACAACGGATCTTTATCGTCATTTAAGTTTGTATAATTATCCAATCTTTCGTGGGAAGTTACATTTCCTAAATTGAATTCCCTACCAAAGGCATTGTTATTATTGTATTGAAGATTTAAGTCGAGACTTAGATTTGTAGAAATATCAAACATAATTCCACCGCTAACTCCAAAACCATATCTTGTTGCACTTTTAATATCGCTAGTTCCACTTGGTACTCCAGAAACACCCTGGAATTTTACTTTACCACTGATTGTATTAATTGAAAGAAAAACATTTACATATGGAGTAATTGGTATTAGTGGTAAGCCAAGACTAAATTCTGGTCCGGCTTTCAATGAAACTATTTTTTGCGAGACTTCAACATCACCTTGCCCGGGTTCAGATTCACCGGTATTGCTGAAAGTTGAATAATCAGCTTCGCCGAAAACATTAAAACTTAATACGCCAATTCTAGCTTTTGCATGCAGGTTGATCCCATTGCTCAAGCCATATTTTTTTCCGCTGTAAAAGTCTGTTGTTTTTCCTGCCATATCACCTGTAGGGATCGTATAGCCCAAGCCCACACCAGCTTGAAACGTGACTTGTGAATATGCGCTTATCGTCAGAATAAAAATTAAGATGAGAAGTAATTTGATTTTCATTTCGTTTCCTTTTTTGTTTATTGTAAAAATAGGGATTTCACACTCTATTCGCAGGCAAATAATTTTTTAAACGTTCTTGATAAATAATTTAAGCATACTTAAGTTTGTCTCAAATTTTTATTATGATATGAGAAACATTTCCAAAGAAGATTATTTAAGTGCCATATATAAATACCGTGAGATTGATGGGAGTATAAAAGCAAACATTATTGCTGAAAAACTTTCTGTCTCGAATGCTGCGGTAACTGATATGTTAAAAAAACTTTCCAGGGATGGATATATTGATTACAAACGTTATAAGGAAATAAAGTTAAGTAGTGACGGTGAAGATTATGCAAAAAATATGGTCAGAAGACATAGAATCTGGGAAATGTTTTTAAACCAGGTTGTCGGAATTCCCTGGGATGAAGTTCACGAGGAAGCAAATAACCTTGAGCACGGGGCATCAGATTCACTGATAAACAGGATGGAGGAGATGCTTGACTTTCCGACATTCGATCCACACGGTGATCCGATTCCTTCTAAAGATGGAAAAATGCCCAAACAGAAAAAAAATATTTCACTCAGTTTTTTAAAAACCGATGACAAAGGAAAAGTCGTCCGCGTTAATGATTTTGACAATAGTTTTCTCAGTTATATTACAAAAATCGGGATAAAGCTTGGGAAGGAAATTTTAGTAAAACAGGTTTTGGATTTTGACAGATCGATGCTGGTGGTGATAAATGGAAAGGAAACAAATATTAGCAGCACAATTGCAGCAAATATTTTTGTTGAATTAACAAAGAAATAAATTTTTTATGAGTGATGGAGAACTAGCTGCGAGCAAATCATTATCTGAAGTTCACTCTTCAGTAGATGTTAATCGCTCATCAAGTTTCTGGAAAAGGCTATTTCTATTTTACCGGACCGGCGTTCATGGTTTCTGTTGGTTACATGGATCCGGGAAACTGGGCAACAGATTTAGCCGGCGGCGCACAGTTCGGGTACAAGTTGATCTGGGTAATTCTTCTTGCAAATCTAATGGCAATTCTGTTCCAGACACTTTCAGCAAGATTGGGAATAGTTGCTGGTCGGGATCTCGCACAAGCTTGCAGAGATCATTACTCCAAAACAATTAACTATATTTTATGGATTATTTGTGAAATTGCAATTGCCGCCTGCGACCTTGCCGAGGTTATTGGTTCTGCTGTCGGACTATATTTACTGTTTGGTATTCCGCTAATATGGGGAGTTGTTATTACTGCTTTCGATGTTTTAATATTAATGCTTTTATTGTCTTTTGGAATAAGAAAGATGGAAGCTTTTATTCTTGCGCTTGTTGCAACGATAGGAGTTTGTTTTGCTTTCGAAATGTTTTTATCAAAACCAGATTTTGCTGCAATAGGAACAGGGTTTCTTCCAACAATGCTGAATGGAAATGCCCTTTACATTGCACTTGGAATAATCGGTGCTACTGTAATGCCGCATAATCTTTACCTGCATTCTGCACTTGTTCAATCAAGAAATGTAAAAAGAACACAAAAGGGATTAAAAGATGCAAATAAATTTAACCTCATTGATTCTGTTGTAGCATTAAATGCTGCGTTCTTTGTGAACGCCGCTATACTCATATTAGCTGCGGCAGTTTTTTTTACAACCGGGCATTCAGATGTAGCTTCTATTATAGATGCACACGCATTACTGGCTCCTTTATTAGGAAATAAATTTGCTCCAATCGTTTTTGGTGTTGCCCTTCTTGCTGCCGGTCAATCCTCAACCATAACAGGAACTTTTGCCGGGCAGATAGTGATGGAAGGATTTGTTGGGTTAAAGATGCGTCCCTGGTTACGAAGACTCATTACCAGGATGCTTGCAATTATACCAACAGTTATTGTTATAAAAATTTCAGGAGACAATTCTGTTGATTCACTACTAATATTATCCCAGGTAGTTTTATCTCTCCAGCTTCCATTTGCTTTAGTTCCACTTCTTCATTTTACTGCAAGTAAAACCAAAATGAAAGAATTTGCATCCACTCAACTAATCAGAATTCTTGCATGGATTGCAGCCGGGTTCATTATTGTTTTAAATCTTAAGTTAGTTTATGACTTTGTCCTGGAAAATCTTTTGGAAACAGGAATTACCGGGATAATATTTAAGTTTGTTCTGATTCCTGTTATTCTTTTTCTCATTCTTCTATTATTATGGATTGTTATTGAACCATATTTTAAAAAGGAACGACTGGATAAACTCGAGGAGATATTCATTAAAAAGCCATTGGCTTATGCTAAAAAAATACCGGCAACTAAGAGTATGAATGAAACAGACAGGCTAACGAAAATAGGAATTGCCCTGGAAGGTAAACAAGAAAGAGATGAACACATTGTTAAAGGAGCATTGTTATTCTTAAAATCTGTTCACGCTGAAATTTTTCTTATACATTGCGTTGAATCAGTGACCGGAAGATTTATTGGTGGTTTAGTTGCAGACCAAAGCGCGGGTGAAATGAAAGTGTACCTGGACACTATCGCCAGGAAAATGGAAAAAGAAAAATTCGTTACTCACACAGTTATCGGTGGTGGTGAACCGGAAGATGAAATTGCAAGAATTTGTAAACAGGAAGAAATTGAATTACTGATTGTCGGCAGTCATGGTCATAAAATTCTTAAAGATATTATTTATGGTTCAACAGTTAACGAAGTTCGGCACCGTGTCCGGATACCGGTTCTTGCAATACCGGTCGAGATTTAGAAAAAAAAATTACCTCAGCACAAAATTTATCAAGAGAAAGTCGATATTAATTTTTTCTTTTCAGTAACGGCAGTAGTCGTCTGCTTTTTTGTTGTACAGGTTTGGAGATTGGTTGTGGGCGGGTAAAATGTTTTAACTTTTTATAAAGATTGCCATTTATTTAGCCCCAGTTAAATGAGATCTTATTTACATTCTATAATCCCTAGTGCTAAAGTTTTATCTCTAAACTTATTTCTAATTTTAAGATAATACCCACCTGATTTATTAGAAATTCCATCAGCATTTATTCCATTATTAATTAAATATTTGTCAATTTCATCAATATCTTTTTCTGTTGTGATGCAGTATTGTTTCTTTTCGCCATCCATAAATTCTAGGAACCCACCATTTTGATAAAAAACAATTTCATTTCGGTATTTCACAAAGTCTCTCAACTCCAATTCGTTTATTTTGTTCTCAAATTGCTAAATAAATTTTGAATTTCGGAATAGCCAACTGCTTTACCTTCAACAATAGTTAAGAGAGTTGCATATGTTAACCTTGTTCCAAAGTTAAGCGTGTCTTTATCATAATTTTTGCAATTGTTAAGTAAATATTCATAAGATTCTTTTGCACTATCCAAAAATCCAACTTCTTCGAAAGCGAATCCTAAAATCATTGAAACCTTTCTCTTTTAAAATATATGAAAGTTTTTTAGCTGTCGTTAATGTTCCTGATTTCTCTTGAAGTTCCAAAGTATAACACATTTATTATTGTAGGCAGTAACATATGAACTATCTATCGCAATCGCTTTGTTAAGAAGAATTAAAGCACTATCTGCCTTGTCTACATTTATTAACTCTGATGCTCTATTATTTAATTTAATCGCTTCAATATTGTATTTATCTTGAGCATAAAAATATGATAATGACGACATGATAAATAGAAAAAATATTTTGCAAGTGACTTTCATTTTATTCTATATATAAAGATTATTTTCGGAATGTTACATTTAATCGGCTAGGAATATCATTCCCCAGTATATTTACCACAAACTTCTTCAATATTATTGAGTAATTCAAAAAAAACCCTCAAAACAGCAAAAATCTTTCAGAGTCCTATTGTAAAAGTTTGCAGGGGTACTTTTGGAACAAAAAGTCGTATTGTAAATATCTGCAAAGGCACTTTTGGAGTAAAAAGTCGTATTGTAAAAGTTTACAAGGGTACTTTTGGCGTGAAAGGTCGTATTGTAAATATTTGCAAAGGCACTTTTGGAGTAAAAAGTCGTATTGTAAAAGTTTGCAAGGGTACTTTTGACATGAAAACCCCTATTGTAAAAACTTACAATCAAAAAGCTTGAATTTTTAAGAATCCCAATGATTTTTCGTGTATAAACAAAAAGGGAACACAAATATGTTCCCTTTGGTTAATTTCAGTGGTTAAGTTTGCCAGCATTTTATTTAACATATTCTTCTAATCCGACTTCCGTTTTTGAAATTAATTTTCCATTCTCATATTTTTCAATATATCTATGCATTGTATCGGATTTATCATCATATTCATAATAGTCTGATTCAACTTTTGTTAATTTATTATCCAGCACTTTATAGGTATTGTTAATTATACAATATGCATCTGCGCAGGCTCCTGTCCAAAAAGCTTCATATATACATTTTAGTGAGTCAACGACATATAGGTTATAAACTTCATTAAAGTAAGGGCTTTTGTAAAACTCAGCCTTTGTGGTATCAAATAAGAAAATGCTGGTAAGTTGATTTTTTCCGTTTTGTCCGCTTTCAGCCGATATGCATAAATCTTTATACCCGTCAAAGATAACATCTATCAGGGGATCAACATCCCGGTATTCATATTTGGAATAATAGATGTCATAGTCATCCAGATTAATAGATTGAATAAATTTATCTGAATCAGCCTGGTAGATATTAATAACATTGTGATAAAGAATGGAATCGTTTCCTGTTTTCTCTATTGTAAATCCATAATCAGGAAGATTCTTATTTACTTCTAATACAAAGTCATATTTCTGATGCGATTGTGAAAATGAAAAACCGGAAATTGATAGCAGAAACAAAACCAAGATTATTTGAAATGATTTCATATTTTCCTCCCTGTTAATACACAAACTTCCTCAATAAAATTATTTAATTCAACAAAAAAGGGAACACAAATATGTTCCCTTTGAATAAAACTATAGAGTTGAAGCACGGGTTGTAATGCATTTAACGCTTCTCGGCGCCATAATACTCCTTAACTTTTATTTCAACTGGAATTTCTAAGGTATCGCCTTTGATTATTTGATTTGTAATTCCACTTAAATTAGTTTCCCCCTCTAATTTGTCGAACCATTTACTCTGTTTTGATAAACAATTTTAAAATGCTCAGAACCTGTAAGATTAAACCTAGTATCATCATTCATTATTTTTGACTTTTCAATTTCATAAGTATTGATTTCTGATGAACTTTCCAGAACAATACAGCTATCACTAATAGATTTAAATTCTACCTCTCTGTCGTATTTAACAGGAATTCCTAACTCTATATCGCCAGAAGATATCCACTTGTCACCAACATTTACTTTATCCGTGGGCAGGAAATTAGTTAGTCTTTGGAGATTCTTCGAGGGTGACAAATTGTTAAATCGTTTAATATAATCATCAATATCATTCTGAGTAATATCGGTTCCCATAGAGCTAATAAGAGAGGATACTATAGGTGTAACAATTTCAGAAAAATTGGTTGAGGTAATTGTTCCCGAAGGAGTCATCTCAATATTAAACTTACAACCATACAATTTGCTCAACATTCTAGAAAATAAATTCCTATCCGAAGTTGAATTATCGTCGCTATCATAATAAATATTAAAATTTGGAGCAGACATGACGAAAATTAATTTTCCGAGAGTAACTTCAAATAAAATTGATAAACTATTTATTCTTTTCACTGTATAAATATTTTCTGCATCTATTTCTGTGTACATTCTAATTTTAGAATTATTAATCGTTTGGACTATTGAAATCTCATTGTGCTGATACAATAAATAGTCTTTCTCAAATTCTAATTTTAAATTTAAATCAACCTGTGAAAGAATTACTCTATTAATTAACAGATTAATGTCAGAAATTTTAACATTACAAATTGAAGCGTTAAGTTTTACTTATTAAGAGATGATGAGTTTTTTTGCATATTTCAAAATACCCCATTTATTTACTATAAACTTCCTCAATAATATTAAGTAATTCAACAAAAAAGGGAACACAAATATGTTCCCTTTGGTTAATTTCGACTTTTCAATTAAGCCTGGCGATTTTCTTTTTAATATCTTCTTTTTCGGTGCCGGTTTTAGCCAAAGAGTAAGCTCTTTCAAGATTTTCTTTTGATTTATTCTTATCAATGTTTTAATAAAGCTCACCGAGCAGTAAAAAATAGAAGTGATTGTTTTCTAACCTAAGTTTCTCAGCTTCATCAAGTGCAGCCTGTGAACCTTTCACTTTGTACAACGCAAAGATCCTGTTGAGCGCAACACTCGGTGAATAATTAATCAGCAAAAGTTTATCATAAAGTTCCAGGATGCTTTCCCACTTTTCTTTGGTGTCTTCTTTAATACAATTCCAGTATGCAATCCGGGCTTCAATATGGTAAGAGCTTATTTCATTTCCTTTTATCGAATTATCTAAAAAGTAAATTCCCCGGTTGATTAATTCTGGTCCCACAACTCTTTATCCTGGTCTTCATATAAAATCATTTGGTTTTCATTCGATTGCCGGGATTCAAACCGTGAGGTATGAAAACACATTAAGGCAATAAGCGCATTTGTTTTTGGAAGATTGGTTTGCTCATATTCTGTTAACAGTAAAGCCAGCCGCAGAGCTTCAAGACAAAAATCTTTTCTTAGAATACTATTTTGTGTGCGGGAATAATAACCTTCGTTGAAGAGAAGGTAGATTACACGCAAAACATTATCAAGCCGGTTTGCCAATTGATCTTCCGGCGGCATTTCCATCGTTACTTTTTCCGAGCGGTAATTTTTCTTTTGCGCGGAATAATCTTTTGTTAATTGTTTCTTTGTTTGATAAAAATGCTTCGGCAATTTCATCAATACCGAAACCGCAAAGTATTCTTAATGCTAACCCTATTTGAGCTTCACTTGCGATAACCGGGTTACAAACGCAAACATCATTTGCAACTGGCTGTCTTTAATATTACTCAAAGAAAAATCCGGTCCAGGCGAATCATTATTCTCTTCATCTTTTTGTGAAGCCAGTTCAGGTATGACTTTCTTTTCATATATTTTATTCCTCCTGAAATGATATAAAGTTTTTTGTTTTGCAACTACATAAAGCCAGGCGGCGGGATTTTCCGGAACCCCTTTAATTCCCCAGGTTTCTGCCTGCCTAGTAAAAATGTTTCGCTCACAATGTCTTCAGCTATTTCAATGTATTGCAGTCCATAAAGCTTACTGATAACAGAAACCATTTTGAAAATTCCTGCTGGAATAATTGCTTTAAAGTATTCAATTCTTTTTCCATAATGATTTAATTGTCAACCTGAACATGTCTGCTTATAGCTGTTTTAGCAAAGGCAGGCTTGTTTCAGTATCTTATGTTATTGTGTAGATCCTGAAATGAATTCGGGATGACGACTTTGTCTTAACCATAAAGTGGCCGAATTTCAACACTACCGTCAGCATCAAGTGTTGGACAACCATGTGCAAGTGTTACTGCATCATCTATATTTTCTGCTTTAACAACTATGTAACCGCCTAGCTTTTCCTTTATTTCAACAAATGGGCCGTCAGTAACTATTCCACCCGGTTTAAGCACTTTACCTTCTACTGATAATCTTGAACCCTGCGCTGCAAGTTTACCCTGCGAAGCTATCCCTTCAACCCATTCTTTCCATTTGTTGGAAATAGCCTGCATCTCGTTTGGTGAAGTTTTGAAGTGATCGAAACTTGGTTGTCTGAATAAAAACAGAAACTCTTTCATTTTTCTTTATCCTTTTTAATGATTTTAAATATATAAATTAAACTGATTGCGCGGCAAATTGTCCGACCTGGTATGTACCCACAACAGGTTTAAAAGCAATATTGATCCTGTTGTAACTGTTTATAGTTATAACAGCCAGAGTCAGGTCAACCAGTTCTTCTTCAGAAAATTGTTCACGTGCTTCTTCATAAACTTCGTTTGGCACATCACATTTAGTGACAGCCTCAGCCCACGCAAGTGCAGCACGTTCACGATCGGAATAGAACGGAGCTTCCCTCCAGGCATTCAGGACATATAGCCGCTGTTCGAGTTCACCTTCCGCACGCAAATCTTTCGAGTGCATATCAAGACAAAATGCACATCCGTTTATCTGAGAGACTCTAAAATCAATCAGGTTTATTAACGATTGCTCGATCCGGGATTTTGAAAGATACTTACCCAAAGCAAACATCACATTTATGGCGCCTTTTCCTTTTTCAAGAATATTAATTCGGTTCCATTTTGTTTTCCTTTTTAATAATTATTGAAATATTCGACTTACACTTCAATAATGCTTGAGATCAGGGAAATTGGACACCTAACCAGATTTTTTTTTGAGGGAATATAATTACACTAAGAGGTTAGAGAAAAGCTTAAAAATTTCCAGTATGATGAATCTGCAATTAACGTATTAATCATCCAATCCTTTTCCGTCAAGAATTTGCCGTATATATTTTTCAACTCTTGATTCTCGTGTCTTGGATTGTTTAGCCTGGGAAAAATAAAAAATGTATGCTCTTTGCCGTCCCGGTGTTAATGACTTAAAAGCAGTTTTTAATTTTGGCATTTCATTTAGTTTCTTCTGAAATTCTTCGGGAATTTTGTAGTCCGAAGTTTTTTTGAGCTTAACTTTTAAACCTGCTTTTTCTACTTCAACGGCTTCATAAATATAAGTTTTCACTGTTCGTTCCATCTTTGTTATTTCATTAACATTAGTGAAACGGATCTGTCGTGCTGCCTGTACATTCTTTGTCTGCTGGATAAGAATTCCTTTAGCATCTTTTAATAAAGCACCTTTGAAAAACAAGAGAGCACAGTATTCCTTAAAACCATGTATTAAAATTATGTTACTTTTATTAACAGTGTAACAAGGACAGCCCCACTTTAAATCTTCTGTCAATCCGCAGTCAAGAGCGATCTTTCTTAATTTCTTATACTCTTTTTGCCACTTTCCTGTTTTACTAAAAAATTTATCAACTTTTGGAATAATAGTTTTACTCATAATTTTATAATTGTCGATTAGTTTAGTAATAGGCAAACTTCATCAAACTTTTTTATTAATTCAATAAAAAAGGGAACACAAATGTGTTCCCTGTTACACGTTTGTCACAGCCTGTTACGCTAATCGGGAGACCACTCCGAAACAGAAAATAACAGTCACGATATGGATCGTAATTGCCAGGGGAAAAAGGAATGTTCCCCCTGGTTAATTTCATTTGCCGGGTTTGTCTGGGTTTTTAATTTGCAGGCTTATAAGTTGAAGGTATGGTTAGCTGCTTTTTAGTGATACTGATTGCAAGCCCATGTGTCGTTCCAAAGGGAAAAAATCTTTGTCATTATGGAGCAACTGGATATCATTCTCAATACAAAATGTACTTATAATTACATCAATAGTTTTACGGATTGTTATTCCTTTCTTTCTTAATTTACGATAATTATCTGCACATTTAACCGCCATTTCTTCTCCCAGCAAATTGAGACAGGGAAAAGAACTGAGAATATTTTTGGCAGTATTAAAATCTTTATCATTCTTAAATCCTTGCAGAACTTCAACCAAAATGTAATCACCAATAACAATAACTTCTTTTCCCAGTATTTCATCGAGTTTCTCGGTTTGCCAATTCTCTTTCCCGTTGAAGTAATCAATTAGTACAGAAGAATCAACAAGGATCATTTATCAATTCTCATCTTTTCTAAATTACCTTCCCATTTTAGCTTCCCTCTCAATTTCTTTAACTTGCTTTGATTCTTTACTTTAACCAACAACCTTAATCCTTCTTCAACAACTTCTTTTTTTGTTTTTAATCCGGAAGCTTTAAGGGCAATTGACATTAACTTATCCTCAATTACAATGTTTGTTCTCATTTTTCACTTATTTACTTTGTGTATAATTGATTCGAATATACACATAAATAATTACTTCTGCACATATAGATTTTGGCAGCAAACTAATACTATTAATCTGGGGGTTAATATTAGGTGTTCATCCTGTGCTAATCATTTTTAAAATGTTTATCAAGAATTTCAGTAACCTGTTCTTCTGATTGAATGCTGCTTGTGGCTTTTACAACTTTTCCATTCTTGTAATAAACTGTGAAAGGCAGTCCCATAAAACCCTTGGCTTCAGGTAGATTTTTTATAACCTTAGCGTCAGGTGAATCAAATTCCATATCAGCAAACTTTACGTGCTTGTATGTTCTTTCAATATCCTGCATTACTTTATAAACCGGGATGCACATTGGTCCCATTCTTCCGCAGCATACCATTACGTTTTCATTACTGTTAATTAATTCAGAGTGATCTTTTTCTGAAAGTACGTGTTTAAGATTTGTCTGTAACATTTTATTCCCTTTAATTTTTATTTTTTACAAAAGTGTGATTCAGAAGAAATGAAAAAGATTCATCCTGGCTAACCTTCGCGGTTAAAACTTGTTATTGTTAATATTCAATTCAGATGTTAAATTGAAGCACTTATCTTTAACAACATCGCAAATAATTATAAGGAAACATTATGAGGATTCTTTCCTGGAACGTTAATGGAATCAGGGCAGCATATAAAAAAGGTTTTTTAGATTGGTTAAAACAAGAAAACCCCGATATTATATGCATACAGGAAACAAAAGCGCATCCGGATCAGTTGACAGACGATTTGAAAAACCCTGAAGGATATGAATCATATTTTTCTTCTGCTGAAAAGAAAGGCTACAGCGGCGTTGCGATTTACACAAAGAAAAAACCAAAAAATGTCGAGCATGGTTTTGGTATTAAAAAATTCGACAGTGAAGGGAGAATACTTGTTGCTGAGTATGATAAATTTGTTTTAATGAGCATTTATTATCCGAATGGAAAAGCTTCTCCTGAAAGACTCAAATATAAAATGGAATTTTATGATGCTTTCCTGAAGTTCATCAACAAACTTAAAAAGCAAGGAAAAAATATTATAGTTTGCGGTGATGTTAATACAGCCCACAAAGAAATTGATATCGCACGACCAAAAGAGAATGAAAAAATTTCGGGCTTCCTTCCCGAAGAACGTGCCTGGATTGATAAGTTTCTTTCAGACGGTTATCTGGATACTTTCAGAATGTTTAACAGCGAACCTGACAATTACACCTGGTGGGATCAAATAACCCGTGCACGGGATAGAAACGTTGGATGGCGGATAGATTATTTTTATGTAAATGAGGAATTCAAAAAGAATGTTAAAAAAGCTTTTATACTTTCCGATGTTATGGGTTCTGATCACTGCCCGATTGGAATTGAGATAAAATAAATTTTCACTCCATTTATTCTTTCAAACTTGAAAATTTCCTAACTCATTGGTATCTAATGAGCAAAGATACTTATTGATAAAATGAACCAGAAAAAACCAAACAAACTGATTAACGAATCAAGTCCTTACCTTTTACAGCATGCCTACAACCCTGTTGATTGGTATGCCTGGAATGATGAAGCTATGGCTAAAGCAAAAAAAGAAAACAAACCTTTGATCATAAGTATTGGTTATGCAGCTTGCCATTGGTGTCACGTGATGGAACACGAATCTTTTGAAGATGACGATGTTGCGAAATTGATGAATGAAAATTTTGTTCCGATTAAAGTTGATAGGGAAGAGCGTCCTGATATTGACCAGGTTTATATGGATGCTGCCTATCTTATTACCGGCAGAGGTGGGTGGCCTTTAAATGTTATTGCCTTGCCGGATGGAAGACCAATTTTTGCCGGGACTTATTTTCCGAAGGAACAATGGAAACAAATCCTGAAATATTTCAGAGACAATTTTAGTAAAGAAGCCGATACAATTGAAAGCGAAGCAAATAAGCTGACGCAGGCAATCAGGACAGTTCAATTTCCAGGACTAAATGAAACAGAAAGCTCTTTTAGCAGAAAAGAAATTGATTCAGCATTTCAGAAAATAATCAACGCTATTGATTTTGAAGTAGGCGGAACGAAAGGCGCTCCAAAGTTTCCGCTTCCCGGAATTTTTGAATTCCTTCTGCACTTCTATTATCACACAGAAAATGAAAAAGCTTTGAAAGCTGTTCTGGTAACTCTTGATAAGATTTCAGCAGGTGGAATTTATGATCATGTTGGTGGAGGGTTTGCAAGATATTCAACAGATAATATTTGGAAAGTTCCACACTTTGAAAAAATGCTTTACGATAATGCGCAGCTTGTAAGTCTTTATTCAAATGCTTTTAAGGTGACAAAAAAGAATTTGTATAAAGAGGTTGTATACCAGACACTTGAGTTTGTTGAAAGAGAATTATCAGATACATCCGGCGGTTTTTATTCATCGCTAGATGCAGATTCGGAAGGTGTTGAAGGGAAGTATTATTTATGGGATAGAAGTGAAATTGAAAATCTTCTCGGCGAAGATTCAAAATTGTTTTGCGAATATTTCAATGTCATTGAAACCGGGAACTGGGAAAGTAAGAATATTCTATTCGTTACTACGGAAAAATCAGAACTGTTAAAAAAACATAACCTTAATGAAAAATCATTTGATGAAAAAATTTATAAATCTAAAAGATTATTATTGAATGAAAAATTAAAAAGAATAAAACCTGGTCTGGATGATAAAATCTTAACTTCGTGGAATTCGTTAATGATTAAGGGTTTTACAGATGCATATTCAGCTTTTGGTGAAGAAAAATTTTTGGAAAATGCTGTGTCTTGTGCTGAGTTTATAAAAAGTAAAATGATGAATGAGGATGGAATGCTTTCCAGGAATTATAAGAATGGAAAAAGCACAATTAGTGGATTTCTTGATGATTACTCATTTACAATCGAAGCATTCATTTCACTTTATCAAGCTACATTTGATGAAAAGTGGATTTACGATGCTAGAATATTAGCTGATTATATAATAAAACATTTCTATCATAAGGAAAGTGGATTGTTTTTTTATAAATCTGATTTGGACGAACCGCTTATTGCTAGAAAAATGGAATTGTCAGATAATGTAATTCCTTCATCAAATGCGTCCTTGGCAGCAGCATTGATAAAACTCTCAAAATATTTTTATAAGGGAAATTATGAAATCGTAGCGGAAAAAATGCTGCTTGCTATGAAACAGTCCGTTCAACAAAATCCTGCATTTCATTTTCAATGGCTGATCGCTTTAGCAATAAAAACCTATCAGTCATATGAAGTTGTTTTGACCGGGGATAGTATTCAAGAATTAAAATTGAAATTTCTCGAAAAGTTTTTCCCCAATATTATTCTGGCTGGCAGTAAAGCAGAAAGTTCACTTGGGTTGCTGGAAAACAGGATCGTTCCCGAGAAAACACTGATCTATATATGTGAAAACAGAACCTGCAACTTGCCAACAGAAAGTTTTGGATCAGCTATTAACCAAATTTCAAAAAATTAAATTTCAATTTAGAACAGGTCAAAAATTTGGTAGTGGAAATTTAGTGTTTGACTGGGAATCTAAATTAATTTTATTTCAGGGTGAAGTAATTAAAAATGTTGTATGAAAACTCTTGCTAAACTGCGGTTAAATTATTTGTTGATCCCCCTGTTAGTTCTTATTACAGCTTCCGCCGCATCCTATTTTGCAGAAACCGGGAAACCCTGGTATAAGACGATACACCTTCCTGTATGGACTCCTTCAAATTCAATTATGATTGCTGCCTGGGTTTTAATATTTGTATTACTTGCTATTTCAATCCTTCTTATCTGGAATAGAAATTTTGGTGAAAAAAAGTTCAGACTAATTATATGGCAATTTGTTTTGAATGCACTTTTAGTAGTTAGCTGGAATATTATATTTTTCACCTATCAACAAATTGGAATCTCATTCTTTTATGCTATCATATTAACAGCAAACATTTTATTCCTTTTAATTCTTATCTGGCCAATTAGTAAAGTCGCTGCTTACCTTTTAATCCCGTATTCAATCTGGGTGATATTTGCAACTCTTCTAACATTAAATGTCTGGATAATAAATTGAAATTAGCTTTAAGTTTTAAACTTTTATCTAAAAATTATATTTAGATAAATAATTACTAGTTGTTAATTTTTAATAATCTTTCTTGCCTCATAACTTATCAACATTACCGCTCTTCTCAAATTGGAACAGATTATTCATTTAATATTGAATGTTTTCAACTAGTATTCAGGCATTAGGTTTGAGTTATAAAATTGTCATTTTGGAAGGAGCTAAAATTGAAAACATAATTAAAGGGATAAGTTGTTAAAGAAACCTCCGAAACTTCAGCTCCAGTTAACTTTGGAATTCTCACTATTCTTTATAGTAGTTGCAGTGTTAATATATATTCACTTCACAGGCAAGTTTGAAGATGATGCACTTGAAAAATTCAGATACAAAGCACAAATAGTTGCCAACTACCTTACCCAAAATCCGGAATATTTTAATTCTCTTTTACCACTTGGAAACAGCCGTATATCGGATCTGATGAAATGGAACGATGCAGCATATGTTGTAATTGAGGATAATTCAGGAAAAATTGTTGATGCAATAAACATCGATGAAGCAGAAAATCATCTATATATTAAGACTAAAATCGAAGAAGGAATATCTCTTGATAAAACGATTTATAAAGTAGCTTTCCCTGTAACCGCAAAAGGTATTGTGCTTGGAAAAGTTTACGTTGGGTTTGTCTCAATTGATGTTGCACAAGAATTAAACAATAAATTTTTACTTACTGCACTTTTCAGCCTTTTCATTCTTCTTGCGGGTATAGTATTTACCTATTTCTTAAGTTCAATTTCATTCAGACCGATTACCAGACTTATCACTATTTTAGACAGACCAATCAACGATAAAACCCATCTTAATATAAAGAACTTTAAAAACGATGAGATCGGAATACTAGCACGGAAAATAGATACCATCCTGACAGATCTTGACAGGTCCTCGGGTGAAGTCGATCAACTGAACAAACAGTTTGGCAATGCACTCCGGGAAAAGATTAATGAACTTGATTTGGAAATCAGCCAGCGTAAAAAGGCTGAAGTATTTCTGAGAAAAAGTGAAGAACAATTTAAACTGCTTTTTGATAACGCACCTATCGGAATGGTAATTTTTTCTGAACGTGGAATTATTACAAAAGTAAATTCTTCATTTTGCCATACTGTGGGGTATAATGAAGAAGAAATACTTGGGCTTTCAGTTTTAAGGTTATTTGAAGAAAGCTATGAAAAATTCGGAAGTAGCGACAGAATACTTAATGAACTTAAATCTATTCATAAAGAGTGTGTGCTTGTAAAAAACGGTGGAACAAAAATCAATTGTCTGATTAAGTCTGTTACCATTTTTGATGATGAAGGCAAGCCTGTCCATTCAACAATGCAGGTTCTTGATATTTCAGAAATGAAGCAAACACAAAATGAACTTGAAGTTGCACTTGATAAAGCACGCGAATCTGACAGACTAAAAAGTGCATTCCTTGCACAGATGTCGCACGAGATTCGAACCCCATTAAATGTTATTCTTGTCTCTATACCACTTATCGCTGATGAGATTGGAAATAAAGACCCGGAATTACAGGACATAATCTATTCTGTGGGAAGTGCAGGAAAACGACTTCACCGAACTATAGATATGATTTTATCAATGTCTGCAGTCCAGAGTGGAAATTATAAACCTGAGTATGAAAAAATAACATTAGGTGGAGAGGTAAAAACACTGTCCGATGAATTCAGATCACTAGCAGAAGAAAAAAATCTAAAATTATTTTTTGAAAATCATTCCACCCGTTCAAACGTATTTGCGGATAAATATACAGTTACACAAATTTTCCAGAATCTTTTAGGAAATGCAATAAAATATACTCACTCCGGACAAATACAGGTAACAATTGATGATTACAAATCAGACAAATTAATTGTAAAGATTGAGGACACTGGAATTGGTATGAGTGAAAAATATTTAAAGAAAATATTCTCACCTTTTTCACAGGAAGATGCCGGACAGAAAAGAAAATATGAGGGGAATGGTTTGGGTTTAGCTTTGGTTAAAAAATATGTTGAAATCAACAGGGCAGAAATTAAAGTTGCAAGTGAAAAAAATAAAGGAACAGTTTTTTCGGTTATTTTTAATAAGGCACTTGATCTAAAGTCTTTTGAAGATAATTCAAGAATTCTTGATGAGATAGCTTCTGCAAAAAAGATTTCCTGATAACAATCTTTCATTAGAACTTTTCTTAGTTTTAAAATTATTCTGTGCACTTCAATTCCTTCTCCAAAATCTTATATTTGTATCCTAAAATTATCGTCCCTGATATCAATTGAATTTCATATAAGAAAAAGTAAATTAATTAGAATGTGAATAGTATTGAATCCTGAAAAAATAAAATGAGCAATTATAAAGTTCTTCTTTTCTATAAATATGTTGAAATAGAAAATCCGGAATTACTTGTAAATGAACATTTGAATTGGTGTATTCAAAATGAAATTAAGGGAAGAGTATTCTTTGCAAAAGAAGGTGTAAATGGTACGGTCTCTGGTACGATCGAACAAATAGAAAAGTACAAATCGCAACTGAAAAGTTATTTTTATTTCAAAGATATATGGTTCAAAGAAGATGATGCTGATGAAAATGTATTTAAAAAAATGCATGTAAGATTAAAGAATGAAATAGTAGGCGGTAATTTGCAGAATACTTCACTTGAAAATGGTGGGAAAAGACTTTCGCCTAATGAACTTCTTAAATTCTATGAAAGCGATGAAGATTTCGTAATTATCGATGCTCGCAACTGGTACGAAAGCAAACTGGGAAAATTTAAAAATGCGATTACTCCACCAATGAAAAATTTTCGTGAATGGAAAAAAGTTGTTGACGAAGATTTAAAGACTTATAAAGACAAAACTGTTGTTACATATTGTACTGGTGGCATACGCTGCGAAAAAGCTTCAGCTTATATGGTAGAACAGGGATTTAAAAATGTTTACCAGCTTGATGGCGGCATTTTCAATTTTATTAAAAAATTTCCTGATACTTATTGGGAAGGGGGAATGTTTGTTTTTGATGAACGGCGTGTTGTCAATCCGAACTCTAAAGAAGAATTAAAATATGTTGCCGAATGTTATTTCTGTGGAAAACCGACTTCATATTATATCAATTGCCATAACGTTGAATGTGATAGGATCATTATTTCTTGTCACGAATGCAAAGTTGAAAATGAATACTGCTGTTCGGATGAATGTAGAAATGCACCCGTCAAAAGAAAAGAATATCACGGATAATCTTTAACTGCTTTCCCTGTCTGCACTATTTATCAAATTACTAAAAGAAGATTTCCCCCCGAGCACCACTAACGTAATTGCAATGGCTCCCATCGTAATCATAACAGTAGTGAATCCAATTATTACAATTAATGAAGCAATATCAATTTCAACCAGGGACATTGCGGCAAAAAATAATATAACTATTGATTTTACAAACCTTGAAATGATTGAATAATACTTGACATCCTCTTTAAGCAGAGAATTATAAACTGAATTTGAAACACGACCAGCAATTATCCAGCCGATTGCAAAAATAATTAATGCAACAATAAGCTTCGGAATGAAAACCACACCTTGTTGAATTAAACTGGACAGGATAGTAAGCTTCATTGCATCGAGTGCTGAATTGAGAAAGATTAGAAAGACAATAAAAAAAACAATGTTGCCGATCAGGTTGAACACAGCATAGCGTATGTCGGCTTTTGAAAGTGCTCTTCTCCATTGAAGCCTGATAAAAAGTCTTTCAAATCTTAAAATAGCGAGCAATTGAATTACAATTCTTTTTGCCAGCCACCCAACAAACCATCCAACTAATAACAAGATAACTCCTGCTAACAAGCTTGGCAGATAGTTAAAAATTTGTCTCCCGAAATCCAGGAACGGGCTTTCTATGTTATCATTCATTTTCCACTCCAATTTGCTTAGAAGGTTTTAATAAGAGTTTCCACAGAGGCTCTATTTCTTCATATTCTTTTACCCAGAGAACCGGGCATGCAGATTGTTCGGTTATCTCCTGAGCTAATGATCTTCCAAGCAGCAATTCGAGAAAATCACCAGTCTTTCCTCCCATCAGAATCAGGTCAGCTTTTTTTGATTCATCAACAATACATTTTAAAACATCTGCATCGTTTGAAATTTTTAATTCTGCAGATATTGAATTTTCTTTAATTAATTCCTGAACCTTAACTTCTCTTTCTTCGCGTTCTATCTGTGTAGTCTCAGGGTCATATACCAGAAGGATTCTCAATTTGCAATTAAAATAATCAATAAGCGCTGGTGCTATTTCAGTCGCCAGCATTGCGTGAATATCTATTGTAAAAGGTATCAGAATGGTTTTGATACTTTCAGGTTTAAATGCGCCATGAAGTACTGCAACTTCACCGGGAAATTTCTGGATAACGCTGTCTATGATAGATGAAAAAAATCTTTCTATAAAATCAGGATTTTTTTCTCTTCCAACAATTATAAAGTTACATTCTTCTTCTTCAGCTGTGTTCACAATTCCCTGTGAAATTCTATGAGAGACATTTAAAATAGTTCTTGAAGGAACGCCGGCTTCTTCGGCAACTTCAACAGCGGCATCAAAAAGTGGTTTGGCCCTTTCGTTATCACTTAATTGCATAACCAGCGGACTGCCTTCTTTTACTTCGTCGACATGTAAAAAAATTATTTGAGCATTAGATTTTTTTGCAATTGAATTAGCAATGTGGGTCAGACTTACTGCCGTTCTTTTATTTGCAAGAGGAACGAGGACCCTGTATTCTTTTCTTTCAAGTCTCTCAAGAGATTTTACTTTGCGTACATGTTCAATTTCTCTGTTCGCAGCATAACTTTTATAAGCTACCAAACCAATGCTAACCCAAACTGCCGTTACAATCCATGCAGTTGGACTATACTCGAACATATAGATTGCTAAAAACAGAAGTGCAGCTATTCCAACAATTGATAAGTAAGGAAATAATGGAGTAATAAATCCGCGGTCCAGATCAGGTCTTTTCTTTCTTAATCTGATTAGAGTGATGTTGACTTGTAAAAACAGAAGGAGGAACATAATATCAGCGGCGCTTGCAACATCTTCGATTGGTAAAGAAACTGCCATTATTATTACGATGAATAATGAAATCACGATTGAAAAATGTGGGGTGAAATTCTTTTTGTGAACTTTACTGAAAAATGTTGGGAAATTTCTGTCGCGTCCCATTGCAAAAGCTACACGTGAAGAAGAATAAATTGTAGCATTAAGAGCCGACATTGTCGAAATTATACCACCCACAAGAAGCATTATACCGCCGCCAACAAAAAATGTTTTCGCAACTTCTACCAAAGCAGTTTCTTTGTGTGATGCAAGGTAATCCCAGGGTGTAACACCGCCGGCAGGTTTTACTGCACCTAAAGACGTAACTGCAATTAATAAATAAATCGGGACAACAATTATCAAGGAAAGAAAAACAGCTCGCGGAATATTCTTTTTAGGATTTTTAATTTCTTCTGAACATTGTGAAATAACCTCAAAACCCTGGAAGGCAATAAAGGTTAAACCCATAGCTTTAAAAACTCCACCCCAACCATGTGGAAAAAACGGAGTGAAGGCTTCCTGCCAATCAGGGCGATTAATAATCAGGTTAATTCCAAAGCCGATGAATATAAACAGAATTATTATTTTTGCTATAGTAATAATGTTGCCAATTTTTCCGGTTTCAGATGCGCCGCGGAAATTTACATAAGCGAAAAGAATTGCGGTACCAGCGGCTAAGATTTTTTGAGGAGATAAAAATCCCCATTGAGGCATGACAATATTAAATTCGTGGAGCACTAATTCGAAGTAAGCACCAAAACCAAGTGCATAAAGACTGCAGGCAACAGCGTGGGCAAACCAGCTCATCCAGCCGGAAATAAAACCATTCCATTTTGGTAATCCTTCTTTGACCCATAAATATCCACCGCCGGCATCGTGATAACAGGAACCGAGTTCTGCATAAGAGAAGGCAGTTAACAATGCTACAAATCCGTTTAATGAAAATGTGATGATTAAAGCCGGGCCGGCGACTCCGGCAGCAATACCCGTTAAAACAAAAATACCTGCACCGATCATTGCTCCAACTCCAATGAGAGTTGCATCCATTAATCCCATCTCTCTGCTGAGATGTACTTCGGTATCAAATTTTTTCATTAATCAGACTTTCAATAAATCAGGAAAGAAATAGTTAAGCGATTAAGTTTTCTCAAATTTTTAAAAACCAATTGATAGAAACATACTCAATTGAATATATTTCCTCAATAGAAAATATTTCAAATTACTTCTTCCATTCTTCAAGCATCTTTTTCATATTTTCAAAATCAAACGGGAGATTATCCATTTTAGATCCGAGGTCAATTGCTTTTTCCATTTTTGAAATAGCATAATTTTTCATATCCATTTTTGAAAGATATTGAGCAAGCACTCTTAGGTTCCAGTAATTTTCATCAATCAAAGTAGAAGCCTGAATCCATTTATATCCTTCATCCATATTTACATTTTGTTGTAAACAATAATTCGCTGCCGACATTAATGTACCCCAATCTGCAGATTGTCGTGCGCTTTCTAAAACAAGATCCTGTGTTGCAACTTCAACATCAAAACTGATTTTTAATTTATCCCAGATCAAATTCACCTTGGCCGAATTAGTTGTCATTTCTGTAATCGTGAAAATCATTCTTTCTGTAAATGAGGCAGACTCTGGTTTTAATTTTAATTTTAGTGCATCCTTTTTTTCATCGTAGTTCATTGGATCATCTGTCTTAGTATCCTTACTAAAAATAAATTCCCATTCATTCTCTCCCGGAATTGTATGAATTCCATAAGTTCCAGCTTCAAGATCATTGCCGTTTACTTTTACCGGATTGCTGAAAGTTATTGATGTAACTTCATTTGCTCCTGTTCGCCAGATTTTTCCATAAGGAACAAGCTCACCCCAGATAGTTCTGCCTTTAACGCCGGGAGAACTGTAATCAATAGTAACCTTCGTAATTCCAATATATTGAGATACAGTTGCATCCGGGCTTGGTCTTGGAGTTTTGAATTGAGAAAATGCAGTTAATGATAATAGAAATAGTAAAGCCGTTGAAAGTTGAAATACTTTCATGATAACATTTCTCCTTTAATTATTATTTGATTGGTAAGATTTATCCGCAATATAAGAAATAATTCTTAAGTCTGGATTGGATTTGAAAACAAAATATGAATCGTTTTTAAAAAGGGGAGAAGTTATTTTAAAATAAAACCTCTCCCTGGTTTTTTGAAAAATTATTTGAAGTAAACTTTTATTGTCTCCACTGAATTTTTGGTAGTATTTACCTTCAATTTCTTCCCATCAGCTTTTAATAGCTCTCCGTCTTCTTCCATAAAATTTGACTTCACAACTTTCTTCGGAACTTCAGGAAATTCTATTTCTGCTTCAGTGTCTTTTCCTTCGCTTTCATACCACTGAAAGATATAAGCTTCGCTGTCTTCTGCTTTTTTGAAAGTTGTAAGAATAAGATTTGGTGCATTCATTTTTAAGAATGAATATTCGGCGGGAAGTTTTCCTTTATGAATATCGGTAAGAAAGGGAATTAATTTGTAATTAAAGTTATATCCTTTGTTTACAGTATTCGCTTCTTTCCAGTTTCCTATATGCGGATAAAGTGAATATTCAATCTGATGTTCTCCTCTATCAGCGGTCGGGTCCGGCCATTGCGGTGAACGAAGCAAAGACAATCTCATTACATTATCTTTCACATCATAACCGTACTTGGAATTGTTAAGTAGACTAACTCCGTATCCATTATTAGAAAAATCTGCCCAGCGGATTGCAGAAACTTCAAATCTTGCTTTGTTCCATTTCGTATCTCGTTTTGTTGAACGCTCAACTGAGCCGTAAGGAATCTCGTAAGTTGCTACTGTATCCTGCACTGTAAGCGGGAATTCGACTTTAAGCATTGTTTTATCTTCCCACCAATCAGCATCCGTGAGAAAGTCAATTCGATCAATTCCTTTATATAAAATAATATCCTGCCTGAAAAATGAATTCGGAAAATTTTCAGTCGGGAAATCTTTTACAACTCCGGGTTTTAAATAATCGTGATAAACACTTAAAACAGTTCTCACCGGACCATTTTCCTTCACTTCAATTTTCTTAAAGTTCATCGGATATTCAACTCCGGTCCAGCCTATATTCCACGCGTCCCATGCTGTAGGTTTATCTTCCAGAAGCTGAAGTCTGTTTCCTTCTCCGGCTAAAATTTCTTTGTTATTTTTTTTATCGAAAATGCTTTTTATCCAGCCGCTGTCAGGATCAACTGTAATTTTAAAGTATTCATTCTCAATTGTATTATTCGGAACAATTCCGTTATCAGACGAAGAAGGTTTAACTTCTTGTTTTAAATAATAGGTTTTATAACCATAAGCTGGAACATCATCAGCAATAAAAATGATTTTGTTTTTATAGATATCTTCATTCACCATTTGTGAAGAAATTTCTTTTCCATCACTGTTGTAAACAGTATAATTATTCAGATCACCCTCAGGAAGTTCAAGCTGAACAACATCTTTCCTGTTCCATGAAAGAGGATTAAAAACAACAACTGGTTTACTGCCTTTAGCAAATGAAGTATTAATGTTTTGGGCAATATTTTTTAAAGCTTCGTTGCTTGTGAAATCAGCAATTTCAAGTGAGTGCTCATAAGTCTTCATAGCATCGATATAAATTTCCCTGATTCCTGAACCGGGAAGTAAATCGTGAAACTGGTTCAGCATAACTCCCTGCCAGGCTTCTTCAAGATCATCACTTCTGTATTTTCCCTTGTATAAAAGATTGGAAAGTGAAGAGAATTTTTCTGCATTAGTAAGTTTTATTTCACTCAGGCGATTATACTTTTTCATATTGGCTTGAGTGGTATAAGTTCCGCGATGATATTCAAGATAAAGTTCATCATCCCACGTTGGAACATCTGAGAGATCCTGGTTCTTTAACCAATCAAGATATTCTTTTGCTGTTCCGTAAACTACTTTTGGATAAATATCAAGAGTTCTTAAGAGCTGAATTCTGTTGATCATATCGATTGAAGGTCCGCCGCCGTGATCACCAACTCCGAACAATACAAGCATATTTGTAAAGCTAGTGTTTGCTTCAAATTGTCTCAGCCAATCGACTAATCCATAAGCCTGCGTAATTGTGTTTACGTAATCGAACGGAAAGTATGAGAGAATTTTTGAACCGTCGGAAGATTCCCACCAGAAAACTCTATAGGGAAAAACGTTTGTATCATTCCAACCAATTTTCTGAGTGATAAATGCATCTATGCCTGCATTCTGATAAAACATCGGCATGTTCCAGTTGTAGCCGAATGAATCCGGGTTCCATCCGATGTGAACATCTGCCCCGAGTTTATTTTTAAAATATCTTTTTGCATAAAGAAGCTGGCGCATCCACGATGGACCGTCAATTAAATTACAGTCCGGTTCTATCCACATTCCTCCGACTGCCTCCCATCTGCCCACCTTCATTTTATCTTTTATTCCCTGGTACACATCAGGATAATAATCTTCCATCCACTTATAATATTGTGCAGCACTTTGCGAATATGTGAACTCTGGTTTTTCATCCATCATATGAAAAACTGAACTGAAAGTATTTTTACAGACTTGTATTGTTTCTTTTTCTCTCCACAGCCACGCAGCATCTATGTGCGCATTTGAATCAAAGAAAAGCGTAAACTTATGTGCAAATTCTTTTATTGGGGTTAGCTGGGAACGAACTTTATCCATTGAAGTTTTAAAGGTTTCTATATCACCGTTTCCAAGTGCATCCAGATCAACTTCGCCTGCAAGCTTTTGAAGAAGTTCATTCAGTTTTGTCTTTTCTTCTTTGTTCATTTTTGATTTATCAATTCCCGGATCGGTTTTTACGCGTGCGTTTGTCTGGTAAGTATCAAAGCTTAAAAGTTTTTGCCCTACTTTCATACTTAAAGAAAAATCAAGAATAGACTGCCTGAGATCTTTTGTTCCCGCCATATCAATTCTTGCACGTATCAACCGAAGCGGACCGCCGGTATTTATGGCTTTAATTGCTATTAAAAATTTATCACCGGGTTTTGCATTTTCTGTTAAAGTGAATTCACCATCCCACGGAAAGTAACCTTTATTCTCACCGTTAACATAGAAGTAACCATAATCATCAACTGTTACAAGAAAAGTAATTTTTCCTTCAACAGGTTTACCAAGAATTGTTTCGGGAAGAATGATTTCTTTACGCAGCCAGCAGGAATCATCATAATTTTTTTCTTCAATCCTTAACATTCCCCAACCGGAATCATCAAAATCAGGTGAAGCAGGATTTCCTTCAATTGGCTTTGCTAAGTCGGGACTGATTCTCCAGTTGTTAAAACTGTTTGCTGTAAGTGAATCTAGAGCGTCGGAAAGTTTATCAACATTAGTCTGTGCCAACATCATAGGTATCCAGAAAATTAGCGAGAAAAGGAGAAGAGATTTTTTCATTGTTAACTCCGGGGAATTTCGGATAATTGTAATATTGCTATAATAAAGTTATAAACCGATGAAATGGTTATGATTTTTGTACTCATACTTTTTAACCCACGACTTAAGTCGTGGGTTAAAGTTATTATCATTTTTTCCTTAACTGATCCAGCAGAACTGCCAGTAGTATTACAACACCAACGATAACCTGCTGAACATAACTTCCAACATTTAAAAGATTTAATCCATTCCTGAGAACTGCAATTAACATTGCGCCGAGAAATGTTCCTATAATTGTTCCTCTTCCTCCAAACAGACTTGTACCACCGACAACAACTGCGGCAATCACATCGAGTTCATACATTAATCCTGCATTCGGCTGACCTGAATTTATTCGTGAGGCAAGAAGAATTCCTGCTAACGCAGAAAGCACTCCCGAAATTATATAAACAGAAATTAAAATTTTGTTTGTCTTAATTCCGGCAAGTCGTGCAGCTTCTAAATTTCCGCCGACAGCATAAACATATCTTCCGAATCTTGTTCTTGTTAAAACAATATGAGAAACGATAAAAACAACTATCATTATTAATGTGGGAACAGGAATTCCGATTATTCTTCCGCCGCCGAGAAAACTGAAAGCTTCGGGTAACTCCCACACAGGTCTTCCTTCTGTGTAAACAAAAGAAGCCCCGCGCCAGATCGTCATCAATGCAAGAGTTACAATGAAGGGAGTGATCTTAAATTTTGTAACAAAAATTCCTGCAATGTATCCCGAGAAAACACCGAATAATAATCCGACTCCAATTCCAAGAGTGAAACTTAAATAAACAGGCAGATCAACTTTGATAACACTTGTTGTAAGAATTCCCGCAAAGGCAACGAGCGAACCGACAGATAAATCAATTCCTGCAGTTAAAATAACGAAAGTCATTCCGGCAGCTATAATTGCTGTTATTGAAGCCTGGAGGGAAATGTTTAAAAGATTTTCTGTTGTAAAAAAGTATTGTGAAAATTGTGAGAACAAAATTATCTCTGCAATGAGCGCAAGACCAATACTGAACTCGCTTATAATTTCAATTAATTTTGTCCTCCTGATTTCAGCCTGCATGTTTTGCCTTACTAGAAAATTTGGTTGCAAGATTTAGAATTTTTTCCTGGTCAGCTTCTTCGTGTGAAAGTTCACCTGTAATTCTTCCTTCACACATAACAATAATTCTGTCCGTAATTCCAATCAGTTCCGGGAGTTCAGATGAAATAACAATTATTCCTTTTCCTTCTTCTGCAAGTTTGTTTATGAGATTATAGATTTCAAACTTTACCCCCACATCGATTCCTGCTGTTGGTTCATCGAAAATTAAAATATCCGAATTGGTTTCCAGCCAACGAGCAAGAACAACTTTCTGCCTGTTGCCGCCGCTTAATGATTCCACACTTGTTTCAATTGAAGGAGCTTTTACTTTAAGCTGATCAAATTGTTTTTGCGATGAAGAAATTTCTTTTTGCTTATCGATGAACATTCCATTCATCATCTTACTCAAACTTGAAACAGAAATATTTTCCCGAATGCTCATATTCATAAATAAACCGAGAAGATTTCTGTCTTCAGTAAGCAATGCAATTCCTGAATCAATTGCTTCTTTTGGAGAATTAATTTTTACTTCTTTATCATTAATAAATATTTTACCCGAGGTTATTTTATCAGCACCAAAGATTGCACGGACTAGCTCACTTCTTCCTGCCCCAACAAGTCCGGCTATTCCAAGTACTTCTCCTTTCTTCAAAGTAAATGAAACACTGTTTATCTTTTCAGAGTTAAGATTTTCAACTCTTAAAATTTCATTTCCTTTTTCAGCCTTGTTCTGAGGATACTCATCAGCAAGTTCCCTTCCAACCATTAATTTTATCAACTGGTTCTTATCAACATTTTTCATTTCAGATAAATGAATGAATTTACCATCTCGCAAAACAGTAACTCTATCTCCAATTTCAAAAATCTCTTCAAGTCTGTGTGAGATATAGATGATTCCAACTCCTTTTTCTTTTAATTTTTTTATTACTTCAAACAATTTTTTTATTTCTTTGTTTGTTAGCGGAGCAGTAGGTTCATCCATTGCTAGAATTTTAACATTTCCGATAATAGCTTTTGCAATTTCAATCATTTGTCTTGCAGCCGTGCTAAGTTTATTCACCGGAAGAGTTACATCAATATCTTCTCCGAATTGTGAAATGGTCTCCGCAGCTTTTTCATTCATTTCTTTTTTGTTCAGGAAAAATGAATTCTTTATCTCTCTGCCGAGAAAAATATTTTCGGCTGCAGTTAATTCAGGGACGAGTTTGAAATCCTGGTAAATAATACTGATTCCAAGAGATTGAGATTCTGAAGGTGAATTGTATTCAATTTTATTTCCGCTGATAAAAATTTCACCACTATCTTTTTTAATTGCCCCGGATAAAATTTTCATTAATGTTGATTTGCCTGCTCCATTTTCACCTACAAGACAATGAACTTCCCCTGGTTTTAAATCAATTGAAACTTTATCTAATGCGAGAACTCCGGGATATTGTTTTACAATTTCCCGCATCTCGAGAAGGTTAATCATTTACCTGCATTCTGATTTTGGAGAGTCTCCTTATCAACTATTCCAACTTCAACAGGAACATTCTTTGGAACAGTTTTATTATTGAAATGATCATTTATAACATCAATTGTTTTTACGCCAATCTTTTTCGGATACTGAACTACATCAGCTTTTAACGGTGAATCTTTCAGGATTGCATCAACCGCAGGAGGAGTTGCATCATAACCAATAATTATAATGCCTTTCCTGTTAAACTGATTTACTGCATCTAATGCACCAAGTGCAGAGTCATCGTTAATTCCGAAAATTCCATCAAGCTTAGGATTTGCCTGAAGTACATCTGCTGTTGCCTGCAAAGACCTGTCACGAACTCCCTGTCCGTTAACGTCGGCAACTATTTTTATATCAGGAAATTTTGTTAAAGCTTCTTTAAATCCTGCAACTCTATCGAGAACTGAAGTAATCGCCGGCTGATTTATTATTGCAATGTTTCCCTTTCCATCTAAAATTTTAGCAAGGTATTCACCTGCTAGTCTTCCGCCCTGAACATTATCAGAAGCAATATGTGAAACAACATTTCCTTCTTCGGCGGCAATATCAGCGGTAAAAACAGGGATACCCGCTTTGTTTGCTTCTGCAATTCCGGAACCGATTCCTTTTGAATCAACAGGTGAAACAATTATTGCGTCAACTTTTCGTGAAATGAAATCTTCTATTTGCGAGATTTGTTTTCCGAGATCAAAATCTGCAGAGGTAATAATTAAATCGTACCCATATTTATCTGCCTCACTTTTTAAACCTTCCTCAAGATCGCGGTAAAAAATATGTCCGCGGGTTAACAAGGAAACTCCGATAGTTTTTGTCTTCTTTTCAGTCTGGTTGTTTTTATTGCAGGAGAATAAAAGAAAAGAAATTAAAGTTAGGATAAATAGGAAAACTAGTTTTTTCATGTCTCACCTGGTTTTTTATATGAAATTGCAGAGGAACAATTCTTGAACAAAAAAGTTTTTATGTCGAAATTTAATTTTAAATTTGAAATAAAAGTTATACAGCATTTTTATCATTAGCAATGAAACCTGAATCTTCAGAAGAAAAAGATTTTCCGTACAGTCTTAAAAAAGCAAAGACTTTAAGTAATTGGGAATTATTTAAAAGATGGAATCCATCAATTGTAATTTTCCCGATTGCTCTTTATTGGGCTTTAAACCGGGGTCATTATGGTTTCATTGATAATGCCGACCTGGTAATTCACGAAGCCGGGCATGTGTTTTTCAGCTTGTTCGGAAAATTTATTTACACGCTCGGCGGTTCTTTGATGCAGGTTATCATTCCTTCAATAATTGCTGGGTTCTTTTTCCGAAATAATTATAGAACAGGTGTACAGGTTGCATTATTGTGGCTTGGACAGAATTTTATAAACATCAGTGTTTATGCCGCCGATGCACGTGCTCAAAAACTTCCTCTTCTGGGTGGACATAAAGTTTATCACGACTGGCATTATATACTTGGAGAACTTGGTTTATTAAATGCTGACCAGGAAGTGGGATATTTTATTTTTGGAATTGCCGTTCTCATTTTTATTGTTGCTGTTTTAATGCCTCTAATAACTCAGGATTAAATAGTATTATAACCCCTCAAAAAAATCCATTTACATGTTAAAATTTGTATCAATAGTATTATTTGGTATCATAATAAAAGTTTGCGCACAAACTGATTCGGTTATTACATACTTTGATAATAATAAAATCAATTCTGTAATTCATTACCGGGATAGCGTACGGGAAGGTGGAGCAAGTTTTTATTGGGAAACCGGTAACCTCAAACAAGAGCTTGATTATACGAATGGAAAAGTTGACGGGCTCGTCAGGAATTATGATTCTACAGGTACATTAAGAGAAATGTATAATGTTGAAGATGGAAAACGAAATGGACCAACGACTCTATTCGACAGCACAGGAACATATATTAAAGATGTTTCATATAAAGATGGATTGATGGTTGTAGAAAAATTTGAACTTGATGAAGGTTATAAAAACAGACAGCTTGCAAACAAAAATGAAAAAAATAATTCGAAGATAAGTACAATAAAAAAAGTTCAGAATGTAAATGATCCTTTACCGGAAGTTGAAGATGAAGAACACAATTATGAAGATGACCCTGCTTTCTATTTAACTGTGGAAGTTATGCCGAAACCGGTTGGCGGGATGGAGTCGATATACAAGAGGCTACGATATCCTGAAGAAGCCAAAGATGATGAAATTGAAGGCACAGTAAAAATATTAGCATTTATTGACAGAAATGGTGAGGTTGTGGACGCACAGGTGCTTGAAGGAATAGGCCATGGATGTGATGAAGCTGCAAGACAGGCGGTTTATTATCACAGGTTCAAACCAGGTTTGCAGCGTGGACAAAAAGTAAAAGTACAAATGATTATTCCGATAGAATTCAAACTTGATAAATCGGAAAATTAATATTTAAACTTTGCTTGTCATAAATCTCAGCGAATGCAGTTTTTCTTCAAGTGTTTTATTTCCTTCAGATAGCTTAACAACGTAGTTATTGAATTCTCTTCTTTTAGGTATTCCTTTTCTCAATTCATCAAAATATTTTTTGATTTCAGTTTTTTCTATTTCTAATATTTTCTTCATCCGCACATTATCTTCCTCAATATTATAAATTGATGAAATCAGCTCATCCATTTTACTTTCGAATGGTTTATCCGCGATGAATTTTTTACTTTTATCATTTGGAACAGGTAATGGCGGAGTCCATTTTATTTCTTTCTTTAAGTAATTACAAAGTTTATCATAAACAAATTTTGTCCCGAAAACTTTTCCTTCATAAGAATGACCCGCGATATGCGGTGTAGCAAGGTATATTTCTTTTAACAGATCCTGATCAATCCCGGGTTCATTTTCCCAAACATCAAGAACAACTTTAAGGTTTTTATTTTTTATTTCTGATTTGAGAATCTCATTGTCGATTACTGATCCACGTGATGAATTTATTAAAATTATTCCGGGTTTAACTGGTTTAAAACTCTCTTTGTCCAGCAAGTGAAAAGTTTTATCAACCCCCTCCATATTTAATGGAACATGAAATGTAACAATGTCTGAATCCATGGTGTCTTTTAGATTTGTAAATCCTTTTAACCCGGTTCTCTCAAGGGGCGGATCGTTTTTCTTTACTTTCATTCCTAAAGTCTCTGCTACTTTTACGACTTTACTACCTATTGTTCCAACTCCCACAACACCGAGTGTTTTTTCTTTAAGACTGAAATTCTCTTTGACTGCAATTTTAAATAACGCGGAGAATACATATTCTAAAACTGAATTTGCATTACAACCTTTTGCATCCGCAAATGCAATTTTATTCTTTGAAAGATGATCGAGGTCAATATGATCTGTTCCAATTGTTGTTGTGCCAACAAATTTTACAGAAGTATTTTTTAATAAATTTTCATTTACTTCTGTAATTGCACGAACAATCAGAACATCAGCATCTTTTAAAATTTCGTTTGAAATCTTCCTGCCATTGTACGTTTCCACTTCTCCAAGAGTGGAAAAAGCTTCAGCTCCATATGAGATATTTTCATCTGCAACAATTTTCATAAAAACTTCCTTAAAAAAACAAACTTAAAACTACATATAACTAATAATTTGTGCACATCCTGTTGATTGTATTTAGATGTGTAATGGGCTATTTTTATAAACTAAAAATTAAATCTAAAATGTAGAAATCACATTATCATAAAATTTCAGGGAGTGCCATGCTTAGCAAACTATTACTACCCGAAATACAATCATTAATTGCTGAGAGGAAACTTGGCGTTCTCAAAGAAATTTTAAGTGATTTCTCACCTGCCGATATTGCCGATCTCATTGTTGAACTACCCGAAACCGAACAGGTTATCGTTTTCAGATTACTGCAGATTGAACTTGGTGCCGATACTTTTGAGCATCTTGATTTTGATACACAAATGGCTTTGCTTAAAGCAATGGGGAAAGGTGAAGTTGCTGCTATACTTAACGATATGTCTCCGGATGATAGAACAGCTTTACTTGAGGAATTACCCGGAACTGCTGCTAAACAATTAATTCACCTACTTTCTGCTGATGAAAGAAAAATTGCTCAAACACTTTTAGGCTATCCAGAAAATAGTGTCGGTCGTTTGATGACACCGGATTACATTGCGGTAAAACCGGGTTGGACAATTGAGAAATCTCTTCTTTACATTAGGGAAAATGGTGAGAATAGCGAAACCTTGAACGTGGTTTATGTCATTGATGATAAAGGAAAATTAATTGATGATATTAAAATCCGGGAATTTATCCTTGCATCTCCTGATAAAAAAGTTATAAATATAATGGACAAAAATTTTGTTACGTTGAGTGTCAATGATGATCAGGAGCTTGCCGTTGAACAATTTAAAAAATATGATAGAATTGCATTGCCTGTTGTGGATAATTATGGTGTGCTCATTGGTATAGTTACAGTTGACGACGTATTTGATGTTGCGGAAGAAGAAGCAACAGAAGATATTCATAAACTGGGTGGCGTGGAAGCACTTGAAGAACCGTACTCAACAATGCCGTTTTTTTCAATGATTAAAAAAAGAGTCGTATGGCTTACAGTTTTATTTGTTGGAGAAATGTTAACTGCAACAGCTATGGGATTTTTTGAGAATGAAATTGCAAAAGCAGTTGTACTTGCATTGTTTGTTCCGCTAATCATTTCATCCGGAGGAAATTCAGGATCACAGGCTGCCACACTTGTAATAAGAGCAATGGCTTTAGGCGAAATTACTCTGAAAGATTGGTGGTATATTATGAAAAGAGAAATATTTTCTGGACTAGTGCTTGGTGCTATTCTTGGTGCTATAGGATTTCTAAGAATTTTAATCTGGGGTTCATTTTCTGATATTTATGGTGAGCATTGGGTACTGATCGGTCTGACTGTTTCTTTTTCTTTAATTGGTGTTGTCCTTTGGGGGACACTATCAGGGGCCATGTTGCCTTTCATTTTAAGAAGACTTGGTCTGGATCCTGCAACTTCATCGGCCCCATTTGTTGCAACACTGGTGGATGTTACGGGACTGGTGATTTATTTTACTTTTGCCATCACTCTTTTAAGTGGAACACTTCTGTAAAACGATAAAATTCACAGACTTTATTACCTGAAGAATTGAAGGGATTCTTTTTATATTTGTACTACTATGTTTAGCAAAGAAATTCAAAAATCGCATAATCACCACAATACAAAAGGGATAATTCTTGCCGGTGGTTCCGGAACAAGACTCTACCCTGTTACAAAAGTATATAGCAAGCAACTAACGCTGATTTATGACAAACCTTTAATATATTACCCACTTTCCATTTTAATGCTTGGTGGAATCAGGGAAATCCTGATTATCTCGAATAAAGAAACCATTCCGTTTTACAAACAATTATTTGGAGATGGTTCCCAAATAGGATTAAAGATTGAATATAAAGTTCAACCAGAACCAAATGGGATTGCTGAAGCATTTATAATCGGCGAAGAATTTATCGGGGATAACCCTGTTTGCTTGATTTTGGGCGACAATATTTTTCACGGCTATCTCGATTTCTTTTATACGGCACTCGAAAGAGATAAAGGCTCTACAATTTTTGGTTACCAGGTTAATGATCCTGAAAGATACGGCATTGTAGAATTTGATAAAGAAGGGAAAGCAATTTCAATTGAAGAAAAACCATCTAAACCAAAATCTCACTATGCAGTTCCGGGTTTATATCTTTATGACAATCGTGTTATCGAGATTTCAAAAAATCTGAAACCATCTACACGAGGAGAACTGGAAATTACAGATGTGAACAGAAAATATATGGAGATGGGTGAACTTTTGGTTGAAAAGATAGGAAGAGGCGTTGCATGGCTGGATACAGGAACTCCTGAAGCATTGCTTGCCGCTTCAAATTTTTTTGGTGTTATCGAAGACAGGCAGGGATTAAAAGTTGCCTGCATAGAAGAAATAGCATACAGCAGAAAATTTATTAGCGAAGACCAGTTTAGAACGTTGGTTAATTCAATTCCAAAATCTTTGTATCGTGATTATCTTGAAAAAATTTTAGAGGAAGAATAATTATTGAAAATATCTAAAACCGAACTTCAGGGGGTTTTATTAATTCAACCTGAAGTTTTTGAAGATGATAGAGGTTACTTTCTTGAATCATTCAATATGGGAAAATACCGCGAAGCAGGAATAGAGTATAATTTTGTCCAGGATAATCTGAGTAAATCGAAAAAAGGAACAATACGCGGATTGCATTTCCAGGTTGGTGATATGGCACAAGGAAAATTATGTTATGTAATAAGTGGAAAAGTTCTTGACGTTGCTGTTGATATCAGGTTTGGTTCCCCTACTTTTGGTAAACATATATCGCACGTTCTAAATTCACAAAACAAAAATCAAATCTGGATTCCACCCGGTTTTGCTCATGGTTTTTCAGTGCTTTCAGATGAAACAATATTTTCTTACAAATGCACTCAACTTTATAGTAAAGAACATGAAAGGGCTATTTTATATAATGATCCTGAACTGGGAATAGTCTGGCAGGTTAAAAACCCGATAGTATCGGGAAAGGATCTTAATGGAAAGTTGCTGAAAGAAATTGAAAAAGATTTTATCCATCAATTAAAATAAATTGTTGACAACGAATTTTAATTATCCTCTTGACCATTACAACTAAAACTAAATAAAAAATGAAAGTACCACTTCTAGACCTTAAACCTCAATATAATTCATTAAAAAAAGAACTTGATGAAGCAATTCGTAAAGTTGCAGAGTCACAGTATTTTATTCTTGGACCTGAAGTTGAAAAAATGGAAAAAGAATTTTGTGACTATCTTGGCTGCAAACATGCAATAGGGGTATCATCAGGAACCGATGCTCTGCTTCTTGCTTTGATGAGCATCAACATAAAACCGGGAGACGAAATCATTGTTCCTACATATTCGTTTTTTGCAACGGCTGGTGTTGTTGCAAGAATGAATGCAAAACCTGTTTTTGTTGATATTGATCCTGTTACTTTTAACATCGATCCAAATGACATAGAACAAAAAATAACTCCAAAAACCAAAGCAATTATTCCAGTTCATCTTTATGGCCAAAGTGCTGATATGTTGCCGATAATGGAAATTGCAAAAAAGCATAATTTAAAAGTTATTGAAGATGCCGCACAGGCAATCGGTGTTCAGTATAAAGATGGAAAATCTGTCGGAACAATTGGCGACATTGGCTGCTTTTCATTTTTCCCGAGTAAAAATCTTGGTTGTTATGGAGACGGCGGACTGGTTACAACAAATGACGATGAACTTGCTTATTTGTTAAAAATAAAAAGAGTTCACGGCGGCGAACAAAAATATTTTCACAAAGTAATTGGCGGAAACTTCAGAATCGATGCTTTACAGGCTGCTGTGCTGAGAGTTAAGCTTCCGCATCTTGATAAATGGTCTGAGCAAAGAAGAAAAAATGCCGCACTATATAATAACCTTTTCGTTGAAGCAGGCCTTGCCGTGAAAACAGGTACAACAAAATTTGATTCTAAGAATAAAGTCCTTCTCCCTGGGTCAATTTATTATAATGTTGCTGGTTTGAAGAATCCGCATATTTTTAATCAATATATTATTCGTGTTGAAAACAGGGACGAATTAAAAAAATATCTCACCGAAAACGAAATCGGTAATGAAATTTATTATCCTGTTCCGTTTCACCAACAAGAATGTTTCTCTGATCTTGGTTACAAAAAAGGTGATTTTTCAAAAGCAGAAGATGCTGCATCAACTTCACTTGCGTTGCCAATCTACCAAGATTTAAAGGAGGATCAAATAAAATTTGTTGTTGATAAAATAAATGAATTTGTCGGGAGTTGATAAGGTGAAATCTTACTGGACGATCTTTATAAAATTGAAGACTAAAAACCCTTTTAAGTGGAAAGCTCTGCTCTTTGCCCTCTGCACAATCTTCGTCATGTTTTCGCTACCGATCCGTGCACAGGTTGTTTATGAACCATTGTATAAAGATGTTTATAATTTTTTGGGAAGATTGAGCCAAAAAGGAGTTGTGGCTTTTGATGACCAGATAAGACCATTGCCAAGAAAATATATTGCTGAAAAATTAATTGAATCCGAAAACAAATCAGATCAGCTAACATCACTTGAAAAAGAAGAACTGAATTTCTTCAAGTCAGATTATCTTAATGAAATTGATTTGCTTCAAAAAAAATCAACAGACCACTTAACATATTTCAATAAAGATCCTGCCGGCAGATGGAGATTTTTTTCTTTTGGAAGTGAAACATTTAAAATGAACGCGGGAATTATACTCGGTTATGAAATTGGAGCGAGAGATAAAGAAAAGGTTACTCATCTTTGGAACGGCGTTTATGTTAATGGTTATGTGTCAGATATTATCGGGTACAGTTTTGATTTCAGGGATAACACAGAAGAAGGAAAAACGATCGATAAACAAAAACTCTTCACTCCGGTTACGGGAGTTAATGAAAGAAGCAGCGCCGGTATTTATAATTATCCATCAGATAAAATTGAATACAGCGAAGCCAAAGCTGTTTTAGCTACAAGCTGGAAATGGGGCTCGCTTGCTGTTGGAAAAGATTTTTTAGAGTGGGGTTACGGTGACAACGGACTTTTGGTTCTATCTCAAAAAGCTCCTTCTTTTCCTTTTATCCGGTTAGATATTTCTCCCGTTGATTGGTTTAGCTTTAATTATATTCATGCCTGGCTTGAATCGGATGTTATTGATTCAATAAATGTTTATCATTCAAGCACCGGCGGCTTAAGATATGGTTTCAGAGATAAATATCTCGCATCTCATACGTTAACTTTTAAACCTGTAAAAGGACTTGATATCTCGCTCGGTGAATCTGTTATTTATTCAGATAAGCTGGAAATCTTATACTTAATTCCTATTACTTTTTTCAGACTTGATGATCATTACCTCAGCAGACAATTGAATGCTGCTGGCAGCAACGCACAATTGTTTTTTTCTATAAGTTCAAAAAATCATTTAAAAAATACTCATCTTTATGGAACTCTTTTAATTGATGAATTGTCTATAGGCGGTCTGTTTGATTCAAACAAACAAAGAAATCAATTTGGTTTTACATTCGGCAGTTCCGTTGTTGATTTGCCGGTTGAAAATCTAACATTAAAACTGGAGTACACAAAAATTTATCCGTTTGTCTACGAACACTACATTCCAACAACAACTTATCAAAGTGCATCTTACGGATTGGGACATTGGATGGGAAGCAATGCTGACCAGGTTTATGGTTCAATAAAATACAGGTTTATCCGTGGACTCGAAGCAGAATTTTGGGCAAGATATATTCGAAAAGGTTCACGCGGTACTTTTGAAGATCAGTACAGACAGCCGCAGCCTCCTTTCCTTTTTGGATTAAGAAATGATTACACTTACTTTGGCGGACAGATTAAGTATGAAATCCTGCACGAGCTATTCGTAAGGGCAAGGTTTGAATTAATGAAAACTTCTGCACAGCAGGAAAATTTATCTTTCATCGACAAAAATTTAAGTGAGTTTTATCTTGCAGTTTATTATGGTTTATAATTGTTAATAAGATGAATAAAGATTCAAAAATATACATTGCCGGTCATAAGGGAATGGTAGGTTCTGCTATAACTTCGGCATTTGAAAAAACAGGCTATAAAAATCTTCTGTTAAAAAATTATCCTGATCTTGATTTAATTCGACAAACAGAAGTAGAATCTTTTTTTGAAGAGGAAAAACCTGAAGCAGTAATAATCGCTGCAGCAAAAGTAGGAGGAATTCTTGCGAATAACACATACCGTGCAGAATTCATTTATGACAACCTGATGATTGAATCAAACCTGATTCAATCAGCTTATAAATCCGGTGTTAAAAAATTAATCTTTCTCGGCAGTTCATGTATTTATCCGAAACTTGCACCTCAGCCTTTGAAAGAAGAATACCTGCTTTCAGATTATCTTGAGTTTACAAATGAACCTTATGCAATTGCTAAAATTGCAGGAATAAAACTTTGTGAAAATTATTACAGGCAATACGCTTCAAATTTCTTTTCCGTTATGCCGACAAATCTTTACGGACCAAAAGATAATTTTGATCTAAATACTTCACATGTTCTTCCGGCTTTGATAAGAAAGTTTCACGAGGCAAAACAGAATAATGAAAAAGAAGTAACAATCTGGGGAACCGGGAAACCGCTTCGTGAGTTTATGTTTGTTGAAGATCTTGCTGATGCAATTTTATTTCTTTTTGAAAATATAAATGCGTTAGATATTTATGAAAAAAATATAACGCATATAAATATCGGAACAGGTAAAGATTTGAGCATAAGTGAGCTTGCAAAAATGATTGCCGGGATTGTTGGATACAAAGGAGAGATTGTTAACGATACAACTAAACCGGACGGCACACCAAGAAAATTAATGGATGTAACAAAACTCAATCAGCTTGGATGGAAATATAAAACAGAACTGGAAGATGGGATTAAGAAGACATACAATTGGTTTATTGAGAATTATAAACAATAGAACGCAGATGAAACTGATTTAGCAGATTTGCGCAGATCAAAATCAGTTTTTATCAGTATAATCTGTTCAATCAGTGTCCAATTAAATTTAATAATATTTTATTAGCAAAATGAAAAAAGCATTAATAACAGGAATCACCGGACAGGACGGCAGCTATTTAACTGAAATTCTTTTAAAGAAAGGCTACGAAGTCCACGGGATAATCAGGAGAAGCAGTTCTTTTAATACAGGAAGAATAGATCATCTTTATAACAATCCTGAAATCTTAAATAAAAAAATGTTCCTTCATTACGGTGATCTTGTAGATACGAGCAACCTTAACCGTCTTTTGGAAAAAATTGAACCGGATGAAATTTATAACCTTGCTGCACAAAGTCATGTAAAAGTTTCTTTCGAAGTTCCTGACTATACAGCACAGGTTGATGCACTAGGCACTTTAAGATTTCTTGACGCGATTCGTGAAGTCGGATTAAGAAAAGTAAAATTTTACCAGGCATCAACAAGTGAGCTTTACGGTAAAGCACAGGAAGTTCCACAGAGCGAAAAAACTCCTTTTTACCCGCGTTCACCTTACGGAGTTGCGAAACTTTACGGCTACTGGATAATTGTTAATTACCGTGAAGCTTATAACATTTTTGCATCAAACGGAATTTTGTTTAATCACGAGTCTCCTAAAAGAGGGGAAACATTTGTAACAAGAAAAATTACCCGCGCTGCTTCAAGAATTGTTGCAGGAATACAAAGTAAACTTTTACTTGGAAATTTAAACGCAAAACGCGACTGGGGTTTTGCTCCAGAATACTGTGAAGGTATGTGGAAAATTCTTCAGCATAAAAATGCTGATGATTTTGTACTTGCTACCGGTGTGACAAGAAAAGTAAGAGAATTTGCTGAGTTGAGTTTTGGCAACCTTGGTATTGAACTGGAATGGAAAGGAAAAGGAGCAAATGAAAAGGGAGTCATAAAATCAGTAAATCTTGAAAAAGCGAAAAAGCTGATTTCATATTCTTCGAACAAAAAGAACTACTTAAAAGATTTCAGCAGCAAATTGAAAAAAGGGAATATTGTTGTTGAAATTGATCCGCACTATTACCGTCCAACGGAAGTTGATTTGCTTATTGGCGATCCATCAAAAGCTCAGAGACTTCTTAAATGGAAATCAAAGACAAAATTTGAAGATCTTGTTAAACTGATGATCCAGGCAGATATGGATAAGGTTTTAAGAAGAGGTTATTAATTTTCAGGTCGTTGATAAACTTTGTTACAACTGCAAATACCGTTAAATTTGTTAATCAAAATCAAATTTAACAGCAATTGAATGAGATATCTTTCAGTATTTCTCCTCATAATTTTTTTAATTTTTAGCTCTGCTTATTCACAGGTAAAAACTCAAAAGTACAATCCTTTTTCCGGGACTTTAGCACTTTCGGTTGAAGGAGGAACTACGCTTGCAAACACAGATTACAGCGGATTGGGAATTGATTATATGGGAAAATTTTCGCTGGAATATTTTTTCCCCGCACAAATTTCAAGCGGATTTGGAATAAGGGTATTCGGAAACGCAGGTTTTTTAAGAGGAAGTGATGAAACAATTACTCCTGAAGAATTCAGAACAAATATTTCGTCAGTTGGACTCGGTGGAGTTTTCATTCTTTCTGTAAATAACGATGAATTTTTTCCATACTTTTTTGCAGGAATATCAAGTTTGTCATTTGATCCGAGAGGCAATGGAGGAATAAAATTAGTGAATAATGAAAATGGAAGATACAGCAGAACCGAAGTTAATTATAATGCGGAGATTGGTGTTCACTATCCTTTAACAGAAAATCTTTCTGCTATTTTCGATATCGGAACACAGATAAGTCCGAATAGCTGGCTGGATGATCAGGCAATTGGAACAGGCAACGATTTATTTTTCACAATAAATGCAGGGATCACTTATTCATTCCTTACTGAGTTTGATACTGATGGCGACGGAGTTATTGACTCAAAAGATATGTGTCCAAATACACCAACGGGAATTAAAGTAGATGAGTTTGGCTGCGCAATAGATTCTGATAAAGATGGGATTGCAGATTATCTTGATAAATGTCCTGACACACCAAAAGGAGTCCAGGTAAATGCCGATGGTTGTGCACTGGATTCAGATGGTGACGGAGTTGCAGATTATACCGATCTTTGTCCCGGTACGCCGAAAGAAATTTCTGTTGATGAATATGGCTGTCCTTTTGATCTTGATTCAGATGGTGTCCCGGATTATCTGGATAAGTGTCCAGACACACCTTACGATGTTGATGTAGATAATAAAGGTTGCCCGTTAGATTCTGATCTTGACGGTGTTTCTGATTACCTGGATCAGTGTCCTGAAACACCTGCCGGAGTTAAAGTTGATGAAAATGGCTGTGAGAAAGTTGTAGAAATAATTCCGCAAGAAATTATTCCTGAACAAAAAGCGGAAATAAAAACTGGTACTTTATCAGAAAATAAAAACAGTTTAACACTAAGTTCCGAAACAAGTTTTGAATTTAACAGCGCTCAGTTAAAACCGGCAGCTTATCCTGAACTTGATAAGTTAGTAGTTGAAATGAAAACAGACCCGCTTTCGCGATGGAGAATTATTGGTTATACAGACAACATCGGACCTGAAGAAGGGAATTTGCAAATGTCAAAGATGCGTGCTGATTCAGTTCTGAATTATTTTGTTTCAAAAGGAATTCCCAAAGTTCGTTTTGAGGTTTTAGGAATGGGAAGTCAAAACCCTGTTGCAGATAACAAAACGAACGAGGGAAGAGCAAAAAACAGAAGAGTTGAAATTAAAAAAATTGAAAAATAGTATTCACTAATCCAAATCAAGGAGGATTTATGTTCGATCCAAAATATAAATTTACTGCTGTAGAAAGATTTCTAAAGTATGTAAAATATGATACTCAGTCTGATGAAGAATCAACCAGTTTCCCTAGCACTGAAAAACAGAAAAAACTTTCTGCTGATCTTGCCAAAGAATTAAAAAAGGTAGGATTGAAAGATGCAACAATGGATAAATGGGGATACGTGATGGCAACGATTCCATCAAACACAAACAAAAAAGTTCCACCGATTGCGTTCATTGCTCACGTTGATACTTCGCCTGCGGTGACAGGAAAAAATGTTAAGCCAATAATTCATAAAAAATATAAAGGCGGCGACATAAAGCTTCCAAAAGATAAATGGGTGATTAAGGCTAAAGAAAATCCTGACCTGAAGAATATGAAGGGTTTTGATATTATTACTACCGACGGAAGCACTTTGCTTGGAGCCGACAATAAAGCAGGTGTTGCAGAAATTATGGACGCAGTAAATTATTTTCTGAAACATCCTGAAGTAAAGCACGGACCAATAAAGATTTGTTTCACTCCAGATGAGGAAGTCGGAAGGGGAACAGAAAAAATCGATCTTAAAAAACTTGGAGCTAAATACGGCTACACAGTTGATGGTTCAAGCAGGGGCGAAGTTGAATCCGAAACATTCAGCGCAGATATGGTTGTATTGAAGTTTATCGGGAAAAATATTCATCCCGGATATGCAAAAAACCAGATGATAAATTCTTTAAAGGTTGCTGCTTCATTTATTGAAAGTCTACCGAAGAAAAGCCTTTCACCCGAGACCACTGAAAAAAGACAAGGGTATGTTCACTGCACAACCATGAGCGGGCTTGAAGAAATAACAACGATTAAAATAATCATCAGGGATTTCGAAACACCGAAACTAAAGCAATATGAAAAATTACTTGATCAGCTTGCTAAAAAAGCCGTAGCAAAATTCCCAGGTTCAAAATATGAATTTAAAGTTGTTGAACAGTACAGGAATATGTGGGAAGTTCTGAAGAAACATCCGCAGGTAACAAAGTTTGCTGTTCAGGCGATGAAGAACCTTGGGATTAAGCCTATTATGCAGCCGATTCGCGGTGGTACAGATGGTTCAAGATTATCATTTATGGGATTGCCGACTCCGAATATTTTCGCAGGTGAACATAGTTTCCATTCACAGCTTGAATGGGTTGCCGTTCAGGATATGGAAATGGCGGTAAAAGTAATTGTCGAACTGGCACAGATTTGGGAAAAGAAATCGAAATAAAATAATATTTATATCTGCTGTCCGCAGAATTGATTTTAACGACTTGGTAGAAAATGAATTTGTTTAGAATAAGAAATTATAAAGATAATCTCGTCCACGAAGAAAGAATGAAGAATACCTATGTGTATTACCAGACCGTTGAAAACAATTTAATAAGAAGTACGGAAGGTGAGTTTTTTGTTAACGGTTTTTCTTATCCTGCCGGACAGCAGGTTGATTTTCTCGTCGACTACAATTACTCAGATGGAAAATCAATCAACTGGAGAGAACGTGTTGTTTGTCCCATCACTCAATTGAATAACAGGCTTAGAGCGACTTATCACATCTTTCAACAAGAAGCTTCACTTTATCCTGAAGATAAAATTTTTATTTCCGAACAAGTTACACCGATTTATCAATTCATTACTGAGAAATATAAGAATGTTGTTGGAAGTGAATTCCTCGGTGACAAAATTAAATTCGGAACCAAAGATAAACGAGGCGTTAGAAATGAAGATTTATCAAACCTGACTTTTGAAGATGGATCGTTTGACAGGATACTTTCACTTGATTGCTTTGAACATTTTCCCGAATTTAATAAAGCTTTCAGTGAATGCCATCGAGTTCTTAAAAAAGGTGGCAAAATGTTGTGGTCAGTTCCGTTCAACAGGAAATCAGAAAAAAATATTATCCGCGCTTCTGTAAACTCTTCCGGCGAAGTTGTTCATCATCTTGAACCCGAATACCACGGAGATCCAATAAATGATGCCGGCTGTTTGTGCTTTACTCATTTCGGATGGGAAATGCTTGACAATGTTCGTGATGCGGGGTTTTCTGATGCTTATGCTGTTATGTACTGGAGCAAAGAATTTGGATATCTCGGCGGAGAGCAAATTTTATTCGTTGCTATTAGGTAAAAGGGGGTGGGGTGTTGGTGGTAGGAGGTAGGGAGTTGGATGTTGGGAGTTTGAAAAGTATACTAAATATTTTTTGACAAAACATTTCACTTTTTTAATTGCACAATCTAAATTTGAAGATTTAGAAATTTATCAGTTAGCTGAAAAACTTAGCGATAGAATTTGGGATATTGTTGTTAAATGGGATTACTTGGCAAAAAAGACAGTTGGTGTACAATATATTAATGTTGCTGATAGTGTTGGCGCAAATATTTCAGAAGGGGATGGCAAAGGAAGTTTTGCAGACCGAGCAAGGTTTGCAAAAATATCAAGAGGCTCTTTGTTTGAAACAAAACACTGGACAAATAAATCTCTTAAAAGAAAATTAATAACTGATAAAGAATTCAAAGAGTTAGATGATATAATCGAAACACTGCTTCCCAAACTTAGTGCTTATATAAATTACCTTGATGAAAAATCTAAATCTAAAAAATAAATTGGGAATTAAATCTACCACCGACCCCCAACCTCCTACATCCCATTATCCCGAACTAATGGCCCCCGCAGGGAATTGGACAATGCTTCATGCAGCAATAAATGCCGGCGCTGATGCAATTTATTTTGGTGTTGATAAACTTAATATGCGGGCAGCCGCAAAAAATTTTTCTATTGAAGAGCTTCCAGAGATTGTCCAAATCTGCAAATCAAGTAATGTAAAATCTTATTTAACTCTAAACACAATTGTTTTTGAAGAAGAGCTCGCTGAAGCTGAAGAAATTATTTTAAAAGCAAAAGAAGCGGGAATTAATAGAATAATCTGCTGGGATTTAGCTGTCGCTGATCTCTGTCATACAAACAATTTTCCATTCTGTATTTCGACACAAAGTTCCATTTCGAATTCACTTGCTGCATCGGTTTATAAAAGACTTGGTGCAGTCAGAATTGTGCTTGCCCGTGAATGTTCACTTGATGAAATAAAAAAGATAAGAACAAATACGGATCTTGAAATTGAGGCATTCATTCACGGGGCAATGTGCATTGCTGTAAGTGGAAGATGTTTTATGAGCCATCATCTATTCGGAAAAAGTGCAAACCGCGGTGAATGTATTCAACCTTGCAGAAGGGAATACGAAGTTTATGATTCCTCGATTGATAAATCTTTGTTAGTTGGTGATGATTATGTTTTTTCTCCTAAAGATCTCTGTACAATTGAATTTATTGATCAACTTATCGAAGCAGGAATCGACTCATTTAAAATTGAAGGAAGAAAAAGAGCTCCGGAGTACGTTGCAAAGACGGTTTCTGCTTATCGAAAAGCAATTGATCTTTATTTTGAAGGTAAACTGACTGATGAAAAGAAAAAAGAATTTCTAGCAGAGCTTGAAACAGTTTACAACCGCGGCTTTTCAACAGGATTTTATTTTAACAAACCTTCATCCGAAGATTATGCGGGAATAAACGGAAGCAGAGCAACTACAAAAAAAGAATACGTCGGTAAAGTATTGAACTATTATAAAAAAACGGGAATAGCTCACGTACTTCTGGAAGCAGGAAAAATAGAGGCTAATGATGAAATAATTATTACGGGTGAAACAACAGGAGTTGTCGAACTTAAACTCGACTCTTTTATGAAAAATGATTTGCAGAATAACTCTGCTGAAAAAGGTGAGGAGATTACATTTAGTTGTAATTCCATCATCAGACCGCGTGACCAGGTTTATTTGGTTAAGAATGTTGAAGCCTCTGAATCTTAGAAGCACATTTCATATCTATCAATCTTTGAATAACCTCTCCAAATAGCTATTTTAGCAAACTTATTTTTATCTCAACTTAAAGAAATTACTTTATGCGTTTAAGTAAATATTTTGTCCCAACATTAAAAGAAGTTCCGACTGATGCAATTGTAAAAAGTCACGTGCTTATGCTTCGTGCAGGAATGATAAGAATGTTATCTGCAGGGATTTATTCTTTTCTGCCATTAGGTTACCGTATTATTAGGAAAATTTCACAGATAATCCGTGAAGAAATGGATGCAATTGGCGGACAAGAATTTCATCTGCCCGCACTTAATCCAAAGGAAATCTGGGAAGAAACCGGCAGAGTTGAAGCATTCGGTGATATACTATTCCATATAAAAAATCGTGAATATGTTTTAGCGCCGACTCACGAAGAAATAATGACTTACCACGCACGCAATGTTGTAAAATCTTATAAAGATATGCCGCAGATCTGGTACCAGATTCAAACCAAGTTCAGGAATGAAGCCAGGCCGAGAAGCGGTGTTATTCGCGGCAGGCAGTTTTTAATGAAAGATGCATATTCATTTGACATCGACCAAACTGAACAGGATAAATCATATAACTTTCACGACCAGGCTTACAGGAAAATTTTTAACCGCTGCGGATTAAATTATTTTGTTGTTGGTGCATCGAGCGGTGCAATGGGTGGTAGCGGATCTGAAGAATTTATGGTTAAATCGGACGCGGGTGAAGATACAGTTGCTTATTGTTCTTCCTGTGGTTATGCAGCGAATGCTGAAGTTGCAACTTCAAAACCAGAAATGGTTGTTCGTGATAAAGAAAACAAAGCTACTTATGAAATTCACACCCCGAATGTAAAATCTATTGATGAGCTTTGTGAATTTTTAAAGGTTGATGTATCTGTTTGTGCAAAATCCAGAGTTTATTTTCATAATGATTTACCTGTTTTGATTTTGATGCAGGGCAATGATGATGTGAACGAAACAAAATTACAAAATGTACTTGGAGGGAATGTCCGCCCGGGCCATCCTGAAGAATTACAAAAAATTACCGGAGCAGATGCAGGGTCAATCGGACCGATTGGATTTAACGGAAAAATTATTGCTGATCTTCGTTTGCAAGATCGCAACAATCTTTTCAGCGGAGCGAATAAGAATGATTACCACATTGGCGGAATAGATTTAAATCGTGACATTAAAGAAATTGAATATGCTGATTTGAGAACTGTTCAGTCGGGTGAAGGCTGTCCCCGCTGTGATGGTAAACTGGATGTTTTTGCAGCCATTGAACTGGGACATATTTTCAAACTCGGCACAAAGTATTCAAAAGCATTAAAAGCAAATTACATTGATGAAGCTGGAGAAGAACATCCTATTGTAATGGGTAGTTATGGCATTGGTGTTGAAAGAGTGATGGCTTGCTTCATTGAACAAAACAATGATGAAAAGGGAATTACCTGGAATAAAATTCTTACTCCTTTTGACGTTCAACTTATTGCTTTAAATATGAAAAGCGAAAAAGTAATTTCTGAAGCAGAAAAAATTTATTCTGATCTGCAGAAAAACAACTATCAAGTTTTATTCGATGACCGTGACGCAGCAGCCGGGTTTAAATTTAATGATGCCGATCTTCTCGGAATGCCTATTCAAATTATTATCGGTGAAAGAAAACTGAAAGAAAATAAATGTGAAGTTAAGGTAAGGAAAACTGGTGAAAGATTTGATGTGGAATTGGAAAACTTAATTAATAAAGTACAGGAACTTCTGCAAAACCTCGATTGATAGTATCAAGTACCAGTTTAAATTTTTACAAAAGATTTATTAGAAATAATTATTTCGATTATCTCCAATCTTTTTATTAATCCCTAAAAACAAGTAAAAATTTACACACACAGCTAAATTATTGAGCATTTTCGCACATTCTTTCCGGTATTAAAATTGCCATAATAAAGTGACTTGTTCAAATTCGTACCTGGTAAATAGAAATAATTAAGGGGGAATAGTTAAACATTATTCTGAAAATTATTCTACGGTAAACCATGGAAGATATTTTAACGGAGGAAATTGTACAGCTTGAAGGCGAGCTTACAAAACTTAAATCTGCAGTTGAATACATTGAAACTGCAAAAATTTCTATCGAAGCGGCTTCAAGAATAACAAATACAATTCTAAAGCTTAAAGAAGAATTTGAGAATCTTTCCAGCAAAGCTTTGGCTTTGGTTTCCAAACTTGATAAGGAAAATTTTTCAGGAAGATTTGAAAAGGTCGATTCGAGGATTTCAGCTTTAACAAGTCAGTTCCAGGAATTGCAGCCTCGTATTGAAGCAAGCAATAAAGCATTTATGATTGAGACAAAAAATTTATCAAAAAATGTTTTAGGATCTATTAGCGATAGTAAGAACAGCATTGTTAACCAGCTTGAAAATCAGTCAAAAGAAATTAAACTAATTACAATAGGAACAATTGCCACATTTAGTGTATTAGTGATTTTTATAGTTCTGTCCTTCCTTCACATAGTATAAAAAAGACGCACCGAAGTGCGTCTTTAGTTTTTAATTTAAACAAAATATTTATTCTGTTTCCGGTTTTCCTCTCAAAGAATCCCAAATCATATAAGCACAAAGTAAAGCAAACATAATTAATCCAATTAATTCTGCTGAATGAGATTCAAACCATTCGTTGTTTACCCAGTTGTAACCGGCGTATCGTAAGAAAGCACTTATTACTCCCATCAATGCACCGCCCGCTATAAACCCTGATGCAATTAATGTTCCTCTTTCTCTCCTTGCATTGTTCAGTTTTTCATCTTTACTTCTTGTTGAAACAAAGTGAGCAATCAAACCACCGACTAAAAGTGGTGTGTTCAAATCAAGAGGGATATACATTCCAAGTGCAAACGCGAGAGCCGGGACACCTATCATATTTAAGCTGAGCGCAAGAATTGCCCCGACAATATAAAGAGTCCATGGTGCCGGCTGTTGTGCCATCAACGGCTGAATGACTGCTGCCATTGCATTTGCCTGCGGAGCGACCAAAGCACCGTCACCAACAAAACCGTAAGTTTGGTTTAAAATCATTATTACATAACCTACAGTCATTGCAGAAACGAGCACGCCAAGAAATTTCCACCTTTCCTGTTTGTAAGGTGATGAACCAAGCCAGTAACCAATCTTTAAATCAGTAATAAAACCGCCTGCCATTGAAAGTGCAGTACACACAACACCTCCAATAATCAATGCGGCAACCATTCCGGCTTCACCTTTCAGTCCAACAGAAGTGAGAATAATTGAAGAAAGAATTAAAGTCATTAAAGTCATTCCGCTAACAGGATTTGTACCGACAATTGCAATTGCATTTGCAGCAACAGTTGTAAACAGGAATGAAATTATCAAAACAATTAGTAAACCGGCGAGTGCCCACCCAATATCATAAACAACTCCGAAGTAAAAGAATACAAGAAGTATAATTGCAGTTAGAACAATTCCGGAAACAATTATCTTCATCGGAAGATCACGCTGTGTTCTTAATACTTCCTTATCTACTCCACCTTTCTTTTCAAATATTTCTTTAAATCCCAATGTTATAGCTGACTTAATAATCTTTGAAGATTTAATTATTCCAATAATCCCGGCCATTGCTATTCCACCAATACCAACGTGTCTGACATATTGCCTGAAAATTTCTTCGGCACTCATTGCAGAGATTAATTTTGTTGCACCTGTTCCGAAAGTTGTTGTTAAGTCTCCACCGATGTAAGAGATAACCGGAACCAATAAATACCATGACAAAAATGAGCCAGCACAAATTATGGCTGCGTATTTCAAACCAACTATATATCCTAATCCCATAACTGCAGCGCCGACATTTAATCTGAAGACCAACTTAAATTTTTCTGCAAGCATTTCACCGGCGGGGATGACTCTTGTTGTGAAAGTTTCACTCCACCAGCCAAAAGTTGCGACAATAAAATCATAAGCCCCGCCAATTATTCCACTTACAACAAGCACAATTGCCTGATTTCCACCCTTTTCGCCGGCAACGAGTACTTCAGTTGTTGCAGTTGCTTCAGGGAATGGAAATTTTCCGTGCATTTCCGAGACGAAATATTTCCTGAATGGAATCAGGAAAAGAATTCCAATTATTCCTCCAAGTGCGGATGCAAGAAATATCTGGAAAAAGTGAGCATCGAGATGAAGGATATAAAGTGCTGGGATTGTGAAAATCGCACCGGCAACAATCAATCCTGAGTTCTGCCCGATTGACTGAATAATTACATTCTCTCCCAGAGCATTTTTCCTTTTTGTTAATGTTGATACCCCAACCGCAATAATCGCAATAGGTATTGCAGCCTCAAAAACCTGCCCGATCTTTAAACCGAGATAAGCAGCAGCAGCAGAAAATAACACAGCCATGATCAGTCCCCATATAACTGAATAAGGGCTTATCTCAGGATAAGTTTTTTGTGGAGACATTATCGGGCTGTATTCTTCACCCGGTTTTAGTTCTTTATACGCGTTTTCCGGAAGACCTTTTATTGGTCCGCTGGTTTGTTCACTCATAACGCATTACCTCTTTAGAAATTGAAGTTAATTGGAAGTTCATATTCAATTTTATTTGTTGCTGTCGATTCAAAATATATTATCCCGAAAGGTTTGCATCCATCCGGAACTGTGAAATTCGTATCAGGAACTTTAATATCTAATTCCTTAGGAACAGAAGGATAAAGACTAACCGCCGGTTTCCTTTGGTTTGTTACAATAATATCAGTTGAATTTACGAAACCAGTTTCTTCTTCAACTGTTACCAGGATTTCATCTCCTTTGTTTGTCATTGCAGGAACGAGTTCAAATTTAAAGTTTGTGGTTTGACCGGCAGAGTTGTTTGCAGTTATAGTTCCTTCTTTATATGATAACCCACTGGTTTCCAAAACAGCACCTGCGGTATCATAAACCTGGTATGCAAAATCAGTCAGCTTGTTGAAGTCATCTTTAGAAACTTTAATGGTAAAAGTTCTGTATGATTCATCACCATTTAGAGAAAATGGAAGTGTGAAAATATCTCCGCCCTTCATGTCAACAGTAAAAGTTTTTTTGTATCCCAGCACATTCCCATTAACTTTATAAGTTTTAGATTGATTGAAAAAATTTACAACCTGGATTTGATCTTCAGCTTTCAAATCACCTTTGCTGAGATTATCAACACTGTAGAATTCAACATCAAGATTATAATTTGAAATATCAGAAGCAAGAAAAATCCCTTCAACGTCAACTTCATAAACTCCGGGTTTTAAATCAAAATAATTTTCTTCCTGGTTGTAGACATTTTTAACGGTATTAACAGTGGGTGAAACATCCAGTTGTTCGCCATCTGGGCTGAAGAACTGGTAGCGTGTCCAGGCATACGTATTTTCAGGTGCCGAAAGTTTTATATGCATGGTTGTTTGTCCTGCAGGAACCTCAATAAAATAGCGGTCAATTAATCCCTGCTCAATAGTTTTATCTTTCCATCTCATCCTGAAGTTATTATCTGCAGAGAACTCATAAGGCTTCACAACTGTTGCTAACATATCAAATTCTGGGAAAGCAGACTTATCATCACGGTAAGCTGAAATTCGACCACAGTACATTCCCGGTTCCTGCATTTTATCCGTATCAAACTTTACGTTTATCATTGCAGACTGATCATTCCTGATATAAGTCTTTTTCTGAATCGGGATAAGCCAATCGCTATCGCACTTCAAATTATATGCTCGGTAAAATTTATCGGAGTTAATAGAATTATTTCTTTTCACGATAAAAGAAAAAACATCTTCTTTGCTAATGTATGAACCATCTCTCAGGTAAAGATTTGACGCTTTATAATCAGGTGTGTTAGGTGCTAATGAAGTTATTGAATAGGTCTCAAATTTGTCAATATCACCCTCATCAATATATTTTTTAAGAAGATTATATGCATTCAATGCATTAATATAACCGTGTCCCTGGTCGAGAAGAGAATAGCCTTCCATCTGAGTTGTGCTTTGACGAATAACCTTGTATAAAAGTTGTGATGGAATTTTCACCCCGGGGTACTCTTTTTCAGCAGCACTCAGCAACAATGACATAACTCCAGCGGAATAAGGTGAAGCCATACTTGTTCCCCAAAAACGATCGCCTTTCTGCCAGTTCGGAACTGTAGAAGTGCATGCACCGGGAGAACAAACATCAGGTTTTCTTACTTCGCCACCGCGGGATGAGAAGTAAAGAATTATGTCTCTTTTAATAGAAGCTCCGTATAAATCTCTTCCAACTTCCTGTGTCAAAACAGCACCTGAAGAAAACACTGCATAAGATGAAGACGGCAAACCTGAATTTGAAATTCCCGGTCCTTCATTTCCATTTCCCAGAGAAATATACAGGTAAGGATTTTCTTTGGTTAAATTATCCAGGAATAATTCCATCTCTGCTTTTCCTTCAATTTCGGAACCAATGCCGAAACTCATATTAATTATACAGGGAATTTCAAGCTCTTTTGAAATTTTATCAGCATATAGAAACGCATTCTTCATACTTTCAGTAACAGTAGCGCCTCCGGCATAAAGATTATTTCCAAGTTTAAGACTTATAACTTTTGCACCGGGAGCAATTCCGTTTAAACCAATTCCTCCAATGCTGTAACCGGTTGCAATTCCTGAAACGTGAGTTCCGTGTGCGCCATCATCAAAATGGAAAGAAACAATTTTTTCTTCAGGAAAAATATTTAAGCCCATTGTAAGTTCAGGTAAGCCATTTTGATTTTGAATAAAGAAAGCATCCTGGTTTACTTTGTAATTTCTTAGTGGCTTTTCATCTGACAAATCTCCGTTGCCGTTGGTATCAAAATAAACTACCCAGAAGTTATCTCCGCCGTCGTTTGTCTGAAAAGTAACAAGGTAATAACTATCGTCAGTATCTCCATCACCGTTTAAATCTGCCGCACCTGAATTCGAATTTATTAAACTGGATTCTTTAAAAGCTCCGATATAATAATCATCGTCAACAGCAGTATAGTTAAATTTTGAAGATGCTGTTACTTTGTAATTTTCATCGTCGTTTGAAAAAATTATCCTTCCATCTTCATTGTCAACATCGGCTTCGTAAATTTTTACATCGCCTTCGTGTGTAAAATCCTGAACATCTATAACCTTTGTTTCACCTGTGGAAGTCTGTGTTAATCCATCGATTCCCATATCGACACCGGTATCTAAAACTAAAACAATAGTTCCTCTTCCATCATATTCCGGGTGAAGCTTGATAAACTCTTCAACTCCTGTATCTTTAATTGATAAAAATGTTTGTTCTGTTTCTTGTGCAAATACAAGACAGGAAACAGTAAAAAGCAGGATAAAAATACTATTAAACTTCATTGTTTACTCCGAATGTAGTTCTGTATATCTGAGAATTATGTTGGATAAGAATGAATGGATCAAATATTGTTTCCGATGTAAAAACATTTGGAAACCTATTGGTAAGACTAGAAAATTTTAACTTTAACAATAAAAACATGTTGAATATATCGTGAAAGATACGGCTCAAAGTTAAAAACATTTGACAACATTTTATAATAAAATATCAGGATTTTTCTTATCTGTATGTCTCTCTTTTTCTTTAATTTTTAGTTATGAAAGGAAAATTATTCCTGGTGTCAACACCTATCGGCAATTTTGATGACATTACTTTAAGAGCATTAAAAGTTCTGAAAAGTGTCGATTTAATTGTTTGTGAAGAATTTAAAGAAGCCCACAGATTACTTTCCAATTACGATATAGAAAAAGAATTATTGAATTTGAATGAACACAATGAAAAAGAAGCCTCGAACGAAGTTATTGAAAAGCTGATTGCCGGGAAAAACATTGCCCTGATTTCTGACTGCGGTACACCCGTTTTCTCCGACCCGGGAAAAATTCTTGTCGACCTCTGTATTCAAAATAAAATTAATATTCTTCCGGTTCCGGGAGCGAGTTCTTTGCTGGGCGCTCTTGTTGCCAGCGGAGCCGAATTAAATAAGTTTTATTACTACGGCTGGCTTTCACCAAAAAAAGATTTGAGAAGAAAGCAGCTTCTTGATCTGAAAAAAAGAAAAGAAACCATTGTGCTTATGGAAACTCCCTACCGTTTGAGAACTCTTCTTGTTGATATTATCAAAATTCTAGGTGGAAAAACAAACTGCGTTTTGGCCTTTGAGCTCACAAAAGAGAGAGAAAATTTTTACAGGGGAACTGCTGAACAGCTTTTAATAATTGTGGATAAAGAAAAATTAAAAGGGGAGTTTGTGTTGATTCTTGATAGAAAGTGATTACTTCTCTAGAATCGCTACGTTCTCAATATGAAATGTATGCGGAAACATATCGACGGGTCTTATCTTAACTAATTTATAACCACCTTCAGTCAAAAGCTTTATGTCCCTTACCTGTGTTGTCGGGTTGCAGCTTACATAAACAATTTTTTCCGGAGAAAGTTTTATCACATCGTCAACTGTGTTTTTATGCATTCCACCTCTCGGCGGGTCTAAAATAATCACATCAGGGCTGGGCAAAGTATTGGCAATTGGCAAAAAAGATTTGTAAAGATCAGCCTGAAAAAACTTTACATTTTTTATTTCATTAATATCCAGGTTTTCATTTGCATCAAAAATTGAAGACTCAACAGACTCAAATCCGTACACCTCTTTCGTATTTCCTGAAATAAAAATAGAAATTGTTCCTGCGCCGGAATAAAGATCGTAAACAATTTCATTTCCTTTTAGTTCGGCAAAATCGAGCGCAGTCTGGTAGAGTTTTTCAGCCTGTAAGGTGTTCGTCTGAAAAAATGAGTTTGCGCTAATCCTGAATTTATAATTTTCGATTTTATCATAAATAAATCCACTTCCAAAGAAAACTTTTTCATAATCTCCGACTGCAATTGCTGCTTTCATAAGATTGATATTATTTATGATCGTTGTAATTTCATCAAATTTAATTTTTAGTTCGGATGAATATTCTTTTAAGAGGCTTTCATCTTCAGAAGATGTTACAAGATTTATCATCAAATCTTTTGTGTGAGCAGACTGACGAATAACCAAATTCCTCAAAAAGCCTGTGTGAGTTTTTGTTGAATAAATAGAAATATTCTTTTGCTTGAAAAATTCGCGCGTAAAATTCAAGATCTTCGCACTTGTTTCCGATTGAAGAAAACATTCGTCAATATCCAACACCTTGTCGAAAGTTTTTGGTGTATGTAGTCCGAGAGCGAAGTTTCTCTCAACATGTAAATTGCTTTTTATTTCGTCTTTCGTCAGCCATCGTAAATCTGAAAAAGAAAATTCCATCTTGTTGCGGTAATAGAAAATGTTTTCTGATGCGATTATTTGTTTAGTAACAAAATCTTTTAATCCTGCCTGCCGGAAAGCTTCTTCAACCTGCTGTTGCTTGTAAAAAATTTGTTGTTCGTAATTTAAATCCTGCTGTTTGCAACCACCGCAAGTCCCAAAGTATTTACATTTTGGCTGAATTCTTTGCGGAGAAGGTTTAATAATTTCTTGTGCATTAGCTTCAGCGTAAGATTTTTTTATCCTTTTAACTTTTGCTTTAACAACATCACCCGGGTATGCACTATTTACAAAGACGATAAATTTTTTATCGGAAGAACTATTGTTATCAATTCTTGCAATTCCTTTTCCTTCGAAGGCATACCTTTCAATTTCTAATTCAAGAATATCGCCTTTATTCAAACTGCTTTCCCTAAAATTAAAGAAACGAATCCCATTACTTTATCTCCTCCAAGCTTATTGAATGCATTAACCTCGTGCTTAAATCTCTTAAATAACTTTTTATCTTCAGAGCTGAATATATCATCTTTGCCAGAAGTCTGGATTTTCTTTTCGGCAGACTTATAAAACTCTTTTAAAGTTGAAGAAATATCCGCAGACTCAATAAGATTAAAATTATTTTGAGTGTAAAAGTTTTCTATATCATTTATATAAATTGGTGAAAGATCTCCTTTGTCCCAGATATCCTTCATAAAAGCAGGAGTTTCTTGTCTCAGTTTTACAATCTCACCAACTGAATAGATTCCATCATTTTTTAAAACGCGAAATACTTCATCTGTAATCATATTCCTGTCTTTTCTGGATATTGAACCTTGCGCATAAGCAAAATCGAAATAATCATCCGGGAAATCTGTTGTAGTGAAATCCATAAATGTAATTTTTATATTTTTTATCTCCCTTCAGCCTGAGCCTGTACTCAACAAGATTATTTTCGATCATCAACAATAATATCTAATTGAATCCGGATTCTGATGATTAAATTTTTTTACAATATCCTCACATCCTCCGCCAATGATTAGGATTTTCTTTCCTTCGAAATCAGTTTTTGAAGAAAGATGCTGGAATTGTTTGTCTGTCCCCGGAAGAAAAATCATTATACTTAATTGATTAATAAATTTTATTTGCTAAACATAAACAAACCTCAAAACAGAATGAATTCAGATCACAACAACTACAAATTACTTTGCCTTTAATAACGGCAAGCTTTATTTTGACAATGAAATTATTTGCTGGTAATCCGGTCAGTAAATATTAAAAACAGCAGGAGAAAAAGATGAACGATTTATATGAAAAAGAAGATTTATTCGAAGATATCGGTGAACTCGATGAGCTTGATTTCGGGGGCAAAAGTGAGAGTGAAGTAAATGAAAGAATTGAATTTGTAGAAGAAAATCTCTGGATGAAATTAGAGAAAGCCGGCAAGAAAATTTCATTTGCAAAAGATGTTCTCGCGCTTTTCAATTACATAAAAGATCCTGATGTTGTTTGGTACCGCAAAGCAATTGTAGTTGCTGCGCTAGTTTATTTTATCGTCCCTGTTGATGCAATTCCTGATCTTATACCTTTCTTTGGCTATCTCGATGATCTTGGAGTAATCGCTGCATTATTAAAATATCTTGGTCACGAACTTCAGGAATATTATCCTGCTAATTACAGATCTTAATTTGGGAATTTAATTTTGCCTCTCATCCTTACTTCCAAAAGACAAAAAATTCTTTAGAGGTTTATATGAAAAAATTATTCTTCTTTTTGCTTTTATTTCCATTCGTTATTTCGTCTCAGACAAAACATCCGTTAACTGTAGAAGATCTGTGGGCGATGAAAAGAGTCGGAACGTTTGATCTTTCCCCGGACGGAAAAACAATTGCATTTTCTGTTACGACGTATGATATGGACGCAAACAAAGGAAATTCTGATATTTATCTTGTTGATGCGGATGGAAGTGATTTAAGGGTTTTTAAAAATTCAGATAAGAATGAATCCGAACCGAAATTTTCAAGAGATGGAAAGAAGATTGCTTTTATAAGAGATGGGCAAATCTGGACAAGTGATCTTGCAGGAATGAATGAAGAACAACTGACCGACATTTCAACAAAAGCTTCTGGAATAGTCTGGTCACAGGATGGCACTAAAATGTTATTTGTTTCATCAGTTTATCCGGATTGTATAAATGATGATTGCGACAAGCAGACTGAAAAGGCTAAAGAAGATTCAAAAGTTAAAGCTAAGATTTTTTCACATCTTATGTTCAGGCACTGGAATGAATGGCGAAATGGAAAGTGGAGTCATCTATTTTTGCTTGATGTGAATACAAAAAAATATGATGATTTATTTCTTCAAAAATATATCGATGTTCCGCCGATAGCTTTGGGAAGTGACAATGATTACTGTTTTTCACCAGATGGAAAACAAATTACTTTTACAATGAATCCGGATACAATGGTCTCAATAAGTACGAACAATGAAATTTACTTGATTGACCTAGATAAAATAAAAGAGGACGAACCTGCGCCAATTAAAAAAATCTCAACCAGTAAAGGAAATGACAACCAACCTGTTTACTCACCAGATGGAAAATACATTGCTTTTGTCTCAATGAAACATACAGGATTTGAGGCTGATAAAACGAATCTTGTTTTATATGACAGAACTTCCGGTGAAAGTAAAGTTTATGTTGAAGATTTTGATAGATCAGTAGGACAATTTACCTGGTCGCCGGATTCAAAAACAATTTATTTTATTGCTGATAATGAAATTTACAGTTCCGTTTATAAGCTTGATATTGCTTCAGGTAAAATATACATGATCTTAAAGGAGCACGACAACGCAAGTCTGAAAGTATCGCCCGACGGGAAGAAAATTTTCTTTTTGCAGCAGAGAAATAACCTGCCAACGGAAATTTTTAGTATGAATACTGATGGAAGCGATTTAAAACAAATCACATTTATGAATAGAGACCGGCTTGCAAATATTGAAATGATCCCGGTTGAAACTTTTTGGTCCGAAGGTGCAGGCGGAAAAAAGGTTGAATCGATTTTAGTTAAGCCGCCGTTTTTCGATCCCTCAAAAAAATACCCGATGATTCTTCTGGTTCACGGCGGTCCCCAGGGACACTGGAGTGATGATTTTCACTTCCGGTGGAACACACAGCTTTTTGCGTCCAAAGGTTATGTTGTAATTGCACCGAATCCGAGGGGAAGCACAGGTTACGGCCAGCAGTTTACAAATGAAATCTCCCTGGACTGGGGAGGAAAAGTTTATACCGATATTATGAATGCAACTGATTACGCTTTGAACAATTTTAATTTTATTGATAAAGAAAATACTTTTGCTGCAGGTGCTTCTTACGGCGGGTATATGATGAACTGGATGGAAGGACACACTGACAGGTTTAATGCTGTTGTTTCTCACGATGGAGTTTTTGATCTGACAAGTATGTGGGGAACGACCGAAGAACTCTGGTTCCCTGAATGGGAATACGGTGGAACACCGTGGGAAAGTCGGGAAATTTATAAAAAGTGGTCGCCGCATATGTATATTCAAAATGCAAAAACACCGATGCTGATTGTGCAGGGTGCAAATGATTTCCGTGTTCCCGAAGGACAGGCTTTTGAGCTTTTCACTTCTTTGCAAAGATTCTGGGTTGAAAGCAAGCTTCTTTATTTTCCTGATGAGTATCACTTTGTTGTAAAACCTCAGAATGCTGTGTTGTGGTGGGATACTATTTTTGACTGGTTTGAGCAGCATAAAAAGTAAAGATAGAAAATCTTAAAACTCTTGGATTTAAACTCATTCCACACCCTTCCCTTTTAAAGGGAAGGGCTTATTGAATTTTATGACTTTATATTAATGATTCTGTCAGAGAATTGTTATGTGTCGTCTTATCGTTAACAAGTCTCTCTCCTTTAAGGAGAGAGATTAGAGTGAGGTCAATTTTTAGATGAAAGGAAATTGTGAATTTTAAAGTAACAGAAAGCAAAGAACTTTACAGCGGAAAAGTTTTCGATATAAAGGTTGATAAAATTTTATACAACAGCAGTAATTCCGGGATAAGAGAAGTAGTTGTTCATCCCGGCGGTGCTGTTATAATTCCTGTTTTGCCGGACAATAAAATTATCCTGGTAAAGCAGTACCGCTATCCTTTTAATAAATCACTTTACGAATTGCCTGCGGGCAAGTTTGATAAAAATGAAGACCCGCTACATTGTGCCAAACGTGAGCTTGAAGAAGAAACCGGTTACAGGACTGATAGCTTTACAAAACTTGGTGAAATCTATACTGCTCCCGGTTACTGCACTGAAATTCTGCACATTTTTCTTGCAAAAGGTTTGATTGAAGGGAATCACAAAAGAGAAGAAGGCGAGCAGGGAATGGCAGTATTAGCTTTTACAATTGATGAAATTGAAGAGATGATTTCTTCAGGAGAAATTGTGGATGCAAAAACTATTTGCGGGATTTATTATTTGAAGCAGTGGGGCAAATCCAATTAATTAACTAAAGGATCTCGGTCATTCTTGTTTAAAATAAATATCCATTAATGTTTTTTCTGTTTTTGTTTTAGTTAACTGGTTTTGGGATTTGTCGGCAAAGTTATATAGATAAAAATTGTTTTTGTACTGATCATTTTCCTCTTTTAATATTATTATTTCAGTTGAGTTAATAAATTTTGAGCTTGGATAAATAATTGAGGAAATTTTGTCGAAGATAATGGGTTCCTCTTCTCCAGTTTCAAAATTGAACTTAACTGCTACACTATCCATCATAAATAGGTAATTTGTTTCGGGAATCCATTGGTACAGCCTTCCAGTGTTTTTATGGTAATGACTATAATTATGAGATTTGTAATTATAAAGGATAATATTTGTAGCCATATCATTTAATGATTTTCTGGTGTCGTAATAATTAAGAATTAAAATATCTTTTTCTGGAATAAGATCAATCCTCCATACATGTGATGTATCCTTATATTCAATTCTATCTAAGAGTTGATTTGTGTTCATTGCGATTATAAACAAATTATTTTGGCCACTAAAAGCAACAGTTGAATCGTTTAGATAATTATAAAAGAAGTAATCTCTTTCGCCAAGATGATTTAGGGGAGATAAGATTTTGAAGTCCCATTTTGAATTTACTAAATCAAGAATATGAACACCATCTATATTATTTGGATCTTTGATGAGAATTTTTGTGCCATCCATTGAGAATTTAGCGCTATGAGGAAAACCATCAATATTATTTAAAGGTATTTCATATTCTTTTTGCTCATCCAAAGAATACAATACTAATCTTTTTGATTCTAGACCTGTAAATTCCCAATATAGTATCTTATTTCCTTTCGGGAAATTTACTTTTATTTGACTCCTGTCATTACAGGACAGGGCTGAAATAATAAGTAGGATAATTAGAGAATATTTCATTCAAACTTTGCTAATAGTTTTAATTAGAATAAATCATTAATAGAAATTTAATCTTTTTGAGTAAGAGTTTTATGATTTTAATTAAATAATTAAATGAAAAACCATTTTATTAAAAGCGATTTTTGTTTAAGATTAGCAAAAGATATAGAAGTGACTGTTCCATTTTTGATATTACCTCCCAAATCATTTAATTTTCATCACGAAAAATTTCTTAAGCATTATGCTCAAATCATTTGAAGTAAAAAACTACGCACTTATCGAGCACATTAAAGTTGAGTTTGGTGAAGGACTCAATATCATCACCGGCGAAACCGGTGCAGGCAAATCAATTTTAATTGACGCAATGGGATTGCTGCTTGGTGACCGGGCTTCATCAGAGGTAATCCGGAAAGATGCTGAAAAAGCTGTTGTTGAAGGAATTTTTAATGTTTCCGGGAATAGAAAAGTAAAAAAACTTCTGCAGGAAAATGAAATTGATTTCCCGGATGAAATGATTCTCCGCCGGGAAATTTCAGTGAAGGGAACCAACCGCTGCTTTGCAAATGATACTCCTGTAAACCTGTCAATTATAAAAGATATCGGCGATCTGCTTGTTGATTTGCACGGTCAGCACGAGCATCAATCTTTATTAAACACTGAAACACACATCGATTATCTTGATCAGTTTGAAAATTATAGCAAATTGCTTGATGAATATTCTGAACTCTATTCAAAACTAACTTCAAAAAATCACGAACTGAAATCACTAAAAGAAAAAGAAAGTTCATTAAAAGAGAAGAAAGATTTTTATTCATTCCAGATAAAAGAGATTGATGTAGTTTCACCCGAAGATGACGAAGAAGAAAAATTGAAAGAGCAATTGAACGTGCTTGAAAATTCTGAAAAACTGACTGAGCTGACAACTGAAGCTTACAATTTAATATACGAATCAGAAAATTCCGTTCACGACTCGGTTGTCAAAATCAAAAATCTTTTATCAAAATTATATGAGATTGACAAATCATTCAGCGAGTCACTGAATGAAACTGAATCAGCTTTAGCGCAGATAAAGGATATATCATCATTTATTGAAAATTATAAAGATAAAGTCGATCTCGATCCCGATGAAATTGAAGGAATAAGAGAACGTCTTGGCTCAATAAATCTTTTAAAGAAAAAATATGGTGGTTCGGTTAAATCAATTCTTAACTACAGAAAAAAAATTGGCAAAGAATTTGAAATAGCAGAAAATTTTACTGATAAAATAAAATCATTAGAAAATGAATTAAAAGAATTAAGAATTCAGGCTGGAATAGCAGGGGAAAAAATTTCAAAGAAAAGAGAATCGGTTTCTTCAAAAGTAAAATCTGAAATAGAAACTTCATTAAAGGAACTCGGCATTCCAAAACCTGAATTCAGAACGCAGGTAATCAAAAGTGAAACCGATTCCGACGATTCGGTTCTGATCAAAAATAAAAAATACAATTATTATCGAAGCGGAATTGATAAAGTTGAATTCTTTGTTTCGACAAATGCGGGTGAAGATCCGAAGCCGCTTGTAAAAGTTGCATCCGGCGGAGAAGTTTCGAGAATAATGCTTTCATTAAAATCTGTTTTTGCAAAATCAGACAAACTTCCGCTTTTAATTTTTGATGAAATTGATGTTGGAGTTAGCGGAAGAATCGCACAAAAAGTCGGAAACACATTAAAACGATTATCGAAATCACACCAGATTATAGCCATTACGCACCTGCCTCAAATTGCCGGTTTGGCAGATCAGCATTTCGCAATAGAAAAAACTGAGAAAGGCGACAGAGTTAGCAGCGCAATTCAAAAACTAAATGCTAAAGAAAGAATAACAGAAGTAGCAAAGCTGCTAAGTGGTGAAAAAATTACCGAAGCCAGCCTCAAAAGTGCAAAAGAACTTATCGATTTTAAGGAATAATATTTGCGTTTTATTTAGCTGAGAATTAGTTAAATATTGAAATAAATGAATTATTATTCCAATGGGGGAACAATGATGAAAAAATACATTTTACATAGTGCACTTTTATTTACCTTAATATTTTATTGTGTAAATACAGCAAATGCGCAATCCGTTGATGATGCAATTACCAATCTGTCTTCAGATGCTGCAAAACATTATATCAACCCGGTTGCTTCTACACTTGGATCCAATATGAGCGCTGGTTGGTTCAGCGGACTCCCTCAAAAAGATATGCTTGGATTCCATGCAAATTTAAGATTCGTTGGTGTTGGATCTATCTTTGCGGAAAAGGAAAGAAATTTTTCAACGTTAGCACAATTCAGATTAACTGCAACACAGGCTGATGAAATACTGGTTGCATCAGGATTGAATCCCTCAATAATTCCAAATTATAATGATATTAGAAATGAACTTTTATCAAGAGATTGGGATTTAACTATCCAGGGACCGACAATTACAGGCAGCCGTGAAGAAAATGTTCAGATAGTTTTTCCGGAAACAGAAATACAAGGAGAAACAATAAGCGAATATGCTATCCAGCTTGAAGATGTAAAAGGTTACCTTGATGGATTTCCGATGCTTCCTTCTGCAGCTGTGCAGCTTGATTTATCGGGTTTTATCGGGACAGGAATTTCAATTCGTTATCTCCCTTCAGTCGAATTCAACTCAATGGGAAAAATGAAAATATTCGGCGGAGGAATCACACATAATTTATCATATTGGTTTTCGGATTCATTTCCTGTTGATTTGGGTTTTGCAGTTTACTTCCAGGATTTTGAACTAGGAGATATTTTCAAAAATGTAACTGCACAAACAGGATTTTATATCAGCAAGAGAATAGGTGGAGCAGTTGCTCTTTTACCTTACGCTGGCGTAACTGTTGAAACTTCTACTACACATATTAAATATAAATATAGTTTTGACACCCCGGCCGGAATGCAGGATGGGAATATTTCATTAAGCATCGGCGGCGCAAATGATGTTGGATTTGTTTTTGGTTCAACACTAATTTTTCCTGTGCTCAGCCTGAATTTTGATTTGAAGTTTTCGCACACAACAACCGGCTCAGTAGGAGTTGGTTTCGGTTTCTGATTTTATAGTTTAGTTTTATTTCTTTAGTTTATATTTTTGGCATTATTCATTAGCTTGTGTAATGCCGGATTTTTTTACACCATCTCTTAAAACCACATTCCTTTTATGAATTTGATTTATTTCTTTTCTTAAAAATCAAAATACAACCCTAATATATTCCAACTGACATGTTTATTATAAAATTGTCCTCTTTCTTCTAACCCTGCTCTGTAATTGTAAGCTAAACGAAGCGTATGTCCGAATTCTTCACCCATTTTTAAACCAATTTGATAATTTTGTGTTGTTCCATAGTTAAGTTCTCCATGAATTTTAATGTCACATGCTAAATAGAGAATGATGGCATCAGTCAGATGTGTGTTAAGAACCTCACTTCCAAATTCATAGATCATTTTATTTTTTGTTGGTACATCTATAACAAAATGATAATTATAATATGCTCCGGCGTATAAAAAGCCATTGAGGATTTCGGCTTTTTTCAGGATGAAAAATTTAAAATAATCCCGCACGTAATTGATAGACTTTTTATACCCGAGAATTTCAAAAGCATCATCTACAAAATGTTGACTTGTGTGTCCAAATCCGGAACGTATCGTCCATTCTTTGTTTAAAGCTATATCGGCAAAAACATCTACAAAGAAATCAATCGTTTCAACCTGTAAATGTCCCGGCGTTCTTCGTAAATGAACGTATCCCGTGCTTGCAATAGCAAGTTGTCCTGTAATACCATTGTAAGTTGCTGAAGTGAGAGGAAATATTCCCCCCATCCCTCCGATATATTTATTGACTTCAAAAATTTTGCTTATTGTGACGCGATGTTCTGTACTGTTTGCTGTAAATAGCGGTGCAATATGTTTTGAGGGAAGAAGTTCTAAAGAAAAATTATTTTCGTGTGAAGATTGGGAAAATGAAATAGATGAAAAAAATATTAAGAACGCTAGTATTTTTTTTTGTTGGGTAAAGAAATTCATTTATATACGGTTTAATGAATAAGAAGTGGCTTGAATTGAATATTTTCGCCTTCCGTTTTTTCTATACCCGGTGCCGGAAAATGAAAATAATTGAGAACTCCTTTTAATAAATCAACAATATCGCCTTCCAAAGGTATTTCAGTAAGATTATAATCTAAACTAATAGCAAGATGTCTTTTGAGTGGTTGTGATGGTACATAATCGTTGCTGCTAGTAGAATAATTTTTTACTCCATAACCGATAGCAAGGTTAAGAAATTTGGGCCAGTAGGAATCAATTGGTTCTGGTAACAAATTATGCATATTGAATGACAACCAGTAAATGTGCCCATCATAGTCATCAGTAAGACGATAATTGGAAGCAAATATATTTGTTCCCGGTGATGGAAAGTAACTCCATTTTATGTTAAAATTTTGGAAGAAAGGAACTTTATATTGAAGATATCCGTAGCCAATTCCAAGACAATTTGCTATTAAATCATCCGGAGAAAATGCGTAGGAAGAAAATCCATCACCTATTTCTACAGAGATAGCATGTGCTAATGGTATTCCAACAGCAGTTAATAAAATTGTGGATTCATCAAAATTTGCCCATTGCATTATCTCTTTTGCAGCACTAAAGTAAAGATATGAGGTGTAAAAATGTCCAATTTTGTCAGCGCCTAAACTGTAATCATTTAAAAACCCTTCCCATTGGTAATTAAAATTGTGAAAATTATCTTCCCACCACCATTTGTATTCCAAATATAAGGTGATTGCGGAATAGGTGATGATGGAGTATGTAACAAGTGGTTTGCGGTTGAATATCCAGAATGTGCTATCTTTTTTTTCAGTTGTATTTTGAGAATAGGAATTTTGAGATAAAAATGTGAGTATTAAAAAAAATGTAATTATATATGCTTTGGAATTTTTTTTCATGTTTTCTTGGCGTCAATATATAAATATTTTTATTTCTGTTCTATACATAGCCGGAGAAATGTTACTGCACAGTCCGGAATTTATAATTCAGTTTTCATTTCTTTCTTTTATATTTCCGGTATTATTCATTAGCTTGTGTAATGCCGGATTTAATTAATACTGCCTCTTATATTCACATTCCTTTCTGCGATCACAAATGCATCTACTGTGATTTCTATTCTATTATAAAACTTGAAAATGTCAATCGTTTTCTTTCTGCTTTGAAAAAAGAAATCAGCTACTATTCAGAAAAATATTCTGATAAAAGAAAATTAATTTCGATTTATTTCGGCGGGGGAACTCCTTCATTAATGAATCCCGAATATCTTGGAGAAATAATCTCACTTATAAAATCAAAATTTAAAGTTGATGAAGATGCAGAAATAACAATGGAAACAAATCCCGGGACAGTAAATGAAGAAAAACTGTTTTCTTTCAGACAAAAGGGAATAAACAGGATAAGCATAGGTATCCAATCTTTTAATGATGATGAGTTAAAATTTTTAACAAGAATTCACAACTCAAAAACTGCTGTGGAAACAGTAAACGCAGCAAAATCAGCCGGGTTTGAAAACATTAGCATCGATTTGATTTTTAACCTTCCCGGACAGACAAAAGAAAAATGGTTGAACAATCTGAAAAAAGCAGTTGACCTTCCTGTGAATCACATTTCGGCCTACAGTTTAATCCTGGAAAGAGGAACAATATTAAATAAAATGGTTATTGATGGAAAAGTTGAAATGCAGGATGATGATTACGATGCCGATCTCTATGAAACAACAATTGATTATTTAACTGATAATGGATTTAATCAATATGAAGTTTCAAATTTTGCAAAACCGGAATGTGAATGCGCACACAATAACGTTTATTGGAAACATGGTGAGTATTTTGGATTTGGAACATCTGCACATTCTTTTATTGATAAAAAAAGATGGTGGAATCTATCGAGTGCAAGAATGTATATAGATGAAGTTGAAAAAAACGGTAATGCAGTTGCTGGTAGTGAGTTGATCTCCGACGAAGAATCATTGCAGGAATATTTAATGCTTGCTTTGCGCGGATCGGGAATTGTGATTGATGATTTGCAAAAAAAATATAATGAAAACCAGGTAACAAAAAATATTTCTCACTTTGAAAGTTTATCAAAAGAAGGTTATGTTAATATTAACCAAAACAAAATTTGGCTCACTAAAAAAGGCTACGCTGTTTGTGATGAAATTATCAAAAATCTTCTTTAGAATTTCTCTCCAAAACAAAATAATAAAATGAATTTATTAAAGATAAAACTTCATTGGCAGATTTTAATTGCACTTGTTGTTGCAATCATTTATGGACTTTTATTCCCAAATGATGCAAAGTATGTAACCTGGATGGGAGATTTATTTTTACGCGCTTTAAAAATGCTGATTGTTCCGCTAATTCTTACTTCAATCGTTTCCGGTGTTACAAACATTGGTGATGCTCAAAACCTTGGCAGACTAGGATTAAAAACATTTACATATTATATCTCTACAAGTCTGTTTGCAATTGTTACAGGATTGTTTTTTGTAAATCTGATTCAGCCGGGTGTTGGTGCCGATCTCGGTTTGAAGAAAGTAGTTCCGGGGCTGGCAGCTTCTTCCAGTAATTTGTGGGAAGTGATTTTGAGAATGGTTCCAACAAATATATTTGAAGCTTTAACTTCTGCAAACATACTTGCAATTATTTTCTTTTCAATTCTCTTTGGATTTTTTATTACTCGTGTGCAGAAAGAGTATAAAGAATTCCTTACAAATTTTTTTAATGCAGGATTCGAAGTGATAATGAAGATCGCGCATTTTGTAATTAGATTTACTCCGCTGGGAATCCTCGGTATTGTTGTTGCCGTAATTGCTGAACAAAGAGAAAATCTTGGCGATGTTCTCGGAAGCCTGGGTAAATATTTTATTACTGTTATAATCGGGCTTGTTATTCACGCAACAATTACACTTCCGTTGATAATCCGGGTTATTGGTAAAGTAAATCCATTAAAACATTTTAAAGCTTTAACAACTCCTCTGCTCACTGCATTTTCAACGCGTTCATCCTCTGCAACTCTTCCATTAACAATTGATGCTGTAGAAAATAATTCAGGTGTTTCAAATAAAATATCCAGTTTTGTTCTTCCACTTGGAGCGACAATTAATATGGACGGAACTGCCCTTTATGAATGTGTTGCTGCAATGTTTATTGCCCAGGCTTATGGAATTGAGATGAGCATTATTTCGCAAGCGATTGTTGTTTTCACTGCATTATTAGCTTCAATTGGAGCGGCTGGAATTCCAATGGCAGGACTTGTCATGATGTCTGTTATTCTCACTGCAGTTGGTTTGCCGCTTGAAGGTGTTGGTTTGATTCTGGCAGTCGATCCGTTTCTTGATATGTGCAGAACAACTGTTAACGTATGGAGCGATAGCTGTGGTGCTGTTACAATAGCAAAAACCGAAGGCGAAACCTTAAAAGTTTAAAGACTTTTATCAAGCGAAAAGTTCCAGGTTAGGTAAGATGCAAATTTTATTTAATTATTTCTGGAATAACCAATAACGGCTTTTCACCGGATTTCAGTTCGAGTATTTTCCTTATTTCCTGATGATCCTCACTTTCGGCTTTCCGGATTTGGTAATAAATATCTGACAAAAGAGGAGTAACGTTTCCTTTGTTCTTTAAATCATTCCTGATTGTTTTTACATCAAGCAAAGCTTGAGCGAGATGCTCATCAATATTTTTTATTGATTTTTGTATACCTTTTACTTTACCCTCATCAACGTTTATAGAAATGTTAGCAATGTTTGAATTTGAATAGTCCACATTCTGTTCTATTTTATTCAAAATATCTTCCAAAAGTTCCTTGTTGAATTCGGATTCCTTAGAAAGATGATATCCAATCCTGGAAACATCCAAAGTATGGTTTAAATTGAGTGTAAGCAATGCAGAGTAATATTTTAAAAGAGTATTATCTGATGGATTAATTGAATATCCATAACCTGAAATTGAAATTAAAAATAATATTAGAAAATAAATTTTTGTTTTTTCCATTTTCATATCCGAATAAAATCTTGTTAGTTAAAAAAATATTTAAAGCTGATTTTTTACCCGCAAATCATTATTAACAGAAAAAGCATCTGTATAGAAAGTAACAATATTCTCTGCCCAGGCTTTCTGAGTTTCGGAATTAACGGAACCATATAAAAATATCTTCCCGTTATTTACAATTATGTGAATGGGGGGATTTGAAAAATACTGCATTCCCCAAAACATCGGATCGTTATAAATTAATCTTGCAGCTCTGTATCCCGTTTCACCCGGACCGAATGTATTCTGAATATTGTTAACGATTTTTTTTACTCCCGAGAACTTTTTCAATTTCAGTCTGGTACTGGTTTTTCAGCCAGGGTAAATGAACCCATCCGTCTAAAGTTACAACACCGTTATTGCTTTTTACTGTAAACCAGTCAAAGATTCCGTAAAAAACATTATTGTGGATTTTTCCCAGGATTTGTTGGGTCAGATTTGAATCTACAACGGAAGGAGCTTCGACATTAATGTTGTTTACTATTAAATAACTTTCATCTACTGAATGAGCTTCAACTTCAGACTGGTTTTTATCAAAGATGGTTGGTACTTCCCCTGAAAGAATAATTTTATTACCATTAATCTCAACCTGAATATTGTCATTCTTAAGTAAATCAGCTTTGGCAAGCCTGTACTGGACAAATATTTTAAGGTTGCTTTTAGATATCTCCTGCCCGTTTTCCTGGGCAAAAGATAAGCCTGTAGATACACTTATGATTATTAATAATACCAGGTAATTTTTAATTATTAACTTCACGATACTTTTCATTTTAGCCACCTATAAATTATTTCACATTCGATAATAACGAATTAAAGTATCGTAGCTGTTTATTTAAGTTTTGATCCTTCCTGATTGTTTATGTACAATGTTTAACTTTATAATTATGACGTTCAAAGAGCGGGAATGTTTTAGGTATTTTTTGATCCAGATCAATTTCGGAGGATTTTAGGAATTAAACCATTTATCACAATTTTCTTCCATCCTCATTAATATGTTCACATTTTAGCAGTAGCGGTGGCAGTTAAATCAATTCAAACTATTTATTATTTCGAGGTAAAAGTGAAAAATGTTGTTGTTGTTTTCTCTTTACTTTTTGCCAGCCTGGTTCTTTCTAGCTGCAAAAATGAAACTCCAAATCCCGGCATAGATGATATTATAACATTCAGGGTTAATAACTTTCACACCGGAATATTTACAGGGAAAGGAGTAAAACACCCGTTTGGCTTTAATTGGCTATTCAAAACCGGCGGACCAATCAGATCTACACCCGCTTATTTTGATTCGACTGTTTTTTTCGGGAGCAGTGATGGAAATTTTTATGCAGTCGATTTCAGTACGGGAAAAGAAAAATGGGAGTTTGAAACCAAAGGATCTGTGCAATCTTCAGCATCAATCTCTGGAAACAAAATATTTTTCAGCAGCCGCGATGGTAATCTATATGGATTGAATATAAATTCTGGAAAGGAAGTATGGAAATCATCTCTCGGAAAAGATATTCCATATTCATGGGGTTTCGATTATTACATTTCATCCCCCGCAATTGAAAACAACAACGTTTATATCGGAAGTGGAGATGGATATTTTTATTCTATAAATGCAGATAACGGAAAAGTTCAGTGGAAATTCAACTGTAATTCACGTGTAAGATCAACAGCAGCTATAAGCAGTGATTGTGTTTTGTTCGGAGACCTTGACGGCAATTTTTATTCTCTTACAAAAGATGAAGGTAAACTCAAATGGAAATTTGAAGTTGAAGGAAAGAAATATAAAAATGAAGATTTTGGATTTGACAGAAGATCAATTTTATGTTCGGCAGCATTGACTGGTGATAAAGTAATATTCGGAAGCCGGGATGGAAATCTTTATGCACTGAACCTGGCTGATGGAAAAGAATTATGGAAATATAGTCATGGAACTTCATGGATAATCACGTCTCCTGCAATTTATAACGGTGTTGTTTATGCAGGAAGTTCTGATGCAAGGTTTTTACAAGCTGTTGATTTGGAAACAGGGAAAGAACTTTGGAGAACAAATACAAAGCAGGCAGTCTGGTCTTCTCCTGCTGTTGCTGGAAATGAAATTTATTTTGGTGATATGTCGGGGACTTTGTATTCACTGAATTTAAAGTCGGGGAAACAAAACTGGGCTTTTAATCTTATGAAAGGATTTATTTTAGTTTCGCCTGTAATAGTAAATAATAATGTGTTGATAGGTGGTGATGACGGGAATTTATATTGTGTTGCTGACAATCCGAATTTGAATTCTGAAGTTGAAGTAAAACGAGTTGTCTATTGGGAGGATAACAAAGCATACAAATGGTTTCAAAATGGAATTGATGAAAGGATTAAAGATTACTTTGCATCTTTTGGTTACGAAGTTCTTGATAAAAATTCGCTCGCAAAGTTTTTTGAGGAACAAATCATAACTAAAACCCGAAGTGTTGCTGTATTTGCATCAAACAGGGTTCCTTTTACGGTTTTTAATGATTCAACAAAAAATTACCTTATAAAAGATTATTTAGTCAGCGGCGGAAAGGTAGTATTCTTGAGTGCAAATCCTCTGGCATTGGTATTAGATAATAAGTCAGGAAGATTGACAGGAATCGATTTTCAAATTCCATCCAAATTGTTTGGAGTAGATTATCATGGAGAGGTTACTGATGCTATGAAGGGATGGTTCTACTCAAAAGTTACTCCTGAAGGAGAAAAATGGGGTCTGACAAGTTGGTGGGTGGGTATTGCCTCTGTAGATAAAAACCAGGTTACCAAAGTTTTGGCAGAAGATGAAAATGGAAATGCTGCAGCATGGGTAAAAAATTATGGCGGATCTGAGGGAACCGGGCTCGTTCAGTTGTGGGTTGGCAGATCAAGTCTGCCGGATCTTTCACCAATAAAATTAGCAGTTGAATACGGATTGTAACTAAACTAGATATTTGAAAAAGAAAAATTCAAATAAAACTCGATATTTCCTCCAGATTTTTCTTTTTAATATCAGGTACTTTTGCATCCTTTGCAGGATGACCAACGACCAAGAGTAAAAATGGTCTTTCATTTTTTGATCTGTTTAGAATTTTGTTTAAAAAATTCATCGGGCTAGGTGTGTGAGTGAGTGATACTAAGCCTGCGTTATGAATTGCGGAAATTAAAAAACCTGTTGCAATACCGGTAGATTCAATAGCATAATAGTTTTTAACCCGTCTTCCGTCTGAAAGAACATCATAACTTTTCGAAAAAATTGCAATGAGATAAGGAGCAGTTTCAAGAAAAGGTTTATTCTCATCTGTTCCTAATGGTTCAAGTGCATCAAGCCATTCTTTAGTTGCACGGGTTGAATAAAATTCGTGCTCTTCTTCTTCAGCACCAATTCTGATTTTCTTTTTTATTTCCGGATCAGAAATAACCACAAAATGCCATGGTTGCAGGTTAGCTCCGTTTGGTGCAGTCCCGGCAGCTTTAATACAATTTTCAATAATTTCCTTTGGTACTTTTTTATCTGAAAATTCACGAACGGTTCTTCGTCGTTTTATTTCATAATAAAAACTTAGTGATCTTGAAATCATTTCAGTTTCAGAATACTTTTTATAGTCCGGCAGAGGAATGAAGTTTATATTCATTTCAGATTAATTTTTATTTATTGAATTATTCTAAATATAAAATAATAATCATAATGGAATAAAAAAGGCGGTTAGATTAAAATAAACCCAACCGCCGAATACAAGTCAATCATAGAAGTTATTTTAGCAGTATCATCTTTCTGGATTGAATATTTCCATTTGATTCTAATCTGTAAACATAGCTGCCACTTGCAAGTCCTGCTCCATTAAATTCCACTTCATAACTTCCCGGTTGAAATTCTCTTTGAACCAATGTTTTTATTTCATTACCGAGCATATCAAAAATTTTAAGGGTAGTGATTCCGGCTCTAACAATTTCAAATCTGATTTTAGTTGAGGGATTAAAAGGATTAGGAAAATTTTGTTCAAGTTGAAAATTTTTAACTATTGCTTGGTTATCGTTTGCAGAAGTAACGATTGTGCTCAATAGTTTTCGTTCAAAAGCTCCATTGCCATGTGTCATTACCCGAAGAGTATTATTTACTCTGCAGATATTTAAATCCATTGCCTGCACAGAGTTTGGCAATCCATCATTAAAATCCTGCCAGCTGCTTCCTCCGGTGGTCGAGACAAAAACACCTAAGTCAGTTCCGATGTAAACATGATTTGAATTATTTGGGTCAACTATAACTGATGGAGTTGGAATATCAGGCAAGTTATCACTAATATCCGTCCAACTTGTTCCACTGTTTGTTGATTTATAAACATGCGAAGTTCCAAAGCCATAAAATGTTAGATAAACAATGCTATCATTATTAGGGTCAACAGCAAGGTCAGCCGGAAACCTGTCAGGCAGACTTCCTGTAATATTTGTCCAGCTTGTTCCCCCGTTGTCTGTTCTGAATAAATGACCTCTGAAAGTTGAAAAGGGTGCGGTAGCAACATAGACTTTACTATTATTCTGGTAACTTATCTCCATAGCAATTGCAAAGTTTCCATCAAGAGTGTTGCCGCTGTTAGTTACTGCCCAGTTATTTCCGGCATTCGTCGATTTGTAAATCAGGTTTCTGCCTGCGTAAACTATAGTACTGTTACCATAGGCTATTACAAATGGTGCAGCAAAAGCGGTTGGATTGCCTCCTCCTGGTGGAGTGATCGATTGAAAGTTATTTCCTCGGTTGGTTGATCTGAGAATATTTAGATTTTGCCATGAACCAAAAAGAGTATTATCATTTGAAGCATCAATCGCCGACCAGCTTCCATCACCGCCAATATTTCTAATCCACGCAAGCGAGCCATCATAAATTACGGTGCTGTTATCCTGCAATCCACCCATTGCAAAAAGTGAATCTGTCTGTGAACTTGAGGTTCCGTTATAAAATTGTGTTGTCTGATAACTTCCGTTACGGGATTCAAAAGTTTGTCCAAAATCTGTTGTACGGAAAACTCCACCGTCAGTTCCGAAATAAAAGGTATTCATATCTGTCGGATGTTGAATTACGACATGCACATCAGAATGAACGTAACCCGTTCCAGAGCCTTCATCCGGATTTCCAATTTCGGGTCTTCCAAGTGTGACGCCGCCAAGAGATTTTTTAGTTATTGTAGAACCGCCATTTGTTGAATTCCAAACTTCAATACCTATTACCATTAATCTATTTGGATTTGACTGATCAACAGCAACACCGTGTGAATACCAGCCCTGATGCTGTGAATAATCTGTTGTTGTTTGAACAGTCCAGGTTAGACCAGCATCAGTTGATTTACATAACCAACTTGCCCCTTCTCCAACTTCAAATCCATCGCCAATACTAGCGTATATTATATTCGGATCTGTTTTGTATATATCAAATTGGATTTTTCCTCTATAAGTAGTTGGCAAACCTGAAGTAATTTTATTCCAGTTATTTCCGTTATCGGAGGTTCGCCAAATACCATATTGCGGACTTTGAAAATCACCATTCCCTGTAAGCACAATACTAGTATCAACCGGATCAATTACAAGATCCATTGCCATTACAGCATTGTTTACCTGCTGCCACGATATTCCTGAATCAAAAGATCGATAGGTTCCTTCAGTAGTTGCAGCCCAGATTGTATTTTTATTTAATGGATTGATTACAACATCCCAAACACCGTGTTGATCATTGTAAGACCAATCCAAACTCTTTGTCCAGGTTGCACCGCCATCAGTTGTTTTTAGAATTCCAACTCCATAAGTTCCGCGGGTGTTTCTATATCCAGCCCCGGTACCTGCTGAATAGTAATTGTAAACTTCGCCGGTTCCGATATAAATTGTATTGGAATCATCAGGTGCAATAGCAATAGAACTAACAGTAAGAACAGGAATATTGGTTGGAACATATTTCCACGCATAAACACCAATGCCTCCTGTATAGCTAACCCACAAACCACCACTTGCAGAACCAGCATAAATTGTGTTCGGGTTTTGAGGATTAAATGCCAGGGCAATTGTTCTTCCGCCAGTATTATGCGGACCAATCATCGTCCATGGTGTAGGATCTGTTAAAGTATTTGATTTATCAAGTTTAATAGCCTCCTTATTTTCGTAAGCTGAAATGAATTTTCCTTCAGGTATTTCTTTACCGGGATAAGCTCTTACTTGTGCCCAAAAAGTAAGTGCATTGTATGCTTCCGATACTTTTTCTGTTTTCAGAGGCTTATTTATAAAATTTTCAAAAGAATAATATCCTATAAGCATGCCAAAGAGAATATAAATTATTTGTAATCTGTTTTTCATTTTTTATCCAATTAAAATCATTAATTAATATTTAAAGAGAGAATAATAAGTTCGTTTAGTTCATTCAATACTAAAATACGACCAGTTATCATAAAATTACATATTTGAACGGACTAATTCCTTAAAATTTAGGTGAGGGGAAGTAACTTTTTGAGTTATACCAAAGTCAAATAGAAAAACAATTGAGGTAATTATGAAAAATTATACACAAAAACTGTATATAGTTTTGGCAGTTTTGTTATTCGCAAACCATTTAATTTTTTCGTCTGTTCTTAATTTTAATCATGACGATCTGAAACTTATTAAAGAAAAAACATTTCCGACATCTGAGGGAAAAACAGTTGTGGTGAAAGTTTCTGGTGGAGATGTGTTGCTAAGTTCCTGGGATAAAAATGAAGTATATATAAAAATTCTGGGTAATGAAAATGCTGAAGAGAAACTGGAGTTTGAATTTAAAAACACTGATAATGGAGTCGAAATAATGAGTAAGAAAAAAGATTCCGGGATGAACTGGTTTCATAATATAAAATTAAAAGTTGAGGTAATGGTTCCGTCAAATTATAATTCAGATATTAACACATCTGGCGGTGATATTAGTTATACCGGGATTAGTGGAAGTGCTAAACTAAACACTTCAGGCGGTGATGTTGATGGAAAAGGATTTAACGGGATTCTTAATATTTCAACATCCGGGGGTGATATTGATCTGCAGGGAACAGACACTAAAATAGATGCAAATACCTCCGGCGGAGATATATCTCTTAATTATAGAGGAACAAATATGGGAATAGATCTTTCGACATCTGGTGGAGACATTACAGTAAAACTACCTGAAGATTTTAATGCTTCAATGGAACTTTCAACATCAGGCGGTGATGTTTCCTGCTCATACACAATGAGCAATGTTACCAAAATGTCTCACTCAAAGCTTATTGCTGATCTAAATGAAGGAGGGGAAAAATTATCTGCTCATACTTCCGGTGGTGATGTAGAAATTTTATCAAAATAAAAAAGGCGAGTTTAACTCGCCTTTAATTACTAACCGGTTACTGTTAATTAACCGTTGCAATATACGGTTGGATTTTATCCTCAAGATGTTTCTTGGGCACAGCACCGATTACAGCATCAACAACCTGTCCGTCTTTAAATATTCCGAGTGTTGGAATACTTCTAATTCCATATTTAATTGCAACTGCCTGGTTTTCGTCAGTATTTAGTTTTACTACTTTTAATTTTCCCTCGTACTCAGTAGCTAATTCTTCAACAACAGGTGCGATCATTTTGCAAGGTCCGCACCATGGTGCCCAGAAATCCACGAGTACAGGAGTTTCCGATTTCAATACTTCCTGATCAAAATTAAAATCAGTTCCTTCGATTATATTTTTCATTGTTTCTTTTGTATTGTGAATGAAAATTACAACTGGTAAGATGTAGGTTGTTTATGAAGGATTCAAGTTTTGGATGACATCAATCACACCGAAAAAGTGTAATATTGAACAAAAGAAGGGCTAAAGTTCTGCTTTCATCTCTTTTTCGTAGAAACTACGGTATGTCTTTATACCATTAAATATTGATTGCGCCATTTGTTGTTGCCCTTTTTTGTTCTTTAAAAAAGCAGCATCATTTTTATTTGAGATAAAACCAGTTTCAATTAAAACACTGGGCATTGATGCCCCGACCAAAACATAAAAACCAGCCTGTTTTACTCCTCGTGATGAAAGCTTAAGGTTTTCTGAAAAATCTTTGTGCAGCAATTCGGCAAACTTTTCGGAATACTTCATATAAGAAGAATGAGCCATGCTCACAAGAATAAAATTCTCATCAGTCAGCTTTTCATAACGGTTAGGGTTTTCCTCGTAATTAATAACACTGTTTTCTCTTTCTGCTATTTCAATTGCTTCTTCAGTTCTTCCGGGTCTTAATAAATAAACTTCGGTACCATTACTCTTGGTTGGTTTTTCTTTTGTTGAGTTGCAGTGTATTGAAATAAAAAGATTACCATTATTCTCGTTTGCAATTTTTCCACGTTTGTATAAATCAATAAACGTATCTGTTTTTCTTGTATATATTATCTTTACATCTTTCATTTCTTTTTCAATCAGTTTGCCAAGCTCAAGTGCAATTGCAAGATTAACATCTTTCTCTTTCAGATTTCCAATTCCGATTGCGCCCGGATCTTTGCCACCATGTCCTGCATCAATGACAATAACATCAAACTTCCATTTATCTTTATATTTCTCCGTGCTTTCATTATTTGTAAAAATTTTGTTGTGGATTGTAATAAGAATATCGTTACTATTCTGTACATTCATTACTTCATTAGTAGAATAATCTTCTCCGACTTTAAATTTAAATTCAGTATCAGGTCCGATGTTTTTAGTTTCTATTTTCTGAATTAGTCCGTTTAAGTTTTCTTTTGTTGTTTTGAACGGATCAGCATTTACCTTTCTGAAAATGATTGAGAGAATTCCATCTTTAAAGGAACTGTAATATGATGGAATTATTTTATTGGATTGTACGCGTATTAAAGTACCGTTTGCTTTTTCCGTAATTGTGATTCCATTAATGTCGAATCCCGTTCCTGTTGGAACATCTGGATTATCATACATCCATTTATTATCTGAAGGAGCTGTAATTCCTTCGCCGATCAGAAGTTTGTTCGGCTTTTCAAACTTTAATTTTTTCCCAAAAACTACCTGAAGAGGTTCAAGACTGTAAAGAACCGGGATGAAAATTTTTTCATCTATGTAAAAAGACGATGTTGGTATCTGGTATATTCTTGAAATTCCGGTAGAACGAGGAGTAACTATTAAATAGGGATTTTTTATTGAAGCTTTGAAAAGATAATTGGCAAACTTTAGTTCAATTTTTCCGTTGCTTTTGTTGTAGTAAGAATTAATTGAAAGAGCTTCAGCAAAATCATTTAAGGAAAAATATACAGTGCCTTCCCTGATATAAGCAGGAACATATTTTGTCCCTTTCTCTGTAACAACGGCAACATTGTTCTGGGAAATGAGAGGAATTGAAAGAAGGAACAATAATAAAATTGTAAATCGAATTATCATCTAATCAAGGAATGTTAACCAATAAAAGGAATAATAAACCCGGTTCTCTTTTTATAATCACTAAAGCTGTTTCCAAAATACTTCTCCATCATTTTTTCTTCTACGATTGCACGCATAATAATAAAAGGAATTTCAACAATTGTTAAGGCAAAAACAAGATAACCAAGTGTAGCTGCTGATGCTCCAAGATCAAGAAGAATCTGGCAGAGATATTGGGGATGCCTGATTAGTTTAAATGGACCTTTTGTCACCAATTGGTGATCTTTTTTTATCATAATATCCTGAGAATAATTTTCCCCGAGAGTCCTGAAAGCCCAGATTTGAAACCATGAAAAAGTCAGGTAAATAATAAGTCCTGTATATCGAACAGGATTTAGTTTTTCAACATATTCCAGAGTCCCAATTTGGAAAGTAGCAATGATTAAAGTAATAATAGTTAATGCTGAAAGAATTAGCGGCAATTTCTGCAGGTAAGTTTTTGGTTTATCTTTCGCAACCATCACTTTGGATTTTAACCCGCGCTGTGCTCCAGAAACATTCGCACCGAAAGTTGCAACTATATTTAAAAGGATAATAATATTTATTGGGTCCATATTCTTTTGGGTTCTTATGTTATAAAGTGAAATAGAAATAATAAAGTTTACTCAATATTTTTTCCGTGACGTTTCATTATATCAGTCCATTCTTCCATATTAAGCTGTTCTGATTCTTCAATTAGCATTATAGGAATATCGTCTTCGATTCTATAACGCCGACGGGTTTTTTTATCAGTTGAAACAAGTGTTTCTCCGTCAAGAACAAGGTCGGCCTTTGTTTCAGGGCAGCAGAGTATGTCTAATAAATCTTTGCTGATCATTTAATTTATCCTTTAAATCAGAAAAATAATTTCAAGTAACAATATAACAATTAAACAAATTTATTTACTCTCTTTTTTTATCATAAAACCCGGCACCAGTTAATTTTATAAGCGTTGCATTACTGTTATAACAGTTTTACATTTTAGTACCACCAATTTAGATTTATTTACTCAGCACAAAAAACTTACTTTAAATAATTGATAAAAATTATAAATCAAATCAGCTTAAAACTTGGGTTTAGTTTTATACTAATTTTGGTTTCAGCAGTTTCTCTTTTTGCTCAGAAAAAAGAAATTCAGTTCGAACACATTTCAACAAATGATGGACTTTCCCACTCAACAGTTTATTGTATAATGCAGGACAGTTATGGGTTTATGTGGTTTGGAACGCAGAACGGATTAAACAAGTATGATGGATATAATTTTACTGTCTATAAAAACATTCCTTTTGATTCTCTTTCCCTTTCAGATAACTGGGTGCAGTCTCTACTCGAAGCAAAAGACAGGACTATCTGGGTTGGTACACACAGCGGCGGCATTTTTGAATTTGACAGAGACAAGAAAATTTTTATTAATCACAGGAATGAACCAGGTAATTCTAATTCACTAATCAATGACCGAATCTGGGATTTGTTAGAAGACAATAAAGGAAATATCTGGATTGGAACATCTGCAGGACTTGATAAATATGATGTTAAAAATAAAAAATTCACTCATTTTCTAAGTGATGAAATAACCTCTCTCATAAATAATGCTGTGAATTCAATTCACCAGGATAAAAACGGAATGCTCTGGCTTGCAACCTGGGGAGCTGGTCTTATCAAGTTTGACCCATCCAGCGGTAAAATAATAAGGACATATACTTTTGAAAATCACCCTAAAAAATTAAGATATGTTTCAAATAAAATTAAAGTCGTTTTTGAAGACAGAGAAGGAGTTTTCTGGCTGGCAACCAGTGGTGATGGTTTAATCAGGTTTAACCCGGGTACCGGCAAATACAAATATTTTGTAAATGATCCTGACAATAAATATTCAATTGATTATGATTATGTCTTATCTATAATAGAAGATGAACATGGTAACCTTTGGCTTGGCACTCATGATGGAGGGTTGAACGAGTTTAATAAAAGTGAAAATAAGTTCTATCATTTTTTGTATAATCCATTGGATCCTTATAGCCTGAGTAATGATTGGGTCCCCGCTCTATGTGAAGATCGTTCCGGAATAATATGGCTTGGAACTGATAAAGGTGTAGATAAATTTCAACCGGGCAGCCAGGTATTTAAAACTTTAAGACACATTGAAAACTTTCCAAACAGTCTTTCTTCTGATGATGTGCATTCGGTTCTTGAGGACTCGGATGGAATAATCTGGATAGGAACATGGAATGGTGGTTTAAATCGTTATAATCCATCTACTAAAAACTATAAAACATATTATAATACAGCTGAAAAAAATAGTTTGCCCAATGATATCGTTCTTTGCATGATGGAAGACAGCGATAAACAACTTTGGTTTGGAACATACAATGGTCTGGCAAGGTACGACAGGAAAAATCAAGACTTTAAAATTTATAAAAGCACAAAAGGTGACAGCACTACATTAAGTTTTAATGATGTCAGTACATTGTGTGAAGATAGTTCGGGTTATCTTTGGGTTGGAACCTGGGGAGGTGGTTTAAACCGGATGGATAGAAAAACGGGGATATTTAAACAATATCTTTCGAACCCGGACCACTCAAATGGTTTAAATGATCAAATTATAACATGTCTGTTTGTCTCAAAGAACGGAACAATGTACATTGGAACCGCCGCAGGAGGTTTGCATATCTATCTTAGAAATTTTGATAAATTTTTTAGTTTCAAATTCGATCCGGCAGATACTGGTTCAATAAGCAGCAACAGCATTAACTGTATTACCGAAGATCAGGAAGGAATGATCTGGATAGGAACAGCGGGGGGCGGTTTAAACAAATTCAATCCTTTAACAAAAAAGTTCGATTATATATCGGATAAAGATGGTTTAGCTGATAATGCTATTACTGCAATTCTTATTGATGACAGGAATAATTTCTGGCTAAGCACTTCTAAAGGTTTAACCTGCTACAATCCAAATAACCTGCAAATTATAAATTACGATTATACAGATGGAATAGGGAACACACAATTCGTAAATGCAGCTAGCAAAGGCAGTGATGGGAAATTAATGTTCGGCGGTAAAAATGGTGTTACATTTTTTTATCCTTCAATTTCAAATGAACCGGATTTTAATCCTTCCCTGGTTGTTCTTGGTTTCAATATTTTTGATCAGCCGTTGAAATTGGGTAAAGATGTCTCAAGCGTTAATTATGTTGAACTAAATTATACTGATAATACTTTCTCAATTGATTTTGCAGCATTAAGTGCTTCGCGTCCTGATAAAATTCGTTATGCTTACAGACTTAAAGGCTTAGATAATAACTGGGTTATATCAGATAAGAGAAGAACTGCATACTATACAAACCTTGACCCGGGAACTTATACTTTTCATATTAAAGCCTCACTGGATGGGAAAAACTGGATTGAAAAAAAAGATAGTCTAACGGTTTATATCATTCCACCTTTCTGGCAAAGATGGTGGTTCATTATTTTGAGTGTGCTATTATTCGGTCTTATTGTATATTCGATTTATCAGTACCGGGTTAACAGTTTGTTAAAAATAGAAAGACTTCGTACCAGAATTGCGTCTGATCTTCATGACGAACTTGCTTCTAATCTTAGCAGCATAGCAATGTTCGGAAATATTATTCAACAGGAAAACCAGGAAAAGAAAAGTCCTCCCCATGAACTTCTTGACAGAATAATTAATCTTTCACAGGAATCAGTTGTTTCTATCCGGGAAATAATTTGGGCTATAAATCCCAAAGTGGAAACGATTCAAAACCTTCTAATTAAAATTCGTGATTCAATTGTTGTTAGCTGCAGGGCAAAAAATATAAAGCTTGAATTCGATATTCCTGATGAACAAATACTTTCAACTGAAAACCTGTCTCCTGAAATAAGAAGAGATTTATGGATGTTATTGAAAGAAGTTTTGATGAATTCGATTAAACATTCCTGCTGCACTGAGCTAAAGTTAATTGCTTTGTATGACGGACATCTGATGCGAATTGTAATTAAAGATAACGGTAAAGGATTTAATAAAGATGAAAAATATTCCGGTCACGGACTTGTTAACATAAAACGGCGGGCAGCAAGTTTGAAAGCTGATTTGGAAATTAGTTCTGAAAAGAACGAAGGGACAACGGTTGTTTTATCATTTAAAGTTTAAAATAGTTCATTTGAACTATAGATTATAAAAACATCATTTCTGAAATTGTTATCCCTTTTATTAGTAAGATTGGTTTAATGGCAATATCTGTTGCAATTGTAGAAGATAATAAGGATTTGAGAGTAGGAACAACCTATGTTTTGAAGGCATCACCTGCACTCGAAGTTGTTGGGTCGTATGAATCAGCAGAAGAATTGATGGATTCTTTTGAAGATACAAAACCCGATGTTGTACTAATGGATATTGAACTTCCAGGCATTTCCGGAATTGAAGCGACCAACAAACTAAAAGCCGAACACCCAAATGTTCAGATTGTTATTCTTTCCGTTTTTGAAGATGATGAAAATGTATTCCAGGCAATTTGTGCTGGCGCTTGCGGCTACATTTCAAAACCTGTAATGCCAAACCGCGTTCTTGATATCGTTGAACAGGCTTTCGCAGGCTCATCTCCAATGTCTCCACATATTGCCCGAAAGGTTCTTGAAATGTTTAAGAAACATTTACCTCCACCCAGGGCTGAATATAATTTAACTCCACGTGAAATTGAAGTACTTGATATGCTGATCCAGGGATTCGATAATAAAATGATTGCTGAAAAAATGTTTTTAAGTACTTATACAATTCGTGCCCACATCAGGAATATTTATGATAAACTCCACGTTCACTCAAAATCCCAGGCTGTTGCGAAAGCGCTGAAGGAACGTATAACTCAGAAATAAGTAAAATATTTCCGTCACATTTTCTACCTGGTTGTTTAAGATTATATAAAATTAGAACCTTGGTTCTATTCACAATTATAATTCCGCACAATAATTTTGGTGTGTGGATTAATCACTATATAATTATGAAAACAGAATTAATTTCAAAAATATTAATTAAAAGAAACTCCGAAGCAGTTTTCGACTACATAGCTGACGTTGAAAACGATATTTACTGGAGAAGCGGCGTCATCTCGATGGCTCAATCAACCAAAGGATATACTGATTTGACATCTGTGCAAAATGAATTACTTAATTTATTCGGAAAAACTTTTAAGATAAAAGCCATTGTTACAAAATATGTTCACAACTCCGGTTATGCTTTCAGAATATTTAAAGGCATTCCCGGATTAACTGGATATAGAAAAGTGCAGAATGTTGAAAAGGATACGCTCTTTACATATTCGGTTTGTATTAATGCAAATCCCTTTATTACATTGTTACTTATTCCTTTGAAATTAATTTTTATAAAACGATTTCATAGGGATCTGCAACGCTTAAAACATATACTTGAAAAAGTAACTGAAAACCAGGTAGAAAAAGTTTACTCATTACCAAAACTACTACGGGTTGCCCATACAATTATTTTTAATGTTTTTAACAGAACGGTTTTTGTTTCAGAACCAGATAAGTCTTAAACCCAAACCAACACATAAAAACATCTGTACGTTGCAAAAGGGCTAATGAAAATTAGCCCTTTTTTCTTTAGTCAGTTTCTTTACATTAAATAATATTTATGTTTAAATATCATTAACAAAACAATATTCAGATGGATACAACAAAAATTTTAGCAAATCCAGGCAGCAAAATTCAGCTTTCAAAAATAGACACTTCTTTTACGGGAGGATTTCCTTCAAAATCTGATGTTGCGAAATTGCTTAAAAAGAACATTGATAAAATGGCTGAACTACAGGATAAACTTTATGCACAGGATAAATATTCTATGCTGCTGGTTTTCCAGGCAATGGATGCTGCAGGGAAAGACGGTACAATCAAACATGTTATGAGCGGACTAAATCCGCAGGGGACAAAGGTAACTAGTTTTAAACAGCCCTCAACTACTGAATTAGATCATGGTTACTTGTGGAGAATAAACAAAGCTCTTCCTGAAAGAGGACGAATTGGAATTTTTAACCGTTCCCATTATGAAGAAGTTTTGATTGTCCGGGTTCATAACCTGATTAAAGATCAAAAACTTCCTGATAAATTTAAAATTAGTAAAATCTGGGACCTGAGATACAAACAGATCAATGATTTTGAAAAATATCTTTATGAAAACGGAATGATAATCCTAAAATTCTTTCTTCACGTTTCGAAAGATGAACAGAAAAAAAGATTTTTGAAAAGAATAGACGATACTGCAAAAAACTGGAAATTTTCTATGGGTGATATTGAAGAAAGAAAATTCTGGAATGAATACCAGAAGGCATACCAGGAAGCAATTAGTGCAACAAGCAAAAAACATTCTCCATGGTATATAATACCAGCTGATAAAAAGTGGTTTGCAAGACTCGCAGTATCACAGGTTATTGTTGAAACAATGAAAAAGCTGAAACCGGCTTATCCTAAGCTTGAAAAAAGTAAAACAGATGAATTGCTGAAAGCCAAAGAATGCTTATTAAAAGAGAATTAAACACAAAAACTTGCATAAGAAAGAAAGAATGATTAAAATTGAGTCCCTCACCCAAGGGTCCCCCGCAAAACTCTTTCTTTCTTTGAAAGGAAGAGGGGGGACATTTTTTTATACAAGGGGTATAAATTATGAGAAAACATAAAAACCATTCGAAGTTAGTAATCCCAATATTACTGCTTTTTTTATCAAGTTCTGGGTTATTATTCTGCCAACAGCTTGTTGAAGGAAATATAAATATTAATTCAGATTACAAGATTTTTCGTGAAGAGCCGGAGAATAATTTATTTTCTCATCTACAAACAAGTACTTATGATGTTTATAATCTTTTAAGCAGTACAATTGATTTATTTTACACAAAGATAGACCAGCTTTGTGCCGATTCGTTATTTGTGATAGATACAATATATTTTCACGAGAAAAGCCATTTTAGGGATTTTAATGATTATAGAAGATCATTTATTTATGATAAGTTTAATAGAATAAAGACTGTTATTGCTGAAGCGTATAAAGATAGTAATTGGGTAACTCACCAAATAACTGATGTTAGCTATAATTCTTTGAATAAAGTTGAACAGATAAATTTCATAAGGTATCAAAAGCAATTTGATGATAGCCTAATTATTAAAAATGAATTTGATAATAATGGGTTGATTACTAAAGAAGTTGGTGAAACCCTTGACAGTTTGAAAAAGTCTTGGAGGAGAGAATGGCTTAGAAGTTATGACTACAAAGATAGAAAATTAGTTGGATATAAATTTGAGAATATAAAATATACTAAATTCACTCAACCAAACTTGATTAAGTATAAATATAATTCCAATAAATTGCTGATTGAGCGGGTTGAATACCTGCCAGAAACAAATTTCATTGACAGCGTTAAATATCTTTGGAAATTTGATGAAGAAAACAATTTGATGGAATGCTTCTGTTATATGTTTGAAAATTCTGATACTTCCTATAGGTATGTAAATAATTATTATTACAACAATTTTGGAAAATTGTTTGAAGAAATTAAGATAGCCAAGTATAGAGAAGACCGATTTACAAGAAATGATGAATGGATGTATTATTATAATTCTAAAGGATCTATTGATTCGACTAAATATGTGAATAAAATTGTTAAAGGTGAAGTTGATTCATTGGAAGGTAGTGGAATTGATTCATACGAATACGACCCCTAGGGGTATTTAACAGGTTGTACAAGATTCTATAATTATAAGAACAGCCTTTCGGGGGAATGGTATATGATTAAAAGGGACAAGTTTGAAAATATTATTTCTGTCCAAAACGAAAACTGGCATAATGATGACTGGGTTCCTGAAAATATTACAAGAATTGTTTATAAAAGAAAAATATATTGATTGAATAGTTTATAAAATTTCTTTCAATCTCTCCGGCGGACGGGCAAGAATTGCTTTCTCATCCTTCTCAATAATCGGTCTTTGAACCAGATCTGGATTCTTGATCATCAAATCTAAAACCTGGGCTTCAGTGTATTTTTTATTTTTCATATCCAGATCTTTATAAGCCTGCTCATTTTTTCTTAACAGTTCTGTTGGTTTCATCTTCATTTTCTTAAGCAGGTTTTGCAGCTTTGTTTTTGTAAATGGTTTGATGTAATAATTTACTCTTTTAAAATCTACACCTGCTTCATCAAGAGCCTTAACAACTTTTCTGCAGGTTGTGCAGGTTGGTTTTTCATAAATAGTAATTTTGTTCATTTCACTTTCCTTAAATTTTTATAATGCATCTGAGATCAGCATATCTCTTTTCTGCAAAATTTCTTTCGCAAGATTTTGATATGCTCTCGATGCTTTTGCCTCTGGATCAAAGATAACTACCGGCTTATTTTTTAATGTTGCCTCACCGACAGAATTATCTTTCGGGATTGAAGTGTTAAAAATAAGTTCGGGATACTTTTTAAACAATTCTTTTTTGGTTTCAAAAGATAAATGGGTGTTAAATTCGTAGATAGTTAAAAGTATTCCTTCAACTTTAATATTGTTATTATGATTTTTTTTGATCTGCTTAATATGCTTAATAATTTTTTCAACTGCTTCGAGCGAAAATTTACCCGGGATGATAGGAACAATCACCGAATCAGAAGCAATCAATATTGAGTTAGTTATTCCAACGAGATATGGAGGTGAATCAATAATAATAAACTCATAGTTATAAGTTTCTGGTTTTAGAATATTGTTTAGTAATCTTTCATTACTTGAGATTTTATTTAATCTTACTTCATCTGCATAATCTAAATTCCTGATTGGAATAAAATCCATTTGAGGAATGTTTGTTTTCTGAGTCGCCTGCTTAATTGTGTTTGAGTATTGCAACACAGAAAAAATATCTTTATCAAAACTTGTTGCAGAAAACCCAAGCCCTAATGAACAGGATCCGGAGGGGTCAGCATCAATTAATAATGTTTTATAATTTAACTTAGCGAATGAAACAGCAAGATTTATAGCTGTTGTGGTTTTACCAACGCCACCTTTGGGTACAGCAATTGATATAATTTTCCCCATTTTCAGTGCCATTTCGAAGATTTTTTGAGAACCATCATTTTTTATATTAAACCGGTTATGATGTTCGGAGAATTATAACAATTATTTCATTCAGATAAAATTTAATTCGTCTTTTTGATTATTAACATATTATTAAAATTGTTAGTAGCATTTTAATACATAGGAGTGTTTTAAAATTTCTTTCTTATAAAATCCATTTTTTATATATTTCAATCCCGATAAATCGGGATCACTACCATATATGAGTATTTACGAAAACCTATTAAATACGATCCAATTCAAAGGCGCTGCTTATCTTGTTCTGCTTGACCCTGATAAGCTTCCTTCTTCCCGGTTGCTCGGATTTTTAAAACATTGTGAAAAATCCGGGGTAGATGCTTTCCTGATTGGCGGCAGCCTGATGATGAGTGATAACTTTGAATCCTTCATTGAAACAGTAAAAACAAATACGACTCTGCCTGCAATTATTTTCCCCGGTGGTGTAAACCAGGTTTCTCCCGTTGCAGATGCGATTTTATTTTTATCAGTTGTGAGTGGAAGAAATGCTGATCATTTAATTGGCAAACATGTAATTGCTGCACCATTAATAAAAAAAGCTGGCATTGAACCAATCTCTACCGGATATGTTTTGGTTGAGTCTGGACAAACGACAACTGCTGTTTATATGAGCGGCAGCATGCCTGTTCCAAGAAACAAACCTGAAATTGCTGCTGCTACAGCTTTAGCTTCAGAATATCTTGGAATGAAATTAGTCTATCTTGAAGCTGGTTCCGGAGCTATTGAATCTGTTCCTGACGAAATGGTTAAAGCAGTTTCCGATGTTTGCAGCATTCCTATAATTGTTGGAGGCGGAATCAAAACTCCACAGGCCGCGCGTAATAAAGTTGAAAATGGTGCAAGCATAGTTGTAACCGGCAATTTTTTTGAGAACGAAAACAACTGGGATATGATAAGAGATTTCGCTGCGGCAGTTCATATCAAAAATCCCGTTTCCGTCTAATGCCTTCCTCTCATTTAATTTGTAATTATTTAAAAAAGAAAATCGATGGATAAAGAGAAATTTATTTCTGACTCACTAAACGAAAGTGCAGAAACTAAAAAGAAAATTCTTAATGAATGTAAAGGAGATATTTTAAAAGCAGTTGATCTCTTATCTGAAACTTTTAAAAACGGGAACAAGCTCCTGCTTTGTGGAAACGGCGGCAGTGCAGCAGATTGCCAGCACATTGCAACAGAATTAATGATCCGCCTCGGTCATCATATTGAAAGACCTGCTTTACCTGCAATTGCTTTGACAACAGACACTTCTAATCTTACAGCCGGTGGGAACGATATTGGTTTTGAAAATATTTTTGCCCGCAATATTGAAGGCCTGGGAAATAAAGATGATGTTTTACTCGCAATCTCAACAAGCGGAAATTCCGGAAATATTGTGAAAGCTGTTCATTCTGCACACAAAAAAGAAATGAAAGTTATAGGTTTACTTGGCGGAAACGGAGGAAAGCTAATAGAGTTTGTCGATCTTCCTTTAATAATTCCTTCTTCAAATGTTCAAAGAATCCAGGAAGGACACATCACTGTTGCACACATTATTTGCGAACTTGTTGAAGATGAACTTTACGGTTGATGCAAGAGCAAGTTCAAGAGTGAGACCAATTGATAGTTCGTTAATGTTTTACTTCCTTGAACTTGTTCATGAACTTGAACTATTCGTTATCTCCATCTTTATTTGGATTCAATCCAATGAACCACATCACCTTCTTTAATATTGTGATTGTCTGAAAACCCTCCGACAACTTCAAGAACGAATAAAGCTGGTTTTGTAGATGGATAGCTTTGTTGTGATAGCGGAGTCGTGTTTTTATGAATGGTTACAATCTGGTTGTCTTTATTAATAAAAATCATATCGAGAGAAAATAAAGTATTCAACATCCAGAATGACTGCATTGTTTCCTGGTCAAAAATAAATAGCATTCCCTGGTTTTGTTTCATATCCTTTCTGTTCATCAAACCAAGCTGGCGCGAATAATCATCATCTGCAATTTCGATATCGATTTTTGTTTTATCATTTCCAAGCGAATCAGAAATTGTAAGCTCACCTTCTTTATTAAATTTGTGGTATTGCATTTTTGAAGAATCATTTTTAAGAAAATTGTTATAAATGAAAAACCCGGCTATAATTATTACGACAGCAACAATTCCATATTTCGGTGTGGAGGATTTTTCCTTTTGTTCAGTATTCTGTTTTTCAGTTGTTGATTGCTTTTTCTTTTGTGCCATTCTAATAAATCCCGATATTTGTAACAGACTAATATAATCAAACGAAATTTTTTTATGGCATCAGGTAGTTCAAAAATTCTGGAACGAAATCCGGTCAGGCTCAATCAATCACAGGAAAAAATGATAATCAGCGGATGGGGAAAGGAAGTTATTGAGAATACCGTTGTTGAAAAAATCACATATCTTTCGGATGGATTGAAAGTTATAGGATATGTCGCATATCCAATCCGCCACGGCGGACAATCGGAAAAATACCCTTGTGTAATCTGGAACCGGGGTGGATATAGCGACAGGGGAGCAATTGATTCGTTTACTGCAAGAGGAATTTATGGACAACTTGCAAGCTGGGGATATGTTGTTTTTGCATCGCAGTATCGGGGAAATGATGGCGGTGAAGGAAAAGATGAATTCGGTGGAAATGATGTAAACGATGTATTAAATCTCATTCCGCTTGCTGATGAATTTGATTTTGCATATAAAGAAAAATGGGGAATTGAAGGCTGGAGTCGCGGAGGAATGATGACTTATCTTGCTTTAACCAGGAACCACAATCCTGTCTATCCGGCAGGCGGGTTCAAATGTGCAATTGTGAGTGGAGGAATTGCAAATTTAAGATGCAGTTCCGATGAAAGTCCTTTTATGCGAAGATTGTTTGAAGCAACTTTAGGTGAATACAAAGGTGAAGAATTCTATGAAAAATGCGACAGCCGTTCGATTGTGAAGTTTGCTGACAAGCTTTCTAAAACTACTCCAATATTAATGATTCACGGAACGAACGACGATAGAGTTTTACCGCACGATTCACTTGATCTTTCTTATAAATTATTAGAATATAAAATTCCTTTTCGTCTTGTTATGCTGGAAGGCGGTGATCATTTTATGAAGAAATACCGAAAGGAAGTCGACGAGATGAGGAAAAGCTGGTACGAGAAATATTTGAAGTAGGGTAACGTCATTCCGGACTTGATCCGGAGTCTCTATTTCAATGGAGCCAGTCCAATAATGCTTTATCGCAATAAAACCATCTTCCTCGTTTCGGTGAATTCTCCTGATTTTAGCCTGTAAAAATAAATTCCGCTTGTTAAATTGCTTCCATCAAACCCAACTTCATAACTTCCTGCTGGTCTGTCTTGGTTAACAAGAGTTGCAACCTCTCTACCGAGAAAATCATAAACTTTTAACGAAACAAATTGCCTGTTGCCAATTGTATATTGCAAACGGGTACTTGGATTAAAAGGGTTAGGATAATTTTGTAATAGCGAAAATTCAGTGGCTAATGGAATCACCGCTTCAACTACCTGTGAGTATTCAAATGTGCCGTCGAAGTCTATTTGTTTTAGTCTGTATTGATAACTACCCTGAATGACGTCGCAATCTGTAAATGAATAATTGTGTCTTTCTGTTGTTGTTCCAAATCCCGCGACATAACCTATGTTTTCCCAATCTTGTAATTTTGCAATCCTGTAATTTTGTAATCTTTGAATCTCAAACCCCTGGTTGTTAGTTTCACTTGCAGTTGACCAAGTTAAAGTTATTTCATTCGCATTTGCAATTGCGGTAAATGAAACTAATTCAACAGGTGTTCCCCCATTAATTGTATTTAAAATAGTTCCGTTGTCTCCTACAGCCCAACCGGTAAGATTGTTGACAAAATATATTGAATTTAAATTAGAAGTTGTTCCACTTGTCTGTGATGACCAGTTGGTTCCACCATCTGAAGTAAATAGAATGTCCCCCGACTGACCCGAAACCCAACCGTTATTTCCATCAACAAAGAAAACAGAAGTGTAAGTTTTTAATGTATCGCTTCTAAGCAGCGACCAGTTCAAACCACTATCGGTTGTTTTGTATATCAATCCTTTTGACTGTAATGAATTCTTTCCGGCAATCCAGCCTGTTGTGGAATTAATGAAATAAACCGAATAAAATTCATTCATAGATAAACTGAATACTGTACTCCAGTTTGCACCTCCATCTGTTGTCCTGGCAATCTCTGATCCTGAAACGAAGCCAAGATTACTATCAACGAAAAAAACAGAGAATAATTTTTCATCCATAAAACCCTGGTTGTTCTCCCAGTTTGCTCCGCCGTTTGTAGTTCTGATAAGATAACTATCGTAACCTGTTGATGAGTACATATAATGACCCAAAGCCCACCCGTTATTTAAATCTAAAAACTGTACTGAGTGAAGATCAACCGGGAAAGGAGGATTTGCTATTTGTGAGTTCCAGCTGCTTCCTCCGTCAGTTGATTTCAATATCCTGACATTTTCTCCAACAATCCAACCAGTACTGCTGGTTTCAAAATATACAGAGTTCAAGTTATCAGATGTTGCACCTGATTGGTTTGTCCAGTTAGTTCCCCCATTGGTTGTATTTAAGATAATGCCTGAGTCACCTACTGCCCAGCCAGCATTAGAATCAATAAAAAATATTGAGTTCAAATTTAATTGTGTCCCGCTGTTTTGTTGATACCATTGCGCAGCCAGAGTTATAGGATAAAATAAAATCAATAGAAAAATTATTAATATTCGCATAACCTCACATTGTTTATAATAGATTTTTCATTTTATCAAAACTGATCCTCCTATCCGCCATGGCGGATAAGCGAAGGAGGATTTATCTTACGAAGTTTTAACGAAGTAAGACCATCTTCCTCGTTTCTGTAAACTCTCCCGCTTTCAACCTGTAAAAATAAATTCCGCTTGGCAGGTTGCTTCCATCGAACTCAACTTCATATTCTCCTGCTGGTTTTTCTTCGTTGACGAGTGTTTCTATTTCTCTTCCGAGAATATCGTAAACTTTTAATGAAACAAATTGCCTACTGCCTATTGTAAACTGCATACTGGTTGTCGGGTTAAACGGGTTTGGGTAGTTTTGTAATAGGTTATATGTTTGAATGAAAGTTCCTGTTTGATTTTCTACAAAAGTAATAGGATTTATACTTCGTAAAACCCCATTATGTTCAGTTCCCGCAAAAAGAAATCCATCAGGACTAATGTAAATTGAATTAATTAGTGTATCCTGCATTCCCTGATTTAATAAATTCCAGGAGTTACCACTATCATCTGAATATATGACTCCTGAATTTCCAGTTCCTACATAAATGATATCGTCATAACTTATTGCAAAGCTTCGCAGATCAAGCGAAGGTAAAATACCTGTTGTATAATTCCAGGATAAACCATTATCAGTAGATTTTAACGATCCTTGAGAAGTTATAGCGAAAACCACGCCTGAATAATTCCAGGCAAAATCAATTATCTTATCATAAATAAAATCTGATGAATTCCAGGTTAATCCGAAATCTGTAGATCGAATTAAAGCATACGAATAAATCCAGGTTGGCATCGGAGGATTAATATTATGACGTTTTTGGACACAACCCAGTACTGCTCCGTCAAAATTCATTTCTAAGTCAATTATTTTGTATTCATCTTGGTAAGCACTTCCGTTTATAGAAAAGACTTCATCCCAATTGTCACCATTATCTGAAGACCTGTCCAATTCAGCGTCCTCCATACTTCTTTGTCCGCCAGTAAGGATTACGTTTCCATAAGTGCAAAGACTAAATGTATTCAGATCATAAAGTACCCCTGGCGGAGGATAGTCAAACCAGTTAATTCCTAAATCAGTCGATCTAACTATAGTCCCATTTATTGCAAACATATAACCATTAGAAGTAACAGAAAGTTTATTTATTGAGTTTAAGCCCGGGTAAATTTTTGTGAAAGAATTTCCATTATCGATGGAGGAAAAAAGTCCGAAAGTACTTGTACCAGCGGATATTTTACCGCTATTACTAATGACTGAAGAAACTTTAGTAACAGATCCTGGGAATCCGGTGTTACTAGGTTGCCAGGAGCCAGTTAAAGTATTAGTTTTTAATATACCTACATCATTTGTTCCTACGAAGTAATTGCCATTTTCATTATATGACATATTGATGGGAGAACCATCAATAGAAAAATCACTCCATGTTATCCCATAGTCAGTAGAAATCGAATAGTGTTTAATATATGAGTAATCGCCAAGTACTATTGCTTGATCTACCGGATTAATAAAGACAAAACTGTGTACTTCACGATCTAATTTCTGCCATGACACACCGTTGTTAGTTGTTCTGTAAAGAGTGTCCGTAGAGTAGTACGGATCCTCTCTGTATCTATTAGAATAAACATAGCCGAGTGAATTGATTGCAACATTAACTGCTCCAATTGAACTTATTGTAAACCAGGAGTCAGCATTATTTGTAGATTTAAAAATACCCGAAGGTGTTGCTGCTACGAGATTTCCATTGCTGGTACTATTAATATGAACGAATGGTGATGAACCACCAATAATCAATCCGTTGTTTTGAAGTGTCCAGGTATTACCAAAATCAGTTGATCTGTGAACTCCTTGGTAGCTACTAACGTAAATGTTCTCATTGTTTCCAATTGTAATATCTGGTCCATTATAAAGTGACTGAATTCCTGCACATTGTGACCAGGTAATACCAATATCAGTCGAGCGATATAGATAACCACCAGATCCTCCCACAGCAAATAAATAACCAGAATTAGTAATTGCGACTGCAGAATATGGTTGGAAGTTTTCTGTTGGAGAAGTAGCGAACCAATTTTCCCCGGTATCCGTCGAAATAGCTAATCCATCCTGATAACTTGATGCAAGGACCAACTCATTTTTAGAAGCAATGCTTGTTACTTCACCATCATAGAAAGAAGGAAAATTCGATTGCTGCCAAAAATTTTGAGCAACTAATGAAGTCGAAAAAATCAAAAAAAGAAAAGCTAAAATTGCAGTTTTCATAAACACTCCCTGAACTGATAACTGAAAGAAAGCAATTCTTATTTCAAAATCAACCCTGTGATTTGTTCAACAGCAGGAATCTTGTATTTCAGCCGTTAATAGCTTAATTTGACTTCTCAAATTTCTTCAAAATCCTGCTATTTCTTTTCGTTTTTAAGCTTTTTCAGCCGGATTTTGTTATTTCCTTTTTGAGAATTTAAAACCAGAAATCTATCAGAGGAATTCTTTATGGCTAATGAGAATACACAAGATCCTGAAGTTACAGAAATAGAAACCCGTGAGTGGCTTTATTCGCTTGATTATGTTTTGCAGAACAGCGGACCCGAAAGAGTAAGAGAACTTTTGCAGCAGCTTCAGATCCGTGCACACAAAGCCGGCATTCATTTCCCTTTTTCTGCAAACACACCTTACATAAATACAATACCAAGAGAAAAGCAGCCGCCGTTTACAGGCAACCGCGAAGTTGAAAGAAGAATAAAAAGTTTAATCCGCTGGAATGCTATGGCGATGGTTGTCTACGCAAATAAAATGGAAAGCGGAATAGGCGGACACATTTCAACTTACGCAAGTGCCGCAACTTTGTATGAAATTGGCTTCAATCATTTCTTTAAAGGCAAAGGAGATGGTTACGGTGGCGATCATATTTATATACAGGGACACGCATCGCCGGGAATTTATGCGCGTGCTTATCTTGAAGGAAGAATTACGAAAGAACAGTTAAAAAATTTCAGAAGAGAGCTGGCTAAAGACGGCGGGCTTTCTTCTTATCCGCATCCGTGGCTTATGCCGAACTTCTGGGAATTCCCGACTGTCTCGATGGGACTCGGTCCGATTACAGCAATTTACCAGGCTCGTTTTAACCGTTATATGGAAGACCGTGGATTGAAAGAGAAAGGTGGAAAAGTCTGGGCGTTCTTAGGTGATGGTGAAACCGATGAACCGGAAGCATTAGGTGCGATCACGCTTGCATCGAGAGAGCAGCTTGATAATTTAATTTTTGTAATAAACTGTAACCTGCAAAGATTAGACGGACCTGTAAGAGGAAACGGAAAAATTATCCAGGAGCTTGAAGCGATTTTCAGAGGTGCAGGTTGGAATGTAATAAAAGTAATTTGGGGTGACGATTGGGATCCGCTTCTTGCAAAAGATAAAGATGGAAAACTCATTAAACGTATGGGTGAAGTTGTTGATGGACAGTATCAAAAATACATTGTTGAAAACGGAGCTTATGTGCGTGAGCATTTCTTTGGCGTTAATGAAGATCTTCTTGAAATGGTTTCTGATATGACTGATGAACAGCTTCATAAAATGCGTCGCGGCGGTCACGATCCTGAAAAAGTTTTTGCCGCTTATAGTGCTGCGGTTAATCATACCGGACAGCCGACAGTTATTCTCGCAAAAACAATTAAAGGTTATGGGCTTGGTGAAAGCGGCGAAGGAAAAAATATTACACACCAGCAGAAAAAACTTAATGAAGATGAAATGAAAGAGTTCCGTGCAAGATTCGGAATCCCAATTTCAGATGAACAAATTCACAGTGATCCATTCTTCAGGCCTGATGATGACAGTCCAGAAATTAAATATCTGCAGGAAAGAAGAAAATCACTTGGCGGATATTTACCATCAAGAAAAACAGATGTCCGTCCGATTAAAACTCCGCCTGAATCTCTCTTTGAAGAATTCTATACAGGAACTGAAGGAAGAGAAGTTTCAAGCACGATGGTGTTTGTTAGAATTCTTGCAAAACTTTTAAAGGATAAAGAAGTAGGAAAATACATTGTTCCAATTGTTCCCGATGAGGCAAGAACATTTGGAATGGAAGCTTTGTTCAGGCAGGTTGGAATTTATGCTCACACAGGTCAGCTTTATGAACCGGTTGATGCTGCCAGTCTTTTATACTATAAAGAAGCAAAGAACGGACAAATTCTTGAAGAGGGAATTACTGAAGCAGGTTCGATGTCTTCATTTATTGCCGCAGGAACTTCTTATTTAAATCACGGAACAAATATGATTCCGTTTTTTATTTATTACTCGATGTTCGGATTGCAGCGCGTTGGTGATCTCGTTTGGGCAGCTGGTGATGCAGGCGTAAAAGGATTTATGCTCGGCGGAACTGCAGGAAGAACAACGCTTAACGGTGAGGGACTTCAGCATCAGGATGGCAACAGTCATTTGCTTGCCTACACTGTTCCTAATCTTGTTACTTATGATCCGGCATTTGCATTTGAACTTGCAGTAATTATTCGTGATGGAATAAAAAGAATGTACGAAGACCAGGAAAGAATTTTCTACTACATCACTTTGATGAATGAAAATTACCCGATGCCTGAAATGCCAAAAGGAGCAGAGAAGGGAATTCTTAAAGGAATGTACAAATTCAAACCAACTAGTAAGAAGAATACAAAAGCTGTTGTTAATCTATTCGGCAGTGGAACTATTCTTAATGAAGTTTTGAAAGCACAGGAAATGCTGGAATCCGATTACAGAGTCGCTGCAGATGTTTACAGCGTAACAAGTTATAAAGAATTAAGACGTGATGCTCTTGATGTCGAAAGATGGAACACTTTAAATCCTGACAAAAAACAAAAAACTCCATACGTAACTGATTTATTTAAAGAGAACAAAGGAATTTTTGTTGCTGCTTCTGATTATGTAAAAGCGTTACCTGATTCAATTTCAAAATGGCTGCCCGGAAGATTAATTTCGCTTGGTACTGATGGTTTTGGAAGGAGTGAAACACGCGAAGCTTTACGCGACTTTTTTGAAGTAGATGCAAAGCATATTGTTTTTGCAGCACTTGGTGCACTTGAAAAAGAAGGAAAGATAAAAAAGAATACTCTGGATAAAGCAAAAAAGGAACTCAGGATTAAATCGGATAAGTTGAATCCGATGATTTCATAAAATTTAAACTTAGAAAAACCTGATTTAAGGAAAATAATGGCAACTGAATTTAAACTACCTGAACTCGGTGAAAATATTGAATCGGCAGACATAATTAGTGTGCTTGTGAAAAAAGGCGATCACATCGAAAAAGAACAGGGAATTATTGAAATAGAAACTGACAAAGCAACTATTGAAGTTCCATCTTCGGTTTCTGGAGATATAGTTGAAGTTCTTGTTAAAGAAGGTGATAGTGTAAAAGTAGGTCAGGCAATTATTAAAGTTGACGAAAATGGAACTGCAGCTGCCAAGCCTGAAAAGGAAACTGAAAACCCAGTTGAAAGTAAGACAGAGGCAAAGGCTGAGAAGAAGATAGGAGTTGAAGAAAATGTTGGAACCAGTCAAATTGTTGAATTCAAAGTTCCTGATCTTGGTGAAAATATTGAATCTGCTGATGTGATAAATGTTCTTGTGAAAAAAGGCGATCACATCGAAAAAGAACAGGGAATTATTGAAATAGAAACTGATAAAGCAACTATTGAAGTTCCTTCATCTGTCCAGGGTAAAATTGTTGAAGTGAATGTTAAATCAGGTGATAAAGTAAAAGTTGGTGATGTACTAATAAAAGTTGAATCGACCGGGACTGTCACTAAAGTTCAACAAAAAGAAAAACCTTCCCAACCTGTTCAAACAAAAACAGAAAAAATTGTTGAGACGGTACAAAAAGCAAATGGTAAGGTTGATGTGATGAAACCCGGTGAGCGCGATGAGCAGCCTCCTATTTTGAAAAGCTCAGCACCAGCCGCACCTTCTGTTAGAAGAATTGCACGTGAGATTGGGGTAGATATAAATCTTGTTCCTGGCAGCGGACCAGGAGGAAGAATTTCGATGGATGATGTTAAAGCCTATGCTAAAAAACTTAACCAGGGCAGAACAGAATCAATCGGTGCCGGAATTAAGAAAGAAGCTTTACCAGATTTTTCAAAGTACGGCAAGGTTGAGCATGTTTCAATGAGTAAGATTCGGGAGAAGACGGCGATTCATCTTAGTTATGCGTGGGCTGTTACTCCTCACGTAACTCAGTTTGATAAAGCAGATATTACCCAGCTTGAAAAATCAAGAAAAGAATTAAACCAGCAATCAAAAAATGAAGACACAAAGGTTACTGTTACTGCAATCCTTATAAAAGTTATGGCAGAAGGATTAAAGAAATTTTCGCAGTTCAACAGCAGTATTGATATGGATAAAAAAGAAATCATCTATAAAAAATATTTTAACATCGGAGTCGCAGTTGATACAGAAAATGGTTTGCTTGTTCCGGTGATAAAAAATGTTGATGATAAAAGTCTGGATGAAATTTCTGCTGAGTTGAATGAGCTTGCAGAAAAAGCCCGCAATAAAAAATTATCATTGGAAGAAATGCAGGGCGGATGTATTACAATTACAAACCTTGGCGGAATTGGCGGCACTTATTTCACACCGATTGTTAATTCACCTGAAGTTGCAATTCTTGGAGTCTCACGCGGAAACTACGAACCGGTTTACAACGGCTACGGAGTTTTTGAACCGCGGCTGATGCTTCCACTTTCTCTTTCTTACGATCATAGAATCATCGATGGTGCCGACGCAATCAGGTTTTTACGCTGGGTTTGTGAAATACTTGAACAGCCATTGAAATTTTTAATTTAAATCAAAATAAAACATAACAGGATTAAAAAATGTCGTACGAAATTGCAAAAAGTAATCTTGAAACATGGGCTGATTATTTATTGAATTACAGTCTGGGAGGAATAAAAAAAGACGATGTGATTATGGTGAAAGGTGAAAACATCTGCTGGCCATTGATGAGCGTTTTGCAGGATAAAATTTTTGCTGCTGGAGGAGTTGCAGATATAAATATTGTTGCACCTGACAACGATCGCGGAAAAGTATGGGGGAATTCAATTTCAACTCACGGAAGTTCAGAACAGATCAATAAAGTCCCTCAATGGCACATCGAGAGATACAAAGCGATGACAAAATATATTGAGATACTTGGTGTTTCAAATCCTGATTTGCTTAAAGGTTCTAAGGAAGAACTTGCACAGGAAGTTATGAAAGTTGATGCGCCAGTGAAAGATATTCGTCTTTCAAAACCGTGGGTTTTAACTCTCTTCCCAACACAAGGTTTTGCTGATCTGGAAGGAATGACTTTAAAAGAATATTCAGATTTTATTGTTAAAGCTTCAACAGTTGACCCTAGTCTGCTTGATGAAGTTGAAGAAGATATTTATCAATTATTAAATAAAAGTTCCCAAATTAAAGTTCAGACAATTCATCCAAAAACAAAAAAAGAACTTGAGCTGAAGATCAATATTGCCGGAAGAAATATTATTAAATGTACCGGCGAATGTAATTTCCCTGACGGCGAAGTATTTACAAGTCCTGATGCAAATTCTGTTGAAGGTGAAATATATGTTGACCTGCCCGTTTTTCAGGGCGGAATGGATATCCAGGGAATCTATTTAAAATTTGAAGGCGGAGTTATAAAAGAATATTCTTCTGAACAGGGTTATGAAGCTTTGAAAAAAATCATTGAAACGGATAAGGGCTCCCACAGGCTTGGTGAAGTTGCACTTGGTATGAACAATGGAATGGATAAAGTTTTAAAGCATCCTTTGTTTGTTGAAAAAGTTGGTGGAACTCTTCATATTGCAATCGGGCAAAGCTATCCCGAAGCTTTTGTTGATGATCCAAATTCTGAAGAAGGGAAGAAGAAGATTTCTGATTTTCAGTCAAAAGGAATCCTTAATCAGTCGGCTCAGCACGTTGATATAGTTACTGATTTTCGTCCCGGCGGAAGTGGTAAAGCAGTTTATATTGATGATATAAAATTAGAAATTGAAAATAATATCTGGATTGTTCCAAGGAATAAATAAGGACTCAAAATCACTTAACATTACTTTTATTGTTTCAGGAGAAACTTGGCTAATCAAAATATTAAAATAGCTGTTGTTGGCGCAGGACCCGGCGGATATGCTGCAGCTTTCCTTGCAGCTGATTTAGGAATGAATGTTACTTTGATTGATAAAGAAAAAAATCCTGGTGGAGTTTGTCTATACCGCGGGTGCATTCCTTCAAAAGCTTTGCTGCACGTTGCAAAATTGTTGGATGAAACAGAGCAAGCTAAAAACTGGGGAATAGATTTTTCAAAACCCAAGATTGATCTTGATAAATTACGCAAATGGAAAAATGAAGTTGTTGAAAAACTAACGAGCGGTGTTGGATCTGTTGCTAAATTCCGGAAAGTGAATTTTATTCAGGGAATGGCAGTATTTAAAAATTCTAAAACAATTTTGGTTGAAAAAGCTGATGGAAAAGAAGAAGAGCTTTCTTTTGATAAAATTGTAATTGCTACCGGGTCAAGGATAGCAACCATTCCTTCTTTGAATATAAAAAGTAAACGACTTCTTAATTCAACAACTGCTCTGGATCTTCCAGCGATTCCAAAATCACTTTTGGTAGTTGGTGGAGGTTACATTGGTTTAGAACTTGGCTCTGTTTACCAGGCGCTTGGTTCAAAGGTATCTGTAGTTGAAATGCTGGATGGACTTTTACCCGGAGCGGATCGAGAACTTGTGTCTCAACTTTCAAAAAGATTAAAAGAAAAATTTGAAAACATATTGCTCAGTTCAAAAGTTGTTGAAATGAATGAAGTTAAAGATGGAATAAAAGTGAAGATAGAGGATAAGGAAGGAAAAGCTTCTGAAAAAACTTATGATTATGTTTTAATGTCTATCGGAAGAAAACCCGACACATCAGGTTTAGGATTAGAAAACACAAAAGTTAAAGTGAACGAGCGCGGCTGGATAAATGTTAATAAACAAATGAGAACAGATGATCCTGATATTTATGCAATTGGGGATATTGTCGGCGAACCGATGCTTGCGCACAAAGCTTCGCACGAAGGAAGAGTTGCAGTTGAAGTGATTGCAGGGCATAAAGTGGCTTTTGAACCGTTAGCAATTCCTGCAGTCGTGTTTACTGATCCTGAAATTGCATGGGCAGGTTTAACGGAAAGTCAGGCAAAAGAAAAGAAGATTAATTATGAAGTAGCAAAATTTCCCTGGGCTGCATCCGGCAGAGCAATCACTCTTGATAGAGTCGATGGTGTTACGAAAATTCTTGTTGATCCTGAATCTGAAAGAATATTAGGAATCGGAATCTGCGGACCAGGTGCAGGTGAATTAATTGCTGAGGGTGTTTTTGCGATTGAAATGGGAGCCAATGTAACTGATCTTAAACTTTCAATTCATCCTCATCCGACTTTATCTGAAACTATGATGGAAGCTGCAGAAGTTTTCTTTGGTCAGAGCACTCACGTTTACAGACCAAAAAGAAAATAATCAGGGCAAATCGGATTGAATCTTTCTAAACCAAAGATTCATCATACGATTGTCAAGCTCAATTGTTCCGTTTTTGGTAACAGACTTTGGTGCGCCAATCAGCTCATTAAGCTTTTCATATACCGCACCTCTTATAAGTGGATTCAACCTTGGTAAAAGATTCCAAAGCGAAATGGCTTCTGATTTATCAGTAAGGCTAATAAAAGTTCCGAGTACCGTTTCAGCATTACCTTGTAATGAATATTCCGAAATCAGGTTCTTAATTTCAGGAGTAGTATTTTGAGGGCAGGGTAAACCGCAACCACCTGTTTCAGTTATATAAAGAAAATAATTTTGAGGCACAATTGACTGGTTGTAATTGCTTTTAGCCTTCATCCAGCCTTTTATTACATTCAGCTCAAATCTACCATCTTCCAAATGGCTTAAGGAGTAAGTATTTCCATTTTTATAATCTGTAATCTCAGTCCCTGCCAATTTTATAGTAAACTTATTATCATTATTGAAAAGTCTGGCAATGATTTGACCTTTTTCAAAGGCACACTTTTCTGACTCATTAGTTCTTTTAAAAATAGTATTGGGTCCTATTTCAATTTCTCCAATGCCGGAAACTTCCACAACTGCTTTTGTTTTATTCCCTGTAGTTAAAACATCATTTAATGAAAGCGATCCTTCTTCTTTTATCTCACTATCATTAATCTTAGCCGATCCGTTAATTAATTTTACGTTCCATGTAGAAACTGAAATCAATAATCCGAAATACACTATTGCTGCAAGGACACCAAGAGGAACTACCACAAAAAGGACTTTTTTTAGAAGAGGGATAATATCCAGTTTTGATGTTTTTAATTTTAATTCTTTTTGTTTTTTTGGTTTTATTTCTTTGGGTTTCTTTTCTTTTTTCTCCTTCGGTATTTCCGGTTCAGGTTCCGGCAATGGTTCCGGTTTTTTATTTTTTTCGTATTCCTTTAGTTTCAATTCATATATATCATCAAAAATAATTTTTTTAAGATTTCTCACCGGTTTTATTTCTTTGGGAAGTTCGGATAAGTATGAATCTAATTCTTCCGCAGAATTGATTTTTGATACATGTTTTACGATATGTTTTACAGCTGTTTCAAGTTTCTTCTTGAAATCGTGTTCCTTGATGCTAAGCATATCACTGGTTTCGACTTCACGGTATCCTTCAACCTTGAAAAGGACAAATGGAAGCCGTTCTTTGTCAGGTAAAGTGATTATTACTTCATCCAGTTCATCAAGATTTGATTTGTTTTCAATTTCATCATTCTTTTTTTTACGACCTGTTTTGCTGGAATTATCACCGCTCCTGATTAACTCTAAAGAATTCCATACTGCCATGCTGCAAAGCCATTCCGTAAAAGATATATCCGGTCTGATAAACTTGATCTGTTTCCAGGCTTCAATAAAAACCAGGATAGTTACGGCTTCAGCATTCTCCGTATTTCCAAGAATTCTAAGACAGAGACCAAATACCCTGGCAATGTTCATCCCAAATAATTGTTCAAGTGCTGCATTGTTGCCATTTTGAGCACTCTGTATTAAAGATCTTATAAATTTGTTTTCCTGGGCCAAAATTTCCTCAATATTAATTCAGCGGTTCAAAATTTAATTTATGGGAGAGACAATTGCTAATTCTCAACCCTTTTTGACTAAATAAATTAATTGCAAAAACTCTTAAATAAACTAAGAATCCGTGGGTAATGTATATAAATAACCCGATGCGTGTAAGAATAATTTGTGGTTGTTAATAAATCACGATTTTGATAATTTTCCCTTTCAATTTTCAAACCAATTGAGCTGCTTTTGTATTTCCGAAATAACCTGAGAATAAAATGACAAAACCACAGATTTGGGTTGCTGCTTTCCTTGGACTTTTTTTAATACTATTTATTATCGGTAAAATTACCAAAAAAGAAGAACCTGAAACACACCCTACAAATATGCCAACAGGTCCTGTTGCTGAAAATTTAAGCGGTGAAGAATTATTTGCCAGCTTCGGATGTGTTAATTGTCATGGCTCGGATCTTAAGGGAACCAAGCTTGCTCCCGCGCTTGTTAATTTAAAAGAATTCTGGAGCAGAGATAACCTGTTAAATTATTTACGCAATCCATCATCATATATGGATAACGACAGGTTTAAAGAGTACAGGAAAAATTATCCCGGAACGATGATGCCGTCATTCAGTAATAAAGATGTAAAACAATTAGGCAAGCTTGCTGATTTTCTCCTGAAGAAATAAGTTGGAAAACCATTTAAAATAAAAAACGCCTTCCATTGGGAAGGCGTTTCTTTTTAAGCAAAAAAAGAATTTTATGCAACTGTAATTTCTTTAGCGAGGTAAACATCCTGGATAAGATTTAATAATTTTACACCATCTTCCATCGGACGCTGGAATGCTTTTCTTCCGGAAATTAATCCCATTCCACCGGCACGTTTATTAATTACAGCAGTGCGTGCTGCTTCTGCAAAATCATTTTCTCCTGAAGCACCACCGCTGTTTATCAAACCAATTTTTCCAAGATAGTTATTTATAACCTGGTATCTTGTTAAATCAATCGGGTGATCGGAAGATAAATCACTGTATACTTTTTTATGTGTCTTTCCGAATTTTACAGCATTGTAACCGCCGTTATTTTCAGGGAGTTTCTGCTTAATAATATCTGCCTGGATAGTTACACCAAGATGATTCGCCTGCCCGGTTAAATCTGCTGAGACGTGATAATCTTTATCTTTTTTAAATTCAGGATTTCTTAAATAGCACCACAGTATAGTTGCCATTCCGAGTTCGTGGGCATATTGGAATGCTTCACTAACTTCCATTATTTGTCTTGCACTTTCATCTGAACCAAAATAAATTGTTGCGCCAACAGCTGCTGCGCCCATATCAAATGCCTGTTCAATTCCAGCAAACATAATCTGGTCAAATTTATTTGGGTAAGTTAAAAGCTCATTGTGATTAACTTTTAGAATGAAAGGAATTTTGTGTGAATATTTTCTTGTGGATATTCCAAGCACACCAAGAGTTGATGCAACTGCATTACAACCACCTTCGATTGCCAACTTAACAATATTATCAGGATCAAAATAAGCCGGGTTTGGTGCAAATGATGCTCCCGCTGAATGTTCGATTCCCTGGTCAACTGGTAGAATTGAAACATACCCCGTTCCTGAAAGTCTGCCGTGATTATAAATCCAATTCAGATTTTTTAAAACATTTGGATTCCTGTCTGAGAATAGAAAAACCCTGTCAACAAAATCAGGACCTGGTAGAGTTAATTGGTCTTTAGGGAATTTAGCTTTATAATTTAAAAGTTCATCAGCTTCTTTTCCTAATAATTCTTTTATCTTACTAATCATTCTTTTACCTCGGTATGTTTGTTTTAATAATATTCAGTATTTAAGTTATCAAAAATAAGCTTTATCATTTTTGATTTCAATTTTAAGCGGTTAATTTGAAGAGTTTAAAGCTATTTGATTGAATATTTTTTCAGCGTGATCCCGTGAATTCTCAATAAACCACTTATTTGTTTCCATTCCGCCACAAACTACCCCGGCAAGATAAAGACCTTCAACATTTGTTTCAAAAGTTTCAGGATTAAAGGAAGGTTTCATTTTATCGTCAGCAGCGATATCAATTCCGGCATTCATTAAAAATTGGTAATCAGGATGATAGCCTGTCATCGCAAAAACAAAATCATTATTTATTTTTACTGATCCTTCCGGAGTATTTATTTCTACTTCATCGTCCCGGATTTCAGTAACAACCGAATTAAAATATGCTTTAATACTGCCTTCTTTAATCCTGTTTTCAATGTCGGGTCTTACCCAGTATTTTACCCCTTCTTTCAATGAATCTTCACGAATGATCATTGTTACATTTGATCCTCTGCGGTAGGTTTCCAGTGCAACATCAACGGCAGAATTTCCTCCACCAATTATTGCAAGATTGAGATAAGCATAGGGATGAGCTTCGTTAAAATAGTGTTTTACTTTTTCTTTATCTTCACCGGGTATTCCAAGCAGATTGGGATAATCGTAAAAGCCGGTTGAAATTATTAAGCTGTTTGAAGTATAGTTATCTTTATTTGTATAGATAAAGAATAATGTATCTTTTGAAACTGATTTTACTTCTTCGTAAGTGTGAATATTTAATTTCCATGAATCAGCAACTCTCCTGTAGTATTCAAGTGATTCTCTTCTTGTTGGTTTATCTCCATGAGAAACAAACGGAACTTCCCCAATTTCCAACCGGTCAGATGTAGAGAAGTAAACCATATTGGTTGGATAATTAAATAATGAATTAACAAGACAACCCTTTTCAATTATCAAATAAGAAAGGTCTCTTTTTTTTGCTTCGATTCCACAAGAGAGACCGATTGGTCCTCCACCAATAATTATAACATCAAAATGGTTCATTACAATCCGTAAAAATATTAACTATTAATTTAGTGTTTTACCCTATGAATATTTAGTTAAAATTTGGAGATATAAAAAACGGCAACCAATAAATGATTGCCGTATTGCTAAAATCAGCTTGATTGATGATTTATCTTCTGATAATTTCTATAAGCGCACTTGCTACAGTCTTATCCCTGTTATCAAGTAAAAACACTCTATAAATTCCCGGGTCTTCAAATTCAAGATCACTATCATCATTTCTTGAGAAGAAAACGTATTTCATATCCGGTTCAATTGTGTAGTCAAATTTTTTGTAGTACTCGAATTTGCCGGTTCTTTCATTGTATTGATCGAATTGAATATGAACATCTCTTAAACGAAGTTCATAATCCGATTTAACCATAACGGTTACGTAACCGGTTGTAAAACGATCGCTAATACCAATTTCACCATCATGGCTGTCATATTTTTCACAGAAATACATAACAGCATCCGATTGAGCAAATACTGAACTACTGATTGCTCCAAAGCTCATCAGTAAAAGCAGAATAAAAAGGTTAGTTTTTCTCATTTCTTCTCCCAGGTTAGTTTAAAGTTGATAAAGTTGATAAAGTTTATTAGTTATAATAAAAATTGTACCATTTTTACAATTAAGAATTTTCACTAAAAAGAAAGAACTATTGAATTGAAAATAATTTTGAGGCAAAAATTTCCAATCCCAGACTATTTTTTCCCTTTTTAAGTAATTTTATTAATAGTTTAACCCGATGCAATTTAGCTATCTTTGAAAATTATATGAACGGTTTTATTTTATGCCTTAAGTTTAACAATTTACAAAAATAATCAAGCATCACTGTAAAAATATAGTTTAAAATATGCAAGAAATAAATAGTGAACATTCCAAATTTATTGAAAATGAATTGATCTTTTGTTGTTGGTGTAATCAACCGTCGAAAATAATCTGGGTTCATGGACATGGGCAGTGTTCAATTTGCCGGATAAATATTGAGGAATGTTGTCGTGGTGAAAACATTGAAACGGAAACTAAAATAACTAAAGAACAAAAATCAGAGAAAAACATATGAATATAAAGCACGTTTGTTTTGATCTGGATGGAACATTAGTTGATTCAAGAGAAACAATTATCAAATCAACAATTTCAGCATTTAATACATTAAATATCCCGCATAAAATTGATCATGAAAAATTTGAAAATATGATTGGATTACATTTCCATGATATTTTTAATGAATTTAATATTTCTGTTCCTGATTTCGAAGCATTTTTAAATATATATAAAATAGAATATTTCAAATACATCTCAGATTCAAACTTATATGATGGAGTAAAAGAAATACTTAAAGAATTATTGGAAAAGGATGTTAAAGTTTCATTACTGACTACAAAAGGACAGGACCAGGCTGATAAACTAATTGATCATTTTGGATTAAGAAAATATTTTTCATTTGTTATGGGAAGAAGAGATGGATTGCAGCATAAACCATCACCTGAATCTTTATTATTTATTTGTGAATCAATTAAAGTTTTACCGGCACAAACATTAATGGTTGGCGATACTGAACTTGATATTCTATGCGGTAAAAAAGCCGGAGCAAATACCTGTGCTGTTTCCTATGGATATAGGACTGAAATTCAATTAAAAGAAAACGAACCTGATTACTTAATAAATAATTTAAAAGAAATAATATTAATTTTAGAAAATAAAAAAGGCGATCACTGACCGCCTTTTTAAATATTAATCAAAATATTTTTTTACTTGAGCAACACCATTTTCCTGGTCTGAACAAAACTTCCTGATTTAAGAGTATAGATATAAATTCCCGAGCCAATATTCCTGTCAATTTTATCACTTGAAAATTCAGCAGTATATATTCCCGCTTCTTTATATCCATCAACCAAAACTGCAACCTCAGATCCTAGCAAATTGTAAACAGTAAGATTCACATAACCTGAAACCGGCAATGAATAAGTTATTGAAGTATTTGGATTAAATGGATTAGGATAGTTTTGATCAAGGGAGTATTCTTTGACAAGTATGAACTCAACTTCAGCCTCATTGTAATATTTTATTGTTCCGTCAAAATCTATTTGTTTTAACCTATAATATGATATACCATTAAACGGGCTATGATCAGTAAAGGAATAAAATTGTGATTCGGTTGAAGTGCCTCTGCCATCAACATAGCCGATTGTTTCCCAGTTCCTGTTTTGTGAATTATTTGAGGCAGCAGATCTTTGAATCTCAAATCCACGGTTGTTAAGCTCAGTAGCTGTAGACCAATTAACTGAAACGTTCTGATTATGTTGTTCAACAGAGAAAGAAGTTAATTCAACAGGGACAATTGTATAAACTATCACACCAATATCATCAACATACCAGCCATCTCTGTTAACATTTCCATCTGATCTCAACTGGAATCTGAATTTTACATTTGTGGAAGTATAACCGGCAAGCGGCATTTCTTCTCTAACCCAATTTGTTCTTGCTCCATCGTACAAAGGCTGCCCATTTGGTTGAAAACTTCCGACTCCGGGTTCAGTATATGCACCTTCAAGTGGAATCCAGGTTGAACCATTGTTTGTAGATATGCTTACCTGACCGTAGTCCCAGTTGGATTCGATGTCGTATTTAGTCCAGAAAACAAGTCTTGGATTTGAATAAGTTGAGAGATCAATTGAGTTTGTTAAAGTCATTGTTACAGTTGCATTATCAACATAGTTTCCAATTTTACTTTCTGTAAAAGAAATTGGAGGAGTATAATAAGTAAGATTAGTCGCTTCCCATTGCTGGCTGGAGGATGGAATTTTTGTTATAGTCCAGAGTATTAGAGGATCAATTGTTGTGTCTGTCCAAACTACTTCCGGTGTTCCAACAATTAAATTCAGGGTATCAATTCTCATTGTTGTTGTTCCATCACCAATAACGAACTGAAGACCTATAACTTCTTCAGCCGGAGTGTTACCAGCTATTGTAAAACTAAATGGTGTTGAAAGTGTAACACTTGATCGCGCGCCGATTGAACTAATAACAGCACTACCGTTTGTGATTGTAGCAAAACTGCTTAATGAATTTAATTCAATGTGTATATTGCTTCCATCAGCCAATCCTTTATTTTTAAATGATGGGGAAAAACTAACAACATCACCGGGATTAAAATATGGTTGTGTGAAGTTTGCATTTTCAAGACTCACATATTCACCGCCGACCCACGCATAATATAAATTAGGTTTCAAATTTTCCTGAGCAAGAGGGAATATTTCTCCTTGCGATGGCCAGAATCCAGTCGCTCCAACTTCAGGAGTCATCGCGAGAATATTTCCGTTGTTTGAAATAACATCACCATCATAATAATAATCATCACTGTTACCACGAGTTGAATAGCCAACGGTTTGTAAGTCTGTTCCATAAGTGTAACCATTATAAGCAGTCATATCTGATGCAAATTCCCTGAACGTTGTTGAATCCGCAGTTTCATGGCTAAGCGCACCATATGGAAAAATCAGGTAATCTCCATAAGTATGATAGTTTAGTGCATTGTTAAAGTTTTTTGTTGCTAAAAAATCACGTATTGCCTGTGTTTCAGGTTCTGAGAATGGAGCGGTGCCTCTGTATGTTTCATCATTTGGATTTGTGCTTGATCCGCCATTTGGTGCATTCCAATATGCCATCGGGCCATAGTTTCTATTTAGATCGACACCAAAACTACCACCATTATTTCTGCGGTTTTTTCTCCAGAAACCTCCGCCGTTTGGATCTGTCTGGTGGTTATATTCATATCCATCAGGATTGATTACAGGAACAAAATATAATTCGCGGTTATTTACAAGATAGGTTGCTTCCGGGTCAGTTCCATAATTTTCTAATAAGTAATACATGAAATAAATCAACTGCTCCATGCTTTCAGGTTCCCTGGCATGAATTAAAGCTGTATACAACACCTGCGGTTCAGTTTCATTAACAGTTGGATTGTCTGAAATTTTTACCATCCAGACAGGTCTGCCTTCAACTGAACTTCCAAGAGAAACTTTTTGCGTAATAAGATTTGGATAGTTAACAAACATCGAATCAAGTTGCGCTCCAACTTCTGCTAAAGTATAAAATCCACCCATACTTCCGAATCCGAAACCACTTACAGAATATTGCTGTTCACTTTGCTGAATGAAATGCTGTTTTTCTTCTTCAGTTAATTGATGTCGCTGGTTGTAATATTCCTTCCAGTTAGCTATTAATATTTCAAAAGTGAAACCGGATTTTTGTAAAACCTGGTAATCATTTTCATCAATGAAAGTAATGATAGCGTGGTCTTTTGTAGCAGTAAAATGATCAAACTGCATTCCCGCTTCAAACAGTTGCGAAACCTGCGAAGGGTTTTCAAGGTAAATCTTTACCTGTTTATAATTTTGAGCGTTTGTTAATGAAAAAAATAGAAAAAAGAAAAAAATTAATTGTAAATATTTCATCATAAAAACCCCATGTGTAATTTAATTTAGACTCTAAATTAATATAATTAGTAATAAAAGTAATTCGTTATTTAGTTTATGTTTTTTGTAAGTAGGTACATTTTGAATATTCCCGATTATAATATCAGGATTAGTATTAATTTTATATCAAATTGAGGTATTATATAATTTATCCGGCAAATATTTATTATATGAAGATTTTTTTACTTCCGTACTGAATTCATTCTGAAGTAATTTAATATGCTATTATTAAAATAATATTCCAAACTTTTAATTTATTCCATTCAACCTTTCATTCACATCAATCAATACTTGCCGATCCAAAACCATTTTTTTATCTTCTTTCTAAGTTAAATGTAATAAATGGGATTTATAAATCAATTGTTTGAGGGAGTTGTAATGGAACAAAACCACAATTTAAGCCAGCACCGTGAACATAGTTTTTTTGGAGATGTTTTAAGTTATTTTGAAAAGGCAGCAAAGTTTACAAAATATCCTACTGGTTTGCTGGATCAGATAAAATATTGCAGTAGTGTTTACAGAATAAAATTTCCTGTAAGATTAAAAGATAAAATAAAGGTAATAATTGCTTTCAGAGTTGAACACAGCCAGCACAAACTTCCAGTAAAAGGGGGAATAAGATACAGCACAGCTGTGACACAAGACGAAGTTATGGCTTTAGCAGCATTAATGACTTATAAATGTGCAGTTGTCGATGTGCCATTTGGCGGTGCTAAAGGAGGCGTATGCGTTAATCCAAGAGAACACTCCGAGCTTGAGCTTGAACATATAACCCGTAGGTACACATCGGAGTTGATTAAAAAGAATTTTATTGGACCTGGCATTGATGTTCCAGCGCCTGACTATGGAACAGGAGCAAGAGAAATGGCATGGATAGCGGATACGTATGCAGCTTTTAATCCGGGACAAATAGATGCTGCTGGTTGCGTTACAGGGAAACCAATTAGTCAGGGCGGAATAAGAGGCAGAACGGCTGCTACAGGAAGAGGAGTTTTTTATGGAGTTAGAGAAGCCGTAAGTAATAAAGACGATATGAAAAAATTAAAACTTTCACCGGGATTAAAAGGGAAGAAAGTTGTTGTCCAGGGACTAGGAAATGTGGGCTATCACTCGGCAAAATTTTTCCAGGAAGCTGGCGCAGATATAATCGCAATTGCCGAATATGAAGGAGCAATCTATAATCATAAAGGGCTGGATGTAGATGAAGTTATTAATCACAGGAAAAACTCCGGATCAATTTTAAATTTTAAAAAAGCAAAAAACATAAAAGAAACTGCCCAGGCACTTGAACTTGAGTGTGATATATTAATTCCTGCTGCATTGGAAAACCAGGTAAATTCAACAAATGCAAGAAATGTAAAGGCAAAAATTATAGCTGAAGCAGCAAACGGACCTGTTACACCGGAAGCTGAAAAAGTCTTGCTAGAGAAGGGAACAATGATAATTCCTGATCTTTTTTTAAATGCAGGTGGTGTTACTGTTTCTTATTTCGAATGGCTGAAAAATTTATCACATGTAAGATTTGGAAGAATGGGTAAGCGTTATGACGAGCTTGTTTATAAAACCCTTGTTGATTCAATCGAAAAATCAACAGGAAAAAAGATGGATGCATCTGCAAAAAAAATAATTGTACATGGAGCAGACGAAGAAGATCTTGTCAATTCAGGTCTTGAAGAGACAATGATTCAGGCTTACAACGAAATTAGAGAAACCTGGGCAAAAAATAAGAAAATACCCGACTTGCGAACAGCAGCTTTTGTTGTAGCTATTGAAAAAATTGCGAACTCATATATTGCACTGGGTATTTTCCCTTAAAATTATTTAAGAACAAACTTGATTGGAATACTTATTCTTACTCTTACAGGTTTGCCTGATTGAATTCCCGGAGTGAATTGGAGATCTTTTACTGCGCTTAACGCTACATCGTCCAAACCGCCGCCAAGACTCTGAACAATTTTTATATCTGTTGGGTTACCTTCTTTGTCTATTATGGCTTCGACAACTATTGTTCCTGTTATGCCTGCTCGTCTAGCAATCTCAGTATAGTAAAGTTTTTTATAGAGTGTTTCATAACCTCCGATTATTGTCGGCATTTCTTCAACTACGATGTGAATTATATTTTCATCATCTAAAACTGGTTTGTCCACAAATGGATCTGGTTTACCCAAATTAGAATTCTTATCAATTCCAACATCGGTTAAAATCAAGTCTTCAATATTATCATCTATATTAGCCACAATTATTTCCGGTGCCTTTGGCGGGTCAGGTACTTTTGGTTTTTGAGTGGTTGGGTCAATCTCCGTCACTTTAATTATTCCATCATCATCGACTTTTATTGGTTTGATTTTGCCTGGCATTGGAGAAAATTTGAAAGCAAGAATCACAAGGGAAATGGAAATTATAAAACTGATTTTCAGGTGGAGTTTGTATTTACCAATCAAATCAGCTTTTGCAGTCTTTAATGGAACCATTGAAACCTCCTTTGATTTGTTCAAAGGATTTTACTACTTCAATAAATTAAAGTTCCAATGGAGAATGTGAAGGAAGAAAAATTTTAAATAGACAAAAATGCAGGTACTTGTTGGTTTATAGTCCTCCTCCAAACACTTCTGCTAACTCTATTTCATAACCATTCGGATCTTTAATATAAATTGAGGAAGATTTTTCCCATTTGATTGGTCCACCGTAAAAAATTTCAACACCAAGCTCAGTACATTTTTGGATTATTTCATCAAAGTTATCAATATGAAATCCAAAGTGGTTGAAACCGTTCTTTTTATATTCATTTAACTCCGGGTCTTCATACAAACATAATTTTACTTTTTCATTGCCAATTATTTTTGAATGCTGTTCTGGTTGTTCTTTAATTACTTTAAATCCAAAAAGATTTTGATAAAATTCTACTGTTTCTTTTAGATCTTTCACATCCATATTTAAATGATCAATTCCATTTACTTTTAACATTTGATTTCCCTTTTTACATGAAATCATTAAAAATAATATTGAATACCGAATAAGGAATGACGAACTATGAAGTATAAAATCGTTATTCGAAATTCAACATTCGATATTCATAATTCTACACCCAGCCCCTAAGTTTGCAAGCCTGTGCAACTCTTGCAACTCCGACCATCATTGCTGCAAGTCTCGGATGGACTTTCTTTTCTCTAATTGCTTCCTGAACTCTTTTATATGCGAGAGTTAATTTTCTATCCAGTCTTCTGTGAACTTCTTCTTCTTCCCAGAAATAAAGTGATTTATCCTGGACCATTTCAAAGTATGAAACAGTTACGCCTCCAGCACTGGCAAGAATATCAGGGATGACGTGAATTCCTTTTTCATAAAGAATTACATCTGCTTCGGGAGTCGTTGGTCCGTTTGCAAGCTCACAAATTAATTTGGCCTTTACTTTATTTGCATTTGATTGATGAATTGCATTTTCAAGTGCTGCAGGATAAAGAATTTCAACATCCAGTTCAAGAACATCATTGTGTGAAATTTCTTTTGATCCCGGATAATTTAATACTGATCCGGTTTTTAATTTATGATGTACAAGTTCTTCAGGATCAAAACCATCTTTGTTGAAAATTGCTCCGCGTGAATCACTTGCTGCAATAAGTTTTCCTCCGCCAAAATATTCTTTATGAAGTAACGCGGCTCTTTGTCCGGCATCTCCAAAACCCTGGATCGCAAAAGATTTTGTTGGATCAAAACCATAAGTATTACAGGCTTCACGGACAGAAATTATTCCACCTCTTGCGGTTGCATCTCTTCTTCCTTCTGTTCCACCAACTTGTATTGGTTTATCGGTAAACACTCCCGGACTGTGAACTTTTTTAATTGTTTCATATTCGTCCATCATCCATGCCATGGTTTGAGGATTTGTATAAACATCAGTTGCGGGAACGTCAACATCAACTCCAAGCAATGGGGAAATCATCCTGATATATTCTCTTGATAATCTTTCAAGTTCTCTTTCAGATAAATTTTTCGGATCACATTTTACTCCGCCTTTGCCTCCGCCAAGTGGAAGATCAACAACTGCAGTTTTCCATGTCATCCAGCATGCAAGAGCCCGGATTGTGTCTATTGTTTCTTCTGGATGGAATCGAATTCCACCTTTTGCCGGACCACGCGCATAATTGTATTGGATCCTGTATCCCTGGAAAATTTTTGTTTCGCCGTTATCCATTTTTACAGGAAAATGAAATGTTGTTTCCATTTGCGGAGAAAGAAGCAGATCGATTGTTGCCTTATCTAAATTTAAATGTTTTGCGGCTTCAAGTACCTGCTGTTTTGCAACACTGAATGAATTGTATGATTCCATATTTATTTTCCCTCATCATTTGATTCTATCGAACCGGAAGATTTTTGATTGATTCCTTTTTCATGCACATCAAGGATTATTCTATACCAGCATTTTTTACAAACCAATGCTCTGTCCGTGGCGAGTAATACAATCTGCCATGGAGAGAGTTTGTTCCCGCAGTGCGGACAGGAATCAGGCGCATCCTGTCTTCCGGGTATTTCAACAGTTTGTTGCAAATCAATCCTCCGGTTTAATAATAATTCCCCTGTTTTCGTGACCGTTCATTTTAACCACCACCGGTTTTTTGAAACGGATTAGCTTCGTATATTTTTTACTTACCAGAACTTTCCTGTTTAAGAGCCAGTCCCAATCCACAAAGCCATTACTCTGGATTGAGCTAATTGTAAAATAACCTATCATAAATGAAGTAATGTTCTGAAAAAAATGTGAACCCTGTGAAGGCTCAACAATCATTTCTTTAAAGCTTGTTTCAACAATTACTCTTGCGCCCGCAATCTGATCCCACGTAACCGGTATTCCAAGCCACGGATCAAGGCTGCCCCACCTACCCACACCAACAAGCAAATATGGTCTTTCCTGTTTCATCAATTGCATATTAAAAGATGCAACTTCAGCAGCAACATCGCGGCTTTTAGCTCGTTCAAAGGAATGATAATCGACAACTACTGCATCGTAAATATCTGAGATTATTCCATTTCCAAGTACCTGGTTGCTGTAACTGATAAGACTTTCTTTTTCCTTAACTTCGATTTTCAGTTCGTCGAATTCGTGACTGACAACAAGAGGTCTCATTTGCAATAACCCGAATTCCTTATTCTTTCCTCTCGGCACAGACATATTAACTGCAAATTCTATTTCTACAGGAGTTCCCATTCCCCATGTTCCCATTTCGAGCAGAAGTTCGAGTATTGCTGATAGCGGAAAAAGTTTTGAACGTAGTACGGGACCAAACGTAACCACTCGCGGTCCGTTTCTTCCAAGCCCATCATAAATTGCATCGTTATCCGGAATGTAAGTTGAACCCACAAAACTAAGTGAGCCGTCTTTTTCAGCAACATCTAGTCCGAACCTTTTTAACATTCTATCAATAGTAATATTTCCGAAATCAGTTTTTTCATTAAGCTGCAAAGCGAAAAAATCACGCTGACTATTATTTAAAGATTCTGATACAGAATAAAACTGGATAAGATCATCCGGATATTTTGGACAGAAACGAACTGTGTTGCCGCCTTCGACTACCATTTTTCCCAGACCAAGTGCAACTGATACAATTCCGTCATCAGGTTTTTGAGGTGGCAGAGGATAGAAGTTATGTGATTTGGCAACTCCGGAAAAATCAGGATAAAACCTGTTTGTGTGTGTTGTACCAACCATCTTCTGGATTATAATCGCCATCTTTTCTTCTTCCGACCTGTAAGTAGTGACCTTAATATAATTCTTTGCTCCCTTATAGAATGTTGAAGCATAAACTCTTTTAATTGTCATCAGAAGATCATTTAGTCTCATGAGCGGGTTCGAATTATTATTTGGAATCATATAAGTCTGGTACACACCCGCAAAAGGATGATACTGTGAATCTTCCAGCAAGCTTGAAGAACGGACTGCAATAGGTGTTTGAATTATATCAAGAAAGGCAACGAGATCTCCAAGAATATCTTCAGGGAATTTTTTTGCATCAAGAAATCTTTTAGTAATTTCTTCGTCCTCATCACAGTTAAGAGCAAACTCACGGAGATTATTTAATTCCATGAAATCATCAAAAACTTCTGTTCCAATAACTACGGCTGGCGGAACATAAATCTGCACGTCATCAAATTTATCTCTTACCTGGTAGTCATTTATTAAAGTATTTACAAACCCTAATCCTCTTGCTTTTCCGCCAAGAGAACCACCACCGATTCTTGCAAAGCTTACATCAGGATCAAAAGTTTCCTTATGAAAATCAGCAATGATACCGCGTTGTCTTAATGTTCTGTAACGATGAAGAGATTCAACAAGATGTTTTCTTAACGATTCATCAGTTGGAAACTCAGTAACTTTTTTTGGTCTAAGCCTGTCGGCAAGCCAGAATTCAGTCCGCGCCTTAAGCCAGTTTGAAAAATGATTTCGTGAAGCGTGATATTTTATGCTTTTCATCGGGGCAACCTGAAGCTGCTCTTCAAGACTTTTAAATCAACTGCTCTGCCGACTTCAAAGCCTTCGGAATCTTTAAAAATAAAATCACCAAAGCCAAAGTGATTTTGCATAAAATGCTGAAGTTCTGAATTCAGAGTTGGTGAATCTTTAAGAACAAAACCGGCTCCGGCTTTTTTTGCATTCTCTTCATGACGTGCATCATTTGAAGTAAGAAGAATTGGAATATCGCTTATGTCATTTTTAACTGCCTTTGCAAACTGTATACCTGCGCGATTATCGAGTTTGCCATTGTGCGGAAAAGCAATGTCTGAAATTACACCAAGAACCAGTTCCCTGTATTTTTCATAATAATTCCATGCTTCTTCATAGTTATTGCATAATAAAATTTTAGGACGTGCCCGCATTCGCAAATATTTATGACTAAGATTTATACCTTCTGAAATTAATCTCATACTTTGCTTCAGCATCTCGGTATAAATTATCGGTAGTATAGCAGAATAATACCTGATATGATCTTCAATAAAAATTACGTTCTGAACGCCAACCATTTTGCTGTCGTGCTCGACATTTAGTTTGTCTTCAAGGTACTTTATAATGCCGATAATAATTCTGAAATCCCCGGTCCAGATAAATACCTTATTGAATAAGTGTCTTTCGGGATTATTCAGGAGCGATTTTAATTCGCGGTTATCATGAGCAAGAAGTATAATCGGGATTTCGATTTTTGAATCCTTAACAAGCTTTGCAAAATTTAATGCACTCATATCTTCGATGTGCATTGTTGTTATGATTAAATCAAAACGTCCTTCTTCTTTCACTCTATTAATGGCATCATATCCACTTGATACTCTGGTCAACTCAGGAGAGTGTGATAAATTTAAACCCTGGTATTCATTCCTGATAAGTTCATAAAGTCTTCCATCTTCTTCAAACAGGTAAAGATCATAAAGACTTGAAACAAGCAGAATATTTGTAATCCTTAGTCGCATCAGGTTCTGGAAACCCTGGAAACGAGTACCATAACCGTGTTCTACCCAGTGAGCTTCCGAATATCTTTTTAAATCTTTTTCGTAATCCATATTAAAAATTCATTTATATCTTTCTGAAATATATTAAGAATAGATTCTTGTTGAAACCTATGGCGATACATTGGAAAGCAAATTTTGAGATTGTGAATATTATTTCACATTTAACAAGGATAATTGCAACTATATTTATCTGTTTTAGATATTTCGATAAGATAATTTGAATGAAAGATTTTATTATCATAATTTGTACACAAGTACATTGCAACTCTTATAAAACCAACCGGAGGAGCTATGAAAAATCTTTACAGCAAATTCATTTTTTTGTTTTTGGGGATTACATCTATTCTGATTGCACAGAACCAAACTAATTTTATACAAACACAGGATGGAATTTTTTATTCACAACCTGATGTTATGGGTAAAAGTCTTTCTATTAATCCAGGAACAGGTAAAACTGATATTATTTCCGGTTTGAATTTTACACTATTTCCGGGATTTCCTGTAACTGAAGCCGGAAGTACAATTGAAGGAGCTATCTTTTGTAACATGGATACTGATCCCGATTTGGAAATTGTTGTTTGTATAGGTCAGGCAACGTATGCTTTTAATCTGGATGGAAGCTTAGTTACTGGATGGCCTCAAACAATTTCGCAGGTTCCATCAGGTGCGCCGGCTTTTGGTGATATTGATGGAGATGGTGAAGGTGAAATAGTTATAGGCAGTTATTATGGAAGTTCTGCCGGTTATGTTTATGCTTATGAAAAGGACGGTTCACCAGTTACAGGTTTTCCTGTTAATAGCGGTTACGTTACAAGAAGTGCGACTCTTGCTGATCTTGATAATGATGGATCTATGGAAATCATAGTAAGCAAAAGAACATATCCAACCGGACAGGTTTTAGTTTATAAAGGAGACGGAACAATGTATCCGGGCTGGCCCCAGGATATTAGCACTGTACCTGCTGCAAGTGCGGCTGTCGGAGACATTACCGGTGATAATATTCCTGAAATAATTTTTGAAGCTTACAGTTCGTTATATGTTTGGGATACAGGTGGAAATCTTCTTACGGGGTTTCCTTTTGATCTTCCGACTGATGTCGTAACTTCTTATTCATCACCTACTCTCGCTGACCTAGATAATGATAATAAAAATGAAATACTATTCGGAGTTCACGAATTAAGTGGTTCCGTCGGTGGACGTGTTTATTGTCTTAACAATGACGGTTCATCAGTATCCGGATGGCCGGTATATACAACAAACTGGGTATATGCACCGCCTTCTGTTGGATTTATAGATGGAGACAATCAGCTTGACGTTGCAGTCGGCGACCAGGTGCTAAGTACAACTCCAGTTGATAAAGTATATGCTTGGGACAAAGACGGTAACCTGTTAACTGGTTTTCCTGTTGAATCATTAAATGCAATAAATGCGCAAATTATATTTGCTGATATTGATGGTGATAATTTAACCGAACTGATCTTTGACGATAATACGACCGCAACGAACGGAGACGGATATTATTATGCTGTAAATGATGACGGCTCTGCAGTTGCAGGCTGGCCGCTTGTGACCACAGGAACGACATTTTTTCAAACACCTTGCATTACCGATATAAACCACGATGGTACGATGGATTTGATTGGTGGGGGTACAACAGGGTTTGGTTCCAGCGCGTCAACAGATATTTATTTGTGGAATACACAATTGCCTTATACAATTTCGGAAGTCCAGATTCCAATGTTTCAATACAACACTATGCACAACGGGGTTTATACCGATCCTTCTCTTGTTCCGGTTGAGCTAACTTCCTTTTCTGCAGAAGCATCTGACAATAATGTTATTCTAAGTTGGACTACTGCTACTGAATTGAACAACCAGGGTTTTGAAATTCAGAGAAGTATTGATGAAAAAGAATTCGTAAAAATCGGTTTTGTGGAAGGAGCAGGCACATCAACCATAGAAAATCGTTATTCATTTACAGATAAAAATCTTTCCGATCCAAAATATTTTTATAGGTTGAAGCAAGTTGATTTTGATGGAACTTGCAGCTTTTCTGATGTTGTTGAAGTTGAATTAAAGAACTTTGATTTTCATTTAGCTCAGAATTATCCCAATCCTTTTAATCCTTCAACAACAATTGAATTTTCACTACCTGAAAAATCAGATATAAATCTTTCAGTATACAATACTCTCGGAGAAAAAGTAGCTGAGCTTTTCAATGGAGAAATAGCAGAAGGGTATCACCAGATTAAATTTGATGCGAGTAATTTATCTTCAGGGACCTATTTTTATAAATTAACAAGCAAAGATTTTAATGCTGCTCAAAAAATGATTTTAATGAAATAATCAGTTCTAAATATTTTATTCGAATCCCCCGATAATAAATTTTCCGGGGGATTTTTTAAACCCTCACTTATACCTGTCTGTCTAAAAACCAATTGGCAAAATAAAGATTGGGAGGAGAAATTGATAAGAAATCCTTTTTTAATAAAATTTTTAGTTATATCTGCGTTTTTATTCATCAGCCTCCAGATTTACAGTCAGGATTACCCGATAGTTGATACAGGGCAGGATGTTTGTTATGATACATTAAACATTATTTCAGCACCGCAGCCCGGAGATTCTTTTTACGGACAGGATGCACAATTCAATGGAATCCAGCCGTCGTACCAGGATAATCAGGATGGCACAATTACAGATTTAAATACAGGATTAACATGGCAGAAAAATTTATTTGATTCAAAGTTCATTTATGACGAGGCAGTTGCTGCTGCTGATACATTTTCACTCGCCGGTTATTCTGACTGGCGCTTACCTTCAATTAAAGAACTTTATTCTCTTATGGATTTCAGAGGCGAGACAAATATTTCTGCTGAACAATCAAAGCCGTATTTAGATACGACTTATTTTGAATTCAGGTATGGTGATGAAAATAACGGCGAACGATTTATCGATGCACAATATATTTCAAGCACTGAATATGTTGGTACAACAATGAATGGGGATTTCACAGTATTCGGAGTGAATTTTGCCGATGGAAGGATTAAAGGTTATCCGGCAGAAATGCTACCTACCGGAGGTTATAAACTTTTTGAGGTAAGATATGTTCGCGGAAATACAAGCTATGGTATAAACGACTTCGTTGATAATAGTAACGGGACAATTTCAGATTTAGCAACCGGGTTAATATGGACTAAATCCGATAACGATTCAGCAGTAAATTGGGAAGAAGCGCTCAATTGGGTTTACCAGAAAAATCAGGAGAACTATCTTGGTCATAACGATTGGCGTTTGCCAAACGCAAAAGAATTGCAAAGCATTATTGATTATACAAGATCACCACAAACAACTAACTCAGCTGCTATCGATCCGATATTTGAAGTTACTCCGATTATTGATGAAGGAGAAGAAACTAACTTTCCGTTTTACTGGACGAACACAACTCACGCTGACGGCAATAATGATAACCTCTATATAAAAGCTGTGTATGTTGCTTTCGGAGAAGCACTTGGTTTTATGGAAGTACCTCCAAACTCTGGCAATTATGTTTTGATGGACGTTCACGGAGCCGGTGCACAGAGAAGCGATCCCAAACAAGGTGATCCTGAAAATTTTCCACATGGTTTTGGTCCGCAGGGAGATGTGATAAGGATTTATAATTATGTAAGACTTGTTCGTGGCGGATTAGTTACAGATGTTCCGAATGAAGAATCATCTTTGCCGGATGAATTTAAGCTTGAGCAAAATTATCCAAATCCGTTTAATCCAACAACCAAGATTAATTATTCAATTAATAAATCTGGTAAAGTCTCACTAAAAGTTTTTAACATCCTCGGAAATGAAATAGCAGAATTGATTAATGAAAGAAAAGAACCGGGAAATTATTCTGTAACATTTAACGCTTCTAATTTGCCAAGTGGAGTTTATTTTTATCAATTAATTGCGGATGATTTTTCAGCTACTAAAAAAATGATCCTCTTACACTAATCCGCCGTGGCGGATCAGAGGACAGGTCCTTCTTCATTAATCTGCTAAAACGAGCGTTAGAAAAATTCTACTGAGATGACCTTTCTTTAAAAATAAAAAGGCGAAGCATTCTGTAATTTGAAATTTTGCTTCGCCTATAAGAAGATGACTTTTCGGGATAAGAAGATTAAGCCATCAATCAACTCTTTTAATTATAAATTATACATTTTACATTCTTAATTATATCAAACAACACCCTGGTCGATCATTGCATCTGCAACTTTCAGGAAGCCGCCGATGTTTGCACCGTTAACATAGTTACCCGGTGTTCCGAATCTTTCAGAAGTATCAACGCAGGTTTTATGAATACTCTTCATAATCATACGCAGCCTGTTGTCAACTTCTTCTCTTGTCCACGGAAGTCTCTGGCTGTTCTGTGTCATTTCTAATCCTGATACTGCAACACCGCCTGCGTTTGCAGCTTTACCAGGACCATAAAGTGTTTTGTTATCTAAGAATATTTTAACACCGTCGATAGTTGTAGGCATATTAGCGCCTTCACTAACAACGTAAACACCATTCTTAACAAGGTTCTGTGCATCTTTTGCATTAATTTCATTTTGTGTTGCACTTGGGAATGCACACTGTGCTTTGTGATTCCATAATGGATTGTGATCCATATTTGAATCAAGCTGAGTGTAAACTGCTTTTTTGTATTTGTCTGTATATTCTTTAATTCTTCCTCTTCTTACGTTTTTCAGTTCCATAACGTAAGCGAGTTTTTCATTGTTAATTCCTTCTTCATCATAAATATATCCGTTGGAATCTGATAAAGTAAGAACCTTTCCGCCAAGCTGAAGAATTTTTTCAACTGTGTACTGAGCAACGTTTCCGCTGCCTGAAACCAAACAGGTTTTTCCTTCGAGAGTCTGGTTCTTTGTGCCGAGCATTTCAGCGGCAAAATAAACTGCGCCATAACCAGTTGCTTCCGGTCTTATAAGTGATCCGCCCCAGTTCAAACCTTTACCTGTGAGAACGCCGGTAAATTCATTGCGGAGCTTTTTATACATTCCAAATAGATAACCGATCTCTCTTCCGCCAACACCAATATCACCTGCAGGAACGTCAGTGTTTGGACCGATGTGTCTGAAAAGTTCGCTCATAAATGCCTGGCAGAATCTCATAATCTTTAAGTCGCTCTTACCTTTAGGATCGAAATCAGAACCGCCTTTACCGCCGCCCATTGGAAGTGTGGTTAAACTGTTTTTAAAAACTTGTTCGAAAGCGAGGAACTTTAAAATGCCGAGGTTTACTGAAGGGTGAAATCTCAATCCGCCTTTGTACGGACCGATTGCACTGTTCATCTCTATCCTGTAGCCGATGTTAACATTTATTTCTCCCTGGTCGTCTACCCACGGAACTCTGAACATAAGAACTCTTTCAGGTTCAATTATTCTTTCAAGAATTTTTGCTGTCCTGTACTCGGGATGTCTCTCAAGGACGATTGATAATGATTCTGCAACCTCTTCAACTGCCTGGTGAAATTCAGGCTGTGCAGGATGTTTGGCTTTTACTTCAGCCATTAAATTTTTTACGAAATCTGCCATAGGTTACTCCGCTTATATTTAGAAGTATAGTTTAGAGGATTTATTAATCCTGAAAAGAATTTACACCGGCAGTTAACAAACGGGTAGAATTAAATGTGTGAAAGTTGTGTAGCAGATTTTGTTACAAATTGTTGCTGAATGGAAACTGACTATAATAAAATTTAACTTACTATACTTGTAAATAAGTTTGACTTTATAAATTTATTTTTGCTAGTTGCTTATGACAAACAAACAAATGGGTAGCAAAGTGGTTGACTGTGATAAATTTATTACCTCTCTTCTTATTCTTATCAATAAATAAAAGGTTCTGAATATGAAATGGAATCTTAAATTAAAGACACTTCTTATTTTAACTTTTCTTATTGTTTACAGCATACTGCTAAACGCTACTGTAAGGTACGTAAGCAAAACCGGCAGCAGCACTCCGCCATATTTAACCTGGGAGACAGCAGCAGACAGCATACAGGAGTGCATAGATATTAGCATATTTGGTGATACAATATATGTAGCAAACGGAGTGTATGAAGAACAGGTAATAATGATACCCGGCTTATCTCTCATTGGGGCAGGGGCAGATAGCTGTATTATAGATACAAGAATATTAGCGACTACAACAAGTTTTAGGTCTGTGCAAGTTAAAGATACTTGCCTCTTTAAGGGATTTAAGATAATTGTTGCAAATAATTCTGAGTTAGGAGGAGGGATATCAGGTTCAGCTATAAACAGTTTAATTACAATAAACAGAATAACAAAAGGAAAATATGGAATCGAAAACGGTTCAAATGCAACTATATACAATAATATAGTTGATAATATTTCCAGCGGTATATACCTTTTTAATTCAAATGCATTGGTAAGAAACAATCTCATCTATACAGATCCTAACTCTCAATCAGCTATAATTGCAGGAATCCGTATAGGAGCATTTGATAATAGTTATAATCCATTAATTGACTCAAATTATATTGAGACTTTTCGTGAAGGTATCAGACAATCTTTCGGGTCAGATCCAATAATTAAAAATAATACGATCGTGCTAAGGCATACAAGCGCTCGTGGAATACAAGGCGGTGGCATCCCTGATTCATTGGTAATTTCTAATAATTCAATTTATGCAATAGAAGGACACGAAGGAATTGATAATAATGCAGCTAATGCAAGAACATTCAACAATCATTTAACAGGAAATTTTAATGGAAGAATTCTACAGATATATGACGATAATGTAGTTGAGAATAATGTAATTACAAATGGAACATCCTGGGGAGTTTATAGATTGGGAACAGGAAGCTTTGTCTTTCAATACAATAATGTATGGAATAACGGAATCAATTATTCAGGTTTTATACCCGACAGCACAAACCTTTCAGTTGATCCGATAGTAGTAAATGAAGATACAACACAGGGAGAGTTGGATTTTCATCTTCAAAAGTTCTCTCCACTTATCAATGCAGGCGACCCATCAATTTTAGATAAGGATTCATCAAGAAGTGATATTGGTCTTTACGGTGGTTTGTGGGGAGAAAGTTACAAGTATGTTGATTATCCTCCCAGAGCACCAAGAAACGTTAATGCTGTAATTGATACCAATAACAACAGCATAATAAATATAAGCTGGAACAGGAACACAGAAGCTGACTTTGATTATTACAACCTTTACAGCGATACAACTGCTAACTTTACAACAGATACAACAAACTTTGTAGCAGTAATAGAAGATACATCATACCTGTATTTAGTAACAAAAGAAACAGACAGTCTTTACTTTAAGCTAACGGGAGTAGATAACCAGGGCAATGTATCAGTTCCATCAGAAGAAGCAGGAGTATTACTTGTAACAGGAGTAGAAGATGAATGGAAACCTGTAAGCAGTTTTATTCTTTACCAGAATTACCCTAATCCATTCAACCCAGCAACAAAGATAGGCTACAAGCTGAGGGAAAGAGGCTACGTAAAGTTGTACGTTTATGATGTTAAAGGAGAATTCGTATCAGTACTGGTAAACAAAGAACAGGAAGCAGGGTATTATGAAGTAGAATTTACGACGCAGACCGGAGGTGGGAAGCAGGAGACCGGAATCAGGGAATTAGCAAGTGGAGTATATATCTACCAAATACTTGTGAAGAATGAAAACAACATTCCTGTTTTTTCGGATATAAAGAAAATGATTCTCATTAAATAATACTGCCATATTTCAACAGGCTCAATATGACGTTAGACTGTTGTCACCCTGAGCTTGTCGAAGGGTAAAGAAAATGATATTAATAAAATAAACCCCCCTGTATCCTCCCCTTTGATAAAGGAGAGGACGAAGAAGGGAGTTTAAATAAAACAATAATAATTAAATCAAGGGAGGTCAAAATGAGATACAAATCTTATTTTATTTTGTTCTTTGTCTTGTGCATTATTGGAAGCGCTGTCGCGCAAGATTCATCTCAAACCGCACCGAAATTTCCTGTTGGCTCATTCTTGGGTTTTTTGGCAAGCCCGGAAGTAAAGGCTTCTTATGACACAAGCGGAATGAACTCAATCGTCTGGCACGCAGACGGAAACACAAAAAGTTTCCTTAACAAATACAACGTAACTGCATTTAACCTTAACGCTGCCGATTGGATAAATCACTACGCCACTGCCTGCTATTCAAGATGGGAAAGCGAAGAAAATCAGACAGACACTTTTCAGTTAGGTGTCAAGCATATACTGGATGATAGTACTATAGTAGGTCAGCAGGCATCCTGGCACGATACGTTATGCTGGTCAAGTTTGGGATTAAGCGGGCCGCAGGATTCTCTTGTATATGGTCCACATTATTTCCAGGCAAAAATATACAGGAGAGTGTATCCTTTACCAAAGGATAATGTTATTAAGTTTACAGCCCGGTTCAGAATGGCGCTTGCTTATGATCCCCAGGAAGCTGATCCGAATGATCTTGTGTGCAGGATAAAAGTGGTTTACAGGTATTATTACTGGGATAAGAATAACTCTTCTAATAATCATTATGTTGACAGTACTTTTCTAACGGATACACTTGTTGTATCTGATTTTTCTCAGAATGGATGGTTTAAGGATTTTGATTTCGATGGGCAAACTTATGATTATGATATTACACAGTTCCCACCAAAAGAAACTGGAAGATATTCGGTAGATTATCCAATAACAAATCCAAATATTGTTCTCTCTGACTGGTACCCGGAAACAGGGATACAATTCTGTGTAGACTGGCTTGGCGATAGTTCTACAGATACTTTGTATGTTGATTATGCTGAGGTTTATGATAATAACGGATGGAATGAATACATAGATGATCCAAATAAAGTTGCAGACACCATACACGCTTATATACAACGCCACTCAGACTGGAACAACATAAAATACTGGTATGCGCACGACGAGCCGCGCAGCATAGATGACTTTATCCCAATCCGCACAGTAGACTCATTGGTACGTGCAGATTCTATGATGACTGCTGCAAGTAAACCACTCATTACGCATTTCTGGGAAGTTAACGTTAAAAAGAACGGGGACTCGCTCTACCAGCGTTTTTACCGTACCGTGCTGCCTCAAAAGCTTATGTTCGACGCTTACCCTTTTCACACGGATACTTCTGAGATAGGCGGGTATTATTCATTGCCGACAAAATTCCAGCAGTCGCATAACCTTCAGCCTGGCTTTTATTATGTACCACAGTCATTCGGGATTATGTATTCACCCGGAAACGGCTGGATAAAACCAGATTCATCGGAGATGAAAGCATTAACGATGCAGGCTCTTGCATTTGGATGCAAAGGTATATTCTTTTCCGATTATATGTCATATCACGCCAGCAACGGTGTCTTTGTGGATGCAATAGTAGATTCGCTGGGACATAATTCGGAGCTTTACCAGGTAATACAAGATAACATTGCGCCAAGACTAAAAGGAAAATTAGGAAATACTTTGCTTGGATTAAAATACACAGGCAATAATATAAACATAAGATATGATGAAGGAATACCTCCAAAAGGAACTTACAATTACTATGACTACTTATTGATCAACTGTTTGGATCCGCATTACTATTGGCACGCCGGATTTATGGAAAAAACTGGTCAGCCGGATAACAAGCATTTCTTTTTAACAAACTTGAAAACAAACGTAAGTACAACTGCAAGATTGAATGTTTCAAACAATACAAACTTCCAGAATGTCAGCTTCACTGATATAGAAGGAGGTATTGATACGACAATTGCTTACAACTCTTCTGTTACTTATGATGAAACTATGCTACCTGGTGAAGGAAAACTGTACAGAGTTTCCCCGGTAGTAAAATACGGGGGTAAACTTATTTATAATGAAACAATATCCAGCACAACAAATTTACTTGATGAAATGACGATCTGGAGTGGATCAACTCTGACAGTAAGTTCAACCTACAACGCTTATGCAGATATAAGAGTAAAAGCAGGTGGACACATAGTAACAACAAACGGGGGAACAATTAACTTTGTCGGCGGGCATAAGCTTATAATAGAAGGTGCAGCAACAATAACCGGGACATCTTCCCACAAGCTGACATTTGATTTTACAGAAGACTCAAGCGGGATAGTAATCAAGTCAGGTGGTTCGCTGAATATATCATATTGTGATATTCAATATCCGGCTATTGGAATTGAGTCAGAGCTGAATGCACAATACTTAAGTGCACAGCACGTTAACTTCTTAGATTGCGGAAGCAGTTCAATAACCATACTTGGTCGGTCAGGTGGAGATGGACCAACGCCACCGCCTTCACAAATAAAATACTGCACAATGACCGGATCGTACTATGGAATATGGGCAAGCAATCTATCAGAACTGGTTATTCAAGAAAATATAATTTTAAATACCGATATGGGTATATATCTTTCAAATATTACGGGTGCAACAGTTGCTGCAAACGGTATAGGTTCAAACAGAGAATCACTACCTGGAATACTTGCATCAAGTATGAATGGAACAATACGAAGCAACTCAATATCCGGACATTCAAATGGCATTGAACTTGGCAATTCATCGCCAAACATTGGGGGGAATACGCTTACATCAAACAAGTATCACGGGATGTATATAGGTACCGGATCATATCCTTATATGCGCGGAGATATAGCGGGCAATCCACCAGTTTATTATGCTGTATCAGGTTACAACCATATAAAAGAAAATGGTGGATATGTAGAAACACCGAATCCATCTGATAACGACGGATCTGAAATATATTTTTATCATTCAAATGCAACTCTCAGGGACGGATGCAATGAAATATCCGACAACAGACCGGAGTCATCACCATTGGAAAATACACTGCTTCTTATGAATGGAACCTCCGGTGGACTTCAGCAGATACAGGTAAATGCAGAGAACAACTTCTGGGGAGATACAGTTTATTCAGGGAGATTTGGAAGTGGTCTTAATGTTGATTTTGATCCGTACTATCTTGATAACTGTCCTTTCCCTCAATCAGGTGGTGAAGGCAGCAGTATGCTGGCTATGACATCAAATGGAGAAGTAATTGATACGCTTTATTCTGCAGAAACAGAGGTACCGGAACTAACAGAAACAGAAACACTTTATGCAGAAGCAGAAAAAAGTTTTATTACTGCTGATTATACAAATGCTTCAGTAAAGTACAATCAGATAGTAAACTCACAGGAACTGTTAGAGAAAAAATATATTGCTTACAAGAGACTATATGAAATTGGCTCACTTACAGGTGAAGATGAAAACTATTTTAATGGTTTGAGGACAACATATCTTTCTCTATCATCTTCAACAAGTGACTCATTGCTGCAGAGAGTATTTTCACAGCTTGCTTCGCTCAGCCTTATCAAGAAAGAACAAATCATTCCTGCCATAGGTGAGTTTGATAATATAATTCAGCAAAATCCGAACACCGAAGAAGCAGTTTATGCAGAGATCGATGCAATAACTGCAGCATCACTGTTAGATGGAAACGACACAACACTTCAGAAGGGACCTGCAGGTGGATATTTGGTAAAAACGCAGCAAGATTATTTTAAGAAGATAGACGATATACTAAAAAAGAACTTCGGCAGAAACAGGACAGAGACAGAAAAAGAAATTATTCCGACTGAATATACACTTTATCAGAATTATCCGAATCCTTTCAACCCTATAACAACGATAAAATATGATTTACCAAATACTGGAGAAATATCGGTAATTATATACGACATACTTGGAAGAAAAGTAAAAGAGCTAATAAACACAAAACAGCAGGCAGGTAGATATGAAGTAAAATGGGACGCCTCCAATGTTGCAAGTGGAGTTTATCTCTACCAGTTAAGGACAGATGATTATGTTAATACTAAGAAGATGATATTGTTGAAGTAAGCTGCATCAAGTGAGACTCACTTCCAAGGTGGGTCTCACATTTTTTAATTATTAGTAAGAATAATTTATTTTAATATTAATTACTCTCCCGGTTTTGTAATTATTCCTTTGTTCTTGTGTCCGTTAATCTTTACAGAAATTGGTGAAGTGAACTTCAGGTGTTTTGTAAACTCTAATTTTTCATCCGGATGCTGTGCAGAGAGCCAGTCCCAGTCAATAAAGCTGTTGTTGTTAGCCGCATTAACTGTAAAATATCCAACCCTGAATGAAGTGATGTTCTGGAAAAAGTGTGAACCCTGAGAAGGCTCTACATTAAAATCTTTAAATCCTGATTCAACAATTGCAGCAGCTCCGGAAATCTGATCCCACGTAACAGGAATGCCAAGCCACGGATCAAGACTACCCCATCTGCCAACGCCAATTAATATGTAATGCTTTTTCTGATCCAGAAGCTTTGTGTTAAAATGACTTATCTCGTTTGCAACTTCTTTGCTTTTATTTCTTTCATACTTTTTCTGATCTACAACAACCACATCATAAATTTCTTCAATTGCTCCATTACCCAAAACCTGGTCACTCTGACAAATGAGTGTTGATTTTTCTACTTCATCAATTTTTAATTCATCGAGCTCGTGGCTAATTACAAGCGGACGCATCTGCAGCATTGCAAATTCTTTCAGCTTTCCTTCAGGCACCTGCAGGTTTACAGCAAACTCAATCTCAACCGGTGAGCCCATTCCCCACGAACCAAGTCCGAGCAGAAGATTTAGGATTTCAGGAAGCGGAAATATTTTATGTTTTAAAACCGGTGCGAATGTAACAACTCGTATTCCTTCACGTGAAATTCCATCATACACAGCTTCATTCTCAGGCGAGTAAGTTGAACCAACAGTATACAAAGTTCCATCCGATTCTGATTCTGTAAGTTCAAATCTTTTTACAAGCGGATCTTTAACCGAATCAGGACGGTGATCAAGTTTTCCATCGAGATCAAGAGCATAAAAATCCTGTTGTGCGTTTCTAATAGTTTCATTAGTTGAAAAAAACTGCAAAAGATGTTTTGGAAACCTAGGGCAGAAGCGAACAGTATTTCCGCCTTCAACAACAGTCTTGCCCAAACCAAGCGCAACAAGTGCAATTCCGTCATCTGATTTTTGCGGCGGAACAGGATAAAAGTTGAAAGACTTTGCAACGCCTGCAAAATCAGGATAAAATTTTCTGTGATGTTCTGCTCCAACAAGTCTCTGCACAATGACCGCCATTTTTTCTTCTTCAAGACGGTAAGCAGTTGCTTTCATATAATCTTTTGCTGCCTGGAAATAAGTTGAAGCATAAACACATCTAATTGTTTGCAGAAGTTCTTCAAGCCGGACTTCAAGATCAGGATTGCTGTTTGGAAGCATGTATGTCTGGTAAACTCCGGCGAATGGCTGAAACTGTGAATCTTCCAGTAAGCTTGATGAACGAACTGCAAGCGGCACTTTTATAATGTCAAGAAAATCTCTGAGTTTGGCAATAATATCCTGTGGAAAGTAAGACGCTTCAATAAATTTTTGAGTTAATACAAGGTCATTCTTTTCATTCAGTGCCAAAACTTCAAGATTATTATTCTGAATAAACCTGTCAAAAACTTCTGTACCAATTATTACTGCGGATGGAACTGAAATCTCAACTTTTTCAAAAAGTGAGTTCATATTGTAATTCGTGATCAAAGTATTTATAAAACCTAGTCCTCTTGCTTTGCCGCCAAGTGAGCCGCCGCCGATTCTTGCAAAACTATTTTTAGGATCGAAAGTTTCCCGGTTGAATTCTGATATAACCCCTTTGGTTCTTTCTTCAACATAACTCAGTATTGAGTTAATTAAATATTCGCGCAGATGTTCCGGAGACTCATAATCCGTTACTTTACGGGGACGAAGTTTGTGAGCAAGATAAAATTCTGTCCTGGCTTTCAGCCATCTTGAAAAATGATTTCCTTCAGCATGATGCAAAAGACTTTCCTCAGGGATCACTGAAATCTGGTCTGCAAGTTCCAGCATATTTGATGCACGTCCAACTTCTTTTCCATCCGGCATTTCAAAAATAAAATCACCAAAGCCAAAATGATCCAGTAAGAATTTTCTTAAATCATGAAGAAGTCTCGGTGAATTTTTATGCAGAAAAGAAGCTCCTGAGTTTTTGATTTTATCTTCAAGTGATTGATCGCTTGTCTGAATTAAAATCGGGATATCTTTGTGCTTGTTTTTTACTGCTGTTGCAAATTTTAATCCAGCTTCAGGGTCACGGACACCATTACACCTGAAATTATTATCTGAAATAATTCCAAGAACAAATTCCTCGTATTTTTCAAACGCAACCATAGCTTCTTCATAAGTGGTACAGAGAATAATTTTTGGTCTTGCTCTCATCCGTAAATATTTATGGGTAATATTTATTCCTTCAGAAATTAATCTTTGCGACTGGTTAAAAATTTCTGTGTAAATTATCGGCAGGTAGGATGAATAAAATTTTATATTATCCTCAACAAGAATTATAACCTGAACGCCAATTCCTTTCGTGTCGTTTTCAACATTTAGATTGTCTTCAACATTTTTAATTATACCTATGAGTAGATGGAAGTCACCGCCCCAGATAAAAATTCTTTCAAAGATTGAAGTATCAAAATGAGTTGTTAATTCCTTTCTTTCTTTATTATCATAAGCAAGTAAAACAATTGGCTGTTTAAAACCGGCATCTTTTACTTCCTGAGCAAATTTAAGAACATGCATATCCTCTATATGTAAAGTAGTTATTATGAGGTCGAAATCACCGGCATTACTTTGCAATAATTCCATTGCTTCTTTGCCGGTTGTGACGTGAACAATTTCCGGAGCCTGGCTGAGATTTAAATTTTGATATTCACTTCTGATAAGTTCATAAAGTCTTCCATCTTCTTCAAAGAGGTAGTAATCATAAATACTGGAGACAAGAAGTATATCACGTATCTTGAAACGCATCAGCTTCTGGAATTTTTTTATCCTCGTACTGAACACGTTTTCAAGATTAATATTATGAAGCTGATCTATTGTACTCATAGCGGCAAGTATTAATTTGAAGTTTGTTTTTTACTAAATCAAATATAGAGTTTAATGCAGAATTAACAATGAATAATTTATTATTAACAATTAATTCTTCAATTTAAAATAAAAAAGCGATCCTTTCGAATCGCCAAATTGTTCAATATCAATTTTTAATTCTTAATTATACCAGCCCCTGGTCAAGCATTGCGTCTGCTACTTTTAAGAAACCTGCAATGTTTGCACCGTTAACATAATTGCCCGGTGTTCCGAATCTTTCTGCAGTTACAACACAAGTCTCGTGTATTCTTCTCATAATTTCGTGAAGTCTCTGGTCAACTTCTTCCTTCGGCCAGGGCAGACGCATACTGTTCTGCGACATTTCCAATCCTGAAGTTGCAACTCCTCCGGCATTCGAAGCCTTACCCGGTGCATAAAGAATTTTTGCATCGGTGAAAACTTTATAACCTTCAATTGTAGTCGGCATATTTGCACCTTCGCAAACACAGATGCAACCGTTCTTTACTAATTCTTTTGCGTCGTTTTCATAAATTTCATTTTGTGTTGCGCAGGGAAGAGCCACATCAACCTTTACACTCCACGGTTTTTTACCAGGGAAGAATTCTACTTTAAATTCTTTTGCATAATCTTCAACTGCATCTTTATTGCTTGCTCTCAGTTTCAACATATAATCAATTTTTTCTCCTTTAATTCCGGCAGGATCATAAACAAACCCATCAGGCCCGGAAAGAGTAACAACTTTTCCGCCAAGTTCAGTTACTTTTATAACTGCGCCCCAGGCAACGTTCCCAAAACCTGAAACAGCGACAACTTTTCCATCGAAAGAAGTTTTTTTAGTCTTCAGCATTTCTTCAGCAAAATAAACCGCGCCAAAACCTGTAGCTTCGGGTCTGATTAGCGAACCGCCCCAGTTTAAACCTTTGCCGGTTAAAACACCGGTGTATTCATTAGCAATTCGTTTGTACTGTCCGAATAAAAATCCAATCTCTCTTGCACCGACACCAATATCACCAGCAGGTACATCTGTGTTTGGGCCGATGTGCCTGTAAAGCTCAGTCATAAAACTCTGACAGAAGCGCATTACTTCGTTATCACTTTTTCCTTTTGGATTAAAATCAGAACCGCCTTTACCGCCACCCATCGGCAGAGTTGTTAATGAATTTTTAAATACCTGTTCGAAAGCAAGAAACTTTAGTATGCCAAGAGTTACAGAAGGGTGAAATCGAAGCCCGCCTTTGTACGGACCAATTGCACTGTTCATTTCAATTCTGTAACCTCGGTTGATATGAATTTCTCCCTGGTCGTCCATCCACGGAACACGGAACATAACAACGCGTTCGGGTTCGACCATTCTTTCTAAAATTTTATTTGCACGGTACTCCGGATGTCTTTGTAAAACAACATCGAGTGAACCAAGCACTTCTTCTACTGCCTGATGAAATTCAGGTTCATTTTGATTTTGAGCCTTAACTTTGGCTAATACCTGCTCAACATATTCGGACATAATTTACCTCTCAACTGGATAAAGATTTAAACTTAATTTTGGATTAGTTTGAAGTGAGCTGATGAACATTAATGTAGATAAAAAATCCGGAACTTTAAATTTCCGGACAAATTTCTGCGAATTGTAAAAGTATTGTTTTCCCACGATCTAATAATTCATCAATTTCGTTTTTTACTTTTCCATCACAACTTTTGATAATGGAAAAATATTTAAAAACTGCTTGGTTAAATTAAGAAGAATTACAGTAACCCCAATGAAAAAGTGGAAAAATTGTGATTTGAATAAACTTTTGTTTTGATGCGATTATGAAATAAATAGCAACTTCAGTACAGATTTGATAAATTTCCAATAGAAATAATTAATTCATTCAACCTTCCGGAGATCAAAATGGATAATACAATTCTGAAAGAAAAAATTAACCAGGCAGTAGAGATTTTAAAAGAAAAAGATATTGATATGTGGCTTACCTTTGTGCGCGAGAGTTCTGTGATGAGCGATCCTGCAATGGAGATGGTAGTTGGAGCTCATTCTACCTGGCAAGCTGCGTTTTGTATTAATAAAGATGGTGATACAACTGCAATAATCGGCTCGATGGAAGAAGGAATTTTTAAGAAAGTTGGATTGTACAAAAACATAATTACTTACCTGAAATCAATAAGAGAACCATTTCAGAATTATATAAAATCAAAAAATCCAAAAAAGATTGCGATAAACTATTCAAAAAATTCTGTGCTTGGTGATGGACTGACTTATGGTATGTACCAGGTTCTTCTTGATCATCTTGAAGGGACAGGATTCGAAAATAATTTAATCAGTTCTGAAGAAATTATTTCGGCACTAAGAGGAAGAAAATCTGCAACCGAGCTTGCGATTATGAAAGATGCGATAAAAGAAACTTTGAAAATATTTGATGAAGTTACGAATTACATGAAAGTTGGTATGACTGAAATAGACATTGCAAACTATGTTAAAAAACTTTATACAGAGAGAGGATTTGAACCCGGTTGGGAAGAAGATCATTGTCCGGCAGTTTTTGCCGGTCCGGATCCGAACGGTCCGCACGAAGGTCCGAGTGATAAAAAAATTACCAAAGGTACAATTGTCAATATGGATTTCGGAATAAAGTACAAGGGTTACTGTTCTGATTTACAGAGAACGTGGTATGTTTTAAATGATGGCGAAACTAAAGCTCCTGCAGAAGTGCAGAAGGGATTTGAAGTCATCCGCGACGCAGTTCAGAAAGTTGCTGATGCTGTTAAGCCGGGAGTTATCGGCTGCGATATGGATGACATTGCAAGAAATTATATAACTTCAAACGGTTATGAAGAATACCCGCACGGACTTGGACACCAGGTTGGTAAAACTGTTCACGACGGAGTTGCAGGAATGTTTCCGAGATGGGAAAGATACGGCAACGCACCTTTCATTCCACTTGAAGAAGCACAGGTGTTTACAATTGAGCCAAGACTGCCGGTTAAAGGCTACGGAGTCTCAACAATTGAAGAAGAAGTTTATATAACAAAGAACGGCTGTGAATTTATTTCTCCTCCGCAGAAAGAATTGATTTTGGTGAAACCTTAGCGTATTGCGATATGCTAGATTTTAGAAATCTGGCATATCTAAACTTTAACTTATTTAAGCAAGATTAGCTTTTTCGTTAATAAGTTTGATGTGGTTCTTAAAGTGTAAAAATAAACACCGCTGCTCAGCAGGAAATTGTCAAATGAAAGAATGATTTCGTGCTCACCTTTCTTTTTAAAACCTTTATCAATTGTTCCAATCAATTCTCCAAGTGTAGAATAAATTTCAAGCGAGATAAAATCATCTTCGGGCAAACTATATTTAATTGTTGTGACGGGGTTAAAAGGATTTGGATAATTTTGATAAAGTATTGGTTCATCAGGAATGAAAATATTATTTGTAGTATCAGAATTAATTTCATTAATGTAATTTTCGAATAATTGAATCAATGCAGGCGAATTAAATTCATTAAATCCATATCCATCATTATTTGTAACATCAGGATGTAGATATTGCCAGACAATTGCAGACCTCGTTGATGATCGTTTAATATCTTCAAGCCATTCTTCATAAACAAATAATTTATTCTCCTTTATCCCAAACTCACCAAGTAAAGCTGGCTTGTTAAACATTCCTGCAATATTATAATGATCTTTAATCCACGTTTTACCCGCTTTTGCAGAAAGTCCCCACCCATTTGGATAGCTATGGAATGAAGTATAATCTATACTGGTTATCGAACTATTTTCAAAATAGCTTGTGCCTTTATATCCATTAATGAGAAAATGGGAACTGTTATACATCAGATCAACATTTGAATATAGATCGGGATAAGTATCATATCCTATTTCACCTGTGGTCACCATATGATTTGAATCGATAGACTTTATAAATGTAGATATTTCTTGATACCAGTTTTTTATAATATTAAAATTCTTTCCGGGATTCTCTGCTTCATTCATAATTTCCCATGAGAAAATAGTTTTGTCATCTTTATATTTGATCCCATTAAAGGTATTTGTGCGGTTTAATAATAATTGAATATAAAATTTAAACCATTGTTTGAGAGTATCGTTTGTAAAAAAATCGTTGTGAATGTGATTTCCAGAACCATCTAACAGTGATTGATTTGCCCATTCAAGGTATTGCGGTATTCCGCCAAAAGCCGGGTAATTATTTGAGAGAGTAAGAATCAAATAAACTCCGTTTTCCCTTGCAGTTTTAATAACATAATCAAGGGCTATTAATCCTGATTCCTGAATTTCGTAAGGGCTTTTTCGAATGACTGAAGGATTTGAAAAAGAAGAGCTTTCGTAAAATGCCCAGGTGCGGATTACATTTACGCCAATGTTTTTTGCTGATTCGAATACATCATCAATAATATACCTGCTTTCAATTTTTCCGGCTTCACTCTGAAGATAGTACGCATTAAAGCCAAAGAACATGAACGGGTTATTATCTAAACTAAAATTGTTCCCTGAAGTTTTAATAAAATTGTCTTGAGGATAAATACTCGCGGTTATTAGTAGGAAAGTAAAAAATATTTTCAATTTTGGTAGAGTAATTAATTAATATTCTAGTATCAAAACTCACAACCTCTTGTGTAAGCTTCATAAAGAAGTTTTGTGTATTCATCAAAACTAATTTCAACTGCACCAAACATTTTTAAGTGCTCGGTCATATACTGTACATCGAGAAGAACAAAATCTTTTTTAACCAGTCTCTCAATCAAGGCAGTCAAAGCAGCTTTGGAAGAATTAGAAACTTTAGAAAACATTGATTCGCCAAAAAAAGCCCCTCGGAAAGTAATACCGTAAAGTCCGCCGACAAGCTCATCATTCAGCCACGTTTCAACTGTGTGAACGTGTCCGCGTTTCTTCAATCTTTTATAAGCAAGAATTAATGCATCGGATATCCAGGTTGATTCCCTGTCTGCACATCCTCTTACAACTTCTGTAAAGCTTGTATCAAATCTTATTTCAAAATTTTCTTTTTCAATTGCTTTTCTTGTCGATCTCGGAATATTGTACTTATCAAGCGGAATTATTGTTCTTACTTCCGGCATAAACCAGTTGATAGCGCCTGTTTCACTATCCGCCATCGGGAATGCGCCACTGGCATACAATCTGAGCATATTATCAGGTTTAAGAAACTCTTTGAGATTATATTTTTCTTTCGGATTCAAAACGGTTTTAACTTAAATAATAAAATCCAATCACTCAAGTAGTAATTAAAGCAAGCTAAAAATAATCCAATTTTATAAATATTTTATAGCTTAATTTAATAAAAGGAACTCATCCACATCCTTCTCTTAAAAAGAGAAGGAATTATTTGAATTAAAAACTTTCTAAATGTTTTTCTGACAAGATGAATTAATATTATGATTTTCTTATTACAAGTCCCTCTCAGAAAAGAGAGGGATTAGGGTGAGTTAATATATTTGTATTTAGGTTTAATGGATGGCTAATTAACTAAAATCAATTTTTTTTCAGTAACTGAGTGAGTAAGTTAGTACCTTATTTTTTAAGGAATTTTGAGAACAGTTTTCTCAAATTGTAATAAATATGAAAAAAATTGCGGTCGTTGCATTAGGTGGAAATGCTCTTCTAAGAGGAAATCAAACAGGTACGATTAACCAGCAGGAAGATAATACTTATGATACCTGCATAAATCTTATCAAACTTTTGAAAGAGGATTACAACATTGTAATCACGCATGGTAACGGTCCGCAGGTTGGAAATATTATGCTGCGTAACGAAGCAGGCTTTAAAGAATACAAAATTCCAAAAATGCCTCTCGATATTTGTGTTGCTGATTCACAAGGTGGAATCGGTTATATGATTGAACGGCAGATGAAAAATATTCTGCAGGAATATAAAATCAGGAAGAATGTTGTTACAGTTGTAACACAAGTTCTGGTTGATATTAATGATCCTGCTTTTCAGGAACCATCAAAGCCTGTCGGGGGATATTATTTAAAAGAAGAAGCTGATCTTCTTGCAAGAGTAAATAATTTTGTGTTTAAAGAAGATCCGGGAAAACGCGGTTGGCGGAGAGTTGTTCCGTCTCCAAAACCGCTTGATATAATTAATAAAAAAGTAATTAAAGATTTGGTAAAAAAAGGAAATATTGTAATCGCTGCAGGAGGAGGAGGAGTTCCTGTTTATAAAAATAATGATAAAATGCTTGATGGTGTTGAAGCAGTTATAGATAAAGACCTTGCTTCATCATTGCTTGCAAAAGAAATTGGTGCTGATGCATTTTTTATTTTAACTGATGTAACAAAAGTTTTTATCAATTTTAAAAAAACAGATCAGAAACCTCTTGATGTAATTACAGTTGAAGAAGCTGAAAAATATTTTGAAGAAGGACAATTTGCAAAAGGGAGTATGGGACCGAAAGTTCGTGCCGCAATTGAATTCGTCAAAGGTGGGGGCAAAGAAACAACAATTACTGAAGCAACCCGGCTTTCCGATTCGAACTGCGGAACGAGAATAGTACCTTAATTACAAATTTATTTTGCATAAATGTAATTATGAAGAACTTCAACTGTGGATTTACAAACATTAATATCAATTTCTAAAAGATCCCTAATCGATAAAACCCCGGCCAGCTTTTGATTTTCAATTACAACTATATGTCTTATTTTGGCTTCCTTCATTTTCGTCAGTACAGATTCATATCCTTCATTGATATCTGCAATTATAAGCTGGGTAGACATCACCTCATTTACTTGTGTCAATTTCAGATCGAGGTTTTTTGCAATCACTCTTTTGACAAGATCTCTTTCTGAAAATACTCCGATAAGTTTCTCATCCTGCATTACCGGAACCAGTCCTACACTTTTATTTGCCATAAATAAAACTGCTTCATAAACTGATGTACCTGATTTGATAGTAATCAGTTCATTTTTATTCTTAAGTAAATCTTTTACTGTTTCCATATTAACTCCTCATTTTAAGTGGAATATAAAACATTTACAGACAGTCGCAAACAGAAAAAGCATTTGACTTTTAACAATGATTGATTAATTTCATTAAGATTTAGGATTTTTTTAAAATCTAACTAATTAAACTATTTTACTTTCATTTGTAAGGAGGCTCAAATGAGAAAAGTATTGTATACATTTGTCCTATTAACGATTTTTTCGACAGCACTCTTCGCACAACTCCAGTTAAAACTTCCATCTGAAATCACAGGTGAAAGATCGGCTTCATTGTTTGATAATGATCTCGAATCCAGTTTAAAGCTTGAAGTGGCGGCGGATGCAACTGCTCCGGCTAATTTGGTTAAAGGTGCATGGCTGGTTGGGTTAGCCGCAGATCTTACTCTACCACTTGGCGATTTTTCTAACGGTTGGAGTACGGGCTTTTCAGCTCATGCAATGATTGGATATATGGTTGCTAAAAGTATTCTGCTGAATCTTTCTGTTGGGTATATATCATTTAGTGAAAAAGAATCCATTCAAGGGGTGGATAACAGTTATTCCTGGATTCCAATAATGCTTAGTGCAAATTATTTATTCAATCCAGGTAAAAAACTAACGCCGTTTATTGGTCTTGCAATGGGTTTATATTTAATTAGTTACTCCTTTAATTACTCTGATACATTTGGGGGGCAAACAATTACGGTGAAAGGTGATGATAGCAGTACGGAATTTGGAATTGCTCCGCGCGTAGGCGTGCTTTATACAGTTTCAGCAGCCGTACTTTTGACTTTGATGGTAGATTATAACCTGATATTTACTTCAGGTTCAAGCACAAGTGCAATGGGATTTCTCGTAGGATTCAATTACGCGTTAAAACATTAATATAAATCAAACCAAAATTAAAGGCGAGGAAATCATCTTCGCCTTTTTTATTTCATAACTTCTGTTCTTCTTACGAATTCCTTAATTATTTCATCGTCAGAATTAATTAATTCATTCGAAGTTCCTGTAAAATAAATTTCCCCATCATTTATCATTGCAACACGGTTAGCAACTTTCTTAACGCTGAACATATCGTGAGTAACTACAATTGAAGTTACATTTAGTTTATCAGTTAATTCTTTTATCAATTCGTCTATAGAGGTTGACATAATCGGGTCAAGTCCCGTAGTCGGTTCATCATAAAAAACATAATCCGGGTCAGTAATTAATGCACGTGCAAGTCCAACTCTTTTTTTCATTCCACCGGAAAGTTCTGCTGGTTTAAGATGTTGAACCCCCGGCAAACCTACCATTTCTAATTTTTCACCAACTCTCCTTTTTATTTCAGCTTTACTTGTTTCAGTATTAGTTTCAATCAATGGGAGAGCGACGTTTTCTCCAACAGTCATTGAATCAAACAATGCCGCACCCTGGAATAAAAATCCGAATCTTCTACGTAGTTCATAAAGTTCTTTCTTAGAAAGATCATCAACGATTTTTCCTTCAATTTTCACACAACCCGAATCGGGTGAGAGTAGGCCAACCATGTTTTTTATTAAAACACTTTTTCCACAGCCGCTTCTTCCGATTATTACAATTGTTTCACCTTCTTCAATATCCAGGTTAATACCTTTTAAAACAGGTTCATTGCCGAATGATTTATAAAGGTCAATTATTTCAATCATAATATCTCAATTTATTAATACCAAAATATCGAATTCCTTAATGATTTGCCGGATTAAATAAGCTAATTTTGTGTAGAAGAATTCTTTAGAAATAAAATTCCTGAAGAAAGGAACCTGTAATGAAATATTTTTTCACTTCAATTTTTACAGCTTTATTTTTTACCTGTCTAATAAATGCGCAAACATTTCCAAATTACTATGAGCAAAGTTCCTTCGGATTGACTTCTGCCGGCGCAATGAAATACGGATTGTACGGATTAGACAATCCTGCTGTCCTTTCAACATTAAGTCAACCTGATTTTTATTTTACCTGGGACGACCGGTCTGGTGACTGGAATGATTTAAACAACTGGGGAATGTTTCTTGCTTTTCCAAACTTTGCTTTTGATGTGATTCACCAGGATAATAATTTTTATAGTGTGAACGATTGGCGGCTTTCATTTGCAGGAGGCAGTCCGGGTTTCAGTTTTGGAACTGCAATTAACTGGTCTTCAGGAGATACAAAGCAATTTGGTCGTTCAACAGTTTTTTCATTCGGAACATTAATCCGCCCGATGAAATATTTATCCATTGGATTAGTTGGTAACCTCCCAACTAGCGGCTATAGCGAAGGAGTTGTCGATGTCGGAATAAGACCATTCGGAAATGAAAAAATTACAGTGTTTGGCGATGCAGTTTTCAGGACAAAAGAATTTGATTATCAAAATAAATGGAGCGCAGGAATTGCGATCGAAGCAATCGACGGTCTTAGATTAATCGGAAGATATTTTGAAAACAAATATTTCACAGTTGGTGTGCAGTTAAATTTTGGTCGTGCAGGAATAACAACCCAGGCACAATTCGATAAAGATGGAAATCATTCATATAATACTTATGGAATTAGAATTGGCGCCTATGACAGGAATCTATTAGCAGGAATATCCGGCAATAATGAATATGTAAAATTTGACATGAACGGCGGCATGAAATACCAGCAATACCGCTGGTTTGATGATTCCAAAACTTTGATAGATATACTTGCACAGATCGATGCTGCTGAAAAAGATGAATCTGTTTCCGGAATTGTGATGAATCTTTCGGGAATGAATATCAACAAAGAAATGGTCTGGGAAGTTTCTGAAAAATTGAAGGAGTTTAAATCAAGAGGAAAGAAAATTGCTGTTTACATAGATCGCGGCGGAATGGATGAATACTATCTTGCTTCATTTGCAGATAGAGTTGTTCTCGATCCTCTCGGTAATTTGATGCTGCAGGGTTACATTTTCGGGAGACAATATTTTAAAGGAACTCTCGATAAGCTCGGGATCGGTTTCCGTGAAATGCGGTACTTTAAATACAAATCCGCTGCGGAAACTTTTGCAAACGATAAAATGAGTGAAGCAGACAGGGAACAATGGCAGGCAATTGTTGATGACTGGTATGAAACCGCAAAATCTGAAATAAGCAGGAACAGGAATATTTCCAGAGAAGATTTTGTTCACATAATTAATGAAGAAGCTTTATTAATGTCGGATGATGCACTCAGACTTGGTCTGGTTGATACACTCGCACGATGGGATTCGATGAATGATATTATTAATCAAATGGAAAAAGAAAATAATAGATTTGTTTCTCCCGGGTCATTGACGGAATTTAATTTGCCTGAAGATAATTACTGGGGAAGTAAACCGGAGATTGCTGTTATTTATGCAATCGGCGAGTGTGCAATGGACCAAGGAATTAAAGCTCGCGAACTTGTGCATTATGTTGAACACGCTGTCAATAATTCAAATATAAAAGCAATTATTTTAAGAGTTGATTCTCCCGGCGGTGACGGGCTTGCATCGGATTATATTTCAGAAGCTCTGAAAAAGGGAAAAGGGAAGAAACCTATTATTGTTACACAAGGTTATGTTGCTGGTTCCGGCGGTTACTGGCTTTCAATGTACGGCGATACAATAATTTCTTCTCCGGTAACCATAACGGGTTCAATAGGTGTTATCGGTTCTTATTTTTTTAATAAATCTTTTAAAGAAGAATTTGGGATGAGCCTGGATTATGTTAAGAAAGGTGACTATGCAGATTTTGGTTTTGGAATTAAACTTCCTTTTATTGGAATTTCTCTGCCTGACCGGGATTTAAAAGAAGTGGAAGCTGCAAAGTGGGAATCCGCAATAAAAACTTCTTATAAAGATTTTGTTAATAAGGTCGCAGATGGAAGAAAGATGACTTACGATGAAGTGAATGAAGTTGCGCAGGGAAGAGTGTGGAGTGGAATTGATGCAAAAGATAAAAACCTTGTCGATATTCTCGGCGGACTTGATGATGCAATTAAGCTTGCAAAGAAATTAACCGGTTTGAAAGATGAGGAATATAAAATTGTCCAGTATCCCCTGCAGCCGTTGTTTGATATTAGCAGTTTCACACCGAAACTTTTTGGAATAGATATAAAAAATGAAATTGATCCGGCTGTTGAAGATTTAAAATTCAGGCTGGAGAATAACGGGAAGGTAATGCCTATTATGCCTATGAGTGATGTTTATTTTGAGATGAAATGATATAATATGTATTGTTAAATGATTACATATAGGAATAATTTATAACTTCGTATATGATTAAGTGAGATTAAAATGAAAAAATTCTTATTTGTTATAATTTTGATTTTAATAATGATTAGCTGTACTAATTTAGAAGAAGGCAAATCTGGGGCGAGTAATACAATAAAAGAATCTAAAAAGATTGGTGTATTTTATTCAGAAAAAAAAGTTACTGAATGTTCAACTTATGATAGTTTAGGGAATAAGCTTAAAATAGACAGTTTTTGGTTTGAAAAAATGTGGGATAAAGGAAATTCTTCAGATAAGGTAAACGAGAGTAAAGAACTATATCAATTTATTGCAAATTTATATTATTCAATACCCGATGATATTGTAGACTCAATCTATGTCATTTATAATAATAACTCATCAGTCGAACTCGGAATTTTTGATTCTCAAATCAGAGCTAATTATTTTAAAAAATATGAATTGCCAGATTCAGTAGTTTTAGACTTTTATATAAGGAGAAAAAATTCAATTATAAAATTGAAAACTTGTTATCTACAGTAATTGGCAAGTCAATTTTTAAATGCCACTGTAATGTTTGTGAAAAATTTTAACTTCTTACAAACTCTCCGACAGAATATGTTTTGTTCTTTTGCTTTTTATCTCAATAACCTATCTTGAAATATATTTAAACGCATCGATAGTTTTTCCCATCGTTTCGGCATCGGCAGCATTCAATACAAAAACCCATTTGTCATTTGTCCATGCAATCCACTTCCTGCCGTTTTCATCCGTTCCTTCGCCGCGCCACTTGCCGTTAAAGTTTCCGCGGGTATGATTTTTTAATGCATCAATTTTAGGAACAATTACATCTTTATAATATTTATCAGCCCGCTCGGAATCAGGAGAAACAATTCCTTCAATGTGAATTTTATTATCGCCGTAATCAGCCTGGTAACCATCAAGCGGATGCTCAACTGTCATCCTGGAAATATTTGATTTCATCCCGTCAATCTCCGGAGGAAAAACATCATCAAAAGCTGCGTTAGGCGGTGGTGGATTAAAATCTGTTTTGTAATCACTTCCGCACGAAGCAACAAGCAAAGTCAGCAGAATGAATGACAGAAGTAAAAGTAATTTTGAAGGACGCATTTATTTCTCCGAAAGTTAGTTATTAAAAATCTGTCCAAGATGATGATCCATGTGATCGACATAATCTTTTATAAGAAGAAAAATATTTTTAGCGGTTTCCCTGCCATCGGTTGATACACATTTTACGGAAAGCTTTTCTTCGGGATAGTTTGAAATTATCCAGTGGATATGCTGGTTGTAAAGCCGCCAGAGTTCAACAAGATATTTTGAATCTACTTCATTATACTTTTGAATGTTGACCCAGTGATCCTGCTCGTAGGGAAAAATTGTAAATGGTTCTTTTTCAAATTGCGATTTTATAAACCTGTGGTGATTATTTGTCGCCGAGTCAATTAAATGCCCGAGTATTTCTTTCTTTGACCATTTGTTCTGTGCAGGTTTCCTGTTTAGCTCGCCTTCGGGGAAGCGGAGAAATTTTGCCGGAACTTCATCAATATTTTTCTGAAGCCGGTCTGCTACTGTTTGTAATTCTTTGTTCATTTTTACTCTCTTGAAATTATTTGTTTACAATTTCCTCGCAACAACAACTACAGATTTCATTGTTTCAACAACACCACTGTTGTCGTTTAATGCTTCCAGGAATATAATATAAATTCCGATACGCAAAGCATTACCATCATCATCTCTTCCATCAAAAATAACCGAGCCGGAAGAAGCGCTCGGCTGGTTGTTCAGCAAAGTGCGGACAAGTCTTCCTTTGCTGTCAAAAATTTTTATTCTAACCTGCGAAATTGCCTGGGTTAAATTATAATTTATTATTGTAAAATCTTCAAAACCATCGTTGTCCGGCGAAAAAGGATTAGGAGAAACCGTTAGGTTCGTAGACTTGTTCAGATTTTCCGTATAAATACTGTTCTGTTTCGATGGTGTAGCGCCGGAAATATCAACCGAGCTGCTCCAGTTTAAATGGTCGTTTGCATTTAATTCAGGATTAATTCTCTCAAGTGAAATATTTTTTGTCGATGCAAAATTTTTATTGTGCCATTTATCTGAATAGAAAACAGAATCGATAACATTGCCGCGGACATCTTTTAAAAGAATTAATTCTCCGGTATTTACTAAACCAAGACTCGAAACATTTACAACATTTACAAAAGAGTTTTCATCAAAATGATAGTTATGAAAAATGGAAGAATCTGCAGCGAGGACAAAATAAGTTTTATCAGGAAGCTGGTTTGAAACTTCTGAAAGCTTGTACGAGTTTCCGTTTTCGTCTTCAATTTTCCAACCGCCGATTTCAACTGATTTACCGCTCCGGTTGTAAAATTCAACAAACTCACTGTTGTCCGTTTCAGGATCAAACATTATTTCGTTAATTACCAAATCGTTTCTTTTACCGGGTAAAACATTTCCTATTGAGTTTGGTTCGCCAGGAGTGCTGCCGAAAGTGCTTAGTGAAGTTGTCCAGTTTGTGCTATCGTTAGTTGCTTCTTCAAGTGAAATCCTTTCGAGCGAGTAACCTTTCTTTCCACCCCAAGATGAACGGTAAAAAAGACTGTCTATTATTCCATCGCGAAAATCATAAACAATTATTCCGTCCACAGAGTTGCCAAGCGATCCGAAGTTTACAAATTTTGTTTTTGCGGTAACATTTGGATGAATGTTGAAAAATGAAGTATCTTTAGCAATGATTAAATATTCATCCGGCTGAAGAAAAAGATCATTAGGAGAAATAAAATTTTTTGTCGGCGTTGAAAGCACATCACTTACAGACCAGTTCTTTAAATTGATCTCTTCATTCGAAACATTTACAAGCTCAATCCATTCAGGTTCACCTTCGGCGGGATTATACATCACTTCGCTTACAACTATTGACTGAGGTGGAAATCCCGGTTCAATTGTTTTATAAAAACGGTTGTTTGTAGTGTCTTCATCAGAAGAAAAAACAACATTAATTTCAAAACCCCTTTTGCTTTGCAGGTTTTGAATTGTATAATTGAAAGAATTCAAAGATGAATCACCAGTAGAAAGATTCAATCCTGTCAAAGTTTCAACCAAAACATCAGGAATAGAATCAAGGTTTGTATCTTCAAAAAGCTGAATGCTGTAAGTTGCCGAATTCAATCCGGTATTTTTAACTTTTGTAGAAATTGAAACATTATCACCACTCAAAGGATACTGCGGGTTGAACGAAATATCCTCTGCAATCAAATCAAAATCTTTTTGGGTGAGTGAGTTGATTCTTCCGGGGGTTGCTCTGAAAATACTGATTGACGTACCCCAATTTGAGGGATCATTGCTTCCAACTTCTGAAGAAATCCGTTCCAAAGAATTTCCATTCGATCCTCCCCAAGTCGGGATATAAGCCACACTATCAATTAATTCTCCATTAAAGTCTGTGAGAGACAGATTATCTCCTGAATTATTTAATGAAGGAAGATTTAAAACAAGCACTTCGACCGGAATATCATAGTAATTATGAATTGATTCGTCAGCGCTAAGAATTATAAAATCGTTTGGTCCAAGAATTGGTCCACCCACAGGAGGTCCTAAAAATACACCTGAAGTTGCATCCGCAAATCTCCAACCCCCAAGATTAATTGATTGATTAGTAGTATTTAAAAGTTCAACCCATTCAGGCTCACCGCCGGCCGGGGTGTACATTATTTCATTTACAACAATAGCTTGCGGAGGAAATCCCGGTTCAATTGTTTTATAAAAACGATTATTTGTTGTGTCTTCATCAGCAGAATATATAATGTGTATTTCAAAACCTCTTTTGCTTTGAATGTTTTGAATTAAATAACCAAAAGTATTTAAAGATGAATCTCCGGCTAAAACGGTTAATCCTGTCAAAGTTTCAAGTAGAATATCGGGAATTGAATCCAGATTAGTGTCTTCAAAAAGTTGAATGCTGAAGTTTGCTGAATTCAATCCAGCATTTTTAACTTTGGCAGAAATGGAAACATTATCACCACTCAAAGGATATTCAGGATTAAATAAGATATCATCAACAACAAGATCAAAATCTTTTTGAGTGAGTGAGTTGATTTTTCCGGGGGTTGCTTTAAATGGATTTACAGAACTTCCCCAGTTTGTTTCATCGTTACTGTTTTGTTCCGCAGAAATTCTCTCAAGAGACTTTCCACCTGAATTTCCACCCCAATCCGGAGAGTATAAAACCGAATCGATAATTACCCCAAGTGAATCTTTGATAACAACAGCGTCGCCGGTATTATTCAAAGCAGGAATATTTACTTTTACAATTTCTGATCCTACTTCGTAAAAATTCAGAATTGAGGAATCTCTTGTAAGTACGATATAATCTTCTGAAGGAATTAAAATATCACTGCTTGTAATTTCAATTAATGTTGCGTTATCCGAGATCGTCCAATTCTTTAAATTAATTGAAGAAGTGGACCGGTTGAACAGCTCGACCCATTCCGGCTCACCGGTTGAGGGCGCGTACATAATTTCATTCACAACAAGATCGTTGTAATTATTTCCCGGCGGATAAACGAGGAAGGATTTTATTTTACTGTTATTAAAAAGATTTTCATCTGGTGCAAAAACCACTTTTGCAATTACCTGGTAATTTCCGGCAGTCAGTGAGTTCATAATTGTGTTTACTGAAATCGAATCTCCTGAAACGAGATCAAAGTAATTTTGTGAGAAAATTAATTCTCCCGGGTCTGCAACAGAATCGAAGTTCACATCATTATAAATTTCTATGGAATAATTCGCTGCGGCTTCACTTCCTAAATTCTGAACCTTTGCTGTAATTGTAACATCATCACCTTCAAATAACAAAGTTGGAGAAAAAGTTAATGAACTAAGCGCAAGATCAAACTGAACTGGCGTGACGGAATTCTGAAAACCCGGAGTTCCATTCTGCACAATTGAATTTGCCCAGTTAGAAGCCGAACTGTCTTTTACAAGATTTATTTTTTCATCCGAAAAAGTCTGGCTGTTGTTTGCAGAATAAGTGTAAGCTTCAAGTGTGTCATTGGCAGTATTCAAGAGCCAGATTGGTCTGTCAAAGTCGTTTGCCATGCCGTTAGAACCAAATGCGTTGTTATCAATTTTAAGGACCAATGCTTCAGATGGTATAATTCCATCATAAATTCCTGAACCGAACGGGTAATCACCTTCCAGCACAACAGCAAAAGAATTCGGCGGAAGCATAGTTCCTTCTCCGGCAGCAATAATAATATCCGGATTGGAAGTTGAATATTTTATTTTGAAACTATCGAGATCAATAGTATTTGTTGAACTAGTATTATAAATTTCTACGAATTCATTCTGTCCAGTAGCTGCTTTAAACATAACTTCGGAAAAAGTGAGAGAAGTATCTACTTGGGCAAACAAGGGAAAGAATGAAACAATAAAAAGGACTGAGAATTTTTTAATCATTAACAGATAATTATTTTAACTTCAATATAATTATTCCTGCAAAAAATTACCTGTCAGTTCTTTGTGGCAATTGTCGGGATGAAAGCCAATCAAATAAAAAATTCGGAACAATTTTTAAAATGCGTGAGCCAATCACAATTGGCAATGGAAATTGGATTATTCTTTTTTCTTTTTCTATTCCTTTTAAAATTATTTTTGCAGCTTTTTCAACATTCATTAAAAAAGGCATGTGGAATTCATTTTTATCTGTCATAGGAGTTTTAACAAACCCTGGCTTTACTGTGAGCACTTTTATATTGTAAGGCTTTAATTCAACCCTGACACTTTCAAGAAGCGTGGTTGCTGCGCTTTTGCTTGAACAATAAAATCCGCTTTGAGTAAATCCTCTTGCATCGGCAAGACTTGAAACTCCGACTATCATTCCAGTTCTATTTTCAATGAAGTAGGGAATAAGTAACTCAAGAAAATTTATAATCCCAAAAACATTTACGTAAAATATATTTTTTGCCTGGCTCGATTGAAAATCTGTTACAGGTGCTCTTCCACTTACGCCTGCATTTAAAATTGCAACATCAATTCTTCCAAATTTTTCAATTGTTTGATTAAATACCTGTTTAACATTTTCACTATTAGTTACATCTGCTACTATTATCTCAACTTTGGTTTGATCCTTTGAAAGGGATTTCAATTCTAGTAACAATTCCTTTCTTCTGGCAATTAATATTACCGAGGCACCTTCTTTTATTAGCAATTTTGAAAGAGAATAACCAATTCCGGATGAGGCTCCGGTGATTAATACAATCTTGTTGAAAAGTTGCATAGTTTTTGTAAGTGAATGGGAAACTGCTGGTGGGAATTTAAAGAAATGTTAATTTGATTTAAACTTTGCAATCTTTTAACATTTTCTTATTTTTCCAGCAAATATTATTCCAGTGTTATGAACGAGAAATTTTTACATATTGATGAGGTTTTAGTTAACCTGACAATTACTGAAACTCCATTTCATTGCGATTTGAGCAAATGTAAAGGAGCTTGCTGTACATTTGAGAGTGAATATGGTGCACCGTTAAAACACGAAGAAATCAAAGCAATTGATGCTATTTATGAAGAAACGTTACCTTATCTCTCAGAAAAACATAGAAATGTGATAAAAACCGAAGGATTTTACGAATTAAAGGGCAATGAATATTTAACAAAAAGCATCAATAATAAAGATTGTGTTTTTGTCTATTACGAAAATGATATTGCCAAATGTTCTTTAGAAAAAGCATTTTTTGATGGAAAGACGAATTTCAGGAAACCACTTTCCTGTCATCTTTTTCCAATAAGGGTTTCAGATTTTGGGGGTGATGTTTTAAAATATGAAAAATATGAACATTGCCAACCTGCAATAGAAAAAGGTAAATCAGAAAATACAACCGTAGCTGAGTTTTGTAAAGATTCATTAGTAAGGCTCTACGGAAAAAAATGGTATTCAAAATTAAAGGAAGCATCCGGAAGATAAAATGTTATCATTAAACCAGAGATTATCACAGCAGCAAAAACTTTCACCGCAACAAATTCAGTATCAGAAACTGCTGCAACTCAACACACTTGCTCTTGAACAAAGAATAAAAACTGAACTGGAGATAAATCCGATTCTTGAAGAAGAAATGGAATTATCACAGGAGCAGGATGATAAGGAAAGGGAACGGGACGATGACGTAGATGCTGAAGTTAAAGATGCGGATAAAGAAGAATTTGAACTTGAAGATTACATGAACGATGATGATATGGATCACGAAAAAGTTTACCGTGGTAGTGAAGATGAAACTTTTCAGCCAATTGCTCCCCAACGAGAATATCTTTCTGAATTTCTCCTTGAACAATTAAGAATGCTTCACCTCGAAGAAAATCTTTCCTTACTCGGTGAAGAAATAATCGGAAGCCTTGATGAAGATGGATATTTAAAAAGAGATTTATCTGATATACTAAATGAACTTGAGCTTTTTGAACATATAAAAATTGATACGGAAACAGCAAATAATTTATTATACAGAATTCAGCTTTTTGAACCGATTGGAATTGCCTGCCGGACTTTGCAGGAATGTTTGCTGGTCCAGTTAAGAAATTCAAAGAAGGCAGATCAGTATTACAAATATCTCGCTGAAAAAATACTTGAGAATTATTATGATGACTTTACAAAAAGAAGATTCGATGCTTTAAAACAAAAATTGAATATGACAGATGAAACGATGAAAGAGACTGTTAACCTGATTCAAAGTCTAAACCCAAAACCGGGGGAAGGTAATATTGAATCTGCAGAAATGAACCAGATATCACCAGATTTTGTTATCGAAAAAGTAGAGAACGATTACATCATTACTTTAAATGATAGAAGTATGCCTTCTGTTACAATAAACAGAAGCTACCTGGAGATGTTTGATAACAATCGCAAACGAAGTAAGAAATCACCTCGCGAAAAAGAAACTTATAAATTCCTCAGGGAAAAATTTGAATCCGCAAAATGGTTTATTGCCTGTATTCAACAAAGAAGAGAAACTTTAATGAAAATTATGCAGGCTATTTTCCAGAGACAATATGAATTTTTTGAAAAGGGACCAAAATTACTACGACCGATGATATACAAAGACATCGCAGAGGAAATAAACATGGACATCTCCACTATCAGCAGGGTGGTGAATGGAAAATATGTTCAGAGCCCTATGGGAATTCACGAGTTAAAATATTTCTTCTCTGAGGGATTGTCGACAGATACGGGTGAAGAAGTTTCTAACAAGCACATTAAAGAAAGATTAAAAGAAATTATTGATGAGGAAGACAAAAGAAAACCATTCAGCGATGATAAGCTTGCCGAGCTTTTAAATGAAGAGGGAATTCATATTGCTAGAAGAACTGTAGCAAAATACCGTGAACAGCTTAGAATTCCGGTTGCAAGACTTAGAAAAGAATTGTAATGAATTATGTTTATGATATTCTGATTATAATATTTCTTTTTATTTTGTTCGCTTTTCTCCATTCACTTCTTGCTTCTGTAAAAATCAAAAGATATATAAAAGAAAATTTTAATGGATTGATAGCCTATTACAGGCTAGGGTATAATTTATTCTCGGTAATCTCACTCTATGCTATTTATCAGTTCTCACCAAAACCTCATTTAATAATTTTTGATCTTAATAATCCTTATGATGTTATCGTACTGGTGCCGCAATTTCTGGCTTTGATAGGAATAATCTGGAGTGCAAAATACATTTGTGTAAAAGAATTTTTGGGAATCAACCAGATTAAAAGAGCAATCAATAATGAGTATAATTCAGAGTTGGATGAGGACATGACTTTAACAATTGGTGGTCCATACAGATTTATGCGTCACCCTATTTATTTCTTCTCAATCATTTTTCTTCTATTCAGACCCGTAATGGACTTGTTCTATCTCACATTTTTTATTTGTGTGGTGATTTATTTCTACGTGGGTGCGTATTTTGAGGAAAAGAAATTAGTGAATTATTTTGGTGATGTTTATGTTAATTATAAGAAAATGGTTCCGGGAATAATTCCTTATAAACTATTGAAACCATATAATCAGTAAATAATTTTTAAATATAGATTTTAAGGGATAAAAATTTATGGAAATAATCAGGGCGACAACAATACTCGGTATCGTTCACAATGGAGTCGCAGCGCTTGGCGGTGACGGACAGGTATCAATTGGTAATACTGTGATGAAACACAATGCAATGAAGATCAGAAAATTAATGGATGGAAAAGTCCTCTGCGGCTTTGCAGGTGGCGCAGCAGATGCATTCTCTTTAATGGAAAGATTTGAAGATAAACTCGGTCAGTACCGTGGGAATGTAAACCGTGCTGCTGTTGAGCTCGCTAAAGAATGGAGAACAGATAAATATTTAAGAAGACTTGAGGCAATGCTTGCTGTAGTCTCAAAGGATATTGCACTTGTTGTTTCGGGTAATGGAGATGTAATCGAACCAGATGATCAAATCGTTGCAATTGGTTCCGGTGGAATGTATGCACTCTCTGCTGCAAAAATGTTAAAAAAGCACAGCAAACTTTCCCCTAAAGAAATTGTTGAAGAAGGATTAAGAACAGCTTCGGAGATTTGCATCTATACAAATGATAAAATTCATGTCGAAGTAATTGAATAAGGAGAATTTATTTTAATGGAATACAATTTAATGGATGAGCTTACACCATCCTCAATCGTAAGGGAACTAGATAAATATATAATAGGTCAAACAGAAGCCAAGCGTGCCGTTGCCATTGCCCTGCGTAATCGTTGGAGAAGACAGCAGGTAACAGATCAGCTTCGTGAAGAAATAATGCCGAACAACATTATTCTTATTGGTCCGACCGGAGTTGGTAAAACTGAGATTGCCCGTAGACTTGCAAAACTTGCAAAAGCTCCTTTTGTAAAAGTTGAAGCATCAAAATTTACTGAGGTTGGTTATGTAGGAAGAGATGTTGAATCGATGATACGTGATCTGGTTGAAATTTCAGTGAATATGGTTCGCGAAGAAAAAACCAGAGAAGTTCAACAGAAAGCTGAAGAGATGGCAGATGAGAGAATTCTTGATTTGTTAATTCCGCCAGTTAAAAGACCGCAGCCGCAAATGCAGCAAGTTCAGGAGCAACAAGCATCTGGAGAAATTAAGGAAGAGGAAACCGATGAGTATCAAAATCAGCGTACACGTGAATGGATGAAAGTAAAACTTAAAAATGGGCAGCTTGATGAAAGGTTAGTCGAATTTGATTCACAGCAATCTCCGAATGTTGGAATGCAGGTCCTCGGTCCTTTTGGAATGGATGATATGGGAATAAACATCCAGGAAATTATGGGCAACCTGATGCCGAAGAAAAGAAAGAAAAGAAAAACTACGATTGCTGAAGCAAGAAAAGTAATTGCACAGGAAGAAGCACAAAAATTAATCGATATGGAATATGTGCAGAAAGAAGCCTTGAACCGAGTTGAAAATTCAGGGATAGTTTTTGTTGATGAAATTGATAAAGTAACCGGTGGTGGAAGTAAATCTCACGGACCAGATGTATCACGTGAAGGTGTGCAACGTGATCTTCTTCCAATTGTTGAAGGATCAAATGTGAACACAAAATATGGGGTTGTTCGTACTGATCACGTTTTATTTATTGCGTCGGGTGCATTCCATATTGCCAAACCATCTGATCTGATTCCGGAACTTCAGGGAAGATTTCCAATAAGAGTTGAACTTAATAGTCTAACTGAAGATGATTTTGTACAAATACTTACAACTCCGCAAAATGCTCTGTTAAAACAGTACAGCGCTCTACTTGAAACCGAAGGAGTTAAACTTCATTTTACAGATGATGGAATTAAAGAAATTGCCAGAGTAGCAACTGAAGTTAATGAACAGGTTGAAAACATTGGTGCAAGAAGATTGCATACTATTCTAACTACATTGCTTGATGAAATTCTTTTTGACGTACCTGATAAAGTTCCATCAGAAACCGTAGAAATTACTTCGCAGTTTGTAAAGGATAAACTCGATAAAATTGTAAAAGACAGGGATCTTAGTAAATTTATTTTGTAAGATCAATTTATCGTGTTAAAGAGAACTGATTAAATAATCCCGAATCTTTAAAGTATCCTTGTCAAAATGAATTATCGCTTCAAATATTTTAATGCCAGGCAGGTTATATCGTCCGACTGCTCGACGCCATCGGAAAAAGACTGAACATTTTCAAAAACACTTTGTACAAGTTCACTTACACTTAAAGAATTTTTATTATCAAGAACGTTTATAAGACGGGTTTCTTCGAATTCTTCGTTATCTTTATTAAATGCCTCAGTTACACCATCGGTATAAAAAAATAAACTTTCTCCCGGTTGAATCATTACTACATTTGATTCGTATGGAACATCTTTCATTGCGCCTATCATAAGTCCGCCAATGTTTTCGAGTTGTTTAACTTTCCCATCAGCAGAAATTAAATATGGAGGATTATGGCCGCCATTTGAATATTCAAATGCACCGTTGCGGGTATCAAGCACTCCATAAAAAACGGTGATAAACATATTTGACGGACTTTCATCCACCAGAATATTATTAATTTCGGATAAAATGTTATCTGCCGGCATTCCTTTGTACGCAGTTGCTTTTAATAGTGTTTTACAAACTGCCATAAGCAATGCGGCAGCAATTCCTTTACCGGAAACATCACCAATAACAACGCCCAACCTGTATTTATCTATCAGGAAAAAATCATACAGGTCACCACCAACTTCTTTAGCAGGAATCATCTTTGCAAAAATTTCGAACTCTTTTCTATCCGGGAATGGTGGAAATGTTTTTGGAAGAATTGAAGTTTGTATGATGTTAGCAATATCAAGTTCTTTTTTAAGCAGGATTAATTTATTATGGCTTTCGATTGCTTGCTTATATAGTTCTATCTCTTTTATGGATTTCTCAATAGTTATTTCCAAATCTTTTAAATCGATGGGTTTAGTAATAAAATCATAAGCGCCGCGGTTCATAGCTGTACGTATGTTTTCCATATCGCCGTAAGCAGAAACAATAACTGATCTCAATATTTTATTATCAAGTTCATTTATTTTTGAAAGAAGTGTAAGTCCGTCCATAACCGGCATATTGATGTCGGTTAAAATCAAATCGATTGATCCGTCGTTTGCAATTTTTTCAAGTGCCTGCACCCCGTTTTCTGCAAAATAAAATTCATATTCCTTTGCCTTTATCTTGCTTCGGAATTTTTGTAGGATAAGCGATTCAAGATCAGGTTCATCATCAACAACAAGAATTCTTGAGGTTATTATTTTTGTATTCATTTAAACAATCTTAAGTTTATTTAATTTTTCTTTTAATAAATTAAATTCAAGTGGTTTTGTAAAGTAGTCTTCTGCCCCGAGTTTTTTTGCACTGATCATATTTTGTTCATCGCCATAAGCTGTAATCATAATAACTTTAAGCTCAGGATACCTGGATTTTATTTTTTTCAGCAGCTCAATGCCTGTCATTTCTGGCATATTAATATCGGTTAGTATATATATATCTGAACGATTTTCAACAGAGTCTAAATGATTTAAAGCTGAAGAACCGTTACATTCAAAGTGAATTTTAACTTCACCTGACTTGATTTCCTTCCGGAATTTTTGCTCAAATAAAAACTGTACATCACTTTCATCATCAACTACTAATAATTTCAATTTATCCTCATAATGTTTTAGGAATTATTATTAAAAACTCAGTATACTTTCCTTCTTCACTTTCAAATCCGATTTTGCCTCCATGCATTTTAGTAACAATATCATAGCTAAGAGACAAGCCTAAACCGGTACCTTCACCCGTTGGTTTAGTTGTAAAGAACGGGTTAAAAATCTGTTCTTTAACGAATTCAGGTACTCCATTTCCATTATCCCATATTCTTATTTCAACTTTATCTTTTAAATTTTTTGTAGAAACTTTAAGTACAGGGGAAAAATTATTATCCTCATTCTGCTTTTTTTCATTAGCCGCGTAACAGGCATTATTAATTAAATTCAGAAATACCCTGCTGATATCCTGCGGCACAACATTAATCTTTTCTAATGATTCATCATAATGTTTTTCAATCGTGATATTAAATCCTTTATTCTGAGCTCTCATTCCATGATAGGCAAGGGCAACATACTGATCAAGTAAATCGTTTAAGTTTGTTAAAACTTTTTCACTGGAAGTCCCCCTGGAATGAAGCAGCATACCTTTTACAATTGAGTCAGCACGTTTACCATGCTGGTTTATTTTCTCAAGATTTTGTTCTAAATCTTCAATCAATTCCATAACTTCATCAGTATTCTTATTCATAAGTTCAGTTTTCATTTCACTAAGAAGTTCATTACTTATCTCGGAAAAATTGTTAACAAAGTTCAGCGGATTTTTTATTTCATGCGCTATACCTGCCGTAAGCGCTCCTAATGATGCTAACTTCTGCTGGGTTACAAGCTGTTCCTGTGTTTTAATAATTTCCTCATTTTTTTCCTGCAGAATTTTTATTGATTGTGCTTTTAATATTGCCGACACCGCATGTTCCCTGAACCTGTTTAATATTCTTGCTGTAGAAGGATCAAACGAATTTTTATCAGCAAAACTGTCGAACACAACATAAGCCTCTAATTTATTTTCCCATTCAACTGCCATAACCAGCATTGATGAAGCTTTGTTTATCCCGGTAAACATTTCATTCCCATAAAGGTTTTCAATATTGCTGATAATATAAATTCCTTTTTCTATTTCTTCCGAATTTTCAGTATATCTTTTTTTCAATTCTTCCGGGCTAAGTGAAAATGATTTAAACGTATCAATATTATATCCAAGAGTAAATGCAACGTGAAATTTACCGTCATTGTGATCGAGTAAAAACACTGCCGCTTTTTCTGCTTTAGGAATAAAACTAACTGTTTGCACTAACAGTGAGTCAAACAAGGTATCAATGTCTTCTGCATTATTAATTACCCTTACAAGTTTATCCACTGTTTCTAATTCTTCAGCCTGATTTTTTATAAGTTCAGCTTCGTGCAGCTTTGCTTTATTGCGTTCCCGGTTTATAATTTTGCGTCTCATAACCCGGTCGGTTAAAAAGATTGCCAGTAATATCATAATAGCGTAAAGTGAATAAGCCCACCAGGATAAATACCAGGGAGGTAAAATTTTAAAACTGAAACTATCTTCGCTGCTGATAGCTCCGTAGATATTTTTTGAGCGAACTCTGAACGTAAAAGTGCCGCCGGAAAGATTTGTATAATCTTTTTTTGTTTCCGTAGTCCATGATGACCAGTCATTATCGCTTCCTTCAAGATAATACTGATACTGGTTAGCATTTGATTTTTCATAACTTGCTGCTGAAAATTCAAACCGAATATCATTTTGTGAAAACGGAATAACAACGTCAGGGTAATTTCCTGAAATATTTTTACTACCAGCGAATACTATAGAATCATTATTAACAATAGCTTTTCTTATAAATACTGAAAAAGGAATTTTAAGATTCTTTTCGATCTCAGGATCATAATACACCAATCCTTCACTGGTGCTTATCCACAAAATTTCTTTATCATTGCTGGGATTATAATCCGGATAAATATATTTCACAGAATTTAAATCTATTCTCTGGAATAACGGCATCGGTTCCCACTTATAATTACCATTGTTTTGGAGTAAAGCTTTACCAAGCTGGTAATGATTTTTAACATCTACCAGAATCCAGTAGCCGTTCTTTTTACTTTTTTGGATTATAGATATAATATTACCCGGCGTTGTAAACTCTGCGCCGAGTATCGAATCAGGTACAAAAGTTTTTTTGTTATTATCAAACTTGAAAATACCATTGTCTGCGGCTAACAAAAATTTATTATCAAAACTGAACAGCTTCCAGTTGCTTCCGGGAATTCCATTTTTATCTGAGTAAGTGTCAATTTGTATACTATCACTTCCAAATGCCTTTTCAAATCCTTTTATTTTACTGGTGATATGAAGAATAAATTTATCACCCTGCTGCATCCACAAAGTACTGTCACTGTCTTCAACAACAGTACCTATTTCATCAGTTGTGAGATTTACAGTTTTTACAGAAGGCGGTTTATTTACTTCTGATTTTATTATTCCCAGGGATCCTATAGCACCGAAATAAATTACATCATGGAATAGTGAAGAAGGAGATAAGGCACTGATTGATTGCCTGTCAACTTCTGAACTAAAGTGATCTCCCTGAACTGTATTTAATCCCAAATTAGTTACTGCAAATAGTTTTTCGTTATTTTTAAGAAATTCGTAGGCGGGCTTATTACTTCCTTTAAGTAACTCAAATTCTGATTTCCCTTCTTCAAGAAATAATACACCAATATCATTTGCTGCATAAATATTATTCTTAAATCTTAAAATGGAAGTTACCTGACTTCTTAATTTTCCTTTTGCCGGAATTATAGCTAACGGTGAATTTACTTCACTGCAAACTATTCCTTCATTAGTAGCAATCCACAGACCTCCAAGTTTATCTGGGTAAACATCGTAGGCAACGTTAGTAGGCAGTCCGGAATTTTGATTGAGCATTCTGACAAGCTTACCATTCTGGTTTATTATTGCTACTCCGCCTCGCTGAGTTGCGAGTGCGATATCACCGTTTTTTAAAATACAAGCATTGTAAACTTGGTTTATTTTCAGAAACTCATCTATATCAGTTTTAAAGGGAATGCTGCTCTTTCCGTCATAAATAAACAGACCGCTTAAATTTGTAGTGATAAGAATTTTACCGGGATAGTTTTGATCAGGCTCAGAAAGAGGAAGCATATCAAATACACCGGTATCTTTAAAGTAACCGCCGCCGGGAATAACAGAAATTGAGTCACCATCAATTTTCATTAATCCTTTACCCTGATTACGTGAATAAATATCATCGCCGATTGTATACAGCCTGAAGGCATAAACTGAATCCCAGATTTTAAAATCTTTTCCATTCCACCTGATAATTTCATCCGCTGTCTTAAAGAAAACACCTTTTGAGTTGACTGCAACATCCCAGAATTCCTTATCTATCTTGCGGACTTTATCGAGTTGTTTTTTCAGAGAAATAAATCTTAGCTGACCAATAGAATCAGGTTTAAGATATCCGAAATCAGATGAAGCAGTTATATAAATTTTACCATTATTATCTGTTGCGATTGTACGTACATCTGCGGAATAGGGTGTTATTATTCCTCTCCAGGAAGTACCGTCATATTCTAAAAGTCCTTGTTCATTACCAAAGTACATTATGTCGCGGTTATCACTGGCTATGCACCAGTTACTCGCACCTGCATTGTATTGCTTTGGACTGAAGTATTTTGAAAAAGGCTGAGTTACATAATTGTAATCATAATATTCATTCTGGCAAAATGAGATTGAAGCCGAAATAATTATCACTACAGCTATTAAAGTATTTTGTTTATTAAAAATCATTTATCCTTACTTCTGAAAATTCTTAAACTATGTATTTGGCAGCACAATTACGAACTCTGTACCTTCACCTATTTTTGTCTCAACTTTCAATTCTCCACCGTGCTGCTTTACTATAACATCATAACTCAACGATAAACCTAATCCTGTGCCTTCGCCTGTAGGCTTTGTTGTAAAGAATGGCTGGAATATTTTATCTAAAATATCTTGGGGAATTCCATTACCGTTATCGCCAATTCTTATCTCAACTTTTCCATTCAGATTTTTTGTTGAAACTTTTAATATTGGTGAGAAATTATCATCACCACTTTTCCTTTTCTTATCGTAAGCTGCATAGCAGGCATTGTTAATTATGTTTAAAAATACTCTGCTGATATCCTGCGGAACGACATTAATTTTTTCTATTGATTTATCATAATCTTTTTCAATGGTAATGTTGAATTCTTTATTCTGTGCCCTCATTCCATGATAAGCTAGATTAACGTATTGCTCCAGAAGATCATTTATATCCGTTAATGTTTTTTCTCCTGAAGTTCCTCTTGAGTGAAGAAGCATTCCTTTAACAATTGAGTCTGCGCGTTTGCCATGCTGGTTTATTTTTTCAAGATTTAGTTTTAAATCTTTTAGAATAGACAGCACTTCTTCTTTATCATTTTTTTCTAATTCTTCTTCAACTTCGCTGATCAGTTCACCGCTTATCTCGGAAAAATTATTTACAAAGTTGAGAGGATTTTTTATTTCGTGAGCAATGCCCGCAGTTAGTTCACCAAGTGATGCCATTTTTTCAGAATGAACTAATTGTACCTGTGCGGATTTTAAATCTGTAAGTGTTATTTCAATTTTGTTTTTTGCATCTTCAAGATTTTTAAAGTCCTCATAACGTGCGTAAGCAATTGAGAAGGCTTCTGCCAATGTTTTTACAAGATCGAGTTTTTCATCAGTAAGAGGAGAAACATCTCCAACATAAAGCATCCCTTGTGTAAATGGGACAAAGTGAAGATGAAGTGAATCAGGCGGATTTGATGAACCCTGGTACGTTTCTGCATTCTGAACCTGTCCGAGTTCCATCATTGATTTTGTCCAGTTGATGAACTCTTCCCTGCTCCAGTGTTCTTTGTAAACTTTTTTCTTCTTCCAGTACTCAACCGTATTTATAGTAAGCTTATTTGAATTAAAAGTTAAATTCAATACACCGAGAGACTTACCATCCGGTGTTGTTAAATAAACCTGAACATTTTCATTTTCCTCATTCACAATAAAAACTCCGCACCTGATAAACGGGACTTCAAGAGTTTTTAACTCCCTCCAGATAATCGGAGTTATACGATTCAAATCTTCTGCTGTTCTCATACTGGCAATTTCACCGCGCACTCTATCCAACGAAGCTTGTTTTACTACTTCCTTTGCCTGTGCTTCTGCATTTTGCAAATCGAGAAATCGTGTGTAACTCTGCTCAAAAACTTGTCCAAAGCGTTTCAGAATTTGGTTATCCTCATCAGATAATTTTATCCCAAAATGGTTAACTACGAAAATAAATGTGAAATGAGAAACTACAACAGATCTTGTATAGCCTCCTTCGCGGGATAAAACCTGATTTCTCCATTCAAGAGTAGATGAATTGTATGGCGGATGTTTAAATAAATGTTCGAAGAATTCAATTTTTTCCTCCTTCGTATATTCCTCTTCGAAAAATCTCTCATCTTTCGTGGTAGCCTCTGCCAGAACAGTGTAAATAGGTCGATCCAGAAAAGGAATTGCTGCTCTCTTCATATAAGTTTCAGCCACACCTGTAGAACCCCAAAATGTGAATTGTTTATCAATTTCGTCATTTTTGATACCCAGGAATACACCGGTTATGTCAAGCTTCATATTATTCAATTGTTGAGAAACCAAATTAACAACTTCCTGTAATTCAGATGAATGACGCATCGCCATCGATCTGCTGCGAACCCTCTCCAATGCCAGTTGTATTTCAGCTTCTCTTGCCTGTGTTTCTGCTTTTTCGAGATCAAGGAAACGAGTGTATGTTTGTTCAAAAACATTAATAAATCTCTGAATAATCTTAATATCAGATCCATTAATTTCTTCTAAGGTATGAACGACAACAAACCCCTGCTTGAAGAAAAAATTACTGAATATAGCCGGTTCGTGTCTTAATCTTTCCAGGTCAATATTTTCAGGTCTATATTCATCAAAAGAAACATACTTCATGATATATTTAGTCCATGTAATACGCTCTTCACCCTCAACCTTAATAACATTAACACTTTGTTGCTGTTTCCAGCCATCATACATTTGATTAAAAACACTGTATTCTTTAAGCGGTATTAATGGACCCGTAGGAATAACCTTTCCTTCATTTGTAGTTGACCAAAGCTGGCAATTATCTGATTTAGAATCTACGATTGCAATATTAAATCTGTAAGGTCTAATACCAAGAACATTTAACTGACGAAAAAGATGTGAAGCAGTTTCTGCAAGCTCATCACTTTTTTGCATCGCCATTGTTCTGGAACGAACTCTTTCCAAAGCCGCTTCAATTTCAGCTTCTCTTGCCTGTGCCTCTGCTTTTTGAAGATCAGTGAAGCGGATATAGGTCTGTTCGAATGCAGCAGCGAATCGCTTTACTATGTCCTTCTCTTCTTCACTGAAACGTTGGAGATTGTATCGCACGATGTCAACACCGGAATGCCTATGAAACCAGCCCATCATTACCATTCCTTCAGCATTTTGAATCATTTTTTTTCTAAGAGGTGGGACAGGCTGAATTTTGAACACCTCATTAAAAAAATCATCTTTTTCTTCTTTTTTTGATAAATAATCAAAAAATCCTTCTCCAGGTGAACTGAAAGCGTTGTAAAATTTTTCAAATATTGGCAAGTCAGAATACGGCAAATGATATAATTCCGGATAAATGTCTTCTTCTACCGAGGCCCAGAAATGGATATCTTTGGAAGAATCCAGGTTTAACTGAATATTGACAGAATCAATATCTGTTACAAGTATTCGAAATTCTTTGTAGAGCAATCTAACCACATCTTTTAACTCATTACTTTTATGCATACCCATACTTCTGCTCCGAACCCGTTCCAAAGCGGCTTCTATCTGTGCTTCTCTTGCCTGTGCTTCTGCTTTTTTCAGATCGAGGAAGCGTACATAAGCTTGCTCAAAAACTTTTGCAATGCGCTTTAATATTTCATTCTCTTTATCCGAAAACTTTTCTCCACGGTATTTAGTAATCTGTAAACCTGAGTTTTTTGAGAGTGCATAGCTGATGATCATGCACTCAGCTTTCCTGATATAATTCTTTCGCTCTTCCGGAATCTTGCTATAATCGGTATGCTTAAATGCATAGTCGAACCATTTATTCTTCTCAGCAAATGAGTATTGGACAGTAAAGAAATCATTCCCTGTTTGCTTTACTTTCTCCAAGTCCTCAACTATCTGTTGATTTGAATACGGAATATGAAAATAAGTTGCGTAGGATGTTTCCGGAGCTGCCACCCACTGCTGCCAATCTTTTGATCCTTCTTCAAAAATAAAGATGCTGGCGGAATTCATATCAATGTGAAGTTCTTTTAACTGTTCAAAAACTGAGTTTACCAGGTCTTGTAGTTCATCGCTCCTGTGCATAGCCAGCGAACGTGAACGCACTTTTTCCAGAGCTGTTTCAATCTGTGCTTCACGCGCCTGTGCTTCTGCTTTTTCAAGATCCTGGAAGCGGATATAGCATTGCTCGAATACCATAGCAAATCGCTTCAGCACAGCAAGGTCTGGAGTTGAAAGCTCCTCACCAGAATAACTAAAAATTTGAATATATGAATTTTTGCTTCCCGCCGTGGAAACTGATATACCAGGAAGGCTCAAAAGAAATTCTTTGCGTGCTTCAGGGGTTTCACTAAACCCGGATTTATCAAACAAATTTTGATAGTATTTATTTTTTTCTTTCCTGGAATATGATTTAGTAAATTCTTTCCCCGATTTGAGAGCAGCAACTATGTCCCTGTTGATTTCACCACTTAGTACCGGTTTCCCGTTCTCCATGAATGGTACGATAAAACCCTTCGAATATTTGTATTTCTTACTTGCGGTCCAATCGACAGATGTTTTCTTATCCTTTGAAGGAATAACTATTGAAGCCGTGTCCAGAAGAATCCCAACTTCCTCCAATTGTTTTAACAGAATAGCAATAACGAGCTCCAGGTCTTTGCTCTTGTGCATTGCCAATGATCGGGAGCGCACTCTCTCTAATGCTGCTTCAATCTGAGCTTCACGTACCTGTGCTTCAGCTTTTTCAATATCAAGATATCTTCTATATGCAAGTTCAAAAACATTTCTAAAACGCTTAAGAATTTTTATTTGTGATTCATCGATCGGATTAAAAGTTGAGATGCCAATATCTCCAATTCCGATAGAGAACAGATAATAATAAAGCGCTGTTGCATCATCTAATCGTGGATCTTCCTGCTGTCCCGTTTTTTTTCTGAATTCTCTCCAACCTCTTAATTGATTTTCTTCAATTAAAACTTCGATAAAGGCGTCTTTAGAACTTCTGATCTTTTCGAGAATTTCATCAACAATCGAATGAGAACCATAATCTATTTTTGCAATAGCGCCGCCAAGTGATTCTGAATAATCGTAATCCATATAAAAGTTCTGCTCATCATTTGGAATATGGATAACAGCATTGCGAAGTTGATTAAAGCCTAATTTTTGAAACTCTTTAAATGAAACTTCGCAGATGCTAAGTAAATCTTCAGACTTATTCATACCCATAGCGATGGCTCTTACACGCTCGAGTGAAGCTTCAATTCGTGCTTCTCTTGCTTGTGCTTCAGCTTTTTCAATATCAAGATATCTTCTGTACGCAAGTTCAAAAACTTTTAGAAACCTTTTGAATAAATCTATTTCTACTTCAGTTAACGGATGATATGTTGAAATTCCCAGTGCTACAGGTCCGAGTGAAAACCAATAATAATTTAGCGAAGAAGCTGTCTCCAGATATTTGTCAATAAAAACATTCGTTGTTTTCTGGTAAGCAATCCAATTTTTGACCTTCTTACCTTTAATATGAGTTTTGAAAAATTCTCCTTTACCCCGAAGCATTTTTTCCGCGAATTCTTTGTGCAGCTTATTGTTTGTATAGTTCGTTTCGGTTATAACAGTTATATTGTGCTTTGAGTAATATTGATAATTCATGTAGGTACCAAGCTGCTGGTAGAATATTGCCGTCTGCACATTCCGGATTTCCTTTACACCTAAAGATTCCAGCTGTAGAGAAATAGTTTTGCATATATCAAGCATGTTATCAGACTTTTTCATACGCATTGCCTTGATACGCACTTTTTCCAGGGCAGACTCTATCTTCAGTTCGCGTTTTTTTTCAGCAAGCTCTTCTTTCAGTTTGACTATTTTTAATTCAGGTTGTAATCTTTGATTTTTCTTTTTCATTGCAACTATTTACTTAGCGAGTAATTAAAATCCCGATAACGACTAGTACTATTTCGCCAACAGCATAACGCAAATACGCCATTACTTTACCTGCCTGCCGGTCAGGCAGGTTTTCTGAAGCAAGTTGTTTGCGGATATTTCTAAATAGTTTAATCATGAGTTAGGTAGGTGTTGATGATTTTTAATAATGAATCCGTTTCCTTTATGAGGATTTTTATCTTCATCATGTTTAGTTGTTGGCATTCCAAAATATTAGCAAGACCTATTTGAAAATTCTTATATTCCTTAGAGTGCTTATCAAAATAAAAAGGATAATTCTCTATATTAAAGTTTATAGAATCCAGCCTGGCATCTAAAAAGATTTTGCCAAATCCATCTTCAAATTTTTCAATGTTTTTTTGAACTACATCATTATTTCCATCATTATATTCTGCCTCTCTTTCACATCGTTTGTAATAGGTGTTAATAGCTTCAATAAGATCTTTATCTCCTAGTGTGTATAATTTACCTGTATTAATTAGTTCCCGATATGTGTTATCATTTATATTTAGGTAGGATTGACCTTCCAAAAATTTCGCATATAAAATACAATTTAAATTAGATTTGTTTAAGCCTAAGTAGGTTAGTTTCAATAGCGAATCACTTGCTTTTACAGCTTCTTCATAAGTGAGATATCCAAGAGAATTGGCTGTAGAATCCCCATATACAAGGAAATTGAATCTTTTATTGTTGGCTTGTAAATCTAAAATCATTTTTTCCAAATAATTTTCACTATTACTCTCCAGTATACGGTTGGCATTCCAATTATTTACCTGTAAAGCTATTAAAATTCCAAGAACAACAAGAATTATTTCACCAATAGCATAACGCAGATAAGCCATCACTTTGTTTTCAGAGGCAAGTTTTTGCCTAATGTTTCTGAAGATTTTCATTATTCAGTATCTTTTCTAATTAGCTTTCCGATTTCAGAAATTTTATCAAGCGCTTTTTCTGCATTTCTAACCGTACCTCTTCTGTTATCCTGGTATAATTTGAAGAGAGTGATTGTAGATGGCTTTTCAAAGAATTCATTGGGATCAGTAGGCTTGCAGTAATTTGTCCAGCTAAAGTCTGAAAAATCTTCTTTGATTAATGGAGTCCAATCTTTATTAAAGGATAATTCAACATCGTTTAGGCTTTGATAAATACGGTATAAACTTTCATCATAATATGATATTAATGCCATTTGAAGTGCTTTATCCGAAATGTTTTCCAGACCTTTTGCTTTCAACATTTCATAAGCGCTGGATTGAGATCTGAAACGCTCAAAACAAATAATTTTTCCCATCCAGTAATTCAGGCTGTCATTGTAATTTTTTAATGCTACCTGTTCCAATAAGCGATCTGTTAACTGTATTGCCAGTTTTGTATTAGACAGTTCAAAGGATAATGAAACAGAGTCTTGTTCAAGGTTTTGATCGATAAGTGTAAGAATCTCTTGTTCAAAGTTTTTGTCTTTTCTTACCTCATTCCAATTATTAACCTGCAAAGCAATTAAAATTCCGATAACTACTAAAAGAATTTCTCCAATAGCATAGCGTAAGTAAGCCATTACTTTGTTTTCAGCAGCAAGTTGCTTTCTTATATTTCTGAAGAATTTAAACATGAATTATTTGTTGGTCGTTTCCTTAATTTCATTATTCTTTATTAAATGAATTATTATCGCCCAATTCGTTCATCAAATCCAATTGCAGCTTTTCGTTCATGGACAGAATATGTTGAAGTTCTGTCCTGGCCCAGGAAGTTCTTACACCAATACCAAAAAGCAGTTGGTCTAATTGTACGGTACCATACTGTGCTTTGAATTTTTTAAGGGATAGTATATTTTTTTCCCTAAGCTTATAATAATCCAATTGGCGGTCCTTAAATAGCACTCCTGTATTATTGATGCCGTATTTGGCTAAATAGGGTTTTACATGGCTCTCCTTGAAATTTCGAATATTTTCTAAAGCATCTTTTATGAGCTGTTCTCTTCCAAAATATTCATTCAAACTTTTCTCAATTTCAGGGTTACTTACTTCTTTGTTACTTCTGGAATAATTTGTGGTAATAACCAAATTGAAAATTCTAAAACTCCGAATTGAACCAAAGTCAACAAGTGAATCACTAATCGAAAAACCCTGAGTCTCCTGGTAAATACTATTAAGAATTTCCAAATCATTATTAAAATAATCAATATGTTGGTTTATTCTGTCTTCATCAATTTTCAAATCCATTAATATGCGACCATATAATTCTTTTTCATGTATTTTCGCTTTCCTTTGTTCATTCCAATTGTTTACCTGTAGTGCAATTAAAATTCCAATAACTACTAAAAGGATTTCACCAATTGCATACCGCAAGTATGCTGCAACTTTATTTTCTGCAGCAAGTTTTTGCCTTACATTTCTAAAGAATCTTATCATTAGTTTTTCAATTCCTGATCTGGGAGGTTTAGAATTTCAACGATCCGTTTTCTTAAGCTTTCTGATTGGATATTTGTCAGTTTACTGTAAGATGCGCACTGAGCCATATGATCTTCAAATGTTGGGCTGTCTAATAATTTAGATATATCTGTATTTCTGTCGGAGTTTTTTATATCAAATTTTACTGTTGGGTTTTTATCTAATTCAAAAGCTTGTAAAGTGTTGTCTTTCCAGAACTGATTTATTAAGGTTCTAAAAGAGCTATACTCTAAAAGTGTTGCCGTATAATATTTATCTGAATAATTTTTCCACGAGACTTCTTCTTCCGTAACCTGTATTATATCAGTTGTCCAGCGCGACAACATTTCCTTCAATTTGTTATTACGAAGTAGTAATATCCTGTTTGAGCTGGAAATATTGTCTGCTATGGGATCAAAAGTTGGGTTGAGCAAAGTTGGCATAATTTGTTTTATAACACTGTCTTTATTTCTTGTTTCCGGGTGGTCTTTATAATAAAGCAGTTTTAATGATGCTGAGATCATACTTTTGCGGATAGAAATTTTTTGATCTAATTGTTCAAGATTACTTTGGAATTCTGATTTCAGTTGTTTTAACAGGGCAATTTCTTCAATATGGTTTTTTCTTTCCTCATTCCAGTTATTGATTTGCAGTGCAATTAAAATTCCAATCACGACAAGTAAAATTTCTCCAATGGCATACCGTAAATAAGCCATCACTTTGTTTTCAGCAGCAAGTTTTTGACGGATGTTTCTGAAGAATCTAATCATTGGTTTAATTCTGTTTCAATATGTTTTAACAATTGTTCTGCATTTGCCTTTAAATTTTCGTCGCCTGCTTTTTGTAATTCAGATAAACCATTTCTGAAAACAACATCATTAATTAACTCCAGTCTTAATTTTGGTTCATTGAGATTCTGAATTGCAATGGTTTTTAGGGTGTTGTCTTTAACATTAATAAAATTCATTTGATAATTTTCCTGAACTCTTCTTCTCATTCTTTTGGAAAAAGAGGAAAGTGCAAAGTTGCTGTTCTTTATCACATTCCTTACAACAATCTGGTCTACTAAATTGGTGTTATTATTAACTGTATTGCTGGCAAACCTATCTATAGATTGGTTAAATTCCATAAGTTCTTTTTTTAGTGATTCATTATCAATAATATTGATGTCTCCGGAATTTATCATTTCTAAAAGGGTTGTGTTGGTATTTGTAAATGTCACCCTTACACTCAGGTCGTTTATTTTTGGAAATATGGAATCCATTTTTTTGAACCCGTTATTTTGCTGGTAATGTGCTATTATGTCTTTGCAATCCTGTATGATGACGTCTTCAAAATTGATATAGTGGTCCAGTAACTGTATTTGTTTTTTTAGATCAATACTTAAATTCTGTAGATAGATGGTTTCCCGTTTTTTTTGTTTCTGGTTTTCATTCCAATTATTTACTTGTAGAGCAATGAGGATTCCAATTACTACTAATAAAATTTCACCAATGGCATAACGCATATATGCCATCACTTTATTTTCTGCTGCAAGTTTTTGTCTTACATTTCTAAAGATTTTAACCATTGACTGTACTTCCGTTATTTTTTTAATTTATCCAGTTCCTCTTCAATTCTTTTAATAGTTTTATCTATTTTCATTTTCGTTTCAGTTTCTAAATCTACTTTTCTACTTCTATTCCAAAGTGTGAGTTGTAAAACTTTTAGTAGATTATTGTCTGTCAAAAATTTGTCGTAATCCTTTATTTTCAATTTTTGAACTGTTATGCTATCTGAATATTTAAAACCATATTTTGAGGTTTGAGTATAATCTGCAAAAAGATATTTTTCCTGATAAGGGAATAACAAACCACCAATGCTGAATTCAGAATTATTAACTTCCAATTCATCATCAAAACGCTTGAGGTCTATTTGATACAAATCAGTTATTCTGATTCGAAGGCTATCATTAGACAGAATATCTAAACCGATATTTTTTAAACTCTCGAAAGCACTGGTTTGAGGAATTATTTGAAAATCATCACTCGAACTTGTAAATCTATTATATATCGTTTTAGAATATGGTTCTTTTTTAACAATATCATAAATAAGATTTTGAGTTGATTTAATTATTTCTTTATGCTTGGTAATGGTGTTCAGGATTTCTTTTTTGGTTTGAAGTAAATCGCTTTTTAGTTCTTTATAAATCTCTATTTCCTGTTTTAGTAATTTTCGGTTTTCATTCCAATTGTTAATCTGCAATGCAATTAAAATCCCAATGACTACAAGTACAATTTCTCCAATGGCATAACGTAAGTATTTTGCAACACTATTTTCTGCTGCGAGTTTTTGTCTGATGTTTCTAAAAATTTTCATAATTCGTATTTAGTTCATCAATTAATGTTTGTGTTTTTTCTTTTTGGTTTATTAGAAAAGCGTAATGAATATTTGCTGTAAGGTACCTGATATTTAATAAGTTTATCATTATTAACTGGTTTTCCGGAACTTCAAGTTGGGTAGCTGTGATAGCTTTTAAATTATCTTCGTTCAAATGTATATAATCAGCTATACTGTCCGGTTCATTTTGAGTTAGTATATCCAACAGATCATCATATGCAGAGGCGGTTTGGAGTTCACTCAATCTCATCACACCGGGTACAAAAACTGCATCAGTAAATAAATTATTATTTTTATTAATTATCAGCTCTAAACGTTCTAATTCCTGGTAGTAGTTTATAAGTTCACCTTTAAATTTATTATCGCTGATAATGTCAACATTTCCTGACGAGAGCAGTTCGGTGTAAGTAGGATTGATTTTTACAAAAGTTCTTCGATCGCATAAGCCTCCGATTGCTGATGTAAAAGAACTGTCAACCTTGAATTTATGATGCTCTGTATAATACTTAATAATTGATTTTGCCATTTTTGAAAAATCTAATTCAGTATTCATTTGAACATCTATTGATTTGATCTGTTCATTTAAATCACGTTTAATATTATTGAGATAAACAGACTCTTTACTTTTCTCTATTCTGACGGAATTCCAGTTGTTAACCTGAAGAGCAATTAAAATTCCGATTACTACTAAAATAATTTCACCAATTGCATAGCGTAGGTATGCCATTACTTTGTTTTCGGCAGCAAGCTTTTGCCTGACGTTTCTGAATAGTCTCATCATAATCCTAAATAAATTTGTTGTGATTTTTATCTTTGATCAATTTTCAGATGAAAAAAGAATTGAAGCCTTGCTAACCCGTTATTGGTATGTCGCCCGTATTGCAATTATATACTGAATAGAGAATTGAAAATTCTCTTAGAGTTAATATCAATTTATGAAGACCTAAATGTAATACAAACTTTGGTTGACTTTACTAATTGTTTAGTAAGTTAAATAAGCAGAGTGTGTATAACGGTTGAGGTGAAAATATTATAACAAATTACTTGCAAGTTCAGCGAGAGCACTTCGCTCACCTTTTTCTAAATTGATATGAGCATAAAGTTTTTGTCCTTTAAACTTATCAATCAAATATGATAAACCATTTGACTGCGCATCAAGGTAAGGATGATCGATTTGGTAAATATCTCCTGTGAAAACAAGCTTTGATCCTTCGCCGGCACGCGTAATGATTGTTTTAATTTCGTGTGGAGTTAAATTTTGTGCTTCATCAACTATAAAGAAAATTCTTTGCAAGCTTCTTCCCCTGATGTAAGATAAAGGTTCAATCACAAGTTTTTCTTCCTTGATAAGAAAATCAATCAGCTGATGATTTTTATCCGTTTCGGGAAACTGATCCTGTATGACTTTTAAGTTATCCCAGAGAGGCTGCATATAGGGTGCGAGTTTACTTTCAACATCACCCGGAAGATATCCGATATCTTTATTACTCAATGGAACAATTGGTCGTGCAATAAAAATCTGCCTGTAACTTTTTCTTACATTTAACGCGGCTGCAAGCGCAAGCAATGTTTTTCCTGTTCCCGCTTTACCTGTCATTGAGACAAGCTGCACATCGTGATTTGTTAGTGCATCAACTGCAAAAGTCTGTTCAGCGTTACGAGGAGTAATTCCATAGATTACATTTTTATCAACTTTTCTCAGAAGTTCTTTATTTGAATCAAGGTTAGCAAGAACCGAGCGGTTTCCGTTTTTAAGAATGAAAAATTTATTTGGTAATGCTTCACCGTTTAATTTTTCCAAAATTGATTCTGCAGAGATTTCGTACGGCGGTTGAAAAAGTTCAACTATTTTTTCATCATCAAAATCATCAATAATTTGTTTGCCGCTATATAGTTCTTCAATATTTCCAATCCTGTCGGTTGTATAATCTTCAGCAAGAATCCCGAGCGCTTTTGCTTTCATTCTCAGGTTGACATCTTTTGTAACTAGTATGACAGTGTTTGTTTCTTTAAATTTTTTCTGCCATTCAAGTGCAACACCGAGAATCCGGTGATCAGGAGTATCTTCTTTAAATATTTCTTTAATCTCTGGAGAAAGTCCCCGCGAAATTGCAATTCGTAATTGACCACGTCCTTCGCCCATTGAAACACCGCCGTTGAAAATATCATGAGCAGTTAGTGAATCAAGTGTACGTGCAAATTCCCGTGCATTCAGATTAATTACCTGGCTGCCTCTTTTAAACTGATCAATCTCTTCAAGAACTGTAAGCGGAATTACAATATCGTTTTCTTCGAACTGGTGAATGCAGGAAGAATCATGAAGAATAACATTTGTATCAAGAATAAATATCTTTGGTTTTTTACTCATATCAGATTTGCAGAGAATTAGTTGAAAGATGAAAAAACAGAATCAGAAATGATTTGGTGAGATTTAATGGTGAATAAAAAAAGTTAATTTTTTGAGAATCCATGCCTTCGGCAAAAAAATCCTTTTAAGAAGAACATTTATTTTCTATCTGCAATTATAACAATTCTTAATTAAAATGCTAATCTGTACTATTTATCTTTTTGTTAAATGAAAAAAAATAGGAAAGTATTGGATATAAATTCCTGCGACCATATATTTGCCGGAAACTTGAACGGAAATATTGAGAACAAAAATTAAAAAAATATTCATTGACGATTTTACAAATGTGACCAATTAATGAGCCACTCATAGAGTGGCTATTTTTTTGCCTGAAAAAATGAGCGATAAGAAAACAGCAAAACTAATTCTTGAAGACGGAACAGAATTCAAGGGGTACAGCTTTGGTTTTGAAAGCAGCACCAGCGGAGAAGTTGTGTTCAATACCGGGATGGTTGGTTATCCCGAAACCCTTACCGATCCGTCATACCGAGGACAAATTCTTGTCTGTACATTCCCGCTGATTGGAAATTATGGTATCCCCTCAAAAGAAAAAGAAAATAATCTATTAAAAAATTTTGAATCGGACTCTATTCATATCCGTGCTTTGATCGTTTCTGATTATTCCGAAAACTATTCCCACTGGTCAGCTGAAAAATCTCTTGGTGATTGGCTGAAAGAACAACAAATTCCGGCTACTCCAGGGAATCGATACACGAATGCTTACAAGGAAAGTTACGCGAAAATGGAACTATGATTGGTAAAATTATCTTTGAATAGATAATTCAATGGACTGATTGCCGGCAGATAGGGTTTTCTGATCCGAATAAAACTGATTTAGTTGGGGAAGTTTCTGTTAAAGAACCGGTTGAATATTCAGCAGGAAAAGAAAAAATAATTCTTGTCGATTGCGGTACAAAAAACAATATCATCCGCGCTTTTCTCGGAAGAAATATTTCTGTTATCCGGGTTCCTTATGATTATGATTTTACAAAAATAAAAGCAAACGGGATAATGTTATCTAACGGTCCGGGTGATCCGAAAATGAACGAAGCAACAATTGAGAATACTAAAAAAGCAATGAAGGATAACATCCCGATTTTAGGAATTTGTCTCGGCTCGCAGATATTAGCTCTTGCTTCGGGTGCAGACACATACAAATTAAAATATGGTCATCGCGGACACAACCAGCCTTGCAATGAATTAGGAACAAAAAGATGTTACATTACATCTCAGAATCATGGATACGCAGTTAAAACAGAATCGTTGTCAGAAGATTGGCGTGAATGGTTTGTAAATGAAAATGATGGAACGAATGAAGGGATTATTCATATCTCAAAACCTTTTTTTGCAGCTCAGTTTCATCCCGAAGCTTCTCCCGGTCCGGATGATTGTGAATTTATTTTTGATATGTTCGTGAGATCATTGAAAACAATATGATGTTGAAAAAAGAAAAACCAAAAAAAGTTTTAATACTCGGCTCGGGTGCACTGCAAATCGGGCAGGCAGGGGAGTTTGATTATTCAGGTTCACAGGCAATAAAAGCTTTGCGTGAAGACGGAATAACAACAGTGCTTGTTAATCCAAACATCGCAACGATACAAACATCAGAAGGATTTGCTGATAAAGTTTATTTCCTTCCGATCACTGCAAAGTATGTTGAGAAAGTAATTGAGAAAGAAAAACCTGATAGTATTCTTTTGCAGTTCGGTGGACAGACTGCATTGAATGTCGGTGTTCAGTTATTCGATAATAAAATCCTGGAAAAAAATAATATCAAAATTCTCGGAACACCTGTTGATGCAATTAAAGATACTGAAGACAGGCTGCTTTTTGCAACAAGTGTAAGGAGATCGGTTTAAAAGTTGCATTGAGCAAAACAGCAAAAAGTGTGGAAGAAGCAATAAATGCTGCAGAAGAAATTGGCTTCCCGGTAATGGTTAGAATTGCTTATGCGCTTGGAGGCCTTGGTTCAGGAATTGTAAACAACAAAACTGAACTGACTAGAAAAAGCAACCAAAGCATTCAAGTTCACTGAACAAATTTTAATTGAAGAATCACTTTACGGCTGGAAAGAAGTCGAGTATGAGATCGTCCGTGATAAATATGATAACTGTATTACAATCTGTTCGATGGAAAACGTTGACCCGATGGGAATTCATACCGGCGATAGCGTTGTTATTGCCCCGGTGCAGACTCTTTCCGCAAAAGAAAATTTTAACCTGCAGTTCAATCGGAATAAAATTGATTCGTCACATCGGTGTTATTGGTGAATGTAATATTCAATATGCGCTTGATCCGGAAATCGGGTGATTACAGAATAATAGAAGTGAATGCGAGATTAAGCCGAAGCTCGGCGCTTGCATCAAAAGCAACAGGTTATCCGCTTGCATTCATTGCAACAAAGCTTGCGCTCGGATATGCATTGAATGAAGTTGAGAACAGCATCACAAAGGAAACTTCTGCCTGCTTTGAACCAGCTCTGGATTACGTGGCTTTAAAATTTCCAAGATGGGATTTGCAGAAATTCCAGCAGGTGAGTACCAGGCTTGGTTCGGAAATGAAATCAGTCGGTGAAGTTATGTCGCTTGGAAGAGGCTTTGAAGAAGTTCTTCAAAAAGCAATTAGAATGCTGGATGTAGGACTTAAAGGTTTTGTCTGCAACGAACTTAATTTTTCTGATTTGGAAAATGAATTAAGAGATCCATCCGATAAAAGAATTTTTGCAATTGCTGTTGCAATTCAGAAAGGATATTCCGTTGAGAAGATTTGTGATCTGACAAGAATTACTCCCTGGTTTATTTATAAAATGAAAAACATTGTTGAGACAGAAAACAGAATCAATCAAAAAAAACTTGACGAAATTGATTTTGATTTGATGTTTGAAGCAAAGCAGAATGGTTTTTCCGATTTGCAGATTGCAATGCTTACAGGAAGTGATGAAATGAGAGTACGATCCTATAGAAAAAAAATGAATATAATTCCTGTTGTAAAGCAGATTGATACAATGGCTGCAGAGTATCCCGCACAGACAAACTATCTTTACCTTACCTACCATGGAACCGAAAATGATATTATCGTAATTGACGGCAATAAGAAAATTGTCGTGCTCGGCAGCGGTGCATATCGCATCGGTTCTTCTGTAGAATTTGACTGGTGCTGTGTTACTGCGGTGAATGCAGTAAACAAGAGCGGCTACAAATCAATAATGATAAACTGCAATCCGGAAACTGTCAGTACAGATTACGACATCTGCGATAAACTTTATTTTGAACAATTAACTCTCGAAAGAGTTCTCGATATTTTTGATAAAGAAAACCCGGATGGGGTAATAGTTTCAATGGGCGGACAGGTTCCTAATAATCTTTCAATGAAGCTGCACAAAGCCGGAGTAAAAATAATTGGCACATCTCCCTTGCAAATTGACAATGCTGAAAGCCGGCATAAATTTTCGCAGATTCTCGATAAGCTTAAAATTGATCAGCCGAAATGGATTGAAGTTACAACACTTGATGAAGCAAAAATATTTTCTGCTAGAGTAGGTTATCCTGTTTTAATCAGGCCGAGTTACGTTTTGAGCGGAGCAGCAATGAGTATTGTTCTTTCAGAAGACGAGCTTGAACTTTATCTTAAAAAAGCAACGGAGCTAAATACAGAACACCCGGTTGTAATCAGTAAGTTTATTACAGATGCCCGCGAAATTGAAATTGATGCGGTTGCAGATAAAGGTGAACTTTTCTGTTATGCAATTGCAGAGCATGTCGAAAATGCAGGAGTGCATTCAGGTGATGCAACAATTGTTTTGCCTCCTCAACGGACTTACCTGGAAACTATGCGAAGGATAAAAAACATCACCAGGAAAATTGCAAGTGAGTTTGAAATTACCGGACCGTTTAACATCCAGTTTATAGCTAAAGAGAATGAAGTAAAAGTTATTGAATGCAATCTTAGGGCGAGCAGAAGTTTTCCGTTCGTTTCAAAAACACTGAAAGTTAATTTTATTGATATCGCAACACGATTGATGCTTGGTGAAAAAGTTGCAAGCATTGATAAGTCGTCGTTCGATCTTGATTATGTTGGGGTTAAAGCTTCGCAGTTTTCATTTACAAGGTTGAAAGGCTCCGATCCTGTAACGGGTGTGGAAATGTCTTCAACAGGTGAAGTTGCCTGTCTAGGTGACGATTTTAACGAAGCTTTTTTGAAAAGTGTTATTTCAACAGGACAAAAAATTCCCGAGAAAGCTGTTCTGCTTTCGACAGGAACACCAAAAAACAAAGCCGAGATTCTTGAAGATCTTTACACATTGAAGGAAATGGGATTAAAATTTTATGGAACAAAAGGTACGTCCGATTATTACAAACTGAATGATATTGATGTTGAAGTTTTATATAGACCTTTCGATAATGCCGAGCCTTCTATTTTAACTTACCTGAATGAAGGTAAAATCGATATGGTGATTAACATTCCTAAAACTGCAGAAAAGGTTGAACTGGACAGCGACTACATCATAAGAAGAAAAGCAGTTGATCTGAATATTCCACTTTTTACAAATGTTCAGGCTACAAAAAGATTTATAAAAGCTCTCGATCAGTTCCGCACACTCGACTTTGGAATTAAAAGCTGGGATGAATATCAGTAAATAACTGCTATTGTTGTTAATCCTATCTGACCATTTGAAGAAAGTCATCTGCAATAATTTTTACATTATTACTTGCCATTTTTCAGTCACTAAATTTCATCAATAATTTATTTGTGTTAATTGTCACACCACAAACTTATCATTGACTTTAATTTAGAATCTAAAACATAAAATGTAATTGAAATTTTAATAGAAAAATGAACAAGGATTTCATTATGATTAAATCTGATCCTATAATTGCTGTAAAAGATATCAAATCCAGTTCCGCCTGGTACCAGTCTCTGCTTGATTGCAAAGACATGCACGGCGGAGATCACTTTGCAACACTTATTGATAATGATAATGAGGTGATTCTTTGTCTGCACAAGTGGAATGAAGACAATCACCCAACTATGCTTGATCCCAGAATTACACCCGGTAATGGATTGGTTTTGTATTTACGTACAAATAATTTAGAACAGATACGACAAAATGCTGAAGAGATGAAAGCCCATATTGAACAAGATATTCACTTAAATCCAAATTCAAAAAAGGAAGAATTTTCTTTAAGGGATCCGGACGGATATTACCTGACCATTTCTCAATATCATAAATATGAAGGTTAAAGGAGTGAAAATGAAAGCATTCACACTCAAAGAAAGCGGGGGAGTGGAAAACTTAAAATTAACCGAAGTTGATAAACCAACAAATAAAGCAGATGAAGTTCTGGTAAAAGTTAAAGCAATTTCAATAAATCCGGTAGATACATTTGTAAGACAGAGTGAATCTTCACTGCGTGGGATTTTAAAACCCGGGAAGGATGAAGATACATTTATTTTAGGCTGGGATATTTCTGGAATAGTTGACGAAACCGGGAGTAATGTAACTGAATTCAAGAAAGGTGATGAAGTTTTTGGAATGATTAATTTTCCGGGAAATGGAAAAGCTTATGCAGAGTATGTTGCTGCCCCGGCAAATCAAATTACTTTAAAACCAAAAAATATTTCGTTTGAAGATGCTGCCTCTGCTACACTTGCTGCACTAACTGCCTGGCAGGGTTTGGTAACTTATGCAAAAATAAATGAAGGAGATAAGGTTCTTATTCATGCTGCTGGCGGGGGAGTTGGCCATTATGCAGTTCAAATAGCAAAAAGTTTTGGAGCTTTTATAATTGGTACAAGCTCCTCTTCAAAAAAAGATTTTGTTATGAAGCTCGGTGCTGATGAATTTATTGATTACACCAAAGAAAAATTTGAAGACAAAATAAGAGATGCTGACATCGTATTCGATTCAATACCGGGAAGCGAACACCTGCTGCGTTCAATAGCTGCCGCTAAAAAAGGTGGAACGGTAATCAGTATTAAGTCCGGGTTTGAAGGGGCGTTGGCTGATAAAGCAAAAGAAAAAGAATTACATACTTTCCGGATTTTAGTCAGTTCAGATGGAAATGACATGAAACAAATTGCTAAACTTTTAGAAGAAGGGAAAATACATTCACATGTTTCTGAAAAATTTAAGTTTGAAGAATTACCTAAAGCGCACCAGCAAATTGAAACCGGAAAAACCTTGGGTAAGATTGTAGTTTTAGTATGACTGAAAATTATGTCTGAACTCAGGAATTAATATCCGGGATGAGTATCAGCCTTGGCTTGAACTGATGGGATGACAATTTCAAAAATGCTTGTCAATTTTCCGGTAGCGGAATAAATCCCACCAACCTAAAACCCGCTTTTACTGGGGAATGTCTGGAATGTCCAGAGTGCAAAAGTATTTGAAAAGCTGAAGTTTAATGCAATCGGTACTTCAAGCGCAGCAATTGCAAGCAGCCTTGGTTATAAAGACGGGGAAGAAATTTCATTCGAAGAATATTTTTACATTATAAAAAGAATTAGTGAATCTACAGATTTGCCTTTGTCTGTGGATATTGAGTCTGGTTACGGTAATGAAGTTGATACGGTTGTTTCTAATATAAAAAAGTTGGTGGAAACCGGAGTTGTAGGAATTAATATTGAAGATTCTATAGTAAGAAAATCTGTGCGATCTATCTTGCCGGCGGATGTGTTTGCTGAGAAGCTTAAACAAATCTGTAAAAAACTGGAACAGGAAAAAGTAAAAATGTTTGTTAACGTTCGTACGGGTACATATCTATTAAATGTAGAAGACAAATTGAATGAGACTAAAAAAAGAATTCACTTATATGAGGCAGCAAACATTGATGGGATTTTTATTCCCTGTATTACAGATAAAAAAGATATTAAAGAACTTGTTACTTCAACAAGGCTGCCGATTAATGTAGTGTGCATGCCGGGTCTTCCGGGCTTCAAAGAACTGTCTGATTTAAGTGTGAAGCGAATAAGTTTGGGAAATTTTATTAATGATTTTGTTTATGTGCAGATGGAAAAGAAAGTAAGTGAAATTATACAAAACCAAAGTTTTAAAGGATTGTTTAGAGGTTAATGTAATTCTCAGATCAGTTCCGCACACTCGACTTTGGAATTAAAAGTTGTCCGAAGGACTCTCTCGGAGAATGGGTATCAGTAAACTTTCCTACTTAAATTCGAAATCAATTTCATCAAATTTGTCCAACAATTCTGGAAGAGTAATAATTTCTAAGTTTAATATTCGTTTACAAATAGTAGGCAATTTCTTAAATGATTTGTTGTCGTTACTTACTTCAGTTTCTTCAGAAACGATGGTTATATCATCAATCTTTAAATTGTAAGCTGTATAAAAGTAATTTGGCATCTGCGGAGTTAAGAAAGGCATTCTTTCTGTTTTCAAATTGAACATCCGATAGTGAGTTTTTTACGGCTCGATTAATGAATTGGTTCTCAAGTTGATTAAAGAATTTTTGATTTGGCAAAATATCTTCTGTTTTGATTTGATTCTTTTTAATTTTTAGATATTCTAATGTCTTAATGACAACTCCCTTAGCAGTATACTCACATTCTTCATATACTTTATCTATTACCAAAATTTCTTTGGATTCAATTTTCACAATTTGATAAAATTATAGAGTGTATTCTTCTTATCGAATGGCAGATAGTTGCGTACTAAAGATAGCAGTGAACTTGTATAAATTAAAAATTTCATTGAAGATACTCGTCCAGTTTTTCGGGTTTAATATTTAAACTCTTACAAACTTCATATTCATTTAAGACCCCTTCGTAAAAAGCAGTCTGTATCGTAGAAATTAATAGAGGGGACCTTATAGGTTGTGGCACAGAGCCTCTTTGTTTAATGCCTAATTCTTTCACTAACTCTTTTTTTCTCCTGTCTTCTTCTATTCTTGCCTTATGTTTCTTATCAAAATCAGCCTTAATTTTATTATAGTTTGATTGAGAAATTTTACCTTGAAATAGTAGCCTAGTAAAAAGTGCAATTTTACTTAGGTGAGTTTCTTTTGATATCTTCTCTATGATATCAAAATGATAATCATTTTTTGGCCCGGTTACATGTATATTTTCTATTTCTGCGTCATAGTCACCAATCAAAAAATAATATGCAAAATCATTACACCATTTTTCTACTGAAGATAAATCTTTTCTTGCCAAGTTCTGATAATCAAGCTTTTCAATTTCTTCTATTTAAAAGAAAATGTGCTAATTCGTGTGCAAGTGTGAAAATTTCCCTTCTAAATGATTGCTGGTGTCTTTTCAATACAATTACATTTGGATTTAAGAAAAAACCATCAATATTTGCTTTCTCTTTTTGGTTCCAATACTCAACGAACTCGAAAACCAGAATATTATTTTTTGCAAAATTTGAAATAAGGGCCTTTAAAAAATCTTTTAATTTACTAGTAAAAGCTGGATAAAGGAGTTCTCTAATTTCTAATGCAACTTTTCCTGGTGATGTTGTGATTTTGTAAAACGGTAAGTTTCTCTTAAACTCAATATCAGTGAGCCTAGCAATTGCAGTCAGAGAAATCTTAAATTCTTCAAAATGGTTTACAATCTTTTTGGAACCAATGTTTAGTTCTGTATTAAAATTCTGTTTCCTAAAAAAAATACTTGCTTCCTTAGAAGTTTCTGGTAGCTTAGGATCTATATAAAAATGTAATCCCTTATTGAAAAACTTATCTATCTTCTTTAGATAACTAAATTTTACTTCCTTAGAAAATATTTCATCTATAGTGATTGGTTTTTTTCTGCCTTCGTTTATTTTATCTAATAATTCTTCAGCAGAAATTTTGTATAATTTCAGTAAGTAATTTAGTCTCGCTATATTTTGTTCTACTTTCAAGAAATTCTCTATTATTTACTTTGAATTTACAAAATAAAGGATTTAATTTTTGACAGATTTAACTATAAAAAGTCATTTAATAATAAAAAACGGATAAGAACTAGGTCCCTATCCGTTTTGGAAATAGCATATTTTTAAAAGAGTTTACATCTCATCTAATAATTTTATTAAAGATTAAACTCGGACGCATAACTTCTGCTGCTTTTTTATCATCAGGTAAATAATATCCGCCAATATCAGCAGGTTTTCCCTGAACGGAAATTAAATCATTTGCAATTTTATCTTCATTTGCTGCAAGCTCTTTATACATTTTTGCAAAACGTTCTTTCATTTCTTTATCTTTATCCTGCTCAGCCAGAGCCTGTGCCCAGTACAAAGCAAGATAAAACGAACTTCCGCGGTTATCAATTTCACCGGCTTTGCGTGAAGGCATTCTTCCGTTCTCAAGATATTTTCCGATTGCGGCATCGAGAGTTTCGGCTAAAATTTTTGCTTTTGCATTACCCGATTTATCAGCAATCATTTCCAATGAAGGAACAAGTGCGCAATATTCGCCGAGCGAATCCCATCTTAAATGATTTTCTTTCAATAATTGCTGAACGTGTTTTGGAGCTGAACCGCCGGCACCGGTTTCAAATAATCCGCCGCCTTTTAGTAATGGAACGATCGAAAGCATTCTTGCACTTGTGCCAAGTTCGAGAATAGGGAAGAGGTCGGTCAGGTAATCACGAAGCACATTTCCTGTAACTGAAATTGTATTCAATCCTTTTCTTGTTCTTTCAAGAGTGTATTTCATCGCATCGACAGGTTTGAGAATTTTTATTCCCAATCCTTTTGTATCGTGTTCAGGTAAATACTTTTTAATCTTTGCAATAATTTCTCTGTCGTGTCCGCGGTTTTCATCAAGCCAGAAAATTGCAGGAGTGTTGGAGCTTCTTGCCCTGTTTACTGCAAGCTTAACCCAGTCTCTTATCGGTTCATCTTTAGCCTGGCACATTCTGAAAATATCGCCGGTTTCAACCTGTCTGTTCAAGTAAAGTTTTTCCTTCAGAATTAACAACGCGAACAATCCATCGCCTTTGACTTCAAAAGTTTTATCGTGTGAGCCGTATTCTTCCGCTTTCTGTGCCATTAATCCAACATTGGAAACTGCTCCCATTGTTGTAGGATCAAATTGTCCTTTTGCTTTTGCGTCTTCAATAATTTCACCGTATATAGTTGCATAACAGCGGTCGGGAATCATTGCAATACAATCCTGCAGTTCATCCTTTCAGGTTCCACATCTTCCCGCCGTCGCGTACAATATTCGGCATTGAAGCATCAACAATTATATCATTCGGAACGTGAAGATTCATTTTTCCAATTCTTGAATCAACCACTGCAAGCTGCGGTCTGGTTTCATAAACTTTGTTTATATCAGCTTCAATTTCTTTTCTTTTATCATCAGGAAGTTTCTTTAATTTTTCAAGAATGTCCATCAGTCCGTAATTGGGATTAGCACCGATTTCTTTTAAAGTGTCTGCATGTTTATCAAGAGCATCTTTATAAAAAACAGAAACAGCATGACCAAACATTATCGGATCGGAAATTTTCATCATCGTAGCTTTTAAATGAAGAGAAAGAAGCACGCCATCTTTTTTTGCTTCTTCAATTTGTTCAGCATAAAATTTACGCAGTTCTTTTACATTCATTACAGCAGAATCAATTACTTCACCTTTGAGCAGTTTCAGATTTTCTTTTAGAGTTGTTGCCTTTCCATCTTTACCTATGAATTCAATTTTAACAACATCTGCTTTATCAAGTGTAAGTGATTTCTCTGAGCCGTAGAAATCTTTTTGGTTCATATGTGCTACTCTTGTTTTTGAACCGGACCCGGGCCAGGGTTTCATCATTTTATGAGGATTTTTTTGTGCAAACTTTTTAACTGATGCGGCTGCACGTCTGTCTGAATTACCTTCTCTTAAAACCGGGTTTACAGCAGAGCCAAGCACTATTGCAAATCTTTCTTTTAATTTTTTCTCTTCTTCATTTTTAGGTTCATCGGGATAGTCAGGAATTTTAAAACCTTTTTCGTTCAATTCTTTTATTGCTGCATGGAGCTGTGGAATAGATGCGCTGATATTCGGAAGCTTAATAATATTTGCTCCGGGCTTTTGGGTAAGTTCACCAAGTTCAGCCAGGTAATCAGAAATTTTTTGTTCTTCAGTTAGATTATCCGGAAAGTTTGCAATAATTCTTCCGGCAAGTGAAATATCCTTTACCTCGATATCAATCCCGGTTCCTTTTAAGAAAGATTTTACAATTGGCAGTAAACTGTAGGATGCTAAAGCCGGAGCCTCATCAATTTTTGTCCAGGTGATTTTGGTTTCCATTTATTCCCCGCTAAATAATTCTGTAACTGTAAATAAATTTTTAAAATAATTTCAAAAATACTGAATCTTTGTTAATTATTAAAAATTTGCTCTCTTCGTTATTGGATAGCGAATGAATAATGAATAGGCCCAATAATATCACAAACGACTTTTTTAAAATTAATCTTGAGCAGGCGCACATAGAAAAATTTTGGGTAAAGGGAAAGTCAGGCTTATTATTAATTTATAAAAGAGCAGCTATTGGGGAAGTAAATAATAAAGGAAATATTAAAATGAATATGTCCAGATCAGAATTTTTTAAAAAACTGGCAGTCTCAGCAATTTCGTTTACTGGAATTGCTGCATTTATTGAAGCCTGCGGCGGGAATGAAGAAAAACAGCAAACAAAGAAAAATGTCAATGATCCTTGCAATGATTTAAGCGGAATGAGTCAGGCAGATATACAAACAAGAGAACAATTCGAGTATGTTGTTCCGACTCCGGATAAAAATAAAACTTGTTTGAATTGCGCACACTTTCATCCCGCGGTTCAAGGAAAGGTTTGCGGCACTTGTGAATTAGTGAAAGGTCCGATAAACACAAACGGTTACTGTAACCAGTGGTTCAAAAAAGTTTAATTAATTTGATCAGGAACACATTTGAAAATTGAATTTTGAAAAATCGTACTAAGTTAATCTGTAAATCTTTATCTTGGAATAAAAACTGAAAACAATAATCTTAAAGGAGATAGAATGAAAATCGGAATTTTAGGAACCGGTGGAGTGGGTCGAACACTTGCCGCAAAGTTTGTTCAGGAAGGCAATGAAGTTATGATCGGAACAAGAAATGTTGATGATACTTTAGCAAAAGACAAACCAGATGGAATGGGCGCACCACCTTTTAAAGAATGGCAAAAGCAAAATCAAAAGGTTAAGCTCGGCACGTTTGCAGATGCAGCTAAGTTTGGTGAAGTAATCATCCTCTCAACTTTTGGTGATGTAACAAAAAATGCTATTGATCTTGCAGGAAAAAATAATTTTTCTGGTAAAGTGGTTGTTGATTCAACAAACCCTCTTGATTTTTCAAAAGGTGTTCCTCCAGGATTCACCGTTACTCTTGGCGATTCACTCGGTGAACAAATTCAGAAACATATACCTGATGCTAAAGTTGTTAAAGCATTTAATTCAATTGGTGCGCATATAATGATTAACCCAAAAAGGGAAGAAGGTGATCCTGATTTTTTTATTGCAGGAAATGATGTTGGTGCAAAAGAAAAGGTCTCCGAAATCGCAAAAAGCTGGGGCTGGAAAGACGTGGTTGATCTTGGAGATATTTCACAATCATACTGGCTGGAGGCGCTTGCAATGATCTGGATAAATTATGGGTTCAAATACAATAGCTGGAACCAGGCTTTTAAGCTTCTGAAGAAATAGTTTTAGTAAATGAAAAGTAGTCAACAAAAAACAGTTCTTGTAACCGGTGCTAACCGCGGAATAGGCTTTGAAGTTTGCAAACAACTTGGCGAACAAGACTTCCAGGTTTTTCTTTCTGCAAGAAGTAATGAAAAAGGAAAAGAAGCAGTTGAAAAACTGAAAGCATCAAATCTGTCTGTAAATTTTTTGCATATGGATGTTGCTGACGAATTGAGTATTAAGAATAGCGCATCAATTTTTGGTAAGTTGTCTTTGAGTCTGGATGTACTAATTAATAATGCGGGAATTCTTGAAGACTCAAAAGACATTACTAAAATGCCGACAAAAGAATTACAGGAAACTTTGAACATAAATACGGTTGGTGCCTTTATTGTTATTCGAGAGTTTCTGCAATTTATGAAATCAGGTTCGAGAATAATTAACGTATCAAGCGGTGCCGGTTCCTTGGCAAGTATGAGTACTTATGCGCCGGCATACAGCATTTCAAAAACCGCGCTGAATGCAATTACAAAACAATTTGCAGGAGTTTTAAGTCATAAAAATATTGCTGTTAATTCTGTTTGCCCCGGATGGGTAAAAACAGATATGGGAGGAATGGGTGCAACCAGATCTGTTAAAAAAGGAGCAGAAACAATTGTCTGGTTAGCAACAGAAGCCCCTGTTAGTAAGACTGGATTATTCTTGAGAGATAAAAAATCAATTGACTGGTAAAAAATCAGTCATCAATTCACATTATGGAACTAATTGTTGACCATCTTTATCAAAAACATAAAGAACACTTACCGGGCAAACTGAACAAGCTTCAAGAAGTTTATCTTTAGGGAGCTCCCAGACATTTTCAACAAAATCACAAATACTTCTTTCGTCAAGTTTAAAGAGTTCCGGAGCTACGATGATACAATTTTCGGAACCAATACAGTTATTCTTTTCAATCTTTACCGTAAACTCTCCTATTTTTCTTTCTGATATATTCTTCATATCTACTTCTTATAATACTTCATTGCATCAGGTAACCATTTTTTAATATCATTAATCCTTGTTTGATCGGATGGGTGCGTGCTCAGAAATTCGGGAGGCTCCTGCCCACCGTTCATAGCTGCCATTCTTTGCCAAAAATCAACAGCAGAGTTTGGATTGTAACCAGCCATTGACATAAAAATTAATCCAAGATGATCTGCTTCGCTTTCCTGGGTTCTGCTGAAGTGAAGCATTCCAAGTGTTGAACCAATTCCATATGCTGAAAGAAATATATTTTGTGTTAATTCCGGTTCATCTTTCAAAGCTACAGATAGTGCCACGCCGCCAAGCTGCTGAATCAAAGCATCACTCATTCTTTCATTTCCGTGCTCTGCAATTGCGTGAGCTATTTCGTGCCCTAATACGACTGACAATCCAATCTCATCTTTTGTAACGGGCAATATTCCTGTATAAACAACTACCTTTCCTCCCGGCATACACCACGCATTAACCTGCGGATCTTCAACTAAATTAAACTCCCATTTATATCCATTTAACTTGTTGCTTAAATTATTTTGAGCAAGATATGTTTCTACAGCGTGCTGAATATTTTGTCCGACTCTTTTAACCATAGCAATATTTGTTGCATCATTGCTTAGTTTATTTTCACTAAGAAACTGACCATACTGTTGATAGCTCATTGAAAGCAATTCATTTGATGGAATAAGATTCAGTTGTGACCTGCCGCTCAATGGAACAGTGCTGCAATAATAGAAAGTAAAAACCATTACTAAAACTGGCACAAAGAGTTTTAAGATTTTCATTGTTAATCCTTGGAATTGTTTTTTTCTGATTCAAATATATAAAATTCTAAAAGAGAAAATCAGTATTCTGATTTTGGAACGGCTTTTTATTTTTGAGCAACTCAGTGTCATATCTTTAGTACATTGAAATTCAAAAAATAATATTATGGGATGAAATGCAAATAGGAATTGTAGGACTGCCATACTGCGGCAAATCAACTTTATACCAAACAATAACAAAAACACTTCTTGATCCGACGGAACTTGCAAAATCAGAAACACACCAGGCAATTATTAAAGTTCCTGATGAAAGATTGGAAAAATTGACGGGAATTTTCAATCCGAAGAAGAAAGTAAATGCGACTATTGATGTCGTTGATGTTGTAGGTCTTCAAAAAGGTGATTCCGGGTCAACACAGTTTACGGGAAATTTTCTGAGCAAAGTTAAAACAAATGATGCGCTTGTACAGGTAGTTCGACTATTCGAAAATGAAGCTGTGCCTCATTCAGAAGGTTCGATAAATATGATGCGGGACATTGATTCTTTCGAAACAGAATTTATTCTTTCGGATATGGCGTTAGTTGAAAAAAGAATTGAAAGTATTAAAAAGCAGATTCTAAAAACACAGGATGATAAATTAAAACATGAATTGCCCGTACTTGAAAAATGTTTTGAACTTTTGCAGGAAGAAAAGCCTTTAAGAGATCATCAGTTTTCCAAAGAAGATTTAATGGTCTTAAAAACTTACCAGCTTCTTTCAATCAAGCCAATGCTTATCGCATTAAATCTGGATGAAACACAAGTTAATGATGCTGAAAAATTTTTAAACGAACTGGTTAAGAAGAAACTTGGTCACAACACAAAAGCGTTAATATTTTTTGGAAAGATCGAACTGGAAATGTCTGAATTAAGCAATGAAGACGCTGATATTTTCATGAAGGATTATGGAATTCAGGAATCTGCATTAGACAGCTTTATCCGTGGTGCATATGATTTACTTGGGTTACAGTCATTCTTTACTGTTGGAGAAGATGAATGCCGCGCGTGGACAACAAAAAAGGGAATGAATGCACAGGAAGCTGCCGGAGAAATTCACACTGACTTCTTTAAAAAATTTATCCGTGCAGAAGTTGTCGGCTATGAGGATTTTATCGAACATGGTTCATTTGCCAAAGCCAAAGATGCAGGAAAGTGGAGACTTGAAGGAAAAGAATATATTATTAAGGATGGAGATATAATTTCAGTCCGGCATAGTTGAGATAATATCCTTTCTTAAAATTTAATTCAGTTCTTAAAGCACCCTCACCTTTATTTCATTTTAAGCAATTGATGCAAGACATAAATAATTGCTAAATGTTATAACCAACATTAATGAGATAAAATATTGCCTTCGTCAAATTTTAAAATTAAATTTCTATAATAATAATTTACAATTACTCACCCTGCAAATTGACTAATTAAAGAAGCCCGGGTGATCTTGCCTCTTCTAATTGTAAAAGTTATATATAACAGCGGGAGACACTTCAATGATTAGAAAAACATTTCTTTGCGTATCCGTCCTTATTATATTCAGTTCATTTTCATTCGCACAATGGATTCCTCTGGAAAAAAATTCACTTCCTGGTACCAAACCTGATGTGCAGTTAATTAGCAGCGATGCTACCGGGGCTGTAATCAAAGTTGATTTACCTGGATTTTATTTGAAAGAGTTTTCATCGAACGGCGAAAAGTATCAGTCAATTAGTTTTGGTGAGGATGCTGCAATAACTACTGAAGTGGGATCTCCTGAGCTTCCGCTTATTGCAAAAATATTAGCTATCCCTGATCAGGGGACCGTAAACGTTGAAGTTATCCAGACCTCTACAATCCAGACTTTTAAAGGAATTAATGTTCCGCCGGCAAGAGAGAGCTGGATTGAAGGTGACCCTGAAACTCCATATGTGCAAAATACGGAGGTTTATAAATCAGGAAATATTTTTCCGCAAAACTTTGCAAGTGTTGAAGATCCAGTGGTGTTCAGAGATTTTCGTCTTGCCCGTGTATCTGTTTATCCTTTAAGATATTCTCCATCAACAAAAGTAATTGAAGCAGTTTCATCAATTACTGTTCGTGTTACTTATGGGACCGGAATAGGTATTAATCCTAAACTTACTCAGCAGAGACCAATCGCTCCATCATTCGATAAATTATATAAGAGTACAATTTTTAATTATGATGAAGTATTGCAACGAAGATACAATAGCATGGTTACGGGTCACGATATTATGCTTTGTATTATGCCGGATATATATGAAGATGAATTTCAGCCATACGCTGATTGGAAAAACGAATCCGGAACAGAAGTTTATGTTACTAAATTTAGCGAAATAGGAGCTAATCAAAATGATCCTGATATAATTAAAAATTATATTTTAAGTGTCTATAACTCCTGGGAAAATATTCCCACACATATTTTGATTGTTGGGGATAAAGGTACACCTGCCGGTAATGCACCAGTAAAATATTGGACGGGCGACGGGTGGACTTTTGTTAATGAAGATTACTTTGTCGAACTGGAAGGCAATGATTATTTCCCCGAAATGATGATCGGGAGATTTACCAATTACAATGGTGCTACCGGTGGTGGTGAATACATCTTGCAGGTTATGGTTGATAAATTTTTGAAATATGAAAAATACCCTTACACTGCAAATACTGACTGGTATAAAAAAGCAACTGTTTGTTCAAATAATAATTATCAATCACAGGTTGATACTAAGCGTTTTGCTGCACAGCAAATGCTGGTAAACGGACATTTTACTTCAGTTGATACAATGATGAGTAATTGGCAATGCACGTATGATGAAAATGATATAGTTGCAGCAATTAACAATGGAAGAAGTTTCCTCAATTATAGAGGTGAAGGATGGTATGACGGATGGCATGCAAACTGTTATTATTTTACAAGCTCGTATGTTAATAGTATTAATAATGCCAATAAGTTAACTTTTGTAACAAGCATTGGATGCGGTGTAGCTGCTTTTGACCAAGGAGATTGTTTTGGCGAAACATGGATTGAAAAAGGTTCATTAACAAGTGCTCCAACAGGAGCTTGTGCTTTTTTGGGACCTACTTCAAATACACACACTCAATACAATAACCAAATTGACAAAGGAATTTATTTAGGAATGTTCCCGCCAGATATTGGAATACTTCAGGAAGGAATAGACAGCCCTGGGGAAGCACTTCTCAGAGGTAAACTATATATGTATCAACAATTTGGTGGTACTGATCCATATGTTCAATATCATTTCAAAATATACTGTGTGCTTGGAGACCCAAGCATGCATATTTGGAAAGATGTGCCGGAAGCAGTTACAGTAACTCATCCCAGCGAAATATATGTGGGATTCAATCAGGTACCATTTGAAGTGAATAATGCATCAAATGGATTGCCGGTTAGTAATGCCAGAATATGTATTTCAGGAAATGGTGTATATGCCACTGGTAAAACTGATGACAATGGAATCACCATTCTAGATATTGAACCAGGTTCTGTAGGCACGCTAAAACTTACAGTTACGGGCGGCAATGTCATTCCTTTTGAAGATTCAATTATAGTATCAATCGGAACTGAGAATATTACTCCATACGGAAATCCTGTAGTAACGGATCTTGACGGTAATGATGACGGGTTGATAAACCCAAATGAAAATGCTTCAATAACTTTTACACTAAAAAACTGGGGAACAATTACATCTAATGAAGTTTATGCTAAACTATCAGTTCCTGATTCGGTAACTTATGTTGTAATGGTTACTGATTCAATTTTGTTTGGAAACATAGCTCCAAATGATTCAATAGTAGGTTCCCCATTTAAATTTTTTATTAAACCGGAATGTCCGGTTGGTTACGTAATTCGCTTTAAACTGAATGTTGAAAGTTCAACATCTTCCTGGGATTATACGAATAATCAACTAGTACATGGCTGTAATTTAAATTTTGATGAATATTATGTTGATGATGAAGGAAGTGTTCTCCATAATTATAGAATGGATCCCGGGGAAACAGTAAAAGTCAGGTTCAAATTATTAAATATTGGTGATGATATTGCTCCGGATGTTAAAGGAATAATTAGCACCGAAGATCCTTACCTGACAGTAATTGATTCTGTTGCAACCTTCGGAAACATTTTAGCAGACAGCAATTCAACAAATGAATCAGACACTTACACTATTACAGTGAATGAAAATTGTCCACTCCAGCATGAAGGTAATTTCGAATTAAAATTATTAACACAAAATGGATTGTATCCTTACTCCTTAATCGACTCAATTATACTGCCAGTTGCAATGCCTTCGGTTTCAGATCCAACAGGATCTGATTCAACAGGTTATTATGCGTATTCAAATCTTGATACACTTTGGGAACAAGCACCTGAATATAACTGGATTGATTTAGAAGGGATCGGCACAAAAATACCGTTATCAAATGCGGGTAATTTTACTAAAGAAGTTAATCCTCAGTTCAATTTTAAATATTATGGAAATAATTTTTCACAGGTTAGAATCAGCAGCGATGGGTGGATAGCTTTTGGTAGTGGAAATCAAGTGGCGGATACAAATCATGTTTTGCCTTACTTAGATGGTATTAATGATCTGACCGCAGTATTCTGGGATGATCTGTTTTATTTCAATGATGGTCCCGGTGGTGAACTATTATACTATTTTGATCCTCAAAATCATCGTTTTATAGTTGAATGGAACAATGTTCCGCATAGAGCTGATACCACAGATAGGGAAACTTTTGAAGTAATACTTCTTGATCCGGCATATTATCCAACGCAAACCGGAGATGGAGAGATAATCTTCCAGTACATGCATGTTGAAGAACCCGGCGGATGCACAGTTGGAATAGAGAATGGTACAGAAGACATCGGTCTGCAGTATGTTTTTAATGAACTATATGATCCAACAGCAAACGAACTGGTAGATGGATTGGCAATAAAATTCACAACAAAAGCTCCTTCGGTGGTTTCTGTTGGTGAAAACGGAAATCAATCGGGTGGAACATTGCCGACTGCTTATTCATTAGAACAAAATTATCCGAATCCATTTAATCCGGCAACGAGAATTAATTATGCAATTCCCGAACCGGGATTTGTGAAGCTGTCAATTTATGATATCAATGGTTCTCTTGTAAAAACTTTGATTGACAAACAACAATCAGCAGGCCGATACCAGGTAATCTGGGATGGAGATAATCAATCTGGTAGTAAGGTTAGTACTGGTGTATATTTTTACAGGCTGCAGGCAAATAGTTTTGTTCAGGTGAGAAAAATGATTCTTCTTAAATAAAAAATTATTATGATATAAATCTAAACAGAAAATTACTGATGCATACGTTTATAGTTTTCCTGATCATTTTTATTGTTTCCGTTTTATATGGAATAATTGAATTCGCATTACATCAAAAGAGAATTTATTCAATTCCGATCAGGATTCATGTAAACGGAACAAGAGGAAAATCCAGCGTAACAAGATTGATTGGTGCGGCATTACGGCAGGGCGGATTCAAGACTATTACAAAAGTAACCGGAACCTATCCGCGATTAATTCTTGAAGATGGAACTGAATCCGCAATTTACAGGAAAACCGGTGCAAATATAATTGAACAATTAGCTGTTACTAAGTTTGCATCAAAAAGAAAAGCTGAAGCGATGGTGATTGAATGCATGGCCGTTCAACCGCAGTACCAATGGATTACTGAAACAAAAATGGTTCATTCAACAATAGGTGTAATAACAAATGTTAGAATGGATCACGTGGAAATTATGGGGTATTCATTGAATGAAATTTGTGATTCACTCGGAAAAACAATTCCCAAAAATCACGATCTGTTCACTGCAGAAAATGCAGTCTTTGAAAGGCTGAAAAGAATATCTGAATGGAAAAACTCGAAAATCCACCAGGTTGATGAATCGATAGTAACTGATGAAGAAATGCAGGCATTTAAATACCTTGAGCATAAAGAAAATGTTGCTCTTGCTCTTGAGATCAGCAGACATTTGGGAATCAAAAGAGAAGTTGCATTAAAGGGAATGTACAAAGCAATTCCGGATGCAGGGGTATTGAAGCTTTCTAAAGTTGTAATATTTGGGAAGAGAATAAATTTCTTAAATGGTTTTGCTGCGAACGATCCGTATTTAACATTAACGATCTGGGAAAAAATAGAATCCGGTAACAAGCTGAAAGGTTTAAGAGTAGTTTTATTAAATACAAGGCAGGACAGGCTTGAGCGTGGAAAACAATTGTCGTGGTTAATTACAACAAAGATGATGAATGATTTTGATTACTTTGTTTAAATCGGACAATCAACTCAAATGGTTGAAGATATTTGTGTAGAAAATGGAATTAAAATGAACAGGATTTTGAATTTGGGAATGACTGAACCGGAATCTGTTTTTGATGCAATTCTTTCTTACACCGAAAATGAATCAAGAGTTTTTGCTATCGGAAATATGGGGCGGAATGGGTGGAGCGGTTGCCGAATATTTTGAAAACAGGAGCGTGCTGAATGGTTGAAACTCGGAATCACACTTGGATTGAATCTTAGTTTACTTTCTGATGAAGTTTTCGGATTGGTGGCGGCGGAATTGTTGTCCCGGGATATATTGCTTTACATCTTTCACAGCCTGACAGGCTTGCAGGAATTATTATTGTCAGTCTTGCCACATATATAAGAATTGAGATTTTAAGCAACTACACTTTTCTTTACGGAAGAAGACAAATGGTTTTATGTCTTCTTGTCGTTTGGCTGCTTGCAAATTTTTCAAGACAATTTTTATTAATCGATTTAACATTAACCTTTACAATTTAGTTGCAGGCATTGGCTGGGTCGTTCCCGGTTTGATTGCTCATTGGTTTGGAAAACAGGGAGTATTTAAAACGATAAGTGTTTTATTTATTACCGCAGTTATTGTGCGTCTGCTCGTAATAATTATTTTTAATGGTGAACTAATTCCGGTTCGATTTTTTATAGGGGAAATCGCTTGATAAATATAAGTGCAGGTTCAAAATCAGTTTTGGGGATTTTAGCTTTAATTGCATTAATATTTTTCCTTGCAGTTGAGAATGAAAAAGTTGATGTAAAGAGAAAGTGGTACGATCAAAAACTTGAAGCATCCCAGCTCTCGAACAAAGCTGCAGAATACCTTAAAGAAATTCGGCTTCACAAAGGTGTATTTGTCGATCCCGTAAATGATCCCAATGAAGATGCTTTAATCGGTCAGGATATAACTCCAATTACAACCGATCGTGGATATATTGAATCCAAACTTACAGCAACCAATCCAAATTTTGCAGCAATAGTTGTCGATATGCTTGAAGAAGCAGAACTTCAAAAGAACGATGTTGTTGCTGTTGCATTCACAGGCTCGTTACCCGGAGTTAATTTAGCTGTTCTTTCGGCTTTGCAGACTTTGAAATCTTAAACGTATAAAAATTACTTCAGTAGGTGCTTCCAACTGGGGAGCCAACGATCCCTATTTTACCTGGCTTGATATGGAAGATGAGTTGTACAAAACAGGTATCATCAAATCTAAATCAGTTGCAGCTTCGATTGGCGGTGGACTTGAGAGGGGAAGAAGGTTTAAGCCCTGAAGGGAGAAACTTAATTACAGATGCGATCCGGCGAAATGATGTTGAGTTTATTGATGAAGAGTATCTTGACAATAATATAAAGAAGAGAATGGATATTTATAAAAAACTCAGGGGTAAACATAAAATAAAAGCGTTCATAAATGTTGGAGGAGGAATTTCAGTTCTCGGTTCAACAGAAAACGACCAGTTTAATCCGAGTGGATTGACTAAATCGCTTCCAATGATGAACTATCTGACAAGAGGTGTGCTGATCAGAAGGGCTGAAAATAAAACCTCGGTTATACATTTATTAAATATTACACAACTTGCACACAAGTATGGATTACCAATCAGTCCGACTCCATTACCACAACCCGGAGAAGGCGAAATTTCCATCAGAAAACAATACAGCATGACTTTAGCAGTTATTCTAACTTCTGTTTACTCAATTTTAATTGCTTTTGTTTATATGATGGAAAGAAAAAGACACAAACTCGGAACAGAACTAATCCCGGATCAAAAAACTGTTGAATTTATGGAAGTGTAATTTATGAAAACTAATATTTCCACATTTTTACTTTTGATAATTTTTTCCTCAGTCAATTGTTTATCGGCTTCCCCCGGGATAAAAGTTTTAAAACCAAGAAATAATTCAATAAAAATCGGTGTAATTGTATCCGGAAAAGAAAGGGCTTACTATCAACTTTCAGTAAAAGAATCTTCGGTTTTAACTGTAAGAGGACCCGGAAAATTAAAAATTATTATGCGGGCTAAGTTTGACAATAACTTATTACAGGATTATTCGGTTTATTACAAAGTTGATGGTGATGGAAAAGTGAAAAAATATTTGAAAAATGTTTCAAAATCATCAAACGCGGCTTTCTCCGAAACTAAGTCGGTGATTCCTGGCGATGGGAAAGAAATTATGATTGATCTTGGCAGAGGAGAACATACAATTGAAATCTGGAATTCTGATGAAAAAAAATGAGTCTGCTGCAGGTATCTTTTAACGAAAGTAAAAGAAAAGAAAATAGATTGGGTCAAGTTGATTCCCTGATATCCGAACGAGCCGGTTGATCTTGTAACAAATGAAAATGTAGTTTCGTATTTCCGTTTTTCTGATGAAAAACCCTTGAAAATAAAAATAACCGGCCCAACTGAACTTAAAATTTTAAGTCGTATTGAAAATCATTTTTCAATGAAGGGAAGAAATTAATCATCGGCTCCAGCTTAAAGAAGATGGAAAGTTGAAGAACACTTTTCTTCTAAACAGTGTTCGTTCAGAAGCTACACTTTACAAAAAAAGCTGTGGAAAAATTCCCGGTAAAGCAAAAGAAATCGTAATCGAAGTTCCCAAGGGGACACATACGGATATCGTCACACCGTTGGATAAAGATAAGAACACAATTCTTGCCCGGATTCTTTTTCCAAAGAAGGATGTAAAACTGGAAGAATAAAAAATGAAAGATCAGTTTTCCCAAATATTTTTTAGGATGAACATAAAATTTATTTTGTCGATTATCTTTATTGTTTTCTGTTCTATTGTCGTTCTTGCAGGTGATAATCCCCCAAAAAGCTCAGGCAAATTTCAAGCTAGTGTTTCAGTTAACTCGTTCTATGATAGTAATATTTTGAAATACTCTGACAAATACATTCAAAGGTTTGAGAATCATCAGGATATAGGAAGGTTCCACATTAACCGTTATGATGATCTTGTGTTTACTTACGACTTCGAAGTTGCATATTCAGATAAGCTTATTTCTAATTTAAAGACAGAAGTGGGTGCTGAGTTTGGTACTGATATGTATTCCTTTAATCATATTAAGAACTGGTCAAATTATAGTTTTTCACTTCGACAGGAAATTACAAAATCAACAAGCTTTTCATTTTCATATTCATATATACCTACTTTTTACGTTTGTCATTTTTATGATGATGACTGGACATATTATTATGGATTTGTTCCGGAAGCATTCCAGCCTTATGATTTTTCAAAAGACGATTACAGTTTTTGGGTACAGCAGTATTTGTGGAATAGAAACACGCGGGTCAGAGGGTATTTCTCGTATTCGAAATATTTGTACAATGAACATTACACGGAATTTGACAGTAATGATTATTTATACGGCTTACGCGTCTATCAAAAAATTACGAGGGAACTTAGCATAAATGTTGGATATAAGTATACAATTTCCAATGCAAAGGGGTTTGATCAGCCTAATGAAACCAGGGATACTTCGGATGATTCTGACGCTACAAATTACGAACATATTTACATCGCAGGGATTGAGTATAAACTTCCCGATATCTTTTCACTTAACAATGACGTGAGTTTTACAGCTCAATACCAGGAACAATTTTTTACAACCAAACATTTCCTGGAACTTGATCCCCTGCATGCCGGGAGGTATGATTATAATTACAGGTTCTATTTTAATTATAACATAGATTTATTCAAGAACTTTTCACTTACTTCTTTCTTTACCTGGATGAGCAGAAACTCATACACATCGGCAAAAGTAAACCAGGAGGCAGTTACAGATGATAAAGATTATTCGCAGTACCAGGTTGGAATGAGGTTCAATTATAAAATAGAATTTTGAAACAAAAATTTATCGTAAAATAAAGAGATCAAATATGATGAAATTAATTTTTACTGCAGCGATTACCGTTACAATTATATTTATGAGTTGCGGAACTCCTACTGATCCTGAATCTTTAATCGGCGACGACGGAGGTTATAAAATCGTTGGTAGGTATGCAACGCACGGATATGCACAGGATGTAGTTGTTAAAGACACGATTGCTTATATATCTCAAGGACAAGCCGGCTTAATAACACTCTCGGTTTTAAAATCCGCATCAACCAAGATTTGTTTCGGAATTAATTTATGGCTTGAGAGGATACTCCTCTAAAATAGCAATGAAAGATAGTATAATTTATCTTGCACAGGGAACGTTTGGTGTATCTACAGTAAATGTAAAAGATCCATTTGAGCTGGAAACTTTTGAAATTCGTGCAATTTCCCCGGCAAAAAATTTACATATTATGGGCGATTATCTTTTTGTAGCAATAAGTGAAGAAGGGGTTCTCATTTCAAAAATTGATGACCCTTTTCACCCGGCAATTCTACAATCCTTCTTTGTTCCAGGATATGCTCAAGCTGTTTGCACATCTTCTGATAGTAACTATCTTATGGTAGCCTGTGGTGAAGTTGGACTTTCAGTTTTTGATATTTCTGATTTCCAAAATGGTTTTAACAATTATCCCTTAATTGATATAATTGATACACCAGGGTTTGCGGAAGATGTAATCGTTCACCCAACTCTTCCGGTTGCTTATATAGCTAGTGGTACCGGCGGTTTGGTTATTGTTGATTTTTCAGATACCTCAAATGTTAAAGTAGCTGCAAGTTTTAACACAGGCGGTTATGCAAAAGAAGTATTATATAAAAACAATAGACTTTATGTAACAACAGAATCGAGAGGTCTGCAGATATTTGATGTTTCTAATGTTAATAATCCGATACGAATCGGTACAGTACAGACACAATACGCGTTAGGCGTTGAAGTAGATGATAATTATGTTTATGTGGCTGATGAGAAGGATGGACTAGTAGTTATTAAAATTCCTTAAAATCGAACCTGCGAATTCAGAAATTTATTTATGTTTTTTAACAGGTTTAATTAATTCAAATTTCTTTTGCGCCAGCAGATTTTTTGAAAGGTAAACTTTGACCGTATAATTTCCCTGTTCTCGTTTGTCAGGGGGAATTGAAATAGAGCTTTCAATTGTTGCTGTAGAATCTTTAACAATCAAGTCAGTCTTTTTCCTGAATAATGAACTATCGTTTGATCCAATCCAATCAATATAAAATTTAAGTTTTATATTCCCAGCTACCGGGAGATTCTTCAATTTTACTAAGGCTAATACTTTATTCTTCTTTTTAATTTCAAAAGATGTTCCTTCTCCGATTAACTTCCCGGTTTTTTTACTGATCTTTCTACAAAGAATAATATGTGCAGCAATTACAGGTTTCGGTTTTTCTTTTTCGATGATCTTTTCAACAGGAGGTTCGTATTTAGTAGTATCCAGTACAAATTCCTTTTCAGCAATTAATTCACGGAAAAGATAAACTCTTAACTTATAATCTCCGGCTTGTCTTTTATCAGGTGTAATAGAAATAGAACTCAAAATTGAGTTTGACGAATCACCATTTTCAAAGTCAACTTGTTTGCGATATAAAAGGCTTCCGTTTTGTTCAAGCCAGTCAATATGAAACTGAAGTTCCTTATTAAAATTGTATTCTCGATTTTTCAGTTTTATAACTGTGTAAAGTTTGGAATCAGCTTTAATCGAAAAGACCGAGTCCGGTTTTAGAACATCACCGGTTTTCTTGCTTAGCCTGGTTCCGAATTCAATAGTTGCAATAATGTCTTTTGAGTTTTTAGGAGGATAAATTGTTGTATGATTTTCGGTTGTTACCGGGGTTTCAAATCGCGTTGAACATCCTACAAAAATCAAGAGTAGGAAAAATACTAATATGAACTTGGTCTTAATCATTTAAAATTTCAGATCATCCGGATGACAAAATTTTTACTTTTACGTTTTACTCCATCAAACCATTTGGATAATGGAATCATAATAACAAGCATAACTGCAACTCCAATAAGTGTTTCAGTAACAACACCTTCACGATAATCGAAAAGATTTATCCTTTTCACAAAAAACCCGAGTATAGCAATGTGCATGCAGTAAAAAAACAATGCCACTCTGCCAACAATATCAAGAATAACAAGTGATTTGGGAATTAATTTGTTTAAGAAAATCATAATGGCCACACAAAAGTTTACTACGCCGAAAAACCAAATATTAAAGTAAAGACTTGGCGGATATTTCTGGTCAAAGAAAAATGAGTAGGTTCCGAAATCAGAAAATGAAAGTAAGTTTCCAAAACCACGACTCATCCTGATTATTGTTGCAAGAATAAAAGCTACAGACGCGATTAAAATTGTCATTAGAATTTTTTTCTTATCAGTGTCCCATTTTTTAAGCCAGCCGTTCGCCATTACAGAACCCAGTAATGCAAGTGCAAACCAGGGAAGCACCGGGTATTTGTTAAAATCGCCAGCATCGACAAATGTTTGCATAATTACAGTAATCCAGGAATCATTCAGGTCATATGGAATTTTTAAAAGCAAAGGATGGATGAGTAAAATTACAATTGCTATTGCCAGTTGATATTGCCATCGCAGCCCTAAAAGCAGAGACTGAAAGATCATGGAAATACCAATGCAGGCAATTATTCCGAGATGCCAGGGCTGGAAATGCTGGAACCCGCTCCATGAAGAATTAACCCAGGTCATTTGAAGAATCACAAGAAAAAGTCCACGCTGAATTAATTGCCAGCGGATTTTACTTTCAGGAATTCCTTTTGCTTTTCTTTTTTGAAAAGTCCACCAAACCATTGCTCCGTTCATCATTAAAAATCCTGGGGCACATAGATAACTGAGATAACGCAATGCAACCTGACCCCAGGAGTCAAACAAAGGATTAAACGGATCCAAATATTTCCAGATGGAATTGAGGTAGTAAGAGCTGTGATCGACGAGCATCAGTATGATTATAAGTCCGCGAAACTGATCTATGTAGTCAAAGCGCTGTTTGGTATCAACATTATTGATTTGTGTTGAACTGATATTATTTCCCCTTGAAAAATTTCAGTTAAATAACTCAAAAAACACTGTCCTAAACTATCAAAAGGATAAGATTAATTCCATTGCTGATTTGAACAAAAGCTAGAAATTTAAAAAAAAATCCCCATCGTAATTGACAGGGATTCTATTTCATAAAATATTTCTAATACATAAAATTGGATACTTCAAGCGATTTCGGATTTCCAATCAGTACAAACTGAAGATTCTTTATATACTTTTTTGCAACAGCCTGGATATCCTGCGGCGTGATTTTATTTATATGTCTAAGAAAATTACTTACATCTTTGTATCCAATTCCGGATAACTCATAAAAAGCCAGACTGTTTGCCTGCGCCTGGTTTGTCTCGTTTCCAAGATAATAAAATGTTATGAACTGTCTTACTTTATTTTTTAGTTCCTTGTCGGTAATCGGGTTATGTTTCAATTTCTCAAGCTCAGCCCGCATTACTTTTATAGTTGTATCCGGATCAACGGCGGTAACATATATAGCTCCATAGTTAGAGAAATTACTCCGGTAAAAAGAAGATGGAGCATAAGATAAGCTTCGTTTGGTTCTGACTTCTTCCCAGATTCTATCACGTAATATTGAATTCAAAATTAACATTGTGTAGCCGTCTTCAGTACCGCGTGATGGAGCTGAATATGTTCCCTGGATGTAATTGGTAGGCAATTCTCTTTCAACAACTTTAATTGACGGTTCAGCATGTATTACATCTGGGAGCTTTACAGATTTAAAATTTCCTTCCTGCAAATTGCTGAATGAATTTTTTACCAGGTTTTCCAATTCAGATTTAGATAAATTTCCAACAACAACAAGAAGCATATTGGAAGTTTTAAGTCGTTCAGTATAAAAATCTGAAAGATCTTTAGCAGTAAATGAATTTAAAGTTGCTTCAGTTCCATTTACTCCGGTTGAGTATGGATGATCGACATAAAATTCTTCATTAACCAATTTTTGCAGGTAAGAATCGGGATTGTCATTAACCTGGTTAACAGCTGCAATCATTTTTTGTTTTTCAAGATTCAGATCTTCTTCTGAAAAAATCGGGTTTAAAATAATATCTGAAAAAATATTCCACGATTCTTTAAAATTCTGTTTCACACAGAGAAGATTTAAACTCGAATAATCAAGGTTTGAGCTTGAACTAATTTGTGAATTCATACTCTCAAGTTCTGAATTCAGTTTTTCTTTTGTATAATTTTTAGTTGCCTTTTGAGCTACAATAAGTGTGAGATTTTCTAGCCCTGCCTGGTGTTCATCAAGGATTGCAACCCCACCCTTGTAGTACATTTTTGCGGAGATAATATCATTCGCTTTGTTTTGTTTGAAAATTACTTTCAATCCATTTACTTCAAACGATTCAACATCCTGTGCAAAAAGAGAAACAGTTGATATTAAAATCATTAAAACAAATAATTTACTTTTCAACGTCATTTTTCAATTCTCCTTTCTTAATGTTTAGAGTAAGATCTACCTTTTCAGCGTTTTCAGGAGAAGTAAGTACACCCAGAACATAGTTTTTATCTTTTACATAAGTTTCCAAATAATTCTTAATATCATCCCGTGTTACTTTTTTTAAGTTGTCAATATAATCGAGGTAATAATCCAATCCGGCTACTGCCCACCAGAAACCAACTGTGTGTACAAACTGTGATGCTGTTTCACGGGAATATTGATCATTTATTGCCAGGATTGTTTTAGCATTTTCAAGTTGTTCATCCGTAAAATAGTTGGGATCTGAAATCATTTTATCAAGCTCAGCAAAAAGTGCTTTTTGGCATGCGTCGAATTTTTCAGGGGTGGTTTGAGCAAATAATGTTATCGGACCTGTATGGTTTAAAGTATAGTAACCAAAATTCACTCCAAGTGATAAACCGCTTTCAACAAGATCTTTATGAAACTTTGAAGTTTCCTGGCTAAGGATAAACGAAAGCACGTCTGCAGCATAAGTTGATTTCGGGTCTTTACTGACGCTCGGTCCTTGCCATTCATACATCATTGTAATTGCGTTAACAGGTTTTTCAACAACCACAACTTCGTTCTTTGGAATAGGAGGGTGCTCTGGAATTTTATATTCATCAAAGGGATTTGGACCTCTTTTCCAACCGGAAAATATTTTTTCTGCAAGAGCGAATCCTTCATCCGGAGTTATATCACCCGCAAGTAATAACGCTGAATTATTAGGAATGTAAAACCTGTGTTGTATAGTTCGCATTTTTTCAGGAGTTGTTGAAAGAATAACACTACGATCTCCAATTACATTTTTGCGGCTGTAATATTTCCACCATACTCTTTTGGAAACTTCACGGTTGAGGTGGAAAAACGGGTTAGCTTCATTTCTGTCATACTCGCCTGTTACAACAGGTCTTTCATTTACTAATTCATCTTCGAGGAAAAGAGGAGAAGTGGCAGCATTATACATAAAATCCATTCCCTGTTCTAGACTATCCTTCGGAAATGTAATAAAGTAATTTACTCTTTCTTCGCTGGTTGATCCATTAAAAGTTGCACCTAGCTCCCTAAGGCGTTCCATATATGCTTCCTGGCTTGGAATACTTGCATTGGCTTTAAAGAACATATGTTCGTATAGATGTGACAAACCATCGTATTCAGGAGATTCAGTATATGAACCGTTTTTAACATCAAGTTCTACAGTAACTAGCGGCACTGAATGATTTTCAATTACTATAACTTCCAATCCGTTATCAAGTTTGTGTGTTGATATTCCATACCTTTGAGCATTAGAATTACCACCCACATAAACAGTAAGCAGAAGTAATAGCAAATACTTCAAATTTTTAAGCATTATCCCTCCGTATATAAGAATTTGATTATTTAAATTTCAGATACATAAGGATTTCAAATTAATACTGAACATTTACATTCGGACAATAATTATGATAGACGGTTCAAATCTTTTTTAAGTTGCATTTAATTATGAAAAACCTAAATCAAATTTAATTCTGATAAACATGTACATCTCTTTGTGGAAACGGAATAGAGATTTTTTCTTCATCAAATTTCTTTTTGATTTTTTCAGTTACATCAAAATAAACTCCCCAATAATCTGCTCTATTTACCCATGGACGAACATTAAAATTCACACTGCTGTCCCCAAGTTCGGATAAAACTATTTGCGGTGGTGGGTCTTTTAAAATTCTTTGATCACTTTCCAATATTGATTTGATTACATTTTTAGCTTTATCAATATCATCACTGTAACCGATTCCAAAAACCATATCAACTCTTCTTGTATCCTTTGCAGAGTAGTTAATAATGTTTCCGCTTGTCAGAGTTGAGTTTGGAATATAGATTGCTTTGTTATCTGGAGTTAAAAGAGTTGTAACAAAAATACCTATAGATTCAACTGAACCTGCTGCTCCGCCTCCTTCAATATAGTCCCCGACTTTTATCGGTTTAAAGATTATTAACATAACTCCAGCAGCAAGGTTTGACAGAGAGCCTTGCAAAGCGAAGCCAATAGCTAAACCGGCAGCGCCAATTACAGCAACAAATGATGTCGTCTCAATTCCCACTTGTGAAGCAGCAGAAATAAAGACAAATGCAATTAACCCTATTTTAACAACGCTAACTAAAAAGCTGGTTAAAGTTTCATCAACATTTTTTTTCTTTAGAATATTACTAATAGTTTTGGATAAAAGTTTTGCAATCCAGATTCCAATGATAATTGTTAGAATTGCCCCAGACAATTCTTAATCCATAAGTGGTTGCAATTAATTGTACTTCTTTAATTATACTTTCCATTGATTCTCCGGTTTAATTAAATGTGTTAGTATTTGTTTTGTTATCAAAATTCTTATTGGTTAGAAGAAGAAAAAAAGAGGGCTGATAAGCCCTCTGCAAATTTCATCAGAGTAAAAGTATTAAATTCAGGAGAAAGTATTCTGATTCATACTTCCAAAAAAACTAGCAATCATTGAAAAGAATAAAATGAAAAAGATGATTACCAGTACGAACATAATAAGCATAAATAAAAGTGATGCTTGAGCCCAGGATTTCTTACTTGGGTTAGACCCATCCCCAAAAGCCCATACAAACATCATTATAAACCCAACTAATGGAATGCATTGGATTAAAAAAGTTATTAACCAATCTCCAATGGTCATATGTTTGTACGAATTTACAGGAAGGTTTTGCTGGTCCATTTTGCCTCCTCTAGCTGATGAAAAGAAAAATTAAAAGGTGAAAAGAAATTCTCCTCAAACACTGAATTTCATTTGTTAATATACTGAATTATTAAAACCGATTCATAAATTATTGTGAATAATTTCAATCCACAAATAGTTCTTATTATCGTATTATTATTTCAGAATCGAATTAAAATAAAGTGATTCTTGAATTTGGGAAATAGAATTTATACACACTTAATCATTGCCAATTCTGATAAAATATCTTTATAAATAATCACTAAACGCAATAATTCTGTTGGTATAATTGTTGGAAAAATCATAAACCGAAACCAATCTTTCGCAAATAAAAATATTTTATGGTAGATAAATGGAAAGAAAAAAAGTAACAATTGATGGAAACGAAGCAGCGGCATTTGTTGCATATAATACAAATGAAGTTTGCGCAATTTACCCTATCACACCTTCTTCAAATATGGGTGAATGGTGTGATGCATGGTCAGCAGTAAATAAAAAAAATATTTGGGGAATTGTACCTACAGTTAGTGAATTGCAAAGTGAAGGTGGAGCCTCAGGCTCTGTTCACGGAGCATTACAAACAGGTGCGTTGACAACTACATTTACAGCTTCTCAAGGATTGCTGTTAATGATTCCAAACATGTTTAAGATAGCTGGTGAGCTTACTTCAACAGTTTTTCATGTGTCAGCACGATCAATTGCAGCACAGGCATTATCGATTTTTGGAGATCATAGTGATGTGATGTCAACACGTCAAACAGGGTTTGCATTATTATCGTCAAACTCAGTTCAGGAAATTATGGATCTCGCATTTAATTGCACAGGCCGCTACACTTGAATCAAGAATTCCATTTGTTCATTTCTTTGACGGATTCAGATCATCACACGAAGTACAGAAAATTGAAGAACTTTCCAAAGAAGATATGATGGCAATGATTGATGATGATCTGGTTATTGCTCACAGAAAAAGAGGACTCAGCCCGGATCAACCTGTTCTCCGCGGCTCTGCACAAAACCCCGATGTTTACTTCCAGGGAAGAGAAACTGTTAATCCTTATTATATAAAGTGTCCGGATATTGTTCAGAAGCAGATGGATAAATTTGCAAAACTTGTTGGAAGACAATATCATCTTTTTGATTATGTCGGTGCAAAAGATGCTGAAAGAATTGTTGTCATGATGGGTTCAGGGGCCGAAGCTGCAGAGGAAACAGTTGAATATCTTGTATCACAGGGAGAAAAAGTAGGATTGGTGAAAGTAAGATTGTACAGACCATTCTCTCTTAATCATTTTATAAATGCTTTACCTAAAACCACAAAAGTTATTTCCGTTTTAGATAGAACCAAAGGAACCGGGTGCTCCCGGTGAACCGCTTTACCTGGACGTTGTAAATGCAATAGCTGAGAAATTTAACAATGGTGATTTGCAGTTTGCATTCCCGAAAATAGTTGGCGGACGTTACGGTCTGTCCTCAAAAGAATTTACCCCGGCAATGATTAAATCAGTATTCGAAAACATTAAATCAGAAAAACCAAAGAATCATTTTATTGTTGGAATTATAGATGACGTAACGAATTCAAGCCTGGATTTTGATCGTAATTTCTCAGTTGAACCAAATGAAACTTTCAAAGGAAAATTTTATGGGCTTGGCGCTGATGGAACTGTTGGGGCAAACAAAAACTCAATAAAAATTATTGGCGAAGGAACCGATTTTTTTGCCCAGGGATATTTTGTTTACGATTCAAAAAAATCAGGCTCAATGACAGTATCTCATCTTCGCTTCGGACCTAAACCAATAAAATCAACTTACCTTATTGATCGTGCAAACTTTGTTGCCTGCCATCAGCAGGTTTTTCTGGAAAAAACAGATATGCTTAAAGATGTAGTTGAAGGTGCGACTTTCTTATTGAATACAGTTGTTCCCAAAGACCAGGTTTGGGATTCACTTCCTGAAAAAGTTCAGAGGGACCTTATTGAAAAGAAAATGAAATTATTTGTAATTGATGCATACAAAGTTGGAAATGATACTGGAATGGGTGTTCGTATAAATACAATTATGCAGACTTGCTTCTTTGCGATTTCGAATATCTTCCCCAAAGATCAGGCAATTGAGTTGATCAAAAATTCGATTAAGAAAACTTATGGTGCAAAAGGCGATAAAATTGTCCAGATGAATTTTGCGGCTGTTGATCAGACTTTAGAAAACCTTTTTGAAGTTGAAGTTCCGAATAAAGTCACAAGCAAATTACAATTGCAGCCAGCCGTTGCCGGTAATGCACCTGAATTTGTCCTTGATGTAACTGCAAAAATAATCGGTGGAGATGGTGATCTTCTCCCTGTAAGCAAAATGCCTATCGATGGAACATTTCCGACTGCAACTGCACAATGGGAAAAAAGAAATATTGCTCTTGAGATTCCAGTTTGGGATATGCAAACATGTATTCAGTGTAACAAATGTGTAATGGTTTGTCCGCATGCTACAATACGAGCTAAGGTTTTTGAAGAAAAATATTTAACAAACATTCCCGAAACTTTTAAATCAACAAAGTTCAGGGGAAAAGATTACGGCGACGGAATGTTGTACAGTCTGCAGGTTGCTGTGGAAGATTGTACAGGCTGCGGGCTTTGTGTGGATGTTTGCCCGGCTAAGAATAAACAGGAAACAAAACTTAAAGCAATTAATATGCAGGAACAACTTTCATTACGCGAGACTGAAAGAGCTAACTGGGATTTCTTCCTCAATATTCCTGAGATAGATAGAAGAAAAATCAATACAACAAAAGTAAAAGATTCACAATTTCTCAGACCATTATTTGAATTTTCAGGTGCTTGCTCAGGCTGTGGGGAAACTCCTTATGTAAAACTTGTGAGCCAGTTGTTTGGCGACAGAACAGTTGTAGCAAACGCTACAGGTTGTTCTTCAATTTACGGAGGAAATCTTCCTACAACTCCCTGGGCTGTTGATGAAAATGGAAGAGGACCTGCTTGGTCAAATTCACTTTTTGAAGATAATGCAGAGTTTGGTTTCGGTTTCCGTTTAGCAATTGATAAACATAATAAACAAGCAAAAGAATTATTAAGCAAATATGATAATGAATTAGGAAACGAACTTGTTAATTCAATTCTTAACAATGCTCAAAAAGATGAAGCTGATATTTATGAACAAAGAGAAAAAGTTTCCGAACTTAATAAAAAACTGGAAAGTTTACAGAAATCATCTTCAGGAGGAAAAGCAACTGATATTAAACACCTGTTAAGTTTATCAGATTATCTTGTTAAGAAATCTGTCTGGATAATGGGTGGTGATGGATGGGCTTACGATATTGGTTACGGCGGACTGGATCATGTGTTAGCATCAGGGAAAAATGTAAATATCCTGGTTCTTGATACTGAAGTTTATTCAAACACCGGTGGACAATGTTCGAAAGCAACTCCACGCGGAGCAGTTGCGAAATTTGCTGCTGCTGGCAAACCAGGTGCAAAAAAAGATCTTGGCTTAATGGCTATGAGCTATGGAAATGTATACGTTGCTAAAGTTGCAATGGGTGCAAATGATCAGCATACACTGAGAGCAATTCTTGAAGCAGAAGCTTATGATGGACCTTCATTAATTATTGCTTACAGTCATTGCATCGCTCACGGAATAAATATGGGAACTGCAATGCAAAATCAGAAAGCTGCTGTTGATTCAGGTTATTGGCCATTATTCAGGTATAATCCTGAATTGGAAGCTGAAGGGAAGAATCCTTTTAAACTTGAGTCCAAAGGTTTGAAAATACCACTGAGGGATTATGCGTATATGGAGACAAGGTATAAAATGTTAACAAAATCTCATCCGAAAGAAGCTGAGATTTTAATGAAGGAAGCTCAGGAAGATGTTGTGAGAAAATGGAAAGATTATGAGAGAATGGCTTCGTACGCTCCCGATGATTCAAACGGTAAAGAAAAAAACTAAAGACGAAATAAAAAGGAATTACAATGGACATTTCAACAAATTATCTCGGATTAAAACTTAAGTCACCAATTGTTCCTTCTGCAGGACCACTTTCTGAAGACGTCGGTAATATTAAACAAATGGAAGATGCAGGTGCAGGTGCGGTTGTTCTCTATTCACTTTTTGAAGAACAAATTGAACACGATTCTCTTGAGCTCGATTACCAAACCAGCATTCATTCAGAAAGCTATGCTGAAGCAACTTCCTATTTTCCTGAACCGTTTGAATACAAAATGGGTCCGGAACAATATCTCGAGCATATTACTAAAATAAAATCATCAGTTGATATACCTGTTATTGCAAGTCTTAATGGAAAATCAATTGGCGGATGGATTGATTATGCAAAACAGATTGAACAGGCAGGCGCAGATGCTCTCGAATTGAATATTTACTTTCTCGCGACAAGTACGGAACAGAAAAGTGAAGAACTTGAAAAAAAATATGCGCACATTGTAAAGAGAGTTTGTTCTGAAATAAAAATTCCCGTTGCTGTAAAAATGCATCCATTTTTCAGTTCAGTCGCTCATATGGCTAAAGAACTGACGGAAGCCGGTGCAAGTGGACTTGTTTTATTCAACAGGTTTTATCAACCGGATATAGATCTTGAAAAACTTGAAGTTGTTCCAAACGTACTATTAAGCACTCCGATGGCAATGAGATTGCCTTTGAGATGGATTGCGATTCTTTATGGAAAAGTTAAAGCAGATCTTGCTGCCACAAGCGGAGTTTACAGTGAAGAAGATATTGTTAAAATGATAATGGCGGGTGCAAGTGTAACCCAAATGCTTTCTGCGTTATTGAAGTTCGGAATTGGTCATATTGCTGATGTTACAACAAGACTTAAATTCTGGATGGAAGAAAATGAATATGAATCACTCGACCAGATGAGGGGAAGTATTAGCTATAAGAATGTTGATGATCCGTCAAAGTACGAACGTGTTAACTATATGAAAATGTTACATTCGTATAAATAAATTTTCATAAGCCTCCAGCCATTGCGTCTGGAATGATTGTCTGGATTGATGTTCTAATTTAGTCGCCCACTATAATTGAACATTTTAAGTTGTTTCAACGCAATGGCTTCCTTCCTTTGTGATACTTCTCATAATCACTTTGAACACTTAAAACTATTTTGATAGTTCAATATTTAATTATTATAAAATGATACTATTCTTCACAATATTTCTCTCTGTTTATACAGCACTCAATTATTATATTTTCATTCGCGGATGGCAGGCATTAAGCTCAACTCAATTTCTTAAACCATTTTATGCTGTTGTATTTTTTATTGTTGCTTACGGATACATTCTTGCCAAGTTGTTGTATAAATACCTTTCTCCTGTTATTTATGATATTATTTTAGCAGTGGGAGCGGTCTGGTTTGCGTTTCTTATTTACTTTATACTGCTTATTCTTGGAGTTGATATTATCAGGCTGTTTGAATCATACTTTCATTTCCTTCCAAAACTAGTTTATCAGAATTATGAAATGACAAAACAAATTACAGCAATAGTTATAATCCTTATTGCTTCAACAATAGTAATATTTGGAAATATTAATAAAAGAAACATTAAGATAACTTCTCTTGATCTCAGTATTCCGAAAGGAACTAGCAAATTAAATGAATTAAACATCGTAATGGCTTCTGATCTTCATCTTTCACCACTTGATGGGGAAAATCATCTTAAAAATATAGTTGAAAGAATAAATTCATTAAATCCTGATATTATTATGTTTGCCGGCGATGTAGTTGATGACAAAGCTGAAGTGCTTCTTGATAGAAAAATCGGAGAATCTTTCAGAAAACTAAAATCAAAGTATGGTATTTATGCAATTAACGGTAATCACGAATTTATAAATGGAGTTGAACCTTGTGTAAAATATATGAATGATTACGGGTTTACTGTTTTAAGAGATGAATATGAACTTGTTGACAATAATTTTTATTTAATTGGCAGAGAAGATGGAGCTATCAAACAATTTACTGGCAAACAAAGAAAATTGCTCGGAGATATGGTTGTACCAATTACTGATAATTTACCAAAGATTCTTCTTGACCATACACCAGTAAAATTAGAGCAAGCAGAAAAAAACAGAATCGATTTACAGCTTTCCGGACACACACATCATGGTCAAATGTGGCCGGGAAATATTATTACTGACATGATTTACGAAGTTAGCAGGGGATATAAGAAAAAGGGGAATACTCATTATTATGTTTCCTCCGGCGCAGGAACATGGGGACCGCCAGTAAGAACAGGAAGCAGTTCGGAAATTGTAAATATTAAAGTGAAGTTTACTGATTAAGTTTTAACATGCATTCAAACAACCGTACTCTCATGCTCTACGGGGATGAATGCATGGGTGCATGACTATATGATTGAATGGATTTTAAAACATAAACGTCATCCCAAATTTTATATTATTAAACGTAATTGGTTTTGCACTATTGAATGGCCAATTCATTTTGTCTGACCTCAATTCATAAATCCCATAAGAAAGTGCTCCTTTCAATATTAGAAATACAATCGGACCAATTTGTGGACTCGATTTCATAATTTCATTTATAAATGCATCAAGTATGCCGTGTGAAACAGCTTCAATAACGCTACTGCCTGCCCATTTCCAGAATAAATGTCTTTGAAAAACCTGTGAGCGTTCGTAACCACCTTCAAAAATTAAAAAACTTACTGGTTGTATTCTAATGCCAAACTCATTGCTGTTTCCAAACCTGAATGCTTCATCATATAAATTATAAATTCTCTGATCATCAGGCAAGTAAGCAGTATCTTTAAAATCAATTCTTGTCCAGTCGAGAGAATATGTAAAGTATGTAGTAATTGTTGAAGCAGTTCCAAGCTTATAACCATATCCGCCTGATTCAGCATATCCAAATCGTAAATTGTTTGTATTAATTTCTTCAGAATTATTTTTCCCGCCAGCTAGATTAGTCGAATTATTTGTCAGATAAATATAACGGTATTTGTCTCTGGTAATATTGAAAGCATATTTAGAAATCTTCATACTTGTATAGCCTAGCTTTAGTTCAAGCAGATTATTTTTTGAAAAATCTCCCATTACATCTTTTCTTTTTATATCGGATAAACCAAAATCCAATGAGATACTTGGACGTTTCATTGACCAGTCGAACATATCTGATATTTCTTCCCAGTGCCATTTCCATTTCTCACCATTTGTTTCAGTGGAATCCTGCGCCTGTATAAAGTTAGTAAATGAAAAAAGAATAGTAAATAAAAGTAAAATATGCTTTAACATTCCGTTCTCCATATTCAATTTATTTTAAATGAACTTAAAAGCTGAGTTAAACCTAATATATTTTGAAGATTTACTTAAGACGTTTTTGATGATTGGAATGTTGCTGTGATGACACTAACAAATCATAAGTTCAGATGCTTAATAATTTCATCAAGGTAGATATGAAATTTTGCCGGAAGGTTTTTGTATTTAGATATAAACTGTTGCTTAATATCATTAAAATCTTTCGACGTGTTTTTTGAAAGATCATTTTGAAGATTGGATAAGTAGGTTTGAAGCTTTGTTCTTACTTTTTCAATCAATTCTTCGTTTTCTGAATCTGCAATTACCTTCGAGGTAATTTCTATATCAAAATTATTTTCATAAAATCTTTTAAAGATAATACCCCGAAAGTTTTCTGAAATGAGAGTTCTATTTACATTTCCGAGTTCTTTAGCTACTTCAGAGATTGAAGAATGTGAGAATTTTTTATTCCGAAGTGATTCAAGCACGAGTTCTTCAAAATTATATTTTGATATTTTTACCATTTCTCTGGGTAAATCCGATACTTGAATCAATTCACGGTTTTCCGTTGATGCAAAGATTGCTGCTCGTTTCATCATTGCTTCAAGCTCTCTTACATTTCCTTTCCAGTTGTAATCACTCAAAATTTTTAATACAGCTTTGGATAATTTTAATCTTTGATTTTCCTTCTCAATGAAACTCATTGCAAGCACTTCAATATCTTCTTTCCGGTTTCTCAATGGTGGAATGTCAATTCTAAAGACGTTCAACCTATAATAAAGATCTTCCCGGAATTTATTTTCCCTGACTTCCTTGTCAAGATTTTTATTTGTTGCAGCAATTACTCTTACATTAACAAGCTGTTGTTCTGTTGAACCTACTTTTTCAATCTCTCCTGATTGCAATACGCGCAGTAATTTTACCTGGAAATTTTCAGATGTTTCACCAATCTCGTCAAGGAAGATTGTCCCAGTATCAGCTGCTTCAAATTTTCCTTTCTTATCCTGGCTTGCACCGGTGAAAGCTCCTCTTACATGTCCGAATAATTCGCTCTCGAGTAAACTTTCAGTTAAAGCTGCACAGTTTACTGCAACAAATGGTTTCCCATTTCTATCGCTTAATGAATAAACTGCTTTGGCCACAAGCTCCTTTCCAGTCCCGCTCTCACCCATAATTAAAGTAGTTGTATCTGATGAGGCAGCTTTTTCTATCAAGCCAACCATATCATTCATCGCTTTACTTTTATAAATAATTCCGTTAAAATTTGTTACTTCTGAATCTGAATATTTAACAGCAGTCTGCACATCTGCTTCATCATCTTTTAAGCGATTAATATCCTGCTCAAGTTCTAAGATTCTTTGCTTCAATATTTTTGAATTCTGATCTCCTGATTTTTTCAAATCTATTTTTAATAATTCTAATTCTTCTTCTTTTTTAGTTAGCAATCTTTGTAAAACTTCCCGTTCAGATATAACACCTTTTAACAAATCAGTTTTTTCAAGTGTTGTTAAGGCGAGTTCAGTTATGATTAATGCAAAAAATGGGATAACAAGAAATGAAACCGAAAGTTGATAATACAAATAGGAGTAAAGAAAAAAGGATAGACCTATACAAATCAATAATAGAAGTGAATAAGGCAGTAGGCTCCCTGAATTTTTCTTATCTGTTAGATAAATAGTTAAGAGTATAATTATAACAAAAATTATAGCAGATATATATTTCAAACCCGGTTTAAGAAACCTGTTGTTCAATAAATTATCGAGAGCAAAAGCATGCATTGCAATACCGGGAATTTCATCTTCATAAAATGAATCGAAAGAACTCGCAATTTGTGTGTCGCTTAAACCGATGAGCACTATTTTATTTCTTAGATTGGGATCGTTCAGGTTTTCCCTCAAAACTTTATTTAAAAACTCAAGAAATGAGTAACTCTTGAATCTTTTCCAGGAAGAAATAAAATTTACTCTAAAAGATTCAACGGAAGAAAAAGAGTCTGTCAATGCAACCGAAAATGATTTTTCAAAAGTATTAGAATACCTGATTTCACTAGGAATAATAACCCCGTCATCTCTGATAAAATTTACAGAACCGGTTTTTATATTATGATCAAGCAGTTTTGGGCTAGGAAGACTTAATGAGTCGGTAACAAAATTACCTGCCTTATTTACGATATTTCCTGCAACCGAACTCAAAACAACATTGCCGGCTTTTTCAATTTCATTTTTTAGAGTGTTATCATAGATAGTTTGAGTAACCAATCTCGCACTCAGGAAAATTTCCAAACCGATTTTTTTAACTCCGGCACTTTTCAGTTTATTAATCAAAAGTGCATAATAACTTCTTTTAATCGGCCAGGGACCAATGCTTGAGAGATCATTTGCAGTTATATGAATCAAAACAATGTTAGTATCAGGCTGGAGTTCTCCACGAACCAAAGAGAAAGTATTTTCAATTGTTGAATTAACTGATTTGTTTAATGAGTTGAAAATCAGTAAAACAATAACTGATATTAAAATAACAGCAATTTTGAGTGCTAGTTTTTTTCTCGGATTCACGTAGAAAGAATAAATTGTTTAATTACTAATATAAGTATTTGGGGGTAGTGTTATAATTTTACGCAAAAATTGCGCAGAATCGGATTAAAGATAACCCTGAAAATTGTTATTTTACAGATCCAATTTTTAAATATTCTATAATATAATTATGAAAAATTACTTAAAATTTATTTTGTCGTTTTTATTTCTAACCATCCTGTTTAACGGATGCATACAGGTTGAAACAAATTTAAAAGTAAATAAAGATGGCAGTGGTACGATTGAGGAAACTGTACTCATAAATAATGAAGTTGTAAAAATGCTTGGTGAATTTGCAGGTTCTTTTGGCGATTCAACTGAAGCGAGTTCATTTAAAATATTTGACGAAGATGAATTAAGACAAAAGGCCTCAAATTATGGAGAAGGAGTTGAGTATGTTTCAGGAGAAGAGTTGGCTCAGGATAACCTCCAGGGATTCCGTGTAGTATATTCTTTTAAAGACTTGAATAATATTACTCTTTCACCTGATCCTGAAAACCAGATATCAATTGGTGAAGAAGTCGAAAAAACAGAACCGGATAATGATCAGTTCAAATTCAAGTTTATTGCTGGTGAAATTCCCGAAGTAATCATTTCAGCAAAGAATAAAGAATCGAAATATGAATCAGAAGAAGCTGAATCTCAGGATAGTGAAATAACTTCCGAAGACAGCACATTCCTTGAAATGATGAAAGGAATGAAAATTAATATGAATGTAATTTTTAATGGAGCAATTGTTTCAACAAATTCTTCTTTTAAAGAAAATAATGAAATTACTTTATTAGGAGTGGATTTTGGAAAAATAATTTCAAACCCGGAAGCTTTTAAAAAACTTAATAAACAAAACCCGGAGAATTTTACTGAGTTTCAGGAAATAGTAAAGGATATTCCAGGAATAAAACTGGAAACAGATTATCCTGTTTCGGTAAAATTCAAATAATAAAAAAACAAACAGAGGAGAATCAATATTTATGAAACAATTACTGTTGTTGGTTTTATCAATAACATTTTCTTCAATTCTATTTGCACAAACAAGCGAAGAAAAATTTGGTAAAGAAATAACTCTTACTGAAAAAACAAACATATCCGATATCCTTGCTGATCCTGAATCATATCTTGATAAAACAGTTTTGGTTGAGGGTGAAGTTCTTGATGTCTGCCACAATATGGGTTGCTGGATGGATCTTTCATCTGGAACTGAAGGTGAAAAAATAAAAATCAAAGTTAAAGACGGAGATATAATTTTTCCGGTTGAGGCAATTGGTGGTACAGCACAGGTTGAAGGCAAAGTATATAAGCTTGATCTGAAAGAAGAAGAAGCCAAAGAATACTATGAACATATGGCTGAAGAAAATGGAAAAACTTTTGATCCAACAACTATTAGCGGTCCATTGACTTTGTACCAGATAAAAGGCCAGGGAGCTAAAATTCTTAAAAAAGAGGATTAGTTATTCTATTTTAGTTTGAAGCCGCTTCTCACGGCGGCTTTTTTTTGAGATAAATGTCAAACACTTATTTGAATTGTAAAGTACTTTTAAATGAATGATGAGAAATTCGAATCACCTGTAAACTGTACATATCCGATTGTGTTCCAGTTGTTATACAGGTACGGGAATGTTATAGTTACACTGTTTCTATCATTTTATCTGCTGCCTATAGTTGTATATCTTGATCAAAAACTTATTTTGATTCTACCACTTCTGCTTGCATTGTTCCTGATTTATTACGTGAATAAACATTATTTCATGCTTTACAAGATAATGCCTTTCAGGATTGAGTTTGATGAACAAAAAATGATTTGTACACAATTCATTTTGGGCAGAAAAAAATTTGATGTTTATTACGAAGATATCAACAAGCTTGAAGGTGGAATTTTTGACAATAAAATGTCGGGTATTTTGAAAGTTTATGATGGAAAGAATTCTGTAATAATAGGGTTTTATCCCAAGATCAGGAATTCAAACAAGCTTATAACAATGATTCTTAGTAAAGTGAAAAAAGAAATTTATGATGAAGTAATGGAAAGATTACTCAAAAAGAAAAAGAGTGTCTAAAGGGTTGGATTGCTAAGATGAAAATTGCAGTACTTGTATCGGGAGGCGTTGATAGTTCTGTTGCTTTGAGGTTTTTAAAAGAAAAAGGACACGATGTTACGGCTTTTTATTTGAAAATCTGGCTGCAGGATGATTTTTCTTTTTTGGGGGAATGTCCCTGGGAAGAAGATCTGAAATATGTCAGAAGTGTTTGTGAACAAATCGAAGTTCCTGTCGAAGTCATTCCTCTGCAAACAGAATACTGGGATAATGTTGTTTCATATACAATTGAAGAAATTAAAGAAGGCAGAACACCCAACCCGGATATTTTTTGTAACAGTCTTATTAAATTCGGTCAGTTCTTTGATAAGATTGATTCCTCTTATGAAAAAGTTGCAACAGGACATTACGCTAATGTAATTCAGCAGGAAAATAAATATTTACTTACTACATCGCCCGATCCTATAAAAGATCAGACTTACTTTTTAGCATACCTGAACCAGGAACAAGTTAGCAGGGCTCTATTTCCCATTGGAAATCTTCAAAAAAAAGAAGTAAGAACTTTTGCTCAAAAATTCAGTCTCCCGACTAGTAACAGAAAAGACAGCCAGGGAATTTGTTTTCTTGGTCAAATTAAGTTTAAAGAGTTTATTAAGCATCATTTGGGTGAAAAATCCGGGAAAATAATTGATGCAGATTCGGGAAAAGTGTTGGGCGAACATCCTGGTTATTATTATTACACGATTGGTCAGAGATCAGGACTGAAACTTGGCGGAGGCCCCTGGTTTGTTGTTAAAAAGGATATTAATGAAAATGTAGTTTATATATCAAAAGAAAACAAAACTCTGAGAGAACGCAACAGCTTTTCTGTTGGAAAAATTAATTGGATTTCAGGACAACCGACTGATAAAAGCAATCTGAAAGTAAAGATAAGGCACGGAGCAAATTATTATAATTGTAAATTGAAATTATCAAATAATATTTCCGGAGATGTTGAACTGGATTCTGCTGATAACGGGATTGCTGCCGGTCAGTTTGCTGTTTTTTATGATGAAAATGTTTGTCTTGGCGGGGGAGTTATATTGCAGGATAATACAATATAATTCAGGTGTTATAAACAGGATTGGTATTTTGTTGTGAAAGAGGAGTATACTTTTCTCTACTCGTTGAGATACCTATAAATTTTTGACACTGACTGCAGAAAAATGCAAACCGCGTTCCGATTATACTATCCATTTCACAAATCAACACGCTGTCAATTTTTCTTGTACAATTTATACAACGGATTTTAACTTTGGCTTCCGTTAGTTGTTTTGTTAACATTAACCCTCTCCGGTGATATATATTAGACTCCAAACAGGCTGGAATTGTTACCGCTCATCCCTGGAAAATAAAAATTTATTTTCAGATAGAAAGAAAGCATAAAAAAACATTCAAATCAACTGTAAACTTTTACTCAATTGAAATTATAAGTCTTTTCAATCCAGTATTCTGCAGTTTTACCTCTGATTAAAGCTGGTTCCCAGATTGATTGATAAGCAGCAGTCAGGACTTTATTTATACAATTTTTACAATCCAGATTTGAATATAGGATTTTATAGTCAACAACTTTGCCATCTTCGTTTATCTTCAATTTTAATGTAATAGAACCATGAAACTCACCATTACTTGGTTGTGGAAGTACTTCCAGAATTTGTCGGGGAATAGTATTTGATAAGGGACTTATTTTTTTATTTAAACTAACTAAAAGGTTTGGAACTGTCTCATTGTTTTCTGTTTTTTGAAGACTAACATCTTCGAAAAAAAAATCTTCAGTTATTAAATTACCAAATTTAATTTCAGGTAGCGGTGGTTTTGAACTTAATGGTTTTTGTTGAAAAATTGTTGGAGGGATTATTTCTGAAGCGGTAATTTCATCTAGCAAAATCATATCGTTTTTTTTAGTTGATATTGAAGGTGAGAAAAGAAAGAAAAGAATAACAATCGCTTCACTGATAACTAATGATACCTTTAAATGTACGGAGTATTTTTTGTGATGCGCAAATCTTTCCATATTATTTCCAGATTAACTCGTTGTGGCTATTCACAACTTTACCACTCGTTTTATCTTTTAAAGAGACCTGGACATTATATTTACCTTTTTTATAGTTTTTCATATCAAGTTGAAGGTAAACCTGGGCTGTGCTTCCGGATGTACTGTAGTCAGTTTTAAGAACTAGTTGTTCTTCATCAGAAGATAATCCAACCGAACTCAATATTGAATGAATGATTTCCGAAGCACCGGATTTTTCATTAATATGCTCAATTTTTAACTCTTGCTCAAAGCTGGAAACGTTATCTTCGTCGTGACTCAAATTATAAACTTCATAATAGATATAAATTTTATTTGTGCTAACAAAAGTATTAAGCGGATTCGGTAACAAAAAATAATTACCTCTCTGCAGCGGTAATGTCGATTCTGTTTTGGAAACATTTTCACAAAACAAAATATCACTCATACCGAGGTCTCTATTCGAAAATTTTTTTATTTCAATTGACTTATGGTTAGTTGACACCGCATTATCTATGTTGCGGATAATTTCAAATGCAAAGTTTAAGCTATCAGGATGGTTAACTAGTTCGACTGTGTTTATGTGATAATCCTGATCAAGGCCGAGATTTAGAATTGAATTGAAGGAAAATTCCTTTAATATTTTTATCTTTTTACTTATTAAATCGTAATTCTTATCTAAAAGAAAAACTCCTGCTTTAAATTTATCATTTGAAAATAATTTATCCTCAATTGATTTATCAGCTTTTGTAGCAAAACTAACAACTAACTCAGTATTATAATCAGAGTTGTCCTTTAAACTTTTAAATTGACTTATTACAAATGGAACATCTATTACCGGGCCATTAAACTTCGGCGAATAGGATTCCGGTTCATTCCTTCTTTCATCATGGACAAAAGTTTCTGAATCACCACCAAACTGAGAATGATGCCTGCCTGAAGGATTTGGTACACTGAATCGAAAGTTTCCTGTCCAGTAATCATCAGTAAAACCAAATACTTTATCATTATAAACCCATAAATCTGTTTTCAACATTAATGAAGTGTTCCCACCAGCACTGATTTGCGGACGAAGACGAATCCTGGTTTCCGGAATTCCGTACCTAATGAGGATTTCTCCACGATCAGTATTCCAGCCAGGCAGATCAAGTTTTTTAACAGTGAATCTTAAATTCGAATAAGCAACACGAACATAATGTTCAAGGAGTCTCTCATTGTAGCTAGTAAGATAAAGAGGGTCTTGTGATTGCCAATACTTGTTGATAATAACAATCGAATCAGAATTTTTAAAATCATTTGGGTTTAAAAAATAGTTGGCAGAAAACTTTGTATAAATAGATTTTTCTGAATCATCCATCAGACTAATCGCTTTTGTAAAATCTGAATAACTGGAATCTATTTTTGAAAGCTGATAATTACAAATTCCGTGAAGCAGTAATGTCTCCTTATTTCGGGAGTCATATCTTAAAGAAGTATTCAAATAATTTATTGCAGTGCCCGGCTCCCCAAGTTCAACATAAAGTATTGCAAGATGATTATACGATTCAATATAACCGGGATCAATTTTTATGGAAGCTAAATAGTATGTTACTGCTTCATCAAAATCATCCTGGGCAAATCCATTATAGCTTAAAGCAGGAGCGCCATCATCTTTAAAAAATGAATTCATATATTCATAAAAATCTTCCTCTTTTATTCTTCCAAGATTAAACAGCGCATCTATATTATTTTTATCTATTTCCAAAATTTCCTTGTAAACATCAAAAGCCATGCTCTTGCTGAAATTTTCAAGAATTAATGCCAGCTCTTTCCTGTATGCTATATTATTCGGATCTCTTAAAATTGCATTTTCAAAGTTTCTCCTTGCCTTGATATTTCCTCTTACAGTTCCTTTAGATTTATACAGTTTCCCTAGTTGATAATAGGAAGGCGGATAGTCAAATTCAAAAATAGAAGTCTTAAATAATTTTTCAGCTTCATCTGTTTTACCTTCTGCAAATTCTTCCAACCCTTTCTGATGAAAAACATTGGTTTCATTAAACATTTTTTGAGCTGATATTGATATGGGAATAATCAGCCACAAAATAATTCTTATTGGAATTAACTTCTTACTCTTTGTCATTATTTTTTTTGGATTCTAAGCTTGCTAAGAAGATAGCATTTCAGAATTGATGATTCAAGATGTAAATCTGATATGTAGAATGAAAATATAGCAGAAAATTGAAAAATAATTGCAGGTTAAGGTATCTATAGTTAAATCAGCGGTTCAGAAAAGAAGTAAGGTCATATTTTTCCGTGCTAAGTTTGTTTAGATTTTTTAATATGAACTCTTTTATCAATTCGATTGAAATTACTCTGGCAATTCCGTAACGGATAGATGAGTAACGTTTTACAAACATTTCACCGGTGTATGGCACAAGGGGATTATACTGTCTATTATTTTTTGATTTGGCTGGAACAAGTATGTTTTCTTCTTCTTCCGGAACCCATTGGACGATCCCAACAAGTTCAAAATTAGGTACGCCATCTTTAATTGCAAGCACAATTGCACCGCTGGCTCCGCGATTGATTACAGCATCAATAATAAAAGATCCTTGAGAGTCGCGGTTTGGACTGCTCACAATTGCTTTTGTTACCATCTGGAAATTAATAGGAAACCCGAACACGTAAACAAAAGTACCCCATTCAAGCTCTTTAGCTTTGCCATTGGGGTAATCAAAAAAAGGAAACTTGAATTCACTTAATGCATGATAATCTCTTCCTATAAGAGCAAGATCATTTTTTTCATCGACCGCAAGAATTTCCATTTTGCTTCCTTCAGGAAATCCCGCTGCATAAACTATCTGATTATCTTTTATCAATACCGACTGAATAAGATTTGTTATGTTACCGGAATCATCGTAGAAAAATGAAAACACAGTGTCAGGATAGTTAACAACATGAGAACATGTAAGCAACACAACTTTGCCTTCCAGAGAATAAATTGCAGTTGCACTTCCTGATGTTGATTGGTCCGCATAGCCGGAAACCAGAGCGATGGATTCCAGATTTTTTGTCCTAATGTTCTCGGGCGTTATTGAATCCTGTAATTCGAATGTAAATGTTTTATAAAAACCTGTAGAGTTTATCCTGTGAACTGATTTACTTATCTTTTCAAGTGACTCAGAACTGCCTTTATAAGGAAATTCACTGTCATATTTTCCATCGTGCAATATTGGATAAATTTGGTCATAAGAGATGCCAGAGCATGAAGACAATATCAATAAAAGAATTCCTAGTGAGATAAAACTTGTTATAAAATTTTTATTCATAAGAGTTTTCTAGTCAGGTTTCCAACAATTTATTTTTGAATACATACTGTGTTAATTCAACATTAGATTTTAAATGCATTTTTTCGAGTATCCGGTTTCGGTAAGAATAAATAGTATTTACGCTTAAGGATAATTCTATGGCTATCTGCTCAGCGGAATTACCTGAGGCAATAGAGCACATTATCTGGTATTCACGGTCTGATAACAAATCATGTGGAAATTCAATTTTCTTTTCACCAAATTCAGCAGCTAGCTTCTCAGAGAGCTTTTCGTTAATATATTTACCCCCGCCGACAATTTTTCTAATTGCAATGACAAGTTCAGTCGGGGCGCTAACTTTTTTGAGATACCCGGACGCTCCGGCCTTAATTGCCCGTAATCCATATTGTTCCTCGCTGAACATGCTTAAAATTAATACCGGAATTTCCGGATGATATTTTCTAAGATCTTTTAAAGCTTCTAATCCACTTCTTCCGGGCATACTTATATCCAGAATTATTACCCGGAAATTATCTTTTTCAAGTAGTGAAAATATTTCAGCAGCGTTTGATGCTTCCCCGGTAACGCGCATATCATTTTCTTCAGAAACAATTTGTTTTAAACCTTCTCTCACTATTGCGTGATCATCCGCTATTAGTATTTTTATTACATCTTTCACAAAAGGCATTAATCTTTATTAAGATTCTTCATGGGAATTTCCACTTTTAGCCGGGTTCCTTTATCCGGAATTCCCTCAATAGAAACCTCTCCACCGAGAATTAAAGCTCTTTCCTTCATCCCAATGATTCCAAGTGAACGAGGGTCTCTAAGTTTTTCTGCCGTGATTCCAATCCCGTTGTCATTTATTTCAAGGACTAAGATATTTTCCGAAATTTTTAATGCAGCTGAAATCCAGCTTGCGGATGCATGTCTTAAAACATTAGTTAATGCTTCCTGGAAAATTCTGAAGACAGCAGTAGATTTTTCAGCATCCAGAATAATTTCATCCTCAGGCATAGAAAGCATACAATTTATTCCTGAAAGATTCTGAAATTCCTGAGCCTGCCACTCGATTGCCGGGATAATCCCAAGTTCATCAAGAATTCCAGGTCGAAGTTTTGCAGTAATTCTTTGAACTCTTTCAACAGCATCATCAATCAGTTTTGTTGCATTGTCAATTTTTTCTTTTAGCTGGTGCTGGTCTTTCCTAAGTTTATTTGAAAGAAGTGAGATATTAATTTTTAGGACAGTTAAAGTTTGTCCCAAATCATCATGGATTTCCCTTGCAATTAAACTTCTTTCTTCTTCGCGGATAGATTGAAGATGTGAAGCAAGATTCCTTAAAACATTGCTAGTTCGTTTCAGTTTTTCTTCAGATTGTTTTCTTTCAGTTATATCACGCGTTATAGAAAGAATAGTTTGTTTTCCTTCATACTCAAACAGGTGAGAGTTAACTTCAACTGTATAAAGTTTTCTGTCTTTTGCTTTATGAACTAACTCGTAGATAACATGACTTTCAGACTTAAGTCTTTCCATTGCATTATTAAATTCATCGATATACTTTGGCTGAATAATCGCCGATGGGCTAAGTTTTAAAAATTCTTCCTTTGTATATCCAAGCTGATTTAATGCAACATCGTTAACTTCGACAAAATCACCATATGTTTTTGATGAACTTAACTGAATTACAAAAACAGCATCGTTTATGCTATTAAAAAGCAGACGGAATTTCTTTTCACTTTCAACTAATTCAATCTCGGATTTTTTTCTTTCTGTTATATCTTTTATTATGCTTAATGTAACTTTTCCGGTTTCAGGTATTTCAACAAACGAATTGGAAAAATCGAACCATCGTTTCTTTCCGTTCCATAGAACATTTTCTCTTTCAAAATGAGTTTTTATCCTGTTACTTTGTACATCATTACGGTAAGTATTTAAAATTCTTTCACGCTCTGATTCCGAATAAACATCAGAGAAAAGTTTTCCAACAAGTTTTTCCTTTGGTATTTCAATAATTCTGCTGTAAGCATCATTAATCATCATAATCCTTCCGGAAGAATCAAGTAAGCGCATTCCATCAACTGAAAGTTCCCAGAGCCATCCGAAAAGTGTTTCAGTTTTATTTATTTTTTCTTCGAGTTCGATTTCAGAAATCATTTTACATATTAATTTTCTGCTTTAACTTTAAAACCTTTTTTCATCCAGCCTTTTGCAAGCAATAATCCAATGGGGGATATAATTGCAATAAATCCGTATATCAACCACATGGTTTCAGTGTTCATATTTGATGGAAGAGTATCAATAGGGCAGTAATTCATCAGGAACCAGCCAGAATAAAGACTTGTAATTACTTTTGTTAAAAACCATGGAAATTGTCCGATTCCCATGTAGATACCGGTCATATTCTTCGGTGCAATTTCAGCTACCCACTGTAAAAACCTTGGCTGCCACATAGCTTCCCCAATTGTCATAATGATTATATAAGCAATTAGGGTATTAAAGTTAGGTCCAAGTACCAAAATGAACGTCGGAGAAGCCATAACAGCGGTTCCAATTATCATCATGTTATACGTATCTTTTTTTGAAGTGAGTGCTGTTACCATCGGAGTGAGTATAAAAATCAGAATCGGATTCAGATTTACAAAAAATTCAAAATTATCGCTGATAAATCCGTTAAAAGCACGACTGGTATATTGAGGAATTGTCAGCCAGTTGTGAGCAAACAAAGTTTGAACGAATATTAATATGAAAACAAAATAGAAAAACCTAAGATCAGTAATAATATAGATTAAAATACTTAAGCCCACTAAAGCCAAAGCAATAAACCAGTTAAAACCAAAGATAGAAGAAAGAACGAAATTATTGCTAAATGACTTTTCGATCAAAGAAGACATAAATAATTCTTTAACAAGAACGACTAAGGTAAAGAATATGAAAACGAAAATAGCAGCTAAAGATGATTTCCTTTTTGCAGCAAACTGTTTTGAAAAAGCGTGTACAAAAAGTTTAAATCCTGTTTCCTCTTCACCGGCTTCTTTCTCTGCTTCTTTTGTTTCATTCTCCAATTTCAAATCAGAAACTGCTTTCTGAACAGCTTTTTTTGTGATCAGAAAATAAACAACGCCTATTCCAACAACTGTGAGTGCAACATACACCCAGAACACACCTGTTATTTCAAATTCTTTTCTGACAGGTGGGGAGATTATTCCGGGCAGGAAACCTCCAAGATTCATCAATGCATACAGCATTGCATAACCCATTGCAGAAGTTTTTTCATTTGTAAACTGTTTAACGCCGGCGTAGCACGCAGGTTGATAAATTCCATAGCCCAGGATTATTCCAAATATTCCCAGCATAGCAAACAAATGTGCAGAACCCCATATACCAGGCACTCCAACTTCTGGTGATATTGCTAAAAATACTCTGCCAACAAGCATAAATGATAATGCAATTAATAGAGATTTTCTTACTCCAATCCAATCTACTGTTGCCCCCAGAAAAAGCATTGCAATTGTAATTCCAGCGGTTAGAACTCCAACCATTCTGCCCGCATCAATATCATCCAGTCCGACATACTGGTTAAAAAATATTGCAAGAAGACCAAGAACTCCAAAATATGTTAAACCTTCCAACACGTATGATATGTTGATCCCCAACAATACTCTTGATGTTTTTGATAAATCAACAAAAGGCTGAGTCAATTCCATAATTATATTTGCAAAAAAATCTGATTGTTCTACTGCTTTTTCCTTTTTGGCAGATGAAAAAACTATAAAATAAGCGATTGGAGGTAAGACCAGTGAAACAAGAAACCACAATAATCCGTTTTGTCCTTTTTGGATTGCAAGTCTTGCGGTACCGAGAACAAAAAAGAAATAGAGAATTACACCCAACCCGATAAAAACAATAATTAAGTCACTCATGATTTTTGCTTTATTTTATTTGTGAAATAATAATTACAGAATTTTTGTTTTTAATTTTGTGCAAGAGGCACGGTAAAAATAAATTTACTACCTTTATTGACTTCACTTTCAACATTGATTAATCCACCATTCTTTTCAACAAATTCTTTGCAAAGTATTAATCCAAGCCCTGTGCCTTTTTCATTTGCTGTACCATCATGTTTGTATTGAACATCGATTCTGAATAATTTTTCCATGTCTTCTTTTGAAATTCCGATTCCTGAATCTTCAATAGAAATTTTAGCAATTGTATTTTCGATTTTTACATTTACTAAAACCTGTCCATCTGTTCCTGTAAATTTAATTGCATTAGAAACAAGGTTTCTCATTACTGTTTCGATCATATATTTGTCTGCATAAATAATTACATTTTCAGGAATATTACTTGAAAGTAAAATTTTCTTCGAATTACTCATTTCCTCATATAATGAAAGTATCTCATTACAAATTTCGTTAAAATTAATTTTACTCTTTTCAACTTCAAGCCTGCCTGTCTGAAGCCTTGACCACTCCAGCAAATTAAGAATAAGATTGTATAATTTCTGTGCTGATTTATGAACATTAATTAAAGAATCAATAACTTCTTCTTCATTCATGTCATTGTAAAACTGAACCATATACTCAGTTATACCAAGCAAAGCATTAAACGGGCTTCGCAGGTCGTGTGAAATGATTGAAAAGAATTTATCTTTTGAAACATTTAAAGTTTTTAATTGTTCGGTATAACTTGCTAGAGCTTCTTCCGTTTTTTTTCTTTGTGTTATATCCTGGCATTGAGTTACAAAATAAAGAGGGTTATTATTTGAATCTTTTACTAATGACACAGTTGTTGAACTCCAGATAATCTCGCCATTTTTATGCAGATATTTTTTCTCAATATTAGCGCTTTCATTTATTTCACTGTTAAGCAATGAGTCACGCAAAGCGATTGATTTTTTAATGTCATCCGGGTGGGTGATAAATGAAAAGTCCATTTTTAACAATTCATTTTCATCATAACCCAAAATTGTACAAAATGCTTTATTAACTTTTGTGAAAGCTTTTTCCGGCGGGAAAATAGCCATGCCAATACCTGAGTTTTCAAATACACTTCTGAATCTCTGTTCACTTTTACTTAATTCAATTTCCGAATTTTTTCTGTCTGTAATATCGGTTGTTGCCCCGACTAATCTAAATTGATTTGAACCTTCTGACTTTAAAACGATTGCATTTTCTGTAACCCAAAACACTTCACCATCATTCATAAATAACTTATGTTCAAAAAAGAGTTCTGAACAATTATCATCCTGGCATTTGTCGATCAATTCCAGGAAATTATATTTATCATCTTCATTGAATAATTTAAGCCAATCATTAAATGAAATTATTATTGAATTACTTCTTACCCTGAAAAATTCAATAAAACTCTTATCCGTGATTAACTTTTTCTCCTTCAACAATAATTCCCAAACACATGTTCTGCCTGCTTTAACCGCGATTTCAAATCTTTGTTGATTTTCAACAAGCCGCATACCGATCTTGTCTTTGTAAAGAGCCATTTCAATTGTTCTGTGTAGTTCCCTGATTTCAAAAGGTTTAATCAGGTAACCAAATGGTTCAGTTAGTTTTGCCCGTTGAAAGGTTTCCTCATCTGTGTATGAAGTTAAATAAATAATTGGCAGGTTGTGTTTTTTTCGAATTAAATCAGCAGTATCTATTCCATCAAGTTCACCCTTTAATTTTATATCCATTAAAACAAGATCAGGTTTTTCAAGCTCAACTTTTTCAAGTGCCTGTTCAGATGAAGAAGCAATTCCCGTAACCCTATAGCCGGAATTTTGTAATCGCTTTTCAATATTTATTGCAACAATTACTTCATCTTCAACAATCAGGATTTTCGTATCAGTCATTAATTATTCTTCAGCTTTCTGGATGAAATCAGGTTTAGGAAAGATTATTTTTACATTAGTACCGTTTTCTGAATCAAAAGATATGGTTCCTTTAAGCTGCTGCACAAATAAATCAACAAGCTGCAAGCCAAGAGAAGATATATTTTCTCTATTTTTTCGATTTGGAATTCCTTCTCCATCATCTTTGACGGAAAGCAACAGCTTATCCTTTTCAAAAATCTTAAGTGAAATTAATACTGTTCCCCTGGATTTGTTCAGAAATGCATACTTCATTGAATTTGATACAAGCTCAGTTATAATTAGCCCACAGGGAATCGCAAGATCTAAATTCAGCAAAAGATTATCAACATCATTCAGAATTATAATTTCGGTTGAATTCGGAATAAAGGTTCCTTCAAGATATTCTGTCAAGCTTTGAACATATTCTGTTGCGTTGATCCTTGAAAGGTTCTCGGATTTATAAAGCCTTTCATGAATTAAAGCCATTGATCTGATCCTGCTCTGGCTGCTTCTGAAGGATTCAAGGGTAGAAGGATCTGAAATTGTATCAGCCTGTAAATCCAATAAACTGGAAATTGTCTGCAGGTTGTTCTTAACCCTATGATGTATTTCTCTTAAGAGAGTCTCTTTTTCTTTTAAGGAGCTCTGCAATTTTTTTTCGGCTTCTACTTGCTGCGAGATGTCCTGCAATGTAGATATCATCAGGTTCTGGTCATAAAGAGGGATAGTTTTTGCCGAAATGAATTTTTTATCTCCTGTTTTGCTGCTTATTTCCACATCATGCCAGAATAAATTTTCAGGTCTTTTGTCTTTGATGTCAGAATTCATTTGTGTGGAAATTAATTTTCTATAATCCTGGTCAGCATAAACTTTATTGATAAATGTTTTAATATCCGGGATTTCAATATGTTCATATCCAAAGATTGATTGGAATTCTTTGTTCATAAAATTGATTAGTCCTGAATCTATTTCATTTACGGTTATTCCAATCGGCAGATTATTAAGAATGGTTTCAATATACTTATTACGGTTTTTCAAATTCACTTCATATTCTTTTAAATCAGTGATATCTCTGCCTGACGAAACAATTGAAATAATTTCTCCGTTCTCATCAATCACGGCTTTTAGCTGCCATGCTAACCATCTTATTCCCTGAATTGTTTGAACTCTCTGTTCTACATAACAGGTATATGGAGGAAAATCAAGAGATTTCATTGTCTCGTTTACACTTGCTTTATCATCTTCTAATATAAAATCTAAAAAAGATTTCTGACTGAGATCTTTTTCTGTTGTTCCAACCAGTTTAGAATATGAAGGGCTTACAAATGTAAACTTCCATTCATAATCCATTTCAGTAAGAAAATCTGTTTGATTTTCTATGAGAAACCTGTAATTCTGTTCGCTCTTATTCAATGCTTCTCTTGCTTCAATCTCTGCTGTAACATCGAGCAGTAAAGCCTGGATAGCAGGTTTCCCTTCATATTCAGTAAGATTTACGTAAACATCCATTACTTTGACTCTTCCATCCTTACATACCAATCGAAATTTATAATGAGGGGGAACTTCTAACCCTTTGATTCTCTGGTTGTAATTTAACCACATTAATTTACGATCATTCTCATGGGCGAGACTCAAAATCTGTCTTAAATTGAGCGATAGAAGTTCATCTAAAGTGTATCCTGCAATTTTAGCAAAGGCGGGATTTGTATAAACTATTTTTAAATCCTGAAGTATTACTATTCCCTGTATGGATTTTTCAATTAGCTGACGATATTTATTCTCAGATGATTTCAGATCTTCATAAATTTTTTCACCAGCCTGGTTTGATTTTAATACAAAGAGAATTTTCTTCTCATTATTTGGGTCTTGAAGAAATGAAACAAGAACATTAATCTTTTGTTTAACCCCATTATTGCATTTTATTATTAAATCCTTCTGAAATGTTTTTTTTTCTTTTAAAGTAAATTTTATTTCGGAAAATTGATCGTCATCAAAAAGAAGTTCAGGCGAGTTGCCGATTAATTCTGAATCTTTATAGCCGGTAAATTTTTGGTGTGATGAACTCTGTTCAAGGTAGTGCCAGTTTGAATCAAGTATTGCATAATTTTCATTTAAAAGCTGCAAAACAGTTTTGTATGAGGATTTCCTTTCACCTTTCTGTTTGGTTATTTCTCTCATAAAGGATCAAAAATTATAGCTAATTCAGAATTATCTTCTGAAAATTACCCCATTTAACTTCAAAAGTTATCATTAGTTTTTACCAATTGAAAATTGGATTTTAATTTGATTTTTGATTATCAAAAATTCAGCAATTTTTCACTATACCTTTCTTTAAATCCATTCAATCCTTGCAGACCACCAGTATGAATTGCGATTATAGTTGAACCCTTTTTAAAATATCCTTTGTTTATTAAATCGATTATTCCAAACATCATTTTCCCCGTATAAAGCGGATCAGTTTGTATCCCGGTATTTTCAAAGAATTCATTAATAAATTCTAAAAGCAATTTATTAAATTTTGCGTATCCACCGAAGTGATAATCAAAAATAATTTCCCAATTCGATTGATTCTGAATTTCGGATCTTTCTCTTGTAAATTGTAAAACAGTCTGATTTAAGAAACCTGCATTCTTCAAAACAGCAATTCCAATTGCTTTTTTATTCTTATGATTTATTAATCCGTTTATTATTCCGGCAAGAGTGCCACCAGATCCAGCAGGGACAACTATTGTATCAAATTCAACATCAATACTTTGAGGTATTTCTTCGCAACCCTTTACTGCAAGTTGGTTTGTGCCGCCCTCCGGAATTAAATAGAAATCACCAAACTTATTTTCTAATTGAGTTATAAATTCAGGATTTGTTTTCATCCTGTATTCACTTCGGGATAGATAAAATATTTTCATTCCATATTCTTTTGCAAATGCTAATGTCGAATTTAGCGGAAGATGTTCCTCGCCGCGGATAATTCCAATAGTTTTAAATCCCAAACTTTTTCCTGCTGATGCAACTGCAAATATATGATTCGAGTATGCTCCACCGAAAGTCAATAGAGTGTCGATTTTTTGTTTTTTTGCTTCCAGAAGATTATGCTTCAGTTTATACCATTTGTTCCCGGATATAGCAGGATGAAGAAGGTCGTCTCTTTTAATATATAAATTTATGCCGGATATATTAAACCTTGGCAGGTCAATTTTCTGAAGCGGGGTATTTTTTTGAATTTCAAGTTGTTCTTCAATAGAATGCAACTAAACTAACCTCATTTGAATAATGTTTTGTTTAAATTTGATCCGGTAAATTTCATCAAAAAAATCCTTCTAGTATGCAAAGCGAAGAAAAAAGAAAACTTGAGGAAGAATATAAAAATTCTCCTGATTCATTTGATATACCGATTGAAAAACTATTCCGGCAAATTGAAATATTTGAAAAGGGAGTCTCATTTATTCATCTGAAAAAACCTGCGTTGGTTGGAGATGGGATTTTAAAGCTTAGTGAAACTGAGGCAGAAAAGTTCAGAAAAATTGGTGAAGCTGAAATAGCAAATGGAAGAGCGACCAAATTCGTTCCTGCTTCAGGTGCCGCCAGCCGAATGTTTAAAAAACTACAAGCTTGTTTAGCTGACAATCAGAACTTATCAATAGAAGAATTAAAAAACAAAGCAGACGCCGGAGATAAAGATTGCCAGTCAACACATGAGTTTATTTCTAAAATTAAAAAGTTTGCATTTTCCGAAAAACTTTTCAATTTGTTTAAGGAAAAAGGGACAGATAATCCTAAATGGTCAGATATTGTTAGGTTACTTGTTGATGAAGATGGGCTAAATTACTCCAATCAGCCAAAGGGAAGTATCCTTTTTCATTATTACTCTGATGGTGAGAGAACTGCTTTTGAAGAACAACTTGTTGAAGGTATGAATTATGCGATGAATTCAAATAAAGAAGTAAAAATTCATTTTACTATCTCCCCGGAACATGAAGAACTGTTTAATTCAATAGTTAAAAGGTTTGTCGATTCAAAAAAGAAAGATCAAATTAAATTTGATATTAAATATTCATTTCAAAAAAAATCTACAAATACAGTTGCTGTTACAAACAACAATGAAATTTTCAGAGATGAGAACGGGAAACCGGTGTTCAGACCTGCCGGACATGGTGCTCTGCTTGAAAATTTAAATGAACTCAATGCAGATATTATCCTGATTAAAAATATTGACAATATTGCTCATGATCGTTTAAAAGCGGAAACATACAAGTATAAAAAGATACTTGTTGGAGTTCTTTCAGATATTCAGAAAAAAACTTTCAAGTATCTGAAATTGCTTGAAGATAAAACTTTGGACGATTCTGGAATTAAAGAAATTGAATCTTTTGCGGAATCAAGATTATTCCAGGTTATTGATGGTAGGTTTGGTAGTCTTAAAATAAATGAAAAAGGGAAATATTTGTTTGAATTACTGAATAGACCAATTAGAGTTTGCGGAATGGTAAAAAATGAAGGTGAATCCGGCGGAGGACCATTCTGGGTTGAAAATGAATTTGGAAATAAATCATTGCAGGCTGTTGAAAGTGTGCAAATAAATTTAAATGATTCTGAGCAAGAGAGACTTTTTAATTCATCGACTCACTTTAGTCCTGTTGATTTTATTTGCGGTGTAAAAGATTATAAAGGAGACAATTTTAGTCTCGGGAACTTTTCTGATCCGGATACTGTCCTGATAACAAAAAAATCAAAAGATGGCAAAGAGTTAAAAGCTCTCGAATTACCCGGCTTATGGAATGGGGGAATGGCAGGGTGGATAACAATTTTTGTTGAGGTACCTTTGATTACATTTAACCCGGTGAAAGAAGTGAATGATCTGTTAAAACCTGCACACCAGCCCAAAGAAAATTAAATATGTAAATTTAATAGAGGAACTCATCCGCCATTCCGGGAGGCGCTGACCGGAATTAAAACGGATGAGTGAAGTATGTTGAATTATAGTGAACTTCTATAATTCTGTGGGAGCGAAAAATTATAGTATCAAATTTCTAAGAGCTATATGCTTTCGGTGGATTGTGAACAATTTTTCTGATCGTATCAAATTGTAGGTATGGATATTCCTCCCTTAATGAATCGATTGCATCTCCCGTCCTGAATTTCTGAGCACGTAAAGCTTTAAACTTTTTCCTGATCTCATAATCCCGAACTGCTCTATCGTTTATTAGTCCGCGGTTGTTCAGCAGCTCATAAACTTCATCACTGATTAAATCTGACAGGGGGTTGGTCAGGGATTTTTTGATTTCTATTGAATCCATTTGACTTCCCTTTCTTTATTGTGATTGATAATACTTGCTTCCTTTTTAATCAGGATTTTAATTCGAAGACGGATGATGAAAAATCCTAAATCAAATCTATTAATGATTTTATGGTTTACAACCACATAAGTATGTAAAAGTTACTTGAATTGAGTTGAAGTGGGGGTAATCACCTACATATCTATGTAGGTAAGAATTATATTATACGTTTACGGATCGCTTTAGCAACAGCTTCTGATTGCGAATGTACGTGGAGTTTTTTATAAATGTTTTTTATATGATGCCTGACTGTATCAACACTGATTAATAATTGTTCAGCTATTTCCTGGTAGTTATTTCCATCCGAAAGACGATTTATAACTTCTTTTTCCCTGGTACTTAAAGTATACTCATCAATTTTATCAGAAGTAGTTTTTGATTCCTTGAATGCACCGATAACCTGTCTGGCAATTCTTGAACTCATCGGACTACCGCCTTCATTCACTTCTTTTATTGCCTCAAGTAAACGACTTGGCGGAGTTTTTTTAACTAAATAGCCGCAGGCACCAGCACAAAGTGCATCGAAGACTACTTCACTTTCTTCATAAATTGTTAGCATTAAAATATCCAGATCTGGTTTAATGACTATTGCTTTTTTAACACCTTCGATTCCATTAATTCCCGGTAGCGCAATATCCATTAAAACAACATCAGCTTTTAAAGTTTTGAGATTTAAAAGAAAGGATTCACAATCAACAAAAGAACCGATACAATCATATCCTTCTGTTCCGTTTATCAGCGCTGCAAGTCCTTCTCTTATGGTATTATTATCTTCAACAATTGCAACATTTATCATCTTGTTAATAATCCCCCTTAATGAGTGATTTTATTTTACGGAGTCTGCTTAACTTTCCCTTAAACCTGATAGTTGTTCCTATGTCTTTTGCAGATTGAATTTCGAATTCACCATTCAATTTATGTGCACGGTTTGACATATTCTTCATTCCGTTTCCGTTTCCCTTTTCTTTTATTGTAAAACCAATTCCGTCATCTATTAGACTCATCTCTATTCTTTCATGGTTTACTAAAGCCTCTAAAAGAATTTTCCTGCATTTGCTGTGTTTTATTGAATTATTAATCGCTTCTTTAAAAATTAACAATAGATTTTGTTTGTATTCCATCGGTAATTTTACATCGCTGGCGATATCGATGTTTCTAACCTGGAAAGAAATTCCAACCGAGTTAAGAAATTCGTTGTATGAATCTTTCAGTTTAATTATCAGGTCATACAATGAATCTCTTTTAGGATTCACAACCCAAACAATATCGCTCATACTATCAACCAATTGGCGTGCAGTTTCGCTGATATTGATAAGTTCCTTTGAATCTCCGTTGACCCGTGATTTTGATTTCCGGTTTGCAACTTCACTCAGTATTGAAATTTCTGTTAACCCGGCACCAATGTTATCATGTAAATCTGATGCTATATTTGATTTTATTTTTTCAATTGCAAGCTGGTTCCTGATTCGAATCGTACTTACATAATAAATTAAAAATGAAATCAGAAGAACAATTAAAGTGATAAACCACCATGTTTCCCAGAAGGGAGGATTTATTGTTAGTTTAATCGATGTGCCTTCATCGTTCCATATCCCGTCTGAGTTCGATCCTTTTACTATAAAAGTATATGTGCCGGCTGGCAGATTAGTGTAGTTCGCGATTCTCATTGAAGCACCAACATACCGCCAGTTATTCTGGAATCCTTCAAGTTTGTATGCATATTGATTCTGGGTAGGATTAGAAAAATCCAGGGAAGCAAACTCAAATGATATAAAATTCTGCTTATAAGAAAGTATTAACTCAGATTGCGAGCCATGAATCTTTTCATCAAATATTTTTATTGAACTGATTACTATAGGGGGTAAATAGCTGTCGATATTAATGCTGTCCGGGTTGAAATAGTTGAGCCCATTAATTCCACCGAAATAAAGAACATCATTTTTATCTTTGAAATAAGCACCACCACTAAATTCCATGCTTTGAACACCATCATCTAAACCAAACTGAGTAAATTTTTCAGTTTCAGAATTAAACATAAAAATTCCATCGTCTGTACTGAACCATAAATTGAAATAATTATCTTCAAGAATTCCATATACTACTGCACTGGTTAAACCATGGAATGATGAATAACTGTTAAAAGTTTTATTGTTTGGATTAAACTTATTTAGTCCGCCGCTTGATGTTCCTACCCAGTAATTGCCCTTTGAATCTTCAAGCATTGAAAGAACCTTATCACTGCTGATTGAATGTGGATTTTTTGGATCATAACGATAAGATTCAAATTTTCCTGTTGACTCATTAAATTTGTTTAATCCGCCACCATAAGTTCCAACCCAAAAATTCTTTTTTGAATCTATATAAATTACATATGCCCTGTTATCGGAAAGCGAAGTGTTATCCTTTGGATCATTTTCATAAACTCTTATGGTTTTCAGTTCTGAACTTGTACTTTTTTTAAAATCCAGTTTGTTAATCCCACCTCCGTAAGTAGCTATCCATATTACAGAATCGGATTCTATATAAATATCAAGGACCTGGTTTGCAGATATAGAATTCCGTTTGCCTGGCTGATTCCTGAATACATCTATTTTTCCAGTTTTGGGATTATACCTGTTTAATCCACCTCCGTAAGTTCCAATCCAGATATTTCCGAAATTGTCTTCGGCAATTGATCGAATGTGATTATCGCTTATAAAATTTCCTTGTGCAGAATTGTGCATAAAAATTTTGGTAGATCGGTTTCTAAAATCAATCTTGTTTAATCCGCCTTTGTATGTTCCGACCCATAGAAAATCTCTACTGTCTCTAAACACAGACCACACAACATCGTCATCCAGTTTAATACCATCAGTTGATTTGGAATTCAAAGTTTCAAATTTTGAATTTCTTTTTTTTATGAGTGTAACACCTTCACCCAGGTGAGAACCAACCCATAATCCTCCTGATCTGTCTGTGTACAGAGATAAAATTTCATTGTCCGAAAATGAATTTTGATCATTTTCTTTTTTGTTGAAATGTTCAAATTTTCCTGATTTAACATCAAGTCTGTTTAATCCTCCTCCAAAAGTTCCAATCCAGATATAACCTTCAAAATCCTGTTCGATACAAGTAACAATATTGCTGCTCAACGAATTTTTAGAAGTGTTGTATTCAAATTTTTTAAATTCAGCTTTACCCGGATTTAGTATTTTGTTTTTTGCATCCAATAAATTTAATCCGCCGTCATAAGTTCCAATCCAGATGTTCTCATTTCTATCTTCGAAAAGCGTGATTACCTTGTCATCATCCAGGCAAACATCCGAATTATTCCTATTTACATACTTTATAAAAGAAAATTTCTTTTTGCCAGGATCACTTCTTAACAGCTTGTTAATTCCATCACAAAATGTCGCAACCCAAAGTGTACCACTTTTGTCAACTAACAAATCCATTATCCGGTTTGAACCTAGACCCTCTGGGTCTTTTAAATCTTTCCTGATGTGTTGCCCGGTTTCTTTCTTTTTATCAAACCTGATTATTCCGTTACCGAATGTTCCGATCCAGATATAACCTAATGTATCTTGCGTAATTGCCGTAACAGAATTTATCTGGTTTCTTGAAAGTGCAAGAGGGTATTCATAGTAGCTTGGATCAGGTTCCTCAATTACATCCAGGTAATCATTGACATAGTATCTTTTAAATTTTTCAGTTTTGGGATCGAACTTGTTGAAAAATCCATTAACTGTTCCAGCCCATATAAACCCTTTGTCATCTTCGTATAGAGCAGAGATAAAATTATCTGAAATAGAAGTTGAGTCTTCGGGGTTATTGGAGTACACAAGAAATTCATAACCATCATACCTGTTTAAACCATCAATTGTAGCAAACCAAAGGTAACCCTGACGATCCTGGATTGTTGCAAATATTGTGCTTTGTGATAATCCATCTTTGTCGGTTAATTGCCTAATGCTGTATTCTTCATTTAAAGGATGAATGTAAACAGTCAGGAATAAACTAATGATTAGATATTGAACAAGATTTCTCATTCGCTTAATTTAAGAATAAATTTATGCAACCTTTACTAATGATAAATATAATAAATATGTTGTTTTAATTAATCAGATAAATTGACCCTTCGAAAAATTTGTTATGTGACAAATAACACGAAACTTCAATATTATACTCTGCATCTTATCAAGACAAAATTATTATGATAATGGAGTAGTCATGAAGAAAATAGTTCATAAAGGGCAAGATAGAGGAAAAGCTGAATATGGCTGGCTACATAGCAGACACAGTTTTAGTTTTGGAAATTATTATGATCCCGAAAAAGTAAACTTCGGTTTACTAAGAGTGTTGAACGATGATACTGTCGAATCTGGAGCCGGATTTGGTACTCATCCACATGATAATATGGAGATCATTTCAATTGTTCTGGAGGGTGAACTGGCACATAAAGATAGCATGGGTTCAAAATCTGTAATATATAAAGGTGATGTTCAGGTGATGTCTGCAGGAACAGGAATAACTCATTCTGAATTTAACAATTCAAAAGATAAGCTGGTAAAATTTTTGCAGATATGGATATTCCCTGATGAGCAAGGAATAAAGCCACGTTACGAACAAGATAAATTTTCAATTGATGATTTAACTAATAGAATTCAAACTGTTGTCACAAACAATGGAAATGATAGAACTTTGTTGATTCATCAACAAGCAGCGATTTCTCTTGGGCAATTAAGTAAAGATAAATCAACTCAATATAAATTCAGGGTTGGAGGAAATGGTATATATATTTTTAATCTTGAAGGCAGCTTGAATGTTTCAGGTGAAATCATAAATGAAAGAGATGCAATTGGTCTTTGGAAGACAGATGAAGTAGAAATTAAAGCAACAAAAGACAGCAAGTTTGTGGTTATTGAAGTTCCAATGAATTAAGTAGCAAGCTCAAAATACTTCCTCACCTTTTTAGTTTTTAATTCCCAGATGAAAAATAATATTACCGGCAGATGCTGTAAATAAATAAAACAATCTGTAAGATAATTCAAATTATATAGTGGCAGTAAAACGGGATAGAGAAGCAAGGCTGCTTTTGGTCTTATTACAAGAAGTGGAACCATCCAGGTATAGTACCATGGGAATTGTGCAGGACTAATAAGAAACAAAATCACAACTATCAACGACGCTTTTTCAAAAAAAATAAAATGGTTTTCAGATTTTTTCCGCAGGATAAAAAATAAAATTATCAGGTAGACAATACCGATTCCAAACCTTGGTAAAAGATAATTATAGCTAAGAGAAATACCAGTTACAGAAATTATCCAACTAATAAAATCACTAAAAAAATTGTAGAACGCTGCATTATTTACCCAGGCTTCTGCGTAACGTACAAAACCTAGTGACTCATCAATTCCACTGATTAACACAGGAATGAAAAGGGCTATCACAATTCCCGAATAAATCACTAAATTTTTCACTACAAGATTTTTATTATTCCAATCTTTCCTTATATAAAGTAGCAATAAAATTAATGGCCATACTTTAAACCCAGTTGCTACTGCAAGTAATACTATTGCTGCTGTTTGTTTTTTCTTTATAAAAAAGTAAAGTGAAAACATTACAAACGGTAGTGCAAGCAAATCCATGTGAGCTGCAGAATAAAATTCATGGAGAACAATCGGATTGAGCCAGTAGAAAGAAAGAAAAAATAGAGACAATTTCAAAAACTTTAATAGACGATAAAGAATAAAGAGAAGAAGAAGATCAAACAGAAGTAGTATAAGTTTCCATATCCAGGTTTGCCAGGGAGCAATAAAGTACGCAGAAGCAAATATGCCTTGTGCAAGCAAAGGATAGATTGTTCTAATGTGTCTGTGGTTTATATTATTAAAAACTTCTCCAGATTCTTTTTTTAATTGGACAAGTCTATCCGGAATTTGAAGAGAATCATTTTCAACATCTTGTGGGCTATATTTGTATGGATTGATACCATTTGCCGTTACAGCACCATCCCAAAAATACCTGTAGAAATCATCTTCAAGAACTGGAGTTGAAGGAATGAGAATAATTCTGGAAATTAATCCGGTAAAAATTATTATCGGCAGCCAAAACCTCTTATTAATAATTTTTTTGATATTAATAACTGAAATGAAGAAATAAATTCCGATAATTATTTTAAAACATCTTAATGGAACAATCTGATCAGTTGAAGGATTGTTAATTTTAGCCAGATCCGTGGAGACACTAAGAAGATATATTGAATATGCAGGAAGAAGTATCAGGAAAATTATCCAAACAGAAATAAAAAACTTATTTTTTGCTTCGATATTAATGTTCATTTTTTTTCTGTTGTTTTATCAAAATGTGTAAAACATAAAATTTATTTGAGAATATCCAAAGTATTTTTGTTATCTTGTTGGAAATATAAATTCATCTAACTACAAATGGAAAAATTCCTTATCTCTTAAAAACTATGAAGAATACTTCCGTAGTTGAAATAGCTAAACGATTTGCCACATTAAAAACACACAAAATTTATTCAATGCCGATCGTGATTTTAATGCCGCACAGCAGGTGCAATTGTCGATGCGTTATGTGTGATATCTGGAAGGGAAATAATAATGTTCAACAACTGGAAGAGTCTGATATTTCAAAATTGTTGATCTCGTTAAAAAATTTGAATACAAAAACTGTCGTAATGTCCGGCGGAGAGGCGTTAATGCATCCGAATTTTTTCAGGCTTTGTGAATTACTAAAATCCCAAAATCTGAAAATAACAATTCTTTCAACAGGATTACTTTTAAAAAAGTATGCGGAAAAAATCATTAATATGACTGATGAGGTAATTGTTTCTTTGGACGGATCAAGAGAGGTACACGATAAAATCAGAAATATTCCGAATGCCTATGATAAGTTAAAAGAAGGAGTTCAGGAGCTTAAAAAGATTAAATCTGATTTCAGAGTAACTGCCAGGAGTGTAATTCAAAAAGAAAATTTTAAAGATTTTCCAAACATTGTGGATTCTGCAAAAGAGATTGGTCTCGACCAGATTAGTTTTTTAACTGCAGATGTAACAACAGACGCATTCAACAGGGAAGAATTATGGGGAGATGAAAAAGTCGGTGAAATAAAGTTATCAATTGAAGAAGTGAAAAATTTTAAAGAGATAATCGAATCACTTATTAAGACTCATCCGAAAGATTTTGAAACAAAATTTATTGCCGAGTCTCCTGACAAAATCAGAAGGTTCTATCACTATTACGCAGCTTATCATGCTCTAAATAAGTTCCCTGTAATCAGGTGTAACGCACCTTGGGTTTCTGCTGTAATTGAGGCTGACGGAAATGTTCGTCCCTGCTTCTTTCATGCTAAAATCGGGAATATTAAAGAATCAAATTTAATTGAGATAATAAATTCTGAACAATCAATTATGTTCAGGAAAAACCTGGATATGACAGAAAACCCTGTTTGCAAAAAATGTGTTTGTTATTTAAACCTTTCGCCATTTGCCACCCCATAATGTCTGCTTCAATCAACAAGCTTTTTACTTCGTTAAAAAAAAATAAAACCAGGACACTCTGGGCTATAGCTTTAATTCTTTTTGTTTATTTTATTTATCAGGTAACTATAAATGCAACGAAACCCACACACGGTTTTAGTTCATATTACACAGCTTCAAAACTTTTAGTTGAAGGAGAAAATGTTTCTCAATTTTATAATAATGATTGGTTTAGAACCAATTTGGCAAAATATGTCCCTGGAATCTTTGAAATTTATAATGTAAACCTTCCAACCACTTCTTTAATGTTGCTTCCACTTACACCTTTTGATTACAATACAGCCAGAATTATATGGATAATTTTTAATTGCCTGCTTTTAATATTTACACTTAATTATTTATTTAAAAAGCTTGAGTTCCAAAAGGATTGGATTCCTTTTATCCTGGTAATTTTTTTATTGTTTCAACCATTGTATGCAAATATTGTTTTTGCACAAGTATACATTTTAATTTTTTCAGTATTAACATTTGCTTTGTTTGGATATAAATCCGGGAAGCAGACTTTGTCGGGTATTTTGATTGGTTTTATGATTATCCTGAAAACTTTTGGTTTAATTTTATTTGTTCTTTTATTAATACAAAAAAAATGGCGAACCATTTTGTGGATGCTGGTAACCATAATTTTTGTTTCATTGATTAGCTTGCCCTGGATTGGAACAAATGCCTGGTTTGTTTATGCTGATAAAATATTGCAATTCAGTTCATTACCCTCGTTAAGCGTAACTGCATATCAGACTATACATAGCTTTTTTTATCACTTTACTGTCTACAATCAACAATGGAATCCCTATCCTGTAATTAATCTTCCTTTATTAGGGAAACTACTTACAGTAAGTTTTAGTCTGTTTTTATTAGCAGCTGTAATCTTTTATGCTTTCAGGCAGAAAAGTCCGGAGTTGAGTTTTTCAATATTTATAATTGCAGGGGTAGTTTTAAGCCCTGTTTCATTGGATTATCATTACGTTGTTCTACTTTTGCCGATTTTAATTTTCATCAAATGGTTCAGGGAAAATAACACAAAGCTTTTATGGATTTTGTTATTCCTTTTTTATGCTTTGATAGCCGCAAGCCTACATTATTCTTCTAGCAAAATAACTGCCGGATGGGTTGCTATTTTTGCTTATCCGAAATTGTATGGAGCTTTAGGTTTGATGGGATTGTTTTTCTTTCAATTGATCAAGGATAAGCTTAAAGATTCGGAAAATATTTCTACAAGAACCCTTGCTGTTTAATATGTTTTTAAAATATAAATGTAATTCCTTTCGCCCAAGACAGTTTTCTTTTCAACAAGATCCCATGCAAATTCTTTCTTTTCTCCAATTGATTTAATCATGTCAATGTCGCACACTTCCGAAAGGATCATATAAACTTTTGAATCTTTAATAATGTGATCAGCTAGTGAATCGAATAACCTGATAAAATATTCATGATTTTGTCCACAATACCATGCATACTCTTCATCTTTCACCGGGTCTTTTTTATAATAAGGTGGATTTATAATAATGTAGTCGAATTTTAATCCGGTTAAATTTTGAAAAAGATCTGACTGAATAACAGAAATCTCAACATTATTTTGATCTGCATTCAATCTTATGTTTTCAATTGCAATTCCACTTATATCTGATGCGTAAACTTTCGCACCTTTTTTCGCAGCTAAAATTGAAATTATTCCTGATCCGGCACCTAATTCAAGAAAACTTTTTTGTTTAAGATTCAATCTCTCAACAAAATTTAACAACATTTTTGAGCTGATAAATAACCCGGGATGAAAAACTCCGGGTTTTACTAGCACTTTAAGGTCTTTGTAAGAAAAATCTCTTTCTTTGGAAGTGTAAATTTTGGCAAGTCTGCTTACAATTGGAGCTATTGGTCGAAAAATATTCAAAGAAAATCTTTCTCCGGTAAAAATTTATTCAACATAAAAACCTTCTACTTCAGGACGTCGGTATTTCAGCCAGAATTTTTGAAGTGCTTTTAATTCATACGGTAGGGTATAGAAATCAAATTTGTATCTGAATGAAGAAATGAAACGCATAAACTTTCTTTGAAATTTAGTCAACTTAAAATCAGACAAAGTCGGGTATTGAGCGTTAATAACAGTTTCAAAATTTAATATTTTATTTACCATTTCAGGTGTAAGCCAGGGAGTTAAAGGATTTTTCCTCAGATCAAAATTTTCCCAATGTGATGAAAGCCAGTCATCTAGGGTTTCGGGGAATTTAAAACCTGTCTCAGTTACTTTTTTATAAAGCTCAGATCCTTCCGTGGGCACTGGACTATAAACATAAATTATTATTTCGGTATCAGGGTTTATTTCTTTTATTGTTTTAATGAATTGAATATCTTCATCAATTTGCTGCATAACTTTTCCAGGAGTTTCAGCAGGCAAACCGAGCACAAAGGAATATTCTGGAATAATATTAAACTTTTTCATTCTCGCAGCAAACTGTTTTATTTGTTTGCTTGTTTGAGTTCCGCCCTTGTCCATTTGTTTCAGGATTGCATCATTACCCGTCTCCGCACCAAAGAAGATCATTTTGCATCCGGCTTCTCTCATAATTGCAAGCGATTCATCACTATACTTATTAATCGTGTCTATTCTTCCTTCACCCCACCAGATGATATTTTCATCTTTTATTAACCTGGAAAATTCAACGGTTCTTTTTTCAGAGACGAAAAAATTGTTATCGTGAAATTCTACAGCATTCGCTCCATAATTATCTTTCAGAAATTTTACGTCTTTATAAATAAGTGATGCCGATTTGCCTTTCCATCTTGCTTCATAAATTGGAACAACGGCACAAAAGGAACACGTGAATGGACAACCCATACTTGAATGATACGCTGCGGTTTTTGTTCCAAGAAAAGTTTTTCCCAGGTAATGTTTCAGAGAATATGTATCGTTCAACTTATTATAAGGTAATTGGGGTAGAGTATCCTGATCAAATAATCCGGCTTTGGGAGTTATAACGAATTGACCATTTCTTTTAAAGATAAGGTTTTCAATAATTGAAATATCACTGTCGTTTTCTATAGCATCCAGAAGCTGTGGAAATGCTTCATCGCCGGGTCCATTAATTATAAAATCTACATAACCGGAATTAAGCACGCTTTTATATTGATTTGAAGGAAAGTAACCACCCCAGATGTTTATTACATTTGGAAAATTTTCTCTAATATTTCTTACAATCGGAATTGCCTGCTTTAACTGCTGTCCCGGCATAACAGTTGACCCAAAATATTTAAACTCACCGGTTGCCAAAAGATTGCTTATTTTTCTTAGCGGATCACTTTCGAGGTTTCCATCAACTAAAACATAATCACGTTTTCCTTCAATTGATGCCCCAACCTGGAGGATGGAATTAGGAATCCTGTATTTTGAGTTTGCGCTTCTTGGATTGAATAAAATTGCTTTGTTCATATTTCTTGTGAAAATAATCTAGTCAATAACTTCATTGTAAAAATTAAGGTACGAATCAACAGTATTATAAATTGAAAATATATTAATTGCTTCAAAACTCATTTTGCTTTTCAAAGTATTTTGGATTGCTAATGATAATTGTTCCTCAGTCTCACCAATTTTCCATTTATCAGAACCGGAGGCAGCACCTACATTTTTTGAAACTATATACATCCCGTTTGAAAGTGCTTCCGCAAACACATATCCGAATCCTTCATATGAAGACGTGTGTAAAAGAATTTTTGCATTTTGCATTCTTCGCATTATTTCATTGTGAGGAAGTTCGCCGGTTAATTTAATGTTTTTTTCAAGATTTAATTTAGTAATTAATTCATCCAAATGTTCTCTTTCAATTCCATTACCAATTATCTCTGTTTTTAATTCGGGGAAATATTTTACCAGCAGATTAATAATGGAAATAAATAAAGAATAATTCTTTAATGGAATTAGTGAACCCACACCTAAAATATCAATATTCCTTTCTTTATTAAGTCCATAATTTTGTTCTGAAATTCCCCATGGAATCACTGAGTTGACTTTTCTTCCCGCAGTTTTCCAGAGAACCTCAGCCTGCAGTTCACAAAGAGCAACAAGTTTAAGATGATTAAAATCAATAAATGGCAGATAATTGTTATCAGGCAAAACATCCTGACCCATTAACGTTGTAACACATGGAATTGATTTTTTTTTTGCAGCCCGGATTGCAACTAATGTTGCTTCCGCAATCCAGAGAGAATGAACCAGATCGATTTTATATTCCGAACTTATTTCGCACACTTTTTTTATTGCTTTTCGCCATAACATTAATTTACCAAAACCTTTTACGTTGCTTCCACTTAGTGGAATTACATTAATACCTTTCCACAAATAAGGATTTGTATGATATGGATAGTGAAGTGAAACAACAGTAAAAATAATCTCAGGGTGCAAATTCAGAAATCCTTTCAGAAATTCCTGAACCATCGGCAGACACGTGGTGTCATTTTCATCAACAGGAAAACCTGGTGTAATAAACAGAATATGATTAGTGGATTTCATATGCTTTCCAACCATCACCAAAGTCTTGAAGTTCAGTCAATGTAAAGTCAGATTTTAAATTTTCCCAGTTGAGCATTGGATTCATGTTTGCCCACTGAACTTTAAATTTTTCCTCATTAAAAATTACAAGTGAATTTTGATCGAAATGATCAATCTTTTTCTTCCACATACTGATTATATGTTTATTAACATTATAACTCATAAAGGAAACGTCAATGTCAAAAGCATAAACATTTTTATGGATATCGTTATTTACGAAAACGGCGATTACTTTCTCTAAAATATTTCTATTATAAGCTGATTTAAAAAAATAAATGCAGAAAAATAATTGTGAAATTATCATCAAAACTATAAGGGAGTATTTTAAATATTTTCGATTATTTAAGTATAGTAATACTCGTTCAAAAGCAGGGAATAGTACAACAACTACAAAAGGAGAAGATAGAAGAAAAAATCTTTGATTCTGATATGGAATCCCGGCAAGAAATAATGCATAGACTATAATCATACTAAATGAAATCAACCAATTTCTGTTTTTAAAAAGTTTTTTTTGTACGAAGGGGAGTAATATAATACCGAACACTAAATATGTAGGGTAATAAATGTTTGAGAATGCATTTAGAACATTCGGTAGTCTAAAATGCTGTGCTCCATCAGGAGTAAAAAAATCTCTTTTAAAATAATTTAGTACTGACCATCTCTGGAGCCAGGCATGACCAAGAAACTCTGTTGAGTTTGTTTTCCTTATCAAAATGTGTGGTATAACTAAAAGTATTGCGATGGCAATGGCAACAAACAAGTGTGGGAATTTCTTCTTTTTAATAATTTCAATTAGAATAATCAATGAAGGAACCAATACAACAACCGCGGCCGCATATCGGGTTAATACAGCTATGACAGAAAAGATTGAAAATAAAATGATTTGTCTTGATTCGTGGTTATCCAGGTAGTCAGTAAAAAAATAAAATGATATTGTTATGCAGAAAACTGTTAACATATCGGACATAACAACAATACTATTCCTAAAAACATACGGGGATAGAAAAAAAACAATTACCAGGTAAACAGTTAAATAGTTTTTCTCACTAAATGTTTTATCAAGAATTTTATAGAGGAAAAATAGACTTCCCGATAATGAAAGAATAGATATTAATTGAAGTGAAAGTAGATTGTCAATTATAAGTCCCGGAATTGCTCCAAGTACCGGGTAATATAATGGCCAGAAATAATCTCCCGGAGAATCCCCGGTTTTGAAAAAATTAAGAATAGCTCTGCTGTAACGATAATATTCGTGGCTATCCTGTCCATAAAGCCCATTGAAACCAGCAATCAGTCTGGCGATAAAAAATAAAATTAGAGGTAAAACAAACAGGACAGTTTTTTGATTAAAATATTTATTTTGGGGAAAACTCATAAAAAATAAAAAGGATGTAAATTTCAGGAATTCTGCATTGCATTTCTTATATACCACATACTGACTTTAGCTGCAATTGATTTTGATTTTAGTATCAATGAACCAAACTTGTTTTTGTTTACTAAATTTGTTTGGAAAAATCTGACTTCATTAACAACTCTTCTGACAGCGAAACTATAATATTTGGTAGGATAAGTTCTAATAAATTCTCTGTCCCGATCAGTTTGTTCCTCCCAGTTAAAGCTGCCAACCTGGGTTGCTTCAATTTCCTGGAAAAATTCTGTTCCGTTAATTGGATAAGCCACAGTTATAGTAAACTGATCAGGGTTTGAGAGCTTTAAATGTTTTATTGTTTCTTCAATATCTTCCTCTGTTTCACCGGGATAACCGAGCATTATAAATGTACCAGTTTCTATTCCATATTTTTTGCTTAACTGAATCATTTCTCTAACCTGACCGACTTTTACTCTCCTGTCCATTGCATCAATAATTCTTTGTGAGCCGCTTTCTGCACCAATCCAGACTCTGAAACATCCCGACTCTTTCATCATCTTTATTACATCTTCATTCATCCGGTCAGCCCGTGTAATGCATTCATAATTAATTTTTATGTTTTGCTTTTTTAGTTCTTCATTGAATGATGCTAACCATTTATGACTGATTGTAAAAACGTCATCGACAAACCAGATTGAATCTGGATTATATTTCTTCTGAATTAGTTTTAATTCTTCAACAACCTTCTCTGGTGATCTTCTTCTGTATGATAATCCGTAAACAGCACGACTGCACCACTTGCAGGTGTATGGACAGCCACGCATAGTACTTACAGAAATAGCATCTTGTTTATGTCTTTGTTTCCAGGCTTGCTGATATGCTTTAATATCTATACCTGCGCGGTTTGGCATTGGTAATTTATCAAGCTTATCAATTAAAATTCTTTCAGGTGTGGAGACAGTTTCATTATTAAGTAAGTACGCTATGCCATTTATCTTTGATAAGTCCGGATTATCTTCTGTTTCAAAACTTTGAATTAATTCAAGTGTGGTTTCTTCGCCTTCACCAATTACAGCTACATCAGCTCCATATTTTAAAATATTTTCAGCATTGTATCGTACTTCCGGTCCACCAACAATGATTTTTGTTTTTCTCAATTCATCACTTGATCTAATAAATCTAATAATCTCTAAAACATTAATCCTCGTCATAAGATTTACATAAATTGCAATGTATGCTGGTTTTTCTTTTAGTAAAAAAGTTTTAAGATTTTCCTTTGATGAAAATGTCGTATCAAATATTTTATTCTCTAATCCGTTTTCATTCAGGTAAGCAGATATGTATAGAATTCCTAGAGGCGGATAAGGTTTCATTATCCTTTGTTCTGCAGCATCTTCATTTATAAAATATGCATGAGTTAAGAGTACTTTCATCTCATTGCCTGAAAATTATTCGTATCAAGTATCAAATCATTATTAAAAATTAGCATAATTGAATTCAGAGTTAATGGAATCAAAACTATAAAAAGAGGTAACCATAAACGCGTCTCAATAATGTTTCCCAGGAGATAATGAACGACAATGAATAATGGTGTAATATACGAAACAAGCTTAAGGAATTGATGATGTTTTTTAAAATTAAGAAAACTAAGAATTATTAATGGTCCTAAAAGAAAAAATACATGAATATTTGCAATCAAAGCAGCGTTTGTAGTTTTACCCGATAGAAAAGGAATATTACGCGTGATTTCATCAAAATTGAACCAAACAGGAACCGATGAGTGGATTAATAATCTTAACCCAAAATATGGAATTGCAATTGCGATAAAGGCAATGATTGTTCGAAACACTTTCTTACCAGAAGAATAATCAAATAAGAATAAAATTGGAATAAGCATCCAGGTAGTTTCTCTATTAAATGTTCCAATAAATAAATATGCTAAGAAAAAACCGAATGAATTTTTGTAAAGTGCATTCAAAGATAAAGAGAATATTGCCATGTTTACCAGATCAGCATTTTCACCAATTGCAGGACCAATAATTGATGAGAAAGTGAAACTTAGAAGAATATCAAGGATAAATATACCAGTAAGTGCAATGATTGGAGAATAGAAATTTCGCAAGTAAAAATAAAACGAAAGCTGGCATAAGATCAAAAATAAAATTTTCAACAAGAGATCTACATCAAGAATTGAAAAAGAAGGGACAATAGCTTGTATCGCTTTAACGAGGTATGGGATAAAAATTCTGTAAACATATGGACCTGACGATGATGATTGTACGATCCCGTCTATATATTGAATATTATAGTTACTTAACTGTACACCTGGAAATCTTTTTTCCAGGTGGATAGGAGCTCTATCTGCCAGTGCTAGCAGAATTGCAAATGAGCAAAAGACTAAAAGTATTATAAGCAGACGTTGTTTTTCGGTTTTGTTTATTTCCATTCTTAAACTCTTTGAAACCAATCACTGCTTTAAACAAAAATCAATTATAAAATGATCCGAAAAAGAGGAGAGAAATGAATATTTATAAAATGCCATCTCAAGCTTTTTTAAAAGGTTTAACGATTTTATTTTTCTTTTAAAAAATTTTTCGAGATAAGATGGCGGAATAAAGAGTCCTACCGGTTTTTGGGAAATTAGACTGAAATCTTTATTAAAATTTTTTTTTATCTCTTTTGGAGAATAATAAAAAGTTTGAACAATCCCTCCATTTAAATTAGCACTCACACCTGAGTTACTTCTTCTTCTCGTTGATTCCTCAAACTTTAACTTCAACAAAAAATATAATTTTTCCCAAATACAGAAATTTGTCATTATCACAAAAATTAATCTGCCAGAATCATTTAAGTGTTTTTTTACTGACCTGGAAAAGTTTATTAGATCTGCCTCATTAATACAATTCAATCCACCAAAATCAGAAAAAATCAAATCAAATTTTTGTCCAAATTGTTCTTCTCCTATCTTCAGAATATCAAGTTGCCGGACTTTTATTTTATCTTCCAGATTTTTTTCTTTGATCTTTCTTTTAGCCTGGATTATCATATTTTCTGATAGATCCGTTGCAAGAACAGAATAACCTTTTTTAGCAAGATAAATTGCATCTTCGCCTGTTCCGCAATTTAGTTCGAGAACGTTTAAAGATTTATTCCAGGGTAGATTTTCATCTAAATATTTGTGAACAACTTCTCTTTGTGCTTTCCCGATTTTGCTTAGAGTGAAAGTTTCATCATAATTATTTGCAATCTGATCAAAGGCTGAAATCATCAGACAGTTTTTTCTAATCTTTTAAGCTGCAGGGAGTCAATCAACGAGGTTGGTGAATAATAAAGAAGAGCAAGTGCGGACCTTAATTTTCTTTTGTTTGTTCTGAAGGGATTCATGATAATCTTTTTTAAATTTAATAGTCCCTGTTTTCGCCTGTAAACTTTATGAACATATCTATGTAGCTTTTTATAGTACCGGGAATTAAATGTACTCCTGTACATCATAGCAAGTTCATCCGAATCTGTCCAGTTGGTTTTTCCAATCAACTGTTTTTTTACTTTCTCATAAAATTTTGTCCCGGGTAAAGGATATGAAACCGAAATGCCAATATCTTCAGGCATTAGATCAAGCACCATTTTAATCGTTTTTTCGATATCCTCTTTTTCTTCACCGAGATAACCAAACTGAAGAAAAAATGCAGGACGAATTTTATTCTTCTTTAAAAGATTTGATGCTTTGTAAATCTGTTCAACTGTTGTTCCTTTGTCCATGGCATCCAAAATTTTCTGAGAACCGGATTCTGCGCCAACCCAGACTGTTTCTGCGCCTGATTCTGCCAGTGCGGAAATCGTATCTTCCTGTAAAAGTAAATCAACACGCGACTGAATTTTATATTTGAATTTTAATTTTTTTTGATTGACTACATTTTTGAATTCCTGAACCCAGCCGGGTTTGAGTCCGAATATATCATCACACATCCAGAAATGGTCTGGTTGAAAATTTTTAAGCAGGTAATTGATTTCTTCACTCACTTTTTCGGGAGAACGGGAATTATAACGGTTACCATAAATAGGTTTTGCGCACCAGTTACATTTGAAGGGACATCCACGCGTTGTTGCAATATTTAATGAAAAAAAACCGTGATTTTCCATCCAGATTTTTTTATAAGATTCAATATTTACAAGATCCCAGGCAGGCATAGGGAGTGAATCTAGATCCGTTAAAATATTTCTTTTATTAGTAAAAGTTGTTTCTCCATTTATTCTGAAAACCAAGCCTGCGATATTTTCCGGATTGGCAGCATCAGTATCTATTAGTTCCTTTAAAGTTATTTCTCCTTCCCCAATGATTACAAAGTCAGCTTTGTGGTCGAGATATTTTTCATACTGATCTGTTGAATCTGAACTATTTACGATAACTTTGCATCCTTTTTCATTGGCAATTTCTGAAATCCTGAATGCTGCTTCGCGCATATTAGTGAGGCACATTTTTGTCAAATAGTTGAACCCGTCGTCATAGATAACAACATAATCTGGTTTTTCTTTTTCAATCACAGGAATTATTTCTTCGGGAGATTCAATTAGTGCGGTATCGAATAATGAAATTTCGTATCCTGCCTCACGTAAAACTGAAGCCGCAAAAATGGTTCCCAATGGAGGATATGGTTGTTTTGCTTTCCATTGTTTCTGGTCAAACCTGTAAAAATACGAGTGAGTAAATAAGATTTTTTTCATTTCAATCTGTTGATACCCAGGAACCATCTTCCAAAGTTTTTAATTTTTCATCAAATGATTGAAGCACTTTTTTTTGGAAAAATTTAGGATGGTGTTTTGATTCTTTCTTGCTTGATTTAAATGCAAGCTTGAAATCTTCTGCATCAAAATTCTTGTATTTGGTTCTGTTGAACTTATCAAATAAATTCATAGCAAAATCATCGATTTTATCTCCAAGCCTTTTCTTCATTATCTTTTCGAACATGGACTTAAAAATGCCGTTTTTCCGGTTCAACACATCATTGGTTTTACGTTTAGGAAAATTGGGAAAGAATTCTTTTATCCAGATGTTTTGTTCATAAAGTTCATCGTAAAGTTTCGGACCAAATGTCGGGATCAAAGTAGCCAATTCTATAGCTGTGAATGGATTTTTTTCTTTTATTTCAAGATTTTCAGAATCAACAAAGTAGTTGAGACAAAAATTCTTCCTGGAATTTAGTAGAAATATTTTTTTAAATAACATCAAAGTAAGTCTTGTAAACCAGACTCTGTTTGGATGAGTAATAATGAAGTAATCAATATCAGAATCTTCTTCCATAAATCCTTTTGATAAGGAACCTGAAAGCAAAATTCCGCGTGTAAATGGAAACCTGGCAATAAAACTGGAAATGCGCTTTGCAGTTACTAATCTTTTATTGGCAAGTTCGTTGCCTTCTTGCCGGCGTATTATATAGGCATCATTATCTTTTAAAAGGAAATAATTTCCTTTCTTATAAACTATTTGTAATTCTGAAAGTTGAATCAATTCTTTGCTAACTTCTGCGAGGTTCGTGTGATTTGTATTTAGGTTATAGAAAACTTCTTCAGCAGTTAGCGGATATGAAAAAATATCATAGTAAGCTATTGTTCTGACAATACTTCTGCCTAAAGGAGTAATATTTATTTCCTTATTCAAATTGTTTATTTTAATTGTGATTTTACTTAGAGTCTGAGAGTCTAAATGTGAAGTTAAGAAATTTATATAAATATTCACAAGCTGATTTACAACTCTTATCAGTTAACAGTGTTAATTTTAGCATATTCTAAATATTCCTATTTTTATTGTCAATTCGTAAATGACTTCTAAACGATCTCAAAATACCGGTTTAAAATTTCTTTTTGGTTTAAGTGTCTTTTCCCCTGTCATATATTCAACAGGATTAATGGATATTCAATTAGCACAAAAAATGTTCTTTTTTTGTATCGCCTTTATTCTTTTTTTATCACAAATCACCCGACTTAATACTATTAAAGATATTCAAGTTTATAAACCTCTATGTTGCCTGATTTTATTATTCCCAATCACTTTCCTCACATCTTTTTTAAACGGTTCTGAATCACTACTAATTCTTCAACTTTCAAACCTGGTTGTACCTTTAACAATTATTCTTCAAACAGTTTTCATTTTTATTATTCTTGGGGAAGAAGATTTTTTCAAAACCATTTCGTTTTCTGTTGTTATTGTAACTACACTATTTAGTGTTATCGGATTGTTCGAAGTTTACGGGCAGAAAATTATTCCACTTCCAACTATAATAGGGCCGGGATCTACACTTGGTCACCGAAGCTTTGCAGCAGAATTTCTGCTATCATCTTTTCCATTTCTGCTTATTGCCAGAAATTATATTAATAAAAAAAATCAGTACATTCTTTTAATAGTTTCCTTTATACAGGTATCATTTCTTTTTTTTACACGCAACCGTTCTGCGATGATTATACTTTTTGTCGCCTTATTACTTTTTTTTCTGTTCATTTATTTTAGGAAGAAAAAGGGGAATAAGTTGAAAATTATTCTTGCGGTAGCAACAACTGTTATAATTTCTTTCTTGTTTGCGTTGCAACCTGTGAAAGGAACTCAACGTCCGGAGATGGGAGCTACAGTTCAAACTTTTTTTGATACTAATTACAAAAGCAACAAACAGCGGCTGGAATATTGGGATGCGTCTTTGCAAATGATTAAATCTAACCCGTTAACAGGAATTGGATTGATGAAATGGAGCGGATATTTCCCAAAATATTCTGGTGATTATTTTAATGATAACAATATTTTTTATGTTCAAAGCATACATTCGCACAATGATTTGTTAGAAATGGCTTCAGAAAACGGGGTGGCCGCACCAATAATTTTTTTATTGATAATATTCTTTATTTGTTACTCGTTGTGGAAAAAATTAAAAACTGATGAAAATTATTTTCTTTTGTTGCTGTCATTTTTAATAACATTGGCATTCTCCCTGGTTGCTTTTCCTTTGCACAAATTTTCTTCATATTTTTTTACGTCAATTGCTGTCGGGATTGCTCTGGTTAATGATAAAAAGACTTTAAAAAGTTATATCAATATAAAGTTCAATCATTTAAAGTTTGTCTTACTTGCTGCAATTATTATTGGAATTATTGTTACTTATATAAAAATAAAATCGGAAGTAAATCTCTCGGAAGCGATAGCATTTAAAGATCGAAGACAATATTTCCTTATGCTTCAGAAACTTGATGATGTATCGCAGGTTTTTTATCCTTTCGATCCTTCTAAACAGCCGGTAGATTATTACAGGGGATTAGCAAATTATCATTTGCACAACCTGCCGGAGGCACTTAAAAAAAATCTAAATGCACAAGAACTTGCTCCTTATAATCCGCCTGTATTAAGAAATATAATTGGGGTCTATCAGTCAAGCAATGGTATTGAAAAAGCTGAGAAACTTTATGAAGAGTATAAAGATATGTTTCCAAACTGTATCGACCCACAGCTAAATTTATTGACTATTTATATACGAAATGGTGAAAAGGAAAAGGCTGAAAAACTACTATCTGAGCTTGTAAAGAAAGCCCCGGATAATCCTGTGGTACTTAAATTTAAAAATCAGCTGAATTTGGACTAATAATTAAAATTTAAAATCAAATTCTCCGATTTTTCTTATCTCTTAAAATCAATTTCCTTATTTTTAATACTAGAAAAATTTGGTTTATCCCACAAACGGGGATTCTAATTCATTAACTGAAATCCGTGAGATATTTATGGAAAAATTATTACTTCTTGGTGCTGAAGCTATTGCCCAGGGTGCAATTGATGGTGGAATGTCCGGAGTTTATGCTTATCCCGGGACTCCTTCTACAGAAATAACTGAATATGTTCAAAGAAATAAAACTGCAACTCAAAGAAATATTCACCGGCAATGGTCAGCCAATGAAAAAACTGCGATGGAAACTGCGCTTGGAATGAGTTATGCAGGCAAGCGTACAATGGTTTGCATGAAACATGTAGGACTAAATGTTGCTTCCGATGCATTCATTAACTCAGCGATAACTGGTGTTAATGGTGGACTCATTGTTGTAGTAGCCGATGATCCTTCGATGCATTCATCACAGAATGAACAAGACTCTCGTTTCTACGGCAAATTTGCAATGATTCCAATGCTTGAACCGTCGAATCAACAGGAAGCTTATGATATGGCTTACGAAGGATTTGAATATTCTGAAAAATTCAAAATACCAGTTTTGATAAGAATTACAACGAGGCTTTCACATTCACGTTCTGGAGTTGAAACAAGGGAGATAAAAGATGAAAATTCTTTGACATACCCGGAAGATCCAATTCAATTTGTATTACTTCCTTCAAATGCAAGGAAAAGATATAAAGGATTACTTGCAATCCAATCTTTAATTGAACAAGAATCAGAACGATCTGTTTACAATACTTATTTTCCTGGCAGAGATAAAACGCTTGGAATAATTGCCTGCGGAATTGCACATAATTATTTAAAAGAAAACTTTCCAAGCAGGAACTGTCCTCACCCAATCTTACAAATCAATCAGTATCCGTTGCCTTATGCTAAAGTAGAGCGAATTTTTGATGAATGTGAAAAAATTTTAGTACTTGAAGATGGTTATCCATTTGTTGAAGAACAACTAAGAGGCTTTTTAAATAAAAGCGGAAAAATTCTTGGAAGACATGATGGAACCATCCCAGAAGATGGTGAATTGAGTCCTGATGTAGTTGCAAAAGCTTTAGGTAAGCAGGTTAAAACCGGGTACCCTGTACCAGGAATTGTAGCCAATCGCCCACCTGAATTATGTGCTGGTTGCAGTCACCGTGACATATACTCAGCACTGAATGAAACAATGAAAGAATTTGGTAAGCAAAAAGTTTTTTCTGACATTGGATGTTATACTCTTGGCGCACTTCCTCCATGGAATTCAATTAATTCCTGTGTAGATATGGGTGCATCGATTACAATGGCAAAAGGTGCTGCTGATGCCGGTGTTCGTCCTTCTGTTGCGGTCATCGGCGATTCAACTTTTACTCACAGCGGAATGACGGGTTTGCTTGATTGCGTTTATGAAAACACACCTGTTACAATTATTATCTCCGATAACTCAACCACTGCAATGACAGGTGGACAGGCATCTCATGCAACTGGTAAGCTGGAAGAAATTTGTGTCGGTCTTGGTGTTAAGCCTGAACATGTTAAAATTATGACTCCTTTGCCAAAATACCACGATGAAATGGTGAAAGTTCTACGCAATGAATTATTGTATGAAGGTGTTTCAGTAATTATTCCGAGAAGAGAGTGCATACAGACAGCAACAAGAAGTAAGAAAGAACAAAAAGTGAAAGTCGAAGAGGTTTTATTATGAAATCAGACATAATTTTATCCGGTGTGGGAGGACAGGGAATTCTCTCAATAGCCGCAACAATTGGGATGGCAGCACTTGAAAATAATCTTTTCTTAAAACAGGCAGAAGTTCATGGAATGAGCCAACGCGGTGGTGCTGTGCAATCTCATTTGAGGATTTCAGAAAATGATATTGCGAGCGACCTTATTCCGCTGGGTAAAGCAGATCTAATAATTTCTGTTGAGCCAATGGAATCACTTAGGTATCTTCCCTGGCTTTCAGAAAATGGTTGGCTTGTAACAAACACAACACCTTTTGTTAACGTTCCAAATTATCCTGAGATGGAAGAACTGCTAACAGAAATAGAAAAACTCCCGCATCACATTGCACTAAACGCAGATGAAATTGCAAGACAGGTTAAATCACCTCGTTCATCTAATATTGTTATGCTCGGTGCTGCTTCTCCTTTTCTCGATATCCCTTATGAAAGCCTTGAAGTAGGAATTCAAAAAATCTTTGGAAGAAAAGGTGAGAAGATAGTTATACTAAATATTGATGCACTAAAAGCCGGAAGACAATTTGCTCTTGAACATACTCCGGTTGCCATCAAATAATTCACTATTAATAACCCCTGATCTAAATCAGGTACAAAGTATTTTTATAACTAACTTTATTTTGAGGTGAGCGTTTCAATTTCCTCAACGGTTTTTGGAATTGGTTTAGAACCGAGTACTCTATATCCATCTTCAGTTATCAGCACGTTATCTTCAATTCTAACACCACCTAAATCACGATATTCTTCAACTTTTTCGTAATTAATATATTCAGAGAATTTATCTTTTTTCTTCCACATATCGATTAGTTGAGGTATAAAATAAATTCCCGGCTCAACTGTAAAAACAAAACCAGGCTTTAGCGCTTTTGCAAGGCGAAGGTAATTTAATCCGAATTGTTCACTACGACTGATGGATTCATCATAGCCAACATATTTTTCACCCAGGTTTTCCATATCGTGGACATCAAGTCCCATCATATGTCCAAGTCCATGTGGGAAGAAAAGTGCATGTGCTCCTGCCTGAACCGCTTCATCAGCATTTCCTTGCATTAAGTCGAGAGACATCAATCCTTCGGTAATAATTTTTGAAGCTAAAAGGTGAAGCTCTTTATAAGTCACTTCTGGTTTTGCTGCATCAATAGCTGAAACCTGAGCCTTCAATACAATCTCATAAATTTCTTTTTGTTTTTGAGAAAATTTTCCTCCTACCGGCAATGTACGCGTAATGTCACTTGCATAGTGAAGTTTCGTTTCTGCACCACTATCATTTACAAGAAGATCACCGGCGTCAAGATAATTTTCATGACTGTGGTTATGTAATGTTTCACCATGTTTAGAAACAATCGGCCGGAATGACATCCCACGACCAAGAGATAGAGCAACACCTTCAATCATTCCTGCGATTTTCTTTTCCTGAACTCCCGGTTTTAACATCTTCATTGCTGCTGTGTGCATCTTGTTAGCTATATCAACAGCGTAATCAATTTCTTTAATCTCTTCTTCTGATTTTACAGATCGCTGGTTAACAACCGAAAGTATAAACTCTTTTGAAGTATAATCATTCAATCTCCTTGGCCTGATTCCAAGAAGGTTACCAAGCATAAAAAGATTTTCGGTTCTGTATTGCGGAAGAAAATGAATCTTCTTTCCCTTTGCAATTGCATCATTTATTACTTCATTTAGCTTATTCAAATTTCCATTATTTCCCACTCCAGATTTTTCAGCAAGTTCAGAAATTGTTGGTTGAGGTCCCATCCAGACGATATCATCTATTGAAAAATCTTCACCATATAAAGTTTCAGAATTGTTATCAATGTCAATAACTGCAAAAAGATTTGGGACATCTAATCCGAAATAATAGAGGAAAGAGCTGTCTTGCCTGTAATCATATGTGTTCCCCTGGTAATTTGCAGGACTTTCATTATTTCCAGGAAACAAGAGTAAGCCGGATTCAAAATTATTTTTTAGTGAACTTCTTCTATTTGTATAAATCTGTGTTTCGAACATTTAAAACTCCTGTATCATAAAAAAAGTTTTTCCGCGAATAAATGATTACAAAGATTTGTTTGCGGAAAACTGACTCGTTTTTAAGTACCGTAACTTATTGAATTTCAGATCAGAATTCCATTATTTTTTCGTGGGTACTAAAAACAGCTTATTCTATGGTAAGGATTTTGATAAAATGCTATATTGTTATTAGAAATTTGGAAATCTTTAAAAATAAGGGGTTAAAATATCTCTCTTTCAATATTTGAGAGATATTCAACTCAGAAGAATTGGTTGTATGCAAAAAATGAAAAAATATACATTAGCTTTATTTTTTATTTTATTTCTTTTTCCATTTCTGAAAATCGATGCTCAGAATTTTAGTAGTTTGCGTCAACATGCTTTTTCCAAGACATTTGTGTTTACAGGAGAAGGTGGTTTAACACTCGGTTTAACAGATTACAAAAAAAATAGTACTGGTTTTTCATCAAGACTTTCAGGCGAGTATTTTTTCCCGACAAGCACAGTACATTCTTTTGGTCTTGGATTAAGATTAGGTTATCTGAGCATTACAGGTGAAGATGATCGTGGAGTTATATCAACAAAAGACAATCCAAATCAACCAATACCTCCTTCTTTTAATACAAAAGCTTATTCTCTCGGACTTGGTGTAATTTATTTAATTTCCATTGATGATATTTTCTTTCCACAGGCTTCATTTGGTTTCTCAAATTTATGGTTCGATCCAAAAGATAATGAAGGAAACCCTGCATATGGAAATGAACGTGGTTTGTATTCAAAATCCACACAAGTTTTTAATCTTGATTTAGGATTCAGGATTTTACCGGTTGATAAGTTAAGTCTGAATATATCTGCAGGCATTAATGTTTCGTTGAGTGATTATCTCGATGATGTAGCAGCCGCGGGAAAAAATGATTCCTATCTAACGTTTATGTTTGGAATTTCATATTCACCATTCAGCAGTGCAGACCCTGATAATGATGGAATTAAGGGAAAAGATGATCTTTGTCCTGATCAACCTGAAGATTTTGACGGATTTCAGGATGATGATGGTTGCCCAGATCCGGATAATGATGGCGATGGTGTATTAGATCAATTTGATAAATGCCCCAATGAACCCGAAGACAAAGACGGATTTCAGGATGATGATGGTTGTCCAGATCCGGATAATGATAATGATGGAATCGAAGATGCATTTGACAAATGTCCGAACGAAGCAGAAGATTTTGATGGATTCGCAGACAGAGATGGTTGCCCGGATTATGATAATGATGGTGATGGAATACCGGATTCAATTGATGCATGTCCGAATGAACCTGAAACATTAAACGGAATTAATGATGATGATGGTTGTCCGGATTCTGTTGCCGCAGAGTTGCCAGATAAGTTTAACTTAAGTGCAGATGAAATATTTAATCAGAATTCTTCTCAGATAAAATTTGAAGCCAAAAATATTCTTGATAATATTGTTGCCATACTACGAAACCATCCTGATTTGAACTGGAGAATTGAGGGACATATGGATACCCAGGGAAGCGAAAATTATATGAGAACATTATCGTTTGAAAGAGCTAAAGCTGTACTTGAATATTTTTCTACATTTGGTGGATTGGACAAATCCAAATTTGAAATTTTTGGAATGGGGGATAAGTTTCCAATTGGAAATAATAATACTGAAAATGGTAGAAAACAGAATAGAAGAATTGAGATTATTAAAATTCAGTAACCACTTAAGTTAACAGTTGTGGAGTAAAATTGATTAATATTATTCATAGTTTACTTCTCACAAATAGGAAAATTAGGGGATAGAAATATTCCGGACGTTGGAAAATAACCGGTAATATCTACGTATTATCTAACGCAGGTACATTATTTTTATTTTTATTAGGGATTTCGTTTGGTATAATTATTTGTGTACCTTTTCTAACAATTGAAAACTCCAAAATACTTGTTAGGAGCAATAGAATGGGATCATCAAAAATATTAAACCTTCATAAACCATACTCAATTCTGGATTCGGCAAGCTCCTATGCTGAAAATAAGACACTTAAAGATTATACAGTTGGAATTAGTAAGGTAAAGAATTTTAAGGGATTGACTAAGTTTGTATTGAGTGTTGGATATTTTGGTGCTTTAGTTTTTTCACTGGTTAAATTGTTGACATAGTACTAAAAACTTATATGAATAAAAAAGCAGGATGAATTAATCCTGCTTTTCTTTTTAAAAATATTTAATTATAATTTTTTAATTACTTTAGCTGGAACACCAGCAACAATTGTTTTTGGGGGAACATCTTTTGTAACTACTGCGCCGGCACCAACCACAGCAAATTCACCAATTATAACTCCACACATTATCGTAGCTGAAGAGCCGATTGAAGCACCATCTTTTACAAATGTTTCAACAACTTTCCAATCTTCTTCCGATTGCATTGAGCCATCAAGGTTTACAGCGCGGGGCACCTTATCATTAATGAAAGTCACATTGTGTCCAACGAAAACATTATTTCCTATATGCACTCCTTCGCAAATAAAAGTGTGAGACGAAATTTTACAATTTTTGCCAATAGTAGCATTTTTTTGAATTTCTACGAATGTTCCGATTTTTGTATCATCATCAATTGAACAACCGTAAAGATTTACGAAATCGAAAATTTTTACATCTTTTCCGAGTTTAACATTATTGATATTTTTCTTTTCCATCTTAAATTTTCCCCGGTTTTGTTTTCAGGATATTATGGATTTATTACTTGTACAAATTTATAATTCAAATTATTGAAATCAATGTAAGCAAATTAAATTGTATATAAGATTGGGTGATAGATTTTCAAAAAAACAGAAAAATCTATTTATATAGCTTATAGAATGAGGAAGAAAATCAGACAAGGATAGAGTTATCAATCTCTATAATTTTTCCCATATTTTTGATTGATTTATCACTTGCTTCCAGAAGACGAATAACTGCCAATCCATCCCTTCCGCTTGTGATTGGTTGTCTATCTTCTTTGATCGAGTTAATAAATTCATTAACACCAAGAGCAAGTGCCTCTGTCTGGTTTACTTTTGGAGAGAACATATCACCAATTCTATATTGAACAAGAGCTTCGTGGATACTCTCCTGTGTTTTAAAGTCAACACCACTGTCGTAAACTTTTATTTTTTCAAAATTTTCCATATCATCATACACAAGCATTTTCTTATCGCCGCCAACAATCATTCGTCTGATTTTAACAGGAGAAACCCAGTTAATATGGAAGTGGGCAAAGCAATTATCTTCAAAATAAATGCAAAGATGAGCCAGGTTTTCTTTTCCATTAAAATTTGCAATTCCATTAGCGCTAAGTGCCTTCACCTGGTGATTTTGAAGAATATAGTTCATTATCGAAAGGTCGTGAGGAGCCAAATCCCAGACAACATTTACATCTCTCTGGAATAATCCAAGATTAATCCTTTCTGAATCAAAATAAATAACATTACCCAACACATCATTATCTACAAGCTCACGCATTTTTCTAACAGCACCGTTATAAATAAAAGTGTGGTCAACAAATATCTTCAAATTTTTCTTATCTGCAATTTCAATTAATTCTTCAGCTTGTATTGTGTTAGATGTAAAAGGTTTTTCAACCCAGATATGTTTTCCTGCTTCTAAAGCTTTTTTTCCAAAATTATAATGAGTATTTACAGGAGTAGCAATTACAATTGCATCAACATCTGATTCCAGTAATTCATGGCAATCTGTAATAAGTTTTGCTGCAGGAAATCTTTCCTTAATGAACTGTAATCTGTCTGTTCTTGTATCGCAGCCAATTACCTCGTTTACTTCGTGATTAGCAAGGAAATTTCTAAGTAGATTTGGACCCCAATAGCCTAAACCAATGACCCCTATTTTCATAATAGAGCACTCCTTTTTTTAACTTTAAAAAAGTTAACGGTTTTTTACTTGGCTCCCCGGGCGGTCAACATTGCAGGAATGGTCTGGAAGATTAACTGCAGATCGAACCAAGGAGACATGTTATTTATATAGTACAAGTCCAGCACCACACTCTCTTTTAAATGAAACTGAACTACGACCCCAAACCTGCCACACACCTGTACAACCAGGTATAACACTGACTCTTCTCTTTTGCCATTCGTCATAGTTTTCAAATTCGTATGGTAAACAAGGTCTTGGTCCAACTAGGCTCATCTCTCCTTTAAGTACATTAAAAAGCTGAGGTAATTCGTCAAGTGAAGTTTTGCGAATAATATTTCCTATCCAGGTAACTCTGGAATTGTTAATAATCTTTGTACGTATGTTTCCACTGTTATCATTCATGAAGTCTATCATTTCCTTTTTACGATCTTCATCTTCGCCTTTGATAACTTTCATAGAACGAAATTTATAAAAACTGAATTCTTTACCGAATCTTCCGACCCTAACCTGTCTGAAGAAAATTGGTCCGGGGGAAGATAGTTTCACCATTAAAGCAATAAAAAACATAACTGGTGAAAGAACAATGAGTGCAAAACTCGCAAATAGTAAATCGAAAATTCTTTTCATTACCATGGTAATTACATTGTTATAATGAGCAGTAACATCAATTACAGGAATATCGGCATATTTTTCAGTAGCAAGCCTTTCTGCAACAATATGAAACAATTCTGATGAAACACGAATATTTACATCAAATTCTTTGCATTTATCAATTAGAGCAAGAACATTTTCATTTTCACTATCATCAACTGCTATTAGTAATTCATCAACATGATATCTACTCATCACCTCTTCAATTTCATTAAAATGACCAATAACTTTTTTACCAATAACAATTTCGGTTCCTATTGGTTTATCTGCATCAACGAAGCCTAGAATATTTAGACCAATTGGATTTTCATACATAAGTTTCGTAGCAAGTATTTTTCCCGCACGTCCATCACCAAGAATGATTACATCTCGTTTGAACCCAGACTGACTATACCTAAGGAACAAGTATCTTAATATCTCAACTCTCACTAAATAAATTAGGGGAACACCAATTACTGCAAACATGAAAATAAGATATCGTGAGTCAATTATTTTTGAATTTTCAATTAATAAAGAAATCAAGATGACATTTAATGCTCCGTAGTATAGAGCTTTAAAAATGTTTGACAAATGTGAAGCTCTGGTAATTAAAACGTTTACCCGGTACAATCCATTGTATTGGAAAATAACAAGAAAAGCCAACGAAAGCCCAAAGAAAATGAATGAATATGGTAAAGCTTGAACATTGAATTCCAGAAAACTAAGGCTTTTATCCGTTCTTAGCATGAACATAGATATCACAAATGTTGCATATATTACTGTAATGTCACCGATACCGAATAAATATTTAAAAGCAGGTATTCTTTTCATTATTATTTTGATTGTGTTAATATGCCCTTCACAAAGGGGGGAGAATTTAATATTGTGTTCAAAACAGAAATTATGCCATAAAAGCAATTATTAAAACAAACATTAAACTGATGAAACACTTGCTTTAATCTTTTATTAGTTTCAAAATGAGAAATCATTTTTTGAATCATAATATTAATGAGACAAACTTCTTGTTGTGTTTTTATGCAAAAGAATGTTTCTTTTCCTTAGTTCCAATAATATCTAGTGTATTAAAAAACTCATTAATTGATTCAGCTACATATTTTATTTGACTATCTGTTAATTCAGCAAACATTGGTAGAGACAAGCCTGTTTCAGCAAGCTCTTCAGTAACAGGGAAATCACCTTTTTTGTATCCTAAATTTTCAAAACATTTTTGTTGATGAAGTGGAACCGGGTAATGCAATCCAGTCGCTATTTCTTTTTCTGTAAGAAATTTTTGTAACAAATCTCTTTTCTCTTTTCTTTCAACCAGGCTTTCACCAGTCACTTTAATTACAAAAAGATGATAAACATGTTTAGCATAATTCATCTCTACAGGAAGTTGAATGTTTTTTTGAGATGCAAGTAATTCAGAATATTTTTTCGCAACTTTTCTTCTTCCATCTGTCCATTCATTTAAATGTTTTAATTTTACACCAAGCACGGCACCTTGAATTCCTTCCATTCTGTAATTATGTCCGAAAGAATCATGATAATATTTCTCGGATTGACCATGTTCCCGAAGTTTTGTTATTTTTTTTGCAAGTTGCTCATCGTTTGTTACAACGGCACCAGCTTCTCCATAGGCCCCAAGATTTTTCCCTGGATAAAAACTGAAGGATGTAGCATTTGATAACCCACCAACTTTTTCACCGTTGTACTCGGCAAGGTGTGCTTGGGCTGCATCTTCTACAAGAATTAAGTTATGTTTCTTTGCAATTATGTTCAAAGCATCCATATCTGCAGCTTGTCCATAAAGATGAACAGCAACAATAGCTTTTGTTTTATCAGTAATTGCAGCTTCAACTTTTGCTGGATCGATATTATAACTTTCAGGATGACAATCTACAAACACTGGTTTTGCACCGCATAATGTCGCACCCCATGCTGTTGCTATAAATGTATTTGCAGGTATAATCACCTCATCCCCAGGTCCAATACCTAAAGACCATAAAACAAGATGATTGGCATCTGTACCAGAACTGGTTCCTATACAGAATGAAGTATTATGAGTCTTTGCAAATTCACTTTCAAATTCTTTAACTGATTTACCAAGAATATAAGCTGTGTTATCCAGAACTTGTTGAATTGCCGGATTAACTTCTTCTTTAATTGAATTATATTGAGCTTTAAGATCTAGAAAAGGAACTTTCATTTTTTCCTCCAGTATTAATCACTAAACTGTTGTCGAATGTAAAAGAAATTTGAATTTATTAAGAAAGTAAGTCACTGCTACAATTAGTGTGCTAATGTTTTCCCAAGGATTAAAAAAGTAAATAACAGATAATAAAAATTCGATTAATGATGGTTAAACAGATTATTTTTAATGACTGAATATTAATGAAGAATATTAGTAAATAACCTAGCGCGTTTGTTCTATTTTTCCCGTCATGTAATGAATCAGAAATAATCGGTTTTCTCATTTTAATATTTTTAACTATATATATGGCAGGAAGAATAAGATTTTGTTGGTTTTTGGTGGTATGAATATTGTAATAGTGCGAAAAATGTCATTTTTCCCATTTGATTATTCAATTTTCCGATTGCATGATGGTTTTAATTTTCTAAATTAAAATTAAAACCTTTCTATAATTTTATTTTGTTAAACCCGTCAATATGGCTGATGAGAAATAATATAATTTTATTGTTCAGTTTTTTGAACCTGTTTTTTTCTGGTGCGTCTATTGCACAGAAACTTAATCCGGGTGATGGTGTTCGGGTAACTTTTTTGGATATAACCGATAAGATTTCCGGTGATTATTATGTGCAGCCCGAGGGCAAGTTACAATTACCCTATATCGGAATAATCAATACAACTGGTCGGGATTTTACATTGATAAAATCTGAAATTATATCAAAATATGATTCGTTATATCGAAAACCTGATATTACGGTATTGGCACTTTTTAGAATCAATATTCATGGTGAGGTAAGAAATCCCGGTTATTATTTTGTAACTGAAACGGAAAACTTAACAGGTATTATAGCACTTGCTGGTGGTTATACAAATGCAGCAAATCTGGATAATTTATTTATCCTTAGAAATGATAAGGAAATTGAACTGGATATCGAAAGCATAATTGAGGAAGGAAATACTGCTTCTGATATTGGACTGCAATCCGGAGATCAGATTGTTGTACCTCGATCATTTTGGGCTGATCCTGGAAGGCTTTCATTAGTTGTTTCTATAATTGCAGCTCTTGTTACAGCCGTTGCATTATTTGTTAGGTAGAAAACTTTTAAAATTAGTATTAAGTGTAAAAATATTTAAATGAAAAGGTTAGTAATCTAAAGAATATGTCTGATCCAGTTAAAAATGAAAAAACGATTCTCGAGATATTTCATATAATCTATAGAAGAAAATTATTTATAATTTTTTCTATAATTCTTTCGCTTATAATCGGATATATTTACGTTCGATCAACTGCCCCCATTTATGAGTCAGAAGCACTTCTTAAAAAGGAAACAAGCGATAAAAAATCATCTTCAAGTGATTTTTACGAAATATTGAAGTTACAAACTCAGGATGAAATCGAAACTGAACTCCAATTAGTAAAAACAAATGAAGTACTTGGTGCAGTAATAAAACAACTTAGTCTTTGTTTTAACCTTACAAAAGCTGTTACTCCAAGCGGCACATCTGTTAATCTGCAAAATGTTTTTATCGATTTTCCAAATGAAGGAAATAATTATAGAAAAACCTTAAAATTTCCACTGCCGGAAATTTCACAAGTAAAAATATATTCTAAAAATGTTGATGACAGAAGTTTTTATGTTGTGAAAAAAGGGAGAAATTTATTTGAATTACACAATGCAACAAACAATTCTTTGATAGAGACCAGCGATGCGGCCGCAAATAAAAATGTTAGCAACGATTCATTGAATTATTTAAAACCAGGTTCAAAAATTATAAGCGATTGGTTTTCATTTAACATTGCCTGGGATGATGCTCCAATAGGCAGCAAAATTTATTTTGTGATTAAAAATTACCAGGTGATGATTGATGTATTATCGAATAAGATAAGGGTTTCAAAAGTTGGCAAGACGAATGTGTTCTCAATCAGTTTCAGATCTGTTTCTCCTTTTGCAGCTAAAACAATAGTTACTTCTGTTGTTGAAAATTATAGAGAAGCCCGTATTGACCAACAAAAGCAGACTATTAGATATTCTTTTAAATTTGTTGATGATCAGCTTGAAGAAATAAGAACCAAATTAGCTGAAGCTGAAAATAATTTGAGCAGCTTCAAAGCCAGCGGACAAATAATTTCTATTGATGAAAGCTCACAAGAGCTTATATCTAATATGAGTTCTCTTGAGGCGGAAAAGCTGAAAACTGATCTGGAGCTTTCCGATTATAAAAACAAAGTTGAACAGTTAACAAATGAATTAAAGACAAAGGGTTATTTTGACCCATCGTACATTGATAACCAGGCTGGAGCTAATTCAAATTCACCTTTTGCAACACTGCTCAAACAAATCTCGGATTTGGAATTACAGAGGCTTGAACTTTTACAGAAAAAAAATGAAAATCATCCTGATGTGAAAAACCTAGATGAACAGATAAAATCTGCAAAAGAAAAACTTGCAAGTTACAACCAAAACAGTATTTCCTCATATCAAATCATAATCAATACATTGCAGAAAAAGTTACTAAAAATAACTAATATAATGTCACGTTATGAAGTCAGGTTGCAGAAATTACCTTCACAGGAAAGTCAGCTTGCAAGATTACTAAGACAAAAAGATGTTTATGAAAAAATGTTTACACTTTTATTGGATAAACGTGAAGAGATGAGAATGGCAGAAGTTTCAAAGCTTCAGGATATCGTTATTGTTGATCAGGCAGAAGAACCATTAAATCCTGTAGCTCCTAATAAGCGACTTATAATGATGGTCGCATTTATTCTCGGTGGATTTATTGGATTGATGGGTATTTTTGTAGTAGAACTTAAAAACAGCAAATTGATAAGCATTGATGATCTGGAGAAGGATATTCAGCTGCCAGTACTGGCAATATTGCCTAAGTATCCAAATGATGTTTTGAAGAAAATGAAAAACTCTACTGAGAATCGTGATAAGTTTGTAACTCTGATGGAAAATCATTCAGGTATTAAAGAGTCTTTTAGAGTTCTTAAAACTAAACTGCTTTTGCAAGCTGATAGAAATGAAAAAATAATGCTGATAACCAGCTGCGAAGAAAATACAGGGAAAACAACAATCGTCTCGAACCTTGCAATCACATTTGCACAGGAAAATAAAAAAGTATTGATAATTGATTGCGATTTGAGGAAAGCCGAACTTACGAAGTTATTCAATTTATCCCTTGATACACCTGGTTTGGTAGATTACCTTGAAAAGGAAGTTCCGCCTTCTATTTATACAAAAGTTATGAAAAGAATAGATATTATTCCCGCTGGCGGAATTAGAGAAAATTCAGCAGCGCTGCTTAGTTCAGAAAGAATGCAGTTACTTATAGATTCATTAAATTATTCCGAATACGACTATATTTTTATTGATACTCCGCCTGTTACAAGAGTTGTTGATACTTTAGTTCTTGGAAAAATAGTTAAAAACGTTGTTATAGTTGTTCGTCCGCTGATCAGCTTTAAAGTTGCTGTTGCTGCAGGAATCCAGGAATTGAAACAATCAAAATTGAAGATTCGTGGTGTAATCGCGAATGCTGCTGAGATAGATAAATCATATTCATACCGGTATAAATACGGATATGGTTACGGCTATGAAAGCAGCACAAAGAAGGCAGGGTTTATGAAATTAAAAAAAAATAATGGACTTAAGACAATTGATAAGGTAAAAGTTTAATGTACTATCTAAATAAATAAACTTACTTTCTAAATTACCAGGAAAATTTTATCAAATTGTTTTTGTCAAGAATTGAAATCTAATAAACCTCGGTTCACTTTTATCCATTGAAGAAATTTTTATTAATAAATTTTTAGGCAGATAGTATGAAAGCTGTAATTTTAGCCGGAGGATTAGGAACAAGGCTTAAACCTTTTACAGAAATAATTCCAAAACCACTTCTCCCAATCGGGGAAAAATCAATTCTGGAAATTCAGATTGAAAGATTTAAAGAGTTTGGATTTGATGAAATTTATTTGGCAACCAATTACAAATCAGAATACATCGAAGGTTTTTTTGGAGATGGTTCAAGGTATGGAGTAAAGCTTGCAATCAGTAAAGAAGATAAACCACTAGGCACTGCAGGACCGTTGTTGTTGTTGAAAGATAAACTTACGGAACCATTTATTGCAATGAATGGTGATATTCTAAGCCTTGTTAAGTTTGACCAACTTTATAATTTCGCTACCAGCCAGGATTCTTTGCTTACTATTTCTGTTAAAAAAGAAATAACGCCGTTTGATTTTGGAAACATTTTTTTTGATGGTGACCGTGTAACAGGAATTGAAGAAAAACCAGATTTAATTAATTATATACTTGCCGGTATTTATGTAATGAAACCAGAAATTTTTAAATACTTTCCTGAAGATGAATATTTTGGAATGGATTTATTAATTAAAAAGTTACTTGCTGAAAATGAAAAAATAATGAAATATGATTTAACTGAATATTGGCTCGATATTGGAAGAATGGATGACTACAGTGAAGCACAGGAAGCTGCAAAACAATTTATCGGAGCAAAAGAATGAGCAAAGTTTTAGTTACCGGCGCAGGTGGATTTATCGGATCTCACTTAACTGAATTATTAGTTCAGGAGGGATTTGATGTAACCGCTTTTGTCAGGTATAATTCTAAAAACAATTGGGGCTGGCTTGAAGAATCAAAATTCAAAAATGAGATAAATGTAGTAACTGGTGATATCAGGGATTACGATTCTGTGCTGAATTCATTGAAAGGAAATGAAGCAGTCTTTCATCTTGCTGCTCTAATAGGAATACCTTATTCTTATGTTTCCCCTAAAGCATACATCGAAACTAATGTTACCGGAACTTATAATGTTCTGCAAGCTTCAAAGGAGTTGGGTCTTAAACAGGTTTTAGTTACTTCTACAAGTGAAACTTATGGAACTGCTCAATATGTTCCTATAGATGAAAAGCATCCAATGGTTGGTCAATCGCCTTATTCAGCAACTAAAATTTCTGCAGATCAATTAGCAATAAGTTTTTTCAGATCATTTAATTTACCAGTAAAAGTTGTTAGACCGTTCAACACATATGGTCCACGTCAATCTGCCAGAGCGATCATACCAACAGTTATAAGCCAGTTGTTGGATGGAAAGACAAAACTAAAGTTGGGAAATCTTACACCAACCAGGGATTTAACTTTTGTTCTGGATACAGTTTCAGGATTTCTTAATATTTATAAAAGTGAAAAATTATTTGGAGAAGTAACAAATATTGGAATGAATCATGAAATCAGCATTAAAAATTTAATCAAAATGATTTCAGATGTTATGAAAATAGAAGTTTCAATTGAATCAGAAGAGCAAAGAATCAGACCGGCTAACAGCGAAGTGGAAAGACTGGTTTGTAATAATTCAAAAATCAGCCAGTTCACTGAATGGAAACCTCAATACAATCTGGAAAAAGGACTGCGATCAACAATTCAGTGGCTTGAAGAACATATGCAATTATATAAATCTGATTTATATAATGTATAAAATAGTCCATTCCCAACCTCAATTAAGATTAGAGTTAATTATTAAACTTAAACAGGTTAGTTAATAATATAATGTTTAAAGAGACTGTAGATTTTATTAAAGACTTATATGGCAATTCAGATTTTGTCCCATTGCATGCACCGGTTTTTTTAGGAAATGAAAAAAAATATTTAAATGCCTGTATTGACACAACTTTTGTATCATATGTTGGCGAATATGTTTCGAAATTTGAAGAGATGAATGCTGAATTTATCGGTACGAAATACGCAGTTGCTGTGGTTAACGGAACGGTTGCTATCCAGGTTTCATTACAGCTTTTGGGTATTGAACCTGGTGATGAAGTAATCACACAACCTTTAACATTTGTTGCAACGGTGAATGCAATTTCTCATGCAAGTGCAATCCCGGTTTTTGTTGATGTAGATATTGACACAATGGGAATGTCACCTCAAAAACTTCTGGATTTTCTAAAAAATAACTGCAAAATGGTTGATGGAATTTGCGTAAATAAAATTTCAAACAGAAAGATTAAAGCAGTTCTTCCGATGCACACATTTGGACATCCATGTAGAATTGACGAGATAAATGAAATTGCCAAATCATTCAATTTGGAAGTAATCGAAGATTCAACTGAATCTATTGGTTCAGAATATAAAGAAAAGCGGACAGGAAAATTTGGACACTCTGGAACAATAAGTTATAATGGAAATAAAACAGTAACTACAGGTGGCGGTGGAATGATTGTTACTGATGATGAGGAATTTGCCAGGAAAGCTAAGCACATTACCACAACTGGAAAGGTACCTCACAAATGGGAATTTATTCATGATGTTGTTGCTTACAACTATCGCCTGACAAATGTGAATGCTGCAATTGGAGTTGCGCAATTTGAATACATAGATAAAATTATTTCTAATAAACGTGAAACTGCAAATCTTTATCGTAATTATTTTAAAAATTCAGAGATTGAATTTTTTTCAGAACCCGAATCTGCAAAATCAAACTACTGGTTAAATGCAATTAAATTAAAAGATAGGAATGAAAGGGATGAATTTTTAAAATACACAAACGAAAATGGTGTGCAGACTCGTCCAATTTGGAGACTGATGAATAAATTGGATATGTATAAAAATTGTCAATGCGGTAATATTGATAATTCTCTTTTGTTAGAAGACAGAATCGTAAATCTTCCCAGCGGGTTCAGAAGTTAAAATCATTATAAATCCCTTTCACATCGAACTTAAAACAAAATTGACGGATTATTGAAAAAATTAAAAATCGCTCACGTTACTCCTTATTATTATCCAAGCATCGGTGGAGTCTCTACACAAGCTAAATACATTGCCGATGAACTTTCTAATCGTGGTCACGAAGTTGATGTAATTACTGCTTACAAAGATCATGCATCACGTCCTAAATTAACCGTACCTAAAATGGAAGATGTGGATGGAGTACATGTTTTCAGGTATAATAGTATTTTGAATATAGGTCATATGAGTATTGTCCCAGGAATGATTCCTCATCTGTTAAAACATAAATATGATGTCATCCACTACCATTCTTATCGACATCCCTTGTGCGATATTTCTGCATTTTTTGGGAAAATGAAATCATCAGTAAATGTTTTACAAGGGCAAGGACCATTCTTTGAGCCCGGTGAAATAAATAAGCTGAAAGCATTTGTTTATAGCAGTTACGATTTTTATGCGAAGTTTACTGTATTAAGATTTAGTGATTTGATCTTTGCTCTTAATGAGTATGAAAAAGAAAGATTTTTTGAAATAGTTAAAAGTGAGAAGAAATTAAGAATCATTCCCAGCGCTGCTGAGGGAAAATCCTATGTAAAAAAGGATCCGGCTCCTGTTATTTCTAAATTTAATTTGGCAAATAAAAAAGTAATTCTTTTTGTCGGAAATCTTGACGATAATAAAAGACCAGATCTTTTAGTACTGGCACTGCCGGAAATAAAACAAGCATTTCCTGAAACAATTCTTGTGTTTGCCGGACGTGACGAGGGAATGGTTGAAAAATGTAATATTCTTGCAGAAAATTTGAAAGTAGCCGACAGTATAAAATTTCTTGGATTTATTAGCGATGAAGATAAGCATCTATTATATGATGCTGCAGATGTTTTTGCACTTGTTTCAGATAAAGAATCATTTGGTACTGTGCTTGTTGAAGCAATGGCACATCAGCTTCCTGTTGTTGTTACAGATGCAAGGGGACCTAAAAGTGTTGTTCAAGATGGGGTCAATGGAATTGTAATTTCAAGAGGTGATGCAAAAGGTTTATCCAATGCTATTAAGAATATTTTTGGGAATGAAGAATTGAAAAAAAAACTTGCTAAAAACGCAAGAATATCAGCCGAAAATAATTTTAGAATTGAGAGCATAGTAGATAAGATTGAATCATATTATTATGATGCTATAAACAAGAGGTCAGAAAATTAACGGGATAAAAGTTCTTAACCCAATCGAAGTAGATGATTGGAATGAGCAAATACTTGAGTTAGAAGATTATTCTTTTTTCCATTCAAAGGAATGGGCAAAAGTTATTGTAGATTCATATCAGTTTACCCCTTCATATTTTACCCGCTTTGAAAATGGTAAACTTCAATCGGTTATCCCAATGATGCTTGTGAAAAGCTGGTTAACAGGGAGACGTGCAGTGTCTTTGCCGTTTAGTGATTTTTGTGAACCACTTTTTAAAGAACAAGAATCCTCATCGGAAATAATTAAAGAAGTAATGAAGTATTCCGAAAAAGAAAAAGTGAAATATGTTGAATTCAGGGCAAGTACAAAAAATTTTCCTTTCGAAACCGAACAATATCGAACTGATTTAAGACATGTATTAAAGCTTGATAAAAGTGAAAATGATTTGCTAAAAACATTTTCTGAGAATACGAAACGCAATATCAAAAAAGCGAAAAAAGCAAAATTGGTTTTAAAGATTATGAATGATGATTCAGGGATGAATATCTTTTTTGATATGAATTGTGAAACGAGAAAGAAACATGGTTTACCCCCTCAACCATATTCATTTTTTAACAATTTATTGAAAAATGTAATTCAAGTTGGAATGGGAGATATTTTATTAGCAGAAAAAGATGGAGATTATATTGCAGGTGCAATCTATTTGAAGTTTGGAAAAAAACTTATTTACAAATTTGGAGCATCTTATTCAAAGTATTTTAATTTAAGAGGTAACAATTTTGTAATGTGGGAAGCAATAAAAAAATATCTTGCTGAAGGATTTGAAGAGTTTGACTTTGGTAGAACTGAATTGGGACATGAAGGTCTACAAAGATTCAAACTTGGCTGGAACACAGACGAATTAACAATTTATACGACCCGCTACAATATCGAAAAAAAAGAATTCCTTCCTGCAAACATTCAAACCCAGGGCTTTCATAATACTATTTTTAGTCGCTCACCTGTTTTCATCTTAAAATTGATTGGTAATACTCTTTACAAACACGTGGGTTGAAAAGTGGTAACTATCTGGGTGCAGATTTTCACAGACTAAATCCTCAAAATTTTCTGAGCTTAAGGCAAAAATTTTTACTCCTATTTCAAATTGGATTAAAAATAAAGCAGTGTTACAAATCTTTACGACAGATTAATTAGTGTCTCATAATTAGAATTAAAGTATGTATATACTTTGATTATTGAAGAAATTCGAAAGATTTGTTGGCTTTAAAATTGAATAAGTTGATCAATCCAACTAATACTCAAAATTAAATTCATAATAGTGAGGGCAAATTTATGAAAAAAATGAAAACTGGTTTCTTTATTTTATTTCTTTTCCTGATGTTCAGTGCATGTCAGAATAGTGATGAAGTGGTTTCTCCTGACACTAATTCTGATCAAAATCAGACATTAGAAAAAATTACAATGACTGAGATTAATTTGAATAATCCCGGTGCGAATACCTGCATTAATTTAGTTGCAGGAAGAAATATAGTGGTTGGTGAAGTTTGTGTTGATTATATCCAAAGTACACATAAAATTAAAGTAACTTATAACATGACAGAACCTGGCTGGACAATAACAAAAACTCATGTTGCTGCTGTTATTCATCCATTCTTTTTCCCAAGAACCTGGACTCTTCAGCCTTGGTTAAATCATTTTCCATATAAAGGAAATCATAATCATGTTACTTCAGTTGAGTATATGGTAAGTGTCCCAAGTTATTATAGCGACATTTATTTGGCAATTCATGCAGTTGTTGAAGGCAATATGGCATCAGGAGATCCGGTGCTTCTTCCTTCTTTGCCTGGTATTGATAATATGACACCTGAATGGACACCGGAAAGTAACGAAGACTATACCGTTGGTGCAGATTTCAATAACCTTGGTTATTACTATGGATGGGGCATGGACAATGCCAGACCAATCAGTAACGGTTCTGCCAGAGATGTTCAATTCATAAGTTCTTATTCTGAAGATTTACCAACTTGTTCTGAGTTTTTAGAAAAACCTGAAAACTTAGATCTAGTAAATTGGGTTATTAATCATAGGGAACCAGGTTGGGATACTTATACGGTACAGGCTGCTATCTGGAATCTTCTTCAACCAGACGGAGGGATTTCAAACTGGCAAAACCCAAGTGCTCCGGATTATTTTCCACACGATGCTCAACTAAGAGAACAAATTGTAGCTGCAGCTTATGCAAATGGCGAAGATTATGAACCGGGATGTGGAGATAAAGTTTTAATTTTAGCTTATGGTCCAGAATCTGATCCTTGCGGCCAGATAAAAAATATTGTGGGTTTTGAATATCCTGTCGAGTGTCAAAACCAGAATGTTGTAAAACATGCCTGGGCATTTCCACTTGAAAATGGACAGCCAATTCCAGACTTAAGCAAACGCTTTAGTTGGATTGGTTGGGCTAGATACATTAAATACGTAACTCATTAATAAACTCTTTTACGGGGATTCTTTAAGAATCCCCGTTTCATATATACTGAGAAATTTCGATTTAAGAATTGAAAAAATTATTTTACCTACTTAAGCCACTTATTCCACGTTCTTTTCAAATTTCCCTGCGAAGATTTTTAATAAGAAGAAAGATTAAAGTGGTGTCGGACGTTTGGCCAATATTGCCCGATAGTGAAAAGAAACCTGGAAATTGGACCGGATGGAAAGGTGGAAAGAAATTTGCGTTTGTTCTTACTCATGATGTTGAACATAAAAGAGGTTATGATAGAGTCGAAATGTTAATGGGAATTGAAAAAGAACTTGGTTTCGTATCTTCTTTTAATTTTGTTCCTGAAAGAGATTACAAGGTAGAAAAAAAATTGTTGGATAAAATATGGCAAAATGAATTTGAATTTGGTGTTCACGGATTAAACCACGATGGTAAATTATTTAAGAACAGGCAAATTTTTAATCAGAGATCTGTGAAAATTAATAAGTATATAAAAGATTGGAATGCAGTTGGTTTTCGTGCGCCGGCAATGCATCATAATTTAGAATGGATTGGTGATTTAAATATTGAATATGATCTTTCAACATTTGACACTGATCCGTTTGAGCCTCAACCGGATAGTGTTGGGACAATTTTTCCGTTTTGGGTGAATGGTCAAAATGGAAAAGGTGGGTATGTTGAAATGCCATACACACTCGTTCAGGATTTTACTTTGTTTATTCTGATGAATGAAAAATCACCGGATATCTGGATAAAAAAACTTAAATGGATAGCTGAAAATGATGGTATGGTACTTCTGAACGTTCATCCGGATTATATAAATTTTGAAAATGAATCTAAGCTGGAAGAATTTCCCGTAAAATATTATGCTGATTTTCTAAAATATGTTAAAACAAATTACGCTGGTCAATACTGGAATGCTTTACCAAGAGATGTATCAAGCTATTTTAAAAACAGATGAGTGAACTGGTTTTACCTTAATTTGTGGTAGTAAAATTTAACAGAGATTTATTATTATCGAATGTTATTTTTTTACTAAATTAAAACTTATTCTTTTCTTCTGTAATTTAATTTCCAAGAATCACAAATTAATTAAAAACTCAGTTCATTATATAAACGGAATAATAAATGACAATAAATAATAATACAGTTGCAGTTGAATTTTTCGAATCAAAAAACTATCCAAGGGAGGTACCATTTAATCCGCCGGTTAAATATCCCGAGTATGAAGGAAATGATTTAGACCCAAACAACAAAATATACGATCACGTAAGACAAATGCTTTATAAATCCGGGCTGGATAAGGAAAACTTTAATAAACCTAACTGGAATCCCTTTAAAGATATTGTTAAACCCGGTATGCATGTATTTCTTAAGCCGAATACTGTCAGACATTATCACATGGATGGTAAAGAAGTTTTCTCAATAATAATTCACGCATCTGTCATGCGCCCAGTTCTTGATTATGTTTTAAAGGCATTAAATGGATCAGGTAAAATAGTTATTGGTGACTCTCAGGTTTTGTTTGGTAGATTTAAAGAAGCTTATGAAATAAGTCAAATAGATAAGATGCTTGACTGGGTTCGGGAAAAAAATCCAAATGTTCCCATTGAATGCTTTGACATGAGAATTGTTCAGGGAGTGAGAACATGGATGTATGGAAAATGGGGAAGAGAAAGAATTGAAAAAGATCCTTTGGGATATACCTGGGTAAACGTTGGTGATAAGAGTGCCTTTAAGGATATTGACCCTAAAAAACTCCGTATCGTTTATTGCAATCCTAAAGTAATGTACAAACATCATTCTGAAGGTAAACATGAATATTTAATTCCGAATTCTTTTTTGCAGGCTGATGCAGTCATAGGAATTGCAAAATTTAAGACTCACAGAAGAACTGCAATAACACTTGCTCAGAAAAATTATTTTGGAATTCCGGCACTTAAAGATACAATGCCGCATTTTATTATTGGTTCACCTTCTGAAGGTGGAGATCAATATATAAATCCATCATTCAGAAAACGAATCGCAGTAAAATTAAATGACAGAATACATTCCAATGCTTTTGTCCCGGTAAAATTCTTTTTTGCAACCGCTAAAAAATTATGGTGGAATACTCATTACATAGTACCGTTTAAAGATGATGTATATGAAGCAATGTGGTATGGGAATGATACTTTATGGCGCACACTTCACGATGTAAACCGGATTGTTTTTTATGCGGATAAAAATGGAAAAATTCAGGATACGCCGCAAAGAAACCATTTCCATGTTGTAGATGGAATTATCGGTGGTGAAAAAAATGGTCCTGTAAATTGCGATCCTGTTTATCCTGGGGTTATGATGGCAGGATATAATGCATTGGCAATAGATACAGTCGGTGCAACTTTGATGGGATTTGATTATAAGAAAATTCCATTGATCAACAACACATACAAAACAGTAGATTCTTCGCAGCCACTCTTTTTTGGAAGTGTTGATGATATTAAAATCATTGATGGAGATAAAGATTTTGATCTTAAATCATACGAGAAATTCAGAAATCTTAATTTTGAACCTCATCCAAACTGGAAGGGACATATTGAGAAAGATTGATTTTCATTAATCAGAAACATTATTGAACGTATTACTTAAAAAATTTAAAAGAAATCTTAGCGATTATGGATTTTTAATCGCTGTTAAAAAGATGATTACTTATCCTTTTGAAAAAATTTACAAAAGGAAAGATTATCTGATTTATAAAAAAGATTTGCGAACTTATAATCCAAGCAATAAAAGCAATCCTTCTTTTGAATATAAATTTTATGATAGTCACAATTTGGATAAAAAAGTCATAGATCAGATTTTATCGATGGAAGAATGGCTGACTGATAAAATGGAGTCTATTCTAAAATATGGTGGCTTGTGTGCAGTAGCTCTTGATGGGGAAAAAGTTGCAGGGTTTAATTTGGTTTCTTTTAATAAAGTTTATATGCCTTTGCTTGAGCTTGACAAAAAATTTAGAAAAGATCAGGCGTGGTCTGAACAAATCACTGTTTCCAAAGATTATAGGAAACAGGGACTCGGATCGATACTTCGTTATAAAATGTTTAATGAACTTAAAGAACGTGGTTACCGGGCATTATATGGAGGAACAATGTGGGACAATTGGTCGAACATTGAACTTTCCAAAAAAGTAGGATTTGAAATTTTTGTAAAAGTAAGTTTGAAAAGAATTCTTAACAATAAGAAATATACTTATCATAGAATCTATTCAAATCAGCTTTGAAATTAATTAATAGAGAAAATAATTTTTTAACATGACAAAACAGCTCTTTTTCCTTTCAAACTTTTTTTTGAACAGAAGGAACATTTCTTCAACTTACAGAAGTTTGATGAAAACTCAGTGGTATTCCAAAGATGAGTTGAGCTCGTTACAGTTTAAGAAATTGCAAAACATACTCAACTACTCTTATGAATATGTTCCATTCTATAAAAAGCGATTTGATAATTTGGGACTGAAGCCGGCGGACATTAAAAATTTTGATGACTTTAAAAAAATTCCTTCTCTAAAAAGACAGGAAATAATTGATAATCACGTCGATATGCTGGATGTTCGTTTTCTTGATTCACTTAAAAAAATCAATCCTGATAAGCAAGCACCAGGCAAACCGAGGGGCCTATCATTATTCAGCAGACACAAATTAATAATGAATACTTCAAGTGGTTCTACCGGTGCACCAACAGTATTTTATGAAGATGGAACTCAAACTGGTTTAAACTGGTCAAATGAGTTAAGAATTAAATCCTGGTTTTGTGCCGATCCAGGAAGTAAAGAAGTTAGATTTTTAAGAGCGTCCAGGGAAGAACTTACGAAAAACCTTATAGCTACTTTCAGAAGATATGTTTGGAGCCAATTACTTTTACCTGGAGTAAATTTAAGAGAAGAGGATCACGCGAGATCATATGAAAGGTTAATGGAATTTAAACCCAAAATATTGTGGGGATTCACATCCGCAATGTCTGAATTGGCTAAGTATATGATTGATAATAATCTTTCAATTGGAGATGCTTCTCCTAATGTGGCTATTACCTGGGCTGCTCCATTATACGATTTTGAAGAAAAGAGAATTGAGACAGCCTTTAAATGTAAAGTGACAAATATATATGGAACGAGGGAAGTTGGGCACATTGCAACCCGTTGCCCTGAAGGATCAATGCACATTAATGAGGAATCGTTATTTGTTGAAAACATGAAAGATGAAAGTAATTCTTCTGCAACCGGGAATGAAATTTTAGCTACTTCATTGGTTAAAGTTCCAATGCCGTTTATAAAATTTGAAACAGGGGATATAGGAGAAGTAGTTGAAAGTAATTGTAAGTGTGGAAGGCATTTAAAAGTGATTAATAATCTTCTTGGTCGAACCGGAGAAGTCATTTTTGATAAAGACGGAAAAATGATTGCTCCAAATGTCTGGTGTAGATTTTTTATGGAAGGTAAACTTGCATCAAGAATTAATCGCTTCCAGATCAGGTACATGAAAAACAAAGATATAGAAATGAAAATTGAAAAAGGTAAAAACTACAACGATGAAACTCATAATCTTATCGTAAATAAATTTTATGATCAATTTTCGACTGATAACAAACTTACTGTTAAATACGTTGAAAAAATCGAACCGACAAAATCCGGGAAATTCAAGATGATTATTAATGAATTAAATGAAACCAATTAGGGGTTTTTATGCGAATTGAAATTGTTGATGAAAGTAAAAGAGAAGCCTGGGAATCATTTATTAACGAGCAGCCAAAGGCAATTGCCTGGCAAAGTTTCAAATGGTTTGATGTTCTAAAAAAGCATTACCAGGTTGATTTCTATCCTGTTGTTGCCTATGAAGGAAATGAGATAAAAGGAATTTTACCTCTTTATAATCTGAAAAAATCGCATAATAAAAATCTTCTGATGTCGGTACCATTCGCAGTTGCAGGAGGAATAGTTTCAACTGATGCTGAAGCTGAAAAGTTACTTCTTGATAAAGCTATTGAACTTGCTGGTAAGTACGATAATTCAAGGATTACATTTAAACAGTATAAACATAAGGTCGATGGACTACTAAGTACAGATGAAAATTATTGCAACAAAGAATTATCGCTGAACAAAGATTTAGATAAAGTATGGAACGAAATTTCTGAGTTCAACAGGAAGAAAGTTGAAGAAGGAAAAAATTTCAAATATGAAATGGAATTCCCTTCAAAAAACATAAATGAGTTTTATGAGTTTCTATTCAAGCATCATCAGAGAAAAGGAATCCCTTGTACCGGCAAAAGCTGGATCAGGGATCTCGTTGAATCAGGTATGTATTCTATTGCTATACTTAGATATAATAATAAAGTTGTTGCGGCAACTATGGTTAAAGAATTTAAAGATACAATTTCACTTCCATTTTCATGCACAAGCGATCCTGGCTCTGACGTGTTTCATTTAATTTATTCTTTGTACTGGGAGATTATCAAAAAATTTTCTCTTGAAGGAATAAATATTTGTCATTCAGGAAGGCTGCCAAAATCAGGTGAAGCTGATCAGTTCCGCCAAGGCTGGGGAGGAACACAGTACAATTATTATTACCAATATTATCCTCAAACTGTTCAAAAGATGGAATACAATGTTAAAAGAAGTTCTAAGAGGCAAATGTTTGAGAAGGTCTGGAAGATGACACCGAGTTTAATTACAAAGATGATTGGACCAAAAATTGTTAAACGTTTTCCATAATTAAATCTCGATAAGAATTTAGGCGCATGAATAATACTTTAAATGATAATTTGATAGAAATGATTTCACCTTCAGTTGATCAACCAGTGCCCAATGATTTAAAAGGAATAATTATTCCTGAAATTGCGAAATGGTACAACAACTTTGATTGTGCGGTCAGTCTCAGGTTTGATGATAACCTTGACTCACATGTTAAATTTGTTATTCCATTGTTGAACCAGTTTGGACTTAAAGCAACATTTATGACAAACCCGGGTCGGAATAATCACTTTATCAATTATAATAGACATAAAAATTTTTGGGAAAATGAAGCCCCATTGATGGGGCATAGAATTGGTAACCATACTATGCATCATCGTGGTGCAAAGAATGTTGAGGAGGCTGAATACGAGATTGGTGAAGTTTCAAAACTAATTTGGAAATTGTACCCGAATGAAAGTAAGTTAAACGTTTTTGCCTCCGGTGGTGGAGAAAAATGGAATGGGAAAAGATGGAGAAAGGCTTCTGATGAGTTTAAGGAAATTTTACCTAAGTATCATTTAATTGATTTGTACAGCAGCCAAAATTCCGGGATAGAATTAAATTCAAATTTCAACCAGCAAAAATGGGAAAAGTTAATTGAGGACACAGTTGCAAATAAAAGACATCAACAATTAATTTTTCACAAAATTGGTAATCAGAATATTATTGACTTTTTAAAAGAATTATTGACCGGGTTTAATAATTGTTTCGCTGAGGAACAATTATTAAATCTCATCAAATATCTTGATTCTAATAAATCCAAAATATGGATTGCCCCAATAGTCCAGGTATTGAAATATAAAACAGAATTTGAATCAGCTACCTTGAATTTACTTGATGATAGTAAATTTGAATCAAGTTACGAATTAAAAATTACCACTGATCCAAATCTTTATGATCAGGAACTCAGTTTGATAATTAACACCCAAAAAAATGGCGGGCTTTTTAAGATATTTCAAAATGGCAGTGAAGTAATGGTTAATCGGAAAAGCCGGAATGAATATATAATGAATGTAAAACCTGAGAACAGTAGAATTGAATTTAACTTTTTATAAGGATACTAGTTTCCAATTTTTTAATAATGAATAAAAATCTTCAAATTAAGTAGGTATTATTTATGAGAATAAATATTTTCGGTCTTGGCTATGTAGGTTGTGTTTCTGCAGCATGCCTTGCTAAGGGAAAACATAAAGTTTGCGGGATTGATATTGATCCTGTTAAAGTTGAAATAATAAATTCAGGTAAAAGCCCGATAGTTGAAGAGGGCCTGGATAATTTAATTTCTGAAGGAGTTAACTCATCGAATTTAAAGGCAGTCGTTACAGGAAAAATTCCCGAAGCTGACATTTCAATTATTTGCGTGGGAACACCGAGCAATGATAATGGCAGTTTGGATTTAAAATATTTAGTGAAAGTTGCTGAGCAGATCGGTGAGTATCTTGCGGATACTAAAGGATATCACCTGGTTGTTGATAGAAGCACAGTTTTACCAGGAACTATAGAAAGCATATTAATTCCAACACTTGAAGCAAAATCAGGAAAGAAGGCCGGGACAGATTTTGGTGTTTGTATGAATCCTGAATTTATGCGTGAGGGAAGTTCAATTTTTGATTATTATAATCCACCCTTAACGCTCATCGGCGAAATTGATAAAAGAAGCGGCGACATTCTTGAGAAAATCTATGATAATGTTGAAGCTCCTCTTTACAGATCGTCAATCAAAGTTGCTGAAACTGTAAAATATGCTGCGAATGCTTTTCATGCAGTAAAAGTAACTTTTGCGAATGAAATAGGTAATATTTGTAAAAAAGTTGGAGTCGATAGTCACGATGTTATGGAAATATTTACCAAGGATACCAAGTTGAATATTTCTCCATATTATCTGAAACCGGGATTTTCATTTGGCGGTTCATGTTTACCAAAAGATCTCCGTGCAATTACTTATAAAGCAAAAGAGCTTGATGTCGATCTTCCTTTATTAAATTCTTTGATGGCAAGTAACAAACAACAGATCGAAAATGCTTTTAATATCATTTCTAAAACCGGTAAGAAGAATGTCGGAGTTTTAGGAATGAGTTTTAAAGCTGGGACAGATGATCTACGTGAAAGTCCAATAGTAGAATTGATAGAAAAATTAATTGGTAAAGGTTACAACCTCCAAATTTATGATGAAGAAGTTTCGATGGCTAAAATATTTGGTTCAAATAAAAAGTATATTGAAACGGTTATTCCTCATATTTCGTCATTAATCAGCAATTCAATTGACGATGTAATTAATGGCTCGGAACTTGTGATTATTGGCAAGAAAGAAAAATCATATATAACAGCTTTAACTGAAAACGATTCGGTTTACATTTTCGATCTTGTAAAACTTTTCTCAAAAAATGAACAACCCAAAGGAAACTATGAAGGTATCTGTTGGTAGAATTTTAATGCTTGTGGAAAATCCTTTCCCACAGGATCATAGAGTTAGAAATGAAGCGGTGCGACTTGCAAAAGCTGGTTACCAGGTAAGCGTAATTGCAAAAAAATATCCAAACCAGACTATCAAAGATACTTTTGAAGGTATTCACATTTATCGTGTTCCATGGTTTGAAGTATTTAAAAAATCCACTGAATCACAATCAAAATTTGTAGCAAAATTATATGGAATCGGAACAAAATTCGGTTATATAACTGAATATGTATATTACACACTTGCAGCCTTTTGTTACAGTATTTATATATCATTAGAAAGAGGATTTGATGTTCTACATCTTCACAATCCTCCAGACACACTTTTTTGGGTTGGATTATTTCACAAGTTGTTTGGGAAAAAATTTGTTTTTGATCATCACGATCTTTCCCCTGAACTGTTCTTATCGAGATATAACACCACTGGTGGACTGATTTATAAAATTCTTCTGCTGGAAGAGAAACTTTGTCTTAGAGCAGCCAATGTTGTAATCGCAACCAATGAATCTTATAAAGCCATTGATATAAAAAGAGGAAACAAAAAAGCAGAAGATATATTTATCGTACGTAATGGTCCTGACCTTAAAAAATTCCATCCAGTTGAGCCGGATGCCGAACTTAAAAAAACTGGTAAGACTATTTTAATTTATATTGGCGTAATGGGTCCGCAGGATGGTGTGGATTATCTCTTAAGGTCACTTCACCATCTGGTTAATACTTTTAACCGTAAAGATTTTTATTGTGTGATTGTTGGTTATGGTGATTCGCTTCAGGATTTAAAAGAACCTTCGTGTTGAATTGAACCTGGAAGAATATTGCAGGTTTACTGATGAAATTCCATTAGAAGATTTGATGAGATATTTATCTACTGCCGATATCGGGCTCGATCCAAATCCATCCAATCCTCTTAATGATCATTCAACATGGATAAAGGTAATGGAATATATGAGTCTTGGAAAACCGATTGTTTGTTTTGATTTAAAGGAGACACATTTCTCTGCGCAGGATGCTGCAGTATTTGTTACACCGAATGATGAAAAGGAATATGCACAGGCAATTATCACATTAATGGATGATCCGGAACTTAGAAAGAAAAAAGGAGAATTTGGAAGACAAAGAGTTTACAATGAGTTAGCATGGGAAATAGTATCACAAAATTTGTTGAATGCTTATAAGTATTTGCTTCCTGATAAAATTCCAGCAAATATAGAAGTATCTACTAAGACTAATTAATTTTTTATAGAAGAAAATTATGTGCGGAATAACCGGACAATATAATTATAAAAGCAAGCAACCTGCTGATAAAAATCTTGCTCATCAAATGGTTAGTTCTATTTCTCATCGCGGACCAGATGATGATGGATTTTACTATTCAGATAGTGATGGTGTTTTTCTCGGTTTTAGAAGACTCTCTATAATTGACCTTTCTACCGGTCATCAACCAATGACAAATGAAGACGGCACAATCTGGGTGGTCTTCAATGGTGAGATTTATAACTTCCCTGAGATTAAAAAAGATCTGCTTGCAAAAGGACATCAGTTTAAAACACATTCTGATACTGAAGTAATTATTCATGCTTATGAAGAATGGGGGATAGACAGCTTTAAAAGATTAAACGGAATGTATGGTTTTGCTTTGTGGGATGATCGAAGAAAGAAATTAATACTTGCACGTGACCCTTTTGGAATAAAGCCACTTTACTATTTTGATGATGGTAAAATTTTATTATTTGGTTCTGAAATAAAGCCAATATTATTGCATCCATCTTCTGAAAGAGATATTAATATTGCCGCACTTTACGATTTTATAACGTACACTTATGTACCTTCTCCCGGAACAGTATTTAAAAATATAAATAAAATTCCCCCGGGATATTATCTAATTGGAGATGAAAACGGTTCAGAGCTTAGAAGATTTTATGAAGTAATACCTGAAAAGAAATCACATAAAAATGAATCAGAAATAATTGAAGACTTGCAGGATAAAATTTTTAGTGCGGTAAAAAGGCAGATGATTTCTGATGTTCCAATAGGAGCAATGCTTAGTGGTGGAGTAGATTCTTCAACCATTTGTTCAATTATGAATAATCTTACGAATGGCTCAATAAAAACCTTCAACGTAAGTTTTCCGGGCAATTTCAAATATAATGAAAGGGAAGAAGCCCGTTTCACTGCAAATCTGATTGGAAGTGAACATCATGAATTAATAGTTACTTCGGAAGATTATAATAACCTGCTTCCTTTTTCTGTCTGGCATATGGAAGAACCTGTTTCAACAGGTTCGATACTTCCATATTATTTAATATGTAAACTTGCCCGCGAGCATGTAAAAGTTGTACTTACCGGACAAGGTGCAGACGAACCTTTTGCAGGTTACCCTAGACATCTTGGAGAATATTATGGTCGCTACTACCGCTGGATACCGAAAATTTTAAGAGATAATGTAATAGCGCCGGTTGCATTGAATACAAAACGAAATGAAAAAATTAAGAGAGCAGTAAACTCCTTAAGTATTTCAGATGTTCCGAAGCGGTTAAAACTTGTATACGAGACTCTTGATAAAAATCTCCGTGTTGATTTATTTAATCAGCAATCTTATAATGATGTAAAGATGCTCGACTCAATTCTAATGTGGCATAAAGACGCCGCTCATATGGACGACTTAAATCAAATGCTTTATGTGGATACCCGGCTTTCTCTGCCTGACAATCTTTTACTATATGGCGACAAAATGGCCATGGCTGTTTCGCTGGAAGCCCGTGTTCCATTTCTTGATCTTGAATTAATGAAACTTGTTGAAGGTATCCCACAGAAATACAAAATAAGGAACAGGGTTCAAAAATATATTTTGAAAAAGGCTGTTACCAAGTGGATTCCACAAGAAATTATTGATCGAAAAAAAGTTGGGTTCACAACTCCGCTCGATGAATGGTTCCAGAACAATCTTAAAAAAGAAACAGAAGAAAAGTTGCTTTCTGATGGTTCAGCTTGCAGCAAATTTTTTGATGTTAATGTGATCAGCCGAATGATCAATGATCACTTTGAACTTAAAGAAGATTATAAAAGACCTTTGTTTAGCTTTTTGACTTTTGAAATCTGGTATGAACAGTTCATACAACCATCCGACAGCGAGTTCAAATCAAGAGCTGTTAATGCGGAAAAAGAATATGTATGATCTCCCTTAACCAACATTCCTATTGTAATCACATCTCTAATTTAGGTTTAAATAATAAACGATGTACTTAAAGGCCTTCTCCAAAATTAAAAACACAATAGTTTTTAGAGGAGGCATTGCTGCAATCGACCAGGGAATGCTTTCAGCAGTCAATCTTGCTGTCCAATTAATTCTAATCAACACTGTAGCAAAAGGACAGTATGGATATTATTCAGTAGCTTTTTCTGCAATTCTTTATATGATTTCATTTCAGAATGCAGTTGTAAATACTCCGATTACAGTTACCCTTGCTTCCAAATCAGATGAACAAAAATCAAAATATGTGTCTTCAATTTTTAGTGGACAATTAGTTGCGTTAACAATTTTTTCTTTAACTGGAACACTAATTATTTCCCTTATATACTTTTTTGGGTTGGATCTGAATGAATCATTAATTGCGGGTAGTTTGGTTCTTGCAAGCTTTGGGATTCTCAACCGGGAATTTCTTCGTTCTTATTTTTATGCTGAAGAAAGACCATTAAAGGTTCTCAAACTTGATTTTTACTATGCATTATTATACTTAGCTCTAATCGGAATTTCTTTCCTGATTTATAAAATCAGCGTACCCCTTGTAATTATTTTCATGGGTTTTTCAGCCGGATTTGATTCACTTATTCTTAATAAAAACTTTAAACTAAAATTCAACTTCAAGCATATAAAAGAAGGCTATACAGAAAACTGGCAGATCAGCAAATGGTCGCTAATTGGAGTTACAGTTACACATTTGCAAAATTATTCTTACTTATATGTTATTGGTGCATTTTTAGGAACTACGGCTATGGCCGATGTTTCTGCCTCACGTTTGCTTTTAATGCCATTAAGCCTTGTAATTAATGGATGGTCAAATGTTATCAGGCCATACGGTGCTAAACTTCGTGAAGCTAATCAATTAAAAAAATTCTTTAAGAATCTGGTTATTGCAGTTTCACTTTATCCGATTATTGTATTCTCCATTGCACTGATATTAAATCTCAGTTCCGGGTTTTTGCTCAAGACTGTTTTTAATCAGGATTATCAAAATGTGTTTGATTATATTTTTTATTGGGCATTAATATTTTCTGTTCTCTTTATAAGAGCGAATGCAAGTTATGGTTTGCAGGTTGTAAGAAAATTTAAATCGCTGGCAATGTTAAATGCAATTACTATGGTCATTACTGTTACTCTTGCTCTTGTTCTTACTTATGAATTCCAGGTAAAAGGTGCTTTAATTGCGAGTCTTTCAGGTGAATGTATTTTTGCGACAGTTTTATGGCGGAATCTTTATATCTCAATATTTAAAACAAAAAATAATAAATGATTAAATATTCAGTTTGCGTGGCAACTTATAAGCGACCGGAACTGCTCAAAAAACTTATTGATAGTTTGCTTGCACAAAAAGGTATTGATATCAAGGAAGTTGAAATTATTATCGTAGATAATGATAAAGATGAATCTGCTAAAACAATTATTAATGAGTACAAAAATAAAAAAACATGTGAGATTTCTTATTTCACCCAACCGGAAAAAAATATTAGCCTTACCAGGAATGTTGCATTGGAAAGAGTAAAAGGAGATTATGTTTTATTTATAGATGATGATGAATATGCTGATGAAAACTGGATGTCGGTTCACATTGGCAATCTTAAAAAGTTTGATGCTGACGCAGCTTTTGGGATGGTAAAATCTTATTTTTCAGAAAATACACCGGAATGGATCAAAAGGTGTATGGTTTATCAAAGAAATACAAATCCATCAGGAGCTGAACCTGCAAATATGAATACAGGTAATTGTATTATAAAAAGTGAATTTTTTATGGATAAAGGATACCGTTTCGATAAAGAATATGGAATTACAGGAGGCAGTGATTTTCAGTTATTTTCAAAAATAGTCAAGGATGGATATAAGTTGATTAGTTGTTATGAAGCAGTGACTTATGAATATGTACCTGAATCACGAGCAACTGTTGCTTGGTTAATTAGAAGGGTCGCGAGAACAGGCAACAATTTCAGCAGAACGCAAATTGAACATTCGGATGGAATTAAGAAACTAAGTATAAGAATGAAAGAATTTGGTAAGGGATTTATTCAAGCTGTAATTGCGTTCATTATTTCTGTTTTCATGATTTGGAATCCCACAAAAAGTTTAAATTGGTTTTTAACCTCTGTCTCAAATATTATGAAACCTCTGGCTGCCTTAGGAATCTATTATAAAGAATATAAAGCAGGTTAGAGAACGGAATGAACAGTAAATACATAATAATTACACCAGCAAAAAACGAAGCTAAATATATTGAGAAAACATTAGATTCAGTTATCAATCAAAGTATTAAACCGATAATCTGGATTATTGTAGATGACGGATCAACAGATAATACTGCAGAAATTGTAAAATCGTATCAAGCTAAATTCCCATTTATCAAGTTGGTGAATCGTGCTTCGGAAGAAAAAAGAAATTTCGGAAACAAAGTATATGCAATTCAAAGAGGTTTTGAAGAAGTAACAGATATTGAGTACAAATATTATTGTAATCTTGATGCTGATGTTTCATTCGAACCAGATTATTTTGAAATATTGTTAAAAAAATTTGAAGAGAATCCAAAACTTGGAATAACAGGTGGAAAGGTATTTGACCTTATTGATGGATCATTTCATTATCAGGGGTATGAATTACACAGTGTAGCTGGTCCAATTCAGTTTTTTCGTAAAGAATGTTATGAAAGTTTTGGAGGATATAAACCATTTAAAACAGGTTTTATCGATGGACATGCCGAAATGTCTGCAAGAATGAATGGTTGGGTAACCGAAACGATTCCGGAATTGATGGTAAAACACTACCGACCTGTCGGAACAGCAAAAGGAAATATACTGAAAGTAATATATGAAGGTGGTAAACTCGAATACAAATTTGGGTATTCTTATTTCTACCATCTATTGAGAACACTGAAATTGATTAAACAAAAACCACTGTTTATTGGGAGCTTGGCAAGTATGGCTGGTTATTTTGTTTGTTTATTAAATAGAGAAAAAAAACTTGTAGATAAGGATTTTATAAAGTTTGTGCATAAGGAACAAAACGAACGGTTACTTACGAAATTCAAATCAATTTTTAGCTAGTACATATTTTATTATTAGATTATCGTAATTTATTATTTGATAGTTATATCATAAGATACAGGAAAAATTATTTAGATAATGTACACAATAAAAATTCCACGAGCAGAATTATTCGCTAAAGTTTCGTTCGTTCTATTCATATTTTTTACAATTTTTACTACATCTATTCCCTTCCAGGATACATTACAGGAAGCCGGGGAAGTAGGTACAACCAATCTAATAAATGTAGCATTATTCCCATTTCTTTTTTTGTTATCATTTATTGCCTTTATTCCAAAATACAAAGAAGTAATCGATCTTATAAAAAATGAAAAGATGTTTAGTGTTTTTTTACTCTGGGCAATAATATCAACGGGCTGGTCTTCTTATCCTACGGTTACACTTAAGAGATGGTTTCAGATATTTGACTATTTTTTTATAATAGCTGTATTCTTTTCATACTGTAAATCATTAGAAGAAGTTGTTAAATCTATAAAACCTGTCGTCTTCATTTATCTTACGTTATCAATAATTGTTGTATTTGTTATCCCGGGAGCTAAAGATCCAAGATTTGGTACATGGAGAGGTTTAACATCACATAAGAATTCTTTAGGCGAAGTGAGCATGATTTGTATTTTGTTAACGGTCTTGTTTTACAAATATGAAAAGACACTGGTTAATAAAATAGTAGTAATCGTTTTTATTTTAATTTCTGTTGCACTTCTCGTTGGTGCAAATAGTTCTACAGCATTAATTAATTTTGTCATTTTTTTCTCTGCATCAACGCTATTTGTTGTTTTAACTTCAATATTCAGGAGAGTTGGTATTGGAAAATTCGTCACATTTTTTAGCGTATTTACAATATTAATTTTGTTCTGGCTAATTTATACTCAGGCGCCTGAAGTAATTGAAGCAGTGGATGTAACCGGTAAAGATGTTACTACACTTTCAGATCGTACTTTTCTTTGGCAGTATATTCTTTCGGAAATTTCAAACCACCCAATTATTGGCTGTGGTTTTCGTGGATTCTGGGTTATTGATAGTCCAGGTATTTTAACAATTTGGAATGCGTTTCCCTTTATGCCAATACAGGCTCATAGCGGATATTTAGATATTACTAATGAAGTGGGTGTAATCGGAATAGGGCTGTTTGTATTAATCCTTTAAATTATTTTAAAGAAGTTAAAAAGATTGGTAATCAGAGTATTTGGGTCTGGTTTATTATATTGCCTTTAGTAGGAAATATCACTGAGACAACATTATTCAGGGAAGGAAGTAATTCACAAGTATTTTTCACATTAGCTTATCTGATTCCATTTGCTTTCAAAAATAAAGAAATGTACTGACGAACAGTTACTTCAGAGTAAGTAATGGTATATCACATCAATTTAATTTTGAATCTATTAATCTTTGGAGATCACCTATGCTTTGCACACGCATCATTTCAAGTCCTTTAAATTTAATATTATAATTTGACTCGACATTTAAAATTATATTCAGATGCTTTAATGAATCCCATCCGGGAACATCAGTTGCTGTGGTCTCATCTTTCATTTCAAAGTCATCTAATCTTAATTCATTTAGAATTATTTTTTTTAATTTTTCAGAAATCATTAATTCTCCATTAAACTTTTGTTTGAAATATTTGTGATCAATTTCAAAATATTAAAAAAAATTATCACCTATTATTGATATATTTGTCGTCCAAAAGATGCGTAAATATCAAGATTTAACTAGAAAAAATAAATAGATCAAATTGAGAATATGTTAGTTATTGAAACAATTAAATTGCTAATTTCCTTCATAATTTATCAATAACACCATATAAAATTTATATTAAATTCACCGAAAATATCAACAATTAATGCGAAATTTCATTCAATTCAAGTAATTTCATAAGGATTGTGACGGCATAATAATTGGTAATGAGTTTACACTAAATGATAGATATTTTTATCTATGAGATAGCTACTAAACCATCTCAATTTTGATACCATTATTTAAGTAATATTTGATGTTAATGACAACAGTTATTTTTATTTAACATTATATACTTAAATATTTTACAAACGCGTAAGCAATTTTACAATTTATATAAATGCAATTTTATTCTATTATTTTCCTTTTCCTCTTAATAGCCAGCGTGGCTGTTTATTACTTTGTGCCTTCGAAGCATAGAAATTCACTCCTACTTATTTACAATTATCTATTTTACGCAACATTTGATTACCGTTTAACTCTTCTGATGTTTGGGTTAACAACACTAAACTTTTTAATCGGGAATAAATTAGATGCTTCCAAAAGTGATAAAACTAAATATTACCTGGTTGTCCTAGCATTAATTATTAATATAACGGCATTATGGTTTTTTAAATACTTCAATTTTTTTATTGAATCTGTAAATGGCTTTACTGAGTTTGTAGGATTGGATGTCAATCTATCAACACTGAATATTTTACTTCCTCTTGGAATCTCTTATTATATTTTCCAGACATTAACTTACATTTTCGATCACTATTACGGCAGCATCAAAGAAAAATTTAGTTTTCTTGATTATGCGGTATTTGCTTCATTCTTTCCAACAATAGTTTCCGGTCCGATTGAAAGAGCTTCAACACTGCTTCCTCAAATTAAACATGAGCGAAAATTTCTTTCTTCAAATATTAAAGAGGGATTTGCACTGATTACTGTTGGTATGTTCAGGAAATTATTAATAGCTGATGCTTGCGGTGTACTGGTTGATCACGTTTTTGCTGAACCAAAATATTTTCTCTCTGCTGAAGTTTTAATTGCAATCTTTCTTTATTCATTCCAATTGTACAATGATTTTGCAGGTTATAGTTCAATCGCAAGGGGCATAGCAAAACTATTCGGATTTAATATTATTGCTAATTTTAAGCAACCTTATTTTGCAGACAGCATAACGGATTTTTGGAGAAGATGGCACATATCTCTTTCATTTTGGATAAGAGACTATCTTTTTTTCCCTCTTCAATTTAAGTTCAGATCCTGGGGCAAGTGGGGTAATATCCTTGCAGTTATGATCGTATTTACAGTCATAGGTATCTGGCATAATCCCAGTTGGAGTTTTGTTTTTTGGGGAATTCTCCAGGGATTTTACATTTCATTTTCAATTTTAACAATAAATGCCAGGGCAGCATTTGTAAAAAAGATTAAACTTTCGGGTAATCTGTTAAAAGCATCTAAAATTTTAATCACATTCTTATTAACTGTATTTGCTTTTTTTGTTGAAAGAGTAGATAGTTTAAGCGATGTTGGTCAAATGTTATCAATTGTAATTAATTGGACTTCGAGTGAACTTGCCGGCAAATTCTTTCTTATATTTTTAGCTGTTTTAAGTACAACATTAATAATTGATTTAATGGAAATAAAATTTAAATCGGAAGCTTTTTTAATGAAAATAAATCCCCAGGTTAAGTACGCGGTTTCAATAATAGCATGGTTCATAATTATTTTATATATGCTTACTGCAGATAAACTTCCATTTATTTATGCCCAGTTTTAATTTAATAATTTGAATAAAATGACAAAGATTAAAAAAATAATTCTGTTTCTTATAGCATTTATTGTTGCAGCATTATACATGGAAGTATATTTGCGATGGTCAGGCTTGAGCAATCCTTCTTATGTTTATGATGACAACGAAGTTGGTAGAACCCATAATAAAGGTTATGATATAATCATCACCGGTGCTGAAGGATTCTGCATCGATAAGGTTAATAAGTATGGATACGTCGGCAAACCATATCCCAAGGAGAGAAATAATAATGCAATTAGAATTGGTTTACTGGGCAGTTCCTATGTTGAAGGATTACAAGTTTTTAGGAGGAACAGGTTTTCTACAATTTTGGAACAAAACCTAACCAAGGAACTTAATCGTAAAGTTGAAGTGCTGAATTTTGCGATTGCTGGTGATGACTTTAGAGGAATGTACACCCGTTATGAAAAGTTGGTTAAAAATTATCATCCTGATTATGTTTTGTACATTATCCAATCAGAAAGTCTTTTAAAAAAGAAAAGTATTCCATCTCCTGATCTGGTACTTAAAGACGATTCTTTAGTATTCAACTATGATTTTCTTAATTCTGCCGAATCAACAATGCGGCATAAATTCAGACTTTTAAGAGAGTTTGGATTAGGAAATATGATTAAAGAGGCCTTTGAAGTTTATTATACTGGCAGATTACCGGAAGTAGCTCTTGACGAATTTTATATGCCTCTAACAAAAAACAAAACAAAAAAGAAATCTGGTGATCCATATAAATACTATGCCTTGAACAGTAAAATAATAGAATCTCTTTATAAAGAAAATAAAAATTCCGGCATTAAGAATATGATAGTGGAAGTAGATCAAATACCAGCTCATTATTCTCAATTGCTGGACTCATTAAATTTTCCAAGAATTTTGTTATTTAAAGATCTGGATCGCTATGATCAAAAAGATTTATTATTCTGGAGGGCTAGCGGAATGCTGGGGCACTGGAATAATTTCGCTCACAGGGTCGTTGGCGAATCCCTGGCTAAAAAACTGACTACAATTGTTACTAACGATTATAATACTAATTCTTCTAAAACTGATAAGAAAAACAAACAAAAGAAAAATTAAGCAGGATTTTTATGGCACAGATACTTGACAATGTTTTAAATGTTTTCCAAAAACATCCTGACAAAGTTGCATACCAGGTTAAAAACTCGATTTATACCTATACGGAATTTGAAAATAGAATAAATGCAATTGAACAGTATATTTCAAAAAATGAATTCAAAGATCAATTTTATATTGGAATTGACGCTTCAGAAATAGGTTCATTCGAAACATACTGCCAGATATTCGCGTGTATGTTTGCCGGAAAGTGTTTTGTACCTATTAATCTAACTTACCCAGCTGATAGAATCGATTACGTATTGGAAAATACAGGCATTAAAACAGTTTTCATTCATAACGAATCCCCTGAATTGAAAACAGATTTTACTAGTAAAAATAATATTCAATTCGTAAACACACTATTGCTTTCAAAAGAGACTAACTCAAAACTAGAAAATAGAAATTTCCCCGATGATCAATTTGCCTATATTCTGTTTACTTCCGGTAGTACAGGTTTTCCAAAAGGTGTTCCAATAACAAGGGGGGATATTTTCGGGTTTGTTCAGAATTATATTTCTCTTGGTTATAACGTGGACTACAATGATCGATTTATACAGATGTTTGATCTAACTTTTGATCTATCAATATTCTGTTATTTAGTCCCAGCATTATACGGCGCATCGGTTCACCCTATTCAATCTAAAGGCATAAAGCTTTCAAATACTTTTAATATAATGCTGGATAACAACATTACTGTTGCGTTGCTTGTTCCATCTGTTCTTTCTTTTCTTAAACCATACTATGAAGAAATTGAATTATTATCACTTCGATACCTTTTCTTTTGTGGAGAAGCAATGTCAAATGATTTAACTCTTCAATTTTCAAAGTGTGTTCCGAATGCAAGGATTGTAAACTTTTACGGACCAACAGAGGCGACAATATTTTGTATCTATTACGAATGGAAAAAAGAATTATATCACAAAAAACATCATAACGGGTCAGTATCAATTGGTAAGCCATTTCCCAATATGTTCGGAATAATTATTAATGATAAAAATGAAATGACAGGCACAAAAGAAGTAGGTGAACTTTGCCTGACGGGAAATCAATTGACCCCCGGATATTTTAAGAATGAAGAAAAAAACAAAGAGGTGTTTTTAAATTTTGAATACAAAGGCGAACAATTAAGATTATATCGCACCGGTGATCTGGCATTTTATGATGATGATAATGATATAATGTTCGGCGGTAGGAAAGATTTTCAGGTGAAGATTCAGGGATTCCGGGTTGAATTAGGAGAAATTGAGCACAACATTCGCAAAATAGTTTGTCATAATGATGTTATTGTTGTGGCAGTTACCAATGCAAATAGTAATTCAGAATTACATGTATTCCTGGTTGGCACAACTGAACAGATTGATTTAACAAGGAACAAATTGCCCGGAATATTACCTAAGTATATGTTACCATCTGATTATCATATTGTGAAAAGCTTCCCATTAAATAATAACGGTAAGATTGATAGAAAAAAATTGAAAGAAAGTATATCATAAAAGTATATCATAATGGAAGTAAAATTTTTACAATTTACCTTATTGATTGAAATCTGCATGAAATTTCAATAAAGATAATGTTGAAATATTAATCCGGGTTTACTTTCATTATCCTTCTTTTTTATTCATCATTGTAAAATTTAAACTAATTCTCAACTATTAATAAATGATGTGAACAAGTATTGAAGACATCTCAACAAAATAGTGAAATGGAATCGGCAATTCTATTGATACATTGCCCCGACCGCAAAGGGCTTGTACTTGCTGTTACTGAATTCATTCATAAAAATGATGGAAATATCATTTATCTCGATCAGCATGTGGATGCTGAAAATCAGAAATTCTTCATGAGAGTAAAATGGGATCTTACAAATTTTATAATTCCTAAAGAGAAGATTGGTGAATTTTTCAATACCATGATTGCTAAAAAATATGAAATGGAATGGCAGCTTCATTTATCAGGTGCAGTACCACGAATGGCAATATTTGTTTCACAGTTTCCACATTGTTTGTATGATTTACTTTCACGTTGTGATTCCGGAGAATGGCAGTGTGATATTCCGTTGATCATTAGCAATCATGAAAAACTTCGGCCAGTAGCAGATAAATTCAATATTGATTTCCATGTTTTACCGGTTTTTGAAAAAAATAGACATGAACAGGAAATTAAGCAGCTTGAACTTTTAAAAGAGCATAATATAGATTTTATTGTACTTGCCAGGTATATGCAAATTTTAAGTCCGGAATTTATAACTGAATATCCGAACCGGATTATTAATATTCATCATTCCTTCCTTCCGGCTTTTCCGGGTGCAAAACCATATCATTCTGCATATAAGCGTGGGGTGAAGATTATAGGATCAACCAGTCATTACGTAACTGATGAACTTGATGCGGGACCTATTATTGAACAAGAGGTTGTTCGTGTAACTCATGCGGATACTGTGAATGATATTATCAGGAAGGGAAGGGATCTTGAAAAAGCAGTATTATCACGCGCAGTTTGGAAACATCTTCAGAGAAAAATTCTTGTATATGATAATAAAACAATAATTTTTACCTAAAAGATATTAGAACCCGAAATTATTTCAAATAAATGAATTAATTATAGATTTTATCATTGAAGAGATTGGTTAATTAAAAAAATGAAAAAGAAAAAAATAATTTTATTTTATATTTCAACAATTATTGCATTTATCTGTTTAATCCTTACAGGATTTTTCTACGTTAAGCACTTCCAGACAGAAGTTTTAATAGATGCCTTAGTAAAGGACGCCCTAAAATATAAACCTAACCTTACAGTTGAGGATAAAGCTATAATGACTTCGCAGGAAATATTCCTGGAAACTGATAATTTTGTGGAAAGAAATCAGCTAGATTGGTACTCAGAATGGGAAGCGTCCGGATTCTTCAATATGACCAGCTCAGTTGGTCTTGAATATAATTGTTTCGGGATAAGAGGTGAGCCTGGGGATGGACCTTGTGGTACAATGACTAAGATATTTCTTGTTGCTATGTGGGACCAGAATATTCGGGCCAGAAAATTACAATTAGCACCAATTAATAACCGTGGTGGCCATACAATGGCAGAGTTCTATTACAAAGGCAAGTGGAGAGTAATATCGCCTTCTGACAGTTCATTTGTTTGGCATAACCATGATGGTGAAATTGCTACAGTCGAAGAAATAAGAAGCGATACTTCAATCTTTAACCAGATTTATAAACACGATCCTGACTGGCCATATTCTTTTAGGGAGACTGCAAATATAAATTGGGAAAAAATTCCAGCTTTCCTTGTGCCAGTAATCAGGTTTTTAATAGGTAAAGAAGCCTTTGAAAACTCTGAAACACCCGCGCTTTATGAACAGCCAAGAAAATTATTATTTTATGTCTTCTTGATAGGAGCAATCTTCTTTTCGTTCACTTCATTTCATTATTATAGAAAATCTCACCTGAAAAATTCGGTTGAATCTGATGGCAAGCAAACACAACTTTCAGATAATAAAAGTTGAATCTATTTCCCCGGGTAATTTAATTTACAGTAAAATAAAAGGTTTGTCAGAACTGATGTTACAACACTTATTTGGTTATCTTATTAAGATATTGGTTTCTTGATAAAATATATTTTTGCAACCAGATTGAAAAGAATATGCCTGTAAATAATAGTATAGGAAGAAATATTAGAAAGTTTAATCCGTTCCACGTCATAAATTTAAACATAATACCTTTTGTCAAACCCATAAAGATTGTGTTAAACAAATAAATGGAAAATGTATAATCTGATAAAACTTTAAGAGAGTTTTCTATTTTATTCCCCCAGAATTTAAAGTTTACTAAAACGTAGATAGCCGGGATAGAGAATATACTTATTACAAGACTGTTATAATCACCCTCAATCAAATTACGCGAATAAAATGAAGCAATAAATAAAAGTAAAAAGATAAAAGCGTACTTCATAAATACTTTGGTAATAGCCTCATAATGTTTGATTAATATAAATCCCAGAGAGAAGAAAAAGGCGTGTTCCATAAATCTCTGTATTAAAAAATACTGGGTAACCGGGTAAGCTGCTTGAATCAAGAAAAGAATCAGTGTGAAAAAAGCAACCAGGTACAAATTTCTTTTAAATACTATCAAAAGAATTGGAAATATCAGGTAATATTCAAAAAGTACATATATATACCACAGTGAACCAGCAGCACTTTGAGATGGATCAATAAATAAATTAATAATTCCTGCTATCAAGTTTTCATCCACTCTTGCCACAACAATATATCTGCTCGCGATAAACTTACCAAGTAAAACTAAAAAGCCAATCAAAAAGAAACCTGGAAGTAATCTTCCGGCTTTTTTCCTGATATAAGAAAAATATTCATCAACATTATTAAAAGGTTTTAATGTGTAATAAAAAATGATGCCTGATAGGAACATAAATAATGGCATATGAAATCTATAAATAGCCTGGTGTAAAGCAATAAACCAATCATTACCTTCAGGTGCACCACCGGATACTATATGACCAAGCACTACAAGGAAAATCGCAAACCCTTTGGTTTTATCAATATCTACAAGTCTTTTTCTTGACATATTAATGGAATTTGAGTTTATTAAATGTGTAAGCTATTAGGGAGTACAGAAGATAGGATTTCGACATACTATAAAGAGTAATTTATTTAATCAAAATCATCTTTTTAGTCATGGAAAAATCATTTGCAACAATTCTATAAATGTATGTTCCGCTCGGTAAATTATGGGCATCAAAATCAACTTCATATATTCCCGGGTCCTTTTTCTCATTAACTAGTTCTATTATTTCTGCTCCCAGTATATTATAAACTTTTATTACGACTTTGCTTTCTTCCGGCAACTGGTATTTTATTTTAGTTGATGGGTTAAACGGGTTTGGATAATTCTGGGAAAGATCAAATTTAACCGGGTTAAGCTGTATTTCAACTTCATTAGAATATTTAAATGTCCCATCATTATCAATTTGTTTTAATCGATATACAAATTTACTATTCCCGAATAAACTCTTATCAATAAATGAGTATTGTCTAGGTGTAGTGCTGTTTCCATGACCCTCAACAAAACCAAGTGTTGACCAACTGGATTCACCTGATTTTCTTTCAACCTCAAAACCATGATTTTGTATTTCAGTTTCGGTTCTCCAGTTCAGCTTAACAGAGGAATTTTCATATTTTGCTGAGAACGATGTTAGTTCAACAGGAAGAGGATTCTCAGAACCTCCACCAAGTCCGAATTGTGAAAAGTTTGTCAAGTTTGACCAAACCACTGCAGATGTTCCCTGGCTTATATCTGAAGGAGTACCTAAATCAGTCCAACCAGTTCCTTCTTCTGTTCTCTGTAGTAAATGTATTTTTGATACATCACTTACTCCCGGAATCTGGCTGAGATCAAGAATTAAGTTGAATACTCCATTTACAATTCCTGAATTTACATTAATCATCCAATAAGTATCAGAAATATTTGCAAGATTACCAGGAAGAGATCCGCCCGGAACATTGTTAAATCTGTCAATTGTAATATTTAGATCTTCACGATTCGCATTAGTAAACTGGATTGTAACAAGTGAAGAATCAAATGTAACAGGGGATAGATCACCAGCAGGAATGTTAGAATTATGAATGCTATAGGGAATCGCAAAAGTTTTTTCAGTGCTGAACATAGAACCGGCAAAATTATTATCAACTGATTGAACTTCCCAATAATATCTACCGTGTGGCAAATTCTTTATTTCCCATGTATTGTTCTGATTTGTATTTCCCAGGTTTACTACTCTTCTAAAACCATTCGATAACTCAGACATCGGTGAAACAGTATTATATTTTCCAGGTTCCGAACCAACAACTAAGTTATAATTCAGACTTCCCTGGGGTGTTTTGTTATCAAAACTTTTAGCCCAATTCAAAGTAACGTTATAACCACTAACGATTGAATTTAAGCTACCTGGTGAAGTAGGTATTTCATTTGAAACTATGGAATTATTTCTGTAAATCTTTGTTTTACCATGACTATGTGGAGCTTCTCCATTTACTATTAAATCCAGGTCCCCATCATTATCAAAATCAGCCCAATGTGCCGATGCCCAGGAAATTATTTGAAGATCATCGTAATAAAATGGTAAATGTACGAAGTTATCATTTCCTTCATTCAGGTATATACCGGAATCATAATCATTAGCAGTATTTCCACCAGTTAGAAATATATCCAGATCACCATCGTTATCGTAATCTCCAAATACTCCTGTTCCGGTTGGAAGATCAGGTAAATTTAGTGATGTCAATTCTGTAAAATTTAAGTTCCCTTCATTCCTGAATATTATTGTCCCGTTACTACCAACCTCCAGAATATCCAGATCTCCATCATTATCATAATCTCCGATATCATAAGAACCATAAAATTCCATCATAGAATTCGATCCATCAGGAATCAGATTGTAGCTTGAATTCTTATAATTATTTTGATTCTGACGATTTCCCGGTTGGGTTTGAATGTTGACTGAAACAAATTGAAAATCTCCATTGTTAACATAAACTTCGAGACTATTGTTCGCAGACAGAATATCCAGATCTCCATCATTATCCAGATCAGCAGCTTTTACTCCTTCGAAATGAGGAGTTATTTCCGTAAAAATATCATTCCCCATATTTCTATAAATTCCGCCGCTGCTTATGATGTCTAAATTACCATCATTATCCAGGTCTGCCCACTGAATAAAACCTGATTCAAAGCCGATTAGGTTTGAGGGTACTTCAGTAAATATATCGTTTCCATCATTCCTGTATATTTTTGCAATATCAATTGCAGTGGTATCATCTTCATAAAAACCTGCAATAACAAGATCCAGATCTCCGTCATTATCATAATCACCCCAATCGAGACTACCATCGGCAACTTTAATCATTTGATCCGGAATTTTAGTAAATGTGCCGTCACCATTATTTTTATGTATTTCAGAATAACGTTCATCGACTTGTATTTCGTCTCCAAGAGTAGGAACCCAAACACCAGTAAGTGCTAAATCCAGATCTCCATCATTATCATAATCACCCCATGAACTTGTTCCGATCATAGGTGTTAATGATGTTGCAACTGAGAATATTTCGCGTGTTAATACTTTTCCGTTATCACCACAAACCCAGATTAAATTTGAAAAAGCTGCATAGATTGAATTCAAATTGTTATTAGTACCACAATCTTCGGTAACCCAATTTGCACCACCATCTATTGTACGAAGCATTAAACCATTATCGCCTGTTGCCCACCCGATCTTTTCATTGCAAAATTTTATAGCATTAACAGAAAAAGAATTTGAATACTGAATACTCCAGGTTATTCCGCCATCCATTGAATGGAGTATTTTACCAGCATCGGTGCAAATCCATCCGTTGTTTTGATCATTGAAATAAACGTCTTTTACATTTCCGGAAATAGAAGAAGGTAATTCAGACCAGTTGCTTCCACCATCAGTAGTTTTGATTATCTTTCCAAATCCTGTATTGTCTCCGGTTCCAACAGCCCAACCAGTAAGTTCATCAGTAAAATAAATTGAATTCAAATTGCCAAAATTTACAACCGGGATAACTGATTGAATCCATGTAGTTCCGTTATCAGTACTCTTACCGATTATTGCCTGGTTATCGTCTAAATTTTTTCCTGAAACCCAGCCGGTAGTACTATTTACAAAACAAACATCTGATAGTTTTGAGTTACCTAAAATCTGAAATTCGCTTGACCAGTTCTGGCCAGCGTTATTTGTCTTAACAAGAATGCCTGAATCCTGGAAATAATTATAACCAACTGCAAAACCGTTTGTATTATCCGGGAATGTGATAGAATTAAATTTTGTACCTGAACTAAATGTAGTTCTACTTCCGAGTGCAAAAAGCGGAGTAACTTTATAAATGTAATTTTCTGAAGTAGTATAGCCCTTCATTGGATTAACAAAATCAATCGATGTGAATGTATCAGATGGTCCGAAAGGAGTTTCATCTCTCCATTGGCTTTTGCCGGAACCAATCAGGACTCCAAGAAGTAATAAAATTAATAAAGAATAAAAATATTTCATTCTGATTTTGAAATAGCTATAATTTGATATAGTTCAACTGTTTACTATTTGTGAACAGCAGATATTGAAAAAATATATTTACAAGAGAAATGATTTCGCCCTCAATTCTCCTGATTGAATTTAGAGAAAGGGGGGAAATATAGATTTTAAAGTCATTATTACAAAACATTAATCACAACCTGTTTTTTGTCAGCATCATTGAAGTAAATTTTGAGGATCATACCCTCTTCAGTTCGATATCTTAATTTGACAATAAGCAGGCCACCCTGAAATAGTTCGATTATCAAGCATATTCAAAGGATTTGTTAATCAGAACTAAATATTATATCATTTTGAGGCAGCTAATTTTAAGAGTAATCTTCAAAATGATACAAAAGAAAATGGTGTGATAATGGCTTTTATTTGGATGAGGTAAACTTAATTAGGAGAAGTTTTTCATAAACCAATATGAAATAAGAATTTATTGTCTAAAATTTAATTATTACGATGGAATAAAATCCATTCAACTATAGAATAAATTTATTGAAAAAATTGTACAGGATTGCAATTGAATATCCGGATAAAAACCCCAGAACCAAACCCCAAACAAAAACAACAACAGCTCCTTTTAAACTCCTCCTGTAACCGATAAGATGGTGTCCCATAAAATGAGGACAGGGACCCCGCCCGCGGAATATGTGCCACAATGTAAAAAGGGAATATGTCGATCCCCACAATATACCCAGTGCAAGTCCCAATGCTGCCGGATTTAACATTCCTGGTTTTCCTTAAAAATTCTTTTTGTTTTTTTGAGTAACAATAATTTGAATTGATATAATAAAAAACCCTTGCCCTGTTATAGGCAAGGGTTTAAAAATTCAAACACTGTAAATTTTATTTTAATAGCATCATTTTTCTTGTCTCATGGAAACCATTAGCATCAATACTGTAAACATATAAACCAGTATTCAGATTTGAAGCATCAAAATTTATTGTGTGAATACCAGCTTCATTAAATTCATTAACAAGTGTTGCAACCTTCTCACCAATAATATTATAAACTGTAAGTTTAACAAAACTGGCTTTCGGGAGTGAATAGCTTATTGTTGTTGACGGGTTAAACGGATTCGGGTAGTTCTGTGATAAATCAAATCCTGCAGATTTATCCAGGTTTACTTCAATTACTTTTGAGTAATGAATTTTTCCGTCAGTATCAATTTGTCTTAAACGATAAGAGTATTTTCCTGATAAAGCATTTTCATCAACAAAGGAATATTCTTTTGGAGAATTAGAATTACCGCTTCCCTGGACAAAACCAATTTTTTGCCAGCTGCTATTGTTTGTTTGTCTCTGGATGTCAAAGCCATAATTTGCAACTTCTGTTTCAGTTCTCCAGTTTAGCTTTACACCACTTTTTAAAGTTACTGCAGAAAAAGATGAAAGTTCTACAGGAAGAGCTGGTGAACTAGAATTTTGAATAACAGTTGTAGTTTCAGAATTAGTTGTGAAATCATTTGCTACATTATAGCCTGTATATATCAAACTTGCTAAATTACCACTAACTCCACCTCTTGTTGCTAAGAAGCCTGGGTTAGCTTAGTTACTACCAACATCAACACTATCATCAGCAAGAGTCATATCCAGAATCCTTCAGGAACACCAGTAAATGGTACATATGAAACACGTGTGTATTTAACAACATCAATATAATCAGCTTCTGACAGGTGTACCGGATGGTTGTTTCCTAAAGACAATATATCCTTTATCATCCCAATGTCCATTAGGCCCTACAGTTAATGTAAAATCACTGAATGATGGAAGTATCGGTCCTGGCGTGGATGGAAGCAAAGTTTGAAATTCAGTTGTTGAAATAAGTAGAAATGCATATGGCTGCATTAAGTATTGTGAGTTCCACTGATAATAAGAATACTCTTGACCGGTTACAGCAGGACCATAACCTCTAATTTCATAACCATTTAGGTCAATAGTTGTATTTGTCCTATTCACTAGTACCACGAATTCCATATTCGAATTATTCAGTTCCTCCATACCTTGAATCAAATGTATTGATTACAACATCTCCTTCAGGTATTGTTATTGTTTGTAAGAGGAGGAGAACTAGAATTTTGAATTGTAGTAGAAGCTTCAGTCTGAGTTGTAAAGTCATTTGCTATATTATAACCTGTATAAGTACAACTGCTGAAATTGCCACTTACTCCACCTCTTGTTGCTAATTGTTCCTGGCTATTACTACCAACATCGACAACGGGGTCACTCACATCCATTCCAGAACTATCAGGAACTCCAGTAAATACAAAATTTAGTGTTCTATCATATTTTACTACATCAATATAATCGCTTCTAACAGGGGTGGGATTTGGTTGTTTTCTTAACACAATATATCCGTAGTCATCCCAATGTACCACCATTTGTTAATGTGAAATCACTGGTTGGTACTCCTGAAATACCTTGAAAAGCCGTACTTGAAATAAGCAAAAATGCATATGGTTGCATTACATCCCCGGAAGTAAACTGATAGTAAGAATATTCAGTAACACCATCAGGAGCAAATCCTCTTAACTCATAACCATTTAAGTCAATAATTGTATTGGTTCTATTTACTAATACAACGAATTCGGAAAAAGCATTCTCAGCAGTTCCATATCTCGAATCAAATGTATTGATTACAACATCTCCTTCAGTAGGAGCAACTTGTGAAAAACCAATTCCACAAAAAATTATCAAAACAAATAGTAAAACAAATCTTTTCATAATTAGCCTTATTTCTTTTAAAATGGATAAAAACCTAACAAAATGATCTTAAAAACACAAACTGTGTATTTTAACTTAAAATTAAATTTTAGCTTATAATAAGAAAGTATTATGCCAGTAAGCTTTTAATTCTGGAAAATACAAGCTTTAGACGGACTATTCAGGCTTTTGGTGTGTCCGACGAATTTGACAATACGAAATTGGCTTATTTTAGCAGGATCATCTTTTTTGACTGAACAAAGCCGTTTGTTTCAATCTTGTAAATGTAGAAACCGCTGTTAAGGTTTGAGGCATCAAAATTTACCGTATGAACGCCGGCGTCCTTCTTTTCGTTTACAAGTACTTTAACTTCTTCGCCAACAATATTAAAAACAGTAAGCTTAACAAATCCACTTTTAGCAATGGAATATTGAATTGTTGTAACCGGGTTAAAAGGGTTAGGGTAGTTTTGATTTAATTCAATTTTAGACGGTGAGTCGAGATCAACTTCAATAGTTTTTGAAAACTGAAATTTACCGTCCGTGTCAATTTGTTTGAGCCGGTATGAAAATTTACCTGATGAAGAATTATTGTCGATAAAAGAATAATCGTGTTGAGAATTTGAATTTCCATGTCCCTCAACAAAACCAAGCTTTGTCCAATTATCGTTTTGATTAGAACGTAGTATTTCAAAACCATAATTACTTACTTCAGTTTCTGTTCTCCATTTTAATTCAATTCCATTTTTTATATTGATAGCGGAGAAGGAAGACAGTTCTACGGGTAAAGTAGGAGAAGAAGAATTTTGAATTGGGGTTGTTACTTCATTCTGAACTGTAAAATCAGTAGCATCATAAAAATGATAAGTCAAACTATTAATATTACCACTGACTCCACCTCTTGTAGCCAATGAATTTGGAACTCCATTGCCAACATTAACCGTATTATTATCTGTGATAGGTAATCCGGAATTTAATGGTACACCAGTGAAGTGCGGATTTGACCATTGATGTTTTACGATATCTATATAATCACTCGGTTGAGTTGGAGATTGTTTTCTTAATGCAACATAACCATCATCATCCCAATAACCGCTATCAGAAGGGGTAAGTTCAAAATCACGCGAGATACCGTCAATTAAAGTATCACTGGAGATTAATAAAAAAGTATACGGCTGCAAAACATAAGTCGAATTCCATTGATACCTTGAATATTCGGTAACTCCATCAATAGCAAAAGTTTGGACTTCGAAACCGTTTAAATCTATTTGCTTATTAGTCCTGTTTACAAGTACTACAAATTCAGACCTGCTGGATCCATTTGTTTCAAATCTTGGATCAATTGTGTTAAAAACTACATCACCCTGAACAGGGGAAACTTGTGAATAAATACCGATGGGTATCATCAAGAATAGAATGGTAAAAAATAAACTTTTCATCGAACCCCTCTGAATTAAAAAATCATCAAATATCAAAAAAAATAAATTTTAGCAGTTGAAATTTAACCAACCTGCAACAGAAGTACTATACATTTTTATGCCATCAAAATAAATCGTTTGAGAGTTTAAAGGAAAGCAAAGAAACGGCCGAAAATATTCAATTTTGGCCGTTTTGTTCGGATTACTACTTAAAAAATTTACTATTTAAGCAGTAACATTTTTTTAGATTGGACGGAATTATTTGTTTCAATTCTGTAAACATACATTCCACTGTTAAGATTTGAGGCATCAAAATTAACGGTGTGAATTCCGGCTTGTTTTGTCTCATTTACCAGGACAGCAACCTCTTCCCCAAGTATATTGAATACAGTCAGTCTTACAAGACTGCTTTTAGGTAATGCATATTTAATTGTAGTAGATGGATTGAATGGATTCGGATAGTTCTGTGCCAGTTCAAATTTTGCTGGTGCATTCATATTTAATTCAACAACTTTCGAATAGTGGAACTGTCCATCATTATCAATTTGTTTTAATCGGTAAGAAATTAGTCCGGAGTTAATATCATTATCAGTGAATGAATAATTTTTGGTGAATTTGAGTTGCCGTTTCCCTGAACAAAACCAATCTTATTCCAGGAATTGTTTGAATTAATTTTTAATCCTTCTCTCTATATTAAAACCATAATTTCCAACTTCTGTTTCCGTTCTCCAGTCAAGTTCAATTCCGGTTTCAGTAGTGATGGCATCAAAAGAAGAAAGTTCAACCGGGAGTGGATCACCAGTAGTGTTTTCTTTACCAGGAGAAAAATTAACTGGATTGGTGGAAATTAGGGAATGTTTTACAAAGGGTCCCACATAATCCGGGTTTCTTGCGATTGACTGATCATCTGCTGCTTCCTGACCATATGCATATTCATCAACTCTATTCCCCGACTCATCATTAACAGTTATATCATCAAATGCATCCACGAATGCTAACCCACAACAAGTATTTGCAAGTACTGCTGGAGAATTTGTAAAATTGGATAGACTTCCGCCTCCAAATACAACCATTGCTTCGTTAGGATGCAAAATGAAAGGATCAAATGTGTGCCTTATTAAAGATCCTTCATAAATTTTGAATCCATCTAAATCAATATTTGAATTACCAATATTTACTAATTCAATAAACTGATCCTGCGCTGCACTTGTAAAAGTTCCGTTTGAAAATCCATCATTATTTGCATCCCCGTCACCATCAGAGAAAATTTCATTAATTACTAAGATTATAATCGAAACAAATCCATTAAACTTAACCGAGCGCGAATCAGCTCCTCCGCCAGATATAATTAAACTATCATTAATAATAATCTCCAACAGAAAGACCGGGTGTTAATCTGACATAGATAGGAGTTGAGGAAATACTGTCTCCTGAAGTGATAACATCTAAAGTCGTAGAAAAAGCAGTATCATTTAAAGATACTTTCATAATCACTTGTACAATGCGATTGTAACATCGTCGTTCAGGTTGTGTTCCAATCAAATTAAAACTTTTAGAGGGTGATGGTCCACCCGTTCCTGTATAATATAAGAAAAGTAACTAAGAGAAGTTTTTGAAGTAAATATTGAAGGAGAAGTTGGTTGGAATTACAAAACCATTCACAATTAAGTGATTGCCAGCAATTGGTGGAGTTGTCTGAATCGTGACTTCCATGACCAATCCCCCATGTGTCAGTCGAATTACTAGTTTGAATTATAACCATATAATCTAATTGTTAGTGGCGAGATCAAATCAATCAAAGCAAATTCTACAATTGTAATTTGCCGGTCGTGTATTAAATTCTTGGAATATTGAATAGTACCTCCAATGTTTGAGTGTAAACCCATCTAAATTCGTTCGTAACAACAAAACTATTAGGGCCATTTTTTTCTTTTTCATATTCAATACTGATTTCTCTAATTGAAAACTGATATCCACTTTCAGGAGTAATCGTAAATTCGAAATAATCTGATGCATCCACAAAATTTGATGTTAGTCCATGCATAAGCATTGAATAGTCCCGGATCATAGTCTGCGTGTTTATTAGCTTTACCAAGTTGAATCAAGTGAAGTCACACCAGGTCCAAGTATAATAATGGATGTATCAATATGAGCGGTCGTTAAATTTAGAAGAAATTGAATCTTCAGTTCCAACTTGTGCTTTTGACATATCAAAAATTAGTATGGGTTGTGCAAATGCTTGATTAAATAGTAAACAACCCCATATCAAAAAAAACAGACCATACTTCTTCATAATGATCCTTATAAAAATCAAATATTATTTTCGAGGAAGAATTCCTTCGAGCTTTGTTTATTATAACTATTAATACTTGGAGAATGTGACAAGAAGAATGTGAAAGTATCGTACCAAAATACATTATAAATATAAAATATTTTTATTTATGTACAAATAGATTGAACCATCTATTTCTTGTATGATTTCAGCATCTTTGACAGAAGCATTTATTCTTATCCACACACGTTAAGGAACCAATAAAAATATTTTAAGAATTTATATATTCAAACTGATACATTTTCATATTTCAATTGATCAATTTGAGTCTGGTTCTTTCAGGTTGTTTTAAAATAAAAATCCCCGTAAAATTTTTACGGGGATAATTAATATTTATTACAAAATTAACTGTCTATTTCAGAAGCAGCATTTTCTTTGTCTCAACAGTATTTCCCGCCTGTATTCTGTAGAAGTAAATTCCGCTTGGAAGGTAAGCAGCATTAAATTCAACGTTATAATTTCCCGGCTGTTGATTTTCATTAACAAGTTGGGAAACTTCTTCACCTAAAGCATTATATACATCCAGTCGTACAAAACTTTCTGAAGGAAGCGAATACATTATCCTCGTACTCGGATTAAAAGGATTCGGATAATTTTGTTCCATAATGAATTGATCCGGAACCAGATTATTTTCAGTGTTTGTTACACCACTAATTCCCCATAATTCAGCTTCCCAAAGTCCAGCCCATGTACTATTATTTGAGCTATTAAATATCACCTTAACATATCTAGCCTGAATCTGACTAAATTGATTTGTAGTCCAACGCGTAGTTAGGGAACTTTCGTTTGTTAAAACATCAGTCCAATTATTGTTATCAAGTGAAACCTGAATTGAGAAATTGTATATTCTTCCATTATTCCAGTTATAAAATTCAAGTTTTGTCATCTCCAGTAATCTTGTACTACCGAGATCAAATGTAATCCATTCAGGCATAGTATCTCCTGCCCACCTTGAATCAGGATCACCATCCGGAAATCCTAAACCATCAATGGTTTTATCAGCAGTATGCAATGGTTCGGGTTCAACAGATGCAATTGCTTGAACAACCTGAAGCTGTTCTATATTTGTCGGATCCTGAACTTCATAATCAGCAGAGTTATTATTTGGATTAATTAAATTTCCGGCTAAATCTGTAACATTATTAACAGTTACTGTATAACTTCCAGGTAAATGAATTGAAGTAGTCAGGGTCACATGTGTTTCCGAGAAGTTAGCTGCTATAACTTGTATTCCATTGTTAATTGAATAGTTATTAATATTCTGTGCACTGGATTGATCTAGTGCTTCTGAGAAATTAACTATCAAAGTGACTGAGTCTGAGAGAGAAGCATCAACCACATCAGGTGGTGTAGTATCAATACCTGATAATCTTTCATACTGAGCAGAATTAAAATCAGGATTAACAACATTACCAGCTAAGTCAGTAACATCGGAAACAGTAACAGTATAAGTGTTCGGAGAATGGACAGAAGTATTAAGAGTAACAACTGAACCGGAGAGGGAAGCACCTAAAACCTGGATGCCATTATTAATAGAATAATTGTTTTGGTTTTGGGCAGAAGCCTGATCCAGTGATTCAGAAAAACTTACTTTAAGAGTAACTGAATCAGTAAGAGCAGCACCAATAACTCTTGGAGCAGTAACGTCCGGACCCTGTGTAGCATATTCAATAGCGCCGACAGTAGGATTAGCAGGATCTCTGGGGTTGCCAAAGAAGTCAGTAGTAATATCCATCCAGTAACCATTAGCAGTAGTAATAGGTGTTCCTGCACCAACCTGCGGACTAGTCTGATCAACAGGTCTTAAATCATAATTACTATAATCTACAAACTCAGGCTGTACCTGGATAAGAGAATGTTCTTCAAAACCATAAGCTGAAAAAATATTATCAAGAGTAGTAGAGTTGTAAGAGCCCAGATCACAATCCATCGAACCAATATTTCCCGAAGTAGAATACCACAGGTTATAATCATTATGATGTCTGTAAATCGGGTTATACTGGCTATCATACCTATAAGGCAGACCGGATGGGGCAGAGGTTCTGTAAACAAGATTATTCATAAAGTTGATCTGGTTTTCAGCAACATCATAAATAATATTACCGCTTGATTCTATAATAGTATTGAAAGCAATAATACCACCTTTGGTATTACAGGTATCATAAATACCGGTGTGAATGTCTACACTAAACGGAGTGCTTGAGTTAATGAACAGGTTATTATAAAAAGCCATCTGTTCGTTATGCCTTGAGTAAATACCATCGCTGTAAGGATTATCCAAAAAGACACAATTTCTAACTATAGGGTGTTTAATAGTAGTTGGGTCAGATGAATTAGTTGTCGGCATAATCTGGATTGGAGGATGGTTCGATGCGTGATACAGTTTAGTGAATTCCATAGTAAAATTATCAGCCCCGGCACCACTATTTTTTCTTACCCAGATAATACATCTTGAACCATTATAAAAAGATGAATACTTAAACGTAACGTGCTGACCATAAACCATCCAGGTATGATTAGAAGAACTGGAACCATTAGAAGGATATTTAGATGCACAGGAATCGAGAGTCACATAATTACCATTAATCTGTCCTAATCCTCTTCCACTTGCTTCTTCTCTAAAGACTATTTTCCTGAAAATATTATAATCACCACCCATACTGATCTGGTAGTTTGCAGCAATATCAGTAGCAATAACAGTACTGTTAACATCATCACCATTCAAAGAAGGTACATCGCTAACATCCAGGGCATTCTTCAAATCAGCATTAGTAATTTCACCTTCCCAGATAATAGGATTAGAAGCTGTTCCATCCTTGCTAAAAGAAGTAGTTTGTTGCGGACGCTGATAAACACCTTTTTGTACAAAAATATAATCACCAGCTACAACAGCTGATTTAGCTTCATCCAAAGTCATTGCATTAGAAAGAGAAGAACCATCGTGGTTTCCTGATCCACTTACTGTTACATACTTTGTGTAGGAACCATATGTCTGGGGGAAAATTGACGAGAAAGAAAATAGATAAATAAAAAGGATCACGGGAAATGATCTGAGAAATAACTGCGAAACAATTTCTTTAACATTATTCATACAACCACCGTATTATAATTAAAAAGAGAATTTGAGGATAGAGAAGAGATGTCGATAGTGCAATTGATAAAGATATGTTCACAACCTTGTTTTTCTGAATCAAAAACGTTAAGGTAAGTTACACAGCACCAAATTTTTGTTTGCATCATATTCTCTCTTGGTCCTGAATTTTACTTAAAAATGGCAATAATCTTACGTTTAAACCCGCAATTTTTTTGCCAGTAATAAAAGCCTTAAAAATTATTAAATCATTAAAATTCCTACTTGAATATTCATTTCCCGGTATATTTTACAAGTTATTTTTCTTTACACAAAGATCAGGTTTTCCAGTTATGGAAATTCTATTTGTAAAATGCTTAGCTTAAAAAAAACTCCTAATGACCTAGTCTGGATTTTTTAATTAAAAACCTGTTTCCTATTTAATCAGAGTCATCTTTTTGGTATCAACATAAAGATTTCTAGAATGCGATAAAGGATCACTTGCTTCTAATCTAAAAAAGTAGATTCCACTTGGTAAACTGGATGCATTAAAAATTACATCGAACTTGCCAGCTGTTTGTTCCTTGCTAACGAGAGTTGCTATCTCGGTTCCCAAAATATTATAGACTTTAAGAGAAACAAAACTATTATTAGGAGTTGAATAGTTGATAGTAGTTGATGGATTAAAAGGATTCGGATAATTCTGTGCAAGGACAAATTCAACAGGTAAATTTACTTCAATCTCAATTTCATTACTATAATTGAACTGTCCATTATAATCAATCTGTTTCAATCGATAGAAATAAGTTTTATTCTCGACAGAATTATCTGAGTAAGTGTATCTATGGATTTCGGTAGTTGTTCCATTACCGTCAATACTACCGATGGTGTTAAAGGGTCCTTGCCCTTCTCTTCTTTCAATATCAAATCCCTGGTTATTCATTTCTGTTGCTGTAATCCAAGAAAGTTCTACATCACCTGCTTCATTAACCGAACCCGTAAATGAAACCAGTTCTACAGGTGTTGTGGTTTCCATAACATACTGAGCAGAATTAAAATCAGGATTAACAACATTACCAGCTAAGTCAGTAACATCGGAAACAGTAACAGTATAAGTGTTCGGAGAATGGACAGAAGTATTAAGAGTAACAACTGAACCGGAGAGGGAAGCACCTAAAACCTGGATGCCATTATTAATAGAATAATTGTTTTGGTTTTGGGCAGAAGCCTGATCCAGTGATTCAGAAAAACTTACTTTAAGAGTAACTGAATCAGTAAGAGCAGCACCAATAACTCTTGGAGCAGTAACGTCCGGACCCTGTGTAGCATATTCAATAGCGCCGACAGTAGGATTAGCAGGATCTCTGGGGTTGCCAAAGAAGTCAGTAGTAATATCCATCCAGTAACCATTAGCAGTAGTAATAGGTGTTCCTGCACCAACCTGCGGACTAGTCTGATCAACAGGTCTTAAATCATAATTACTATAATCTACAAACTCAGGCTGTACCTGGATAAGAGAATGTTCTTCAAAACCATAAGCTGAAAAAATATTATCAAGAGTAGTAGAGTTGTAAGAGCCCAGATCACAATCCATCGAACCAATATTTCCCGAAGTAGAATACCACAGGTTATAATCATTATGATGTCTGTAAATCGGGTTATACTGGCTATCATACCTATAAGGCAGACCGGATGGGGCAGAGGTTCTGTAAACAAGATTATTCATAAAGTTGATCTGGTTTTCAGCAACATCATAAATAATATTACCGCTTGATTCTATAATAGTATTGAAAGCAATAATACCACCTTTGGTATTACAGGTATCATAAATACCGGTGTGAATGTCTACACTAAACGGAGTGCTTGAGTTAATGAACAGGTTATTATAAAAAGCCATCTGTTCGTTATGCCTTGAGTAAATACCATCGCTGTAAGGATTATCCAAAAAGACACAATTTCTAACTATAGGGTGTTTAATAGTAGTTGGGTCAGATGAATTAGTTGTCGGCATAATCTGGATTGGAGGATGGTTCGATGCGTGATACAGTTTAGTGAATTCCATAGTAAAATTATCAGCCCCGGCACCACTATTTTTTCTTACCCAGATAATACATCTTGAACCATTATAAAAAGATGAATACTTAAACGTAACGTGCTGACCATAAACCATCCAGGTATGATTAGAAGAACTGGAACCATTAGAAGGATATTTAGATGCACAGGAATCGAGAGTCACATAATTACCATTAATCTGTCCTAATCCTCTTCCACTTGCTTCTTCTCTAAAGACTATTTTCCTGAAAATATTATAATCACCACCCATACTGATCTGGTAGTTTGCAGCAATATCAGTAGCAATAACAGTACTGTTAACATCATCACCATTCAAAGAAGGTACATCGCTAACATCCAGGGCATTCTTCAAATCAGCATTAGTAATTTCACCTTCCCAGATAATAGGATTAGAAGCTGTTCCATCCTTGCTAAAAGAAGTAGTTTGTTGCGGACGCTGATAAACACCTTTTTGTACAAAAATATAATCACCAGCTACAACAGCTGATTTAGCTTCATCCAAAGTCATTGCATTAGAAAGAGAAGAACCATCGTGGTTTCCTGATCCACTTACTGTTACATACTTTGTGTAATTGCCGTTACTCTGGGAGTAGATCTGAAAGGAACAGAGAAAAAGGATTGATATAAAAAAGGTAATCAACCTAGAAAACGAAACCAACGGATTGTTAAAATATTTCATCACAACACCACCATATAAATTGAATTGATCAGGGGAGAAATATTTTGAAGGTATGAGAATGGTGCAAATGAAATGAGATTTGATGGTGAATAATCACCGGGAATTTCATCTTTACATAAAGTATAGATAAACTTCTTACCCCTATTTAGATCATCTGTTGCATTCATCAAGTTCTCTCCAAAGAATTGATTAAAGCTCCCCAATTAATTACAGATTAGTATATATCTCTCAACTAATCTGCCAAATTAAATTGTCTATTTCTATCTTGTAACAAAAGAAAAAGAGGCAGTAAAAAACATTGCAACGGTAGAATTTTCCGGTCATTGCTATATAAGTATTAATTCGATTATACATTCAAAAGGAAAAGTATAACGATCTCTCATGTTAGAACAATGTAAATTAAAATAAGTAGGAACTTTCCCCTAAATTCAATTTCCCTACTTAAATGAATACTGCTTTTGGGAGCAATATTTTTTTGTCAGGTCCACTTAAATAGTGCATTAGCAATATAATACATTATGAACTATTTATAAACTGTTTGCAAAAAAAAATGACTGCTAACAATTTATTTTTATTGATTGCATCTTTTCCTTAGTTATCAATAGACAAAGAATAAGCCAATACACTTTTTATTCAGAAACACTGATTCTTGATTATTTTTGCAAATTTATGTGGTAAATAAGATGCCGGAATAATGTAATTAAATGCCGGAATTGAAATTTCCTGCATAATTAATTTGAATTATTAAACGAACTCGTCTGCGGATTTGCAGAAATGGTTATAAAATCATGAATTGTTAATTTTGAAAATCGTATTCTTATTAATCATTATCTATTGTTAATTACCACCACTGCCTAACCCTTGTAATTTTCTGATAAACAATATCTGCCCTAAATGTCCTTTTCCATGAGTTAGACCAAGATGGCCAAGAAACCAGCTTTTTGTTTTGTTCAAATAGTTTTGTGCTACCCATTCACTGTCTTTACATAAAACACCTTCATCAAAAAGAACTTTGTTTAGAAATACTTTATCAGGAATTTTATCAAGCTCTTGCGGGATTAAATTCTGTAATACCTTCTGGGTTCTAAGCGCGACTGATATGTTATATTTTCGAAGTGATCCAATATCAATTTGATTACTCAGTTCCTCAACTTCTTTAAAAGTCATGCTTGTTCCAATATCCCTTCGTAATAAATTTAATCGTTCAGGCCAATTTACTTCATCAAACACCTGGGGATTATCAAACACAAGCCGGTTAATTCCAACATCTTCACATCTGGTTAAGTGCCAGAGCATCCAGGCAATAGAATTCAGATTATGAGGGCATAATTTCATTTGTTTATCTGTGAGACCTTCTATTCGGCTTTGCAACCCCCCAGGTTCAAAATGTAGTTTATAATGATGAATTAAAAAAAACTTTATAGTATCCATCAATTATTTTCCCCTTTATTATAAAGAAAACGTGAAATTTTGTGTTTGATTATTAAAGTAGAATAATAAAATAAGAAAAAAGATCAGGTATAAATTTTATCAAAAACTGACTTGGGAATAACTAATAACTATTCAGCAATAAGTCCCATTCTAAGAAGATCAAAGTATTTGTTATCGATAAAACATTCTTTCCTTAGAATTCCCTCTATTTGAAAACCAAGTTCTTTATTTAAAGTTACATTCCTGATATTGTTTTCGATTGTGTTCAAGAATATTTTTTTCAAACCTAAATTATTTATACCATATTGAATCCATAATTTGGTAGCATCTTTTGCATATCCTTTACCACGATGTTCTTCTTCACCTATTAGTTTTCTCATTTCGGCTTTGTGCTGACTGGTGTCATAATCCAAATAGCCCATCAAACCAATTGGTGTTGAATCATTTAATAGTATAACTCCAAGAATATTTCTATCATCATCAATCAGTTCAGAAAGCGTCGTGTCCCTTGAATAAGAACGCGACAACAAAAACCATCTCCCGAGACTATCTTCCAGCCATCTTTTAACTACATTATAGTCGGTATTTTTATCAAAAGCTTTTATTTTGATTTGTTCACCTGTTAAAGGAAATGTTAATTCTTGTTTGATTGTTTCTGTAGTTGTTTGTTTCAAACTGGCTTCAGGCGGTTTATTCAAAGACAGATCAAGTAAACCATTTACTAGTGAAATATAATCTGTTGTTTTAAAATCCCATTTTGAGGTTTCATCAATAATACCTTTTGTCACTGTTTCGATTGTAATATTATTCATGACTTTCATTTCGAAATCATTCATTGAGTTTGCCTCAGATAGTAAAATGAAGAAATAATTAAATTTTTATGATTCAATCTATATACCATATAAATTCTTATTGATTCTTAAAATTTGGTCTTGTTATCTTTTCAACATGTTCCTAAATGATAATAACATCCTGGATTGTTTAATTATTGAACAATGATTTTAGATCAGAAAAAATGTGATGTTACGAGCATTAACAAATGAAAATATATTACTCTTTTTATTTATAAATCCGATAAGTCAACGGCTAATATCGATATGTTATTCAGAAAATTAAATAATCAAAATCTTCAAACTATCAATGTTATAATGGAAAAATTTAACTGTGGAAAAAATATGGGATTTGGTATAATTTATGCTAATATTTGTCCGATAATTTAACTTTTAAATTAATCTTGATCAGCTTTTCTTCTAAATTTTCCCTGAAAGTTTTGAACTATATTCTTTAATTTATTGTTATTTGATTTACATAATTTCAATTAGTTAAAGCGATTTAGTTAGTTTGATCACCTAATATTTTTGAAGAAACATGATTAAAATAAAATTATGGATACAAGTTTGAATAAATTAAATAATATTGAACAATGGTTTAGCGTCCATTCAGAAAGAATCATTGTTGCATTTTCAGGTGGAGTTGATTCATGTCTTGTATTATTTCTTGCAAGAAAATTCCTTGGGAAGGATAATGTAACTGCAATCATTTCAGCCTCTCCAAGTTTGAAGAAAAGAGATTTAAATGTTGCTGTTGATTTTTGCAAGACAAATGACATAAATCTTGAAATCATTGAAACGAAAGAAATAGATGATCCCAATTATTTTACCAATCCGGTAAACAGATGTTATTTCTGTAAAACAAATCTTTATTCTAATCTAAAAGAAATCGCCAAAAAATATCCTGGCACAACTATACTTAATGGACAAAATAAAGACGACTTCGGGGACTACAGACCTGGAATAAAAGCTGCAAATGAATTTAATGTTTTAACTCCACTCGCTGATTGTGAATTCAGTAAAAATGATATTAGGGAATTAGCAAAATTCTTTAATCTTTCCACCTGGGATAAACCTGCAAGCCCATGTTTGAGCAGCAGAATTCCTTACGGACAAGAAGTCACGATTAAAAAATTAAGACAGATAGAAAATGCAGAGGATTTCTTAAATAATCTTGGGTTTAATGAAGTACGTGTGAGACATTTTGATAATGTCGCTAAAATTGAAGTTCCACAGAAAAAACTAAATGATTTAATCAAAATAGAAAAAGAAATAAAAACCAAAATTCTTGAATTAGGATTTTTAAATTGTGAAATTGATTATGAAGGATTAATCTCCGGAAAATTAAACCGCGTTTTAGCATGAGTAAAAATTTTAATATAGATCATAAGCGAAAAGAAAGAACCGGATTCCAGGAAATTGTATTTGGTGCATCAAAAACTGTGGATCAGCTTTCTGCAATAATTAAAGATTTTAAAGCGAATAATCATAACGTTCTTATTACAAAAGTTCAAAATAAAAAAGCAAAAAAATTACAGCAGGAATTTCCTGAAAATTTTTATGATGAGATCAGTAAAATTTTTATGGTTGGGAAATTCCCATCAAAACCGGTTAATGGTGAAGTAGCAATTTTAACAGCGGGCACTTCAGATCAGTTTTTAGTTAATGAAGTTTACTATACTTTACTCTTCTTTGGAAGGGAAGCGAAACGGTTTCAGGATATTGGTGTTGCAGGTGTTCATCGCCTGCTTGAAAATGTTGATGAATTAAAAAATTATAAAGTAATTATAGTAATTGCAGGTTTTGAAGGCGCGCTGCCCACAGTAGTAGGAGGATTGTTTGCCCAGCCCATTATTGCCGTCCCTGCAAGTGTGGGTTATGGAGTAAGTAAAGGTGGAAAAGTTGCATTAAACTCAATGCTTTCAAGCTGTGCAAATGGAGTAACAGTCGTAAATATTGATAACGGATACGGTGCAGCAATGGCAGCGATAAGAATAATTAACAATAAATAATGAATTTATGAGCATATTAAAAATCGAAGCTTTTTCCGGATTGAGTGGTGATATGTTCCTGGGTGCATTTGCTGAGTTATCAAATGAATATGATGAATTGGTTAAACTGCCTGAAAAACTTAGACTAAAAAATGTAGAAGTTAAAATTTCTGAAGTTGAAAAAAACGGTATTGCCTGCAGACATATTAAAATAATAGATCACAATAATTATGATGACTCGAATCACTATAATTTAGTTGAACATGATCATCATCATGAACAATTTCATAAGCATCAAAATGACAGTTTTGAGATCCATCATTTAAAACATTCTCTTCATCATAGACATTTAAAAGAGATTTATAAAATTATTGATGAGGCCGATCTGTCAATTGATACAAAAGAAATTGCAAAAAAAATATTTTTATTTCTTGGTGAAGCAGAATCAAAAGTTCACGGCGTTGATATCAATGCTATTCACTTTCATGAAGTTGGTGCTATAGATTCAATTTTAGATATTGTTGGTTCAGCATATTTGATTGACAAACTAAACATTCAAAAATCTTATGTTACTGATATTCGAACCGGGAAAGGATTTGCAATGACTGATCACGGGCAATTACCAATCCCTTGTCCGGCAACAAAAGAATTGCTTTTAGGATTTCCAACTTTTGCCGGCGATATTGATGGTGAGATGGCAACACCAACCGGTGCAGCAATCCTAAAATATTTAAATCCTGATTTCAATATTCCTTCATTGATTGAAGAAAAAACCGGTCACGGACCCGGGGAAAAGGATTTCAAACACCCAAATGTTCTGAGATTAAGCCTCTGTAAAATTAAACCCGAGAATCAGGAAAAAATTTATTTAATTGAAACCAATATTGATGATATGTCTTCCGAAGTTATCGGGTTGGATTTTCAACAGCAACTGCTCGACAATGGAGCTCTGGATTTTTATTTCACACAAGTAATCATGAAAAAGGGAAGACCTGGTTTATTGGTTTCCGTTTTAGTAAATGAAGAAAATATTAACTCTATTTCTGATTATTTACTTGAAAACACGACTTCTATTGGATTGCGTTATTATCCAGTTTCCAGGAAAATATTGGCTAGGGAGATTAAAGAAATAAATACATCTTTAGGATTATTAAAAGTTAAAGAAGTGATTTTACCTTCAGGTAAAAAAAGACTAACTCCGGAATATGAATCTTGTGTTGCTATTGCAAAGGAAAAGCAAATCCCTGTCGCTCAAATTTTTATAAAAGTGAATGCCGAAATAAATAATTAAATCTACTTCATGAATTCAAAAAAAATAGTTGATCGCAGTTTTATTCCGATTGTAATTATTTCTGCCCTGATGATAGTTCTCACAATTATTTCGTACTACGCCGGTTTCAAAAAAACTGATGAATCATTACTCAAATCATTTCTTTACTTTTTTGATCTGAACCAGAAATTTAATGGAGCAATGTGGATATCAATTGCTATGTGGATAATCAGCGGTTTATCATTTGCAAAGCTTGGGTTAAGTAAAACAAGTACTATAACGCTCTCAAAGATTAATAAAATATTCCTGGTTATACTGGGAGTATTTATTTGCCTGTTATCATTTGAAAAGATTTTCGAATTCCATTTAATGATTGATTTCAGAGCGATCAACTTTTTAGGACTGTTTTCTGAAAGTATGCGGAAAGATAGTCCTTACTACTGGTTATACTACATTCTTGCCCCGGCTTTTATAGCAGTTGTTGTAAATTTATTTATTGTGTATTACAAGCTATTAAAAGAAATGTCACCTGATAAAAAATTACAAACAATTGCAAAAACGTTATTTGTAACAGCATTGCTTTCCGTTCCTTTAGAAATACTTTTTGATACTCTGCAGGGATATTTTTGGTATGCCGGACAAAAACATACAGTATTTAACAGCATTGAATCTTGCATGGAAGTTATCGGTTTAACATGCTTCATTGGTTGTAATAAATATATTGCCCGGTTCTATAAAGTTTAAAAGAAAACTGCATTTATTTCCTGGTAAAGATTTCTTTTTCAGTCAGCTAAATTTCTATAACACTTCTTTATATTTGTAATCATAGTTTTCAAATAATTTAAATAGATTATTATGCTGAAACCTGATTGCAGATTCTTTCACGGAGATAAACCTTGTGATTTTAATAAATCTGAAGGAATTGTTTGTGATAATTGTAATTATTACAACCCGATCAAAATGAAAATTTTAATTATTAAGCTGGATGCAATCGGTGATGTTTTTAGAACCACTTCCATACTTCCTCCATTAAAGAAAAAATACCCTGACTCTCACATAACCTGGTGTACAAGAAAAAGTTCAAAACAGCTTTTCAGCAATAATAAATTTGTTGATGAGGTTGTTATTGTTGAAGATGATGCATACTTCAGAATTAAAACTGAAAAGTATGACCAGGTTATTAATCTCGACACATCAAAAATCAGTTCATCAATTGCAGCTATGGCAAATGCTGAAATGAAAATCGGGTTTGTATTGAATGAAAAAGGTTATGTAGAACCCACTTCTGATGCTGCTAATGTTTGGCTTGAAATGAGTGCATTCGATCAACTTAAGCGGACGAATCAAAAATCATATCAACAGATAATGTATAATGTTCTTGAATTTTCAGATCCCATTTCTCAACCACAGCTTTTTGTTCCTGGAGAAACTATAAAGAGAATTTCTGAAAGACTAAAACAATCCGGCTTAAATAAAAAATCAAAAACGATTGGATTAAATGTTGGCGTAGGTCCCAAATGGCCAAGTAAAGGCTGGCCTGAAAAAAACTGGGAACAATTGATAAGCAAACTTAATTCGCATAATTATAATTTACTTTTGCTTGGCGGACCTGAAGAAACAGAAAGAATTAAGAATCTAAAAATGAAATTTCCTTTTTTAATTGATACCGGCACAGAAAATTCTATAATGGAATTTGCTGCGATTGTGAATGAATGTGACCTGGTAATAACCTGCGATACTTTTGCTTTACATGTCGCTACTGCTATGGGAAAGAAATTAATTGTTTTGGTAGGATCAACTTCTGCAGCGGAGCTTTACTTATATGAAAAAGGAGTCAAACTGACTCCTTCTTTTGAATGTAAATGTTTTTATAAAAGAAACTGTACTGAAGAAATTTCATGCATGGAATCAATTTCGCCTGGTTTAGTTCTTAAAGAAATTGAAAAGAATTTATAACAGCTTAAGCTTTATAAATATTTTTACCCGCGATATTTCTCTTTTCAAAAGCATTCCTGGAATCTACAATCAGTTTTGAATTTTTAGCAATCATTTCATAATCAAAAATTTCGTGATCTGTACTGAGAACAACTAAATCATATTTTGAAATGCTTTCTTTTGTAAGCTCGACAGATTCCATGTCGTAATTATATTTTCTCGTCTTTGGCAGCTTTGTAACATAGGTATCATGATAATCGACTTCGGCACCTCTTTCCCGGAAAATTTCTATCAGCTTTAGAGAAGGGGATTCGCGCATATCGTCAATATCTTTTTTGTATGAAGCGCCCAAAATCAAAACCTTTGAACCGTTCATTGCCTTCTTTTGTTTGTTCAAAACTTCAATAGATTTTTCAACAACATAATATGGCTGGTATGTATTTATCTCTCCGGCAAGCTCAATAAATTTTGTGTTGATTTCAAACTCTCTTGCTTTCCAGGTTAAATAAAACGGATCGATTGGAATACAGTGTCCGCCCAATCCCGGACCGGGGTAAAATGGTGTATAGCCAAACGGTTTTGTCGAAGCTGCTTTAATAACTTCCCATACATCAATATCCATTCTATCAAAAACCATCTTCAATTCGTTGACTAAAGCAATGTTAACTGATCGAAAAATATTTTCAAGAAGTTTTGTTGCTTCAGCAGCACGTGGTGATGAAACCGGGACAGTTTTTACAATTACCTGGTTGTAGAGAGCTAATGCAACTTCAAGACATTTTTCCGTAACGCCGCCAACAACTTTTGGAATAGTTGCTGTTGTGTAATTCGGATTGTTTGGATCTTCTCTTTCAGGACTGAAAGCAAGATAGAAATCTTTTCCAACAACGTATTTATTTCCTTTTGCTGAATCACAATTTTCAAAAATCGGCTGTAAAAGTTCATCAGTTGTTCCAGGGTATGTAGTTGATTCGAGAGTTACAAGCTGACCTTTTCTTAAATATTTGCCAATTGTCTTTGCTGTATTTTCTACATAAGACATATCGGGTTCACGGTGTTCATTAAGTGGAGTAGGAACACAGATAATAATTGCATCAACCTCAGGTAATCTCTTAAAATCAGTTGTAGCACTTAGCCTCCCGGTATCAACTGCTTTTTTTATGTCTTCAGTTTTTATGTGTTTGATATAACTTTCTTTCTTTTCCAGGGAGGTGATTTTTCTTTCATCAAGATCAAAGCCGAGTACATCAAATCCTTTAGCATTGAATGCAAGTCCGAGCGGCAGACCAACATACCCTAGACCAATTATTCCAATTTTTGCTTCTTTATTTTTTATCTTTTGGAGAAGATCCATTTTTAATTATCCTTATCGATTTTAGTTTTAATAATTTTATTGAATTGGGAGAACTAATTTACATAAATGATTTTATATAAAATCAAACTTAATATTAAGATTTAATCCTGTAATCCTACCGGGTTAAATCCATCTGAAAATTTCACTTGATTAAGAACCTAAATATTAACAATATGTGCGCCAAGATTAAGCTTTTATTCAAAATAATTCATCAATATTAATTATGGAGAGATTATGATTTTGAGAAAAATCCAGTCCTTTTGTTTCATTTTCGTAACATTCTTGATTGGCTACTATCCAATTACAAACGCGCAAAATTTACCGGGGGATGTGAACAAAGTAGATAATTTTTCTTTAAAAGATTACAACGGGAAGGAATATTCACTTAACGATTTTAAAGATTCAAAAGCAATTGTAATAATATTTGTTGCAACAGAATGCCCGGTTTCAAATGCTTACAACAAAAGAATGGAATCAATTTTTAATGATTACAAAGATAAAAATGTCGCTTTACTCGGGATTAACTCAAACAAAGCAGAAAGTGTTGAAAGGATAAAAGATCATGCAAAATCAAAAGGACTAACTTTTCCGATTCTGAAAGATGAAAAGAATATAATTGCTGATAAGTTCGGAGCTTCTGTCACACCGGAGGTTTATGTTTTAAACAATAAATTTGAAGTTCTTTACCGCGGAAGAATTGATGACTCAAGAGATGAGAGCGATATTGAGAAAAAAGATTTGAGAAATGCATTGGATGAAATCCTTTCCGGTAAACAGGTTGGTAACCCGGTTACGAAAGCATTCGGCTGCTCAATAAAAAGAATATAATGTTAAAATCATTTTTAACAGCATTAGTTTTATTATCCGGTTTGGCATTTTTTGTTGAGCCGGAATTTAATGATAAAGAAAAACCTGACGGAACAATTGTCCAGTTACTGGACAGGGAAGGACTTCAAAAAATAATTTCCGAAAGGAATGGAAAACCTTTGCTGATTAATTTCTGGGCAACGTGGTGTGTTCCTTGCCGCGAGGAATTTCCCGACCTTGTAAAATTTCATTCTGACTTTAAAGATAGAGTCGATGTGATTGCAATCTCAGTTGATTACCCAAAGGAAATTGAAACTAAAATAAAACCATTCCTAATAAAATTGAATCCCGGTTTTAATACTTATGTTTATTCTGAGAGGGACCAGGAAGCGTTAATAAATATGATTAATAAAGATTGGAGCGGGGCATTGCCGGCTACTTTTGTTTACAATACTGAAGGTAAACAGGTTTCATTTCATAATGGAAAGTTAAGTCATCAGGAACTTAAAGAATCAATTTTAAATTTTATTAGCAAATAATTACTTCGTAAAAAAATATCCCCAGAACATCGCCGCAAAAAATATAATAGCCTGCAAAAGAATAATCGTTGCTCCGCTTGGTAAATCAAGCAAATAAGAAAACCACAAGCCTGTAACTGCACTAAGGATTCCAATCACCACAGAGATAATTGTCATTCTTCTGAAGCTTCTGCTCATCAGTCTTGCAGTGGCAGGAGGAATTACAAGAAACGCCGCAATTAAAACTATTCCAACAAGCTTTAACGAAACAACAACCGTTACTGCAATCATTATACTTAAAATATAGTCATCAAGCACAACAGGAAGTCTGTCGGCTCTTGCAAGTTCGCGGTCAAAGGAAGAATAGGCCCACCTGTTCCAGAATCTGAACAGAATTATTGTTGCAAACAGAAGTATCCCAGTTGCAATAACATCGGTTGTAGTGACGGAAAGTATCGAACCGAAAAGATATGTGAAGGCATCGCTGGTATATTGTTTCCTTAAAAAAAGAAATATTATTCCAAGTGCCATTGATATTGAAAAGAAAATTCCGATTGTTGTATCGCTGCCAAGATGAGTCCGGTTTTTAACCCAGGTGATTCCTATAGCAACAATTATTGTAAACGGAACAGCAATCCACAGAGGTTCAGCAGACAAAAGCAAACCAAGTGCAATACCGCCGAACGCTGCGTGCGCAAGCCCGCTGCCAAGAAAGCCTAACCCTCTCTGCACAACAAAAACGCCATAGTAGCTTGCAAGAAATCCAACTAGGATTCCGGCAACAAACGCACGCTGCATAAAAGGGTAGCTTAATATTTCAAACATTTGTTAACGGAGATTTTAAATTGTGTTTGTGACCTATATGACCGAAAGCGATCCGTAAATTTTGTTCGCTTAATGCTTCAGAAGGTCTACCAAAGCTAACCTGTCTTCTATTCAAAAGTAAAACAGAATCAGAATGATGATTAGCAACATGCCAGTCATGAGTAATCATTATTACTGCTGCACCGGTTTGTGCGCGGTAATGATCGAGAAGATTATATAAGTCAGATTCACCAACTGCGTCAATTCCGGTTGCAGGCTCATCAAGGATTACAAGTTCCGGCTTTCGTACAAAACTTCTTGCAAGACAAACTCTTTGTAACTCTCCCCCTGATAATTCAGATAAAACCCGCTCTGAAAGGTTTTGTGCATTCACAAGTGAAAGAGCTTCCAGTGCTATATTTTTCACTTCACCTTTAATAGTCCACGGCCACCTTCTTGTTAATCCTGAAGTAACCAGTTCAATTACACTACTGGGAAAATTTCGATCCATAGTTTTTATTTGAGGAACATAACCAATCAATAGCGGATCAACTTTAGACGGATCTTTACCAAAAATTTTTACCTCGCCTTTGGAGTACGGAATTAATCCAAGAAGAATTTTTATTAATGTAGATTTTCCTGCACCATTCGGACCAACAACAGAAATAAAATGATTTTTCGGTACAACGAAATTCAGATCTTCAAGTACCTGGATATCAGAATAGCTAAAAAATAAATTTTTTATTTCAACTGCAGAGATAATCATTTTAATGAGTTTAAAATTCTTTGTGCATTATAATTTATGATTTGTTCATAAGTCATTCTTCCTCCGACACCACCCAGAGGATCAAGTTCGACCAGTTTAATTCCACTTGCCTCAGCAAATACTTTCGCCGTTGGTTCAGAATGATTTGCCAGGTTGAAAATAACTTTCACGTTTTTTGTCTTTGCAATGTCTAAAAGATCCTTAATATTTTTTGGAGAGGATTGATAGCCGGGAGTAATTTCCACAATTCCTGTAACATTTATCTTATACCTGCTTAAAAAATAATTAAAGAACGGATGGGAAAGAATAACATTTTTGTTCTTAACGGGCTCTAATTGAACGCTTATTTTTTTATCCAGGTCAGTTAGTTTTTCCAAAAACCTTTCAGCGTTTGCTTTGTAAATATTTTTCCCTTTCGGATCAAGCTTAATTAATTCCTCAACTAAATTGGGAATCATTGATTTTACGGTCAATGGATCAGTCCAGAAATGCGGATCAATTCCGTAATTATTGTTATTGTTCCCAATAATATTTCTTAAGTAATCGGCAGGGATGAGTTTTAATAATTCAATCTTTTTTATGTCATCAATCTTTGTAATCCATTCGTCAAGATTTTCAGAGCTAAAGAAAATTGCTTTTGAGCTTAATATTATTTTATAATCCGATGTTGTTAATTCAAAAGTGTGAGGATCAGCGGAAGGAGGGAGGATCACATTTATCTCAGCCCGTTTACCGGTAATTTCCTGGAGAATACTTTTAAAAGGATAAATAGTCGTCGAAATTTTTAACTGCGGGAAAACCTGGAATGAAAAAGTTAAAATTAAAATTAGTAAAAATCTGAACATCTGGTTTTACGTTTTCTTCTTCATTCCCCTGATTAAAAAATAAATTCCGACAAGCACGAAAGGAATGCTTAACCACTGTCCCATTTTCAAAGGAAGATTCGCTTCGAATGGTTCCTGCACAGCTTTTATAAACTCAACAAAAAATCTGAACGTGAATACAAGAATCAAAAATAGTCCGAATAAAAACCCGTTGTTAAATATTTTTCTTCGTTTGCTGTAAGTGACAAATAGTATAATAAAAACTACCAGGTAAGCAAGAGATTCATAAATTTGGGTTGGATGCCTTGGAACCAATCCTGCACCACCAGCATTAGGAAAAATAAATGCCCATGGTACTTGTGTTTCAATTCCGTAAATCTCAGAATTAAATAAATTACCAAGCCTGATTAAAGCTCCACCAAGGGCAACAACGATTACTAACCTATCGAGTAACCAAAAGTAATTTTGATCTTTCTTTTTTCTGCTGTATAAATAAAGTGCTATTAATATACCCAGGGCAGCTCCATGACTTGCAAGTCCGCCTTCCCACACTTTTAATATTTCAATCGGATTTGAAAGGTAATAAGTTGGATTATAAAAAAGACAATGCCCGAGTCTTGCGCCAATTACAGTTCCGAATATTACATAAACCGAAAGCTGCTCAACATCTTCTTTTGGTTTGCCTTCTTTAACGAAAATCCTTGTGAGAATCAGGTAACCGAAAACAAATGAAAGTGCAAATAAAAGTCCGTACCATCGGACAGAAACCGGCCCAAGATTAAAAATTTCGGGACTTACATCCCAATTGATAAAAGTTAGTAATAAATTCATGATAAAAACTGAAAGTGTTAAATAAACGTCTTAAAGATATGGATATTTAAAGAATGGATAAAATGTAATTAATCTTCTGAAATATTTGATACCAGGAATTATTTCTTTTTTGCCCTGCCTCTTTTTGCCGGAGGATTTTCAACAAGCTTCACACAATCTTCATAAGTAAGCGATGCCGGATCAGTATCCTTTGGAATCCTGATATTCATTTTGCCTGCTTTCAAATAAGGTCCCCATCTTCCGTTCAGTATCTGCCATTCGGGGTTTTCTTCAAAAGTTTTGATATGCTTTTCAGCATCGGATTTTCTTTTAGCTTCAATTACTTCAATTGATTCTTCAAGAGTTATGCTGTATGGATCGTAAGTTTTTCCCAGAGAATAGAATTTGCTATTGTGCCTTGCATAAGGGCCGAATCTTCCGATTGCGATAGTTATATCCTCATCTTCAAACTGTCCGAGGTTTCTTGGCAATTTAAAAAGTTCGATTGCTTCTTCAAAGGTTATTGTCTCAAGTTTTTGCTCTCTCCGCAAACCGGCATAGACCGGCTTTTCGTCTTCATTATCAGGATCATTTATTTGCGCAACAGGTCCAAACCTTGCCATTCTTACTGAAACTTGCTTTCCGGTTTTCGGATCTTTTCCTAAAATTCTTTGCCCGGAAACCCATTCTGCATTTTCAATCGTGTGTTCAACTTTTTCATGAAAAGGGAAATAAAATTCCTCCAGCATCACATGGTAATCGAGCTTCCCTTCAGCAATTTCATCCAACTCTTTTTCTATATGAGCAGTAAATTGATAATCCATTATTCGCGGAAAATGTTCAATCAGAAAATCATTTACCAGCATTGCTATATCAGCAGGAAAAAGTTTGTTCTTTTCAGCGCCGGTTATTTCAGTTTTAATTTCTTCACTGATTTTTTTATCACTATTAAGTGTAAGTACTGTATATTTTCTTTCAGTTCCCTCACGCTCATCCTTAATAATGTATCCTCGCTTTTGAACTGTACTAATTGTAGGAGCATAAGTTGAAGGTCTCCCGATTCCAAGCTCCTCAAGTTTTTTAACCAGGCTAGCTTCAGTATATCTTGCAGGAGGTCTTGTGAATCTTTGGGTTGCAGATATTTCTTTAAAAGGTAATTTTAATCCTTCAGCAAGATCAGGAATCAGACCTGTTCCGTTTGAATCTCCATTTTCTTCATCAGATGATTCAAAATAAACTTTCAGGAACCCGTCGAATTTTACTACTTCGCCTTTTGCTACAAATTTTTCTGTAGTATTTGATAATGCAATTTTTGCTGTTGTTCTTTCCAACTCAGCATCACTCATCTGTGAAGCAATTGCTCTTTTCCAGATAAGATCATATAAAGCTTTTTCATCTTTATTTCCGGTGACAGTCTCGGTTCTAAAATCCGTTGGTCTGATTGCTTCGTGCGCTTCCTGTGCTCCTGCTGATTTTGTTTTAAACTGTCGTTTGTTAGAATATTCTTTTCCGTAATCTTCAATTATCTGTTTCTTTGCAGCATCGATTGCAGTCTCTGCAAGATTAACAGAATCGGTACGCATATAAGTTATTTTACCAGCTTCATAAAGTTTCTGAGCTAGAAGCATAGTTCTTCCAACAGAGTAGCGGAGTTTTCGGCTGGCTTCCTGCTGCAATGTTGAAGTTGTAAACGGTGGTGACGGAGATTTTTTAAATGGTTTTTTCTCAACGCTGTCAACTGAAAACTCTGCATTACGGCATTTTTCTAAAAACTCGTTTGCTTCTTTTTCAGTATCAAAATAATCCGGGACTTCAGCTTTTAAAATTGATTCATTTCCTTTTTCATCTTTTACAATAAAATTGCCAACAACTTTGTACCTGTCTTTAGTTTGAAAAGAATCGATCTCTCTTTCCCGTTCAACAATTAACCTGACTGCAACTGATTGAACACGACCAGCAGAAAGTTTTGGTCTTACTTTTCTCCACAAAATTGGTGATAGTTCAAAACCAACAAGCCTGTCCAGTACCCTACGTGATTGCTGAGAGTTCACAAGATTGTTATCAATATTGCGCGGATTTTTAATTGAATTAAGAATTGCAGGTTTTGTGATTTCGTGAAAGACAATCCTCTTCACTTTTTTATCCGGAACTTCAAGTACTTCTTTTAAATGCCACGAAATAGCTTCACCTTCACGGTCTTCATCAGTTGCCAGCCAAACTGTCTTTGCTTTATCAGTAAGTTTTTTTAATTCTTTAACCAGGTTTTTTTTGTCTTCGGGAATTATATATATAGGTTTGAAATTATTTTCAATCTCTATTCCTTTATCTTTTTTCAGAAGATCGCGTACGTGTCCGTATGAAGAAGTGACCAAATAATCTTCACCTAAAAATTTTTCAATCGTTTTAGCCTTTGCCGGAGACTCAACAATTACAACGTTGTTTGACATTCTTTACTCTGTTATTGAGAAATATCCCGAATTCGGAGGGACAAATTAACTTATATTTGCAACCAATATCAAAGTCAATCTGAACGAACTCATGGAAATCATCTAAATTTTGACTTAAGTTTAACTTTATTTTTTCTTCAGGTGATGTTAATCAAGAAAATTTTTTCTGATGAATAAATTATTAAAACTATTGGCAATGCCATTTATTATCCTGATCAAGCTTTACCAATTATTAATTTCTCCGCTATTTCCTTCTTCTTGCAGGTACACACCAACTTGTTCGAATTATACACTTGAAGCACTCAGAAAGTATGGAATCTTAAAGGGAAGCTGGCTTGGTATTAAAAGAATTTTAAGATGTCATCCGTGGGGAGGGAGCGGGTACGATCCTGTACCATAACTTTATGAAAAAAAGATCACTTAAAAAAATATTTTCATCTTCTGTAAAAATCATTTTAAAATCATTTGTTGGTTTCTTTTTTATCACAGCGTTTGTTGTATTACTGTTTAAATGGATCAACCCGCCGACTTCATCAATAATGATTCAAAGAAAAATCAGCGCTCTGTTTGAAGGTAAGAAGAAACAGGTGATCTTAAATGAATGGGTAGGTTACAATTCTATTTCAAAATATATGGCGCTTGCAGTTATTGCTTCTGAAGATCAGAATTTTCCAAATCATTTTGGGTTTGATGTTGAACAGATTGAAAAAGCAATAAAGAAAAGTCAGCGCGGTGGAAGATTAAGAGGAGCAAGTACGATAACACAGCAGGTTGCAAAAAATTTATTTTTATGGGAAGGAAAAAACTTTATCAGGAAAGGGATAGAAGCATATTTTACTGTTTTGATCGAGCTGCTCTGGAGTAAACAAAGAATTCTTGAAGTCTATCTTAACATTACAGAAATGGGTGATATGATTTTCGGAATTCGGGCTGCGAGTGAAATTTATTTTCATAAACCCCCATCAAAAATTTCAGCAGAACAGGCCGCTCTGATTGCGGCAACACTGCCGAATCCAATCAGGTTTTCTGCTAAGCATCCTTCAGGCTATATCATAAGAAGAACATTCTGGATATTAGCACAGATGAAATCTCTCGGCGGAGTTTCATATTTGAAAAATTTGTGATGATAAAAATTATTTTATGAAAAAATCATTTTACTACCTTATTCAGTGAAACCCTGTTGGAAACAGAACTCGAACATAAATTATTAAGTTCCTATAAGCATCAGATGATTGGCTATATGAATTCTCATCCAGAAGCTTTTGATGAAACAATTAAATTAGCAGTTTCAGATAAGCAGCCGTACTCGTGGCGTGCGGCTTATACTTTGTGGAGTGTAATTAAGGACAACGATAAAAGAATTCAAAAGCATATTAAAAAAATAGTTGACGCTGTAAAGAACAAAAGAGACGGGCATCAGCGCGAACTGCTTAAAATACTTTTAATGATGGAACTAGATGAAAAATATGAAAGTGAGCTATTTGATATTTGTATGAGTATCTGGGAACAAATTAATAATACTCCGTCGGTTAGATACAATGCATTCAAATTCATATTAAAGATTGCAAACAAACATCCTGAACTAAAAAAGGAGATTTCTTTTCTAACACAGGATCATTACATCAATTCTTTATCACCGGGCGCAAGACATTCAGTACAAAAGTTGATGAAAGAACTTGTCCATTAAATTAAATGGCGATCTGAATAAAAGTCTGGAGATTCCTACCAAGTACCGAATGAAAAAAAGTTATTTGCTCAATAATAAATAATAAAAAGAAGTAGATAAAAAGTAACGTATTCTCGAGAGTCCTTTTTTGCGCAGTGAATTTTTCCAGCAGTAATTAATAACTTTTTTAAACTTAGGAAACATATTCACTATCTCATTCATTTCCCCGGCATAAATGTGTTTTTTAGACGTTAAAAATTTCTGAAATATTTTTTTGATAAACGGAACCAGCAGAGCGTACCATAGGAAAATAATAACAACGGATCTGACAAGCATGAACATAACTTCAAATGCTATATTATTTTCCAGGCCAGGTGAGAGATATGATAAAACAATAACCGAGATTGAAATTGTCAAAACAATTATACTCAGAGGTCTGAAAAGCCAGTTCCTTTTTTTTCTTTTATGCTGACCCGGTAATTCTTCATTTACAACATGACTTATATCTAACGGAACAAGTTTGCCGTAATATTCAACTTTTTCCGGCAATCTTCCTGCATATAATCCTATAAATAATCCTGTGATCAAATGTATCCCAACATAACAGGCAATTAAAATGTAACTGTAATTTAAATCAGAAGAAAAATCCTGGTTGAATAATTCTTTTGAAATTTGTTTGATGAATATATCGACAGATTTCCATAAAGTGTTTCCGAAAAGTATAGTCAGGAGAATAATTTTTTGTATGCCGGATAAAAACAAAGTAAGCAACCCGAGACTAAAAGCAGATACTTTGAAAATTTTTTTCGGCATGAATAATAAATATCCGAGCAATCCCTGGATCGCGAGTGCAAAGTAAGCTGCAAGGGGAGTATATGGGCTAACAACAGCTTTAACTAAAATTACAACTGAAAGAGATTTAAGAATTTCTTTGCTATTTTTTCCAAACAAAGCAATCAGCGAGATAAATAATACAGATGCAGAACTGATAAACAATCCTCTAAAAGGAATTGTTAAAGCGTGGAGTATTCCTCCGAATGTTGATTCACTGAATGCCCATAAAGCCGTAATTCTAAGAACAGAAAGATCTAATTCTTTTTCTTCTATTGCTGGAGAATATTTGTATTCTTTAAAGCTCATATAAAGTTTGATTAGTAAAAGAAAATTATCAAAAATAGAGGGGAAAGGGAAAAATCATAAAATATTGGAAGTTTAGAATAATCGAATCAGTAAAAATTGTTTTTTAAATACATCTGATTCATTCAGTACAAAAGCCCGTTGAAACGGAGGGATTCTATATATATATTAGAAACTCATTTTGAAAATCACTTAACCGGAGAGATGGCAGAGTGGTTGAATGCGGCGGTCTTGAAAACCGTTAAGGATGCAAGTCCTTCCGGGGTTCGAATCCCTGTCTCTCCGCAACATAGAAAATGCCTCAATAATAGAAAAAAGTTATTGAGGCTTTTCCATTTCATCTTATAGGAATAAGTAAACGTTCGTTTGAACGCTTATATAAAAAGTTTAGTCCTGGAAATCCAACGCAGCAATTTCTTTATCCGGTCTTCTGAATATTTTTCTTCCAAGTGCCGGCACTTTTATTTTTAAGTTTTCCATCATTGTATAAACTACAGGTACTAATATCAAAGTTAAAAACATTGAACTGATCAATCCTCCGATGATTGCCCATGCTAAACCAGATTTCCATTCAGAGCCCGAGTCGGTTGCCAATGCTAATGGAAGCATACCAATTACCATCGCTGTAGTTGTCATAAGTATCGGTCTGATTCTACTGCGCCCTGCCTCTATCAATGAATCAAATACATTCATACCTGATTCTTTCCTCATTTGATTTGCTCTATCCACAAGCAAGATCGCATTCTTACCAACCAAACCAATCAACATTATTATTCCAAGTATGGAAAAAATATTCAAAGTTTTCATAGTTAACGCTAATGCTAAGAACGCTCCAACCATTGCAACTGGAATTGATAAAAGAACAACGAAAGGATAAATATAAGAATCATACAAAGCAACCATTACCATATATACAAAAAGTATTGCTGCAATCATTGCTAGCCCAAGACTTCCGAAAGATTGAGCTTGATTCTTCAAGTCACCTTCATAAGCAACCTCCACTCCGGGAGGAAGAATTCCTTTAGCTAACTCGGTTTTAATATCAGCACCGATACTGCCGCTTGGCCTTCCGTTTACCTGTGCATAAACAGTTATGGAATTTATCCTGTTCCTTCTTTGCAGCTTTGTCGGTCCTGTGGTTTGATAAATATCCGCGAACTGCTGAAGCTCAATTGCCTGTCCCTTCTTATTAATAAAGGTAAGATTCTTAACATCCGATATTGTCGAACGGTCAAATTTGTCAAGCACAATTCTTAAATCGTAATCATCGTTGCCATCTCTAAATTTTGAATCGTCGTCTCCGGTCAGCGCTACACGTAATGCAGCACCTACATCTGCAATCGTCAATCCGAACTGTGCTAATTTTTGCCTGTCAATATCTACACGAGTTTCCGGTTTACCTTGCTCGGCAGACAATCTTACATCTGCAGTTCCACGAATATTATTTAAAGTCTTCATTAAAATGTCGGCACCTTTTTCAACGTCAGTTCTATTCGGGCCGTTAACTATTAATTGTATTGGAGTCTGGTTTGCAGTTCCAAAAATTCCTATAGGATTAACACGAACTTTTAACCCGGGAATTTTTTGCGCGTACAGTTTTATCTTTTCTCCAACATCATCAGTAGAAATATCTCTTTGTTCTTTTGGAACCAAAGCCACATCCAGCTCTGAAGAATTATTTGATGATTGTCCCAGCAAACCTTCATTTGAGGCACCCACGGTTAAAAACACTTTTTTAACTTCAGGAAGATTTGTTATATATCTTTCTACATTCTGTGTAACCATGTTTGTATTTTCAAGAGACGAACCGGGACTGGTTTCTAAAATTACAGCAAACTCACCGCGGTCTGATTGTGTTATAAACTCGCTTCCGATAAACCCGGCTGGAGCTAAACTCAATGCAAGAATAAAAAGAACTCCCGATATCGCGATTACTTTCCATCTGTTGTTTAATGCCCATTTTAAAATTCCGAGGTAATGCTCGACTAATTTTTTGAATGAAGATTCAAACCAAAGAGCAAATTTTCCCATCAATGAACTTTTTGATAGTTTTTCAATCTTACCTAATCTTGAAGCCAAAGCAGGAGTGACAGTGAAGGAAACAAAAAGGCTTAGTAAAGTTGATATAACAACTACAACTGCAAATTCCCTGATAATATTTCCGATCAAACCGCCGGTTAAAGCTAAAGGAACAAACACAACTACGTCAACCATAGTAATTGATAATGCTGCAAAGCCGATTTCATTTCTTCCTTTTAATGCTGCAGCTCTTTTAGGTTCACCTTTTTCAAGATGGTGATGAATGTTCTCAAGCACCACTATCGAGTCGTCCACAAGAATACCAACAACCAAAGACAAACCAAGTAATGTCATTAAGTTCAAAGTAAAACCAAACATATACATGACTATAAAAGTTGAAATCATAGAAGCAGGAATTGCAAGCATCACAATAAATGAATCTCTAATACTGTGTAAGAATAGCATCATTACAATTGCAACAAGGATCACAGCTAAAAACAAATCGAACTTAACGCCATTTGCTGCATCAAGTGTAAATTGAGAACCGTCCTGTGCGATATCAAATTTAACATTCTCAGCTTTATAATCGGATTCAATTTTGGTTAATTCTTTTCTTACCAGTTTAACGACATCAACGGCATTTGCATCAGTCTGTTTTTGAACTAAAACACCTACAGAAGTTTTTCCATTAATTCTGTTTATTGTAGAATAATCTTTTTGCCCGTCTTCAACTTCAGCAACATCGTTCAACTTGATATCGCTGCCTGTTTTTGATTGAGAAATAACTAGGTTTCTTAAATCATCCACTGATTTTAGTTTACCTGCAATTCTCACAACCAATTGATCTTTGCTATCTTCAATTTTCCCGGTTGGGTAATCCAGGTTTGAAGATTTAACAGCCTGAACAACCTGAAGAATTGATAATCCATAAGAATGAATTCTATCAGCATCCAGGTTTACTTTAATTTCTCTTTCATCGCCGCCGACCAAAGTAATTTGACCAACCCCTTGAATTTTTGCTAACCTTGGCTGAATTCTATCTTTAATAAATTGGTAAAATTGAGTAGACGGCATTTTACTTGTGACACCCATTCTTAATACTGGAATTTCGTCAAGAGCAAATTTTGAAATTGTAGGTGCTTTAGCATTGGCCGGAAGCTGGGATATAACTTCATTTACTTTTCTTTGCGCATTTTGTAAAGCAACATCTATATCTGCCGACTGCAGGAAATTCACCATTACAAAGGAAACACCTTCAGAAGAAGTTGAATTAACAGCATCAATTTCGTCTAGAGTTGAAATTGCATCTTCAATTGTTTTTGTAACAGATGTTTCAACTTCATTCGGCGATGCACCAGGATAGACAGTTGTAATCGTAAGCACCGGTGGCGTAATCTTCGGCAGCAATTCGTAACTTAATTGAGTATAGCTGTATATACCCAAAACACTTAATGCGGCAAAAATAACCACAATAAGTGTCGGTCTTTTTATTGCGAGTTCTGTTATCGTCATTTTCTAATACCTTCTTTTTTCAAACATTAAAATTTATTGAACTACCGTTACTCTGTAATTATCAACAAGATTATTCTGGCCGTTTACAACAACGGTTTCACCTGCTTTTAATCCATTTAATACTTCAAGATTTTTATCGAAAGTATTTCCAACTATAATATTTCTTAATTGAGCGACTCCATCATTAACAACAAATACTTGTGCATCTTTTACACTTCCAATTAAAGCGTCTCTCGGTATAAATAATTTATCACCTTTGGAGCTTGAGTTAAAAATTACAGTACCGAACATTCCTGCTTTTAAAGGATGTTCTTTACTGTTAGGAAGAGAAATTTCAACCGGATAAGTATGAGCTTCATCTCCTTTGTCACTTATTGTTGAAATCTTACCTTTGAAAGCTACGCCGGGATATATATCTGTGCTTACTTCAACTGGGTCGCCAACTTTAAGCTGGAAAACATTTTTTTCGCTGACATTTAATTTCACTTTCAATTGTGCAATGTCAACTATGTTTGCCACCGACGTACCTTTTTTTACATAATCACCCATATCAACTATTCTTGATGTAACAACACCAGAAATAGGAGCAGTAATCTTTGTATTGCTGAATTCTTTTTTAGCTACAATGTATTGAGCTTCAGCAGTTTGGTAAGCAAGTTTGATAGATTCACGTTGTGCATCTGTAACAGCTTTTTGCTGGAAAAGAACTTCGTATCTATCAAAATCTTTTTTTGCTTTTTCATAATTTACTTCCGCTGTTTTGAAAGCTGCTAATTTTAATTCGTCATCAAGCTGAATCAAAGTTGAACCCTTCGCTTTGTAGTCACCGACTTTAGCATAAACGCCAACAACTTTTCCTTCAGCTTCAGAAACAATTGAAACATCATTATTAGCATCAATATTTCCAACGAGGTCAAGGTTTCTTTCAACCGCTTTATTTTGTACCGTGGCAACACTTACAGGATAAGCATCTATTTTTTCATTTTTACTTTTTGCCTGAAGCTTTGCTTTATTGTTCAATAGAATCGCTATTATACCTCCAACCATCACGAAGGCAATCAAGAAATATTTTAACTTTCGCATTTTGCTAACCTTTCTATATGCTTTATTTACCAATTGATTTTTGTAATTGTGCTACAGCTAATTCGTAATCGACCAACGATTGCACATAATTTGTTTTAGCTTGCAGCAGGGCAACTTCTGCATCCAGTAATTCTGAATTGAGAGTTAAACCGTTTTTATACTGCTGGTCTGTAACCCTGTAATTTTCTTCAGCTTGTTTTACATTATCATTTGCCACGCTGATTGTTTCTTTTGAACGCATCATATCCAGATAATTATTTGTGACTTCAAGAGTAACGTTATCCCTTAAAGTTTTATATGAGTCTTTTACCTGCTGGTAAGTTGCTTCTGCCTGTGTTGTTTGATCAGAAGTTGCACCCCAGTTCCACAAATTAAACGAAGCCGTAACGTTTACGTCCCATGTTCCTTTAAATTTATCTTCCGTGGGAAAAATTCTTGAATTGGGTCGGGCAAAATTATAATCACCTGTTAAATAAATTTGTGGAAACCAGCCTGACTGTGCTGCTGTAATTCCGGATTCAGTTGCTTTAATTTTAAATTCCATTGATTTCAATTCAGGTCTGTTTTCATAAGCTTTATTTACTAACAGATCCAGGTCGTCTTGAATATTTTTATTGGGGTTTACGGTATCGGAAATATCAATACTAGCAGAAAGAGGAAAACCTATTACACTATTTAAACTGATAACTGCAAGACGAACCGCATTATTTGCATCAATTTGTTTTAATTTTGTATCCGATAATTGAACCTGAACTTTTAAAAGTTCGTTATTTGTCGCCATTCCCTGGTCATAAAAACTTTGAACAACCAGTAGATGTGCTTTGTTTTGTTCAACATTTTCATCAATTACTTTTTTAACTTCATTTGCTTTGAATAAACTCCAGTAAGCTTTTTTAATATTATAAATGAGATCATTTTTATCACGGTTAAAATCTTCTTTGACTGATTCAAGATTATATTCAGCAATGTCTGAATTAGCTTTTAACCTGAACCCGGTAAATAAAGGCTGCTGCAAAGTAAGTTTAACTCCGTAGTTGTTGACTATATTTTGATTTAACTCAAACTCACCAAAAGGAGTGGAAATTGAATAAGGGGTAATTGGACTTAATCTTGTATAGTTTGCGTTAAGAGATAGGCTCGGCAATCTTGCTGCATTCATTTCACTTAATATTGCATCAGCGGAAGTGACTCTCCATTTAGCTGAATTAATTTCTTCGCTGTTTTCCAGACCAATTTTTATACTCTCATCCAGAGTTAGTTTTTTAACCTCTTGTGCTAAAGAATAATTATATGTCAGTAATAAAATGCCGACAATATAAATTATATTTTGAAATTTTAATTTCACTTGAATATTCTCCTTAACTTTCATTTTCAATTAATCACTTAATTACTAATTATTTGATTTATGTTCTTCTTCCAGCAAATGTTTCTGATATTTTTTTCTTCCTTCGTCTGTAAAAATCCCAAGAAATAAAACAGAAGTAATTGTATCGAACACTTGTTCAGGATTTAGCGGCAGTTCCGAAAGAACATCCGGAACCATAATATTGTGAATGGCATTTATATACATAAGCATTACAACTTCTTCATAAACTTCATTTCTAACATCACCGTTTTTTATTCCTTCACGTATTAACCTTGAATATTTATCACGTACATATTTTTTTCTTGTTTCGACCACTTCATTCCATAATTCAGGATTATTTTTTTTCAAATCTTCAGAGCAAAGGACTTTTCATTGAGGAACCTGTGAGCGGATAAACTTCATCATAGAAGAAATTTTTTCAATAAAGTCTAAATTTTCATCAGCCCAAAGTTTTTCAAGATAATCATCGATATTGCATCTTATTGAATCTATAATTTCCCTAACTATCTGTTCCTTACCTTCAAAAAATTTGTAAAGCGTTTTTTTGCTCATTCCCATATCGTCGGCTATTTCCTTCATCGTAACTTTATTATAACCGAACTGGTTAAATAATTCATTTGCTCTTATTCAAGATTCTGTTTTTTAAGTCGATTTCTTTATTCATTTATTTTTCTTCTCTCCAATAGGAAACCCATTATGTTTATTTAGTTTCCTAACATTATGTTGAAAATGGTGATATTTATCACATATTTTAATGTCGGAAACCAATATTGCTTATTTGGTTTCCAAACATAAATTAAAATGTTTGACGAGTCAATAGAAATTTCGTTCTATCAAATGATTTTGTGATGCAGGGAACTATTGAATGAAGAAGGTTAAAAAAATTGGAAAAAATTAAGTGACTTGAGTCATTTGTTGATAAAGCATTCTTTAAAGTGTTTAACAAACTTCCTGCTTTGGTTCGTCTTCATTCTTTAAAAACAAATTTTCTTTTACGAGTTGTAGTTTAATCCTATTATTTAACTTTTTAATGATTAGTAATGATATTAAGCCAAAGTAACCTCAGAATCATTTAAATAATCCTATCGATAAACGTGAAATTATTTTGGGTTTATTTATCCTTTCTTCCAAAGTAATTGAAATCAGGATTAGATATATTTACTATATCATTAATTATTATTTCAGTTAAATGAATTTAATTGAATGGAATGACCAGCTAAGATTCCTGGTTGCAATCGCATTGGGGTTCCTAATAGGGTTGGAAAGAGAAAGCAGAGGAAGCAAACTTTCTTCGAAACTTACAGCCGGAGTAAGAACATACACACTTATAAGTTTGTTTGGATTTGGTTGTGCCTGGCTTTACAGAATAAATATTGAATTTGTTATTCCTGTAGGAATAATTGTAATTGGTGGAATGGTGCTTGCATCTTACTTAGCCAAACAAAAATCCGGGGCTGTAGGTTGGACAAGTGAAATTGCTGTGCTGTTAACTTTTCTGGTTGGTGTTTTATCTTTACTTGCAGATGTCTGGATTGCAATGGCATTGGGAATTTTTACTACTCTTCTTTTATCAGAAAAAGCTGAACTTGAACGGTACATTGAAAAACTGGATAAATCTGAATTCCTTGCTGTCGTTAAGTTTTTAATTGTTACCATAATTGTGCTTCCTGCATTACCCGACAAAGAATATACTCAATTTAATCTGAATCCTTATCGCATCTGGCAAATCGTCATTTTAGTTTCTTCCATTGGTTTTGTTGGTTACTTTCTGATGAAGAAGTTTGGGGATAAAGTTGGTCTCTGGTTATCAGGTTTGCTGGGAGGTATTGCTTCAAGCACTGCCGTCAGTATTGCTATGGGAAATATTGCAAAGAAGAATAATCATCTTGCTAAACGTGCTTTCCAGGCAACAATCCTGGCTAGTAGTGTGATGTACTTAAGAATACTTGTAATTATCTATTTTTTGAATGCTGCACTTGCTTTTGAAATCTGGTGGAAATTGGTAATCCTGAGTTGTGCCGGTCTGATACTTTCAGTTTTTAATCATGATAAAAATCCTGAAACTTCTTCAGGTTCAATCTCAACAATTCAAAATCCATTTGAAATAAGACCGGCTGTAATTTTTGCTTTCCTTTTTGTTTTGCTTTCAATTGTTACAATTTGGGTAAAACAATTTTTTGGCAGCAGCGGATTGCTGGCTTTATCAGCAATTGTTGGTGTTACCGATATTGACCCGTTTATTCTTTCAATAATAAGCAGGCAGCTTCCCGTTGAAAATATTATTAGCTCTGCAATAATAATCTCGATGATGAGTAATACAATTGTAAAGGGTATTTATTTTGGTTTTCTTACCAAAGGTTTAAGAAAACAAGTAACAATATATTTCACTATCTGGGTTGTCATACACATCGTTCTGCTTTTTATTTGATTATTCAAACTCCGAAATCCAAAATAGAATTGTGTTTAATAGTCTTTCTCTATCCAGAACAATAAAATGAATTCCTGTTGATTCACCTTTCTGAGTAATTCATAAACGATGAAATGTTGTTATCTGTAAATGTTGAATTGTATATTTACTTTGCAGTTTATGAATATTTTACTGCACCGGATTTTAACTTAACTATTGCGGAGTAAATATGTTTGATTGGAATTGGGGAACTTCAAATAAAAAAAATTTACAAAAGACAGTCGAAAGATGTAAACAAAATGAGATTATATTACCGACCTTTAATCAATTAAAACACCCGGACACAATTCCCGAAAAAATTCAAAAGAAGTTAGAAAAAATCGGTCTTCACGAATTGCATCCTTTAAATTTATTCAGAATAAACTGGCGTAATGATCCTTCCTCCGGACGAATTGGAGGTATAAATTATTTTGAAATTCCAAAGGAAATTACAGGTGTTAAACCAAGAATTATTGGACTTACCGGAAAGTTTTTCCCAACAGGTGCTCACAAAGTCGGGGCAACCTACGGATGTTTAGCACCATATCTTGTTAGCGGTAAACTAGATCCAGAATACCATAAAGCTGTCTGGCCTTCCACAGGAAATTATTGCCGTGGAGGTGCTTTCAATTCAGCTTTGTTGTCAGTGCACGCAGTTGCAATTCTGCCGGAAGAAATGAGCCAGGAAAGATTCAACTGGTTAAAGGAAATTGGAGCCGAAGTGTATGCAACTCCCGGTTGTGAAAGTAATGTAAAAGAGATTTATGATAAATGTCATGAGCTTGAAGCAAAAAGTGATGAGTATGTTATCCTTAACCAGTTTGATCAGTTTGGCAATGCAATCTGGCATTATGAAGTAACAGGATTTACAATTGAGAGTTTATTCAACCAGATTAAAAAGGAAAATCAAAAACTGAGCGGTTACGTAAGTGCAACCGGTTCGGCTGGAACTTTAGCTGCCGGTGATTATCTTCGTAAAAAATTTCCTTCGTTAAAAGTTTTAGCATCGGAAGCTTTGCAATGCCCAACATTATTAATGAACGGATTTGGCGGACACAGAATTGAAGGAATCGGGGATAAACATGTTCCATGGATCCACAATGTTAAAAACACTGATGTTGTTGCTGCAATTGATGACGAACAAACTTTAAGAATACTGAGATTATTTAATGAACAGGAAGGACGTAAATGGCTTTCAGAACTTGGCGTTCCGGAAGCAGAATCAAAAAAATTATCTTACCTGGGAATTTCATCAATCTGCAATTTGTTAAGTGCCATTAAGTTGTCTAAATATTTTGAGTTTAATGAAAACGATATCATTTTTACAGTGTTTACAGATTCTGTAGAACTTTATCATTCAAGACTAAAAGAAATGAATGAAGCCCATGGAAAATATTCAGACAGACAGGCAGAAATAGATTGGACAAGTATATTTAAACACCAGGGAATTGATTATTTAAAAGAATTAACTTTCAGTGAGAAGAAAGCTGTTCATAATTTAAAATACTTTACCTGGGTCGAGCAGCAGGGAAAAAGTGTCGAAGAATTAAATGCCCAATGGTACGATGAAAATTACTGGAGGGAAAGATTTTCAATTGTTCCCAAATGGGATGAGATGATAAATGAATTTAATTCGAAGGTTGGAATAAAAATTTAGAATAAATTTAATTGAATTTTAGGATGCCGGACAATCAAATAAAACTTCTAAAAAATGTTTTTTTATCAGTTGGTGAAAACAAATTAAAAGTTGTTGATATTCAATTCTCAAACCATGTAGAAAAAATTATTGAAAAATTTTCACATAAGATAGATTGGAAAGATATTGACTCTACGGGAAAAAGAAATAAATTTATTGGGCAATTGCCAACTTCTGAGCATTCTTCTAACGAAAAAATTTATGATGGTCAGTTTCTTGTTGCAATTCCAGGTGCGATTGATTCACATGTGCATTTTGACACACCTGGATTTGAATACAGGGACGATTTTGAACATGGTTCCACAGCTGCTGCTTTCGGAGGAGTAACAACTGTGATTGATATGCCTTGTACGTGTCTCCCTCCGGTTACCAATAAAAATAATTTTGAGAATAAACTGAATGTAATAAAAAGCAGGAGTCTTACAGATTATTGTTTTTACGGCGGTGTTTGTGGAAATGATTTTGACAACAACCTGGATATAGAAAATCAGGTAAAAGAACTTTCAGATGCTGGTGTTGCTGCTTATAAAACTTACCTGATATCCGGAATGGATACTTTTGCAGATCTTAATGAAGAAAAAATTTTGCAGGCTGCCGGATGGATAAAAAAAACAAATAAGCCGATGGCAGTTCATGCCGAAGACAAGCAAATGATTGTTGAAAAAAGAACGATTGCAAAAAATGCTGGAAAAAATGATTGGAGAGATTACTGTTCAGTAAGGGATGATCAGGTAGAAGCTAAAGCTATCAACCTGTTGCTAAAGATAGCCCGACAAACCGGCTGCAAAATTCATATTGTACATTTAAGCTCTAAATTAGGATTAGATTTAATCCGTCAGGCTCAGGATGAAGGATTAAAAATTACTTCCGAAACTTGCCCGCAGTATTTATACTTCACACAAAATGACTTTAACAATCCAAAGATTTCCAATTTTCTTAAAACTGCTCCACCTGTTAAAAATAAAATTGACCGTGAAGCACTTTGGCACGGCTTAAAAGACGGAACTCTATCATTTGTTGTAACTGATCATGCTGGTTGCAATCCTGAAAAAGAAAAGTCATCTGAAAATTTCTGGGAAGTTTACGGCGGAATTCCCGGAGTTGAGCATCGTGTTCCTTTTTTATTCAGTGAAGGTTTTTTAAAAAATAAATTAACTCTGTCGCAGACAATTAATTTATTGTCATCTAATGTTGCAGATTATTTTAATCTTAAAAACAAAGGGCACATTAAGCCTGGTTATGATGCTGATTTTGTATTACTTGATCTCTGGAATAAAAAAGTAGTTAAATCGGAAGAAATGCACGGCAAAGGAAAATATACTCCGTTCGACGGAATTACATTTAATGCAGTAGTTGAAAGCACTTTTTTGCGCGGAGAATTAATTATGAATAATTCCGGCAAAACAGAACAAACGATTGGTTACGGAAAATTTATTGAAGTCTCTTCAACCTAAGGAATTCGTTACATTTTTATGAGCTCTGCTAAAGAATTTAAAATTATAAATGCCTGGATATGCCAGGTTTCCGAAAAAGAAATTGTTCCAGTCTTTGGAGATATTTTTATTTCTGAAGGACGAATTTCTGATATCAAAAAGAAAGATTTCAATGAATTATTTTTGAATTCATCATCAGGTTCCAAAGAGACAATTGATGCGGCAGGAAGAGTTGTAACTGTCCCGATGATAAATTTTCACGATCATTTTTATTCTCGTTTGGCAAAAGGACTACCTGTGAAAGGATCAATGAAAAATTTTAAAAAGATTCTTCAAAATCTCTGGTGGAAATTAGACCTTGCTCTTGATGATGAAATGATCCGGGCTTCTGCACAAATGGCTGTTCTTGAGTCAATAAGAAACGGCGTTACATATATTTTTGATCATCATTCGTCTCCCGATTCAGCAGAGGGGAGCTTAAATACAATTGCAAACGTAATCAGAGAATTCGGGCTTCGCGGAGTTTTATGTTTTGAAACTACCGACCGGAACGGAGAGCTGCTAGCTGAAAAGGGAATACTTGAAAATATTGATTTTATAAAAAACTCAACTGATAATGATTTAAAAGGACTGCTCGGACTTCACGCTTCGTTTACTCTAAATGATGATACGCTCAACAAAGTTTCCGAAATAGCAAAAGAACATGATCTCGGAATTCATATCCATCTTTGTGAAGATAAAATTGACAGGGAAGATAGTTTTACTAACTATAAAAATAGTCCGGTTAATAGATTGATTAAGTATAATTTACTAAATGATAGAAGTATTCTTGCTCATGGGATTCATTTAACTGAAAAAGAATACAAGTTGATAAAAGAAAATGGAAGTGCTTTAGCCTATAATCTCGATTCAAATCTCAATAATGCTGTTGGAATTCCGGATTTCACAAGTACTAAATTTAATATTCCTGTTCTTGCCGGGACGGATGGGATGAATTCAGACCCTGCAAGAACTTTAAAGCAGATTTTTCTTCTTTCAAGATTCCAGGGAATGTCGTTTGATGAATCATTCAAATTTCTTAAAAAAGTTTACTTTGACCAGTTAAATTTTATCAGAAAATATTATCCCGATTTTACTACACTTGGAGTTAGTGATAGGGCTGATATACTTATATGGGATTATATTCCTCCGACTCCTTTTAAACAAGAAAATTTTTGGGGACATTTTATTTATGGCATCTTAGACCGACAAGCACAAAGTGTCATTCAAAACGGAAAAATATTAATGAATAATTTCAGAATCACTTTTGATGATACTGAATATCAAAAAAATATAGTTGAACAGGGAAACAGGCTTTATAAAAAAATGTCTGAACTAAATTAATCAGGAAAAAGAAATGGAAATCTCAAAAACTATTCTCAAAAAAGCAGAAGAGTACGGCAATTATACAGCAAACAATTTATCAAAACTGATAAAAATTAAATCATTAAGTGGTGAAGAAAAAGGTGTTGCAAATGCTTTGCAACAAATGATGGAAGAAGCCGGTTTTGATGAAGTAAAAATAGACGGGCTGGGAAATGTCATCGGCAGGATCGGGAACGGCAAAAAAATAATTGCAATCGATGGTCACATTGACACAGTAGATTTGGGGAACCCGGAAGACTGGGATTTCCCTCCACTTAGTGGAGAAATAAAAGATGGATTTGTTCTTGGAAGGGGAACAGCCGATCAATCTGGCGGTCCTGCAGCTTTTGTTACAGCAGGTAAAATTTTAAAAGAGATTGGGTTATCGGAAGATGTAACAGTTTATTTTACAGGGACAGTTTTGGAAGAAGATTGTGACGGACTTTGCTGGAATTATATTATTGAAGAAGATAAAATAAAACCCGATTGTGTGATCGTAACTGAACCGACAAATTTAAATATTTACCGCGGACATCGCGGAAGAATGGAAATAGAAATCTCTTTCTATGGTTTGTCTTCACATGGCTCCGCTCCGGAGAGAGGAAAGAATGCAATTTATATAGCTTCCCATGTCACACTTGAAATAGAAAAATTGAATGAACGATTAACAAGTGATCCATTCCTGGGAAAGGGAAGTGTTACAATTTCTGAGTTTGTATCATCCAGTCCTTCATTGTGCGCTGTATCAGATTTTGCAAAAATTCATCTTGACAGAAGATTAACCTGGGGTGAAGATAAAGAATTGGCTCTAAACCAAGTAAAAGAAATTGTTAAAGGAATGAATGCAAAAGTCGAATTGCTGAATTATGAAAAAACTTCTTTTACAGGTTTGAAATATGGAATGGAAAAATATTATCCCACCTGGAAAATTGAAGAGGACCACCCGGTAATTAAAAACGGAGTAAAAACTTTTACAGAACTTTTTAATAAAAAACCAAAAGTAGATAAATGGACATTTTCCACAAACGGGGTAACGATAAACGGTATTCATAAAATTCCTGTGATAGGCTTTGGACCTGGCAATGAAGAACTAGCTCACGCACCGAATGAAAAAGTATCTGTTGAACATTTGGTAAAAGCATCTGCTTTTTATGCATTATTCTGTCACAATTTTTTCTGATATAAAAACAGAAATTAGCAACCCATAGCTTCAGCTATGGGGAATGAAGATAGAAAAAAGAAAGAAACCGTTTCAACGGTTTTAGGAAATAACTAAATGTCTCACTCACTAATAAAAATTTGGATTCATGGTGTCTTTGGTACAAAAGACAGATCTTCTTTGATAAATAATAGTTTTGAAGTAGAACTTTATGATCACATTAAACAAAAATTTGAAGGGGATTTAGATTGTAAAGTAAGAATAATAAACGGAACAGAAGATCATATACATTTACTATTTCTACTTTCACCCAATTTTAGTATAGGGGATATATTTAAAAATATTAAAGGTGAATCATCGCACTGGGTAAATCAATCAAATTTCCTGAATCAAAAATTTGCCTGGCAAATAGGTTACGGTGCTTTTTCCGTGAGTGAATCAATGGTTAAAGATGTTGAATTATATATAAAGAATCAAAAAGTTCATCATAAAAAGATTACGTATAAAGAAGAGCTTGAGTTATTTATAAAAAAATACGGATTGAATTTCATAAACCGTTAAAACGGTTCTAACAATTGGTTGCGTTTTTTACCCACAACTTAAGTTGTGGGCTGTTATTAAATACGGATATATAACAATTTATACGAGAAAACTTATGGAATCAAAATTTAAAGGCAAACATTTTTTAACCTGCGAAGACTGGACAAAAGAAGAACTCGACTCAGTCTTTGAAACATCATTTAAATTGAAAAAGCAATTTCTTGATGAAGAACCGCATCTTCACCTGCTGCATAAAACTTTATTTATGATTTTCTTTGAGCAATCGACACGCACAAGAAACTCAATGGAAGCGGGAATGACGCAACTTGGCGGTCACGCACACGATTTAACCGCCGACAAAATGCAGTTATCTCACGGAGAATCTGCAAAAGATACTGCAATAATTTTGTCGAGAATGGGACACGGAATTGCTTCACGTAATTGTTTTTATGGAATTGGAAATGATTATCTAAAAGAGATGGCTAAATATTCTAAAAGACCTGTTATGTCTTTGCAGGATGATATTTATCATCCTTTCCAGGGCCTGGCTGATCTGATGACAATCTTTGAGCACTTTGAAAAAAATCCAAAAGGATTAAAAGTTACAATATCCTGGGCTTATGCTGATACTCACTCCAAACCACTTTCCGTTCCGCAAACACAAATATTACTTTTCCCACGTTATGGAATTGATGTAACAGTCGCACATCCTAAAGAATTTCCATTGAGCAAAAATATAGTTGACAAAGCAAAACAAAATGCAGCAGCAGGTGGAGGGAAAATTAATTTCACAAACAATATGGATGAAGCTTTTGAGGGCGCTCAGGTTGTAATTCCAAAAAACTGGGGTGGATTTGGCGCATACAGTGTTCCTGAATATTTAAATAATGAAACTGAATGCAAAAAAGAAATGAAATCCAATCTTGAAAAGTATAAATCGTGGATCTGTGATGAACAAAAAATAAAACTGGCTGATAAAAATGTTAAGCTGATGCATGCTTTACCTGCAGACAGGGGACACGAAGTTACCAATGAAGTTATTGATAATGAAAAGATTTCAATAGTTTTTGATGAAGCTGAAAACCGGCTTCACACTGCTAAAGCAATAATGGCTTTAACAATGTAAAGGTTGTATAAATAATAATGTCGAATTACATTTATAAATGCTCAAGCTGTCAAAAAGAATTTAAGACTAAAGAAATTGAATTAAATTTCGTTTATCTCTGCCCATCCTGCGGAAATGCTGAAAAGAACAAACCTCTTAAAGGTGTTCTTGAAATAGTATATGATTATGAAAGTTTAAAAAAGAAATTGTCAAGAGAAGATTTTCTAAAGTTGACTCCGGGAAAATTCTGGTTGTATCCTGAGCTGTGGCCTATCAATTTTAAAAATTTCAGAGATGATCAATTAATCAAACTTGCGCTCCCTTCTGATCAACTTTTAAAATACAGCGCTGATAAGAAAAAATTTTGGATCTTAGACGATACACGTAATCCAACTCTATCTTATAAAGACAGAGCTTCTTCTTTAGTTGCACTTAAAGCTTTGCAACTTGGAATAACAGAAATAGCTGCCGCATCAACAGGTAATGCAGGTTCATCACTTGCAGGTATTTGCGCACGACTTGGATTAAAAGCAATAATTTATGTGCCCAGGAACATTCCCGAGGCAAAACGAATACAAATAGAAGCCTACGGTGCAAAGCTTGTGGTTGTAGATGGCGATTATGATATAGCCTTCGATGTTTGTCTTGAAGAATCGAAAAGAAATAACTGGTACAACAGGAATACAGCTTACAATCCTTTGACTATTGAGGGGAAGAAATCTGCTGCGTATGATATTTTTATTTCATCGCAGGGAAATATTCCGGATGTTATTTTTGTTCCGGTTGGAGATGGTGTAATTATATCAGGTGTTTATAAAGGATTTGAAGAATTACTCGCACTTAATTGGATTGATAAACTCCCAAAATTAATTGCTGTTCAATCAACAGGGAGTGATGCATTATTTAGATATTTAAACACACGTAAGTTTGAATACAAACCCGCACATACTTTAGCCGACAGCATTTCCGCGGGCGCACCGCGTAATCTTTATATGGCTGCGGCAGCCGTTCAAGAAAGCAAAGGTTTTGCAAAGGCAGTTACAGATGAAGAAATTCTGTACGCACAAAAAGAATTTATAAAGCAAACAGGAATTTTGTGCGAACCTGCATCCGCTTCTGTTTATGCTGTTTATAAGGAATTAATTGCAGAAGACAAAATCAATTTATCCGAAAAAAATCTTCTATTGATTACTGGAAATGGTTTGAAGGATGTTGAAGCATTAAGAAAATAAAAATAGTATTTACCCCAGCTCAAAAGTTGTAATTCCAAAAACTTTATTGATATCAACTTCCGGCTGTTTGCCATAACACATTCTTGCACACTCGAAAATATACGTTGCATTATATTTCGTTATAAGATCTACGGCGCCTTTATTTATTACCGGGATATCGAGATATAACGGTTCGCCGGCAACAGAGTTTAAGCAGGTTTTATACAATTCTTCCGCAATAATTTCACTATCGGCAAACAAAGGGCAAACCTTATAACCCTTATTAGCTTTTCGGACTATTGCAAATCCTTTGAGATTTCTATCTTCAACATATTTGAATGTTTTGTTGTCCGGAAGTTTTAACCACGGTTTCATAAATTGCGGACGTGAAAATCCGCAGGATTTTCCAAGTGAGGACTGACCAAGACATAGCTTATATACGGTGTTAGCGGTTCGTTGTTTTTCATTCCTTCTCATTTGGTCTTATTTGGTCTGCAAGTTTTTTAGGTGCTACTTCACAGTAAGCTGTTGTCAATGCATCCACAAATAAATCTTTACGAACTTTACTCATTTCAATTAATGTCCAACCTTGTTTACCCCATTTATTGTCAACTGGAAAAATGATTGATTTGTCGGCCGAGGAAAAAACATTTTGGTCTATTTCAGATAACTTTATACAAGCTCTTTTCTTTATGTCGTCATAGGTCGCAAAGATTTTCTTTTTCACCCTGAAAGAAGTTTTTTCAAAGTGAGGTTCTTCTGTTGCTTCGGGAAACGAAAGTGCTATTTTTCTAAAGGTGTCAATTGATACCATTTGTCAAATTACTTTTTTACCGGTGTTAAATGTGTCAAAACACAAAGCCATTTATCATTTTCCTTCCTATAAACGTCTGTAATCCATTCGTCCGCTTCCATAGGTTGCCCTTGCCAAGTACCAGTATTTTGTCCACGACTAGTAACTATTGCAATGTCGCCATATATTTTAACTCTTAAAATTTCATTGGTCATAGTTGAATGAGAGAGCTTTCCTTGTTGTAGAACGCTAAAAAATCCTTCTTGTGGAATTATTCCTCCTTGACTGTCTACCAAAACCCAGTCACTTGTCATACATTTTTTGATTTCTTCAACGCTGTTAGAAGTTACAGCTACATTGAAGTTGTCGCTAATCCGTTGAAACTGTTTTTTTAATTGTTCTTCTGTCATATTGTTCTATTTATGTTTTGTCTTTATCATCCGTATTGTTAGCAATGTTACTCGTTACAATGACCGTTTGTTAGCAGCTGGGCTTTTGAAATTTATTACTATTACCAATCATTTTCACCTTCGGCTTTAAAATATTTTCCTGTTTCACCTATATTGTCAACTGTCGCATATTTTACAATAGTTTTTGCTGCTTGTTCAACTGTCTGTGTGCCTTGAAAATTATTTAGGTCTGTCGCAGTATAACCTGGGGCAACGCTATTTATCTTAAACCTCGTGTTCTTAAATTCTTTTGCCAATAATACTGTAAATGCGTTCAATGCTGTTTTTGAACAACTATAGGCGTCATATATAGATTGGTTAGGGCTTTGAGTGTTGCTATGCAATGTCAACGATGCTAAATTACTTGAAACATTCACAATTCTTGGTTCATTTGATTTCTTTAAGAGATTGAGAAACTGTTGCGTTGTTTGAACTACCCCAAAAAAGTTTGTTTCAAATACTTGACGTAAATTTTCAATGCTACCTGTCGAAATATTTTGAGGTTGCTCTCCAGCGATACCTGCGTTATTGATTAAAACGTCTAATTGTTGAACCTTGCCTTCCAATTTTTGTTTTGCTGATTTTATTGAACTGATATTTGTTACATCAATTTCAATACAGTCTACGCCATTCAATCCAAGTGCTTTTAGCTTTTCTACTGCTTCAAGTCCTTTGGATTTGTCTCTACTTCCAATATAAACATAATAATCAAGTTCAGCCATTTGTTTAGCTGTTTCAAAACCAATTCCTTTATTTGCTCCTGTGATTAATGCAACTTTCATTTTCTTCACCAATTTATTTTTGTTGTTTGTGTCTCACTTTGCCTTGCTGCTAACGGTTTGTTTAAGAAAAGTAGGGCTGGTAGTTAGCAATGACCTTTCCGTTTGGCGACCTCGCAAATACACCCGAACCTTTCGGTTTAGCAAGAACTTGCCCTATCTTTATTATACATTGTTGGCAAACGTTATTTTTTTCTTGCCACTTTGGTCAATCCGTAATGGTTCATTTCGGCTATGTCATTAAAAAACGGTCGAACCTGATTCAAGAATGCCATAAAGTCCTGTGATTTTCTAAATCCGTTCAGATGGTCGTCCGTTGAAGTCCATTCAATTCTTAAAATGAAACTTTCAGGTTCTTCTTCGCATTGGGTCAGTTCATATCCAAGGCAATGTTCGGAACTATCAAGTTGTTTTGAAGCTCTCGAATATGCCTCAATGAAATCTTCTTGTCTTTCTGAACTTATTTTGTAACGGATGTATTCTACTACCATTTTGTAATTTTTTTTAGTTTTCTTGATATGGTCCGCCAACTTCGCCCCAGCCCCATTTTGGCATCGGTTCATCTGTGTTCATACCAATTGTTTCTACATTAGAATTAATCACGGCCAATCGTGTTCCCCATTCCAAATACCCTACAAAAGCTGAACGGAATTCCGGGTCATCAGGTAAATGAATTTCATCTGCGGTTTTAAGAAGTAAATCCATCCATCTTTTTCTCTGCACTTCTGTCAAACGCTTTTGAAAATGTTTTTTTATCATTCCAAAATGACTCCCACCATTTTCGGTATATAGCTTAGGTCCGCCTAGTACTTCCGAGATAAAATGTGCTACGTTGATTTGATGTGCATTGGACATAGTTTGAAAAAGTGGTTTTAAAACATCGTCCAGAACTACTTTATCATAGAATTTGATGATTAAGTTTTCAATCGTTTCCAATCCACCAGCCCATTCATAAAGGGTAGGAATTTTCTCTTTTTGTTCTTTATTTTCGTTCATTGTTCGATTTTTTTATAATGTTTGCCAACGTTTAGTATATGAAAAGTTGGCGATTTCGAAGCAAGAAACTTTGGGTTAGAAAGGAGTTGGCCAAAGGCAATTTTTAGTTGGTTTAAATCCTTCCTAAAGTTTTTAATTTTTATTCCAATGTAATTTCCATTCGGAATAGTAAATTCTGTCAAATGGTGCTTTTGTAGGTCGCCTTCAGTTAATTCTTCAGCTGCGGCTCTATAAATTATTTTGCCGTTTTCTGGTTTTGAAATTCCAAAATTTCTTCGCTGTGGCGGAAATTCCATTAATGAGTGTAGCATTTGAAATGCTTCCATAACTCCGTCAGGAAACGACTTCGCCTGAATGAAAAACACTTTAATGTCTTTCTCTATATTTATTTGTATCATTAGTTAAAAATTAATTGTTTGTCGAGTTTAATTTAAATCTTGCAACTATCATTCCTGCAATGAAAAATCCAATTACTATATCCAATATTTGTGCAAGAAAAAAGCTGGTTGGATATTCGTACCAATTCCAATAAATTGTACTTACTGCAAGGCAAGATAACAAGCCAAGTAATGAAATAATAAACACTCTTTTCCAATAACCAACTGTAAGCAATGACGCAATTAATGCAATTATAAAAACCGAAAATAAACTGCTTGCAAATTGTATAATTAACTTTCCTGCCGAAAAAATATCGCCACCGATTGGTCTATAAATAAGTTGACCAACTGCACCAGTTTTATATTTGTTTTCAAATGCAATGTCCTGTTCTTTGGTAGAATTTTTAAAATCTTTACCTGGAAAGAAGTAAAGTCCCTGTTCATTTATATTTTCATTTAATACAGCAACCACTTTGTCTTCGTTTGGCATTGGTTTGAAGCCTGTACCAACAAAAATTACTGTGTGGGAAAGTCCTCCCCACATAAACATAGATAAGCTACCAAGCAATGTAGCAAGTAGCATTTTTTTGAAATTTAGTTGTCCCATATTTTACTTCTAATTTAGATTGTTTATTGGAGTCGTTTCACAATGACCGCTAACGTTTAGTATATGCAAAGTAGGCGATTGCGGGCATCAAACTTATCAAACCGTTACAATTTTGAAGCGGGCTGCAACCATTGAATTTACTACTTATTCGCCTATTTTGTATATACATTGTTGTAGTGCGTTTTTCTTCAATTTTGGGCTTCCATTTCACCATATTTTTCCATTGTTTTTAATTCCGATTGAAGTTTATCCAATTCATTCGAGAAATAAAATCGGAAGCATTTTTTTACTTGTTCATTATCTTTTGCGATAAATATCTCTAACCAATTTATTTGTTTTTCTTTTCCAAGTCCAAACAAGCCTTTTTTCATTTTTGGATAAACGTAGCCCACTAAAAAAGTATTATCCTTTGTGTCTCCCATTATTGAAACCCAAAATGAAGTCTTATTTTCTTTGTCATTCACAGATAATGTTGCAGAACTTCCTTTCTGGATTTTCTGATAACTCTCAATTTGCTCAATCCAAGGAAATTTTTCAAATTCGGTTATAAAATTCTCATAGTCGGTTCGCCCTTTTTCATCATATTTTTCATAATCGTATCCAGCCAATTGAACATTCCACGTGTAATTATTCTTTCCGTTTGTCATATTTTTTTCTTGGTTTTTATTTGAGCAAGAAATCAGGGAAATACTTGTCAAAATTATTATTAGAAATCTATTCATTTTGCGTTAAATTATTGAATGTAGGTTGTCCTTTAAAATGCACTACAACGTTCCGCTATACGTATTGCGTATAGCAGAGCTATATGTTATATTATTATTCGTATAGTACGAAAATTAGTTTATTATATATGAGAAAACAAGAAATAGTTGAAAAATTCAATCAACAGATTAGAATTGAAAATTATTCTGAGCAAACTATTAAAAATTATTTGTCAGCTCTGAAATTGTTTTTAGAATATGTAGAAAGATTAAATGTAAAACAAGTAACCGATAAAGAAATCCAAAATTATTTGTTTTATTGTAAAGCAGAAAAAAAATACTCTTACTCATCCATGAAACAAATAATTGCAACAATCAGTTATTTGTATAAGAAAGTTTTTAGGAATCCAATTCCCGAAGCATTAAATGTAAAATTTAGAAAACCAAGCATTTTACCAATAGTTTTATCAGCGAAAGAGATTTCTAAAATTCTGCAAGTAACAAAAAATATCAAACATAAAACCATACTATTGTTAATTTACTCTGGGGGTTTACGTTTAGGTGAATTACTTAATTTAAGAATTGGTGACATTGATTCCGAATCAATGAAAATCTATGTTAGGCAGGGAAAAGGAAAGAAGGATAGATATGTGATGCTCTCTGAAAATGTGCTCTCTTTGTTAAGAGAATATTACAAAATTTACAAGCCAAAAGATTTTATTATTGAAGGGCAAAACGGTGGCAAGTACAGTCCTAAAAGTGTTCAAAGTATTTTTAACACTGCGTTAAAAAAAACAGGGACAAAAAAAAAGGCAACCGTGCACACTTTACGCCATAGCTTTGCAACTCATCTTTTGGATAATGGAACTGATATTCGTTATATACAAGAATTGCTCGGTCATAAACGCCTTGAAACAACTCAAATTTACACTCATGTTTCTTCTTACTCAATTAATAAAATTAAAAGTCCCGCAGACATTTTAATTATAGAATAATTTTTATTTATAACTTGAATTATCAAAAAATACACGGCTTAATCCTCTCCGCCGGATTCTCAGGCAGGATGAAAATGTTTAAGCCTTTAGCTAATTATAAAGGCAAAGCATTCATTCATAATATTATTTTAAAGCTAAATCCTGTTTGTGAAAAGATTTTTATTGTAACCGGATTTAATTCAGAAAAGCTACAAAAAGAAGTAACTAAGACTTTTTCTAATGAGAAGGAAATACTCGCTAAACTAAACTTTGTTTGTAACGAAAATTATGAACAAGGAATGTTTACTTCACTTCAAAAAGGGATTAGCGCAGTTTTAGATTGCGATTGGATTTTATATCATTTTGTAGATCAGCCCGGTTTGTCGGATGATTATTATGATGAGTTTGTTAAGCAGATTGATTCGGAGGTATAATTGGATACAGCCGGCATATAAAAAACACCATGGTCATCCGATATTACTCGGGAAAAAAATATTTGAATTGATAATCGTTAACTCTTCGTCAGAATCGAATCTTAGGGAATAAGAAAAAATCCGATTGTGAAGAAAAAATATTGGGAATGCGGTTATAAAGAAATTTTTCAGGATATTGATACTGAAGAGGAATATTTAAGGTTAGATAAATAACTCACACTGCAACAATTAAAACCTGTTCCTGTTCAACTAAAACTTCAGGATTAATTTCAACTAATTCTACTTCAAGACCACCCAGATCATTTAGAATATTATTCTTTTCTTCTTCACTCAGTTCCATAACATCGGCGAACAGGATTTTATAATATTCAATTCCATCATTCATATTATTTTTGAACTCTGAAAAATATTTTAACTGTTTTTCGTGATATGGGTTTCGCTGTCTCATCAATTATTTCTTTGAGGTAATTTACATATAAGGCAATTTCTTTTATAAACATATTCGGCCGGTCTTCTCTAACAATAATATTAGTCCTACCGTAAATATGGTCTACCATCTTTTGCAAAGAAATAATTTCTGAAAAGTATGCCATATTCGGCCCGGGACAGATTGATACGCATTTACCCTCCACCTTAGTGTTTATTTCATTTCGCAAGAGAACTGATGTTTCAAGTCCAACACAAATACACGATTTCTCAACAAGTTTATTATACTTCACTTTGTAGTCATCTTCATTGAGATTGCTCGTATCAAGCTCTTTCAATTTTAGGTTTTGATATTGCCGTGAAGCAGGACAAATTGGTTTATCTGTAAATTCTGTGTTGGAGATCAGAAATTTTCTTGGGCAAGGACTACCCGGTTTTCCTTTTGCAGCAAGTTCCAGTTTTTCAACATCTTTTGTATTTCCTCTCAAACTGTTGAACGGCACCCCTAACGGGGAAATCTTACTAAGATATAAATCATTTTCTTTTGCCTTAATCAATTGCTGCTGAGTGCCGGTATCCACATTTGTAACTTCAGGTACGAGCAGAAACGGTGTTCCCCAGCCGATTGAATCGAGCTTATAATAATCTAAAAGAAACTGATGTTCATCGTAAGTTCCCACACCGCCCTGGGCTGTGAACTTCACTTCCATTGGTGAACCGGGACAAACACGATTTTTATTAATGAGAGCCGGTTTCAGAATCTCAAATGTATTCTGGATCAATGTTTCTTTTTGTGTTCTGAATTCTTCTAAGATCGGTCCTAATAAATATCCATCAGAAGCAAAAGCATGTCCGCCGCAATTTAAACCGGATTCAATTCTGTATTCGGAAACCCACAAACCTTTTTTTGCTAGAAACTTTCCTTGTATAGTTGCCGACCTGTAATCACTTACTTTTAAAATAATTTTCTTTTTGACATTTCCTTCTTTATCGGGAAAGAAGTCTTCAAACTTTTCAAGGTAACCATAAAGCCTTGGATTAAATCCTGCTGAAAGAACAATCGACGATCTTAAATTACTATTCGCATAACCACGGAGTGCAGCATGGGCATCATTGTATTCGGTTGGAAGTTTTTCATTCTTAAAATAATTTTCTTTATCGACCTTCGTCATTATGTTTACATCTACACTGCCGGGAACCAGGTTATCATCAAGCCATTTTTTTAATTCAATTTTGTCCGGATTGCCTTGAGAAAATTTTATGTAAGCAGATTTCAGTTTAGAATTTTCAGGAAGCATATCGAAATATTTTTCAAATTCGCTGCTGTTTTCTAACGCAGAGTTTTTAAATTTTTCAAAGTCATCTTTTACAATTTTATCAACGAGGTTAAGATAAGCCGTGGTTCTTTTCGCCCTGGCATCTTCTATCTTATCTGTAATAGGTTCAAATGTGATTTCAAGTTTCCGGGAATAAAACTCTCTCATTTTTTCTAAAAGCGCATCATCAACAATTGAAATGACGGATGATATTCCATATTTGGATATTCTAACAGGAGTATCGATAGTAAAACCTAATCCCATAACCGGGACATGAAAATTGTGTAATGGGCTGTTTTTCATATTATTCTGTATTTTATTCAGTTTGTTAACTTAGCGAAACAATGAGCAATAAAAATGCCAAAACCCTGATTTTGAGTAGTTTTACAATACTTTTACATTACATTATAACAACAATATTTAAGATGAAGGGAATAGAGATTGATTAGAATAGATATTTGAAGTTGAATGTTGTTTTTTATAAGATTCCTATTGTGAGCAGGAAGAAATTTTTCAGGATATTAATACTAAAATACTAAAATCGATCTTGAAGAATTAAAGTAAGGTTATCAATTGAACACTTTCCTTAATTTATTTATACATTTGCCCAATTTGAGTTAACTAATGATTTAATAATTTGTTCACCTCTATGACCAAATATCGGGTGATTCTCTCTTGATAGTTTATCAGCTAATTCTAAAGCAACTTGCCCGGTCGGTTTCTGTTTATTTTTAGACTCATTAAAAATATTCATTGCCCTGTTATAAATTGAATCCTCAGAGTTTTTATCATAATGTTTTAAAATCATTGGATCGTCATCAATATACCCATATTGTTCATTAGCACAATTTACAATTCCCATTCTATTGGTTAAAAAATCCGGCACATATAAAATTTTTGAATTAAAAATCAATTTATCATCTTCAATTGCATCTTCCAGTTGATTATTCGCCGCACCACAAACTATTTTGGCTTTGATATTTGGAATAGTATGTTTGTTCAGTATTGCTCCTGTCGCGCAAGGGGAGAGAACATCACACTCTTGCGTAAGTATTGAAGTATCGTCATTATTCACTTTATATGTTTCCAGATTAAGATTAGCAAATTTATTTTTTGCTTTATTAACATTCTCATCAAAAATATCGCATGCTATTACTTTCTTTACTTTTTTATCAAACAAAAACTCTATGAGAGGTACTGCTACATTTCCCAGGCCTTGAACAGCAACAGTTTTATTTTCAATGTCTCCAATATGTAAAAATTCTAAAGCTGCTTCTATTCCTGATATAACACCTTTAGCAGTAGGGATTGATGGATTACCGCTTCCTCCAAGAGTATTTGGAATACAAGTTGTAAATCTTGTACCGGCAAAAACATTTGCCATATCATTAACATTAGTTCCAACATCTTCAGCTGTAACATAACATCCGTTTAGTGAAGAAATAAATTTCCCAAAATTGCTATAAATAATTTTTCTGTTTTGGAGATTATTTTTATCGACATTTAGACTTTTTGCAATAACTCCTTTCCCGCCACCCCACCATAAACCAGCAAGAGCATTTTTATGTGTCATCCCTTTTGCCAGTCGCATTCCATCTTTTATAAAATCCTTTGTCGTTTTATATTCCCAAAATCTCACTCCTCCGGCAGCCTGTCCTCTATTTGTTCTATGTACGGCTGCACTATGGATAACATCTAAATCACTATCCAAATCAAAAAACAATCCTTCATGTTTGTCGAAATCAATTTTATCATTATTCAAAAAATCAGTAATATCATTTAATTGCTTGTGGGAGGAGAAGACTAATTTTTTATCCGGATCATAGACAAAATAAAAACGCTTAATATTATATTCTTTTAGAAACTCAATAAATTCTTCAGTTGATTTTGAAAGTAATTGATTTTGTGCTGACATAGTAACTCACATTTATTTTATTTTTGTTCTCTTCTTAATAGGTAATCGATAATATCTTATTCCATCATATTGGTAAAAGGCGTTTGCAACCGCTGGAGCAGTTGGAACCAAACCGATTTCTCCAACGCCTTTTACACCGTAAGGTCCGTGTGGATCGGGAACCTCGATTCCTATTACTTCCATTTTTGGAGTTTCTTTTGCTCTTAATATTCCACACTTTCTCAACATCGTACTTTTTGGAACGCAATTTTCAAGTTCAAGTTCTTCACTAATTGCATAACCTAATCCCATGTGAATCGAACCTTCAATCTGCCCTTCAAACAATCCGGGATTGATAATTTTGCCCGCATCGTGTGCAGCATAAACAGTATCAATATTTCCGTCATCATCGAGTACAACAACTTGCGTTGCGTAACTGTATGAATAGTGTGTTATAATTTCTTTTACATCGGAACCGGGCTTTGTTGTCCAGTTGCAGACCCATTCGCCTTCGTAAGTTTTTCCGGCAAGATCACTGAGTGATTTTGCTTTTAAATCTTCTTTTAATTTTATGCAGGCATTGAAAATCGAGTTGCCGATAATAGAAGTTGCACGAGATGCGGTAGTCATTCCTGCAGATGCATTTTCTTTTGTATCTATTTTCACTTCAATTATGTTTGGATCAATGTTCGTTTCCTGGGTAAGGAATTGAACTGCCATTGTGTTCACACCCTGTCCCATCTCTGTCCATCCGTGATGAAGAATAACTTTCGAGTCTGAAACGATTTCAATTTTTACTCTGCCTTCATCCTTCATGCCGTTCCCGATTCCGGTATTTTTAATTCCACAAGCAATACCGGCATATTTTGCTTTTTGAAAAACATCTTTAACAGCAAGAAGAGTTTGTCTTACGCCACTGCCTCTATTAATTACCTGCCCGGTCGATGTCATATCTCCATCTTTCAAAGCATTCTCATAACGGAATTGCCATCTATCAAAATTACCTTTTTCACAAAGTTCATCGATGCATCCTTCCATTGCGAATGCAACCTGGTTAGCGCCGAATCCTCGCATGGCTCCTGCTACTAAATTGTTTGTGTAAACTGCACGACTTACAACATCCATATTTGGAACCATATAAGGTCCGGCTGAATGTCCCGCAGATCGTTCCAGCACTTTCATTCCAACCGATGCATATGGACCGGTGTCACCGATAATATCAGCTTTAACAAAAGTAAGCTTGCCATCTTTACTACAGCCAACAGTGTAATCCATTTTTATCGGATGACGTTTGGGATGCATTACAATCGATTCATCTCTGTTCAGAAGAATCTTAACCGGCTTCTTTAAAAGATATGAGTAAAGAGCAGCATGTCCCTGAACAGAAAGATCTTCCTTCCCGCCGAAGCCGCCGCCGTTGGGAACGAGAATTACTCGAACATCTTCAATAGGCAAACCGAGCATTTCGGAAATTTGTTTCTGATCTTCATAAACGCCCTGTCCCTGTGAAAGAACATCAACTCCTTTTTCAGTTGGCCTGGCTATTGCACATTCCGGTTCCATATAACCGTGCTCGATAAGCTGAGTGTAGTAAACTCCGGTAGAAATATAATCTGAGTTCTTCATTGCCTCTTCAACATTGCCACGCTTTACAACGGTTGTTGAACAAATATTTCCTTTGGGCTGGATTTTATAATTCTCTTCTTTTAATGCTTGTTCGGGACTGGAGATAGGTTTCAAAACTTTGTATTCAACATCGATCAGTTTAACTGCTTTACGTGCAATTGATTCTGTTTCAGCAGCGACTCCAGCAATTACATCGCCAACGTATTTTGTTTCTTCACCAACATCAACCATTAAAGGCCAGTCTCGGTATATCAATCCGTGGTAGTGACTGGCAGGAATATCTTTGGCAGTAAAAACATTTATAACGCCTCTTAACTTTTCAGCTTTTTCTGTGTTTATTGAAATTACTTCTGCACGTGGGTGATCACTGAATTTTAATGCACCGTAAATCATTCCTTCTAATTTCATATCGGCAACGTAAGGCGCTTGTCCGAGTACAAGTTTGTCTCCATCATACTTAGGATGTCTGCTGCCTATCTTACCATCGCTTGTGGGTTTTGGAATTTCTTTATGCTCTCTTATCGCTTCTGCGGCATATTCAATTGCATCGATTATTTTTTTATAACCGGTGCATCTGCATAAGTTTGGAGTTAAAGCTCTTGTAATTTCGTCTCGTGTTGGCGAAGGATTTTTATCGATCAACACTTTTGCCTGCATTACAATTCCGGGAATGCAAAAGCCGCATTGCACACCGCATTTTTCAACGAAGGCATTTGCAATCACTCTTTGTTTGTACTCGCCTAATCCTTCGGTTGTAAGGACATTTCCGTTCTCAACCCTTTTCATCGGGATGACACAAGAAAGAACAGCTTTCCCGTTCAGCTCTACCGCGCAGCAACCGCACGCCGCCTGAGGTGCACAACCATCTTTAGGAGAAATGATTCCTTCAATCTCACGCAAATAAGTTAGTAGCGGAAGTTCAGGATCACCTTCGTATGTTTTTTTTATTCCGTTAAGTGTGAATTGCATATCAATTTTTAATTAATAGAACACAGATGAAACTGATTTAAAAGGTTTAAACTGATAAATAATTATTTAATGGTTAACGATTTAAAAATAGAAAAATCTTTCAGATTCTTTAATAGAAAATACATTTCTGTGGCACGATTAAGAACTACAGAATTCGTATTTCCGTTTTTGAATATAACATCTGTAACTGAAAAATCAAGCTGATTTAAAACCGCTTCAACCTCATTTGACTCATACTTGATCTTGCCATCATTAATTTGTATTGATTCCAAACCGTTTCCGTTTTTGCATTTCAATATTTCTTCATCAAAAAAGTAACCTTTATCTTCTGCAATAAAACTTTCTTCCGTAAGATGAAAGATCGGTTTTGTTTTGTACGGCGCTCCGCTTGTTGGACAAAAAGTATTGCAGTTTCCGCACTCGTTACAAAAATCGCCGATGTTAAAAATTTGGTTGGCCTGGTTAACGATAAACGAATCTACTTTTTCTGCAGAAAATCCGGTTCCATTTTTAATAATTTTGTAAACAGGAATTTCAGCACATTCTGCACTAAAAGAAACGTTTGCAAAGTTAGGACAAACACCGATACAAATGTTGCACAAATCCTCACAGTACAAACATCTTTCCGCTTCCTTCATTGCGGTTTCTTTATCCAAAACCGGATGAACCAAATCGAAACTCTTTCTCTGATCAAGAGGGATTTCCGGTAACTCAGGTCCGAATGTTCTATAAGCCTGTTTCTTCTGAAACTCTGCCAGGTTTAGTTTTGGTTTTACTTCAGTTTGGTGTACGTGTAGTATTTTTTTTGCAAGTTCAATAATTTTTTGTGCAACACGATTACCGTCACCCATTGCATTAATCAGTGAATCAGCACCTCTTAAAACATCACCTCCGGCAAAGACTTTTGGAATTAGTGTTTCATTTCCTTCTTTAATGGTCAGTTTATTCTCTGGTAAAAAGTCTAATACAATTTCTTGACCAATTGCTGAAATAACTGTATCGAAACTTAAAACATATTCCGAGCCCTTAATCGGAACGGGTCTCCTTCTTCTGCTTTCATCTTTTTCACCGAGTTTCATTTTTATGCATTCAAGATTTATCTGTCCATTATATTTACTGATGGAAACAGGATTTGTAAGTTCTAATAATTCTATGCCTTCATCGAGCAAAGCAATTATTTCATCATCACCGACAGGCATTTCTTTTCTAGTACGACGATAGATCATCGTTACTTTTCCATCTTCAGGAATTAACCTGTTTGATGTACGAGCAGCATCGACTGCAGAGAGTCCGCCGCCGATTACAGCAACCTGTTTGCCCAATTCAAATTTCTCTCCGAGACGTACCTTTGCAAGAAAGCTTAGTTGATCTAAAAATCCTTCGGAATCTTCACCCGGTATTCCTAACTTTTTACTGTTCTGTGCTCCGACGGCAACGTAAACAAAATCACTTGATTGTTGCAAAGATTCAAAACGCTTTTTATCAACTTTATGATTGAAATGAAGATTAACGCCAACAGATTTTATAAGATTGATGTCATCTTCAATGCTTTTATCGCTTAACCTGAAAGACGGAATTGTGCCGGAAGCCATTCCGCCTGCAAAAGATTTGCTTTCATAAACACCAACTTCAAATCCTTCAAGCGCTAACATGTAAGCGCAAGATAAACCGGAAGGTCCTGCTCCGATAACAGAAACTTTCAAACCATTTTTGCTTTTGAAATTTAATTCAGTCTTTCCATCAAATTGCTCTGATATGAATCTTTTGATTCCTCTTATAAGCAAAGGATTATCATAATTTATCCTTGTGCATTTTGCCTGGCATAGATGATCGCAAACATTACCGGTTATATTCGGCAGCGCATTATCCTGTACGATAACTTTGTAAGCATCTTCAAAATTTCCGTTAGCAGTGTAATACATATATTCCGGCACATTCTGATTTACATCGCAGGTATCAACGCACGGCGAGTGAATACAATCATAAACGGGAAGTTCCCTTTTTGTTTTTATGTTTTCATAAGGAAAGCTGCTTTTGTAATAGGCTTCGTTTTCAAGAACTGCTTCCGCATATTTTATTAGATTGTTTAATCCGGATTGCATTACATCAGAAATTATTCCTGTTCTATTAATAATAAATTCTTCAATCGAGTTTGAATAATTCGCATCAAACTTTTTCTTTATCTCTTCCAGATACTGAACCATTCTTAAATAACCACCGGGCTTTAAAAGATCAGAGCAAACAGTAACAGGTTGAAGATTGCAGGAAAGAGTATCTACAATATTAAAAGCATCAACACCGGCACAAAATGAAAGATCAAGTTTGCCGTTAAAATCTTTCTGAAGCTTCGCTGCGAGATTTATACTTATGGGATGAAGTGCACGACCGCTTGTGTAAACCATTTTTTCTTCGCCGGGAAGCCAGTGTGTTGAGTTGAGTGATTCGAGTGTGTTTGTAAGTTTCAATCCGAACTCGACTCCCATATTATCAGAACTCTGCTGAAGAGAATTTATAAGACTTATCGCATCTTCATATTCAAGATCGTGATCAAATGCTTCTTCGGGTACGTTAACTTCATAACCCAATTTTTCATTTAGAATATGTCTTACGTTTTCTAATCCTAATAATGTTGGGTTTAGTTTTATTGCAGTATGAAGTTTTCTTTCCTCAATTAAATATTTTCCTATTTTCTCAATTTCATTTGGAGGGCAGCCGTGCATTGTTGATAAAGTAACATTGTCGGAAAGATGAGGTAAGATTTTTATTTCTTTTATTGCAGGATATAGCGGAATTAGTCTTTGAATCTTTTCATCAAGTTCTTCTTTGCAATTATTCATTTTATCTAAGAACCATTGAACATTCGGATTCAGAATTCCCGCAAGATCGTAACCGACACTTATGTTAAATATAAAACCGGGTTCATCTTTATTCCATCCAAATTTATGTTTAAGAAGATGAATGAGAACCCATGCATTTAGATATTCGTCAAAGGAATCATGAACCTTTAATTCCTGCGACCATTCACAATTATAACCTTCATCTTCCATGTCGATGCAAGGTTTTTTCACTTCGATTTCATCGAGTGTCTGAACAGTTTTTAATTCAAGATACCTTGCGCCGCAAAGCCACGATGCAATGATGTTATGAGCGAGCTGTGTGTGTGGTCCCGCTGCAACTCCAATTGGTGTTTCTAATAGTTGCCCGTATCGTTTCATCCTGAAAGGATCATCTTTATGCGGAGTGAACAACAGCTCTTTATAAAGACCGAAAATCCGTCCTTCTTTTTCTTCAGCAAGAATCCAGTTGAATAATTGCTCAATAGATATTCTGTAAAACTTATCACTCATAAATTATTCAAATGAAAAAGATGGAATTAGTTTTGTTGATGATGTTTGATGTCTATAATTTCAGCGGCAATGCTTATGGCTATTTCTTCCGGAGATTCTGCTCTGATTTCAAGTCCAATTGGTGTGTGAATTTTTTCTAACAATGTCGGATCGATTCCCTCATTTTTTAATTCAGTAAATATTTTTTGAATTTTTGAGGCGCTGCCCATAAGTCCAATGTATTTTATATTTTTATTAATTACTGATTTTATTGCAGCCTTGTCTGTTGAAAACTCAGACGTAACAACAACAACATAAGAGTTCTCTCCTTCCTCAACGTAATCTCCGGTTTCTTCATACTCGGAGATTATTTTTTTATGAGCATAAGTATTGTTCTTCATTGTAAAAACATTTTTTCGTTTATCAAAAGTGATTACATAAAAATCGAGTGTTGCCATTACACGTGAGACAGCCAAACCAACATGTCCTCCGCCGATAATGTAAACTGTATCAGGCTCGCCGCTGTTTTCTTCGTAACGCCAGTCTTCATCTGATTTATAAAAGAAAGAATAACGATTTTCATTCCATCTTGAGTTATCAAAATTCAGACCACCGGATGAAAGAATCATTAAAGATTTTTTTCTTTCTTTAGTGTTTTGCAATTGTTTTTCAATCTTTCTTTTATGTACTGGAAGAATTTTACTGAAAATTATTGCTTGTGTACCACCGCAAATTAATCCCGATTTATCTTTAGCTGATTTTGGATTGTGATGCAGTATTTTTAAAAAAGTTTTCTCTTCGTTGTCATTAAAATTTTCTCTGGCAAAGACAAGCATATCGTGTTCCATTATTCCGCCACCGATAGTTCCGATCAGGTTTTCATCTTTTGCTAAAGCTAATTTGAATCCAGCTCTGCCGGGAGAAGATTTAAATGAATCCGCAACCGTAAGCAGCATCACAGGAATATTATTTCCAAGCTTGCTCTTTACAAATGTCCAGAGTTCCAGTTCTTTCATATTATATCAAAATTAATAACCAAATTTAACATTTTATTATTGCTTTTACGGCTAAGCAGATGTAACGGATTTCTTAATATTGCTATAAATATTAAGAAGTACTTTTTCTGGTGTGATTGGAGCAGAGAATTTAAATTCAATTCCGGGGCGAAATGCTTTTATTGCATTCATAATTGCAAAGTATCCGCCGATTCCATACATCAGAGGCGGCTCGCCAATTGCTTTAGATTTAAAAACTTCCAAACGGATTTACTGAATCTTCGAGGAATTCTATTTGTATATCGGGAGTGAAATGAATGTCAGGAACTTTGTAAGTTGATAAAGCATCGGTCAACAGTTTCCCGTCTTCATTATAAATCACTTCTTCGATAGTCATCCAGCCCAAGCCCTGCATTATTGCTCCTTCAGCCTGTCCTTTATCGATGCTGATATTCATTGACTTTCCAAAGTCGTGAACAACTTTAACGGAATCTATTTTATAAATTCCCCGCAGACAATCAACCGTTGCTTCGATTATCGCAGTGCCGAATGAATGATACGCAAATGGTTTGCCTTTTTCTTTGGTTTTATCGAAATGAATTCCCGGAGTTGCATAAAATGATTGTGAAGAAAGACTGACGCGTTTCATATTTGCAGTTTTGATTAACTCTTCCCACGTTAATTTTGTTTTGGATCTATTGAGATAAACTACTTCATCGATAATTTTTATTTTCGATGAATCATTCACATTCAACATTTCAGCTGCAACTTTTTTCAACCTGCCAAGAATTTCATTACAAGCTTGTTCAGTTGCTTTACCGTTCAGGTCTGCTCCACTGCTTGCTGCCGTAGGGGAAGTGTTTGCAATTCTTGATGTGTTGGTTGTATCTGTTTTTATTTTATTCAAACTCAATGAGAACACGCTTGCTGCCACCATTCGTATTTTTTCATTTACACCCTGACCCATTTCAACTGCCGCGGTGCTTATGCTTACGCTTCCATCTGTATAAACATGTACAAGCGCACTGGCTTGATTCATCATCGTGTTTGTAAATGATATCCCGAAACAGACAGGCATAAATGCAACGCCTTTTTTATAAATGTCGCTGCTTCTGTTAAAGACTTCTACTTTTTTTCTTATATCTTCAATAGCATATTTTTTTTCTGCTCTTTGCCAGGTAATTCTTGAATGACAGTTTTCTGTTTTTTGTCCGTATGGAAATTCATCTCCTTCATCCAATAGATTCTTTTTTTGAATTTCAGAAGGATCGATTCCCATTTGCTGTGCGGCTTTATAAATGGCAGATTCAATTACAAACATTCCCTGCGGTCCGCCGAATCCTCTGAATGCCGTATTTGGAGGAAGGTTTGTTCTGCAGCTTATTGCCGTTGCTTTTACATTTGGTATAAAGTAACTATTTGTACAATGGAATAAAGTTCTTTCAAGAATAGCAGGGGAGAGATCGGCTACCGCGCCGGCGTTTTGATAAAATGTAGCTTCGTAACAAATTATTTTTCCGTCTTTCGTAAGACCAATTTTAAAATCGGATGAATACGGATGACGCTTGCCTGTCATTCGCATATCTTCCTGTCGCGGCAGGATCAGCTTAACAGGTTTATTTAATTTGAATGCTGCAAGTCCAGCCATAACGCCCCAAGCCGTGGCTTGATCCTCTTTACCGCCAAAGGCGCCGCCAAGTCTCAATACATCGACTTCAACTTTGTGCATTGAGAGATTTAACACTCTTGCTGTTGCACGCTGAACGGCAGTGGGCGATTGCGTTGAAGAAATAATTTTTAGTCCACCGCCTTCGACAGGATAAGCAAACGCACCTTGCGTCTCAAGATAGAGATGTTCTTGTCCACCCGATTCTGCGGTACCTTCAACAATCACATCACAGTTCTTCCAGTTCTTTTCCGTATCACCAAGTTTAAATGTTCGTGGTGTAACAATTAATTCTCCGGCTTCGTAAGCTTCTCGCGGAGCGATAATTATTTTTAATTTTTTTATATCTGTTTTTATTTTTCTTACCGCTTCACGCGCAATTAATTGTGTGTCGGCTACAACGATTGCAATTGGTTCTCCCTGGAAATGGACTTTATCAGAAGCAAATAGTTCTTCATCTGGAACGATTCCACCTATCTGGTTTTTACCGGGAATATCTTTTGAAGTGAAGATTCCTTTCACACCTTTTAACTTTAATGCTTCACTCGTATCGATGCTTATTAATTCTCCGTGAGCTACCTGCGAATAACAAATTGAAGCATACAACATTCCATTGATAGATAATAAATCATCTACAAACTGTGACTCACCGGTTACATGTTTATTGATGTCGTAATTTTTCATGTGATTTCTTTTATGTTGATCTTCTCAGGGAAGAGTTTAATAAAATGTGCGAAAATTAGTTGACGCAAAAGCAAACTTTTATATTCTGAAGAGCCACGCGCATCGGTGATCGGAGAAATTTCGGACATTGCAACTTCAGCAGCTTCAGAAATATTGGCGTAATTTATTTCTTTACTTAAGAGGAACTCTGAAGTCTTTGAAAGATATAACGGAATCGGTGCAACACCTCCGCCAGAAATATGTACTTTGGAAATAATATTGTTTTCTAATTCTAAGTAGATTGATGAATTCGCGCTTGCGATATCAAGGTAGGTCCTCTGTGAGACCTTTTCAAAATTGAAGAATGAATTTTTACCTGGAATATCAAAGCTGATGCTTTCAATCAATTCACCTTTATTTAAATCGAGCGTTTTATATCCTTTATAAAAATCTTTTAATAATAAATTTCGATTGCTGTTAAGATAAACGGAAGCATTCAAGGCAAGCAGAATATTTGTCATATCAGCAATTGGAGAAGCATTTACAATGTTGCCTCCGATTGTTGCACGGTTTCTAATGGGAAGCGATCCAAAAAATTTTAGATTTTCTTTTAACGATGGAAAGAATTTAGTGATTATCGGAGAATTCATAATATCAGAAACAGTTGCACGAGCTCCAATAACACATATACCATTTTCAGATTTTATTTCTGATGATACACCATTTGAAGAAGAAAGTTTAACATCTGAATTTAAAATATCTTCCCATTTCTGAACGAAAAGATCAGTTCCACCTGAAATGTAAAATGCAGGAGAATCTTTTTCACTTTCTGTCAATTGTTTTGTTTTGAGGTTCTTTAACTTTTCAGGAATTTCATTAAAGTAGGATGGAATCAGCCCGGTTTTAATTAATGCACTTATATGATTAGTATGATTTGAAATTTCAGATGAAATAATTTCAGTACTTTTTCGTGCTGCCCTGATTATTGATGAATGTCCTGTACATCGACAAATATTTCCATCCATTGATTCAATTGCTTCATCGGCATTAAATTTTTCATTTGATAAAAAATATCCCGTTAAAGAGACTGTAAATCCAGGTGTACAAAATCCGCATTGCGATGCCCATTCATCAATAAATGATTGTTGAACAATTGAAAGATCTTTGTCGCGTAAACCTTCAATAGTTACGATGTGTTTAGCTTTTACATCACCTAATGGAAATAGACAAGAATTAACGGAATGATACTTAACTTGGTTCCCGTTTAATTCTCCAACGAGTACAGTGCAGGCACCGCAATCACCTTCCCGGCAGCCTTCTTTTGTTCCTGTCAGATGATGTTCTTTCCTGATAAAATCCAGAAGTGCAATTGCAGGATTTGTATCAACAGATACAAATTCGTCGTTCAATATGAAGGAGATTTCTACAGTCATTTATAAACAAGCCTTTAATCTGAATAATAATTTATTTATAAATTCTTTAAAGAACATTATAATAAAATATTTCATAATGTCTAAAGTAGAGCTTAAAAACCCGCTAAAATTTAATCCAGGAGAAAAGAAAGCAAAATTCAATAATTTGCAAAATATCCGGGGCGAATCGTGCAGGTGATTATTATTAACTATAATTTTAATTTTTAGTATATAAAAAATTTTAGAAGAAAGCTATATGGTACCAAGGCTGAATGAATATAAAATTTTTGCTGAACATCTTTCAGAGATGAGTGGTAAAATTATCAAGGAATATTTTCGAACTAAAATAAATGTAGAAAGTAAGGCTGATAATTCTCCTGTTACAATTGCTGATAAAAAAGCTGAAGAAACGATGCGGGAAGAGATTATGAAAAATTTTCCTGATCACGGAATCCTGGGAGAGGAATTTGGCAATTACAATGAAGATGCTGAATACAAATGGGTACTTGATCCAATTGACGGTACAAAAAGTTTTGTCTGTGGAGCCGTTACATTTGGTACTTTGATAGCTTTGTTGAAAAACGGAGAACCTATTCTCGGTGTTTTTAATCAACCAATTCTGAATGAATATTTGGTAGGAGACAACAAAGTAACTAAACTAAATGGTTACATTGTACAGGTTCGTGAATGTAATAATTTGAGTGAAGCTGTTCTGCTTACAACTGATCACCTCAATATTAGTAGATATCAGGATGAAGTAAAATTTAATGAACTTATAAAAAAAGTAAAGCTGTACCGACAGTGGGGAGATTGTTATGGATATTATCTTCTGGCAACAGGATTTGCCGATGTGATGATCGACCCGGTTATGTCTCCATGGGATTCACTTGCACTAATACCAATAATCAGAGGAGCCGGAGGAATGATAACTGATTATCATGGAAATGATCCGGTAAATGGTAAGAGTATAATTGCTTCAAATCCGGGAATCCACAGACAAGTAATTTCTTTTTTGAATGCTTGAAAGTTAATCTACTTCAACAATATAAACATTAAAATTATTATCACAGAAAAACCAAGGGGGATAATATTTTTATTTCGAATGTTGAATATAATTACAGTAGATAAAATAGAAGTTAGAGCGAGTAATGTAATGCGTAGATCAAACATAGTTGTTATTGGAATCACGGTATGATTAATTGCAGTAAGCTTGTAGCTTATATAAAGAGGAGAAACTAAAATTGCAAGCAAAAAGAAAACTGCCGAATGAACAAAAGAATATTTCTTTAACATTTTATCTTCATTAAAGACTTCAAGCCCTGTTCTTATAGACAGAAACAGACCCACATACAATAGTAAGCTATATAATGTTGATACAAACGGAGGAATCTTTCCAAAGATCGATAAATGAATAGGTTGTTTTTCAGGAATTATATATTCTTCAGCATCTTTCCTGAATACAACCTGGTATTCAAGTTCTGAAACTGGTTTCAGACCATATATGTTTCCAAGAATAATGTTATTTTTTTGTTCCATTTTACTGAATTGCCAATTTTCGTCTTTTCTCCATTTAATATAACCTTCTAAATCCTGTACATCCGAAATTATTATAACTTCAAAAGGAGAATCTCCATATTGAATTTTATTTAGTTTGTAAGAAACTTTTTTTCCATCAATTCCGAAAGTGCCTGTGACAGGAAAGTTGGTATCGGTAACGCTTTCAAAATATCCAGCTAAAAAAGTTATTAATAGTGCTGACAGTAAAAGAATTATTTGATTTTTCATTTTCTCAGAGATGAAATATAAAATTGGAAAGAATCACGTTATAAAAATAAAAAACCCCGGCATTTAAAACACCGGGGTAACGAACTAATGAGGATGTCAGGAACTTATAAAGATGAACCCATCTTTAAACGCATATTTAAAAATCTCTTATAAACACCAAAACCACCATCACTTAGGTTCGAAAGTATTATTGAGGGTCCGATTGCGAATGCACTGAAAGCCCAGCTTTCTGCAACTTTCTGAATCATCACCGACATCACATATTGTGGATTTCGGTATGGACTGCTCGGCATACCATCAAATTGAAAATCAAAAGTGCTGCCGGCAAGAGACATTTCTCTGAAATCAATTCCAAAGTGCCACTCATTAAGGAATCGAGCTACATAAGCCCTTCCTTTGGTTGCACCTAGAAGCTTAACCGGGTACCGAAATTCCCAATTTAAGTAAGTGCCTTCAAGCAATCTTGCCTGGTATTTAACTGTACCGCTGTCGCTGAACACAACTGTTCCTTTTGAAGGATCCAGATATTTTGCACGTTGTACCGCAGTAAAATTATCCACAGCACTAGTGAAGTTTATCTCGAAAAAGTTTCCAAACGGGAAAACGTAACCAACCTGAAATCCATTCAAAACAATTAAGTTGTTATGGTTATTATCTGTGAATTGTGTAATCATCGGATCGATATTTGAAAATGCACCGCCGTAAACACCCAGCCAGTGAAAATTTGCTTCCAGCCAGTTGGTATTTAGCGGGCCTTCATATTTTGTCCCGATTCCAAACGAAAGACCAAGATCCTTTTTTAAAGGTATTCCAAATCTCTCACCTCCGAATAATTGGAAGAAAGGATTTATGTACCACATTGTTGAAGATATCATTTGTTTTGTCGGAGGATCCAGGGCTTTATTGATTTTTATTTTAGAAATCACATTTGTAAATACACTTGCATAATGAACTTCTTCTTCAAGATTAATTTTAAATGGATAAGTCTGAACTTTTGCACGTATTTCAGGGGGAAGTGCAAGGAAAGGGTAGAGTGAACCTTTAATTGAAATAGTTTGATTGTTAGCATCTCTCAGGTCGGCTATTATTTCTGCTTTCGGATCAGGAGGATCGATGAATAATTCCTGCTGGATATGAATAAATAAACTATCATCCAATGGTTCCATCTGGAAATATAATATAGGTTCTTCTTCCTGGGCCAACACAAAATTGAAAACAGGAGCAATAGCTAAAATGAACAACAATATAAGAAGATATCTCAGTTTCATTTTTTTTATACCTGAAGATTATTTAGAAAAATCTGTGAAGAAAAATGAGTCTCCTACCTGCACACGGTCTTTTGTTCTTTCATCAACTACAGTGAAAAAGAAATTAGCTTTGTAGCGGCCATCCGCTTCACGCATGTTTTCGTTTTTGTCGATCCATTCATCATACCGGTTTTCGTTTGAAGCCAGTTTTAGGGAGACATTATAAACCGGATAATTATTTGCATCTCTCTGTGGTCCTGAAACGGAAATAGGACCGGAATAAGTAACTTTCAATTGGTCAGGACGATTATCGACAATTGTTACATTGAATGCTGTAATTCTTTGAAGTTCCTGCACATAAATATCGGAGTTATTCATTTTAGTAGTTACTCTTTCAATCTTAACTTCCGGAGGTTTATTTGGAGAAACTTTTATTCTTTCCTGTTGTGACCCAAATTTTACAACAACTTCACTTTGGTCAGTAAGATCGAATTTCTTTTCCTGACCGGGGGGAATGGTAACTATTGGTTTACTCATATCTCTAGGGTCATAAATACTTGTTGGAACAGTACCACTATTCGAGGCTAAATTCCAGGTATATTGTATAAAAACTTGTTTAAGTGAAATAGGTAATTGCAGTTTTGTTTGCTCGTCTATTTTTTCATCCGGCTTTTTTTCAGGAATATCTTTTTTTATGTCTTTCATTCTTTGGTTTAGTTGAGCAACCTGTTCTTTTAATTCAACATTTTCATCAACAACATGCGGATCAATTTGAATTGAAAAATCCAGATCTAATTTATAGAGAGAATCCAGAAGTGCCATTAGTGAATCTCTTACAGCTTTGTCCACTGTGTTCTCTTCAAGTGCAACTTTTCTTAAGTCCAGGTTTGCTCCTTTAAGCGCAAGCACTGTTATAACGAAAATATACAGCACCTGGTAAATAACGAATTTAGCATCTCTTTCTTTTTTAGCCATAAGTTTTCACCTACCTCTTTACAACGATTGATTCAAGAGATTTCAATCCTTGTAAAGTTTTTTCATCGGAAAGTGATGCAGTAGCCTGAGCCATCGATGTCGCAAGTGTTTGAAGCTGTTGAATTTTATCTGTGCTGATGTGCTGCATAGAATTAAACTTTTCCATCATTGAGTTTATTTCACTAAAATTTTTGTGAATCAGTACACTCATTTGTGAAGAATCTTCCATTACTTTTCTATAGCGAATAGCATCTTCTTCGGTTAATTTTCCACCTCCAGCGCCGCCAATGCCACTTTGATTGAACTGTCTTATTAAACTCTTGGAACTCTCAATTTGTATTCTTGAAAAATATTTATCGCGAATGTCTTTAACGTGATTAACAACATTCTGAAATTCAACTCCAAGCTGATCAAGTACCGGTTCAAATAATTTACCAAGTGCGAGGATTATTAATGCTTTTATTTCAAACGGTACAGAAAGCCCAAGGAATATTTCTTCACCAAGTTTAATACTGATAAGAAGAATTGCAGCACCAATAAGTGGTAACGCGGTTGCTATACTATCAACAACGCTCATTGCGCCTTCAATTAACCGGTCTATAGTTTCTGTAACAGGAGTTCTAATGATTTCAATCTTTAGCTTACTATAAGCCATATAAGATATAAATACAAAAATTGCATAGACAATAATAGGCATCCACCAAAAACTGAAAACTTGGTAAGCATCTATTGGGGGCGTCCAAGTGGGAAATAATGATTTTGCCAGATCAAATGTAACATCTCCAAGAATAGGAACTGTTGAAATATCCAGAAAAAATGAAACGAAAAGAGCAACCAGCGAAATTAATGCAGGTTTAATTACCAGGTTAAATCTAATTTTACTAACCGCCGACCTGGTGTAACTATCAAGCTCCTCTTCCAGCCCGTTCTTGATCATATCAGAACTATCTAAGAGCTTGTTCCCGGTAGCATCAAGTGGGTTTTTTGTTTTTATCATCGGCATCCTCTAATAATTCGTTTGTTAAAAAATGTCTGCTAAATATAGGAATAAATATTTCCGCAATTCAAATAAAAAATCAATCAGATTGGAATTACTATCCCGACCTTGAAAGCAGTTCCGGATTGATGTATCGGAATTAAACAATTATCATACCAATACATCCAATTACTTTATTATCCGGTACTTCAATATTTGCATTTTGCATAAATTAACCAAAGCATTTTTGACTTAGTTCAGGTAGAAAGGTGAATTTTAGAATCTTATTATATGATATTACCTTGATTATAATAAAGAAACACAATCATCATTTATGTATAGAATAACTTTTTATAGTTTGCAAATTGATTTTTTATCTTCCATTAAACTTATTTATGTACTTTAATAATTACTATGAATCGGGAAAAAATTACTTGGAGTGCATTTTAATTAACAATTATCAAATTATATTACTTGCTTATTATCTATGAAATTTGCGGTTATTATTCCGGCATTTAATGAAGAGAAATCAATCCATCTTGTAATATCAGATATTCCTAAGCAATTAGTTGATGAAATAATTGTCGTTAATAATAATTCTTCAGACAAAACAGCTGAAGTTGCTGAAAGTTCAGGAGCGACTGTTTTATATGAACAATTAATGGGATATGGTGCCGCATGCCTGAAAGGGATTGAATACCTTAAAAAGAACCCCGTCGATATTGTGATTTTTTTAGATGGAGATTTTAGTGACCACCCTGCCGAGATGGAAAAACTTTTATCTCCAATAATAAATAGTGATTTCGATTTTGTTCTTGGCAGCAGAGTCTTGGGGAATAGAGAAAAAGGATCTTTACCAATTCAATCAAGAGTAGGTAGTGTAATTGCCGGGTTTCTAATTAATATTTTTTGGAAAGTAAAATACACTGATCTCGGTCCGTTCAGAGCAATAAAATTTAATAAGCTGATTTCTCTTAATATGAAAGACAAATGGTTTGGCTGGACTGTTGAAATGCAGATTAAGGCAGCAAAACAAAAATTAAAAATTCTGGAGGTACCTGTCAGCTACAGAAAAAGAATAGGAAAATCCAAAGTGACCGGAACAATTAAAGGAAGTTTTATGGCTGGAGTAATTATTTTAAAAACTATTTTTGTCGAATTATTCAGAAGCTAAAAAATTGATAAACCGTAAAGCACTCATTGTATTTATTAAATACCCCACAAATGGAAATGTCAAAACCCGTCTTGCAGCAGATTATGATGAAACTTTCGCAACAGAATTTTATAAACTATGTGTTGAAAAAATAATCAATGAATTCAAATCGGATATATTAACCGGAACAGACATCCATATTTTCTGCTCAAGTATTAAAGAAATTGATCAAACTAAACAATGGCTGGGGGAAGAATTTATTTACAAATTTCAATTTGGCAAAGATCTTGGAATGCGAATGCAAAATGCGTTTGGGGAAGTTTTTCAAATGGGATATAAAGAGGTAGTTATTATTGGAACTGATATTCCTGAGTTAAATATTGAAATAATAAATAATTCATTTAATCTTTTAAACAAATTTGATTCAGTAATCGGACCTTCACAAGACGGCGGATATTATTTACTGGGAATTAAGCAAAATCAACCTGAAATATTTGATGGAGTAAACTGGAGTACAGGGCAGGTTCTTAATGAAACTATACAAAGATTAAATAGTCAAAATTTTTCATTTTATTTACTTGAGAAATTAATTGATGTTGATACTGCTGAAGATTTAACTTGTTGGGTCCAGTCTCAGGGGAATAATTCCGACGAATCTTTGGTTAATTTTGTTAAATCATATTTATCTAATGGATTAAAAAATACTTTATGAGGAAAGTAAATTATTGTTACCTTTACAAATTAAAATTTAATTTTTACTAATTGATTTGCAACACTTCTGACGGATATTAAATGCCTAAAGATTACAAAAAAAATAAAGAAAGAAAATTCGGTACACAAAAACCAGAAAAAAAACCGTTAATTGATCCAAAACATAAGAGCACTATCTGGACAATCCTGATCCTCGTTATTCTGGTTATTTTTTTCATTATTAACAATACAAGACCAGTTCCTGAAGAAGGACCTTACCCACCGAATTATCACCCTGATTCTTTAAATGTGACTGAGTAAATTCAAAATAAATTAATGGAGTTTTCATGATGAAATATATTGTGAGTGGGATAGTTTTGTTTAGCTTGTCAATTTTTGGATGTCAAAATGAAAATAAAATCAATGATAAAATTCTAAGGGATAAAAGTGAACCTCAACAGCAACAATCACAGAAAGCTCCTGATTTTGAATTAAAGACACTTGATGGGAAATTGGTTAAATTATCGGACTATAAGGGTAAAGTTGTTATCCTGGATTTCTGGGCGACTTGGTGTGGGCCTTGCCGTAGGGGAGTACCTGATCTTGTAGAGATTCAAAAACAGTTCAATGATGATCTTGTGGTCATCGGAATATCATTAGACCAGGAAAATACGCAAAACCAGCTTCAACCTTTTATCGATAATTATAATATTAATTACCCTGTTGTTATTTGGAATGAAAAGGTTGTACAGGATTATGGAAACATTAGCGCGATACCGACATCTTTTATAATTAATAAGGATGGTGAAATTATTAACAGGTTCGTTGGATTGATGCCTAAAGAAACTATTATTCAACAAATTAATTCATTGTTGAAAGAATCCTGATTAATAATAATTAATTACTAGAAATAATGTAATGGCTTGCTCATTCGTATTTGATACCTGATTGAAAATCCTTAATTTGAGTTATGAAAAAAAGATTTATAATTATTAATTATTAACAAATATGTCTTTCAATTCTTTAACTGATAAACCCCGTATACTTGTAACTGAAGATGATGTTGAAAACCAGAAATATCTTCAGCTGATTTTGAGGAGAGAATTTGATGTTACAGTTTGTGATTCTGAAGAAACATTTAATGAAAAACTTTCCCTAAATCATTTTGATGCTATCCTGATGGATGTTTCTTTAAAGGGCGGAAAAAGTGGACTTCAGATAATTAAAGAGTTAAAAAGAAAAGAATTGTATAAAAATATTCCGGTTGTTTGTTTGTCTGCACATGTTTTTAGCCAGGACAAAGCTAAAGCAATTGAAGTTGGCGTGGATGCTTACCTGACAAAACCTGTGGATAATAAATTATTAATTCAAACCATTCATAAACTGCTGCATTCGCACGAAGTAGCTTTTTAATTTAGATTCCTGTCCGTAAAAACCTGGGTTCTTCAAGAGTAAGAATAATTGAAATTCTGTGTGAATCAGGCAACCTGTCAACTTCAGAGTCATTGAACCTTGCAAATGAATAATCAATATTCAGTTTAGGAAGTTTTACTCCTGCGCCAACTGTAAATTGTTTGACATCACTGTAACCACCACGGACATAAACCAGGTTTTCAATATTAAACTCAACACCGGCGTGAAAATCAAAACTTACAGGACCAAGGTTAAACTGTGCTGAATAACGTCTGTTTTCAAAGCGGACATCACAATCAAGGGCAGGCATAATATAACCACCAATAAATTCAATTGGATATTTATAAGCACTTCCAAGTTTTAATGTAGGTGAAACAAGTTCATTCAAGCCGGTACTCCATGCAACTAACGTTGTTGTGATATCCTGTGCATTTGCACCGAAGTACAAATTTTCCATAGGCGTATAATAAGCACCAACATCAAATCCGACTCCCATCGCACTATATTCTGCAATATCCCTTCTGATAATTTTTATATTTGCGCCCCAGTAAAAATTATCAGATTGTCTTTTTGCAAAAGTTAAATAGAAAGCCCAGTCCTGGTTACTGAATTGTGTAATCTTGTCGTAATCGAGCCGGGCATAAATATTATTTATATCATTTATTGGTAAACCCGTTTGCCCGTCAATCAAAGCATTTCTTGTATCGGGAATTCCGTCGATGCCGAGACGAATTACGCTTAAACCGAAGCTCATATCATCCTGGAAAGGAATAGCAACTGCACCGTAATCATAGTTAACAAGATTTCCGAACTGTTCGGAATGCATTAATGAAATCTGTGGATAATTTATATTTGCCAGTCCGGCAGGGTTGTAATATCCTGAAGTTACATCATTCGCAATTGCAACAAAAGTACCTCCCATTCCAAGCGCTCTTCCGCCAACACCAATAGCCATAAATTCACCGGCATACTTGCTTATTTTTGTTTGTGCATTGAGTGAAGAAAAAGAAAAAAGGAGGGCTATAATAGTCAGCAATATTCTAACGGGCATAAAAAGTCTCCTGTGCGAATAATGTAATAAATCGTGCAAAAAGATGGTTAAAGGTAATAATAAAGTCAAGGCTATTTTGGTGAGACGAAGGAGAATTGGATAATTTATTTATTCAGTATTTTTCCTGTAAGTAAATAATGATTCATCTCATCTTCCCAGTCTTTCATAAAGCCAATATACTTTTCTTCTGTAAATTCATTAATGAACTTGTCACCTTCAGATCCCAATGAAGTGTATGAGTAAGAAACAGTTGTTTTTGTTTTTCCATCGACTTCGTTTAGCTTTATTTCTAGTTTGCCTATAGTGGTTTCCGGAGTAACATTATACATCTCAACTTCAAACTTAACCGGGTTGTGATGTGATACTACCCAGTAACTATTTTTATTCTCTTTCATTGTTATGAATGTACATTCTTTTTCAACGAAACCAGATTCAGTAATAACTAATGATGGATCCCATCCAACAGCCCAGTCAACTTCTCTTACAGGACATAAAAGAGGAAACATTTTGTCGGGCGTTGAATTAATCGTCTGTATATAAGTGCGTTTAACCCTGTTTGGTTTGATGATTTTCATCTGTCTTTCCTTTACTTTTTTCTCCAGGAATAAATAAATATATAGATTCAATACTGCCTGCAAGCAACAGGTAAACAGCAATGTAACACCATTCAGATGGACCGGAGTGACCTAAGGATTCTATTCCTGAAGTTTTCTCCAACCAGGACCAAAATGGAGTCAACATAATTGTTATCAATATACTTAATGGTATACTAATTATTATTATCGTTATAGAAGTTAATATGAGTTGTAAATGCTTTTTCTTAATTATGTTTTTATTAGCTGTTTCATCTGATCCGTGTGTTAATCTTTTATATGTAAATAAAGATAACCAGGCTGGAATTCCGGGAATGCTAAGCCACAGTATTACAAGTATCGGTATGTATAAAAACCCGGGCAGAATATCAGAATGCGGCCCAACGAGAATTATAGCAAGATAATAACAGACAAATGCTGTTGTAATAAAACTGCCTAAAAACACTATTAAAATGATAGCCCACTTTTTCAAATAATCATCCGGTAATAATATTATTCCTTAGCTACTTATTCTGTATTGTTTTTTCAAAATCATCTGGATTGTAACCGTTTGATTTAAGAATTTTATCAATAACCTTTATTGTTTCATCAGGAAGGGAAGGAGTGCGGCTTAAAACCCAGCCATATTTTCTGTTCGATGTTCCTACAACTGCCCATTTATAATTTTCATCAAGACCGATTATCCAGTAGTCACCCCAGAAAGGCCGAATGCCGAGAAAGCTTACAAAGCTTACTTCCAGCTTGGCATTTGTTTTTTTATCTACAACCTGGGCAACACCTTCTGCAATGTCTGGTTCGCCATCTTTATCAAAACATTTATTTATAACTGTAATTTCATCATCTTCATCAATTTTATATTTAGCGGTTGTCCCGTAAGCACACTGTTTTTGAAATGAGTTTGGAATTTTTGCAATCTCATACCATAGTCCGGCATACTTTTTCAAATCAACTTTGGGAACGGTTGTAGGGGGAACTTGATTTTCCTGTCCCAAAGCTAATCCGGAAATTAAAATAAGTATTCCAGTAAAAAATATTCTAAAATATACCAACCTCATCTCGCCTTTCCCTGGTTAGCAACAGCGGCAGCAGCTTTCTTAATTTCCTCCTGATCGCCAAGATAATAACTTTTCACTGATTTCAAGTTTTCATCAAGTTCATAAACCAAGGGAATACCTGTTGGAATATTTAAGCTAACAATTTCTTCATCAGGAATATTATCGAGATATTTTACTAAAGCTCGCAGACTGTTTCCGTGTGCTACAATAACCACTTTCTTACCTTGTTTAATTGTCGGAGCTATTGTGTTTTCCCAGTAAGGAACAAATCGTGCAACAGTATCTTTTAAACATTCTGTTAAAGGAAGCTCAGTTTCTGTTAAATCAGAATACCGCGGATCGTTGCCTGGAAATCTATCATCATTTTTTTCCAGAACAGGTGGGGGAGAATCATAACTTCTTCTCCAGATATGAACCTGTTCTTCACCAAACTTTTGTGCGGTTTCTGATTTGTTCAATCCCTGCAAAGCTCCGTAATGTCTTTCATTCAATCTCCAGTTTCTTATAACAGGAATCCACATCAAATCCATTTCATCGAGTGTTATCCATAATGTCCTGATTGCTCTTTTTAAAACAGAAGTGTAAGCAATATCAAAAGTGTATCCTTCTTTTTTTAATGTCTGTCCGGCTTTGTGTGCTTCACTAATTCCTTTTTCTGAAAGATCGACATCTGTCCAGCCGGTAAAACGGTTTTCTTTATTCCAGGTACTTTCTCCGTGTCTGAGTAAAACTACTTTAAACATGTTGTCTCCTTATTTGGTTCTGCAAAAAATATTATTCTTATGGTTGAAAAATATAAAGAGTTGAATTGAGATTGAAGGTAAAGTTTTATCGAATTAGATTATTGTAGCCAGAAACCTAAACCGACACCAATAAATGTTGCAATTGCATAACCAAGAGTTCCGCACAAAATTGCAGGAATTACGAGTGAATCCCATTTTTTGGCAACAGCCATTGCAGCTGCTGTTGTGGGTCCGCCCATATTAGCATTGGAGGCAATTACAATCTCAGCAATATCCAGCTTAAAGATTTTTCCGGCAATCAATATGAAAATAAGATGGACAAGTAAAATTATTGCAGCAAATAAAAACAAGATTGGTCCGACCGAAATTACAACAGGAATATTTGCACTTGCACCAATTGCAGCAAAAAATATTTGCATCAGGAAAGTACCTATTTTATCTGCACCATTGATCGATCCAAGCTGCTTTGGAAAAATTGTTGCGATCAAAACGATCAAAGCAGTAATAATTAAAATTCCTGAGCCATCAATATTTATAATATCTGCAAATAAAAATCCGACAGCGCAAATGGAAAAGGAGGTTGCAAGCGCTTTGGAAATATAAAGGACTTCGACGGAATTATTTTCTTTTATTAATTCAGATTGTGAATCGTCTTTATAAATACGTTCTTGTTTAGGAATAAATTTCTGAATGAGTTTTAAAGATGGAATTGCAAAAAGCAAAATAAAATACATAGTCATCACTAAGTTGTCTGCTGCTACTCCTGCGGTCAATAAGTCACCAGCTTGTAGCTTAAGCGCTGCTGCTGAAGCAACATAATTCATCGAACCGCCAATATATGTTGAGCAAAAAATCCCTGCAAGTTTAAATCCTTCCGGTCCAAGCGATATAATTGAAAAAGAAACCAGTGTTCCTATAATTGTTCCAAATGCACCAAAAGCAAAAGCAATTAATGTAGGCCCGGCTTCTTTTAGGATTTTTCTGAGATTCGCTTTGAACAGTAGCAAGGGAATAGCCAGCGGAACTAAATAAGACCAGACAATTCCGTAGGATGGAGCGTCCGTCGGAATGATTGAAAGATTTGATAAAACAAACGTGAATAGAATTGTAATTACAACAGCAGAAAGTTTTGAACCGATTTTTGTTTTTTCTGCCCACACACCAAACGCTGCAGCAACAACTAATATTGCCCAGAGAATCCAGTGTTGATCGGGACTTATGAGTGGTGAAGAGAAAATCACTACTTATTTCCACCTAATTTTGATTCAACACTTTTAATTTTATCATTTAACGATTGGTTATGATCTACTCTCGTTCCTATTCTTATTGTTGTTGCGATTCGTAGCGCACCAAGTTTGTGAACTCTTTCGTGACATTTTTTAACGGCAGTCATTACTTCATCCCACTCACCCTCAACGTTAGTTCCAAATGCGTGCATTGTGTGAGTTAATCCTGATTCATTGAAAACTTTCTGGCATTCTGCTACATACTCTGAAACTGAAATTCCAACTCCCATCGGGATGACGCTGATGTCTATTAGTACTTTCATAATTTTATTTCCAATCTCCAAGTGATTTTCTGATGTCCAAAATCTTTCCAATGTGATAAGCATTGTGCTCAATTATCAGGAGGATTTCCCTGAGGTAAGTATGCTCTTTTGTATGTGGAATTATTGAAAGCAGATCTATGTTTTCATCTTCTGTAATTTTAATTGCTTTATCCAAATCAGAAAGAAATCCATTGAGGGAATTATTCCATTCACTATCCGACACAGTGTCCTTTTTCGTTGGCCAGTAATTTGTTGGCCATTCGGGAGACTTCCAGTTAGCATCCAGCATATAATTAATTATGTCTTCCTGTGCAATCCGCAAATGTTCCAGTTCTTCCCAGACTGAATGCGTTTTTTCATTGATCTTTAGATTTCTTTTTTTTGGATTAACATTTTTTAATGCTTCTTTGTACGGAACAAAAGCATTTCCGCCTTTTAATGATTTTATTAAGTGATCTCTTAAAATATCATTCATATATATTTTCCTTTAAAGATTTTAGATCAGATCAAAGCGAACCCTTTAAGAATAACAATTCCTGCGGCAATTGTAAAGACTGAGCCTATTGTGCTGATTAAAACGATATTACCAGCTAGTCTGCTGTTTGCACCCATTGCTTCTGCCATTATAAAACTTACAATCGCAGTTGGACAGGAAAATAAAACAAACATTATTCCGAGATCAACACCTGTGTATCCTATTTCATAAGCACCAAATGTCAGCACTAATGGTATCAGAATTATTTTAATGGCAGATGAGGTGAAAGCGAGTCCCGAAGCTTTTTTTATGTTTGCAAAATTTAAAGAACCACCGATTCCGACAAGGGCAAGTGGCAATGCAATATCGGAAAGAAAACCTCCGGTTTGGGTAATCATATCCGGTATTTTAATCTTGAAATATGAAAACGGGATAGCAACAATTACAGCAACGATTAGCGGATTAAAAAGAATATCTTTGAATATACTTTTGTAGTTTGCTTTTTTTTCTTTGCGAAGTGGAACAGTTAAAATAACAACAGCAAGAATATTATATAAAGGAAGAATGAATGCGAGTACCAAAGCCGCTTCACCTAAAGCCTGGTTTCCGAAGAGCTTTGATATGATTGCAAAACCTACAATTGCATAGTTGCTTCTGAATGCCCCCTGAACAAATACACTAAGATTTTTTCCATCTTTGATAAACGGGATTGATGAAATCCAAATAATAAAAAAACTTATTGTAGTTGAAATCAATATATAACTTATTTGCTTTACATCAATTGCCAGGCTTAAATCAATAGTGCAAATGTTGAAGAAAACTAAAGCCGGTAGTGAAACCGTAAAAACAAATCTGGAAGTTATATCAACGAAATTTTCGTTGATGACATTCAGTTTCATGATGATGTAGCCTAAGGCAACAAGTAGGAAAACAGGCGCAACGACATTTCCGGTGAAAATAATATTGTCGATCATTTGATTGCGATGCCTTCATACATAAAACCATGAGTTTTTAATACTTCTGTATCAATGTAATTTCTGGATTCTAAAAATTTGAAACCTGCATTCTCAATTAATAATTTTATATCCCTGTTGAGATTACAGCCATCTGCAAATACTTTTTGAAATGGATTTAATCTGTTCTGCCATTTTTGGATTTTCAGATCTTCGTGTAAACCATGCTCATGGAAGAAAAATCTGCCATTATTTTTTAGTACCCTGAAAATTTCCAGTAATGCTGAATCGATATTTTTTATACTGCAAAGCGTATAAGTACTCACAACACAATCAAATAATTCTTTTTCAAATGGTAGTTTTTCACTATTCAGAACTTTGCTTTCGATTTTAATTTTGCTTTCAGAAATTCTTCGTAAAGCTTTCTTATTCATACCCGGATTTTTATCCACAGTTACGATTTTATTAATTGAAGCTGGGTAATGTGGCAGGTTCAATCCTGTTCCAAATCCGATTTCCAGTACTGAGCCGCTTACATTTTGAAGCATATTTTTTCTACCCTCGCGAATGTGTGGTCTGTCCATAGAATAATCATAAAAGAATGGGATTAAAACGTTGGAATAGAAACCCATTAAAAAATCTCATCAACTTTTTGTTTGAATTTTGTTGGAGTAGGGAGGAGTTTCTTATTTTTAAAGTCGAAGAATACGATACCGGTTTTTGCTAATGCAATAATTTTTCCGGTTTTATTATTACTGATTTTATAAACGAAATCACAGCCAACTTTTGTAAAATCAGTAACATTTAATTCTATTAATAATTCATCTCCTATAAATCCCTCTGATTTATATTGAATTGCAGCGTCATTCATTATAATTCCGGCACCTTCGGTATCAAGTTCTGAATAACCAAAAGAATTCAAAAACTGTACTCGTGTATCATGACAGATCGAAAGAACCCTATCATTGCTTAAATGTCCGGCATAGTTTACATCGTAAACTCTGACCTGCATTATAGTTTTAAAAATAAATTTTGCTGGAAGTTCAATTTTAACTCTTGCCATATTCGTGGTTTCCCCGGATTTGATAGAAGTTAATTTTAAAGTCTAAGCTATCTTATGCACCATAATGGATTCATCAAAACCTTTAACATTTACATTCCCAAGTGAAACCGGTTTTTGTCCATCAAAATTGATTTTATTTGCAGCATCATCAGAGATGAGGATTGAGGAATTAAATTCTTTATTCAATTGTTCAATCCTGGATGCTAAAATAACTGTGCTTCCAATTACCGAATATTGTTTTCTTTCTGAGGCACCAACGTTTCCTGTAATCACTTCACCGGAATGAATTCCAATTCCGATTTTTGTACAAGGGATTTGTTTTGATTCATTTTTTTCCCGCAGTAATGAATGAATTTCAATTGCTGCGTCATAGGCATCCTGGCAATAATTTTCTCTTTGAAGCGGTGCCCCGAATGTTGCCATAAAACCATCACCAAGAATTTGGTTTACAATACCTCCGTGCTTATTAACGCTATCAATCATAAACCCAAGAACCTGGTTTTGATAATTATTAATTTCAAACGGTGTTTTACCATCGCTGTATTTTGAAAAATCTCTTATATCGAGAAACATTATACAGGCTTCTCTTGTCCGGCTTTCTATTGACATTTTATTTTCGATGAATTCATCTACAATTTCTTTTGAAACCTGCTGACCAAAAATCCTTTTTAGTTCTTCCCGCTCAGCAAGAGCTTTGTACCCGGTAATAAAATTTCTTTTAATTCTTTCGGCAATTATTCCACACACAACACTCACCATAAATAACAAAGCTGCTTTTGCACCGTATATATAAATAGTATTAAGAATAGCAAAATCACCGGTGTGGATGGTAGAATCTTTAAATAGATAAGCAAGAATTAAATACTCAATTGATATAGTTGCCCCGGCTAATAAGCAAAGTTTATAATCGAGTTCGAAGATTGGCAGAACCAAAAATACAAAGTAGAGAAAAACAACCGGGCTTATTAAAGAAATTGACGGATTGAAAACGAGACCGAAAACTATAATCAAAACTGTAGGAATACTTGATTCGAAAAAAACATTCATAAAAGAAAATACCCGGTATCTCGCAATACCCATTTTCTTTCTCGTGCTCTGCATTTTTTGAACGAGAATAGACCTGATTATGAAGGCAGCAACAATGAGAATGAACCACTGGAAAGTGGTTCCGAGGTTTTTTTCAATTGATGTGAGGACAAAAGAATCTATTAATGAAGCGATAAGAACAATAGTAAGAATAACAGCAATTAGTATCTCTTTAATGCGTTCGCCTTTAAGCTTATCCTTAAAGATAAGCTCTTCAAATGCTTCTTCGACTTTCATTGAATGCGAATGAATATTGTACATTATTGAAATTTACTCAAGCCGTTTTTTAAATCTTAATGAACTGAAGAACAATATACTTACTCCCATTAAAAAGAGTATAATTGTTTCGGGAATTAGTTGCATAAATCCCGAACCTTTTAAAACAATATCCCGTAATATCGTAATAAAATATCTTAATGGAATAAGATAAGTTATATATTGAATCCATTGCGGCATATTTTCAATTGGGAATGCAAAACCTGATAGGTAGATCATAGGTAAGAGTATTCCGAATTGTGCAATCATCATTGCCTGCTGCTGAGTTTTTGAAATAGTGGAAATAAAAAGTCCAAGTCCCAGAGTTGACAACACGAAAAGTGAAGAGGCAAATAATAAAAATATGAAACTGCCTTTAATTGCTATTCCAAACCAAAATACCATAACAGCATTTACGAGAAGAATATCAATAAAACCGAAGATAACAAAGGGAACCAGCTTGCCGATGATGAGTTGAAAAGGTTTTATTGGCGTTACAATTATTTGTTCAAGTGTACCGATTTCTCTTTCTTTAACAATAGCCATTGCCATAAGAATGGTTGTGATTACAAGTAGAATTAGTCCGGCAATACTTGGAACCATAAAATTCCGTGTTTTTAATTCAGGGTTGTACCAGACTCTTATTTCCGGTTGAATAGTTCCGGCAATTGATATTTTCCTTCCGGATTTATCGGCAATTTTAAGTAAAATACTTTTTGAAAATTTTGTAACTATTCCCTGCACATATCCTAAAGCAATAGATGTTTTATTTCCATCCGATCCGTCAAAAATTAATTGCAGTGGTGATGTTTCATGTCTGCCGATGTTTTTTTCAAAATCATCAGGAATTATTACGGCAAGCAGAATATCTCCATGATTAATTTCTTCATTAACCTGATCATAGCTTTTTGAATAAGAATAAACTGAGAAGTATCCTGAGCTTTCAAATGATTCGATAAATTCCCTACTTGTTGCACTTTTATCATGATCCAGCACAGAAATTTTAATATTGTTCAGATCGAGGTTTGCTGCATATCCAAGGAACAAAAGCTGTATGATAGGTGCAATGAAAACTATTCTAAATAATTTCTTATCTCTTTTAATCTGCAGAAACTCTTTAATTATTATATGTTTGATTGTTTTCATTTTTACACTAATAGTTTAAATCGCTCTTGTTTTTCTTCCGATTAGAGTTGACAGTGTTAGAAAAACAAATGCAAAAATTAATAGATAAATTATCTGCGGCCAGAAGGCTTCCACACCAACTCCTTTAAGAATAATATCACGAAGAATAACGACATAAAATTTTGCAGGTGTGATATTCGTAAGAACCTGAACGGGTACCGGCATACTTTCTATCGGAAATATAAAACCGGAAAGTATTACTGCAGGAAGCATCGAAACCAATGTCGCTATTTGAAAAGCAACTTGCTGTGAATCGGAAATAGTTGAAACAAAAATTCCAAGATTCAAAGCGGCAAAAAGAAATATTAATGTCGTTATAAAAAGGAGAAGATAGCTTCCCCTAACCGTTATGCCAAACAAAATGTGTCCGGCGATTAAAACCATTGCCGAAATAATTAATGAAATTAAAGTATATGGTAGTGTTTTTCCGATGAGTAATTCCATATAAGAAATGTGTGAAACATTTATTTGTTCAATTGTTCCTCTTTCCTTTTCCCTGACGATTGAGAGTGCAATTGAAATAACTGCCGTTATAATTAATATAAATGCAATAAGACCGGGAAGCAGGAAGTTGGTTGAGTTTAAATCAGGATTAAACCAGAACACCGGCTGTGGATCAATAGGCACATAAGGTTTTATTCCGTTAACAGCCATTACTTCTTTGGTAAATTTTTGTGAAAAAGAATTCGTGGCTGAGTTCATATAATTAATAATAATTGAAGCTGAATTTGCGTTTATTCCGTCTACAAGAATCTGAACTTTTGCCACCTCTCCTGAATAAAGTTTACGAGACATATCCTGTGGAAAAACAATAACACATTGGGCTTCACGTTCATCTAATATATTCCTGATTTGGCTTTCATCATTTATAGATCCAACAACATCAAAATATTCTGAGCTGGTTAAGCTGTTAATAAATTCCCTGCTTAGTTCTGATTTTTCCTGGTCGTAGACAACTAATTTTATATGATGAACATCGAATGTGATGGCATAGCCGAATATTCCAAGCAGAATTATCGGGAATGCAAACAGAACAAAAAGCATTCGCACATCTCTGCTCAATTGTCTGAATTCTTTAATTGATAATGCTAATACTCTACGAATCATTTTTCTTATTATCTTTCTCAAGAAGATGAATAAAAACATCTTCGAGTGTTGGAATTATTTTATCAATTCTTTTTACTTCAATTTGATTTTCTGAAAGAACAGAAGTAATCTGGCTTTGATCTTTGAACCTTTCATTTACAAGAAGATGAAGGTTATTGCCAAAAATGGAAGTCTCATCAACAAAATTTTGTGTCGAAAGTAAATTCATTGCATCAACAACTTTGTCACACTCAATTTCGAAAATCGGATTGGTGATATAATTTTTCTTTAACTCTTCTGAACTTCCTTCTGCTGTTATTTTACCAGCATTGATTAAGATAATGTTGTTGCAGTATTCAGCTTCTTCCAGGTAATGAGTCGTTACAAAAACGGTTGTACCTTCGTTTGACAGATCATTTATTAATTCCCAGAAGTTTCTTCGTGATATCGGATCAACACCGCTTGTTGGTTCATCGAGGAAAACAATTTCAGGTTTGTGAATAACTGCTGTCCCAAGTGCAAGTCTCTGCTTAATCCCGCCGGGCAGGGAACCTGTCATTAAGTTTTCTTTCCCTTTTAGATTAGCAATTTCGAGAACCCAGTTTTTTCTTTCTGTGAATTTTTCCCCATCTAATCCATAAACACCGCCAAAGAAATTAATATTTTCAATTACAGTAAGATCATTATAGAGAGAAAACTTCTGTGACATATACCCGATATTACTTTTTACTTTATCTGGTTGTTTCATCACGCTGTAACCTCCGACTAATGCATCACCAGAAGTTGGAGCCAGAATTCCGCAAAGCATTCTTATTGTTGTTGATTTCCCGGCACCGTTTGCACCGAGAAATCCAAACACTTCGCCTTTCTCAACATTAAAAGAAACATTATCAACAGAAGTGAAGCTGCCAAATTTTTTTGTAAGATTATTTACTTCGATTGAGTTCATATTTTTCAATAGATTTTTCTGCCAATCGCTTTTTGTAGTGTTAAACCGGCAAGCTGAAAATCGACAAGCGCATTGGTCAAATTTGTTTTTGCCTGAACGAGAGAAACTTCAGCATCGATCAGGTCTGTGCTGGTAGCAACCTGTGCTTCATATTTTTCTTTTGTTATCCGGTAGTTTTCATCGGCTTGTTCAACTGCTTTTTTGCTAATCGTAATTCGGTCATATGCTTTTGAATAATTCAGGTAAGAACGGTAGATTTCTACTTTAACTGCATCATTTAGGATTTGCAGATTATTTTCAGTCTGAACTTTTATCTGTTCTGCTTGTGAAGTTTGTGAAGAGTTAAAACCCCAGTTCCACAAATCCCAGCTTAATGTTACCCCGGCATCCCAGGAATCATTAAACTCATCTTTCAAAGGTTGGTAACGTTGGTTTGGTCTATTGTAATAAAAATTTCCAAACAGATAAACATTCGGGTACCAGTTTGAACTGGATGCACTTACGCCTTCATCGGAAGCCTTCAAACGATACTCAACTGATTTAAGTTCATCTCTTTTTTCCCTTGCTTCAGATATTAATTTATCAGGATCATAATCAATTTTTTCCGAATCAATGTCAGGCGTTTCAATATCAGAATTAGTACTCAAATCGATTCCGATTACTTTGTTAAAATTTATTTTTGCCAATTCGAGATTGTTTTTTGCATCAACTAAATTCAATTCAGCATTTGAGGTTTGAACTTCCAGTTTTAATAAATCGTTTTTCGTAACAAGTTCATTCTTAAAAAAGTTATTGGTCTCTTCTAAATGGTTATTTGCCAAATTCAGATTTTCATCAGCCAGGGTTTTTAATTCTTTAGCTTTATAAAAATTCCAGAATGCAGATTGAATTGTAAGTGCATAATTATTTACGTCACTGTTATACTGCAACTCTTCTGCCTGGTTATTGTATTCCGCTGCACTTTTTAAGGATGAAAGCCTGAATCCTGTAAAAAGCGGTTGGTTTAATGAAAGCCTGACTCCATAATTATTAAGTATTGCATCCTGAATTTTTATTGGCTGGGGAAAAATCGGTGTTTGAATTTGAAATGCAGGTACGTCACTTAGTCTTGTGTAACTTGCTGCAAGACTCAATCTTGGTAACATTTGAGAAGAGAACTCAGTGATCTTTGAGTCCGAGCTGACAACTTTTGATTTCGATATTTTTAATTCTTTACTGTTCTTTAATCCTGTTGAAATACTCTCTTCAAGTGTGAACGTTTGTGATAGTGAAATGAAATTCAGGATTAAAGTGATTGCAATTATTAATTTTTTCATTTTTAGATTCCTTTAAGATCTAACTTGCTTGTTTTACTAAATGAATAAAAACGTTTTCCAGTGATGGTGTTATTAACCTGTGATTGAAAACATGAATTGAGTTTTCTTTCAGAAGTGATTCTATTTTAGTATAAACTATTTGATAATCAGGCAGAATCATATTAACTCTATCGCCAAACAGTTGAACCTCATATTTGAAATTTTCTTTTAATAAATGAAATGCTTCCCTTGTTTTATCACATGCAATCTCCAGTACATCCATTTCAATCGAATCTTTTATTTTTGCCGGTGTATCCAGGCTTATGATCTTTCCCTGGTCCATTAATGCTACACGGTTGCATCTTTCTGCTTCGTCCAGATAGGGAGTTGACATAAAAATTGTAATCCCCTCACTGGTCAGGTTTGAAAGAATTTTCCAGAAATCTCTTCTGGAAACGGGATCGACACCTGTTGTAGGCTCATCAAGAAATAAAATTTTTGGTTTGTGAATAAGACTACATGCAAGTGCAAGTTTCTGTTTCATTCCGCCGGAAAGATTATCTGCAAGTCGTTTTCTGAACGGAGTCAGTCTTGTAAATTCGAGAAGTTCATTTCTTCTTTCCTGATAGTTTTTCACACTATGAATATCCGCAAAGAACTCGATGTTTTCATAGACAGTCAGATCACCATAAAGAGAAAATTTTTGAGAAAGATATCCAACCTGGTTTTGAATTTCTTTTTTCTTTTTCTTCAAATCGAAATCCGAGAACTTCAATGTTACCTGCATTGGGTTCAATCAAACCGCAAAGTGTTCTGATTGTGGTAGTTTTTCCTGCCCCATCGGGTCCTACAAGACCAAACATTTCACCATGCTGAATGCTTAAATTTATTCCATCTACTGCTATTATGTTGCTGTAATTTTTTTTAAAGTTCTCTATGTTTATGGCGTTTTCCATGCGATTTCAAGATTTCAAAATTGAAAGATTGCAAGATTAATTTTTAATGATTTCATTTTTTGAATTAACTGATTTTTATTATTTGAAGAATAAAAGATTTAACAGTTTTTAGTTTTTCACTAGCGGAGTAATTCTGCAAGTATTTTTTGAAGTTTGCAATTTGGGTTATAATATTTACCGCATTTTGATAATTGTTGTCGAATTCTTCTTTTGAAATATATTCCAGATCCAGAGCAACATATAACATTGATCTGACTTCACCAGCAGAACCTTTTGAATATCCTAAAAAGTTTCTGAATTCCTTATTATTATCCCTTTCAAATCCTTCTGAAATATTATTCATAATTGAAACTGCTGCTCGTTGTATCTGGTCTTTTAAACCAAAATCTTTTTTGAATTTTTCAAGCGAGGTTAATTCGTAAATTGATTTAACAAATTTTCTTGTATCTTGCCATACTTGTAAATCCTCAAATCTTTTAACTTTCATTTCAGTTTTTTCAAATTAAATTTTGTAATCTTTTAATCATGTAATTTTGTAATTATCGACGCATCTGCCGGCATACCAGCCTTCAATTCAAAATCAGGATTATCGACCTGAACTTTTACTTCGAACACAAGCTTTGTTCTTTCTTCTTTTGTCTGAATATTTTTAGGAGTGAATTCAGCTTCTGGAGAAATGTAAATTACTTTTCCGGAAAAAGTTTTATCCGGATAAGCATCAACGGAAACAGCAGCATCTTGATTTAGTTTAACTTTACCTAGCTCTTCTTCAGAAACATAAATAACCAGCTTAACACTGCTCAAATCAGAAATTTTAAATAATGAACTCATAGGAGAAACTGTTTCACCAGCTTCAACAAATTTTTTCACAACAAATCCTGATGAAGGCGTTGTGACATAACAATCACGAATTTGTTTTTGGATTAGATCGACAGTTGCTTTTTGTTTATCCACATTTGCTTCAGCTTGTTTCAGTTCTTCAGGACGGGCAAAGTTTTTTATTTTCTTATAATTTTCTTCGGTGGAAGTTAATTGTGCCTGTGCAATATTATAATGTGCAGTTGCATCATCGAATTGTTTTCTTGTGATTGATTTCGAGTTATACAGGTCGGTCATTCTTTTTAGATCTTTTTCTGCAAGATTAAAATTAATTTTTGCCTGGTTTAAAGCCTCTTCAACCTGCTTTATATCTTCTTCACGTGCACCTTTTCTTAATAGGCTTAGTTGAGCCTGGACAGATTTTAATCCTGCTATAGCCTGATCAAGTTTATATTCAAGAGTTTCGTGATCAATTATCATTAGAGTATCGCCGGCATTTACCTTTTTCCCCTCGTCAAATAAAAGCTTCATCACCTGACCGGAAACTTTTGAACTTACAACTACATTTGTCGCTTCAATATTTCCCGAAGCTTCTATCCTATCTTTATTATTTCCGTTTCCGCATCCGAATAAAATTACCAGGGTGAGAAGGATTGAAATTAATTTTACCTGTTTCATTTAATTACCTTTTTAAAGATTTTGTTGAATTCTTTTTTACCTTTTGGAGTGAGCATCCCGTTAAACAAAATTTCAAATGTATGGTGAAAAGCTTCTCTGAAATTAAATTTTTGGTAGTAGATGTAATTCGGATTGACTATGGACTTAACAGATGAAACAAAAATCATAATCATCAACTCACTTGGCTTATCAACAAAAACACCCTCTTTTTTTCCCTGGTTAATTATGTTTGTTAAAAGTCTGATTGCATGTTTTGTACGGAACTCGTCTATTTTTTCCCAAAGTTTTGGGGTATGAAGCTGCACATCCTGAACCCATTTGTCAGTGAGCTTCAATGTTACGTTTCCGATTATTTCAAATAGAGCAAGCGATTTTCCCAGTGAAGTTAAATCAGAATTAAATACTTCTTCCATCCTTGCTGAAACTTCTGACATCATTTTGTTAGAGATAACTTCAACTAACGATTCTTTTGAAGGGAAATATTTATAGATTGTCTTTTTGCTAACTCTTAAATCCGATGCAAGCGAATCCATTGAGATTTTATAAAATCCCTCCTTCATAAATTTGTCTTCAGCAAACTCAATTATTCGAATTTGTTCAGAATCTTCAGCATTGTTTTGATTTTTAATCATTTTTAAGGTCTAAGAAACTATTATCGTATTTTTGGTTTCCAAAATAATATTTGATAATTAGCAAGTCAAGACACAGACCATTAAATTTTATTAATCTGTGACGCAAATCATCAGTTGTTACTTAACTCTGATATAATAAAATTTACAGCAAACAAGTGAGGTATTATGAAAACTGTTTTCTTATTATCAATTCTAATTTTCTCTGCAGGAATTTTTGCTCAGCAAAAAACCGAAAACGATATTGACCTGGCATATCAGAATGCTAAAAAGGGAGTTTACTGGGCACTTGCAAATATTCCTGAGAAGAAACAGAGTATTGATAACGATCTTATTGCAGATGATAAACTTTATGCGAGTGTAAAACTAAGCAAAGAATTTAACGGCGTTAAAATTGAAGCCACAGGTTATTATTTATCAAACGAAGTTTCAATTGTAATTTATAAATCTGATGATAGTTTAGAGAAGGAAGGTTATAAGAAAAAAGAAGAAGAGAAAGAAAAATGATTTTAAGTGACAATTTTATTCGTAAATGTAAATCATCGTTGGTTTACGAATTTTTTTATAATCAGAAGATTTATGAATAATACTATAGATCATCCAATAAAAATCTTTCAATTTTTTGTAGCTCGGATTATTTAACAACATTCCTGTGTTTATTGAAACTTCATTTTCAAAATCAAGTACTTCCATTTTACAATAAAAATCAAAGGCCGGATCCATTCAGCCCCCATTAAAGCTTGGTTTATAATCTTTTGGATAACAGAGGAAATAGATTTGCTTCATTATTCTATAAATTGAGTCAGCCTGGGCCAGAACATTTCTTACCAACCAGGGCTTTACAACGAAGCTCGTATCCAATGGTGGATCAATTAACCAGACTGTATCTGCAAGTTCAAATAATGTAGCGGTGCCGGCTAACGAATCAATAGATTTTACCAGAACTTTTGAAACATTAACCTTATAATTACCAAAGGTTACTTTATCAAAATAGTCCGGTATGTATTGTTTTAAATTATTTAAAAATAACTGTATAGATACTTCTTTTGGTTGATTCTTCTCTGCACATAATATAATTGCCATCTCGGTGGTATCTATTAAAGGTGTTACTCCCGGACCGTCGGTATATGAAGAGTCGTTACTGGAAAACGAACAGATAAACTGCAGGGTATCTTGCTGTGCGAACAAAATACTCTGTACAGAAATTCCATAAAGGAAAAACAAAAAAATTAAAAGAAAGCGTTTCATAGTTCCCCTCCTTTTTAATGTTATTTAATGTAGATTATTTTTTGGGAGATCTTCCGGTCTCCGCTTTTAAGAACAACTATGTATGTTCCGCTGCTTAGCTTAAGCTTTTCTGCATCTACAATTATTTTATATTCGCCTGCTGATTTTTCTTCATCTAAAATGGTTGCTATCTCCTTACCGAGTATATCATATATTGTGATTTTAGCATTACCTGTTTCAGTTAATCTATATCCTATAACTGAAGTAGGATTGAAAGGATTTGGATATGCCGGATCAAATTCCATTTTATCAGGTATCTTTTTCTTATTATGGTTTTCATCTACGCCAACAGGATTGCCATTCTCATCTATCAGTAAAGTGCTTTCATAAATTGTCTCCTGGCTGTCATAATCTGCAGTGAAATACATTTTTTTGCCATCTGGTGTAAGCGTGGGGAAACCTTCAAACCTGCCTGCATAATTTCCTTCAAAGTATTGTGTGTCTGCATAAAAACAGAAGTTCAAAGTCTTAGGAATTGTGTAACCAGAAGGATTCGTAGAATCAGCATACCGTACAACAATATCATAATTTAAGTAAGAACCTCCCCCAATAATAGTATCTAAATGGGCCAACACAGAATAAGTTTTTTTGAAACTTGGTGAAACGTAAATTCCATAGTCTGATGTCATCCATAATGTTGGAGTTGGCCATCTTTCTGATGGTCCCCAGGTTTCTGTTTCCGAATTCCAATGAGAAATAGTTGCCTCGTGTGTTCTTAAAAAAACAAGTGTCGTATCGTTTGGTAGTACGCATCCTAGTTCTGCATAAGCTGCAGAATTTACATTTGGTCCACAGTCAACTGCTTGTCCCCAATCGTTTATCGTGCTGTCCCAATCGCTGTAATACAAATCCCATCCGCCTAAAAACCAACTATAAAATATTCTTTTCTCATTTGGGGAGATACAAGGATAGCTTGCTAAATTCTGGTTAATACTACTATTTAATCCGTAAGGTATCGCCCATCCAGTATCAGCCCATTCTGTGACTGCTATTCCTCCTGCATCTATATAAAGCTTTTGTTTATTAAAACTTATTGATGGACTTTCTGCTCTTACCGCCCAGTTACTTATTACTGCTACTTTCTTTGGTATGCTCCATACTTCAGGCGCTAAGGGGTATTGAGCATTTGCTGTAAGTGTGATTAACATAAATATTGAACTGATGTAAATAAACTTTTTCATTTTATACCTCCCACATTTTTGTTGTAATAAAATTTACATTGATTTTTAATACATTACTTGGAAAGTATAAATTTCTGAAAGGAAAAACTAAATTAAGATTAAGGCATAACATCTTGGTCCCCTTTGTTAATTAAAATACTTTATTGGGAAAGTATTTTATGGTTAACAATTATTTTTAATTAGACACAAATGGTAATTATAGTACTACAAATTTTATACTAAAAAATAGAAAGCGTTACGTTTATTATTTCAACTTGTTAAATACAGATGAGTAAAAATGTAACGACTGTATTTACCGGTTATAAAAATATTACTACAATATTTTCGTTATAAGCAAAACAGCAGAGTTTTTTTATCGGTGGAAAAGGTTTTGTTTAACACACGAGATTTCAATTTATAAATCTGATTATAGCTTGGAGAAGGAGGGATATAAGAAAAAAGAAAAGAGAAGGAGAAATAAACCTGAAAAATTAGAAATTAATTTCCTGAACTATTTTCCAATTCATCGATAAGATTTGTAACAAGGACTTCAACCTGATGCTCATTGCCCAGCAAATCCTGCAAAGTAATTTTACTCAGCAATCCATCCAGAGTTGTTTGCACAGTTTTCCAGAGAGATCTGATTGAACAAAAATGAACCGGGACAATATTATCACCATTAAAATCCAGTTCACTGAAATCATAAATTGCATCTGCCTGCTCTATTACATCAATCATATTGTCTTAACTATGCACGTGCCAGCAGTTACCCGGCCAATTTGTTATATAAGTTTCAGGGAAAAGAAAGGCTTCATTTTCGCTCGCTTTTAATACAATGTTTTGGTAGTCAAAATTGCCAAAAGTGCCTTGGGCGAAAAAGACTTGCAATCCGTTCATTGCAGGGGTAAACCAAGCCGGCAATACAGGGGTTGTTCCTGAATCTTTAGCAATTATTACAATTTCTGTGTAGCTAGTACTGCGAGAAATAGCATCTTCAATTTCAGGTACAACTATACTTTCTGATTCATCAACATATTCAGAAAATTCAAAGTCCTGTGAATATGTAAAAGAACAAAAGAGAAAAAGAATTGCTGTTATTATGAATTTTTTCATAACAGACCTCCCTAAATTATTTTATATAAAGTAGTTTCTTAGATAACGATTCCCCTTGCGTCGTTATTTTATATATATAAACACCACTACTTATTTCAGTTTTATGTTTTCCTCTTGTTTCCATATTTAGCTGGTATTCGTGCCAGCCGGGACTATATGATTTATTATCTATTGCTTTGAAGATTTCATTTCCAAGCACATCGTAAATTGTCAAGCTAACTTTATCACTTCTTGTTATGTAAAATCTTATCTTTGTTACTGAATTAAATGGATTTGGATAATTCTGAAGTAAGAGAAAATTATTAATTATTGAACTTAAATCAGGTAAATCATCAACACTTACTGGATTTCCATTTTCGTCAATGAGTTGGATAGACATATAAATATCGGCAGCTACAGTTGTGTCTTCTCTCGCTGCATCTCTATTTGAGTGAAAAAACAATAGCTTGCCATCCTCAGAAATCCAAGGATCTTCATCCCAGCCCCCTATCCAATAAAAATTATTTGTTGTGTCTGGTTGGTATGCATTTGAGTTTATATTTAATTCAAAAACTTCTCCCCAATGATTCTCTAACGAATCCCAAAATGTTACGTATAGTTCAGATTGTAATGAGTCGGAGTTCAAAGTAACATACTGACTAAAGTATGCTTTTCGCCTATCACCTGTTATACTTAATCCCCTAATTGCCCCTTCACCAAATGGATGATAATAGTTAGAACTATCAACAATTTGCCATTCATTTGTTAAGCTATCCTTAACATAAATACACACTCCGAGATCTGCCCATACCTGGTTTATACAATACAAAGTGTCCTCACTCAATTCATATGCATAATACTCAGTGTTTGGACTATTGATATTTGGACCCAGGTTAATGGAAGGTCCCCAATCATTCAAAGTGCTGTCCCACTTACTATACCATAAATCCCAGCCTCCATATCCTCCCCATCTACAAAAGTATAATCGGTCTCCTCTTCTGTTAATTGAAGGGTGTCTGACAGGACTTCCATTATTAATATTATTGTTTAATGCTATTGGATAAGACCAGAGCGTATCGATTTTACTAGCAATAGAGATTTTCGTTGCCTTCATTAAAAATAGTTTTATCTGATTATCTGGAAGTGTCGGGCTTCCTTCCCCAACTAACCTTTCTGACAATGAATCAACTCTTATTGGTTCACTCCATACCTCAACAGCAGGCGGGTATATTTGCGCTCGTATTGTAATGGTTATTAAAAGAAAGATTAGCGATAATAATTTTTTCATCTTATACCTCCCACATTTTTATTGTAATAAAATTTAAATTGATTTTTAATACATTACTGGAAAAGTATAAAAATTGAGTGGGAAAACTAAATTAAGATTAAAGCATAACATCTTGGTCCCCTTTGTTAATTTAAATACTTAGAAGGAAAAGTATTTTATGATTAACAATTATTTTTAATCAGACACAAATGGTAATTATAGTACTACAAATTTTATACTAAAAAATAGAAAGCGTTACGTTTATTATTTCAACTTGTTAAATACAGATGAGTAAAAATGTAACGACTGTATTTACCGGTTATAAAAATATTACTACAATATTTTCGTTATAAGCAAAACAGCAGAGTTTTTTTATCGGTGGAAAAGGTTTTGTTTAACAAACGAGTTTTCAATATTTAAATTCGATGATAGCCTGGAGAAGGAAGGATTTAAGAAAACAGAAGTTGATGAAGAAAATAGAATTTAAGAAGTGTGAAATTAATTTTCTGAACTACTTTCCATTTCATCAATAAGAGTTGTTACCAGAACTTCCACCTGTTGCTCGTTGCCCAGCAAATCCTGCAAAGTGATTTTACATAGCAATCCATCCAAGGTTGTTTGTACAGTTTTCCAAAGTGATCTGATTGAACAGTCAATTGAATTAGTGCAAATGTTTTCAATCCCGGCGTGTAAATCACAGAAAGACGATTCGTAAAGTTTCCCGCCAAGAGAATTTAAAACATCACCAACCAAAATTTCTTTAGGTATTCTTGAAAGTTTATAACCGCCGGTTTGCCCGCGTGTACTTTCAATGAATCCGGAAAGACGCAATACTCTTAAAATCTTTCCGACATTTGCAGTTGAAAGACCTTCTATTTCACTAAGCTCGGGAATAGTAAGGCCGTTCAGAGAATCACTTTTTGCGATTCTCAGAAGCAGCCTTAAACCATATTCTTCCTGTGTGCTGAATTTCATTTTAAATATTATCCATTGAACAATGGTATTTTAGAACCACAAGCTTTTGCATGCATTACCTGTGAAAATTGTTCAGGTGAAATTGAAGGGCCTTCTTTTGAACAGTATTTTTCATAAACAGCACGCAAGTCAGTTGAAATATCTTCTGCAGTTCTTCCCTCAATATGCTGACGAGGCATAAAGTATAGTAATTCACCATTTTTAAATAAAGCTATACTTGGAGAAGAGGGTGGAAATCCTTTTACATTTTTTCTTATTGCGTCAACTGCATCTCTTTCTTGTCCTGCAAATCCAGAAAACAGTTTATCGGGAATTATTTTATTCTGAAGTGAAAGAGAAATTCCGGGTCTTGCGCTTCCTGCTGCACAGCCGCAAACTGAATTTATCATCACTAAAGCAGTTGTATCATCTTTAGTATTAATTGCTTTATCAACATCATCGATTGTCATAAGCTCTGTAAATCCAACCGCAACTAATTCATCGCGCATTGGCTGAACAGCATTTTGGTCATACATCGGTGGTCTTGATTGAATATTGAACATCATTACTCCTATATTTTGTTTTATTAATAAAACCCTAATTTGACTTTTGCCGCATCCGACATCATATCTTTATCCCACGGCGGGCTCCAGACAATTTCTACTTTTGCGTCATTCACTTCCGGTATTGATCTAACTTTTGCTTCAACTTCCGGCGGTAGTGATTCTGCTACCGGGCAAGCTGGCGAAGTGAGAGTCATTTTAATTGTTACATCAGAATTATCTTCAATACCAATTTCATAAACGAGTCCAAGCTCAAAAATGTCAACAGGAATTTCGGGGTCGTAACATGTTTTTAATGTCTGGATTACTTTCTCTTCTATTTCTTGTTTATTTACTTCTACTTCTGCCATTATTTAAACCTCTTTATCATAATGTCATGCTGAACTTGTTTCAGCATCTGTATATCGGAATTAAGATTCCGAATCAAGCCTGCCTGTCGGCTGACAGGTTCGGATTGACAAATTATAAAATCATAATTCAGTCGATACTTTTTCATCTTTATTATTAAGTGCATTTATCATCGTATGCCAGGCGAGCGAAGCACATTTTACCCGCGCAGGAAATTCTCTGACACCAGCAAACACAGCAAGTTTTCCAAGATCATCAATCTCAGGATTCTCATCAAGTTTTCCGGTTACCAGGTCATGAAATCTTTCAAATAATTTTTCAGCTTCTTCTTTTGTTTTTCCCTTAACAATTGAAGTCATTAATGAAGCTGATGCTTTGGAAATTGCACAGCCTGAACCCTGGAACGAAACATCTTTAACAATTCCATCTTCAACAAATAAAAATATGTCAATGTGATCGCCGCATAACGGATTAAACCCTTCAGCCATTTGAGTTGGATTTTCAATTTTCCTGAAATTTCTCGGGCTTTTATTATGATCTAAAATTACCTGTTGGTAAAGTTCTCTGAGTTCCTGCTGCATCATCCGAACACCTCGATAATTTTTTTCAATCCTGATACCAGAACATCAATTTCTTCTTTTGTATTGTACAAGCCGAAAGAAGCACGGGAAGTTGCCGGAATATTAAATCTCTGCATCAATGGCTGAGTGCAATGATGACCTGTTCTGATCGCAACTCCCTCAAAATCTAAAAATGTTCCGATATCATGTGGATGAATATTTTCAAGAACAAATGAAACAACCCCGGTTTTATTTTTTGATGTTCCGATTATTCTTAATCCGGGTATTTCTGAAATTTGTTCAGTCGCATAATTAAGCAATTCGAGTTCGTGAGCAGCAATGTTGTCAATTCCAAGTTTATCAATATATTCAATAGCTGCGCCTAAGCCGATTGCACCGGCAATATTCGGAGTTCCAGCTTCAAACTTATGCGGTAATTCGTTATAAGTAGTTTTTTCAAAAGTAACTTTTGAGATCATATCGCCACCGCCTTGGTAGGGAGGCATTGCTTCAAGTAAATTTACTTTTCCATATAAGGCTCCGATTCCAGTCGGACCATAAAGCTTGTGTCCTGAAAAAGCAAAGAAATCACAATCGAGTTTGTGAACATCTATCTTTAAATGATTAACTGCCTGTGCACCATCAAGTAAAACCGGAACTTTATATTTATGTGCAAGATCAATTATATCCTTTACAGGATTTATTGTTCCCAGCGAATTTGAAACATAAACAACCGAAACAATTTTTGTCTTTTCGTTTATCAATTTTTCAAATTCTTCAAAGACCAATTCACCTTTATCATTAATTGGAATAACTCTAAGCTTTGCTTTTTTCTCTTCACATAAAAGCTGCCACGGAACAATATTAGAGTGATGTTCCATATGAGAAATTATAATTTCATCACCTTCTTTAACATTTGCTCTACCGTAAGTTTGTGCGACTAAATTAATTGCTTCAGTAGTTCCTCTTGTAAAAATTATCTCGTTTTTGCCGAGTGCATTAATGAATGATTTTATTTTAATTCTCGAACTTTCAAATGCTTCTGTTGCAACTCCACTTAAAGCATGCACTCCCCTGTGAATATTAGAATTCATCGAGCTGTAATATTCATTCAGCTTATCGATAACAACCTGGGGTTTCTGTGTTGTTGCAGCATTGTCCAGGTAAACAAGTGGTTTATCATGGACAAACTTTTTCAGGATAGGGAAATCGTTCCTGATCTTTTTTATGTTATATGTTTTTTGTTTGGCTGCTTCTACAGCAACCGCCGCCGGTTGATGCATAATTCTTTTCTTTATTGACTAAATCGTTTTGAAATAATTTCCTGGAGATAATTCTTTACTGATTCTATTTTAATTGATTTAATAACATCACTTGCAAAAGCCTGGAGTAAAATAATATTGCTTGCTTCATTGCCTATTCCTCTTGATTTCAAATAAAACAGTGCATCTTCATCAAGTTGACCGATAGTTGCTCCGTGCGAACACTTCACATCATCCGCAAAAATTTCAAGTTGAGGCTTTGTATTCACTAAGGCTTTATTCGAAAGAAGAATATTGTTGTTTTGCTGGAAAGCATTCGTTTTTTGTGCATCCTGCCTGACAATTACTTTCCCGTTAAAAACTCCGCGGGAAGTATCATCCAGAATTCCCTTATAATGTTCGTGACTGTTACAATGCGGTTTTGCATGATCCATCAATGTGTGAGCATCAAAAAGCTGCGAGTCATTTAGCATGAACAAACCATTCAAAGTACATTCACCACCGTTATCATTAAACCTGCTGTTAAAATCATTGCGTGAGATTTCTCCACCGGTGGAAATCAAATGAGAAGAAAAATTGCTGTCTCTTTCCTGGTCAACTTCCATTCTTGCAATATGAAAAGCGGATTTGCTTTCTTCCTGCAGTTTTATATGATCGACAACTGCATTTTTACCTGCAACAATTTCAGTAACGGAGTTTGTGAAATAAATACCTTCATCTTCTCCGACATAATGTTCAATGATCGTTACCTGGGCGTTATCTCCTGCAATAAAAAGATTGCGAGGTTGGATTAATAATTTGTCTTTATTAGAAGATGCAACAAAAATTATATGAATAGGATCTTCTACAATTTTTCCATCGGGAACATAAATGAAAGCGCCGTCTTTTGTATACGCTGTACTGAGAGCTGTGAAAATATGATTTTTATAATCAGCATATTTCCCAAAATGATTTTTGCAATGCTTCATTTTTTGATTTAGTAGCTTCAGCAAAACTTCCGGCTACAACTCCTTTTGGTAAGCTTAACAGATCAGAAAGCTCAACAGAAAAATATCCGTCAACAAAAACTAAAAGACTATGCTCCATTTCATTAAATAAATTCTTCTTTATAAATTCTTTTGAAACAGAACCTTTTTTTAATGATGGAATAAAATTGTGTTTTAGCAGGGGAGTAATATTTGTGTACTTCCATTCTTCATCTTTTTGAGTAGGGAATTCCAGTTCTTTAAAGTTTGAAAGAGCATCTTTCCTTAGTGAATGCAATGATGATAATTTATCGCCATTTAAACTCTCTTCAAAAACTTCAAAGTTTGATGAATACCATTCTTTTATTTCTAAAGTTTTATTCATTTTCTTTTTGATTTCTTTTAGTTTGTCACAACTTCAGCTTTACTATTTTTTAACCAGTCGTATCCTTTTTCCTCGAGTTCATAGGCAAGTTCTTTACCTCCTGACTTTACAATCTTTCCAAGGTAAAGAACATGAACGAAGTCAGGGATTATATAATCCAACAATCTCTGGTAGTGAGTAACTACTATTGTTGCATTCTCTTTTGATTTAAGTTTGTTAACACCATTTGCAACAATTTTCAAAGCATCTATATCCAATCCTGAATCAGTTTCATCAAGAATTGCAAGCTTTGGCTGAAGCACAGCCATCTGGAAAATTTCATTTCTTTTTTTCTCTCCGCCGGAAAATCCTTCATTCACCGCTCTTCTTAAAAATTTCTCATCGAGCTCGACGAGCTTCATTTTATCTTTTACTAATTGAAGAAACTCCATTGCATCTAATTCTTCTATGCCATGATATTTTCTAATTTCATTTAAAGCTGTCTTTAAAAGATTTGTATTGCTAACGCCGGGGATTTCAACGGGATACTGGAAAGCAAGAAAAATTCCTTCTCTTGCACGGTCCTCAGGTGGCAAGTCAAATAAATTTTTTCCATTATAAATTACTTCACCTTTTGTTATTTCGTATTCTTCTTTTCCGGCAATAACCTGTGCCAGTGTACTTTTCCCGGAACCATTTGGTCCCATTATTGCGTGAACTTCACCAGCATTCACTTTTAAATTTATACCTTTTAGAATCTCGGTACCGTTTATACTAGCGTGTAAATTTTTAACTTCTAACATTCTTTAATTATCCTTTTGATTTTGTTTTTGTACCTGTGAAAATTTATCCGACACTTCCTTCAAGACTAACGCTTAAAAGTTTCTGTGCTTCAACAGCAAATTCCATTGGAAGTTCTGCGAGTACTTCTTTACAATATCCATTTACAATTAACCCGATTGCATCTTCAGTTGCAATGCCTCTCTGGTTTAGATAAAAAATCTGGTCTTCACCAATTTTTGACGTTGTTGCTTCGTGCTCAACCTTGGCAGTTGGATTATTAATTTCTAAATATGGAAAAGTATGTGCACCGCATTTATCTCCAATTAATAAAGAATCACACTGAGAAAAGTTTCTTGAATTTTCAGCCTTCTTATTAATTTTTACAAGTCCGCGGTAACTGTTGTTACTTTTTCCGGCAGAAATTCCTTTAGAGATAATTGTACTTCTTGTGTTTTTTCCGAGGTGAATCATTTTTGTTCCGGTGTCGGCTTGCTGCATATTGTTTGTCATTGCAACGGAATAAAATTCACCTACAGAATTATCTCCCTGCAAAATACATCCGGGATATTTCCATGTAATTGCGGAACCTGTTTCAACTTGTGTCCAGGAGATTTTTGAATTCACACCACGACAAGCTCCGCGCTTTGTAACAAAATTATAAATGCCGCCTTTTCCTTCTTTATCACCAGGATACCAGTTCTGAACTGTTGAATATTTTATCTGTGCATTATCGAGTGCGACTAATTCAACAACTGCTGCGTGTAATTGATTTTCATCTCGCATCGGGGCAGTACAGCCCTCAAGATAACTTACATAAGCACCTTCATCAGCGACGATTAATGTTCTTTCAAACTGTCCGGTGTTTGCAGCATTAATTCTGAAATAAGTTGAAAGCTCCATCGGGCATCTTACGCCTTTTGGAATGTAAGCGAATGAACCATCACTAAACACGGCTGAATTTAATGTTGCAAAAAAGTTATCAGTGTAGGGAACAACAGAGCCAAGATATTTTTTAACAAGATCCGGGTGATTTTTTACCGCCTCAGAAAACGAACAAAAAATTATTCCGAGTTCATTCAACTTTGCTTTAAAAGTTGTTGCAACAGAGACACTGTCAAATACTGCATCGACTGCAACACCAGCCATAAGTTTTTGTTCATTCAGAGGAATGCCAAGTTTTTCATAAGTCGAAAGCAATTCAGGATCAACTTCATCAAGACTGCTTAATTGCGGTTTTTTCTTTGGGGCAGAGTAGTAGGATAAATTCTGATAATCAATTTCAGGATATTTAACATTTGCCCAGTGAGGTTCCTTCATCGTTAACCAATGTCTGTAGGCTTTCAATCTCCATTCAAGCATAAATTCAGGTTCTTCTTTTTTAGCAGAAAGCTGTCTTATTATATCTTCATTCAATCCATTTGGTAAGCTGTCAGCTTCAATATCTGTAACGAATCCATATTTATATTCTTTGCTTGCTAATTCTTCAACTTTATTCAATTCAGTACTAGCCATTATTACCTCAATAATTCCTTTTTTCTTATAATTTCTTATTTTTCCTATCCCAAAATAGTTTATCTATACAATTTTGTCAAGATTATCTTTGTGAAATCAGAAGAATTGTGACTGAATTCAATTAGATTGTTTTTATACGAATATTAGCTTAATTTTCAACTTAATTATTGAATAGGAAAAGATTGTCAGAGCAAAATCCACAAGAGGGCGGGCAAAAACCTGCCAATACCGAGCAGAAGTCTTCTAATTACAATCGTAACAGAGGAAGTTATAACAGGCCATACCGAAAAAGACGATATTACAAACCCAGGCAACATCAAGATCAGGATCAGAAAAATGAAGCAGTCTCCAAACAACAATTCTCTTTTAAAAAACTTTCTATAATTATTCCGCTTCTCAACGAAGAAGAATCTTTATTTCCTCTGACAAATGAAATTAAAAAAGCGCTTGGTAAAATTGATATCGATTATGAAATAATTTTTATTGATGATGGGAGTACTGACAAATCGCTCAAAAATTTAAAAGAAATTAAAAGGACTGACAATAAATTTAAGTTCATCAGTTTTAGAAAAAATTATGGCAAATCAGCAGCGTTGCAAATTGGATTTAAATATTCAAAAGGCGATGTGATTGTCACGATGGATGCCGATCTGCAGGATGATCCGGGCGAGATTCCAGCACTGCTAAAAAAGCTTGATGAAGGATATGATCTTTGTTCCGGCTGGAAGAAAAAAAGACATGATCCATTCATAAAAAAAATCTCTTCTAAGTTTTTCAACTTTGTGACAAGATTGATGACCGGAATTAAAATTCACGATTTTAACTGTGGTTTAAAAGCGTACAGGAAAGAAGTTGCAGAGAACATTAAGGTTTATGGCGAGCTTCACCGTTACATCCCGGTATTGGCAAAGTGGAAAGGATTTACAGTAACTGAGATTCCGGTTAACCATCATCCAAGAAGATACGGGAAAACAAAATTTGGAATATCCAGATCTTTTAAAGGATTTATAGATTTAATAACAGTTGTTTTTTCCACAAGATATATTAAAAGACCAATGCACTTTTTTGGTTTTTTTGGAGCACTTGCTTTTTTGGTCGGACTTGTGATTAATGGCTATCTTACTGTTCTCTGGATTAATGGTCAATCATTAAGCAACAGACCATTGTTATTTTTCGGTATGCTGCTTATCATAGTTGGTGTTCAGCTTTTTGCTGTTGGCTTGCTGGGTGAAATGATCGTTCACAATTCACTTGATGAGAGTGAATATGTGATTAAAGAAAGAAGTTGATCTTAATTATTTGTGATTTACAACCCTTCAAATAAATTCCAATCCAGTTAGAGGAAAATGTACTACGATCCGGTTAAAAATGTTTTTGCTTCAATTATAAAAAAGATAACTTCGCTTCGCATACTATTTTATAAAATCCTGGATTTGATGTTTTTACGTTCGTGGTATGTGAGAAGAGAATTGAAAAAATTGAGAAAACAATTTGGTGAAAAGGAAATTTCGATTTACGATGCAGGTTCCGGTTACGGGCAGTATAGTTACTTTATATCAAAAAACCTTCAGCCTTGTAAAATTTATTCAGTTGATGTAAAAGAAGAGTGGATAAACGACTGCAAAGAGTTTTTCGAATCAAGAAAAATAAATAACGTTTCATTTGGCGTTGAAGATTTAACACAAATAACTCATCAAAATAAATTTGATCTGATCGTTTGTGTAGATGTAATGGAACACATCGAAGATGATATAAAAGTTTTTCAGAATTTTTATAGCGCTGTAAAAGATGGAGGATTTGTTTTGATCAACTCGCCTTCAATTTTCGGAGGTAGTGATGTGCACGATGAAGGAGAAGAAAGCTTCATAGGAGAACACGCGCGTGATGGGTATTCAAAAGAAGATCTCGAGTCAAAATTGCATCCAATCGGATTTAAAACGTACCAATCAAAATACACTTACGGATTTTGGGGGGATAAAGCGTGGCGGCTCGGAATAAAATATCCAATGCTGATGCTAAACATTTCAAAACTATTTTTTATAGTTCTTCCATTCTATTATTTATTAACTTTGCCCGTAACATTAATTATGATGTTTTTGGATTATTCTTCCGAAAACAAATTGGGGTCGGGAATCAATTTTATTGCAAGGAAATAAAATTTCTTTTTATTAAAAGAATCAGAAAATTGGAGATTGAATGGCTTCCAAATCAAAAAAAACTGAAAAAATTTTAGGCAAACAAAAAGAGACATTCTTAAATTCTTTTTCTCTTGATAAATATATCCCCTCTAAATTTCAGATTCCGTTACTTCTTATTGTAATTATACTTCTCTTTCTTTTATTTTATTCCCCACTGTATTTTGGCGGAAAAACATTTCAGTCGGGTGACATAATTACCAGCAAAAGTTCAAACACTTATGTTGAACAGCATGGTGAAGGATACACATTATGGAATCCGTACATTTTTGGTGGGATGCCGGCTTATGCAATAGCAGTTGGTTTTAAATGGTTCAATTTAGTTTATGTGGTTAATAACTTAATTAGAAATATATTCAGCTCACCGTTTGCAGTCGACTATGCAAAATGGACTTTCTATTTAGTTGCACTCGCTTTCACTTCATTTATCTTTTTTAATTACAGAACGAAAAACAAACTTGTAAGTTTGCTGGTTGCAATTTCAACAACATTTTGTACTGGAATTGTAGTGTTTTTATATATAGGACATGTAACAAAACTTACTGCGATATGGGTTTTCCCCATTTTACTTTTACTGCTTTTTAATTTTCAGAAACGAATTCGATTATTGGATTTCTTTCTGCTGATAATTTTTCTCGACCTGATGTTTCTCGGCTGGCATGTTCAAATCATTTTTTATGTTTTCTTTGCTGTTATGATCTACTTCATCTATTTCTTTTTGAGATCGTTGAAATTGAAGGATAAATTTTTGTCTATGCAATTAGTGAAATCTGCAGCTGCATTTGTTATTGCGATTTTGATTGCATTGTTAATTCAATCAGATAATTTTACACAGGTTTATGAGTATTCTCCATATTCGACGCGTGGGACTGAAAGCATACTTGAAAAAGAACAAAGTAAAACTGAACAAAGCGAATCTGATTTTTACCAGTATGCAACTAACTGGTCATTTTCTCCCGGAGAAGTTTTAACTATGATTGTTCCATCCTATTACGGATTCGGAAAATCAACATACCAGGGACCGCTTTCGCAAAATCAGCCTGTTGAAGTAAATACATATTTCGGTCAAATGCCTTTCGTAGATGTAGCCGTTGGTTATATGGGAGTAATAATTTTCTTCCTTGCAGTTTTTTCTATGATTGTAAACTGGAAGGATCCATTTGTCAGGTTTCTAACAATTCTCTCGGGCATAGCATTATTGATTTCGTTCGGGAACACCTTTCCGGTTCTTTACAATTTGATGTTCAACTATTTCCCGTTCTTTGATAAATTCAGAGTCCCATCGATGATTCTTGTTCTTGTCCAGCTCAGTTTTCCTCTTTTAGCTGGATTAGGAGTTATTAAAATTATTTCACTAAAGAATGAAAAAAATCCGAAAGATAGAAAACGCAATCAGGAATACGTTTTTTGTTTTTGGAGGGCTATTTGTAATTGCACTTTTGCTTTCTTCACCAATAAAAAGCTGGTTTATTGATAGGATTGTTGCTGCTGGTCAAAAAACTGAGCAGCTAAAACCGATTCACGATTATATGGCTACAATGTTCTTGAATGATTTTAGACTAGCAATGTTATTTACTGGATTGACCTTTGCTTTAGCTTATGCATATCTAAAATCAAAATTGAGTGCTGATCTGTTTGTTGTTGCATTAATTATACTAGTCGTTTTTGATTTATTTAGAATTGATTATAGAGGAGAAACGTATACAGATAATTCTAAAACAGAAGAAATGTTTGTGAAACCTGAGTATATAAATGCAATTGAAAGGGACGCTGGCAATTCAATTTACAGAGTTCTGAATTTAAAACAGGATGGTTCAATTGGTTCATTAAATCAAAATTCAAACTTCCTTGCTTATTTTCTAATGTATGATATTTATGGGTATTCAGGAATTAAGCCGCGTGCAATCCAGGATTATTATGATATACTCGGCAGTCCGGCAAACCCAACATTCTGGCGAATGCTAAATGTCGAATATATAATATTCGACAAGCAAATTAATTATCCCGGGTTTACTCCAATCTTTACCGGGGCAAAAACATTCGTTTATAAAAATGAAAACGCTTTACCGCGAATTTACTTTGTAAATAAAGTTGAGAAGAAAAATGCAATTGAAACAATAAATGCAGTCAAACAGAATAGTTTTGATCCTGCTGATGTTGCTTTTGTTGAAGATGAAATAAGTGGGATTGTTCCACCCGATTCAACCGCATTTGTAAATATTTCAGAATTTAAAGACGAAAAAGTTACTTTAAATGTAAAAGCTACCGGGAACAATTTTTTATTTTTTGGTGATACTTATCTTCCTTACGGCTGGACAGCTACTATTGATGGAAATGAGACCAAAATTTATAAAGCTAACCATGGTTTTCGTGGAATTGTGGTTCCTGTTGGTGAACACAAAATTGAATTTGTTTATGCTCCAAAATCATTTGCGATTTCGAAGTACCTTGCATTGATTTTAAGTTCTGTCTCATTTGCAGGTTTGATATTTGGTATTGTTCTGTACCGCAAAGAAAAATTGAAAAAGTTAGAAGAATAAATTTGTTTGCAAGAAAAAGATAACATAAAAACCAAGATCGACTTTTCCTCAGAGTCCTTCAAAAAATACTTCGCCAATACTTCATGGCTTTTTTTCGAAAAAGTCCTGCGTATGCTCATCAGTTTTGTGGTTACAATTTTTGTGGTTCGTTACCTCGGTCCGGAAAATTTCGGTGTAATCAGCTATGCAATGAGTTTTGCTGCCCTGTTTTCAGCGTTTGCAATACTTGGTTTAGAAAGTATCATAATACGTGAGCTTGTCAAGCACCCTGAAAAGCGTGATGAGTTGTTAGGTACTGGATTCTGGTTAAGAACATTTGGTGCTGCAATTTCAATTGCTGTAATAATTATCACGCTCCTAATTATAAAAGAAGAATTTTTTCTTTCTGTATTTATATTGATAGCTGCTGCGTCTCATTTCTTTCAGTCATTCCAGATAATTGATTATTTCTTCAGGTCAAAAGTTCAGGCTAAGTATTCTGTTTATGCGCAATTTGGAGCGATGTTTTTATCATCAGTTTTTAAAATAATATTAATACTTGTCAACGCTCCATTAATTTATTTTGTGATTGCTTTCTCTTTGGAATTTGTACTTGCAGCGGCTGGATTTGTAATTTCTTATAAGTTAAATAGTCTGTCAATGTTTAACTGGCATTTTTCGAAAATGCTTGGTAAAGAATTAATCAGAGATTCATGGCCATTAATATTGTCCGGTATTATGGTTTCATTATACATGAGGATTGACCAGGTCATGTTGAAATACATGATGGACGAAAAATCTGTAGGATATTATGCTGCTGCTGTCAGGTTAAGCGAAGCATGGTATTTTATCCCTGTTGCAATTTGCAACTCATTATTCCCGGCAATTGTAAATGCAAAGAATGTAGGCAAAGTGTTTTATCAAAACAGAATGCAAAAACTTTACGATCTTCTTGCATTTATTGCAATCCTGATTGCTTTGCCAGTTACGTTTTTATCAAACCAAATTATCACAATTTTATATGGAAACGAATTTATTTCTTCAGCGCCGGTTTTGACTATTTATATCTGGGCAGGGGTATCTGTTTTCCTTGGAGTTGCAAGTAGTCAGTATTTAATTAATGAAAATCTTACAAAGTTTTCTTTTCTAAGAACGGCTTTGGGAACAATATCGAATGTTATATTAAATCTCGTTTTAATTCCTGTTTATGGAATTACGGGTTCAGCGATTGCAACATTAATTATCATATTCAATTGCGACATTTTCAATAGGAATTTCAAAACAAACTTATAAACATATTCTGGATGATGTTTAAGTCATTATTTTATATTCTCATTTTTTCAACTTTTGTGGAAAAATAAATCTATTCAACAATAATTTTTCATAAATATTAAGTAGAGATATGTATAAAAGATTTAAACAATTTATATATAGAAAATTAGTCCCATTTATTAGAATTAATAAATATATACGATGGCTTATTTATTTAAGCTTTGGTAAAGAAATTAATTTAGTTGTTGGCGCTGCTGATACTAAATTCAGGGGATGGTTCAGTACTGATATAGTAACTTTGGATGTTACTAATGAAGATAATTTCAGGAAATATTTCGAGCGTAAGAAAATTGACCGCATACTTGCTGAACACGTATTAGAACACTTAACTGCAGACGAAATAGAAATTATGGTTAAAAATTTCTACAACTACTCTTCTAAAAATGTCAATATAAGAATTGCAGTTCCAGATGGATACCACACTGACGCAAGATATATAAATTATGTTAAACCTGGTGGAGCGGGTGAGGGTGCCGATGATCATAAGCATCTTTTTAATTACAAGTCTTTAGGTAGTTATTTTGAAACTGTTGGATTTCATTCTTACCCAAAAGAATATTGGGATGAAAAAGGAGAGTTTCATACTAAATATTCAAATGATGAAAATGGAATAATAAGAAGGTCTTTCTTAAATGATACACGAAATAAAAATGGAGAACCACATTATACATCTCTAATAGTTGATTTTAAGAAAAATTAGGATGGTATAAATATTGCTATTTTTTAATAATTAAAGGATGCGAGTTTATTATCAACTATTGCAAATCTGAAATTATTGACAAAATGATGTTGATTGTTACGTGTTTCTAAGTTATTTTGTTCATTAATAATTAGGGAGGATAATTTTTATGAAATTCGTTTTTACCTTTCTATTTTCTTCATTTTTCTTACTTCTTATCAATAGTTGTATTCAGGAAAATTCAGTAAGTACAGACAGTCAATCCTCTGGTAAGGTTGTACTGACCGTTGATAAAGTAAATGCTCCTTCTGACGTTGTATTTGTTGAGGCAATATTAACAAGGGAAGGATATGAAACTATTTCGGATTTTATGAATCTACTAACTGATTCAACAGCTGATTTGACATTAACTGATATTCATGCCGGGACATGGCATTTGAAAGTAAATGCTATGGATAGTCTGGAAACTGTTCTTTATACTGGTGAGACAGATGTAGTTATTTATGCAGGATTTACAACCCAGGTATCATTGACATTGTCTCCAACCGGGGAAGGAACAGGCAATATTTATATTTGGGTTACCTGGGGCACTCCAAGTCATTGGACGGATTTTTCCGGCAATCCAATTCTCTCGACATCAGGTTTATATTATGAAGCATATGGTGTTGGTCAGGCGAATGTAATTTTGGTAGATAGTATCTATAAAATGTGGTATGTTGGTGATGCAGGAGCGAGCCATAAATTTGTTTTATATGCGGAGTCGAATGACGGTTTTAATTGGACTAGACCATTAAGTCAACCTGTATTATCACCTGGTTCTTCAGGTAGCTGGGATGATTTAGCTGTTCATCCCGGAGCGGTAATATATGAAGATGGAATGTACTATATGTTTTATTCAGGATGGTCTGATCCTTATGGAAGATGGGATATTGGCTATGCTTTCTCTAATGATGGAATAAATTGGACGAAATATCCGACACCTGTATTATATGGAACTAGTGGTTCTGAATATCAGATTGGTCCTTCATCAGTAATTAAGGTTAATGATACCTATTTCTTGTATTATTATATGAGAGACTTACCATATTCACAAATAGGATTAGCAACTTCAACAGATAGAATAAATTGGCAAAGATCTTCTAACAATCCAATACTATCATCAAGTCAATCTTGGGAAGGGAACGGAGTTTACTACCCAACAGTTGTTAAGCTAAACGGTCAGTTTGTTATGTACTATATGAATACCATAGGGACGGGGTTTGGGAAAGCTACTTCATCGAATGGAATAAACTGGGTCAAAGATCCGCACAATCCATTTTTTACGAAGGACGATACTCACAATTATTGGGCAGATTATAAAATAGCTTATCCTTTCTTTTTTAATACTAACAATTCTCAGAGAATTTATTATACCGGGTTCACTAATAATATCTTTAAAATTGGTGTAATCACTAAGTAATTATTGGTTTAATTTTTTATAAATATAATAGATAGTTTATTCTAATGAATATCCCACATTTAGTGTGGGATATTTTTTGTCTTACTGTTAATAATATATATCCGTGAGAATCTAAATTCTTATATTTGAAATGTAATGTTAACTTATTTTTATTTACTTGAAATATTTTCATCAGAATGCCTGAACCATTAAAAAAAAGGATCAATACTCTTTTACTTTTGTTAAAGGAACCAAAAGTTTTCAAATCTCTTATTTCTCTTAGAACTTCGGGATATTTGTATACAAATGGTTGGTTTAATTCCGTAAAAAAAAATCTTCCTGTAAATAAAGAAGATGCTCCAATTCCTTGGGTCACATATCCTTTTATTGATTTTATAGAAACAAAACTATCACGAGATCTTGAACTGTTTGAATTTGGTGCTGGGCATTCGACGTTATTTTATTCCCTGAAATTAAAATCAGTAACAGCGGTGGAACCTAATAAGGATTGGTATAATGATTTAAGAAAAAGGATATCAAATAATGTCAATTTGATTTTATCAAATGATGAATCTGCAGAATCATTTGTTTATGCAGTAAGAAAATTGAATAAAAAATTCGATATTATTTCAATTGATGGGGTTCATAGGGTTGAATGTATGCGGGAATCAGTAAATCATCTGAAAGAGAATGGTGTAATAGTTTTGGATGATTCAGAACGTGCGGAGTATAAAGATGGAGAAAAATTCTTGCTTGAAAATGGTTACAAGAAAATAGATTTCTGGGGTATGTCTGCTGGATATTTATTTAAGAAAGCAACGACTATTTATTATAAAAAAAATAACTGTCTGGGGATTTAATTCTTGCTAGACTATTTTGTGATTTTTTAATAATGTTTTTTGAATACAAATTCATTATCAAATTTATTGTTCGTTTGTTAACTCACAACAATTGCTTTCCCCTACTCAAATTTAATTTTTATATTATATAGATAAAATTAAGTGTTTTAATAATTACAAGTAATTATTTTCGGGGGAAATAACCCCGCCAAACCGGGAGTAACTTGTTATAAAAATATTTTGTTATTCTCAACAATAACCCTTCTACTAGTATCTTTAAAAGTCTCTCCACAAACTTCTTTTGGAAAGTGATTGACTTTGATGGCAATGGCGACCATGCTAATACCTTTAACAGCCCGTACTTTCCTACAACTAACGGGACATTCCAAGCCTGGGCTCAATCAGAACATTTCTCCGTTTAAAAATGTAGTTGATATAGGAGAATCATTTATATAAGAATGAAGAACAATGGAACCTCGGGGACTGTTACGTCTTTTTCGATTATTCCTATGGATCGTCGAAATCAAGGTTACAAGCTCACTCTGCCATATTCTATAATGATTGAGTAAGACATGAAATATCTTGGCAATACCCACACACCTGGTTTCATTAGGCCCGTCACCTGGGGATTGGATGGAATGAAGATGAATATTTATGGTGATGTAATTGCAAAGTGATCAAAATAGCATTACTTATTCTGCAATGAATAATACTTATAACTTTATGTTGGAAGTAATGGTTATATGCTGCACAATGAAAATTATGTTGTCACAGACTTTTTAGACGGGCAAATGGATGAATTGAAGGATCTACCATCATCAAAAAAATAGCGGGCAAATTTTAGAACTCAAAGATGCTCCATTAGATAGCGTTTATTATTCCACAATTGACAGTGGTTTGGTTGGTTATTAACTATTCGAGATACCGGAGGATCTGGGAATAAACAATGATGGCCCTGATGATATTCGTGATCTCTGAGTTCTCTCCACACTCATCTCCATCTGGCTTTGCACGCACATTTATTTTCCTCATAACCGCTAAAAAAAAACCGATTGGATTTGAAAAAAGTTATGGCGGGCTCAGTTTTGAACGAGGAGTTGCAATAGAAAAAATCGAGCAGGATGGCGGTGGATATTTAATAGGCGGATCCATTGAAAGTTTTACAAATGACACCCAAAATATATCTGTAGATTCCTCAATGAATACCCTCAGTTGGATCAATCAACGGGCCTACGTTTACACATCTCCAGGTATTTCGGAAAAACTCCACGGTATTAAACAAACTAATAATGGTGACACGATCATATTTCCGGAATATATTGCACAGGGATTTGGGTATGTTGATCATATTATGATGAAAATTGATTTCAAAATGGTGGGATAAGTTGGGTGAAGACTTGTGATGGTTTATTATATGGAAGTACTTCAAAGATTAGGATTTAATGGTACAGATGGGCGGATGTTAGTTGCTGGTTATAATGCATCTTTTGGTGTTGGAACAAACAGTGGTTCAGGCATAAAAACTTTCAATAAATTAGCAACATACTTTGGGCTAAAACTTATGAAACGATCTACGAGGATTTTTATTTTTCTTGTATCATACCTGCTGATGGCCATTATGTTTTATCCGGCGCAGTTGATATTACTGGTAGTTATGGCATACTTCCAACATTTATTCAACTTCTCACTCTGGGCAATATTATTTGGACATAATATTATTCTGGAAAAGAATATCGAAGATTGGGGACGAGGATTTTTGGCTAACACTCGGATGGTGGATATTTATTGGTTGGCGATACTAGGTCTTATGGATATGGTAATTCAAGAGATGTTTATTTAATTAGAACCGATAATTCGGGAAATGTTGAATGGGCTCGTGCATACGGTGGAATCGGTGATGAAACAGCCTATAGCTTAACGGAAACTCATGATTCAAATTACATTATTTCAGGTACTACTAACAGTTTTGGCTTTGGGGGAAATGATGCCTTCCTTATGAAGATTGATATTAATGGGTCAGTCAAATGGTTCCATACTTATGGTGGAAATACAGATGATTTTGGGTATGATGTCGTAAAAACACCAGATTATGGATGTGCGTTAACTGGCAGAAGATCGTCAAACACTTTTGGAGGAGATGATGTTTATCTTATTAAAACAGATTCATCAGGCAATTCAAATTGTGATTTTGGAATTTACTTTCCAAATATATTTGATATTTCAAATCTGCAAGCAATTAATTTGAATATGGCAACATTTAGTAACACTTCAGAAGCTAATCCTAATTTGACCGAAATTACAGTGAATTCCGGAAGAAAATAATTCCTGCTCAATAGTTCCTGGTAGAATTAAAATCATTTAATTATAAACTTGAAAATAATAATGTAATATTAATTGGTCGACTGTTACTGAAACAAATAATTATGGATTTGAAATCCAAAAGAGTCAAAATGGTGATGAATATTTTACCATTGGATTTGTTAATGGAAATGGTACGACAACTGAAAATCATGATTATTCCTTTATTGATCAATTTTTACGGAACGGAACAATTTATTATAGATTGAAGCAAGTAGATTTTAATGGTGAGTATTCATTTAGTGATATTGTACTTGTTCATTTGAACATTGTTTATGCTTTTTCCCTTGAACAAAATTATCCCAATCCATTTAATCCATCAACGATAATAAAATACTCCGTTCCAACTGCTGGTTATGTAAGTATTAAAATTTATGATGCAATAGGACAATTGGTTAGCACATTGTTGAATGAATCAAAAGAACCCGGGGAATACTAAGTAATCTTTAATGCTAGTAATCTTTCCTCGGGAGTATACTTTTACAGGCTGAATCTAGGTGATTTTTCTGAAATAAAAAAGATGACCGTGCTTAAATAAATTGCAATTCCTCGGCCCTAACCCATGATTCTAGAATAAGAACAAATATTTGCCCATCTTGGGAAAATACATTCCTTTGTGTTAATTCCGCTATATTTATGCTACAAAAAACTCAATTTTATTTTAGTAATAAGTATATAAGTGAAAGACCTTGCTCCAATAGTTTTGTTCGTTTATAATCGACCAGATCATACAAAAAAAACAATTTTATCACTTTTAAAAAACTCGGTTGCAGAAAAGAGCGAGTTATTTATTTATTCAGATGGACCTAAAAATGAAATTGAAGAAGATAAAATAAAAAATGTAAGAAAATATATAAACGAAATATCCGGTTTCAAGAAGATCGAAATAATTGAAAGTCAAAAAAATCTTGGTTTGGCAATTCTGTTATTTCGGGTAAGTGAGGTACTTAGCAAAGATGAAAGAGTAATTGTGATGGAAGATGATATGGTTTGCTCTCCATTCTTTCTCGAGTTTATGAATACTCTCTTAAATTTTTATGAGGAGGATGAAAAAGTTTTTCTGTAACAGGCTATACTTTTCCGATTGAATTCCTTCGTCTTATTCTACGATGTTTATGTTGCACCCAGAGCTTCCTCTGGGGATGGGGAACGTGGAAAGACAGGTGGGAAAAAGTTGATTGGGATTTAAAAGATTTTAATAAGATTATCAATGATCCTGAAATGGTTGAAAAATTTAATTTGGGTGGAGAAGATTTATCAAGAATGTTAAAAAATCAAAAAGCCGGGAAAATAGATTCCTGGGCAATTATCTGGACATATTCACATTTTAAAATATTGCCCAGGGTGTTTATCCGGTCAAATCAAGAATAAAAAATATCGGGACTGATAATTCAGGTGTGCATACTGGTAAAACAAACAGATTCAATGTTGATTTGTATGAAGATCATCAAGCTTTAACTTTAATTGAAAATAGTGAACAGGATGAAAGTATTATGAAGAATTTTAGAAAATTTTTCAAAAAAAACAGATTGAGTTCAATTCTTGACAAATTTAGAAATTAACCTCAGTTAATGAAAAAAATATTTCATAAAATCCTTAACCTTCCTGAATTAAAGGATAACCCTCCTGTACTTGTCGATATCGGCGCATCTGAAAAAATTGATCCGAAGTGGAAAACGATTTCAAAATATTCTGTTTGTGTAGCATTTGATGCTGATGACAGGGATTTTAAATTTGTGGAAAGGGAGGAAAGTAATTTTAGAAAATTTTACGTATTCAATAGTGTAGTTGTAGATGGATCAGAAAATACTGTAAGATTTTTATTAACAAAATCTCCTTATTGTTCCGGAGTATTAAAACCAGATCAAAAAGCACTGCAGCCAAACATACATTCTGGGTTGATTTGATGTGGATAAGGTTGTTAAATTAAATGCAATAAATTTGCATAAAGCATTAAATGAAATCGGCATTTCGAGGATTGACTGGTTTAAATGTGATTCACAGGGAACCGATTTGAGGCTGTTCAAATCACTTAATGAGGATGTTCGAAGTAAAATAATCGTTGCTGAATTTGAACCTGGAATTATTGATGCTTATGAAGGTGAGGACAAACTTTACACACTTCTTCAATATTTAACGAATAAAAATTTTTGGCTTTCTGACATTAATATTAAAGGTGTTCCAAGGGTTCCTTCAGAAGTATTCAATTCAGAGTTTAAAAGCAGTACATTTAAAAAGTTGCTTAAGGAATCTATTAAACCAGCCCCTGGCTGGGAAGAGATGACATTTATTAATTCCTTTAATAATGTTGATTTTGGATTGAGGGAATATTTACTTGGCTGGTTGTTTTGCACGATGGAAAGTCATCATTCCTTTGCTCTGATAATTGCAATGAATGGAATTAAAAAATTTAAAATCTAAGTTTTAAAGAATTAAAAGTCTATTCAAAAAAAATGATGCAATCTGAAGTTTACAAAATTAAATTTTTGCCCTCTGTTTTCGGATTCATTAAGAAGAAATTACTGTAATGAATCCATACTTTCAACAACTTTTAAAAGGCATTTACAGGTTTCTTACAAATTCTAACGAAAGAGTTTTATTCAAACTTTCTTTGCTTTACGGAAATGGAAAAAGGTACGAACCCAGACGAATTAAATTTCTTGGATTGAAATTTCTTGTTCCGGATTGCCGGTCATTTCTCTGGCAATTCAAAGAAATTTTTGTTGAAGAATATTACGGGTTTGAATCTTCCAGTAATTACCCAGTCATTCTTGATTGCGGTGCAAATATCGGAACAAGCTGTGCTTACTTTAAAAAAATATTTCCACTTGCAAAAGTTTTTGCGTTTGAACCTAATCCCAAAATCACGAAAACATTAAGAGAAAATTTAATTACTAACAACTTCCGTCAGTTGAAGTAATTGAAAAAGCAGTTTGGATAAACGAAAATGGCGTGGAGATGGGAATGGAAGATGCTGATGCATCCTCAATTGATAGACAAAGTGATTCTTTAAAGGTTGCGTCTGTAAGATTAAAGGATTTTATAAAAAAAACTGAACCGGTTGATATGCTAAAAATGGATATTGAAGGGGCAGAACTTGAAGTCTTAAAAGATTGTGGTGAAAGTTTAAAGAAAAGTAAAAAATATTTTTGTTGAATTTCATTCTTTTGTAAGCGATAAACAGAAGCTCAGTGAAGTATTAAAATTGCTTGAAGAAAATGGATTCAGGTATTATATTAAGTCGGTGGATGATCGTCCGAAACCGCTTATCAACAAAAAAAACAAAAGCAATCCTGAAATGGATTTGCAATTAAATATTTTTGGATATAAATAAAATTGAAAGTAGTTCATCTAAGCTCGTCTGACAGCGGGGGAGGAGCTTCAATTGCCTGCAGAAGAATAAGTGACGCTATAAAATTGAATGGGATTGATTCCAAAATTTTAGTGCAAAATAAGAAAAGCAGCAATTCCGATGTTTTTTCAATAGTGAGTAAATCTTTTGAAAAACTTAGACTCTATAGTAGAATTTTTCAAGATGAATCATTTATAAGACTGTTCACTTTTCAAAAGAGAGGAAGATTTTCCAATCCCACAATTGGAATAGACATATCATCTTATTCACTAATACAGAACGCAGATATGATTAATCTTCACTGGATAAATGGTGGGTTCCTTTCCTTGCAATCACTAAATGAATTGAAGAAACTTGGAAAACCCATTGTTTGGACTCTACACGATATGTGGGCCTTTACCGGCGGTTGTCATTACAATCTTGGCTGCGAAAAATTCTTAACTGCTTGTAGTAACTGCCCTCCTTTAAAATTTTCGGGAGACGCGGATTTATCTTCAAAAGTATTCAATGAAAAGAGAGTTACTTTTAAAGATTTTAATTTGACTTTAGTAACCTGCAGCAAATGGCTTGCAGCAGAAACAAAGCGAAGTGAATTATTAAAAGATAAAAGAATTGAAAACATACCAAACCCTGTGGACATTGAGGTTTATAAACCAATCGGGAAAAATGAATCACGAAAAATATTAAAGCTTCCTTCAGATAAATTCTTAATTCTTTTTGGTTCTATGAACACAAAAGACGAAAGAAAAGGTTTAACTTATCTGTTGGATAGTCTTAGTCATCTTAAAAAAAATAATAGTGATTTAGATAGCAAAACTGAATTAATTGTTTTTGGTTCTTTTGATAAAGATCTTCTAACAAGAATACCTTTTAAGGTAAATAGCTTTGGAAGATTTAATAATGAAAACGAAATAGTCGCTTGTTATAACGCCGCAGATATTTTTGTGGCTCCTTCATTACAGGATAACCTGCCAAACACTGTGATTGAATCAATTTCTTGTGGTACTCCTGTTGTTGCATTTGATGTCGGGGGAATTCCGGATTTAGTTGAACACAAGAGAAATGGATATTTGTCCGCATCTCAATCAATCGAAGACTTGGCAAACGGAATTCTATGGTTTTATAATAATGAAAATGCAGAAGAATATTCTATCAATGCAAGAAATAAAGCAGTTGAATATTTTAACCCTGGTTTAGTCGGAAAAAAATATTTACAGTTGTATGAATCCTTAATTTAATTCCAAAAGAATTTTATTAAACTTTGCTGCGATAATTTTCCTCTCAAAATCCTTCACATAATTGGAGTCTGTTTTAAATGATTTCTGAGTTTGAAAAAATTCCTTGCCGTTATCTTTGTAATCAAACATCATTCCTGCATTGGCTTTCTCAAGAATATTTTTTACTTCGGAATTTCCATGTCCAAAAGCTATAATCGGTTTTCCAGCGCGTAAATATTCAAAAAGTTTTCCCGGGACATGCCGTGGTTCGGTCGCACAAACTAATAAATAATCCGCATTGCAGACTTCTTCCAACATTTCTTTGTAAGGAAGAAAACCTAAATATTTTGTAATTGGAGAAAGACCGGTTTCATTAATAGTTTCAACAATTTCGTGATCAACAGTACCAATAAATTTGATGATGAATTTATTCCCTTGATCGATTTCTTTTTTCAACTTTTTCCAAAAATTCACCGGATTCTGATATGAAAAAAGATTACCTGCATGGACTATAATTTTTTCATCGCCTGTTTTCTCAACTATCTTTAATTTATCGAATTCTTCTTCACTATAACCCCAGTAAAGAACGTGAGATTTATCTTTGACAAAAGAATATTTCTTCTCGTAATCACTTTTCATCGTTTCAGTAACAAAAATATTTGCCGATGAATTTTTAAGTACTGACTTTTCAAGATGGTTATCTATTGTAAGAGTTATTCTGTTTCTTTTAAAATTTTTATAATATGCTATATCTGTCCATGGATCAATAAAAACAGGAACAAAAGGTATTCTGAATTTTGATGAAAGTTTCTTTGCTATTAAATGAGTTGTATGAGGTGGACCAATAGAAATAATTACATCAACTCGTTCTTGCGCTAAATAAGCAATCATTTTTTTTATAGCAGGGAAGTACCAACCGATTCTTGCATCAGGGATGAACAAATTCATCCTTATCCAAAGAGATAGTTTATGGCTTAGTTTTTTATTTTTAGTCGAAATTGTTTCGGAAGCTATAAGCTGATCATCTTTTGATCTGCCTGTAACTTTTTTATAAATGTTGAATGGTTCAAAAGTTTTTACTCTGACTACTTTTACTCCTGGTAAAAATTCAGAATCGAAGGAGGTATCAGATTGAGAGAATGTGTCTTCATCAACCGTTAAAACATTAATTTGCCATCCAAAAGAAATAAGATGTTTGATAATTTTTAGCGGCCATTGTAAAGAAGCCTTTCCGGAAGGAGGCCAGTAATATGATATGAATAAAGCTTTCTTCATTATTATTTTATTCCAACATACCGAATTACATTTGCTTCGCCGGAGTGTTTTTCACCTTCATTCAACTCAATTAGTTCTTCTTTCAAATAAAGTGTTTCTAAACTTTTAAAATCATTTTCAATTTCAGGAATAGAATAAAGCATTTCTTCACTCTGGGGACCTCCACTGTCTCTACCTAACTGTTTTTTTTCATATAGCTCCATAATCAATACACCATTTTGTCTCAGACAGTCTATCAATTTTTTATGAAAATATTTTCGTATAGAGGGTGGAAGATGAACAAATATAATTGCTGCAGCGTTATAAAAATTTTGTTTGGGAATATATTCACTCAAATCTGCAACAGAGTAGTCAATCTTAAGATTGAATGATTTAGAAAGCTTTTTAGCTTTTTTAACTGCAAGGGAACTAAAATCAACAGCTTCAACTTGCCAGCTGAGAGATGCAGCAAAAACAGAGTTTCTACCCTCACCATCTCCCGGCAAAAAAATTCTGCCGGGACTATACTTTATTATTTCAGATTTAAAAAAGTTATTTGGCCGTAATCCATAAAGGTACTCCTTTTGATTATATCTTTCATTCCAGAAATCGGGACCAAATTTATTCATAAGTAATTATTTTTGATTGATAAACAAATTTAGAAATTCCTGATTCATTTATGAAGTTTATTATATGGTCAAATACCAGTATGAATTTAGAAGTCGAATATTTATATGATTATATTTGAAAAGTTTATTTAAAGAATTATGGAAATTACATTGAAGAATTTTGACAAATTTATAGTTGTGGGCGACAGAGTTCTTGTTAAACCACAGGAAGAATCAGGTAGAACTTCAAGTGGATTGTATTTACCCTCAGGAGTTACTGAAAAAGAAAGAGTTCAGAGCGGATATGTAATAAAAGTTGGTCCTGGGTATGCAACAGCTGCACAGGTTGATGAAGAACCATGGAAGGAAAATATTGAGAATGTTAAATATATTCCGTTGCAGGCGAGAGAAGGTGATCTTGCAATCTTTTTAAGGAAAGAAGCTTTCGAAATTGAATTTGAAAAACAAAAATACCTAATTGTTCCTCAGTCTGCTGTACTATTGCTTATAAGAAACGAAGATTTTGCTATTTAAAGTTACACAGTCACTATTTTACAGTCAGCATAAGAATTGCAAACAAGATTGAGATCGCAATTAAAAATTTTACAATATTAAAAAATCCGAAACCTCTCGTTTTAATTGTTCCTGCAAATCTGGTAAGATCATATGCTGCTTCTTTTCTTCCTGTTATCCACATCAACCACTCTCCTTGTAAGAGTTTACTCTTTATTATGTTAAAAATCCCGGCATAAAACCGGGATTAAAATTAAATTCTATTCAAACCACGAAACTATTTTGAAACCACCAGTACCGGGATAAAATGGGGGGGACATATATGCCAACCTTGGGTCGTAGTCATACTTCTTATTAAAGCCATGAGAAACGCCAAATTTACTGAATTGCCCAACTGGTTGTCTGAAATTTTGTTGAATACCTCCTAATAAATTTATATTTCCACTTGGAGGACGTGAACTAAAATCGTAAGCTCCAAATCCCCATTTTTCACTAAATATTGATGCCTGGATATTTATATCGCTATTATTCGCAGAATTATTGGTTATATAAACATAATTTTCTGCAACTATACCAAGTAAATCTGTAGAATTGGGATCAACATTAGGATCAGTTTCATAAACTATATCGTCATCCAACCAGATTGTACCCTTCCCGAGTGAACTCGAAACTGAATCACAAGCAATAGTATATCTACCTTTTACCGTACCTTTAAGTCTTACAACACAATCTTTTGCATATATTAAACCATTGTGAACAGAATCGGTTAGGGAAAAACTTGAATAAGGATCAGAGTAACTGTATTTATATCTTAATGTATCCTTATCAAATGTAACAAATACAGTATCGTGCCCGGAAAATTTATAGCCATCTGCGTCTGCTTCGGGCTCTAAATCCTCAACGGCTTTATCAGGAATCGTTATACTTTTGCCCGGTTCATAAACACCGGTAATTATTGGTGCGTCAGATTTTTTACTGCTATAGTATATCAAACTTCCTTTGTGTGAAGTATATTCACCCAAAAATTTGGGATGTTGGTATACTCTTAAATCATCCTGTGTGTGAAAAGGTCCGTTAACTACGTCACCACCGATCCACCAAATATCTCCTCCACCAGAACTCGCTTTTTCCCAGGTTGAATAATAAGCATACTGTGAAAAGCTACTGGGAGCTATACGTAATTTTATGGTGCTTGATTTTCCCTGGAACGTACCAGTAGCAGTTATCTCCCGGTGACCGGTAGAAGCACTTAAAACGGTTACATTGGCATCTAGGTGTCCACCCTGAAAATCTTTTGAATATGAACCTTCAAATCCGGGATTCCAATAAACACTGTCCGCCATTATATTTGCTCCACTTATCGCAATGTTATGAGCAAATGTTTCTGTTTGATAATTAACATAATTATCAACAGCTCTATTGGAAATTCCACCAAAATTTTGGGCAACCACAAGAAAAACCAGACTGAAACCTGCCACAACAAGAAGGGATGCTTTACCTGACATAAAATTATTCCTCTTATTTCATTTTATTTTAAAATAAATGCCCTGCTCATATTTCTTGAAGCAAGCCTGATCTGTTTCCAGAAGGCATTTGAATATTTTTGATCATAAGCTGCTACATCTTCAACCTTAATATCGATTTCAATATTTTGGATTAAGTTCGGGTCAGAAATTGGAAATGTTAAACTATCATTGAATACATCATAATATGTGAGATGGAATTCTGTTACGCCAAGATTTGATTTAACAGGTGGATCAGTATTTTCGACCCTGTAAAGTATTCTATCTCTTGGGTTTGGTGTATTGAGACATTCAGACGCGGGACCAAGATAATATGTTACAGAATCCAGATTTCCGTCACCTTCTAAACTTGATGAAGCAGGAAGATCAGTATAGAATTTGATTCTTGTTGAATCTGCAAAAACAATCGCCTGGTTAGCTTTAAATCCTTTACCTGTTCTTGGATCTAATACACCACTCCAAGTATTTACATACCCAATTTTTCTAAAATCAAACTCGACCATTTGTGCTACGGTTAAAAGGTTTTGTTGTATTGTAAGTTCACCTGTGTTATTATATGTTTTTTCAGTTGCGGCATCACTCAATCTCCAGGCTATGGTCATCAATATCCCACCAATTATCATTGAACCTACTATGTCAAGCATGGTTGTAAAACCCATATCAAACTCCTTTTAATTAAAAATACCAGTAACTATACACAACTGATTGTTTGATAGTATCCGCCGATACACTAGTTGATTTACCATTTTGATTCCAGGTAACAAAAACAGTTAATTTTTTGTGCCATGTAGGAGTTCCTGATGGAACATCTAAATTATTGGTATTGATATAACATACTTCACACCTATAATCAAAAATTAGATTGGTGAAAAAAGTATCTTTATTTGTATATGTGTTGAAATCATCGAAGTCATTAAATCTATCAATAGTTGTTTCATTAATATCGGGACCAAGGTTTAATGATAGATTACTAGTGCTTGCAACTGGTCCGGTTGCAGTGTTCGCGTCAAAGAATTTTGTAGTTGCTTTTTCTATTATTGATGTCGCAATTGAGTTTGCAATAATTCCAAATTTAGAATCATATAAAACTTCATCGGTAAGAAGTATATTATTATTAACTCTTAGTACCGTTAACGATAACAAGAGCAAAGCGCCAATGCTAAATAATGATTGACCTGTATTCATAATCAGTTATAAATGTTGATGTTTGAAATTGTTACACTGGTGAGTATATGCAAGATTAGTGCAAACATTCTTGCATTAGAAAAGTGTATTGTCTGGAAGAATTTTTGAGGTTTTAAAATCTCAACAAAGAAATCTGACGCCAGGATTGGCGTACACGCCAGAAATTTCTACTGGATCGGTATTTTTTTCCTAAGTTTTTTCTAAATGCTAAATCCCATTTAAGAAATTTGTTTTTAGTAATTTCTACAAGGAATGAAGAATCTTTTCTCTTTAATTGATGTTTGGATTATTTAAAGAGTATTAAAATATTTTTTTATTCAAAAATCCTTTGTTTTCTTCTTAATCATTTTTAAATGATGTAATAATACTTAGTCAGATTATTACTCCTTCCACGATATAATTGTGAAACCTCCGCAGACAGGATAGAACGGAGGAAACATAGTTCCTAAACGTTTATCATAACGGTATCGTTTTGAAAATCCATGGTTTATTGATCCACCACTATATGTTCCTACTGCTCCACGTATATTTTGAGTAATTCCTCCTAATAAGTTTATATCTCCATCAACGCTCCTACCATTATAGTTTTCTGCGCCAAAGCCACCGTCTTCACAGTAAATGCATGCCTGAATCTTTATATTAGTCGTATTATCATTGTCAGCGATATAAACGCTATTTTGTGCTACGATTCCAAGAAGATCTGTGGAGTTTGGATAGTCTCTTGGATCCTTGCTATAAACGACATCATCTTCCAAATAAATATTCGCTTCGCTAACAACAGAATATGAACCTTTTACCGTTCCTTGTAATCGTACATCCATTCCCTCGGCATAAATTACTCCGTTGGGAGCCAGGTTTTCAGCATTATAAGTTGTTGAAGTTCCACTAAATCCTTTTTTGATTTTAATACTATCCTGTATGAAAGTTACATAAACTGTATCAGGAACAGTTATAGTTTCTGGCCATCCACTAGTACAGTGGGTTAGTGAATGTTCGTGAGGATGCCCCCAATGACTACAATGCCAATCTTCTGTTGTAGTTGAAGACAATGGAATTAAATACCCTTCATCATCGGCTGCAGTTTTAAGTGGATCTAAACCGTTTGTTGGAAGTGGTTCATCAATACCTTCATCAAATGAGCCATGGAAAATAGGTTTGTCATCATTTACACTATTTTCATAGTATTGCTTTTCAGATTTTTTTGCATGACTGGATGGTTTAATTCTGTTATATGCTTCATAGTAGTCGTGATAAACTATAGTACCTTTAATAGTTGTTCTGTAGCCCATTACTCCAAACACAGGGTGGTTGTCTGCTGGTAAATTATCCTGTGTATGAAATGGACCGAATACAGTATCTTTGTTCATCCACCAAATATTATTACCTTCACTAACAGAGTAGTAAGCAAACTTTGAAAACCTGCTCGGAGCAAGTAGAACTTCAACGGTACTTCTTTCACCTTTATAATCTGCAACTGAAGTTATTTTTTTAATATTTTGGGCTGCGTTATATGTTACTATATCTACATCAATAGTTCCTCCATTCATTTGGAGATCGTGGTACCCGGCCGTCCAATTACTATTTCTAAAAAGAGCATTAGCTCCCAGGTTGGCTCCACTAACAGCTAGATCGTGTAATATGGTTTTTGAATAGTAGTCTGTAAAGTTTTCAACTGAACGGGTTGACATACTATTAAAATTATTTCCAAATACCAGGAACACAAGACTAAATCCCATAACCAAAAGAAGCGATGCTTTTCCTGCCATTTTGTAACCTCTTACCTATTTTGTAAATTTTTAGCAGCTAATCGGATTTGTCGCCAGAATGCACTTGAATATGCCTCATCATATCCGTCGACATTTTCTACAGCTATATTAATTTCCATTGAAGCAATTAATGTTGGATCAGTAATTGGTGAAGGAAGAGTATCACCTAACTGGTCAAAATAAACTAGTTTAAATTGAGTAATACCAAGATTTACACTTGCAGGAGTTTCTGAATCTACTACCCTGTATAAATATCTGTCCCGCGGGTTTGGTGTTGAAAGTAATTCTGAAGCAGGCCCAATGTAATATTTAAGTGTATTAACATCTCCGGCATCATATACATCTGTTAAAAAAGAGATACTGCTATCTGAAGCTGAAAGAATTACATTGGTGGTAGGGATCTTTGTATAAGTTTTGCAGTACCCAATTCTTCTAAAGTCATTTTCTAAAATCATTGCGGTAACAGCCAGGTTTTGCTGGAGGGATAATTCCTGGGAGTTATTATAAATGTTTTTGACTGCTGCGTCATCAAGCCGCCAGAGGAGCAGCATCAAGAATCCGCCAATAATCGTAGAACCGACAATATCTATAAGTGTGCTAAAGCCCATTGGATCCCCTTATTTGCCGTTAATGAAAATACCAATAACTATAAATAGATGATAATCTTAATGTATCTTTTGATAGAGGACTGGAAACTGTAACAGTAATTTTTTTATGCCATGTAGGCACTGCTGAAATATCTACTAAGTTTGGTGGATTGATATAATTAACAACACAAGAGACATCGAATTTTGCTGAAGGTAAATTTGTTACAGTTTTATGGTAGCAATTGTAGTCGTCAAAATCATTAAATTCTGAATAATCTTCGTCTTCATTTCCCAAACTATCCGGCAATGTAAGTAATGTTGAATCATTAACGGAATTCCCATCAGTTACTTTATCAAAACATTTATTGCTTGCTTCCTCAATGACAGACGAAGCCAGAGAAGTAGCAAGAACTCCGAATTTTGACTCGTCCATTACTTCACCTGTTGCAAGGATACTATTATTTACTCTTAAAACGAGAGTGGATAAAAGTAACATTGCAGCGATTGCTAGCATTGATTGGCCTGTGTTCATTTCTGATTTCTTCCCTGTTAACTTAAATTGTTGTGCAGAGATAATTGCAAGTTTAGTGCAACAATTCTTCGTATAAAACTTTTAGGCGTGTTGAAATTTTTATTATTTTATCGTCATAGGCGACATTTAATGTTTGTTAGTCGTAAAATAAGTACCAGAAATTTCTACTGTACAGGTTGTTTTTGCTATTTGCTTAATATTAAGCAAGTAATTTGGCGACAGAAATTACTTGTAGCTAACCTGGTAGTAAAATCAGTCATTGTTAATAAAGATATTATGTATGAAGTACTGGTATTTTATTTGATTTGATGTCAACAAGAATATATTGCAATAAAAAGGGAGTGAAGTAATGTTAGTCGATAAAGATATGCAGAACCTTTTAACAACCAACTCACTTTTTAGCGGAGTTAACAAAGATCAGCTAAAAAGTTTTATAAAACCAAAGAATTTTATCCAAATAAATGATGGCAGTATTATTTATAGTAATGAAGAACCTGCGCAAGAAATTTATTTGGTCATTCAGGGTGAAGTTAAAATTAAATGTTCTAATAGGAAGAAAATTGTATACAAATATATAACCGACTTCTTTGGTGAAGAAGAAATTGAAAAAAATCAAAACAGACAGTCAACCGCAGTAGCAAATAAAGATTCAATACTATATAAAATAACTTCTGATGAGTTGAATAATTTGACTGGGGGAATTAGCCAGGTAAATAAAAATCTAAATTCAGAAAGTTCAGAATCAGAAAAGGATTCAACCCCATTGAGTAATCATATTCCGGAAAATTTAATAACTGAAACTGAAAGCGAAGAAAATGAAAGTATTAATTTTGATGAAGTTGGTGATGACCTCAAGTTTTCCGAATAAATGCCTTTGCTGAATAATCTTTATTCCCACCAGCTATCTATTTTAAATCTTGAAGATTTTAAATAGAGTTGAGCGTTTTTAATTGCTTCACTACTATAATAGAATTCAGCATTCCCTGTTGCGTGCAAATCCACATTCGAACCAACAAGAATTGTCGCACCATATACTCCACCATTACCTGTTATCTGGCATTCAATTGTAGATTTATCATATACTAGTATTATACCACGATATGTAAATTGACCGCTCATAGTTATATTGCCATTAACAATTAAAATACCATCGCCATCGCAAGTTCCTGATAAATGAATATCCCCGTTCATAAAAGTGATTTTTGGACTAATTGGTGTTCCGAAGTGCATCCCGGATGAATATGTCCCGGTACCTACGGTAATATCAGCCGCAAAAATCAGGTTCATTGTTACAGCTTCCCAGTCTGTTTCATCATACATTGAATAAATGCTGGGTGATCCGCCGTATCCTTCAATATCATTTGCTATTTTTGGTTTAATGTTGTTGATAAAAAATGAACTATCGGCGGTGTCATCAACCATAACACCAGGAAGCGAAGTTTCAGGTCCAGCAGAGCCATCAATATTTGTATCATTACCATCAATAGTCAGATTACCATTTAGTTTTAAATCCAGTACATCTGAAACAATATGCAGAGCACTTAAGGCCGGTGGCAAATCAACAGGATCCCTTTGAGCCTCGACTATAGTTGTATGAGAAACACCTGAAAAATTTCCAACAGAAGTTATAGTCAACTGAGAATCTGGTCCGGTAATTGAAATATCATAGCTTCCATTCATAAGACTGTTGTCGTTAAATATTCCGGTTAAAGTTTTATCACGTCTCATTTTTTCAAGATAAACTTCAACGCCAGAGTTCGCAATTAATCGTGCCTGGGTTTGTTCATAGTAATCAAGAGTTGTTCTCAACCCCTCTTTAGAATTAGCATTCAATTGTAAAATTATAAATGATGTAATTATAGATAGTCCTATAACCACTATCATTATTGTTCTTGACATCATAAGTTCCTCGGGTTAATTGTCATTTCCCAATAAGTAAAAATATATTCTCCTGCCACCGGCTCTAATGATTCCACCCATATTTCCGATTTTATATATTTAATATTGGAATGAACTATGGTAGGATTTCCAGATTCATCCATAAATAAAAAAACCAGTTTGGTTAATCCTAATGTCGGCCCACTGGTAGTATCAGAATTTACAACTCTAAAAAGTGTTTTGTCGCGGGGATTTGGAGTAGCCGTAGCTGTTGCTTCAGTTGAATCACCTAAAAAATATGTTACAAGATCAGGTGATCCATCACGGTTAATGTCAGCATAAAAACTTAGGTGCTGGCTTGATGTTTGAACCCATATTGAATCGCTGTCAACATCATAACCAATTTTTCTTAAATCGTAATTAATTATTTCTGCCAGAGTTTTTGCATTTTGCTGGAGTTGTAACTCAGAATCGGATTGATATCGTGTGCTCGATTGATATGTATTAAAGTTGAATAGCATTAGTGCTAATACTCCCCCAATAATAAATGATCCGGAAATATCTAACATTATGTTCATAATTATTTCAATGTAAATATGAAGGATAGGTTAACTGGATAATCCAAAAAAGGACTGGTTACTGTGACATTTACTTTTTTGTAAAAGGTTTGAGTATAAACTTGCTGATCTGGATTGTTTCCGTCCACGTAATATACACTGCAGGCAACATGATAGTTTTCTGCATGTGGAGCAGAAACGGTTTTGTTGTAATTATTATAGTCATCTATGTCGTTATAATTTGGATATGTTTCCCAATCTGCATGACCTAAAGATCCAGGTGCCGTTAATGTTGAAGGATCTGTGGTTGGAAAATCAACTGTTGAAGCATCAAAGGCCTTTTGTTTAATTTCTTCTATCATATCATCAGCAAGGGAAAACGCGGTTAAATAAACCTTGTTTTCTATTTCAACTCTTGAATTTTCAAGTACAGAGGTATTGAACCGAAGGCTAATCAAAGAAAAAATTAATAATGCACCAATACTGAAGAAAGATTGATTCGAACTCATGTGTTATCCCCTTTTATTTAAATCCGCCGACTTTAATTATGACAACAAGTGTGCTATCTAAATTATTTGAAAAAGGTTCAGCTAATTATTACTGGATAATCTTAATTGAAAGGATTTCAGAATTTGTCGGTAATGATTACCGATTTTCTCAAATTAATCTGGAATAAGTTTTGATTCTAACCAAAAATGGCGGGAATTAAATAAAATCAATTTTTGGAACTTTTATTTTTCCTTATCTCTAATCGATTTTAATCTTCTTTGTAAAGTTCTCTCACTAACACCAAGAATAGGTGCTGCTCTCTGCACACTATTGCCAACTGCTCTCATTACAAGTTTAATATGATCTTCAAGTGCATCATCAATTGAAATCATTTTTACAGGATTTGAAGATTTTTCATGACGGATTAGATATTCTTCCGGAATTTCTACTTCTGTAATATGGTTTTCATTAGAAGTTTTTACAACTGCGTTCATAATTATATTTTCTAATTCTCTGATGTTTCCGGGAAATTTATATCTTCTTAATGATGAAATTACATCTTCCGAAAAACCAAGAACATTCCTGTTGTAAGTCCTGTTTCCTATTTCCAGAAAATGTTCTGCAAGAATCACTACATCATCACCGCGTTTGCTTAGTGGAGGAAGAAATATATATCCGCGGTTTAGCCGGTAATATAAATCAGCTCTGAATTCTTTTTTATGAACTGCTTCTAAAAGATCTTTATTTGTTGCTGAAATGATTCGTATGTTAAGATTAACTGGTTTAGGATCTCCAATTCTGTAAATCTCATTATATTGAATTGTGCGAAGCAATTTCCCCTGTAACGACATCGGGATTTCACCAATCTCATCGAGGAAAATTGTACCACCGTTCGCAGCTTCAAAATAGCCAATCTTATCTTCAGTCGCACCGGTGAATGTACCTTTTTTATATCCAAAAAGTTCACTCTCAAATAAACTAGGGGATATTGAAGCAAGGTTAACAGCAACGAAAGGATTATTTCTTCTTGGTGAAAGCTCATGAATTTTTCGCGCGATCATATCTTTGCCTGTACCTGTCTCTCCGGCTATAAGAACTGTTTCATTTGTAGGCGCGAATATTTCTACAAGTTCAAACACTTTGTAAACTGCGGGATTATCGGTTATGATATCGGAAAAAACTCTGTGATCAGGTTTTTTGTCTACAACTGCTTTTCTTAATGAATCTCTTTCTGATTCTAAAAGTCTTTTGCTTAACGCTCTTTTTATTGTAAGGAATAATCTATCAGTGTCAGGCGGTTTTGTAATAAATTCATACGCTCCAAGTTTAATTGCCTTAAGTGCAATTTGCACTTCATTAACTGCAGTCACAATTATTACAGGTAGTGATGGGTACTCAGAATAAACTTTTTCAAGCAGATCCAGTCCGTTCATCTGCGGCATATAAACATCAAGTAAGATAAGATCAATATCCGTTCTCTGAAGCAGAGGGAGTACATTTAAAGGATTTTGTTCCGTTAAAACGTTTGTATAACCCTCCTGAAGCAATAAACCTTTAAGCAATTCGAGATAGGATGGTTCATCATCTACAATTAATATTGGGCCGCTTTCCACTTAACTCCAAATAATTTATGAGTTACGAAAATAAATAATATTTATAACATCATGGTACAAATATAATATTCAATTTTCACTAATAATTCAGGATTCACAGTTTTAAAGATTGATGCTATTCACAAAATCTTGATTTAGTTTTTAGTATTTTTGAGGAGTTCATTAAAGATTATTTTTAAAAGGTACAAAAATGACTTCCAACATAGAAATGATAAAAAAAACGTACAGTAATTATAAAGCTAAAATTGATAACGCCCGGAAAGTACTGAACAGACCATTAACTTTTGCAGAAAAAGTTCTGTATTCTCATTTATGGAGCAAGCCGGAAAAGGAATATGTACGCGGAAAAGACTATGTTGAACTTTTACCAGATAGAGTTGCGATGCAGGATGCAACAGCTCAAATGGCACTTCTACAGTTTATGTCTGCAGGAAGAAAAACTACAGCAGTTCCTTCAACAGTTCATTGTGATCACTTAATTCAAGCACAGGTTGGAGCAAAAGATGATTTGCTTAGAGCAAATGAAGAAAACAAGGAAGTTTATGATTTTCTTGAAAGTATTTCTCAGAAATATGGGGTCGGTTTCTGGAAACCCGGAGCAGGAATTATTCACCAGGTTGTACTCGAAAATTATGCATTCCCCGGCGGAATGATGATCGGAACAGATTCACATACTCCGAATGCCGGCGGACTCGGTATGATTGCCATCGGTGTTGGTGGTGCGGATGCAGTTGACGTTATGGCAGGAATGCCTTGGGAACTGAAATGGCCAAAGCTTATTGGTGTTCATCTGACCGGAAAAATGAGTGGCTGGACTTCTGCAAAGGATGTAATCTTAAAACTTGCAGGAATACTTTCAGTTAAAGGTGGAACGGGTGCAATCGTTGAATATTTTGGTGATGGGACAACATCAATTTCCTGCACTGGTAAAGGAACTATTTGTAATATGGGTGCAGAGATCGGAGCTACAACTTCTCTATTTCCATTTGATGAAAAAATGTCTTCGTATCTCAGGATTACAAAAAGAGTTGATGTTGCTGCACTGGCTGAAGGACTTGCTGATCAGTTAACTGCGGATAAAGAAGTACTTCAAAATCCCGAAAAATTTTATGACCAGGTTTTTGAAATTAATTTAAGTGAACTCGAACCACATCTTAATGGTCCATTTACACCTGATAAAGCATGGCCTGTTTCTGAAATGAAAAAGGCAGTAAAAGAAAATAACTATCCTGATAAAATCAGTGTTGCATTAATCGGTAGCTGCACAAACTCCAGTTATGAAGATATTGACAGGGCGGCAAGTATAGCGCGTTATGCAAAATCAAAAGGACTAAAAACAAAATCACAGTTTACAATAACTCCCGGTTCAGAGCAGGTGAGATCGACTATTGAAAGAGATGGACAATTAAAAGAATTGACTGACATCGGCGGATTAATTCTTGCAAATGCCTGCGGACCTTGTATCGGAATGTGGAAAAGAATGGATATAAAAACCGGTGAGAAAAATACAATTGTTACTTCATTCAACAGGAATTTTGCAAAACGAAATGATGGAAACCCTGAAACACTTGCTTTTGTTGCGTCACCGGAATTAACAACTGCACTTGCAATTGCTGGTAGTCTTTCATTCAATCCAATGACAGATGAACTCGTTAATGAAAAAGGTGAAAAAGTAAAATTAGAAATCCCGGTTGGAGAGGAATTACCTCCGAAAGGTTTCGATGAAGGGCACAGCGGTTTTGTTGCTCCTGTTGAAAATGGTTCCGGTGTTGATGTCAAAGTTGATCAGAATAGTGAAAGACTTCAGTTGTTAAAACCATTTCCTGCGTGGGATGGAAAAGATTTAACTGATCTTCCGGTACTTTTAAAAGCTGCCGGCAAATGTACAACAGATCATATTTCAATGGCAGGTCCGTGGTTAAGATTCCGTGGACATCTTGATAATATTTCAAACAATATGTTTATCGGTGCAATAAATGCTTATTCAGGTGATGCAGGAAAAGTAAAAAATGTATTTACAAGCGAGACAAAATCTGTTCCTGAGGTTGCACGTGCTTACAAAAAACATAATCACGGATGGGTTGTAATTGGCGATGAAAATTATGGCGAAGGATCAAGCAGGGAACATGCGGCAATGGAACCAAGATTTTTAGGTGGAAGAGCAATAATCGTAAAGAGCTTTGCAAGAATTCACGAAACAAATCTGAAAAAGCAGGGAATGCTCCCCCTTACTTTTGCTGATCCGAAGGATTACGAAAAAATAAAAGAAGATGACAAAATTGATTTGCTGATTTCAAATCTTGCACCCGATAAGCAGGTTAAGATGATTATAAAACATAGCGATGGCAGCAAAGATGAAGTTATGTTGAATCACACATTTAACTCAGCACAGATTGAATGGTTTAAAGCCGGAAGTGCATTGAATCTTATTGCTCAGAAAAATAAAAAATAAATTTTGATGAGGGACGCATTATTTGTCTCCCTCATTTTTTATTTTCTAAAATCAAATCTGAATTTCCCGCTCGTAAAGTTTTTCCAACAGAACCGAAATCTTCTTCTTTTCCTCTTTAGAAAAATTTTTAAAAAGTGAGGTCTGAAATAACCTGATTTTTGGATTAATATCTAATAATAATTTTCTGCCTTTTTCAGTTATTCTTGCTAATGAAAGTCTGCGGTCTTCCTCAGAATTATATCTTTCAACAAAGCCATCTCTAATTAACCTGTCAATTAACCTTGTAACATCAGGCGAAGGATTTATCATTCTATTTATTATATCACAGCGAGGATAGCCTTCCGGGTATTTCCCGTTTAAAATTCTTAGTACGTTAAATTGTGCAAATGTGATATTGTGTTCGTAACAAATTTTTTCGATTAAAGTGATTATATAATTTGAAGAGACAAGGATATTTAATATTGACTCGTGTTCAAGATTATCAAAATTTTTCTGCTTCAGTCTATTCTTAAGTATTTTGCCCATTATTGCATTTTTTTATGTGTTTTGACACAAAGTTAAATTAACAGTATTAAAATTCAAAATATATAAAAAGTCCGGTCTCTTGTTGCAATGTTAGCTTTCATATCTGCTTTATTAAAAAATGAATCGGAATTAAAACAGGAAAAATGTAAGTATAGTTTAACGTATGTCTTATTATTATTTTTCATTTTAAAAAGAAAGGAAGAATGACTTTTCTAAACCCGGCCGTTTTATTCGGACTGCTTGCTGCATCAATCCCGGTACTGATTCATCTTTTAAATCTCAGGAAGTTGAAGAAAATTGATTTCAGCACTTTGAAATTTCTTAAAGAGCTTCAGCGAAATAAGATCAGAAAAATAAAGATCAAGCAATGGCTTCTTCTCGCGTTAAGGGTATTAATTATACTCATGCTTGTGACTGCTTTTGCCCGTCCGACTCTTGAAGGAGTTTCAATTGGCGGAACAACATCAGCTGCAAAAACTTCAATCGTTTTTATTCTTGATGATACATTTAGTATGTCTGTTATTGATCAGCAGGGATCGTATTTTAACCAGGCAAAACAAATGATGAAAAAGATTATCAGCAAGCTGGAAGATGGAGATGAAATAAGTGTCGTGCTGGTTTCACACCCGGATAATACTTCGAAGCTTACGAATAACATTGGCGGAGAAATTGAAAAGCTCGATAAGCTGAAAATTAATTACGTTAGCGGAGATATAAATCATGCATTGATCAAAGCTGCAGAAATCCTGAATGAATCGAAAAACTTTAACAAAGAGATTTATGTTCTTTCGGATTTTCAGAAAACAAAAATTGCAGAACAGGATCAGTTGACTGATTTAGGCGATGTTCTTTCAAAAGATGTGAAGTTTTATTTTGTTTCCTATTCCGGCAAAGACGTGAACAATATTTCAGTTGATAAAACTGAAGTTAAAACTGTAATCTTTGAGTCTGGCAAACCCGTTGATATATCTGCACAGATTACAAATCACTCGAGCAGAAATGTTGAGAATCTTGTTGTCTCTTTGTTTATTGGATCGGAAAGGAAAGCACAGACAAGCGTAAACCTGTATTCGGAAGAGTCAAAAGAAGTTGAGCTTTCAACGACTGTTGATACGAAAGGACAACAGGATGTTTCCGTCGAAATTGAAGATGATGATATCGGATATGATAATAAAGGATTTGCATCGATAAATGTTCCGGAATCAATTCCTGTTTTAATTCTTTATGAAAATGAAAACGATATAAGATTTGTTACACTTGCTCTTAACAGCGCAAATACTTCCGGAGTTTTTAAGATCGATCGAAAAAGCTTTTATAAAATTTTATCAACTCAGCTCAATTATTATAGAGTTATTTTTTCTGTCGGTATTCCTACAGATACGAAATTATTCTCTGATTTTCTGAATAACGGAGGAGGATTGGTTTTATTCCCTTCTTCTTCATCAGATGATAAAAGTTATAGTAAAATTTTATCAGGATTAAATCTCCCGAATACCGAAGGGACTATTTTAGTTGGAAATGAAAATCAAAATGTTGAATTAGGAAAGGTCGATTTGAATAATCCTTTGTTCAAAGATATTTTTCAAAAGGATACAAAAATTGAAATCGAATCACCTTCAATAAAAAAGTATTTGAAGATTTTAACTCAGGGAAAAGGAAAAAACATAATCGGGTTGCTAGACGGATCATCTTTGCTTGGCGAATATGATATTAAAAACGAAAAAGTAATGTTGTTCAACATTTCTCCCGTTTTAAGCTGGAGCGACTTCCCGGTAACAAGCATTTTTGCTCCTTTAATGAACAGAATAGTTTATTATCTTAATTCGAACAACAGGTTCGATGAAAAATATATTTGCGGGGAAACAATAAATGTTGATGTTTCTAAAAGAACTATGCCCCAGATAAAAATTAAAAAGCCTGACAATCTGGAAGAACTTGCTAATATTTCAGAAGAAAACACCTCAAATAATTTAGCTTTTACAAATGATGAGGAACCGGGAAATTATAAATTTTATTCAGCAGATAAGTTATTAACTACAGTTTCAATTAATACGGATCCTGAAGAATCTGTGACAAAATACATTTCATCCGGTGATTTTGAAGATTATCTGAAGAAAATAAATTTTAATGGAAAAATAATTGAGATAAATAAAACTGATGACCCGACACAAATTATTTTACAGGCAAGATTTGGTTCAGAACTCTGGCGTTATTTTGTTTTGATCGCATTAATCCTTGCTTTAATTGAAATGGCAGTCGCAAGAAGTTCTAAAAAAGACATATCAGGATTGCATGACAAAAGTATGGTTGAATGATTATATGAATGTTATCATGCATTCATGCAGCAATGCATTCAATCTAATCAGATAATTTTATAACTGAACAAAATTAAAATATTAATAATGATTGAGATTCAGAATAATACAACCGAACGTGCAATGCTGGTTGCACTTCAGACTTCAGGCACTAGCAAAGTTATTGCAGAAGAACATATTTCCGAGCTTGAAGAATTGACAAACACTGCAGGTGCAAATACTATATTCAAAATAATTCAATCCAAAAGCACAACTGATCCGGCTTTTTATATTGGAAAAGGAAAAGCAGAAGAACTTGCTGCACTTGTTGAACTAAATGAAATTAATATTGTAATCTTTGATGATGATCTGACGCCGGTTCAGGTGAGAAATCTTGAAAGTCTTTTTAACAGGAAAATTGTCGATCGCAGCGGATTGATACTTGATATTTTTGCATCCCGGGCAAAAACCAAGGAAGCAAAAACTCAGGTCGAGCTTGCACAGTTGCAATATTTACTTCCTCGATTAACAAGAGCCTGGACACACCTTTCAAAACAGTATGGTGGAATCGGAACAAAAGGTCCCGGTGAAACACAGATTGAAACTGACAGACGAATGATCCGAAACAGGATCAGTCATCTTAAAGAGAAGTTAAAGAAAATTGAGTCAAGCAGGGAAACACAAAGTAAAGGAAGAAAAGTTTTTTTAAGGATTGCGCTTGCAGGATACACGAACGCCGGCAAATCAACTTTGTTCAATCTTTTGACAAAAGCTGATGCTTTTGCAGAAGATAAATTATTCGCAACGCTTGATTCCACAACTCGTGAAGTAAATCTGCACAACAACAAAAGAATTTTAATCAGTGATACAGTTGGATTTATTCGGAAACTGCCGCCTCATCTTGTTGCATCATTTAAAAGCACGTTGAACGAAGTAAGAGAAGCGGATATCATTTTGCATTTGGTTGATCTATCACACGAGTTTTATGAAGATCATATGAAAGTTGTCGATGAAACTCTGAATGAATTCGGAAGAAAAGAAAAAATTGAAATAAAAGTTTTTAATAAAGTCGATGAAATAGAAGACAAGTCCAGAATTGATTACGTGTTAAACAATTACCAGGGAAGCGTGGTTTTATCAGCATTAAAAGGAATAAACATTAAAAGCCTGGTTGATAAAATCACAAACATTATTGAGAACTCATTTGTTGAAGAAGCAGTAAATCTTGAGTTGGGTGATTCCAAAACCGCTGCAAAAATCCACGAGCTCGCAGATGTGATTTCCGTAAACTATGATGATGATAAAATGAATATTGCTTATAAAACTAGTAAAGAAAATTCCGAAAAGATCAGGAAAATAATTTTGGGACGAAATTAGTTTTTCTATTTTATTTGATATTTAATAATGTGCTAAAGAAAAATGAAATCTGTTTTATTAAATATTACATCTCAGCTACTTTTTTTAGAGTTTATATATATTTAATAATGTGCTAAAGAAAAATGAAATCTGTTTTATTAAATATTACAATCCTCAGCTTACTTTTTGTTAGAGTTTCATACTCCCAGTTTTTTGCTGACAGTGTTACACCGAGTTATATAGCCGAGTTTATGAAAATTGCAGATGATTTTGCAAAAGAAAACAATCCTGAAAAAGGAAAAAGAAAATTTTTCACTGATACAGAGATTGAACACCTCGCCAAACTTTATTTAAAATGCTATGATGTCGATCCTGTGGGATTTTTAAGATTTATGGAAAATAAACAAAAAGAGTGGGAAAAAGCTCCTATGGATGTAATTACAGGGAAAATAAAGACACAACCATGGATTGAAGGTGCGCTCAAAGCTGGTTTCTTTAACCCTTTAAATCGAATATTTAGTGACGATAGTCATGCTTTAATAAATGCAAGTAGCCAATAAGCTTGGAACTCCCTATACAGAAGTAATTAGGTATAGTACTCCTTTTTAGCTTTTTTAAACTTTGCTAAAACTGAAAATTGATAGGGCATTGGTCAAATATATAAATTTATTGTAGAAAAACAATATTTCGAATTGTTGTAAAAAAATATAATGGTTTATAATTGAGGAAATTTTAAAGGGAATAAGTTTTTTAGCATGGTGATACGATTGCAATCAGATATTCTTACCCAACAGCAGTTAATGAGGATTTTAGGTGGATATTAAAAAATTTAAATGTTTACCGGTGACTACGTGGTAAGTAAGGCAAATTATAAAAGTAGAAATATTACTATTAGATATTTGCAAAAATGATGGTAAAAATTACTTCCGGTAATGAGACGAAGAATTATTTGAGAAATTAAAATTTTCCCAATCGAAAAGGTGATTGTGACTTTAAACTGGAATGAAAAATAGTTATGGAATAGAGTTTTACGGAAGACTTACTTCAAAAAAACAAGTAGACTATATTTAAGCCTCATTAGTTAGAACTAAATTAAGCTTTTAATTTTCCTGAGTTTAATCCATTCCAAAATCTATGGAAGATTTCTTTCTAGAAACAATATTTTTAGAAATTTCAATAGATAATTGATACTTCTTTGAGTTCTTCTTTAAAACATTTCTTCTGATTTCTCGCCTCTTATGCTTAATTTTCTTACTGTAATTTTTCATCTTTTTATAGAGGAGTTATGGCAATTACATTAAACGGATCGGGACTAACAGTAGAAAAATTAGTTCGAATTGCCCGGTTAAATGAAAAAGTAGAACTAAGCAAGGATGCTCTTGAGAGAATAAAAGTCTGCCGTGCTATGCTCGAAAAGAAAATCGAGAACCATGAAATTATGTACGGCATCAACACAGGGATTGGTGAATTTTCTGAAGTTGTTTTAAATGATGACCAGGTAAAAGATTTTCAAAAATATCTTATCTATAATCACTCGGCAGGAATTGGTGATCCAATGCCGGTTGAACACGTCCGCGGAGCAATAGCTGGAAGAATAAATGTTCATGCACACGGAAATTCAGGCTGCAGACCTGAAATAACCCAGACTCTTGTTGAAATGTTAAATAAGAATGTTACCCCGGTTGTTTGTCAGAAAGGATCAGTCGGTGCGTGTGGAGATTTAGCTCCGATGTCACAAATTGCATTATTGATGATGGGAGAAGGTGAAGCCTATTATAATGGTGAACGATTACCGGGAAAAACTGCATTTGAAAAAGCCGGAATAAAAATCCCCGGACTAATGGCAAGAGATGGACTTTCTGTGATAAACGGAAGCAATTTTATGACTGCAATCGGCGCACATCATATTTATGATATTAATCGCTGGTTAAAGCAAGCTGAGATTGCTGCTGCAATGTCGCTTGAAGCACTTCACGCAAATATGAAACCATACGATGAAAAACTTCACAAGCTTAGAGGATTTTCCGGTGCTGTGAGAAGCAGCAGGGCAATTAAAAAATTAATTGCAAACAGCGATCTCTTAAATGGAAAGATGAAACAAAAAGTTCAGGATGCGTATTCGATGCGTTCGACACCGCAGGTAATTGGTGCTGCCCACGATGCAGTTGCATGGGCAAAATCACAAATCGAAATTGAACTGAACGGAGTTGGCGACAACCCGATTTTTATTCCTGAAGATAATCTTACCCTTACAGGTGCAAATTTCCAGGGCACACCTATTTCTCTTCCAATGGATATGATTGGTGCTGCTGTAACAATGATAAGTGTTTTAAGTGAACGAAGAATGAACCGTTTAAATAATCCTGCGCTCAGTGTCGGTCTCCCTCCATTCCTTACCAAAGGTGCCGGGATGTTTTCGGGACTAATGTTGAGTCAATACACAGCGGACTCACTAATTGTTGAACAAAGAATTTTATCAATGCCTGCATCCATCCAGTCAATTCCTGCTGCTGCTGACCAGGAAGATTTTGTTTCAATGGGAATGAATACAGCGATAAAGAATGGACAAATCCTAGACAACGCTTATGGAGTTTTGGGAATTGAATTTATGGCTGCAGCACAGGCTCTTGATCTGCGTGATCACAAACCGGGTGATGGAGTTGTAAAAGCAAAAGAAGTGATCAGGAAACATGTTGATTTTCTTGATATTGATCGTCCGCTTTATCCTGATCATAACAAAATGAAAGAGCTTGTTAAGTCTGGCGAAATTCTGGATGAAGTTGAAAAAGTTGTGGGAAGTTTGGAATAGAATCTCTTTTAGAGTGGCAATGCATAAAAACATTGCGACTGTTTATCTTATTTTTTCTCTTTCTCTTTCTCTTTCTCTTTCTCTTTCTCTTTCTCTTTTGGCTTTGTTCCTTCTTTTCCTTCTCCAACATTATTATAAAATCTTGTTGTTGGGTAAGCGAAATCGATATCATCGTGTTTGGCAAAAACTTCAAGTACTTCTTCAAGAATAATTTCTTCAGTTGAACGTCTGCTTCGTGGTTCACATAAAAATCTTAAAGTTAACAGCACTCCGCTGTCCCTTACTGAAGTGTAAACAATCGGGGTAAGTTTTGAATAATAGATAAGATATTTTTTCGCAGCGTATCTAATTTGTCTCTCAGCTTCCTGACTTATATCAAGAGTATCTTTGGTTATGATTTCTGTAAGAAGTTTTTTCGCTTTTTTCCAGTTACTCTCAAATGTTAGTAGAATTGGAATTTCATGCCAGATATGAACAAAACCAGCCGTATAATTTGATAGTGGCTGCGTAAATACAATTCCATTTGGTACATGGACAACTCTTCCTGTACTCTGATCGGCATCCACCCAATTACCTATTTCAATCATTGAGAATTGGAAAATTCGTATGTCAATTACATCTCCGGAAGTTTCGCCAAGCTGAATTCTGTCGCCAACCTTGAATGGCTGACGAATGAGAATAAATAACCATGCTACAACATTTACAAGCGGATCTTTTAAAGCGATTGCAATTCCTGCAGATACCAAACCGAGAAAGGTTCCTATTGAACCAATAAATCCCAGCCAGGTACTTGATAAAAATAAAATCACCAGGAAGACAGCAATGTATAATGAAATTTTTCTCCATTGATATCGCAGGTTTGCATCTTCAATTTTGAGGATAAGAAATTTTACTATTAGTTTTCTTAACAGACCCACAATGATGATGATGATTAGTGAGATAAGGATTTTATCCTGAATATCAGGAGGTATTCCGAGGAAATTTTGGATCCAATTGCTCATTTTAATTTAGATTTGGACGGTTGAATAATCTGAAAGAATTATTTCTTTATTTACGAAATATTTTTGTTAATCGAAACAAAAGAAATGGTTGCATCTGCAATATATTAACCAAAATTAATTGATTAATTAAATTTTAGTAATTTACCATTCAAATTGTAAACGGAAATTACTGTAATGGAGATTTTATATATAATAACCGGTCTGGCAATCGGGCTCATCTTTGGCTGGCTGATTGCAACATTTAAAGCAAAAAGCGGATCAGGAAAAATTGAAGAACGGGCGTCACTTCTTGAACAAAACAAAAACGAGCTTGAAAAAAATCTTACCGCGGAAAGAAATAAAGTCCTCGATTTAAATTCCAGATTGTCTTCGCTTCAATCAGATTACAACAATCTTCAGCAGAAGCTTGCCGAACAAAAAGGTGAGATTGAAGAACTGCAGCAAAAATTCACAAAAGAATTTGAAAATCTTGCAAACAGAATTTTTGAAGAGAAGGGAAATAAGTTTTCAGAACAGAACAAGGAAAAGTTAAATGAAATCCTTAATCCATTAAAAGACAAAATCTCTGAATTTGAAAAACGTGTTGAAGAAACGAACAAAGAAAGCATCAAAGGAAATGCTTCGTTGCGTGAACAACTTCAGATGCTTAAGGAAATGAACCAACAGATAACCCAGGAAGCAAAAAACCTGACAACTGCATTAAAAGGACAGTCAAAAACACAAGGAAACTGGGGAGAATTTATTCTTGAAAGTATTCTTGAAAAATCTGGTTTGGTTAAAGGAAGAGAATATGTTGTCCAGGAAAGTCTGACTTCAGAAACAGGAAGAAGGTTTCAACCTGACGTAATTATAAAGTTACCTGAGAATAAAAGTATAGTAATAGATTCGAAAGTCTCGCTTGTTGCTTATGAAAAATTTGTTTCAGAGGAAAATGAAAATGAGAAACAATTAGCTTTAAGAGAACATATAAACTCAATCCGGTCGCATGTAAAAAATCTAAGTTCAAAAAATTATCAGAACTTATACCAGTTAGAAAGCCTGGATTTTGTTTTAATGTTTATGCCCATTGAACCTGCTTTTGCGTTAGCTGTCCAGAATGATCAATCTATTTTTAATGACGCATTTGAAATGAATATTGTAATTGTTAGCCCGTCAACTTTGCTTGCAACATTGCGGACAATTTCAAGCATCTGGCGACAGGAGAATCAAAATAAAAATGCACTTGAAATTGCAAGACAAAGCGGTGATATGCTGGATAAATTTACAGCTTTTGTTGAAGATCTGATTTCTGTTGGAAAAGGATTGGTTTTAGCTAAAGATAACTATGATAAGGCAATGAATAAATTAGTTGATGGTCGGGGTAACCTGGTAAACCGTGCTGAAAAAATAAAACAGCTTGGAGCCAAAGCTTCCAAGTCCCTTCCTCCATCTATTTTGAATAGGTCTGTTGAAGATTAAAATTTCTTACAAACTGAATTATGATCATTAAATCTCCTGAAACAACCGAAGAATTTGAAAAGTACTGTGACTTGCGATGGAGAATTCTTCGTGCACCTTTGAATAGACCAAAACTTAATATTAATGATGAAATAAAAGACGAATCAATAAAAATAATTGTGTGTGAAGAGAATGGGAATGTAATCGGAACAGGCAGGGCAAGTTTTAATTCGGCAACTGAAGCGCAAATCCAATCTATGGCTGTTGAGGAAAATTACCAGGGAAAGGGAATTGGTTCGTTAATTATTTCAGAACTGGAAAAGAGGGTTATTAAACTTGGAGTTAAAACGATAATTATTGATTCAAGAGATAACGCTGAAAAATTTTATGAGAAACACGGTTACAATGCCACAAGTGAATCATATATACTGTTTGATAAAATTCCGCACGTTCGAATGGTAAAATATCTTTAATTTATTTTGCCATCTTCTGAATTTCATCCCATTCATCTTTTGTTACAGGCATCACTGAAAGCCGGTTACCTTTCTGAATTAATCTCATCTTTTTCAGTTTTGGATTTGCTTTTATTTGGTCTATGGTTACAGGGTTCTTAAATTTTTTAACCAGCCTTATATCTACCATAAACCAGGCTGGATTTTCTTTTTTTGCTTTCGGATCGAAATGAATGTTCTTCGAATCAAATTGCGTATGATCCGGATATCCATCTTTTAAAACTTCACAAGCACCTACAATTGCAAGCGGATCAGTATTGCTGTGATAGAAAAGTACTCCATCACCTTTTTTCATTTCATCCCGGATAAAATTTCTTGCCTGGTAGTTTCTTACTCCATCCCAGAACGTAGTTTGGTTTTTACTCTTTGCAAGATCATCAATTGAAAATGATTCCGGTTCTGATTTTACGAGCCAGTATTTTTTTGTCATTCTAAAATCCCTGATATTTTTTTACAAAGTTATCAATAATGGTTAACTATTTCATCCGGTTAACCCATTCAATGTAAATTGCTATTCACAATCAGGCTGGATATATTAAAACCGATGAGAAAACTAATTAATCTTATTTTTTTATTGAGCATAATTTCACTGTTTGCACAGGATAATGTTGGTTTCCAGATTGTTCGTTTAAAATATAGCGGCGGAGGTGACTGGTATAACGATCCATCGGCCGAAGTGAATCTTTTAAATTTTGTTGCAGCCAATACCAACATTAAAACAGATGCAAAATACCAGTTTGTTGATTTAGCAAGTGATGATATTTTTTCTTATTCATTTCTGTTTTTAACCGGGCACGGTAATGTTGTTTTTACAAAGGATGAAGCTGACAGGTTAAGGTTGTATCTTGAAAGTGGTGGATTTCTTTACATTGATGATGATTATGGATTGGATAAAGCAATTCGCAGAGAAATGAAAAAAGTTTATCCGGAAAAAGATTTTGTGGAGTTGCCATTCAATTATGGGCTGTATCATTGCTTTTATAATTTTCCAAATGGAGTTCCGAAAACACATGAACACAACGGCAAACCTCCCCAGGGATTTGGAATTTTTATAGACAAACGACTTGCGGTTTATTATACTTATGAATCAAATCCAAGTGATGGCTGGACTGATGCTGTTGTTCATAATGACCCGCCGGAAAAAAGAGAAGAGGCACTCAAGTTTGGAACAAACCTGGTAATGTGGGTGTTAAGCAACTAATGGGAACAGAATCAAAATATTATAAAGAATTAATTTTTAAGATCGAGAGATTTGTAAAGAAAGAATATCTACACCTGATTGTTACCGGTATTCTTCAAACGGTTATCATTGCCGTCTCGTGCTTTCTGTTGTTTACAATTGTTGAATACTTCGGAAATTTTAGTTCAGTGTTGCGTACAGTTTTCTTTTTTATTTCGTTGCTGATTTTATTCGCTTCGATTAATTATTTTATTCTCATTCCTACTTTGCGCTATTTCAATCTTTTGAGGCAAGAAACATATTTTGATGCGGCAAAGCGAGTTGGTGATTTCTTCCCGTCGCTTAAAGACGAGCTATTAAATTCACTCCAGCTTGTTTCAGATTCTGATCAAAATAAATTTTATTCATTCAGCCTGATTGATGCTGCGTTCAAGAAGGTTTATACAAAATCTGGTGGAATCAAGTTTGAATCAGTTGTAAAATTTGATAAAGCGAAAAAACTTACCCGTTCTGTCCTGGTTTTGTTGATAACTGCAATTCTACTTATTGGTTTTGTTTCGCCTATAAAAGCTGCTGCAAACAGATTTATTAACTTTAGTAAAGAATTTATTCCTCCTGCAAAGTTCTCTTTTAAAGTTTTGCCCGGGAATGCTGAAGTAACAAAAGGTGAGGATGTTCTAATTGATGTTACAGTTGATGGACTCGCTCCGAAAGAAATTTCAGTTGCTACTAAACCTGAGGAGGAAACAGGTTTCAATTTTGAAAAAATTCAATTGGATTCAGCAGGACATTTCAAATACAAATTGAATGGAGTTCGTTCTTCATTAGAATACTTTGCAACTGCTGAAGATATTAATAGTGAGATTTTCAATATTAATGTAATTGACAAACCTATTGTAAAAATGTTCGAGTTGAACATTATTCCGCCGCACTACTCCGGAATCGCATCTTCAATACAAAGAAATAACGGGAATATTGCTTCGCTTGTGGGAACAAAAGTTAAAGTGAAGCTAAATTCCACAAAACCACTTTCAAAAGCCTGGCTTCAGTTTTATGATTCGACAAAAGTGAATTTAAGTACAAAAGAAGATCTGGCAACCGGAGAGTTCACATTAAAAGCCGATGATCAATATTCCTTCATGCTTTTTGATGAAAATGAAAATTCAAATGCATCTCCCGTTAAATATCAGGTAAAGGTTAATTATGATGAATTCCCTTCAATAGAATTAATTTCTCCAAAAGAAAATTCAATACTCGGAAATGATAATCGGGTTGATCTGAATGCAAAAGTTGCTGATGATTTTGGATTTTCAAAATTCACTTTAAATTACAGGCTTTCTTCTTCAAAATATGAACAGACTGATGATGACTTCACAGCAATTGAACTTCCGATTAAAAAAAATCAACAGCAATATTCATTGAACTATATCTGGAACCTGACAAATCTTCATCCGGGAGTAAATGATGTTTTCAGTTTTTACCTGGAAATTTTTGATAATGATATTGTCAGTGGACCGAAATCTGCAAAAACAAATGTGCTCTCGGTCAGAGTGCCATCACTTCAAGAAGTTTTGGCAAATGCAGATGAAACTCATACTGAAGTTGAATCTCAATTGGAAGAAACTTTAAAACAGGCAGAAGATCTGCACAAAACTTTTGAAGAAATTGATCGTGACTTAAAATCAAAAGATGAAAAACTTAGCTGGGAGCAAAAAGAAAAGATTGAAAATGCAATGGATAAATACAATGATCTTCAGAAGAAAGTTGATGATATGAATTCACAGTTAAATGATATGCGTGAGAAGCTTCAGGAAAATAATTTACTTTCTGAAGAAACATTAGAAAAGTACATGGAATTGCAAAAGTTGATGAATGAAATGACAAGTGATGAAATGAAAAAAATGATGGAACAGATGCAGCAGATGCTTCAGCAGCTTAATAAGAATATGACACAGGATGCTCTTGAAAATATGAAATTCAATGAAGAACAGTTTAAGAAAAGCGTTGAACGGACATTGAATCTTTTAAAGAAAATTCAGATTGAGCAAAAAGTTGATGAAATGATTAAACGTGCTGAAAACCTGGAAAAAATGCAGAATGATTTAATGGAGCAGACGAAAAACAGCGATATGAAAAATAGTGAGCAGAAGAATGATTTGAGTAAAAAGCAAGATGAAATTACTGATCAGCTTAACAAACTTGAAGATCAGATGAAGGATCTTAAGGATAAAATGAGCGAAATGAAGGATATGCCAATTGAGAAAATGGAAAGTATGAATAAAGATTTGGAAGAACAGAAAAACCAGAAACAATCTGAACAAGCTTCACAGGATATACAAAAGAGCCAACAAATGAGTGCAATGCAAAACCAGAGCCAGGTTTCCTGCAATATGCAGCAAATGAAAAAAGGCTTGATGGAGATGCAGTCTGGAATGAAGCAGCAAAGCCAGATGAAAACATTTACTGATATGCTCAACCTACTCGATGATATGATTTCTCTTTCGAAAAAACAGGAGGCATTAAAAGATGATCTGGAAAATTCCGACCCGAATTCTTCTTCTCTGAATGAAAGTGCTCAAGAACAGGAAGGATTAAGAGGAAATCTTTCAAATCTGGTTAAGCAAATGTCCGAGCTTTCACAAAAAACTTTTGCAATATCTCCGGAGATGGGTAAGGCAATTGGTGATGCAAATAATCAGATGCAGCAATCAATACAACAAATGCAGAACAGAAATGGTTCGATGGCAGTTCTGGCACAAACCGAAGCTATGAAACACTTAAACGAAGCAGCTTCGATGATGAAATCTTCTATGGATGCGATGATGAATTCAGGTGGAAGTGGTGGAATGATGTCTCTTATGCAGCAGTTACAAAAACTTTCCGGACAGCAGATGGATTTAAATAATCTGACTCAAATGCTTCAGCAGATGCAGCAAGGTCAGCTGAGTCCGGAACAAATGGGGCAAATGCAAAGACTCTCCCAGGAACAGCAATTAATTCAAAAATCACTTCAGCAATTGAACCAGGAAGCAAAAATGTCTGGTGAAAGCAAAAAACTTCCTTCCAACCTTGAAGGAATTCTGGATAAAATGCAGGAAGTGATTAAGGATATGAATACTCAAAAATTAGATGACAACCTGATTCAGAAACAGGAAAATATTCTTTCACGTATGCTGGATGCGCAGAAATCGATTAACGAAAGGGATTTTGAAAAACAAAGAGAATCTAAAACCGGTGAAAACCTTGCCAGGAAATCCCCCGGAAATTTAAATCTTGAAAATTCAGAAAACCTGGATAGAATAAGGGAAGAACTTATGCGTTCAATAAAAGAAAAGTATTCTCATGACTATGAAGAATTAATCAAAAACTACTTCAAAGCTCTGCAAGAAAACCGGGTAAATAAATAAATCTGGGTAGCTATAAGTTTAACTTCAGGGAATTCCGCAGATTCTTTTCATTAAATTCTATTCGATTTCAGACAAAATGTGTATATTTTTAAGAACCTATTTTTAATTCTATGATTGAACTAATTAATAATACACTTCATATAATTGCTAAAGTTAGCAATAGCAAGTGTGTCTATCTTCTCAGGATGAACAATTGGGATGCTGAGATCATCACAATTTATGGAGATGAAAGGGATAAATACACTTTGTTAAATCATTCAATGATTGATCTTCACAATTCAGGCACAGTTGATATTGAAGCTGTAAGAAAATTAAATGCATTTAAACTTCTGAATCGCGATGATTCAATAAATTCATTTCTTATCCAGGATATTTTTTCTATCAGGGAGCGAAACGAATCCGTTTATCTTGTTATGTTCTCAGGCAAACAAGCTCAGTTTAACCAGGATTGCATGGACAGCATACTCTCAATTATAAATATTCTGAGTTTCCAGATAAAACAGTTCCTGGAATTAAAAAGATACCAGAGAGTTTCAATAAAGAGTGAGCCCAAGTTTGATTCTGAACAGGAAAATGTTGTAGACCTTATGAGTGACTGGGAAAAAAGTTTTAATTCTTTGATGGAAATATCTTCCGACCTTATTTTTATTTTAAATAAGGAGGGAAATTTTATACTGATTAATGAATTTGGTATGAACCAGTTAGAATATTCATTAGCGGAGCTTAAAGGAAAACATTTTACACAATTTGTGGAGCCTGAAAATCTCAATCAAACCGTTAAATCACTTAACGATATTTTAAACTCAAATGAAATGAAAAGGTTTGAAACAACTTTCCTTTCAAAGTATGAAAGACCTATAAAGCTGGAAGTTTCTGGTAAAACTGTTTTAAAAGCGGGGAAGATTATAGGGATGATTGCTTCAGCAAGGAACATCACAAAAGAAAAAAATTATGAAGATGAATTAAAAAAAATCAGACCGAAGCTAACGGAAACAGAAAGATTAATTCATATAGAACGAAAGCGGACTAAAGAGCATAAATCTTTAATAGAAGAATTAAACAGATTAAAGTCTGAATTTATTTCTAATCTTTCCCATGAATTCAGAACACCACTGGCATCAATAATTGGTTTTTCAGAAACAATTGAATCTGATCCTGACCTTCCACCTGAAATGAAAAAAGAATTCAACCACGTAATTCTAAATGAAGGAAAAAGGCTTGCAAAATTAATTAACGAAGTGCTGGATATATCCAGTGTAGAAGAAGGAGCAACGGTTCTGGTCCGAACCGAGTTTGAAGTCACACAGATTCTTCAATCTATAATTGATGATCAAAAAGAATTAGCCGAAGAAAAATCGCTTGAAGTAATTTTTGAAAAACCCGAAGAAGAAATTTTAATTGAAGCTGATAAAGAACGCCTGAAAGAGATGTTTGTGGCCCTGATAAACAATGCAATAAAATTCAATAATGAACATGGAAGGGTCCGGGTTACGGTAAGTAATCTTTACAGAGAACTGGAAGTTATAGTAAGCGACACGGGTATCGGCATTCCTGAAAAGGATTTACCTTATATTTTTCAAAAATTTTACAGGATTAGTCGTCCTGGCATAGAAATTCCAGCAACTGGAGTTGGCTTGGTTTTTGTGAAACAGATCGTTGATTTGCATAAAGGAATGATTACAGTTCAGAGTGAACCTGGCGGTGGATCTTCTTTTATAGTTAGATTACCAAAATTTTCTAAAATTGAAAAATCTGAGGTAGAAACTTGAACAAACTGGTCTACATAGTTGATGATGAACAGGCGATTTCAAAACTTCTTTCTTTCTGGGTAAAAGATAAATGGGGTTATGATGTGGAAGTCTTTAGCAACGGTGAAGATATGTTGAAGAAATTAAATGCCAAACCTGATCTCATTTTACTTGATATAATGTTACCCGGGTTAAATGGTGTTGAAACTTTAAAACGTGTCAAACAGGTTGACGAAAATCTTCCTGTAATAATGCTTTCTGCTCAGGGAAGTGTTGAGGTTGCAGTTGAATCTCTTCGATTTGGTGCATTTGATTATTTTCCAAAACCGATAGATCAGCAGAGATTGGAACTTGCAATAAAAAATGCAATCAGGAATTATGATCTAACAAAAGAAATTCAAAACCTTCGGGAAAATGTTCGGAAAGAATATAGTTTTGATAATATCATCACCGCTGATGGAAAAATGCAGGATGTGTTCAAACTTGTTAGTAAAGTACTTGACAATGAAATTTCAGTACTGATTTATGGTGAAAGCGGAACAGGAAAAGAGCTTATTGCCCGTGCAATTCATTATAATGGCAAAAGAAAAGACAGACCATTTATCGTTGTAAATTGTGCATCCATTCCGAGGGAACTTCTTGAAAGTGAATTGTTTGGACATGAAAAAGGATCATTCACCGGTGCGCATCAAAGAAAATTAGGAAAGTTTGAATTGGCAAAAGACGGAACAATTTTCCTTGATGAAATAGGCGAACTTGAAATGCTGCTGCAGGCTAAGTTATTAAGAGTAATCCAGCAAAAAGAATTTGAACGTGTTGGCGGTACTGAACTTATTAAAACAAATGTAAGAATAATTTCCGCAACTAACAGGGATTTGAAGGTAGCCGTTGAAGCTAAAGAATTCAGAGAAGATTTATACTATAGGTTAAACTCTTTCCCAATATCAATTCCGCCGTTAAGACAAAGAAGAGCTGATATACTTGTGCTTGCAGAACATTTCGTTGAAGAATTTAATTTGAAGATTGGAAAAAGTATTAAAGGATTTTCCAAGAAGTCCTTAAAAGCCATATATGAATATGATTGGCCGGGAAACATTCGTGAAATGGAAAATACAATTGAACGATGCATGATCATATCAGATAAAGATGTGATAGATATAGACGAATTACCACAGCATCTTCGAAGCTCAGATCGATCTGGTCCAATTGATTTTAACGGGTCATTATTTTCGGACGATACAATTATTCCATTCGAAAAAATTAAGGAAGAGTCAATCAGGCATGCTTTAAAAGTAACTAAGGGTAATATTGTAGAAGCCGCAAAAAGATTGCAGCTAGGTCGTGCAACTATTTACAGATTAATGGAAAAATACAATATTGAGAACCGTTCTTATGAATAAAAAAATCAGGTAATAAAAAATGGATTTTACAAAAGAAGTTATTAATAGTGTAAGTTTATTTAAAGTCAATATCTTACGCGCAACTATGAATGAAGCTGAGGAATTTAAGTTCACTTTATCCGAAGAAATTAACAATGGTGTAAAAAACCTTGTAGTTGATCTTTCGGAATGCGAATATATCGATTCAACATTTCTCGGGACTCTCGTAGTTACTCTAAAAAAAGTAACGACTCAGGGTGGGGATTTAAGATTAATCGGGTTTAAACCCGCAGTTAGATCGATGTTTGAGCTTACACGGATGTATCGTGTTTTTGAGACTTTTGAAACGAAAGATGAAGCTATAAAAAGTTTTTCCTAATTAAATAATTTTAAATTTCTTGCTTAGAATGAGATCAGGTCAGGCAGAATATATTGATGCAGAATGTTCAGAGTAAAACGGTTCTTGTAATTGACGATGATATTACAATCCGAAAATTAATTTCCCACCATCTTCTTTCTAATAAATTCAAGGTGCTTTCAGCTGAAAAAGCTGAAGATGCATTCCAAATTTTAGACGAGAATTCCATCGACCTGGTTTTATGTGATGTAACTCTTGGAAATATGGATGGGTTTACATTTTGCAAAACTGTTCGCGAAAATGAAAAACACAAATTAATTCCATTTGTTTTTGTAACTGCGAAAAGCTCATTAAGTGATAAATCAAAAGGAATGGAAGTTGGTGCAGATGATTTCATAACCAAACCTTTTGATGTTGATGAATTGCTTTTAAAAGTAAGATCTCTACTGAGAAGATCTGAGATATATAAAACATTCGGTGCAAGGAGAAATGTTGAAAATTCCTTTGCAGCTAAAACCCCATTAATTGTTTTAATTGATGATGATGTTTCACTTTCAAAAATGTTTCAATATAATTTGAGAAAAGCAGGGTTTGAATGTCTTGTTGCAAATACTCCTATAGATGGGTTTGAATTGGTGAAAAATACAATCCCCGATGTTATCATTTCTGATATTATGATGCCGGATGTTGATGGATTTGCACTTAGAAAATTAATCCTTAATGAGCCCACCATAAGATCGATACCATTTATATTCTTAACTGCAAAAGGAAGCGAAAGAGATATACTTGAAGGCTATGAGCTGGATATAACTGATTATGTTTTAAAAACAGCAGGTCCTAAAATAATTGTTGCAAAAGTAACCGCAGTTATTAAAAGCATTGGAAAAGAAAGAGCAAAAGCAGTTCAGGAACTTCACCGTGCCTCAGATTCAATGAGGGTAAAAGTTGTTCCGGATTATATCCCACATTTTGACGGTTTTGAAATTAATCATTGGCATCAACCGTTTGGTGGAATTCCCGGCGGTGATTTTTTAGACTACTTTCAGATTGATGATAATCGACTTGCAATTATTCTTGGCGATGTTATGGGCAAAAAATGGGGTGCGTGGTTTTTTGCTCTTGCCTATGCAGGATATATTAGAAGTGCTATCAGAAGTGTGTTGCAGGCAAAAGATTCATTTTCACCGGGAAAAATTCTTGAGAAGGTAAATAAGGCTGTTTACCAGGATTCAAAAATTTCTGAAGTGTTCACGACCCTTTCGATTTTAATTCTGGATAAAGAAAAAAATGAAGCTTATTATTCAGGCGCTGGTGATTTGCCGTTGTTGTATAAAAATTATACTGAAGGAAAATTGAGAAAAATTAGTTCGGATGGTTTGTTGCTAGGTTTTTCATCATCAACAAATTATTCGGATACTGTGTTATCCCTCTCTGCAGGTGATATTATTTTACTTTCAACTGATGGGATTATAGAATCAAGGGATGAAAAAGAACAATCATATGGATCATCCAGATATATCGAGTTCGTAAACTCGATGGACGAATCCAACCACCTGATTCAAAGGATCAAATCGGATTTTAATAACTTTACAGCGGGTAAATTTGAAGATGACATCAGTTTAATTTCAATAAAAGTAAATAAATGATGTGTATTAATTTTTGTGCGAAATATTCAAAATTTTTAAGCTATTGAGAAAATATTAATTTTATAACTCATTGATAATGATAGTGTTATGGCTAATCTCTTAAGTAATTTGACAATTAGAAGTTGAAAAGCTTATTTTTGCAATGTCTTAATTTTAAAAATTTAGTGGTGAGGTTGGTTTGAAAGGTGCTGTACTTAAAAAATCCGGTTTAATCCAGAAAGAAAATGATTTCCTTCAGTTATTTACAAATTATATTTTCGATCCGGTAAGATTTGGATTAGTTGGTTTTTCACTTGCTTTTACTCTACTTATAATTGTAAAAACATTCTCGTATTTGTTAAAGTATGATTTAATTTTTTCTGTTGATATAAATGATGTTAACTTATCATTATTTGGATTTCTGATTGTATTTATGGTAAGGTTTTTGCAAAATTTTAAAGTAAAAAGAAAAGACTAATTTAGAATTGTTCTGCTGCCTGAAGTTTTTCTGCTCTGTCTGCAATTTTTAGTTGTTCGATTAACTCGTCAAGCTGACCTTCCATAATTCCTGAAAGGTTATAAAGAGTCAAACCGATTCTATGATCTGTTACCCTGTTTTGAGGATAATTGTAAGTCCTGATTTTATCACTTCTATCTCCACTACCAACCATTATTTTTCTCTGAGCAGATATCTTATCATTTTGCTTCTTTAATTCCAGGTCATACAAACGAGCCTTTAAAACCTTCATAGCTTTATGCCGGTTCTTTAACTGTGATCTTTCATCCTGGCATTGAACAACAATTCCAGTTGGCAAATGTGTTATCCTAACTGCAGTTTCAACTTTGTTAACATTCTGTCCGCCGGCTCCACCTGATCGGTAAATGTCAATCTTTAAATCACTTGAATCAATTTCAATTTGAACATCTTCAGCTTCAGGAAGAACAGCAACCGAAGCTGCAGAAGTATGTATCCTGCCGCTGCCTTCAGTTTCAGGAACACGTTGCACGCGATGGACACCGCTTTCAAATTTTAAATCTCCGAAAACATTATTCCCGCTAAGCATAAAAATCGCTTCTTTAATTCCTCCGATACCTGTGTCATTAATATCAATCAATTCGGTTTTCCAGTTTCTCTGTTCAGCAAATCGAGTATACATCCTGAGCAGATTACCCGCAAAGAGAGCTGCCTCATCTCCACCGGTTCCCGCCCGTATTTCCATAATTGCATTTTTATCATCATTCGGATCTTTGGGAAGAAGTATAATCTTTATATCTTCTTCAAGATTTTCTTTTGTTTGCTTTAATTGTTCAAGTTCAACTTCCGCAAATTCGACAAGTTCATTGTCTCCACCGGATTCAATTATTTCTTTATTCCCGTTTATATTTTTTATAACATCAGCATATTTATAATAAACCTGAACGATTTCCTCAAGATCACTTCTTTCTTTAGTTAGGGATATCATCCTCTCCCTGTCATTCATTAAACCAGGCTCAGATAGCTGTTCCGTAATTAAATCGTACCTGTTTTTAATTTTCTCTAATTTTCCAAGTAAGTTCATTTATCTTTTGTATTTTTGAACGACAAATATACTGAAGAGACGTTTCAAATTCTAAGTTATTTATATTCTTAATTGAGGCTTAAAAGATGAATCAGCAGGAAAATATTTCAATTTTGCAAATTCATAAAATTATTAACACAATTTTTCAAACTTTACTTTTTGGACAAATTCTTTTTTTAGTGGTGGGGATTTTTCTTCGTCAAAGTGATAAAATAGAAAAGACGTCAGAAAATCTCGATTTTATTTTTTTAGTTATTGTTCCGCTTCTTGGAATGACTGTAATGTATTTTTCAAGACTTATTTTCAGAAAAAAGATGGAAACAATAAAACCAGATGTGGATAAAATGAATAGAATAGCTGGCTACAGAACTTCAAAAATTATTAGCTGGGCGATGGTAGAAGGTGTAAATATGTTTTCAATTGTAGCTTTTATCTTTACAGGAAATTATGTCTATGTGGCTGTTTCTGTTTTTTTGTTAGGATATTTTTTTATGATTCGCCCATCGAAGGAAAATTTTAAAGTTGAATGCAATCTTTCAGAAAGTGACTTTAAGTAGGATTAAAATAGATTTAATTTTCTTATATGAAGAATTTCGAAATACCTCAATTTTACAGAAGCAATTTTATTACAAGGATAAAAGAAGCACGCAAGCTTGATGATCCCAGGAAGAAAGATTTTACTCCAACTAAACTGGAATTCGGTCCGGTTAATTTTTTTATAGCCCGCCATTTCGGATTTTGTTACGGCGTTGAAAACGCTATTGAAATTTCATATAGTACGATTAAAGAAAATCCCGGCAAAAGAATTTTTTTGTTGAGTGAAATGATTCACAATCCTGACGTGAATAGTGATTTGATGAATAGGGGAGTGAAATTTGTGATGGATACTTCCGGCAGGCAGTTAATTGATTGGAATGAAATAAAATCGGATGATATTGTAATCATCCCTGCTTTTGGAACAACACTTGAAACAGAAGCAATATTAAAAAAGAAAAATATTGATACTGTGAAATTCAATACAACATGCCCATTTGTCGAAAAAGTTTGGACCCGATCTGAACAAATCGGTCAAAAAGGTTTTACAATCGTAATTCATGGTAAACATTATCATGAAGAAACACGGGCAACTTTTTCCCACAGTGTTGTGAACACACCATCTATAATTGTTCGTGATTTTGAGGAAACAAAAATACTTTGCGATGTGATTCTTGGTAAAATTTCCTCAAAAGAATTCTATAGAATTTTTAATAAAAAATATTCGGAAAATTTTGATATTGAAAAAGATTTACAGCAAGTCGGTGTTGTAAACCAGACAACAATGCTTGCAACTGAAACTCAGGAAATTGCTGATCTGTTAAAAGATGTTATGATAAAAAAGCATGGCGAACAGAATTTAAAAGAACATTTTGCTGATACACGTGATACACTCTGTTATGCAACAAATGACAACCAGGAAGCCACTTATGGATTGTTGAAACAGGAAGCTGATTTCGCAATTGTAGTTGGTGGTTATAACAGTTCAAATACCGGACACATCGTTGAGCTTTGCGAACAGAAGTTAAAAACTTTTTTTATTTCGGGTGCAGATAAAATTATTTCTGAAAAAGAAATAAAACATTATGATTTAAAAGAGGAAAAGAAGTTATAACAAAAAATTATCTACCAGGTAAAAAAACAATCAATATTATTTTAACAAGCGGGGCTTCCTGTCCTGATGCAATTGTTGACCAGGTTTTGCAAAAACTGCTTTCGTTTTTCCCTGATGCAAAATCTCAGGATAAAGTCCTAAAATCTGTTATGCAGAACCAGGATTTTTTAAGCGATTAAAATTTGTTGATTCTTTTAACAGCTTCCTGATATTCCTTTAACAGCTTTTCAAAAAGATCTTTCACAGGCAAAATTTCATTTATCAAACCAACTCCCTGACCTGCTTCCATTTCACCTTCAATTTCATCACCCTCAAAAATACCCAATCGTTCCCGCTTGCTTCCTAAAAGTTCTTTCAACTTTTTTTCATCCCAGCCTTCAAGTTCAGCTTTAACTGCACGGTCAGCAAAATCATTTTTCATCATCCTTACAAGTCCGATTCTTCTAAACGCAAGTGTTGTTCCGCCATCATCAGATTCAACAATTTTCTTTTTGTAATTTGGATGAGCAGATGATTCTATTGTTGCTGCGAACCTTGTCCCGATTTGTACTCCGTCCGCGCCTAAAGAAAGTGCTGCTGCAATTCCTCTTCCGTCAGCGATTCCACCAGCAGCAATAACTGGAATATTTAATGCGTCAACTAGTTGTGGAATTAGTGCGAACGTTGTTGTCTGATCAGCCCCGTTGTGACCACCAGCTTCAACTCCTTCACCAACCACAGCATCACATCCAACTGATTCAGCTTTTAAAGCAAATTTTACTGAAGGCACAACATGCACAACTTTAATGTTATTCTTTTTAAACTCTTCAATAAATTTTCCCGGATGACCAGCAGAAGTAAAAACTATTTTAACTCCTTCCTCAATCACAATTTTTACTAGCTCTTCTGCGTCACTTCTTAATAGTGGAATGTTTACCCCGAAAGGTTTATCCGTAGCTTTGAAACAATTTTTAATGTGTTCCCTTAAAAGTTCGGGTTTCATAGAACCGGAACCAATTAAACCTAATCCACCATTATTTGAAACCGCTGAAGCAAGCTTCCAACCAGATACCCAAACCATTCCCGCCTGGATAATCGGGTATTTAATTTTAAATATCTCTGTAATTCTTGTTTGTAATAAATCCATTTTTTTGAATGTGAAATTTGGAAAATTTGACTTGCTGAATTTACACAAAGTTAAAATTACAATTTGATTTCAAAGTTTTGTTTCAAACTTACATTCCGGGAAAAATCTACAATAAGTAAATAATACAATTCAGCATCTCTTTTGGTTAGTTCGTGATCTTCAGCAGGCAATTTATTTGGGAATAAAAATCACTTTGGGTAACTTTGCTAATTCTTTTGAAGATTCTTTAATTATTTGTAGAAAGGTAATTTACGATGTCTTTTTTGTTCACATCAGAATCAGTTTCCGAAGGTCACCCTGACAAAGTATGCGACGCAATATCCGATGGAATTCTTGATGCAATAATATCAAAAGATCCGAATGCAAGAGTTGCCTGTGAGACTTTTGTAACAACGGGTTTGGTTTTAGTCGGCGGTGAAATAACAACAGACGCTTACATAGAAGTTCCTGAAGTTGTAAGAGAAACAGTAAAGAATATTGGTTACACAAAAGCTGATTACAAATTTGATTCTGAGTCCTGCTCAGTGCTTAATGCAATTCATTCCCAATCGTCTGATATTGCGATGGGAGTCGATACAGGCGGCGCAGGAGACCAGGGAATAATGTTCGGTTATGCTTGTGATCAGACTCCTGAACTGATGCCAATGCCGATTATGTATGCTCATAAGCTCGTTAAAAAACTTGCCGATATTCGTAAAGCTTCAAATGGAACTATGCCTTACCTGAGACCAGATTCGAAATCGCAGGTCACTGTTGAATATGATGAGAATAAAAATCCTGTTAGAGTTGATGCAGTTGTTATCTCCACTCAGCACGATGCAGATGCAGATCAGAAAAAAATTAAAGAAGATGCTATAGAACATGTTATCAAAAAAGTTATCCCTGCTGAACTCATAGATTCCAAAACAAAATATTTTGTTAATCCAACAGGAAGATTTGAAATAGGCGGACCGCATGGCGATAGTGGTTTAACAGGAAGAAAAATTATTGTTGATACTTATGGTGGATGGGCACCTCATGGCGGTGGTGCATTTTCGGGAAAAGATCCATCTAAAGTTGACAGGAGCGCAACTTACGCAGCAAGACACATTGCAAAAAATATTGTTGCTGCCGGACTTGCTAAAGAATGTTTGGTACAGGTTGCTTATGCAATCGGTGTTGCTGATCCCGTTTCGGTGTATGTTGATACAAAAGGAACAGGCGTTATACCTGATTCAAAAATATCAGAAATGATTAATAAGGAAGTGAACCTAACTCCCAAAGGAATAATTGAAAGATTAAAACTCAGAAATCCTATATATCAAAAAACATCTGCATACGGGCATTTTGGGAGAAATGAGGAAGGATTTACCTGGGAAGAGTTAGACCTTGTTCCTGTCTTTAAGAAGTACGCATAGTTTTTTATATTCCCTTATCCGAACTTAAAATTATCTCTGTTGTTTTCAGGGAATGAAATGTTTATAAAAAAAATGAGGTAAAAAAATGGAAGTAGCTGAAAAGAAAATTGATATGTCTTTAAAATATAAAGTGAAAGATATTTCACTTGCCGAATGGGGCAGGAAAGAAATAATGCTTGCTGAAGCCGAAATGCCCGGCTTGATGGCGATCAGGGAAGAATACAAAACTTCAAAACCACTTAAAGGTGCACGGATTGCCGGATGTTTACATATGACAATTCAGACTGCTGTTCTTATCGAAACCCTGGTTGAACTCGGAGCCGAAGTGAAATGGTCTTCCTGCAATATCTTTTCAACCCAGGATCATGCCGCTGCTGCAATAGCTGCTGCCGGTATTCCGGTTTTTGCGTGGAAGGGAATGAATGCTGAAGAATTCGATTGGTGTATAGAGCAAACTTTATTTTTTGGTGATGAAAGCAAACCTCTAAATATGATTTTAGATGATGGCGGTGATTTAACTAATATGGTGTTCGATAGTTATCCTGAACTTGCATCAGGTATTAAAGGACTTTCGGAAGAAACAACAACTGGTGTACATCGTCTATATGATCGAATGAAAAAAGGAACATTACCTATTCCGGCTTTTAATGTTAATGACTCAGTTACTAAATCAAAGTTTGATAATAAATACGGCTGCCGGGAATCATTGGTTGATGCTATTAGAAGAGCAACAGATTTAATGCTTGCCGGAAAAGTAGCGGTTGTTGCAGGTTACGGCGATGTTGGAAAAGGTTCTGCGGAATCTCTGAAGAATGCAAAAGTCAGAGTGATTGTTACAGAGATTGATCCTATCTGTGCATTACAGGCTGCAATGGAAGGTTATGAAGTTAGAAAGATGGAAAATGCGATTAATGAAGCTGATATTGTTGTTACAGCTACCGGTAATTACAATGTAGTTAATGAAAAACATTTCAAGAAAATGAAAGACAAAACTGTTGTTTGTAACATCGGTCACTTCGATAACGAAATAGATATGGCCTGGTTAAATAAGAATTACGGCAAAACAAAAAATACAATTAAGCCGCAGGTTGATTTATACAATGTTGATGGAAATGATATAATTGTTCTGGCTGAAGGCAGATTAGTTAATCTTGGTTGTGCAATGGGACATCCTTCATTTGTGATGTCGAATTCATTTAGCAACCAGGTGCTAGCGCAACTTGAGTTGTGGCAGAATTATAAAAATTATAAAAATGAAGTTTATGTTTTACCAAAGCATCTTGATGAAAAAGTAGCAATGCTGCATCTTGAAAAACTTGGTGCTGAATTGGATACGTTAACTCAAACACAAGCTGAATATATCGGTGTTACTGTTGAGGGACCTTTCAAACCTGATTACTACAGGTATTAATCTACTTAAGTAGAGACGCATTGCGATGCGTCTCTACAATTCATTTCAATAAATCTTTAAGTGCTGTTTCAAGATCTTCAAATTTAAACTTGTATCTGCTTTTCAATAATTTTTCCACAGAAATTTTCTGACTGTCTGTTGCGTGATTGCCTAATTCACCAGCGATTAACTTTAAAGCAAATTTTGGAACAGGGAAAAGGGAAGGCCGGTTTAAAATTTTTCCGAAAGTCTTTGCAAATTCTTTCATCCTAACTATTCCGGGTGAAGCTGAGTTTACGGATCCCTGAATATTTTCATTATCTATTGCGTGTAGATAAATTCCGACAATATCCTCAATGTGAATCCAGGGAAACCATTGATTGCCATTTCCAAGCGGACCGCCCACGAATATTTTAAAAGGCAGGTGTAATTTTTTCAAAAGTCCTTCACCTCTATTTAAAACTAATCCCGTTCTTATAGAAACCCTTCTGACTCCAAATTGTTCCACTTGGAAAGCTTCCTTCTCCCAATCTTTGCACAAGACTGAAAGAAAATCATTTGCCGGTAGAGAATTTTCAGTTAACAATTCCTCATTCCGGTTTCCATAATAACCAACTGCTGAAGCACATAAAAATGTGTTCGGTTTTTTATCAAGTGATTCAATTACATCGACTAAATTTCTCGTGCTTGTTATTCTACTCTCATAAGCTTTCTTCTTAAATTTTTCATTCCATCTTTTAGAACTCAGATTTATTCCTGCGAGATGAATAACAACATCTTTTCCATTTAAAAATTCTTTCCATTTTTCAGGTTGTTCAAAATTCCATTGTAAATATTCTTTTGCACCGGCAATTTTCAATTTTGCTGATTCAGGGTTTCTTGACAGAATTGTAACACTGTCACCGCGGTCGATTAGCTTCCGGCATAGTCTTAACCCGATTACTCCCGTGGCTCCTGTAATTAATACTTTCACAGCAAAATGTAATAATTGGGAGGACTCATATTACAGTAAACTATTTTCATCTATTTTGTTTGCAATGAATCTTTAGAAAATACCGAACCGATTGTATGGACGACGTTGAGGCGCTGGCTAGGCTTTTATTCTAAATGCCCGACTAGATATTGAAATGGAATTTTTGCCAGGATCTTTTGCATTAGAAAAAACATACCCATTAGCTTTATGGATTGCACCAAACTTCAATCCCTTTTTTGCACATTTTTCTCTAAACTTTTCAACATCTATTACGTCAAACACTAGTTTAATAACTACTTGGCCTTCTTTTATCCCTTTACCAGCAGGGTGAATCATCAAACTAATTCCTCCGTGTGGGGATATCAGTTCAACTATTCTGTCGCCCACCTCAGTATGCCTTTTGAAATCAAAATAATTTTCATAGAACCGGACCATCTTTTCAATATTTTTTGAATAAATTACAATTTTGTTTATTGATGGATTCATATATTTCCCTTTAAATACCTAACGAAGTTGCGCCTAAGCTGCTGCCCAGAACTACGATGCAGATTAAAACGACAAAGCCAAAGACCTGCCTGCCGGTAGGCAGGTTTAGCAAACTGTGCTTATCTTTCTTCGCAAGCACGGTTTGCAAGTTTGTTAATTAGCACGACTAAGTTGAACAAGTTAGCTGAATCGGAACAACCAACATTAAAATTTATAAATTGCCGAATGCGAATAGGCGGTCGGGTTGATTGGCTGGTTAGGCAGTTTTTTAAATTAATTGTTAAACTTTTTCCTTTATCATTTAATTGGTAATTGTACATTAGGGTCAAAATAATTTTCAAAACCGAAATAGATATTACTTGGCATTCCAAATAAGTCAATTAAAATTCTAAAATTGGTAGAGTAACCACACTTAATAAAGGTGAACACTTTTTCAAACAAAATTAAGTTTGGTGTAATTTCGATATTTAATGATTCAGCTTTTGCAAAAGCTTTTTCTTCCCAGATTAATATTGATATGTATAATTGTAGGTCAATCGTATGTAGCATTTCTTTAAGGCTATGTACAAGAAGTTCAATATAAACTTCCTCACTGGCAGTTTTTGAAATATTTAACGTCCCTTTTGGTACTGGGTCAAATGTTATGTTAGCTTGGTATATCTTTTTGAATCTTTTAGAATTAATCGTTTTATCAGTTAACAAAGTAAATTTTTTGTTATCAACTTTATAGGATTTTATATCTGGAATAAGGGAATGAAGATAGTCTGAAACATTAAAATCTCTACCAGGTGGCTTTAGGATAAAATATTCATCACTCATATAAATCCTCAATATTTTTGCTAATAAAATCAAAAAGAATGTTCATAGTTCTAATATTAGAATAAATTGAAAACTCATACGCAAATTTGCTTTCTTGCTTTCCAAGGAAATGATGAGTAAAACTTAAAGATAATTGGTAAAATGGGTTTTGTACTTCTTCTTGTGTCTTAGCTTTCAAAATTCCAGAATAATAAACTGGGTATCTTTTGTCATAAATAAAATCAAATATGTCTCTTAAAGAAGTTTTTGTCTTTTCGTCAAAATCAATTCCTAATGAGCGTAATTTTTGAATTATATATTTTTTTTCATCTTCAAGTAATATGATATTATTAAATGTAAACCAATTATTTGAATAACTTGAATCTAATTTATCGCGAAATTTTTTATGGATGGTATCTAATAATGGTTTTATAACTTCTTGATGGTGGACAAAACATAAGTTAATAATGTAATAGGAATAAGTTAAGTTAAAAATGTAAAGACAAAATTTTGCTCTATTTATTTCATCTTCATTCAAAGATAAATTAGAAAAAGGTTCAAAATCTATTTGGGTATCAGGAAGTTCGTAAATAAAATTACTTATTCGTAAGGATAGTATTTCATTTATTTCAGGGGTATTTAAATTCTTCATATTAATATAGATTCCTAATTTACTAATACTAACTGCCTAACGGCTTGCGGCTAAGGCGCAGCCCAGAACAGCAAAGCCAAATTAATTAGTAAATTTTATAATTAAAAAAAATCATTCATAACAAGAACTAAGTTGCACAAGAAACTAAAAACGGAATGACAAACCCGAAAACCCCAAAATTGCCAAGAGCGAAATCGCTGTCGCCTTGAGCCGCGGGTTATACCGGTTTTTGATTTATGTATCTTTTTCAATTTTAAAAATTAAAAAACCATCCATAGTATCTAAACCAACTGCTATTTGAGGTTGATGAGTAAACACTATAATATATTTCTTTGGGAAATAATGAACCTCGGATATTTCATAATTTATATACAAACCAGTTTTAAAGCTGAATAATAATTTTGTTTTTATCCTTTCTATGTTAGGTAGTTTAATTCCTTTGTTCCCCTTTAAATTAAACCACGAAATTGCATTACTTCCTCCTTTGACAATATGTTCATTAAACTCTTTGTATAATAATGAATCGAAAGCGGGTGGCAATATTTTTATATCTTTGTTCTCCCAAACATCATCCATTAATTTTAGAGGCTCTTCTTTATAGATGTTGAAAAGGGAATGTAGTTCTGGTATCTTCCCCAATTGTTATATTCTTTTAATTCTGATTTTGAAACAGAGACTGTTGAATTTTTAATTCCAATTTGTAATAATCTTGAATAATTACATTCGCCGCTTAAATCTTCACCAATCCAAAATGTTGGACTTCCTTGACTAAGAAAGAAAAAGTGAAATGTTTGGTGACAATTTGTTGTAAAAATTCTTGAAGTACTTTCAACTGGAGAAAAGCTTAAAAAGCTGAATGAAGTGATCACTACAATATAATTTAAATATTTCATTTTTTACCTACCGGTATAACGGAGTTGCGGCTAACGCGTCCGCCCATAACGGCTACGCCAGGTTACCCACAATTCCCCAATTGTTTAGCCGTAAATCCGCCGAACTAAAATGGCGGTCGGCGTTGAGGCGCTTGTTAGGTTTTCTGAGATTTTTATATTCTAATAATATTCATAAGTATACAATATAACTGAAATACTATGATCTTGCTCATAAACGTACTGCTCTAGCATATTTTGATAATCATCATTTATATAAAGATACATCCAAACAATATCGTTATCGCCATAGTAGTTACTTTCTTCAATAATATTTCCTATTTCATCATATACGAAAACATTATGGAAAGAATAATTATCAAATATATCTGTCTTTCTGTTTTTATCATCGTACTTATAAGAAATCCATGAATAACTAGAATCATTACTCTTGTAAGTACTATATTTAATTAAATTGCCTACGCTGTCATATTCATAATTAGTTATACTGGCTGGATTGACTGGTGGAACATTTGCTATCATCTTAATCAGTTGATTCTTCACATTGTAATTATATATTTCTTCCCTTCGAAGCAAATCAACATCATTCAATAGCTTCTTTTTAATTAAGATTCTATTTTCATCATAGAAATACATTCTCTTAAAATTCATCAGACTATCGTGATATTTATGATTCTTTTCGATTAAATCTCCAAAGGAATTATACTTCCAAGTACTATGTAAATGAAAAGTGTCTTCACGGCAATATACCCGACCAATTATTCTAGAATTTATATCATATTTGTATTCATCAGATTCATATATCTTGGTTTTAACAGTGTCAAGTTTTTTATCATGAAAATAGTTCTTTAAGAGATAGAAGCCACTCTGATTGTATCTTCTCTATTCGCCTTGTAACAATATCATGAGATTCAGGAGGGGGTTCGGTTTTAGGATTGACGTTTATCCAACTGTGTGCTCCAATTGTGTCATATTTTATTTCTTTAGTTAATAATCCTGCAGAATCAATATATTTTGTTTGAAGATGAATCATACTTTTCGGTATAGAATCATTTTTAAAATTGAATTTATAAGCTTCAATTTTTCTAAATTTTCCATTTTTATTTTCTAAATTATTTGATTTAACAGATGCGGAACATGATAAACATGTAACATAATTAAAACAAATATCGTCAATGAAATTATTTCAAAATATTTTTTCATATCGGTTTAAATATTCTGATTAATTGAAAGGTTTAATCATTTTCCTTGGCAATGCTATAATTAAATATATAATTAAAAACCTAACTATTACTTATCAGGAATTCAGGGGTGCTTTGTTATCCTAATATAAATCTAACCTAAATGAAAATAATCCATTCAGGAATTAAAATCTTAATTCTCATTCCTAATATCATTCAAATAGATTTTTATTAAGATTAGAGTATACTGTAGTTATCAGGATAAGCACTCCCTGTTTATTTATTGCAAACTTCCAAATTATTTATTAACAATCCAACAAAAACCCCCAAAACAGCAAAAATCTTTTAGAGTGGCTTTCGTAAAAATCGGAAAGCAGGTCTAAGCTCTTAGAGTCGTATTCTGAAAAGTCGGAAAGTGGGTCTAAGCCTTTAGAGTCGTATTCCGAAAAGTCGGAAAGGTAGTCTAAGCCTTTAGAGTTGTATTCTGAAAATCCGGAAAGTGAGCCTAAGCCCTTAGAGTTGCATTCTGAAAATTCCGAAATGGAGTCTAAGCTCTTAGGACCCTATTCTGAAAAGTCCGAAAGGGACTTTAACAAAAATAAGCTGAATTTCTAACCCTTTTATGAGAGAGGAATACCATAACTTTATATATAATTAAAGTTAAACTTGTTAGTTAAAGGAATTATCTTAATATTTAAGGCATCAATTGGTGGCGGTATGTTAAATTCCTTCATTTTCTTATTAAAATACAGATTTATTGCCCTTACGGATGGGAATTTATATATACAAACATATACCAGCGCCAATTGCAGCATTTCTTTTACTGGTTAGTTCCATAACCGCACAAATTAATCCTCAGAATATTAATAAGTCAATTCAGCAATACTTCACTGGTAAATCTGAACTGAAAATTTGCAACAGGAAATTAAAAGATTTACTAATTAAAAAAATTATTCACCTGGTTGGTTAGCAAATGCAACATCAAATTTATTCCAATTATTACAAAGTAGAAAAAACAATTCTGGAGAAAATATAAATGAGTAAATATATACTGTCGTTCTTTATCAGCAGTGTTTTTTTAATTAATTCATTTGCCCAGGAAATATCCGGGAGTAAGAATTAATTGTGCTCCGTTAGTTCACGCAACCACTGTCGAATTGATGCAGCACTGGGCTAATTTTTATCCACCGGGATTTATAAAGAGAAACTATGAATTAGGTCTGCAGGAACCAAACCGTGAAAATCTTCCACAGGCACCGGGTGCTTTAGAAGTATCTCAATGGCCACCATTGGAAAATAATTATCAAGCCCCTTCCTCTGCACCACAAACATTAGGAATAAGTTTTACAGGTGCGACTTTGGCTGATGCTTTAGCATTTCCGCCTGATGTGATGGGCGCAGTTGGCCCAACACAATATGTTGTATTTGTGAATGGAAGACTTAGAACGTTTGACAAAACTACAGGCGCTGCCGATGGAGTTATTGATGCTGATCCCGATGGATTTTTTAGTTTAGTTACTACTCCTCCCACAGCCAGTGAAATCACATATACATCGGATCCGAATGTCAGGTATGACAGGTTATCAGGCAGGTGGTTTTTAACAATTGTTGATGTTACAGTAAACTCAAGTACAGGAGCGCTTTCAAGACCAAACAGAATTTTATTTGCTTGGACTGATGGATCAGTTATTAGTGGGGGAACCACCTGGACATTTACGTATTATCAAAACCCAACCTATTATGATGATTATCCTTCACTAGGAATTGATGCTGATGCACTTTACATAGGAACAGATCAATTTACAGTAGCAGGTTCATTTGTAAATTGTCGAGGATACGTTTTAAACAAAGCCTCATTCTTTGGAGGCGGCACCGTGACTGGCACTATCTTTAATAATCTCATTTCCGGTACTACAGGACCTTATGCACCACGAGGTGTTGATAATTATGATCCAAATAATACTGGCGCTAGTCGCAGTTGGATATTTTATCGGTGTAAATTATTACAATTTTGAGTACTTTCATTCTTAGAAGAATAACAGATCCTGCTGGTACTCCAACAATGTCAGCAAATATTTCTGTTCCCACAACATGTAACAACCAGTTTCCCGATTATAGTTCGTCATCAAGGGAAATAGTAGTACTCCAGCAAGCAATGGAATATCTCGATGCACTGGACGATAGACTTTTTGCAGCGCATTTGAGAAATGGAAGTTTGTGGACTGCACATAATATTGGTGTAAGAGAAATCGGTGTAGCTTCAACAAACAATGCAAACAGAGATGCTGCAAGATGGTATGAAATCAACAATTTAAATACGACACCAACTGTTAGTTCAAACAGGAACTTTTTATGATAATAGTGGCAATGCTAGTAATTCAAATCAGACGAAATTATTGGATCCCATCCATCATGGTTTCCGGGCAAGGACACGCAGCACTTGGTTGCAGCATTGCGGGAACCAAGTGAAAGAATTAATGCTTTTACAACTGGCAGACTTTCCGGTGATGCATTTAGGTACAATGAGAGATGGACCTGGTGGAAGTACCTTCCCGGGATATACAACCACCACAACTAATTATAATCCGCCAAGTGATCCGGGAGGTTCAGGTGGACGCAGATGGGGTGATTATTCATATACATCTTTAGACCCTAATGATGATATGACAATGTGGACAGCGCAGGAATTTTGTGATGCTACAAATAGCTGGGGAGTAAGAGTTGTTCAGCTTTTAGCTCCGCCGCCTGTAACGCCAACTACAGCTGCACCAAATGCTGTTATGCAAAATCTGGCTTCTGTAGATGTTGTAATTACCGGTCCGGTTGTTAATGGTTCAGGATTCTATGATCCGGGAACAGGATTTCCAAATCACATTACAGCCTCAATACCTGGAAGTGGTGTATCTGTTACCAGTGTAACTTATAATAGCCCAACCCAGGTAACCTTAAATTTAAATACTAATGGTGCAACTGTGGGATTATATCCTGTTACGATTACAAACCCTGATGGACAGAGTGCTACAAGTGCTACAACGATCCTGGAAATTGAAGCTAATCTTCCTGTAGAACTATCATCATTTACTTCTAAAACTACTAAGACGGGTGTTGAATTATTGTGGAGAACTGAAACAGAAGTAAATAATTATGGTTTTGATATTGAAAGAGCAACAGCAAATGAACAGTTTGAGAAAATTGGATTTGTAGAAGGAAACGGAAACAGCAATTCACCCAAGGAATATTCCTTTACTGATTCCTATGTAAATTACGGGAAATATTCTTACCGACTTAGACAAATAGATAATGACGGGCAATTTGAATATAGTAATGTTATTGAAGTTAATGCCGGAGAAATCCCGGACGAATATACTCTTGAGCAGAACTATCCAAATCCATTTAATCCATCAACGATAATCCGGTTTGCATTAACGAAAACACAACATGCTAAACTAAATGTTTATAATGTTCTTGGTAATAAGCTCCAAACATTATTTGATGGTGTTGCTAAAGAAGGAAAGATTTACGAGCTTGAATTTTCAACAACTGGAATGGGTAAAGAATTATCAAGCGGAGTTTACTATTACAGGCTGGAAACCGAAAACAAAATTGAAAGCAGGAAAATGCTTTTACTTAAGTAATCACTCGAAACAGAAAATTTATAAAAGCCCCTTTGCGGGGCTTTTTTATTTGATAATAAAATTTAAAAATGCGAATCATAGAAATTATTCTTCATTAGATCATTTTTTGAATTTCTCTGTTTTCCGGTTCATATCTTTATCACTGAGCTTAACCACACTAAATTTTTTCCACTTATCTCCGAATATATGTTAAGTATAATACAGTCGTAGGTATTTAACCTCGATAAATATTAATATGAAAAGGTTGCCGGGGGGAGCCTTGATTGTTAAATAGTTCCTTCCTAAAACCTAAAACAATTTATTAATAGAAATTTCATTTTCCTGTAAGAACAAATGGGGGGAAAATTGATACACAGGTTAATAATATATTTAACTATTATCCTGCTGCCCGGCTTAATAGTTTGTGCTCAGCAGGTTGATAAAGTTATTATCTCAGGTTACGGCGGTCAGCACGATGAAGATGTAAAGAATGCTTTTTTAATAGGCTACAGCAGTTATGATAACACTCAATTTGCAGGGGAGGCAATATTATATTCAAATACTCTTCAATCAAGTTTTGATTACGCCGTTGCAAATGATTATGACCTTATCATTCGTTCAACTACCGGACTTACAACCGGGCTCAACCTTGCTCCAAACTATCCATCAATAAAACTGGTTATGCCTGCGGGCAGCAATTCCTATTGCCAGGTATTTTTTGGGGATGTAATCAATTCCCCGGTGGTTATTACAGGAGCGGGTGAAGATAGTAATCAGACAGGTTACACACTTGAGTTTTTTTCAGTTGACCCGATTACGGGTTCTTATTATTCAAGTTATTCCAATGGATATATTGCAGGTCAATTAGCTTATATATCTAATACACTAGATTGTAGTTTTGATTCTGCCCGGGTTCTTGCAAGAGAATATGGTTCGGAAAACGGAACCTGTGATTTTTACAATGGTTTCGGAAAAGTTGATGTAAATTATATAATTTCAAAAGCACTTCCTGTAGAGCTGACTTCATTTACAGCATTAATTAAAAGAGATGGAATACTTCTTAAATGGGTAACCAAAACTGAGGTGAACAATTACGGGTTTGAAATTGAAAGATTGGAAGATTACAAAATTTCAAAATTACAATATTGGGAAAAAATAGGTTTTGTTGAAGGCAATGGGAACAGCAACTCACCAAAAGAATATACTTTTTCTGATAGAAATTCAGGTTATGGAAAATATTCATACAGGTTAAAACAAATAGATAACGATGGAAAATTTGAATACAGTAATATTGTTGAAGTGGACGCCGGTGAGATGCCTGCTAATTTCGTATTGGAGCAAAACTATCCAAATCCGTTTAATCCTTCTACTACAATTAAATTTGGGATGAAAACTTCCGAGTTTACTACGTTAAAAATCTACAATACTATTGGTAAAGAAGTTGCGGAAATATTTAACGAATTGACAGAGCCGGGATATATTTATGAAATTAAGTTTGATGCTTCAGGATTTCCAAGCGGGTTATATTTTTATTCTCTGAAATCAAAAACATATAATTCTACAAAGAAGATGTTGCTACTTAAATAATTTTTTAATTTGTTATATCAGATCATTAATCTAACCCCGGTTCGCCGGGGTTTTTATTTAAAACAATACCTGCTAATCACGAAACTTTTAACAATTTTTTAATCAGTATTTCATTAACTTTAATTATTATTAATCTATAGATTATTTTCATTTATAAACCTAAGAGAACTTTTCAAATTTAGGGGTTTAGCTTTCTGTACAAGCTTCAAGAAAATCTTACAATCAAGTAAAATTATCAAATTTATAATCTCGTTAAACGGATTATTTTAAAGCCTTTTCAGGGCATAATTTTTGTCATTTATTAATTTCATTTCCAAACAAACAGGGAACCAATTGAAACGAATTACAACAATCATTGCTTTTTTAGTAGTATTATTCTGCTCAATCTTATTTGCTCAAAATAAAACAAGTAATAAAATACCTTCACTTTATGAAGACAGTCCAAAAACGTTTAAAGAAATACAAAGTAAAATGGAAGACTACCGGGATTCAAGAAGTCTTAAGAAGGGAGGTATAGTTGATGAAGACGGTGAAGATGGAGGAGCTCCGGGCTGGAGCCTATATAAACGCTGGGAATATTATTGGGAACAAAGGGTAAACCTAAAAACAGGAGCATTTCCGACAACCAGTTCGGTTGATGAATATGAAAAATATAAAAGTACTCATAACAACCTGAATAAAGTAAATTATAATGAAAGCTGGAGCAATCTAGGAACAAATTCTTCTTTAGGTGGTTATGCCGGTATTGGAAGAATAAATTGTATAGCATTTCATCCTACTGATCCAAATACATTTTGGGTTGGCAGTCCATCCGGCGGCATCTGGAAAACCACTGTTGGCGGAAATAGCTGGACAATACTAAATAATAGCGAAACAGTATTAGGTGTGAGTGCAATAGTTGTTGATTATACGGATCCGGATATCATTTATATTGCAACAGGCGATAGAGATAGAGGTAGTATGGCTACGCTTAGCGGAGGTCAGTTTGCAGACAATGTTAGCATCGGGGTTCTGAAATCTATAGATGGTGGAGTAACATGGAATACTACTGGATTATCATATAGTACAAGTGAAGGAAAGCTAATCACTAGTCTCTTAATGCATCCATCTGATCATACCATACTATTTGCAGCAATGTGGGATGGGAATCCATCAACTTCGGGTATCTTTAAATCCACTGATGCCGGAGCAACCTGGACTCAAAAGACAAATAATTTATGGATAGATATAGAGTTTAAACCCGGTGATCCGACAATAATGTATGCATCAAGCTATGGCTTTGGTTCAACATATATTAATCGATCAACAGATAGTGGTGAAAACTGGGTTATTGATGAAACAGTTCCCGGGGGACGTCGTGGAGAAATTGCTGTAACTCCGGCTGATCCAACAGTAGTTTATTTAATTTCTGCAAATCCAAGTGGTGGTGTTTTAGGTGTTTATAAATCTACAGACAGCGGTGTAAGTTTTTTAGTTGTCAATCCTGGCTCACCCGCAGGAATGCTTGGATATTATACTGATGGTTCAGGCGGCTCCGGTGGGCAGGGCTCGTACGACTGGTGTATCGCAGTTGATCCTTCTGATGCAGATATAGTTTTTATTGGCGGTGTTACTACGTGGAAGTCAATCGATGGTGGTTCTACCTTTACTGCTATTAATAATTGGACAACCTCTACTACTTACAATATGCCACCACAGGTAGCTGTTGTACACGCAGATAAACATGTGCTTGCATATCAAAATAGTTCAACTCTTTTTGAAGGAAATGATGGCGGTATTTATAAAACTACAAATGTTGGGACAACCTGGAATGATTTAACAAATGGAATGGTAATCAGCCAGATTTATAGAATCGGGGTTTCACAAACAAACACCACAACAGTATTAACAGGTTTGCAGGATAATGGATCAAAGCTATACAACGGGTTCTGGAGTGATGTGACCGGTGGTGATGGGATGGAATGCATCGTGGATTATTCTAATTCTAATTATATGTATGCTACTTATGTGCAAGGACAAATTCAAAGAAGTATAAATGGTTCAACATTTCAGAATGGTTATATTACTGCCAATATTCCAGGTGGACAGCCACTTGGTGCCTGGGTAACGCCTTATATTATTGATCCTAATAATAGTGCAACACTTTTTGTGGGATATGACAGGATCTGGAAAACAACAGACAGGGGTAATACAAGTTCGTGGGCAACTGCTTCACAGGTCTTGAGTTCATCGACTAAATTACGTTCTCTTGCAATTGCACCTTCTAATTCTGATATTCTTTATACAGCAGATCAAACAAATATGTGGAAGACTACAGATGGTGGTGCAACAAACTGGACTTCAATTACTCTGCCTTCCCTTTCTAACAGCATTACATACATAGCTGTAAAAGATAATGACCCCAATACTGTCTGGTTTACAGTTGGCGGCTATACTTTAGGCGAAAAAGTTTATGAATCTACTGACGGTGGTGCAAACTGGAATAGTATTTCAACCGGTCTCCCTAATCTTCCGATAATGAGTATAGTTTATTACAAGGTTGCAACCGACCGTAATGTTTTATTTGTAGGTACCGATGTTGGTGTTTATGTAAAAGACGGATTAAATGATTGGGTTTCATTCAGCAACGGTTTACCGAATGTAGTTGTTTCTGAATTAGAGGTTCTTTATACAGGAGGTACAAATAAACTTCGGGCAGGCACATTTGGAAGAGGATTGTGGGAAACAGACATTGATGCTGCATTACCTGTTGAACTTTCTTCTTTTAATGGAAAATATGAAAACGGTACTATCCAGTTAAAATGGACTACGCAGACTGAAGTAAATAATTACGGGTTTGATATTGAAAGAAAAACCAGTACACAAAACAACGAAAGCTGGGAAAAGATTGCATTTGTTAGTGGTAATGGAAACTCAAATACTCCAAAACATTACAGTTTTAATGATGAAGATATTAGTTCCGGAACGATTTCTTATAGGCTGAAACAAATTGATAATAACGGGCAATTTAAATATTCAACTGTTGTAAGTGTTTTTACTGGTACCATACCTGATAAGTATGCGCTTGAACAGAATTATCCCAACCCGTTTAATCCTTCAACTAATATCCGGTATTCAGTACCGCGTACAGGAAATGTTAAAATTTCTGTTTTTAATATTATTGGTGAAGAAGTTGCAATTCTCGTAGATGAAATAAAAAAAGCTGGTTCATATACTATTAAATTTGATGCATCAGAATTCAATAGCGGTATGTACATTTACAGGTTAGAGTCAGGTTCATTTACCGAATCGCATAAAATGTTGCTGATTAAGTAACAGATGTATTACAGATATAACAGATTTTCAAAATCTGTCAATCTTATTAATGTTCAACCCCGGTTCGCCGGGGTTTTATTTTTCCAAAACCCTTCATTGGCAGCATATTTGCCAATAAAATTTTTTCCTCCTACCCTTAAGTAATTTCCGTTTTTATCGATAATAAAGTCAAGTTAAGTCTTTATATTAGCAAGAAGGGGAGTATGAAAACCATAACATTTACAAAAATTTTAATCATCTCGATCTTATCTTTTACATCTTTATCTTTTTCACAGGTTGAACTAATCGATTCATTCAAAGATGGAAATTTTACAACGAATCCGGTATGGACAGGAGATGTTACATATTGGCAGGTTGTAACAAAAAGTGATGTTACAAATGGAATTTCAGGTTCATACACGCTAAGATTAAACGGAGTAGGAAATCCAAGAGGAAAAGTCTATTTAACTACGCAAAAAGAGTCCTGGGGAACTGAGCAATCCTGGGGATTTTGGATTGGAAGAAGAAACCAGTCTGTAGATAATACAAACCGGAGTTATGTTTGGCTTTGGGCCGATCAGCCGAGTTTAACAGCACATGGCGTAGACGGATATAGAATCAGGTTTGGTGATGGCAGTGATGTAAATAAAATCGTATTTGAAAAAGTTGTTAATTCTGTACCCCAGGTATTATTTGTATCTCCGGACTTTGTTCCGACAGGTTTGAAAGATATAGGTTTTGTCTTATGGGTAGTCAGGTTTGAAGATTCAAATTGGCAGATATTCACTTCACCTTTACCACAATTTAGCGGAGATGGTGCAGCAGCTACTGTAGTTCCAAGTGTATATACAGCCAGCCAATTCCAGGGTGAGTTTGTTGATTCAACTTATAAAAATTTTAATAATGGTTATATCGGGGTTATGGCAACATTTACTAATACGCCCGATGCACAGGCAGCGGCTGAATTTGATCAATTTTATTTTTCAGATCATGCACTTTCTTTGTTGCCGGTTGAACTTTCAACTTTTACTGGAAAGTATGCAAACAATAAAATTGAATTGGAATGGGAAACAAAAACCGAAGTTAACAATTACGGTTTTGAGGTAGAACGTAAGACGAGAGACGTAAGAAGTGAGACGTGGGAGAATATTGGATTTGTTGAAGGTAATGGAAATAGTAATTCTCCAAAGTATTATAACTTTACAGATGACCAGATTACATTCGGAAAAATATCATATCGTTTAAAACAAATTGATAACGATGGTACATTTGCTTACAGCAACATTGTTGAAGTTGAAGCAGGCAATTTCCCTGGTGATTTTGTACTTGATCAGAATTATCCTAACCCGTTTAACCCTTCTACAAGAATAAGATTTGCAGTTAATAATGAACAGGAAGTTAAACTGAAAGTTTATAATACAATCGGGTGCCTTGTAGCAACATTATTCAATGGCAAAGCAGATGCAAACAGGGTTTATGAAGTTGAATTTAACGGTAAGGAATTTTCAAGCGGGATATACTTTTACAGGTTAGAATCCGGTTCATTTATCGAATCAAACAAGATGTTGTTGGTAAAATAATTTTTCATATGTCCTCATAGAGTAAACAAGCTCTCTCCATAACCCCGGTTCGCCGGGGTTTTATTTTCTTTGCTGAATGTTAATTAAAACGCATAATAAAATTTATTAAATTTACTTAGCTCAAATTAATATGTTGAAGATTACCTGTGGAAGTGCCATATTATTTTAAGAGAATAAATAATTATTAAGGGATCCTGGAACCAATGCTTTTCCTGAATTCAATCTAATTTCCGGAGAAACGATTAGCCCGGCTCAGAAATATGAAAAAATATTTTACTCTTATTCCTGTTCTATTATTAACAATATTACTAACCAACCGCTGTGAAAAACCCAAACCAGTGGTTAAACCAATCGACAGCACAAAAGTTTTTACATACGATTCACTGATTACAAACCCGGATCAGCCGGGTGGATCCAGCACAATTAAAAAAGTAAACCTGAGAGGAGATGTTATTGATGTTTGGAAGAAAAGCTGGAATGAAAAAGGGGAAATGAGTCGTTCGATGATGCACTATAACCTGGCAGGGCAGCCGATTTATTCCATTGATTCTGTATTTGACAAAAGCAATATGCTTACTGAATTAACTCACAGCATCGATTCTTTATCAGAGTACGAGCATTATTTTCTTAACAGCGAAGGTGACACAGTTAAAACATCAATCGGTATACATACACAAAAATATTTTGTAATCTTTCAGCGTACACACGCCAGCCCGCCTGCCTACTCTGCTTTGCTGGACGGCAATCCTAATTCAAAGATAAATGTTAAAGAAACGGATTTTATGAATGCGCAGAGGTCTTTTAATATGAAGTGTGAAATGCTGGATATGCCGCAGACTAAACATTAAGCCTGGTCTTCAGATTCCGGTAAGCTTTTTATTTCCTGGAACTCCTCTTTTCAGTTACACTCCTGTTTTTTAGATAAGAAAGTTTTTCAAGTGCAAACTCATCATCAGGTGTTAATTCCAGCACCCTGAATATTGTACTCATTGCCTTAATTGAATTGCCGTTAAGAATGTAAGCTGTAGTTAAATCATTCAATGCATCAGTATTATTCGGGTCATCCATTAACACATCATTAAGGGTTTCAATTGCTCTTTCATATTCAGCGCCGTTAATCATTATGCCGGCTTTAACGATGTTTTCTCTTAGCCTGAACTGTTGTATTAAATGCCTTGATGCATTCCTTCCATCTATTCCAAGAGAATTTTGTTCGAAATTAAGTACGTGTTCCATATACCAACCCTTTGTTGTTTCCGAATCACTAATCTTAACAAATGCCAAAATTATGCCTTATGGATTGTGCAAATTTTTGCTGAAATGAATATTACACGTGGTTAATAACCTATCGGTTGGCTAATATTTGACAGTCCAATAATAACTTATTGAAGGTGGGGAGTCCTGATAAGTAAAATTATTTGATGAAATTTTATAAACCTGGTTAGCTGTGGATTTATCAAAACGGCAGTTAGCTTTGATGCCGGATTATTATTTTCCCTTTTTCTCTATTGGCTTTTTACTTACCTGTCAGCCTTTGGCTGATTAAAGAGGTTAGGCGCTGACAACAAATTTATTACTTAAGATTATTCAATAATGTACAACTGTTTTGGTGATGGATAATAATTTGAATGCGGAAACAAAAGATATCCATTCTGCGTCAGGCTTGGGCCAGCCTCCTTAACATAGGCAGCTACTGTTACATTCCAGAGAATTGTCCCGGAAGTACTCACCGCCTGTACATCATAATTCTGAAAATCATCAGATGTTTCAATAAAAATTGTTCCATTAGCATCGCTAACGAGGTGAGTAATATAATCACCCTGGGCAACAGGTATATCCCATCGCTTTTGCCCATCATTGTCTACCAAGAACAGTTTTCCCCTCGATAAATATGCTATATTACCATTGGGATCAATTGTAACGTTCCAGTTTTCTCCAACTCCTTTAATGCGCCATCTGATTTTACCTGTTGGTGAAATTGAAACGAGATCATTGCCTATGTAAGTAAATACATTTCCATCTACATCGATACTTATTGCTCCCCTTTGTTGATCCCCCAAAGAATCAGTTCGCAAAACAACACCATTAGTATTCAGAACATAAAGAGACTGTTCCGCTGTACGTCCGCCAATATAAAACCTGCTGCCATCAGGAGAAAAACTAATAATAGAAGCTCCCCAATTAAATTCGCCGGTTGGTGCTGTTTGCTGCCAAATAATATTTCCTGATTTACTGATAGCATATAACGTTCCCGATGATGTAATTGTATAAATATTACCATGAATATCAATTCCGCTGGATTTTATCACCACATATCCCTGTAGTTGAGTATGCCAATGTAAATTACCATCCTTTCCGAACGCAGATATGCCATCGGTTACACCAACTATAATATCACCATCGGCAGTAACCATCGGAGAGTTATAATTCGCGCTGCCACTCGCCTTTCCTATAAATCTATTCCACAGTTTTGTACCGTCTATTCTTATTGCATATAAATTTGAATCTGCAACTATATAGAACAGGTCGTCTGTACCCATTACCGGGTCAGTTGTGTATTGGCCCAATGGTACCGTAGTTTTAATCTTCCCTTGTGAAGGCCCAGCAAAAGAACTTCTTCCTGTACACTGAGCATCTTTAAGTGCCTTTGGCCAGGCCGTATGGGCTAATGAATTCCATGGAATGTCATATTGAGGTCGGACAACATAGTTTATCTTTACAGGTTCTATATCTGATACTGCGGTTGTATGTTTTTTGCATCCAATTGAGGATGTTAAAATTAAAATAAAAGAACAAAATGTAAATAATGATATTATATTTTTCATTTTAATATGCCTACCAGTGTTGCCGATAACCGGCGCCACAATTTTACCCACCTATGGCGGTACAAGAATGCCAAATAGAAGTAACTACTTTTTTTACAAATTATTTTTGCCAGGGTGTTTTATTACCTATTAGCTTTTTACTTACCTGTCTGCCTTTGGCTGATTAAAGAGGTTAGTCATTTTTTACAATTCATAACCAATTAATATTTGAAATCTTTTAGAACTTACGCTAACAAAATTTTCAAAATCTTTATTTGTTAATTCTGACAAGCTGAACCATGCTTCTGCACCAAATGTAAAATGAGAATAGGTATATGACAGTCTCCCTCCCAAATCAATCGACCATTTCTTAAATAAGGAGCTCACATCTTCTTCCTTCCATTCCCGATTTGTACCTGCAGGATCGACCGAACTTCCGAAAAATTTACCCGTAATATCTAAAAATCTATTGTACTTGCTTCCTGCTGAAAGTGAAACATTATTAAGTTTGTATGATGCAAATAATCCCAATTCCAATGTCTTAAAGAGATATTCGTCTTCGTAACCATTTGATTTAGGATTTGATTTCCCACCAAGAATAGAATATCCAACAAATGGTCTCAATGAAAAATTATATACTATCCCTTTTCTCCAACTAATTCTAAACGTAGGTGTTAATTTGAAACTATTACGCAAAAAAGACTCCGATGAATATAATGGTGCGGAAGGAATCTCCTGATGTTTTAATTGATTATATCCTAATCCAATTTCCATTCCAAGTCCTTGTGGTAAAAAATCTAAAGACTGAGAATGGCACATGCAAGTTGATATTAAGAAGGATAATAAAAACAACTTCTTCATTTACGTCCCCTTCTATTATTTGATGAATGCCTAACAAAGTTGTGCCTAAGCTGAAGCCCAACACAACAATTTTACTTTTTTAATATCTTTTTATTTATAATAAAAATTCTTTCACAAACAACTATGAACAAAAAATCTAAAATAGCCTGCCCGCATCTGGTGTAGCTATCTGGTAATCGAATAGTTAGTTGTTAGTAAAATTTGAAGATCATTAAATCAAAGAACTTTTTTTACAAATTATTTTTGTCAGGGTGTTTTATTACCTATTGACTTTTTACTTACCTGTCAGCCTTTGGCTGATTAAAGAGGTCATATAGCTACTTTGAATTAGCTAAACCAGTTTAGAATTTTCATATATGATTGATCACTACTTCTACTATCCCATGCACCATTGATATGTTCTATTAACTCAACTAAATCTTTTTCTATGGTAGATTGCCATAAATTTGAATTGTACTCATAAACTCTTAACATATTATCAACGTCAAATATTCTACCCGTTCCAGAAGCTTTTATTAAGGCTACAGGTTTATCCATTGCCATTCTTACGCCTAATTCAAAAAGTACATTTGGATTGTGGTCTGTTAAATCTGCTAAAACAAGATCGGCTTCTAATAAATCATTGATAATTGTTGATTGGATAACATCACTACCCTGTTTATTTGCAGTCGCAACTGAAAACTTTGCGGCAATGCCAGCTGGGGTTATTAAACTTCTCAATACCTCTCCAAAAAATCCCTTTGGTCTGCTATCTGTCTTTTCAGAAAAAGGCATAATTACAAAAAGCTTTAGCTTTGATTTTGAACCCTTTGGTTGCTCGCCGACTAATATAGTTGATGGTTTATTATGTGAATCGATTGTTTCGCCAGATTGATCGCCACTTGTAATGCCGAGTTCTTTGCAATTTTCACGAAATAGATTTGAAAATTCCTCGTGAAATTCTGTGGCAAGTTTAAATTCATTCTCCAATGTGTTCCCAAGATATTTCATTTCAGGTAGGTTACTTCCTTTATAATGTTCCAAAACTGATTTGAATATTGGAACTTTCAAAAATGCCTCTATTTTTTTTTCTTTTTCGGTTTGTTGATCTGGGCGTATAATATTTCTTTTCCAAGCTCCGTTATTTCTATTTTTTCAGTTTTACTTGATCCAATGGTTAATTCATAATCCCGAGAGGCTGCAGTTAAATAGTAAAACTTAGGTGTGCCAGGTCCAATTTCAACGGCTTTACCAATTTCTTTAGGATCCCAAGGTTTACCCCCATTCAATTCTTTTATTTTCTGTGCAATTTTAAGCGCTGTTAAAACTGTTTCTTTTGGAAAGGGTCTTTTGGAAGATGCTTTTCTATTTGTCGCAGTCTTTTTCTTTTTCTTGACTTTACCCTTCTTTTTAGATGTTAGTTTTTTATTTGGTGAATTGATTTCTGATGACTCAACAACATTATCTTCTTCATTCATTTTTATCTCCTTATAAATTTAAAGCTACATAACGGCATTTTGCCCAAGCCGAAGCCCACCACAACAATGCCACATTTTTAAAATAATTTTTAATTAGAACAAAACTTTTATTTACAAAGTACGCCAAACAACAAACCCGAAACGGAACGACTAACACTAAAATTTATAAAATGCCAAATGCGAAAACGGCGTCCGCTTGATTGGCGGGTTATACTTACGTGCTTTAATTTTAAGGGTAAGCATTTCTGTTTACCCTATTTTTTTGTAATGGTTTATTTCAACAATATCATTTTGTTGTTTTGCACAAAATTATTTACCCTTAAAGAGTATATGTAAACACCCGAAGGTAAATTGCTTGCATCAAAACTTACGATGTGGGAACCTTTAGATTTAATTTCGTTTGTAAGAGTAGTAACTTCACTACCCAATAGATCGTAAACTTTCAATTGAACTAATCCACTCATTGGAAGTTGATAAACTATGTTTGTTACAGGGTTAAATGGATTTGGAAAATTCTGAAATAAAATATAAGAGTTTAATTGAGAATTTTCTTCTTCACTTTCCACAGAAACAGGTGTAGCACTTCTGTAAATTCCATAATTATGTACACTGCAATACGCATATCCATCATTATCAAAATATACGCTGTTTATAAATGAGGTGTATGGCAAACTACCCGGGAGGCCTGAATTTATTATCTGCCAGCTGTCACCATAATCAATAGACATTATTAAGCCTTCCTGTTCAGCCCCTGCCATTATATATCCGCCTGGTTTTGTTGTAACATATCTTATCCAGCCATGTCTTATATATTCCCAGTTATCTCCCCAATCATTAGTTCTGTATATACCTGACCTTCTTGTTCCCAAATAAATATAGCTTTCGTCTGATAGAGTTAGATTCATAAAGAAGTCAGTAGCGGGAGGAATACCATTAGTAATAAGCTGCCAAGATGAACCATTATCATCTGATCTAAATATTTCAGAAAAAGTAGCAGCAAATAATTTCCCGTCGTCGGACCTTACTATATCCACTATTTCATTCCCCGGATCAGGACTAGAACCTGATTTTAACCAACTTTCTCCTTCATCAACTGATAAATAGACTGCATCATAGACGCTTGCAAAAATGCTATCAGAGATTTTCAGAATTTTAGTACAGGAGTTAATTGATGCACCTGTATTTTTTTGCACCCAGGTTTTTGAGCCATCGGTAGACTTATAAATACCCCCGCTTTCGCTCCCATCAGCTGAAATTAATATATCATTATTATCTAAAAATAAAATGCTATTAATAGAAATAAATAAACTATCATTTATTTCGCCATAAGAATTCCAGGTTTCGCCAAAATCATCCGAAAAAAAAACAGAATCACCAAATCCCTGCCATTCCGTTGAATAAAGCCTGCCCGAATTGTCTTGGGTAATATTTGCTATAAAAAATCCATCTAGACCAATATATTCCCAGAATTCCTGAGCGAATGTTGTATGAACGAATACTATGATAACAAAAATTAAAATATTCGACTTCATATTTTTAAAGTATTTTTTAGTTATTTAATTAAAATCATTTTTTTTGTAAATGAATATCCATTTGCTTTTAAAGTATAGAAATAAAGACCTGATGAAAGGTTTGAAGCATTAAATGCAATCTGATAATTACCTGCTTCTTTTCTTTCGTTAACTAAATCAGCAATAAGAGTACCAAGAATATCATATACTTTCAATGTAACGTAAGAGTTTTCCGGAATATAATAACTGATTAAAGTTGAAGGATTGAACGGGTTAGGAAAATTTTGAGTAAGATTATATTTAAATTTGTTATTATTATTTGAAACAGATTTTTTATCAATATCGTCTCCAGGAACATTTACTATAACAGTATTTGATGCTGAGGTTTCTATCGGATTTGGCGGGTTTTCTGTATAAACTCCTTTAACATAATAATAAACATCTGTTCCTGCTTGTCCACCCGGTCGAATCAAAGAAACTGTTTCATCAACATAAGTAAATTCATCATCATCCACAGTAGCAAGAAGTTCCCAGCCTCCATAATTTCTATAAATTCTGTATTCATAAATTCCTAAATTCGCAGGGTATGGGCCCCAAATTAACCTGGGGTGGTTATTTTCATCAGGGATTACAGCTAAACAATTATCCCAGTAATCTGGAAATTCGAATGTTGATGGTATAGCAGGATTAGTTTCTTTGAATTCCCAAAACCTAATTAAATCACCATTAGAAACTTCGGTAAATGAACTTGTTCCATTCGGAGAGATATAAAATCTGTTATTATTGAAATCATATTTAATCCAGTGGTCAACTGCATGACCAATATGTGTAACATTAAAATATGGTATTCTATCATCCCTGTAATCAATGTAAAAATGTGAATCGCTTGCATTTGTTGAAATTTTATATAAACCATAGCCATAAACAGGAACTACGGTGTCATTAATTGTAGTCTGGTCTTGAGAATATACAATATTCCATCCTTTCCAGTCACCCGCCACTATTGAATTTTTAATATGCCAAGGATAAATGGAATTATCTATATAAGGATCTTCATTTATAAAAAATCCTGGTGGATTAAAATTCTGATTAGCAGCCCAAACAGTTCCAACCTTATCTAAATGAAAAGTGTACGAATTAGGTTGTGGACAATTTGAGAAACCAAGAAACAATTCAACAAACCAAGCAGTTTTTCCTCCTGAACCTTGAGGAAAAAGATATGTTGAAAATATTACAAAGAAAATAATTGATTTAAGAATTTTCATCACGATACCTCTTTAATATTAAATTATTTAGTAATTATTAAAGAAAAAGAAATTTCTCAAGCAACCAATTCATATAAAACCAGAGGAATAAAAATATTTTACCGTTTTCATTTCCGTTACCTTTTCTCATTTTGTGAGTAAGTATAACGGAGTTGCCGATAAGCGGCGCCCAGAACAGCGAATGCCACTTAAAAACAACTGCCGAAAATTTAGCAAACTGTGCTTAACTTTCATCGTAAGCGCAGTTTGCAACAATGTTTTTTAATAGCAACTACCTTGAACAAGTTAGCCGAAACAGAACAACTAACTTCATAAATTCATAAAATGCCAAATGCGAAAACGGCGTCCGCTTGAGGCGCTGTTATATTGGCGGGTTATGCCTTAATCCTATACAATAATTTCGTTTCAACTTTAAAATTATTACAAATGAAAGAATATCTTATATAATAAAATTCAACCACATTGCTTCCTTTTATCTTATAAAAACTTTCATAATAATATCCTTCATCGGATTTTTTCAATCTATTGTAATCTTCAGAGTCTATAATCATTAAGTATTTTAAAATAATTCTCATCTCCCGATTATATATTTAATCATTTAAAAGTATTCAACATCTTTATAATAGTCTGTTAAAAGATTATACAACTTGATGAAAAATAGTTTGTCTACATTAGTATCTTCCCCCAAGATTAAATCTATAAAACTCTCCTCTTTTCCAAAGGTAAATTCTTTTTGAAAAATATTATGTTTTTGCCCACCGAAAGGTTTAACCGCAAAAATATATTTAAAATGTGGATATGGACCAATATCAGTCAGATCTTCTATTTCAATAATTCTTATATCATTAATTTTAAATATCTCTTTTATATTGAATTTAAAGTTCGTTGTTTTATTAAAAGGGCCAAAGCTATTTGTTGTATCTTCAGGATAAGGGAAATAACCCCAATCATTCGGCGGATTATAAAATTCTAATTTGTGTTTGATTATTGCATATTCAGCTAAATATTTGAAATCTTCATTTAGATTTTGTGCAATAATACTTGAAGTAAATAAAACAATATATAAAACGATTATTTTCATATTTGAATTAAGGTATAACTATTACTTATCAGGAATTGGGGAATGCTTTACTATCCTAATATGAATCAATCCTAAATAAAAATGTCTTTATCAGAAATCAAAATCGTAATTTCTATTCCTAATATCATTCAAAAAGATTTTTATTAAGATTAGAGCGTACTGTAGTTATCAGGATAAGCACTCCCTGTTTATTTACTGCAAACTTCCTCAATATCCAATTCATATTAAATAATCCATCATTATTTTCCGTGCTGCCAGCAATAATCAGAGCCGGGTTCCGCTAAGCGTTTACATTTTTTCCCATCTTTAGTTTTTGCAATACATTTTTTACTGGTTGTATCGCTTTTCTCTTTCTTAATTTTGTCGGAATTTTTTAATGCGGGCGGCTTGCTATCTTTTTTTTCTTTGCTGCCGGGCTTTGTTTCGTAAACAGTCCAGACAGTAAATGCTGCAGAGATGAAAACTAATGAACACAGGATATAATAAAATTTTTTCGTCTGACTCTCCCTGTTTTATTTTATCGCTTTATTAATATAACTCATTTTTTTGTTATGTGCTTAAAACATTATTCAACTGTTTTATAAATTGGCTTCAATGACATCCATTACTGTTTATACATTCACACTGGAAATTAGATAACAGGAGAGCAAGCTGTTTTGTATGCTCACCAAACGGTTCGGGGGTTTTCCCCGGGGTTCCGTTGGTTTTGGCTGCTTCATAGCATTTATGACATAGCACCTGTGCATTCTCCAGACTGTTTCCGCCATCCCACCTGATATGATGCACTACCAGATCTTCTGTACGTGTACATTTAGTCATCCCGGTTATCCTTTTTTTAGCGAATGTTATTATTTAGGTATTCTCATTCTTTCCCCTGTATTTATGATAGGAATAATTACAGCAGCCTTACTTCCAGTACAGGAAGCAATAACTGTAAAATCTAATGATTGATTTTTCGTATTTAATCCTTACGGTTTCCAGGTTCCGGGTTAAATGTAAAACTTTTTGCGGACAGTTCGTTTAGTACATGTACTAACTATTTTTTGCAAAACCGGGTTTTTGTTTAGTACATGTACTAAAGTATTACTTGCTGCATGGAAAGTATTTGTTAGCCTGTATGGTCTGGCGGCTTACCCAAAAACCAAAATAATGGTTAAAAACAGTCTGTTTTCGGTTAGTAAAATTACAAATGGGACTCTGAGCCTTCAGACACGTATAAAATTACAAATGGGACTCTACGCCTGTAGAACTCTATTATAAAAAGTTGAAAATAAATTCTGCCAAAATTGCAGAATTGAGGAGATTGTAATTAATTCTAAAACAATAAAAAGGTTGTTTTTTTGTCTTTTTAAAATTTTCTTACCTTTCGGTAACATTGGCTTAACCTTGGTATAACCTCGGTCTCATCCTGGTCCCATTTATCATAGTCCTGGGATTGTCTGTCTTTATGTCATAATCTTAATATTGTTTTCAGGAGATTAAAGAAGTATGGACTTTTTTGATCAGAGTTTTATAAGGGATAGTAATAATGACGGAGATGAGGAGCCTGTGCCTCCAACACCTTAAGTGAAATAAAAAAGGGAACACTCAGGTGTTCCCTTTAATCTTCATCCGGGTCTTTATCCTTTCCAATTTTACCACCAATTGCTGCACCTACTGCAGTCCCCCAGGGACCAGCAACTGAGCCAATTAAACCGCCAATAATTACACCTTTTAGAGTATTATTTGTTTTTGCAATTTTTCTTTTTTCTTTTGAAAGAGGAGCCCTGGTTTTGCCGTGCTTAGATCGAGCCGATTTAGTTGACTTATTATTTTTGCTTCTGTTGCAAGATATATGAGCAGGATATAGATTATTTAATCTATTTGTTCCACCCATTGATTTAGGATTTGAATGCTCTACTTCCCAAGCACCTTTTAGGTACATTAATCCATAATTAGTGAATGCTAATTTCTTGTGGCAGAGATGACACTTTCCATTAGTCCTATCATATATTTTTCTAAGTTCCTTTTTTGAAAACGCCACATCACATTAATTATTAACTAATTTACTAAATATGAGAATTAACATATCCTTGCATGTTATCAAATAAGAAAATAATTACTTAACGAGTAGTCCTACCGACAACTCCCATAATATCTGTTTTAACCGTTTCTAATAGACGATTGTCATATCCAACAATCCATTGATCATCATCCAGATAATTTGCTTCAGTTTTAATGTCAACGTTTTTACCATTTGCTGAAAATTTTACTAAGGCTCTTACTCTATAATTCTCTGTTCTTTCGCCAACTTTCCACCAGGTATATATCCAAGATGTTCTTACATAATAACCGTCTTTAGAAATCATTTCCAATTCAAATTTCTTTGCTAGAATATCAACGACCTGTTGCCAAGCATCTTCAAGCGATAGATTCTCTCTGATTTCAATACTTGTCCAACTTGGTTCATAAGCTTTGATAAATGATTCGGGCGCGGATGCACATCCAGTAAGTAAAAAAGTAGTTAGTACTGAAGAGAGTATAAAAATTAAGATTTTGCCTCTTTTATAATTCAGACAGTGATAGTAATTACGTAACATAAAATGTTCCTTTCAAATAATATGTTTAGTTAAGACAGAATTTATGCCATAATAAATCTTTGATTATCAACCGTAATGTTACTTATTCAATCCGTAATGAGTAATTATTATAGCAGGCAAAAGAAATTACATTTAGAATTCATAGCAAAGAATTAACAGAAAGTATCTGGAACTTTAAAAGTATTTTGTATACTTTGAACACCAGTTAAGAGGGAATCCAAACTAAGTTTTTGAGGGAACCGCAATGAAAACTATTTTATTTGCCTGTTTGTTATTACTAACCGCATTTAATTTATCAGCACAAACTATATTAAACGCTGGAGATATTGCAATTGTGGGAATCAATACGGACAACCCGGATGATTTTGCTTTTGTACTGCTTACAGATATTGAATCAGGTACAGTAATTAATTTTACAGATAACGGCTGGCTGGCTGCGGGAGGCTTTAGAACAGGTGAAGGAATTAAAGCCTATACATGCTCCATCAAATTTAACAGCAGGTTCGGTAATTATTTATTCTGTTAATTCATCAGACTTTAGTAATGTTTCAGGAAGTTTTCTCTTGTCTACTGAGTGGCGACCAGATAATTGCATTCCAGGGGGATATTTCCACACCATCACTGGTTTATGCGCTTAATGATGATGGTGCAGGAGTATGGGCTGCTGATGCAACAAGTTCAAACAACTCAGCATTGCCATCCGGTTTGGTTAATGGATTTTCTGCAGTTGCACTAAATGAAGTTGACAATGCATACTACAGCGATGGTCCTTATACTGACTTGAATATATTAAGAGCAGCAATAGGGGATAACACATTATGGACAGGAACTGACACAGGTGGTTATGATTTCACAGTGGTATTTGCTGATGGAAATCTTCCTGTAGAGCTATCTTCATTTACAGCAGAGGTAAATGAAAACAAAGTTTTGCTAAACTGGAGAACTGAAACAGAAGTAAATAATTATGGATTTGAGATCCTTCGACAAGCTCAGGATGACACGTGGCAGTTACTGGGTTTTGTTGAAGGTAACGGAAATTCAAACTCACCTAAATACTATTCATATACCGACAATTCAGTTTCATCAGGCAGCTATTTTTACAGGTTAAAACAAATTGATAATGATGGCAGATTTGAGTATTCAAAAGTTGTAGAAATTACAGTTAGTGATGTAACAACATTTCAGTTGGGCCAAAATTACCCCAACCCGTTTAATCCATCTACTGAAATAAGATTTAGCATTCCGGAAACAGGTAATGTTAATCTGACAGTTTACAATATCATCGGAGAACAGGTTGCAGTGTTATTGAATGGAGTGATGGAAGCCGGATCACACACAATTAATTTCAATGCAGAAAATCTATTAAGCGGAATATATTTTTATACACTAAAGACAGGAAACATTGTTGAAATGAAGAAGATGATTTTGCTGAAATAGAAACCAGGTTAACAGGCTTAAGAAAACAATTCTGACTTGAAAAAGTTTATAATTTTAAAGTATGTTCTGAGTGAATTGAAATGACAATTATTTATTATGAGGATAGAACAGATGAATTTTGTAAAAGGACTTTCTTTATTAATTTTTGCTTTGGTGATTTTTCAGTCAACTTTAACTGCCCAGCTTCCTCAACCCGATCATATAGTAATAGTTATAGAAGAAAACCACAGTTTCAACCAGATTGTTGGCAGCAGTGCTGCGCCGTATATTAATAGCCTGGTTGATGATACCTTATCAGCATTATTTACAGATTCACACGGAGTAACTCACCCAAGCCAGCCGAATTACCTATGGCTTTTCTCAGGCGATAACCAGGGAGTAATTGATGACAACCTTCCGATAGATACACCGTTCACTACTTTGAATCTTGGAGCTGAGCTTCTGGATAACGGAAAGACATTTGAAGGATATTCCGAAAGCTTACCGTATCCCGGTTTCCATGGTGGTTCATCGGGAGCTTATGCAAGAAAACATAATCCATGGGTAAACTGGCAGGATTCAAATCCTAATGGTATCCCATGGTATTTGAATGAACCGTTTTCAGATTTTCCAACAGATTATAATACACTGCCTACTGTATCATTTGTAATTCCGAATCAAAACAATGATATGCATAATGGTAATGACCCAAATAGAATTACAACAGGAGATACCTGGCTTCAGAATAATCTTGATGAATACATTCAGTGGGCAAAAACACATAATAGTCTAATGATAATAACATTTGACGAAGATGATTTCACAAGCACGAATTGGATAGCTACATTGTTTATCGGCGAAATGGTAAAGAACGGTGAGTACAGTCAAAGTATAAATCATTTAAATGTACTCAGAACAATTGAAGATATTTATGGATTAGTTTATGCAGGCAGCAGCGGTGATTCTTCATTGATTACAAACTGTTGGCGGGAAAACGTAACTTCGGTTATTGATAATCAATCAAGAATTGACCATTTTGAACTTAAACAGAATTATCCGAATCCTTTTAATCCAACGACAAAGATCAGTTGGCAGTCTGCAGTAGACAGTTGGCAAGCCTTGAAGATTTATGACGTCCTGGGTAATGAAGTTGTAACTCTCGTAAATGAATACCAACCTGCAGGAAGTTACTCTGTGGAGTTCAACGCTTCCAGTTTACCAAGCGGAATTTATTTTTATACGTTGAGATCTGGAAACAATGTTGAGACTAAGAAGATGATATTGCTGCGTTAGAGTTCAATATTCATTGCATCAGCAATTATTTTAAAATCATTATCCCCGATTTGAAATAATCCACGTCTGAATGGAAAGCCCCACTTCTTTTTGTCTTTTATAAACTCAAGTTTATCAATTAAATCTTTTATTGAAACCTGCTGACATTTGATAAACTTGAGTCTGCGTCTCCACGGATGAAATGTTGGAGTCATTTCAACCTGGTAAGGTTCTGTATCGGTTACAATTCCGATTGCAGTAAACTTTTGCAGCGGTTCACCGTTTTCAAATTTAGTCTTTGGGAGAATAAAATACGATCAAATCATCTTTTGAAAGCTTTTTAATGTTTATTGCTTTCCCGTGGTTAGCCTGTGTAAATCCACCTTCAATTCCTCTTTCCAGGTGGTCAAATGATACAGTATTTATCCAGTATTTTATTCCCATAATTATTTAATTAAGAATGATTGATAAAAAAAGCTTCGCTTTTCAAACTTAAATTAAAGTTTAAACTGCGAAGCTAAAATGTAATCAGCAATTATTTATTTACTTGCCAAGGTTTTCCTTGAGTGTAGGAATATTCGCTTCACCGTTTGGCACTGTAATGCTTGAGTTCTTAAAATCATTTCCTATAGGTTCTGATTTGCCGCCGATAATTTGTGAAAGAAAAATTTCCGCAACTGCATTGAAAGATAAACGGTTTTCCGGTCTTGCAAATCCGTGTCCTTCATCCGGGTAAAGTACATAAGTAACAGGAATATTTTTATCCTGCATTGCCTTAACAATCTGGTCTGCTTCAGTTTGCTTAACACGCGGGTCATTAGCTCCCTGGCCAATAAGCAGTGGTTTTGTAATCTTATCAGCGTAAGTAAGTGGTGAACACTCGTTAAGAAATTTTCTTCCTTCTTCCGTTCTGTGGTCGCCAACTCTTGAAGTAAACATATTTATCATTGGTGTCCAGTAAGGCGGAATTGTTTCAAGCAATGTTTGCAGGTTTGATGGACCGCAGATATCAACACCGCAGGCAAATTCATCAGGTGTAAAAGTAAGACCAACAAGTGTAGCATAACCGCCGTAGCTGCCACCCATAATTGCAACTTTATTTTTATCTGCTATTTTCTCATTAACAGCCCAGTCAACAGCATCCAGAAGATCATTGTGCATTTTGCGGGACCATTCCATATTACTTGCATTTATAAAATCTTTTCCAAAACCTGTTGATCCTCTGTAGTTTACACTAAGCACTGCATAACCCCTGTTAGCCAGCCATTGATGGTAAGAATGGTAACCCCAGGAATCACGTGCCCACGGACCGCCATGAACAAAAAGAACCATCGGGAGCGGTGAATCCGGTTTTCCGTCATTATCGGGATCGCTCCAGTAGGGTATGGAAAGATAACTTACAAGTGTAAGTCCATCGCGCGATTTAATTTCAACAGGATGCATTTTAGCAAGGTGAACTTTTTCTAAATCTTTCCGGTTTGTAAAAAGGAATTCAGCTTTTTTGTCAGGGCGGTTATAAACATAATAATTAACCGGTCCGTCATCTTTAACAAATGCAACAGTCCAGACATTATCATCAAGAGAACGGCTGGTTACGCTCATATCACCATCAGCAACTGTTTTAAGGTAATCAAAATCCGGTTTAATAGAATTATCAAGTATCTTCCACTCTGTACGCAGGTATTCTGAAGCGGCTGCTTCAATCGTTTTTTCTGTTGGATTAATCATTACATCACTCAAATCTGCACGCGGGTCTTCAAATATTACATCTTTATTTCCTGTTTCAAGATTCACTGAAACCAGAGCTGCTGTATTTCTTCCACGGCTATCGATCATATAAAGAATCTTCCCGGTTTTATCAAAACCAACAGGTGAAGTAGTTAAAGCATCTTCCATTGGAATTTTATCGAAAGTTTTCCATCCATTTTTTCCATCAGGCACAAACAATTGCATGCCTCCATCATCAGTACTCTCCATTGCATACCTTATGTTATAATCATCATCTGTCTGGAAACCTAAAAACCTGTCGTTCTGCTGGATCATTTGCATTTTTCCATCGATGATATTCAAACGATAAACATCGCTGAACTGCGGGTTGCGGTTGTTCAAACTAATTAAAATTTGGTTCGGAAATTTGTAGCTTACTTCCTGGATATTTGCACGGGGTCTTAGTTTTTCACCGTTGGGCATTGTTACCGGGTTTCCATCCGGTCCGGGAATTTCTTCAAACGGTGTAAGGTTTTTATCCTCTTTGGTATTTACGTTTACAGAATGAACCTGCCAGTTTTCATCTCCACCCTGATCCTGAAGGTAAATTATCTGTTCATTATTGTAAGCCCAGAAATATGTTCGAATTCCCCGGAGAGTATCTTTGGTAATAGCCACTGCATCTCCTGGTTTATCAAGCGGGGCAATCCAAACATTAAGCACATCATTAACCGGTGCCAGGAAACTTATCATCTGGTGGTTCGGACTAATTTTTAGTGAGGCTTTATCAGGGTTTCCGAATATTACTTGTCGTGGAATCAAATTTTCCTCCTTTGAACAATTTGTCAGAAAGAATAGAGATAGAATGAGCAAGACAAATGAAAAAATTTTTAATGAAATAGTTTTCATAACATCCTCATAGAATGTGAATTAAATTATGTGCAGGAATTTTAAAAGGTAATTGTACAAAGTTAATAATATCATCACAATTGTTTAACTGATTTGTTGGATATAACTTTTTAATCCCATTGCTTCATTAACTAATTATTAAATTTCGAAATATTGCTAAAAACACCGCATATTTTAATCCATTAACTTTCTATTGAGTTCAAATTCCGCTATTTTTAACCTCACGATAAAAATTAATTTCTTTTCCATAAATAATCTAAAAGGGAGTAATAGGATGAATAAATTTTATATCTTATTTATTTTTCTTCTCGGGTCTGTGCTAGTATTTGGGCAAGCTAAAAGTGTAGCACTAAATCAACCTCTGAATTATCAACCAGTTTATGTAACTCCAACAAATTATGGTGTAACTGCAATTAAATGGGAGGAAACATTTAATACAACTACACTACCAACAGATTGGACTGTTGTTGATAATGATGGAAGTGGAACATTCTGGGAGTTTAGACAAATCGTTACCTTTACAAGCGGAGATACTGTTAATCCCCAGGCTGGACAGAGTTTTTGGTTCAGCAATTTTAATAATGCGAACACAAATGGATTAATTGATGAATGGCTTATTTCTCCGCAGCTACCAATGGTAGAAAATGGAGATAGCTTATATTTTTGGGCAGGAGCTATTGATGCCGGTTTTGACGACTCATTAAAAGTAATGGTTTCTACTACTGATACAAGTTTAGCGAGTTTCACTCAAATAGGTTACTTTAAAGTTGATGGACCGGTAGGGAGCTGGCATCAGTATGGTTTTGATATGTCTGCTTTTGCAGGTAGCCAGGTTTATGTAGCTGTCAATTATTATATCGTTGATGGTGGACCTTCAGGAAACTATTCTGATAATGTTTGGGTGGATCATTTTACCTTAACCGGAGCTGGAGGTGTACCTGCATTACCATTTGTAGAAAACTTTGACTATCCAGTTGGGGATTCTTTAATTAACCATGGCTGGGTAAATCACAGTGGTACAGGAACTCAAATAGTTGTTCAATCAGGAAGTTTGACCTATACCGGATATCCAAATTCCGGAATTGGTAATTCTGTCACAGTCGCTGGTGGAAGTGGTTCAAGGGAAGATGTTCATGCGGAATTCGCACCTGTATCTTCCGGTTCATTGTATACTGCATTTCTGGTTAATATTTCAACAGCAACCACAACAGGAGATTATTTTTTCCATTTAGCTCCTGCATTCCCAACAACATTTTTCAAACCACGTCTCCTTGTTCGGGATGATGGTGCAGGCAATCTTCAGTTTGGATTAACAAAAGCTACTGTAGCCAGTGCAGTTTATACAACTACTCCTTATTCTTATAATACAACTTATTTACTTGTTCTAAAATATGAAATGCCGGCTGGGGATTCGAATGATGTAGCCAGCTTATATATTAATCCACCTTTGGATATGGAACCAGGTTCTGCTGATCTCGTTACTACAGATTTAGTTGCTGATGATGCTATTGGAGCTGTATGTCTAAGACAAGGCAGCCAGGGTTATACTGTTCAGGTTGATGGAATCGGAATCGGCACAATATGGAACCAGATTCTCCCTGTTGAAATCACAACTTTTACAGCTAATACAAAGAACGGAAATGTAGTTTTGAATTGGTCAACTGCTACAGAATTAAATAACTCAGGTTTTGAAGTTCAAAGAAAAATTAATAGTGATTATAAAACAATAGGCTTTGTAGCTGGAAACGGTACTACGACCGATGTTCAAAATTATTCTTACACTGATAATAATGTAAACAGTGGTAATTATTCTTACAGATTAAAACAAATTGACTTCAACGGTACATTTGCTTATTCTGAAGAAGTGAATGTTGACGTTACTTCTCCTGTTAAATTTGGTCTCGGGCAGAATTATCCAAACCCGTTCAATCCATCGACAAAAATCAACTTCAGCATTCCTCAAAACTCTGAAGTAACTCTGACAGTATTCAATGTTCTCGGTCAGGAAGTTAAAACATTGGTTCAGGGATTTATGGTAGCTGGAAATCATACAATTGATTTCAATGCGGCAGGATTCAATAGCGGAATTTATTTCTATAAGCTTCAGGCAGGTAGTTTTTCTGAAGTAAGAAAAATGACTTTGCTTAAGTAATTTTGTTTTAATAAAACATTAGTAAAATAAAATTTTTAATCTCTTAGGGCTGTCAGGATAAAAACCGGCAGCCTTATTTTTTTACATCCCGTAAAAATTTCATTACTTGTCTTGTCATTTCTACTTCATTTTTTTTTTTTTTTTGAGTTGATTTTTTATCGTAATCGCAGTTGATTGAGTAGTACTATTTTTGATAAAAATATTCAGAATTCTTAAAGAGGGAAAAAATGAAAGCATTGATAAAGTTCCTTTTCTTACCCTTAAACTTACTCTTTTACTTAATCTTTATCTCCTGCAACTCCGTAGAACCTCCAAGTGGGTTGGAAATAACTTTGAAGCTTGAGGATGCAAGCTGTACAGAGGCGTGGATTACCTTATCCTCCAATATAAAACTTCCAGCAACTATAGAGCTCAAGCAAAATAGTCAGATCGTAAAAACAATTGACCTGAGCGAATCAGATTCTTTACTTTATATAGATTTACTACAGCCAAATAGTTCATATGCTTTCCTTGCAACAAACAGTGCAAACAGGGTAACAAGCAACCAGTTGCAGGTAGCTACTCTTGACACAACAAGCCAGAACTTTACTTTTGAAACATTTGAGTTTGGTGACGGATACTCCTCAAGCTACTTTAATGATGTATGGGTTTTTGATGAGAACAATATCTGGGCAGTAGGTTACATCAGTCCTGAGGATACAACAATAAACGGTACACATATAAGTAATCCCAATATAATAAAATGGGATGGAACGGGATGGGAACTGCAACTTTTTTCAGGCACATCGAGTGGGATAGATGGAACATTTGGGCATATGGTACTAGCCATATATTTTTTGCTAACGGTATAGTAGTGAGATATGAAAATGGCAATTACCAATAATGAGGACTTCACCAATGTTCCATTGCCAAACGGACAGAGAGTAGAAAAGTTATGGGGCTCCTAGAAAATAATATATGGGGAATAGGGCCGTGGGGAACAATAGTTCATTTTGATGGACAAAGCTGGACGAAGATTGACTTTGATACGCAGTGGTACTTTTACGAAATAACAGGTAATAAGGAAACAGGAACAGCATATGCCATAGCAATAAATCAAACCAGTGATTATGTACAGTGGTTACCAGTTAGAAAACTCATCGACTAATATTATCTACCAACAATCAACCGAGAAGATAAAAATACTATTCAACTACGATAACAGAGATAAGTGTATTATTTAATACTGTACCCAAAATCTATTCAGCCAAAGATGCGAATATTGTCAACACCGGATATGGAAAACTGGCAAAATGAAGAAATATCAGACCAGTATGCAACTTTTAGAATAAGAGAACGGTAATGATAACTATTACTATGGGCTACAGGATTATTAGGATAGGTTTTAGCATATTTCAATGGAGATGGGGTAAAGATATAGAATAGGCAGCTTTATCAAGTGGCAACGATTACAGCCTGGAGTAAACGATGGCATGTTTACATGGCTGGTTCAAAAGAATATCAGGAGTTGTAACAATAGGATTACAAATAACAAGGCATACTTAATCATAATTCTTAAGGGGTTAATAATGAAAAAAATATTTACTTTACATAAAGCATAATTTTGATATATATTTTTCGAAAATAAAGATGGAAGCTTTATGAAGCTATGTTTAGTCTCTCCTCGCGTAAAAAGTTTACAATTAGCAAGTCTTATTTTAATTACAATTTGTTTTTATTATTAGCAATTGCAACTCGGTAGAACCGCCAAGCGGATAGACAATAAATCTAAAGCTTGAAGATGTTTCCTGCACAGAAGCGTGGATTACATCTCACACCACCAACATACAACTCCCCGCCGCCGTAGACCCTAAAACAAAACAGCCAGGTAATAAAAACAATAAACCTGGATAAGACAGATTCTCTGATTTATGTTGACTCGCTGCTGCCAAACAGCTCATATAGTTTTCTGGCAACCAACAGTGCAAACAGGGTAACAAGTAACCAGTTGCAGGTAGCTACTCTTGACACCACTAGCCAGAACTTCACTTTTGAAACCTTTGAATTTGGTGATGGATACTCCTCAAGCTACTTTAATGATGTATGGGTTTTTGATGAGAACAATATCTGGGCAGTAGGTTACATCAGTCCTGAGGATACAACAATAAACGGTACGCATATAAGTAATCCCAATATAATAAAATGGGATGGGATGGGCTGGAAACTACAACCATATTCAGGAACGAGCAGCGGCATATATGGTATATGGGCCGTGGATACCGCCCTCATTTATTTTGCGAGCGGAAATGTAATTAAATATCAAAATGGCAATTATACAAATATTGTTGTCTCAGGAAACTGGACTCAGGGTCAGTCAATAGAAAAGCTCTGGGGCTCATCAGAAAATAACATCTGGGGAATAGGGCCGTGGGGAACAATAGTTCATTATGATGGACAAAGCTGGACGAAGATTGATTTTGATACACAGTGGAGGTTTGATGATATAACCGGTAATCCAAATAATGGTTTAGCCTACGCAGTCGCTACAGACCAAAGTTTCAACACAATAATAGTTGAATTAAAAAACAACTCGACAAATATAATATACAACAGCGCACTAAATGAGAATCATTTAAAATCTTTTTCCTTATGTTTTATTGGAAACGAATTTATATACCTTGGTAATGATGCTATATGGCGATTTAATATAAGAACAAAGCAAGCCGAATCATTATTTTCTCTCCCTAATAGTTATGGTATTTTATCTGTTGATGCGTATGGTAAAAACGATATTTACTTTTTCGGTGATAGATTGCCTGAGGGCGAGGAACTTGTACATTATAATGGGTACAATTATTCAATTACAAATTATTCTGACCTGTTCATACCTATTCTAGGATCATCTGCTATTAAAGATTTAGCAATTGTTGTGGGTTTTAATGATAATAATAAAGCCACTTTAATAAAAGTAACAAGGTGATGATTATTAAACGAAGTGTATTATTTATAACTTCTTGTCAAAGGAAAGCAGCCTTATATTTTAAACCGGAGAAGTAGATGAAAAAAGCTTTTAAATTACTTGCCATTTGTCTTTTATCTCTGTTCAATTCGTGCAACTCGGTAGAACCGCCAAGCGGACAGACAATTGATCTAAAGCTTGAAGATGTTTCCTGCACAGAAGTCTGGATTACTTTGTCATCAAACCTGAAGCTTCCTGCAGCAATAGAGCTGAAACAAAACAGCCAGGTAATTAAAACAATAAACCTGGATAAGACAGATTCACTGCTTTATGTTGATTCACTGTTGCCAAACAGCTCATATAGTTTCCTTGCAACCAACAGTGCAAACAGGGTAACAAGCAACCAGTTGCAGGTAGCAACACTGGATACAACCAGCCATAACTATAGCTGGCAGACATATACATTTGGCGGACAGGTAGGAAGCTGTAACTTAAACGATGTAGCAATAATAGATAAAAACAACATCTGGGTAGTAGGTGAAATTTATTTGCCTGATTCACTTGGACAACCCGTCACGTATAATGCAGTGTACTGGGATGGTAGTGAATGGGGATTGAAAAGGATAAAGACAAATGCTTGTGGTGGAGTAGATTATCCTCCTATTAAAGCAATTTTTACTTTTTCTGAAGATGATATACTGTTCGCTCATATTGATGGCAGTATAACTCACTACAATGGAATAGAATTTACAAATGATTGCTCCTTAATTACACAACTAAATGGTTCTGCAAACAAAATTTGGGGCATATCGAAAAATGATTACTACGTTGTTAGTGGTAATGGATTTATTGGCCACTACAACGGTCAGAGCTGGCAGCGGATACAAAGCGGAACAAGCTTAAACATAAATGACATTTGGGGAAGTGTGGATAACCAGGGGAATAAATACATACTCTGTGCTGCATATGACTTTGGTACCGGAGGAGAGAAAAAGCTGCTTAGTATAAATGGTTTTCTTGTAAATGAGATTAGCTGGGTAGATAACAGGGAACTATACACAGTTTGGTTTAATACAAAGAATAAAATATATGCAGGTGGAGAGGGGCTGTTTGTTAATGTCGGAAACGGTTGGGAACTGCAGGATAATTTACAGAATTATTTTACATTTAGAATCAGGGGGGAAGGAAGCAACAACGTATTTGGTACGGGTGGTTTTGGTTTTACGGTACACTACAATGGATTAGACTGGAAAGTGATGGACGAAGCAGGATTGTCAGGAGGGAATTATGAGAGCCTGGACGTAAAAGGAAATACAGTTGCGTTGGTGGGCTTTGAGGGAAATGCAGCAGTTGTAAGTATAGGTACAAGACAATGAAAAGATTGCCATCTTAAAATTCCGGTTTTACAAAATGAAGGCACTTTATTAAATAATATTACTATTCATTAAATACAGGGAGAGAACTATGAAAAAACTTTTAACTTTTCTTTTCACTCTTTTAATAATTTCTTCACCGGCAATATTTTCTCATCAATGGGAAATGGGTATTCGTATAGCTGATGCATCAGGAAATCCTAAGGCTAATCAGGAAGTTTTGCTATATAAACTTGGATTAAATGATCTTTATTCGGAATATTATAGACAGGGCTGGACTGTAGATAATTTCTATGATCAGCTAGCTAATTTAATTTGTGATGTTAATTCTAACAAATCCCAAAACACGGCGTGGGAACCCATAGAGGACGGCAGATACTATATACGAATAGGCAACAAATTTGTATTAGTTGACATTCCTTATGAATGCTTAATTAATTGCGACTTCGTAATAGAGTATAATATTTTTACTGAATTATTTTCTATTTATCCGGGTCAAAATAAGAGAGGAGTAATGTTAGGACAAACTCAAGATTGGGATAAAGTAGTTGCTAACTTCAGGCAGTTAAAATCAGATGGAACGACAGCCACCGGTACAGTAGCAGTTGGACAAGGTGAAAAAATTTCCGATAGGCGTATTCCTCCATTCAATTTTTATTTAACCCCGAATCAGGATTATCTTTTTCACGCTGATACAAACATCTCCGGCTCTCAGAAATACTATAAATGGCAAGATATTACAGATGTTAAAAATTTTCGTGAAAAGAATAGTGGAGTTTCTAATTTTGAAATCAGGTCCAATTTTAATCCAACCGTTTCAGGAGTTGCAATTGAAAATTACTTTTCAGAGTATCCTTCTTTAAATCCTGCTAATGATATAATTCAATTTAAAGATCCCTGGCTAATAGATTATAAAGACCCTGTCCATGGAGATAAACGAAGAAACCGCGGTATGGATGATGCTTATCTCTGGAGCCGCTCTGCTCCTTTTTATCCTGATTATTCATCCTTATTTGGTGGCGATAGGTACAGAGGTATTTTCTTAAATCGACCTTATACAGGTAATAATCCTGTTTACTACAAAGTTGGAATGCCCGAATACCAGGAAATACCTCTCGGTGGGAGTATTGGCACCCACAAGTTTTATTTCTATAGTTGGAGCTATGATCCAAATAAAATTTCTCTTCAATCTCCGACTTCAAGCCAGACAGGAATTGTTTTTAAAACATCTGATGCTGAACTAATAGCAAACCTGAAAGGCA
>CAWGJF010000004.1:0-16161 GCA_963822905.1 uncultured Ignavibacteriales bacterium
TTGAAATGGCGAGACCAAAAAAGAAACGAAAAATACTCTGTAATCCTTCTGCTTACTATTTCAAACCAAGAGGGATTCCAATTATTGAACTTGAAGAAACAATTCTTGAAGATGATGAACTCGAAGCAATACGTCTTGCAGATTTTAAAAGCTTCTCTCACGAAAAAGCTGCGGGAAAAATGAAAATTTCGCGTGCGACTTTTGGCAGAATTGTTCATTCTGCAAGAAATAAAATTGCTGATGGTATTTTAAACGGGAAAGCTATTAGGATTTCAGACTCACTAAGACTTAACAGAAAGGGGATATAAAATGTCAGATTATAAAAATTCTCAATTCTCGGGGAAAATAGCAGTAGCAACAAATGATCAAAAAAGAGTAACCGGGCACATCGGCAGATGCCGCACATTTATGGTTTTTGAAATAGATAAAAATAAAATCGTAAATACGGAAACAAGGGCAAATCAATTTACCAATCACCAAAGAGTCGGTGAACATCAACATCATCATGGGGAGGGACATGGAAATCATAACCACACTCATTTAATTGATGGATTAAAAGACTGTAGTTACCTAATCTCAAGTGGTGGGGGATGGCGTGTTGTGGAAGACTTAAAGCAAAATAATATAATTACTTTATTTACTGATGTCGAACTAATTGACGATGCTGTAAATATGTTTTTAAATGGTGAGCTAAGACACGAAGATGCACTTGAATGTAGACACGATTAAACAGAAAATCATTTACAATTCAACAAAAGATATAATTAAATGGAATTGAAGGCTATCCAGGATTATTACCCGGATGATGTTGCTCATTGTTATGGATGCGGTAAACTAAATGAGCACGGACATCAGATAAAAACTTTTTGGGAAGGCGATGAAAGTGTAACAAGATTTACTCCCAAAGAATATCACACAGCAATTCCCGGTTATGTTATGGAGGATTGATTGCTTCTTTAATCGATTGCCATGGAACGGGAACTGCAGCATTAGCAGCTTATCGTGCTGAAGGAAGGGATTATAATACATTACCCGCATTCAGATTTGTGACAGCATCGCTCCAGGTAGATTATTTAAGGCCAACTCCGATTGGTGTCGAGCTTACGCTGAGAGGAAAGGTTTTGGATATAAAAGGTAAAAAAGTGATTTCAGAAATTACAGTTTCAGCAAACGGTACAATTACAGCAAGAGGCGAAGTAATCGCTGTTCAAATGCCTGAAAGTTTTAAATAAAAAACCGACTACTTTTTTGAAGATCATTAATTTGCTTGATTTCCGGGTAAGTTACTTGTCCTGGTTCTTATCTTCCGCATTCACACTTAAAATCAGCCATTCATACTGAAAGTAAAACTGTCATAATTAAAATATGACAAAAACACTTATTTTCTCCCTATATTTTATTTAACCTGTTATTTAGTTTCCAGATAAAATGAGCAGACATTGAATTATACAAATAATAAATACTTAGATCTTCTGGATGAGAAGAACAAGCAAACTCAGCGGATAAAGCCAAAAGATAACTTTATTATTATTTCGGAGGTTAAGAATGGATATTTCACCGATGTAGTTAATCAATATTCAATAAAGTTTCCGTTAAACGGAACCGAACATTATAAAATCAACAACAAAGAATTTCTTGTTCCTAAATTGTGTTTTCTTACGGCGTCCGGACCCTGCGAGAGCGCCGGCTATTTGGAATCAAAATATCCGGTAAAAGGTTTGTGTATTAATATCAGCTTAAAATTAATTGATGAAGCTCTGACTGTTTTATCAGCCAATGAGAATATTGATCTTGAAAATAATTTAGCCGGATATTTTAAATCAGAAAAATTTTTTGAAAATGTTTTTCCGCTTTCTTATTCGGAACTTGGACTAAAACTGCTTTCGATAGCAGAAATGTTCAAGCTTTCGGACAAGGAGTTATCATTCATTAATGAAGAAATGTTCCTGGAATTAGCAGAAAGTGTAATACGGCACGAATTTGAAAATCTTAAAAAGCTAAATTCTCTTTCTTCATTAAAAACTTCAACCAAGAAAGAAATATTAAAGAGATTACTGCTTGGAAAGAATTTTATCGACAATAATTTCAGGGAAAGCATCGAAGTTAAAGACGTTGCCAAACTTAGCTGCTTATCGGAATTTCATTTCTTCCGTTCATTCAAAGAAGCTTTTGGAATTTCTCCATACAATTATCTTATTAAAAGAAGATTAGCTGAAGCAAAAAAAATTTTACAGTCAAACAATTCCTCAGTTGGCGAAATTGCCTTTATGTGCGGTTTTGCAGATATTCATTCTTTCAGTAAATCCTTCAAAAAACATTTCGGTTATTCACCCTCACAGGCATTTATTAAAAATTAGCAGTATTTGACAAAGATCAATTTTTGCTAAAAATTATATTCGAATTGCACTAAAGGTAGCATTCGTTAAACTGTCTTTTAATAAAATAAATGAGCTCAGATTTATGAAGGCATTCTATTACATTCTTTCAATTTCAGTATACATAATTTTTTCTCTTTCAACTTCAGAAAATTTGATAGCACAGGTATTTACTAAAATTACTGACCAAAACAATCCTGTTGTTACAGACACCTGGTCAGGTCAATATGTTGGTGCAAGCTGGATCGATTTTGACAACGACGGATTCCTTGATTTATACATTTGTGGAAAGCCATTATACAAGAATACAGGTGACGGAAACTTTCAAAAAATTGTCACAGCACTATCCAATGAAGGCGGTGTTCAGGGCAACAGTTGGGCTGATTATGATAACGACGGGGATATTGATTGCTTTCTTGTTGCAACAACGAGCAACACGCTCTCATATTTATTCAGGAATAACGGGAATAATTCTTTTACAAAAATTACAACAGGTGATATCGGTGACGCTAATTACAATTCCGGTTGGGGATGTTCCTGGGCAGACTATAATAATGATGGTTTTGTCGATCTGATTATTGCTGCCGCAAATAACGCAGGGGTTGTAAACCATCCAAGCCGCTTTTTTAAAAACAATGGGGACGGCACTTTTTCAAAAATAGACACAACACTTTTTACAACTCAGCTTGCACCTTACACAATTCCAACATGGTCGGATTATGATCAGGATGGTGACATCGATTTGTTTATCGGAAGCGGACCGGCAAATGGCAGTTTTGCGAGCGATTATTTGTTTGATAATCAATTACAAGAAACAGGAATTCCGAATCTTGTGAGAATAGATACTAGCATAATCGGAACCGACCTTGTTGATGGCCAGGTTTGGAACTGGATTGATTACGATAACGATGGAGATCTTGATGCTTATCTGACAAATTATTGGCAAACTATTCCAAACAATTTATACAGGAACGAAAGCAATCAATATTTTATTAAAACAACGGAGCAGCAGGTAGGAACTATTGTTACTGATCTTGGTAAAGGTTTGGCAAATGTCTGGGGAGATTTTGATAATGATGGCGATCTCGATTGTATAGTCACTAATGATAATGCCACAGATAAATATTACAGAAACAATAATGACGGAACTTTTACAAGCGTTGCAAGCATTGAAACAACACTGGGAATCGGACCACAATACGGAATTACGGTCGGTGATTACAACAATGACGGTTTTCTTGATCTATATATTCCAGGAACAAACACAACAAAAAGGCTTTACAGGAACGATTCGCAAAACGGGAACTCATGGATTAATATTAAATGTGTCGGTGTTGGCGGTTCAGCCGGATCAAACTATTCCGCGATAGGAACAAAAGTAAAAGCTAAAGCAACAATAAACGGAACTCCAGTCTGGCAGATGAGAGAAATCTCTTCGCAAAACAGCTTCAACTCTATGAATATGTTGAATGTGCATTTTGGATTCGGGGATGCTGCTTCAATTGATTCTCTTATTATTGAATGGCCACGAGGAATAAAAGATGTTTACACAAATATTGTGGTCAATAATTTTTATACTGCAGTTGAAGGTCAGTCATTTGTAACTGATGTTAAAGTAAACCTGCCGGCGGTTCAATCATTCAGCCTTGAACAAAACTATCCAAATCCATTTAATCCGGCAACAGTAATCAGTTATCGGTTATCAGTAAACGGATTTGTTTCACTTAAAGTTTATGATGTTCTTGGAAATGAAATCGCAACATTGGTTAATGAAAACAAACTTGCCGGAGAATATAAAATTGAATTTGACGGTGGCGGGCTTTCGAGCGAGGTTTACTTCTATCAATTAAAAACAAACAACTATATCGAAACTAAAAAAATGATATTAATGAAATGAAAAAGAAATTCCATTACATATTAGTATTCTATTTCTTTTCCGGGCATTTCATTTCAGCCCAGGTAAAAAATGACTCAACGATTTCACACGATGCAAAAAATCAAATTATAAATGAATGTGAAGAATATCCTCACGAAGATGTTGATGCTAAAGACGTCAAAAAAGAAAATGCTTTATTTGAAGAAGCAAGGATGGAAATAATTAATTATGAAATGAATAAGGATCTGGAAATGTATTCAAGAGGACAAAAAAGATGGAATTGTGTTTTAACAAAGCAAGCTGGAATATCTGAATAAAAGTGAAAAGCAATTTGTTTCAAACTGGATTAGTCTTGGCCCGAACACTATTGATTCACTTGGCGGAAGAGTCACCTGCCATGCTTTTTATTCCTGTTGATCCGCAAATAATCTGGGCCGGATCAGAAATGGGTGGAATTTGGAGAACGACGAACGGTGGAGACAGCTGGGAATCAATGACTCACCAAAGTCGCCTTCAATGATTATTTCTGATATCGAAATAAACCCGAATAACAGAGATGTTATTCTTGCCGGAACAGGGAATGACAGGTTTGTAGGAATAACACTCGGGGACGGAGTAGGTGTTTTGAAATCAACAGATGGGGGCCAGACATGGTATCAAACCAGTTTTCGGTATCCGCTGGAGCAAAATGTATTGGTAGCTTTCAAAGTTTGCTCTGGAAACCTGGAAGTGCAGATAGTGTTTATATGGTCACCTGCCAGCAATGGAGTCTGGCTTTCAACCGATTCAGGTGAAAACTGGTCTTTGCTAAAAAGTGGAAGAAGCTCTGCTCTTGTCATTGATGAACTGTCCCCCCATAATTTGTATACAATTATCAGAGCAGTTGGTGTTTTTCCAAAATCAACCAACGCTGGTTAGAGCTGGACAATTTTAACTAATGGATTGCCCCAGGGATCCAATATCGGTTTTTCAGCAATGACAATTTCAAAATCAAATCCGAATCTTCTTTTTGTTTCGCTTTCTGATGCAAACAATTATGGCTCAATTGGGTTATTTAAAAGTACAGATAGCGGAAATTCCTGGGACGAAATTACAAACGCCCCAAATGCTTTATGCGTTCCTACTGTTGCAAATTTATGCCAGGGCTGGTACGTAAATGTTGTTGCAATCTCTCCTTATGATTCTGATTTGATTTTTTACGGCGGAACAACTTTCTGGCGTTCTACAAATGGCGGAACAGAAGCTGGACTGAACTCGATGTATATTCTGCAGGAATTTATACACCGGGCAAAACCTATGTTGACGAATGGGGATAGAGGGTTCCACCCTCAGGAACAAGATGTGATTTATGTTTTTAATGACGGTGGAGTTCAGAAATCAATTAATAAAGGAGCCTGGTGGGATAAAATAAATAACGGATTGGTTACTGGATTGGTTCACAGGATTGCAAGTTCAGCAACAGATGCAACATTAATAATAGGTGGATTTCAGGATCACGGTCTGCAAAAATTAAATAACACAAATGGAAACTTATTCTGGAAACGATGGTCCGATAATGATGGAACAAATGTCATCATTGACCCAAATAACAACAATATTTTTTTATGGAGACTTTTTTCTTGGCAATCACAGAAAAAGTACAAATGGTGGTGGAAGCCCTCAAAGTACATTCGCCATAAATAACGGAATTACCGAAGGCGGTGTTTTGATCTTGTCAATGTCTGTAATGGATCCAGCAAATTCAACAACATTATACACGACAAGTGTTTCTAAAATTTATAAAACTACTAACGGTGGAAGTCTTTGGTCACCTGTCGCAAGCATTCCAAATGTTTATACTTTAGCCATCGATCAGATTAATCCTGATATTGTTTATGCACACTCATACACAAACTCAAGCTGGTCGATCTGGAAATCTACAAATGCCGGAACCGACTGGACACAGATAAATAATTCAACAAATTCCCTACCTGGCGTGTTACTGACCTGGAAACAGATCCAACTACTTCAGGAACTATTTATGCAACTAGAAACAGCGCTTCGGCACATCAGGATCATATAAAAAAATCTACTGACTTTGGCGAACACTGGACCAATATATCTGGAAACCTTCCTGCAACATTTTTGTTTATGCAATAACTATCAGTCCGTTTAATAATACCCGAACTCTACCTGGCAACTGAGCTTGGTGTCTATGCAACCACAGACGGGGGGACCAACTGGTTTCAATTCAATGATGGTTTGCCAATAGTACGAACTTTTGATATTCATTACCATCCGCTTGACAGGACAAAAAGAATCGCTACAATCGGCAGGGGCGTTTGGAAAGCAAAAGCAATTGATTTTATCACGGATGTTAATGAATCCGCTACAAACATCCCCGGAAATTTTAAGCTCTATCAGAACTACCCAAACCCTTTTAATCCAAGTACGATTATTAAGTACGACGTTTTAAAGGAAAGTAAAATTAAAATCGTTGTCTATGATGAAACAGGACAGATGATTGAAACTCTATTTGACGGCGAGAAACCGGCGGGGACTTATACAATTCATTGGAACATCAGCAAAGAATCAAAAAACATTTCCAGCGGAATATATTTCTTAAGACTTATTGCGAACAATTATTCTCAAACAATTAAGATGATTTATTTAAAATAGAATCTAATCAACCCTTTTAATTTTAAATTCAAATTACTTATGAAAAAAAACACAATACATCGCGTAATTAAATTGGTCATTTTAATTTTGGTTTTGTTTCTTAATGAGGTGCACCCTCAAACATTCACAAAAATAACTACCGGAGAATTTGTAAATGATGGCGGTGAATCATTTGGTGTATCCTGGGCAGACTTCAATAATGATGGTTACCCTGATTTGTTTATCTCAAATGGCGGTTCCGTTCCGGTTGATTCAGTGAATTTTCTTTACATCAACAATGGCGATGGTACTTTTTCTAAAATTACTACAGGGCAGATTGTTACAACGGCTGAAAAATCTAACGGAAGTACTATCGCAGATTATAACAATGATGGCTTTGCTGATGTGTTTGTAACAAACAGGGATGGAGAAAACAATTCTCTGTTTCTTAACAATGGTGATTTAACATTTACAAGAATTACTTCCGGTGATATTGTAAACAACGGTGGAAATTCAAATGGAAGTGCGTGGGCAGATTATAATAATGACGGTCTTGTGGATTTATTTGTTGCTAATTTTTTAGGAGCAGGATTTCTTTATCAAAACCAGGGTGGGAATACTTTCACTAGAATATCCTCGGGACATCCTGTTTCAGAAGTGAATACATCAATCAGTTGTTCATGTGGGGCGATTATAACAATGATGGGTATGCCGATTTATTTGTCCCTAATGCTGAATCACCGGGAAAAGCAAATTTATTATATACCAATAATGGAGACGGTTCATTTACAAAAGTTTTAACCGGCAAAATTGTAACTGACGTCAGGGCATCAATGGGTGGAAGCTGGGGTGATTACGATAATGACGGTGATCTTGATCTTTTTGTTGCTAACCAGGTTAGCTCTGTTAACGATTTGTATATAAACAATAATGATGAAACTTTTTCAAAACTCATTACCGGTGAAGTAGTTACGGAAACAAGTAATTCAATTAGCGGAAGCTGGATAGATTATGACAACGACGGTGATCTGGATCTTTTTGTTACGAACTGGCAAAACGGAAAAAACTTTCTATATGAAAATTCCGGTTACCCCAATTATGAACTTATAAAAATAACTTCAGGTTCAATTGTAAATGATCAGGAGAACTCAATGGGGGGTGCCTGGGCAGATTATGATAATGATGGAGACTTAGAGATCTTTTTATTGCAAACCGCGGAAATCAGAACAACAGCTTTTACCGTAATGATAGCCCATCAAATCATTGGATAAATATTAAGTGTGAAGGAGTAGGTGTAAACAAATCCGCAATTGGAACAAGAATAAAAGTTAAAGCAACTATAAATGGAAATTCATTCTGGCAGATGAGAGAAGTAAATTCCCAATTCGGTTATAACAGCCAGGGCGATGCCCGAGTTCATTTTGGTCTTGGAGATTCACAAATTATCGATTCATTAATTATTGAATGGTCACCTTCTTCTCAAGAGATTTTTACGAATGTTCAATCAAATAATTTCTTATAAGGCTACCGAAGGAAGTGGGATTTCAATTATTACTTCTGTAAATGAAAACGGAAATACAACCCCAACAGAATTTAATCTATCCCAAAACTTTCCTAACCCGTTTAATCCAGCAACTATTATTCGGTATACACTAAGCAGCAGACAATTCGTTTCAATTAAAGTCTATGATATGCTTGGTAATGAAATTGCAACACTTGTGAATGAAAATAAGCCTGCCGGTAACTTCGAGGTTCACTTTAATGGAACAGGTTTACCAAGTGGAGTCTACTTATATAAACTCATAGTAGGAAATTTTGCAGAAACAAAAAAAATGATTCTTCTCAAATAAATTTTGATTAAAAATTATGAAATCAATTTTTGCTCATTTCTTATTTCTATTAATATTTCTTCTGATAGATTCTTTTTCATTTTCAATTGCTCAAATTATAGATTATGAAATGCTGGTCAGCAGCCGCAATACCAATTCAGTCAAACGTTTTGATGGACAACAGGGGACATATATTGATGATTTTGTTTCGGTCAATTCAGGAGGATTAAGTCTTCCACAGGATATCCGAACCGGACCCATGGGCAGCTCCGTTTTGGGAAGAGGCAACACAAGTGTTTTAATGTTTAATAAAGTGACCGGAGATTTTATAAAATCGTTTACAAAAGGTTATTCGCTTGATAACCCTACCAAAATCACTTTTGGTCCTGATGGAAATCTCTACGTTAGCCAATGGGGAACAACAAAAAATAAAATTGTAAGATTCAATCAACAACAGGGCAATTCATAGATGAATTTACCCCGTCTCTTAATCTTGCGCTTGGACATACGTGGGATACTAATGGAAATCTTTATGTAGCCTGTTACGGATCCAAAGATGTTAGAGAATTTGATACCAGCGGAACTTTTGTTAAGATTTTTACTGAAGCCGGTCATCTGCAGGGACCAACATATTTGTGGTTCGATGGAAACGGGAATTTGTTTGTTGAAGATTGGATACTTGGCTCCGTTCAGCAGTTCAATGCTGCTACAGGGACTTTCATTAAAACTCTTGTCTCAGGACTTACAAATGCAGAAGGCTATGCATTCGGACCCGACGGGAATCTATATCTCTGCGACTGGACACAAAACCAGGTAAGAAGATATACTCCCGACGGAGATTTTATAGATGTATTTACAGACCAGGGAAATATGGTTGCGCCGAATAGTATTTTATTCAGACCGATTCAAACTACATCTGTAAATGATAAGACTGGAAGCATTCCCGATAAATTTTTTCTTGAGCAGAATTATCCTAATCCATTTAATCCTTCCACAACAATTCAGTTCGGACTGAATAAGCTAAAAAATGTTAAAATTTTTGTGTATGATCAGTTAGGGCAGTATGTTGAAACACTTTTCAGTGGAATTAAACCCGCTGGTTCTTATGCAATAAATTGGAATCCACAAAAAGAAGGGGAGACAATAACATCAGGAATTTATTTTTTAAGAATGTCAGCCGGTAATTATTCTCAAACAATTAAGATGATCTATTTAAAATGAAATTATTTTTATACAAATCGACTATTATCTCCATCGTTATAATGAATTTAGTTTTAATGGCGTCTGAAAATATATCCGCACAGGAAAAAGTTTTCAGCGGATTTTATGGTGGGGTTGAAGTTGGAAGACAGAATATTATCGGAGGCTCTCTTGTGAATAATATAGATGTGCTCTCACAAGACACTCGCACAGTATTTAGTTTGCAAATTGGATTACGTTTTCAATTCGATATTGGAGTTGTTGTTGGCGCTGAAGGCAGTTTAGGATTTATGGATAGTAAGCTAAATCTTTCAGATCCAATTAAGCAACTCTACATAACATATGAAAACAATATGCAATCTGTTTACGGAGCAATAGTCGGATTTGCAATTGGAGCTGATAAAGAATGGTTGGTCTTCGGTTATATTTCTGAAGCCACACGTAATTTTGATGTTGCAATAAAACAGGGAACGGAAAGGTTTAACCAAAAAGATGAGCAAGGCATATTGCGTTATGGAATTGGACTTGAAAAAAATATTATTAAACATTTGAATTTGCGTATAAGCGCAGGGACAAGTCGTGCGGATTTTGGAGACCAAGAAACGAACATCACCATAAAAAATAAATTTGAATTTGCAGTTGGGGCAGTATTACAATTGTAGTAATTTTGAATAGAAAGAATCAGTAAAAATAATCATCATATATACCATCAACAGAGTAATAAGCAAATGGAACATTTTCTTGTATTTTGCCTGTTTGTTTTTAGTAGTTCAATCCTTTTTAGTCAGAATGAAAACATCTAAAAAGTTGGAGAAGGCTTTATCAAAGCCATCAACAGTAGCGATACTAAGTTCAAGAGAAAGTTGTACATGAAATCTTTTCTCAATCAGCAATTGAAGAAGTCGGTATAGAAAGATTGCTCAATTTTGTTTAGCAAATGCATTCAGACTATTCACCTTTAACATATCATCACTCCGAAACTTTATCATTTGATAAGCCGGAGGGAAAAAGCTTTATAATGCACATCTATGCTAAAAAAACCAGCGCGATAATGTGAATGATTTCCAGATGAGACTCGATCCCGAACCACCACATAAATTGAACAAGATTGGTTTTATTGCAGAAGTTTCAGAGCCGGTAACGCTTCCAAACGGGAGTATAGAACAAAAGTATACTCTCGATTGGCTGTCGACTTATCTGGAAAATCTGAAGTCAAAATATGATCTGTACGGCAGCATCTTAATTGCTAAGGGAGATAAAATTATTTTTGAAAAGTATTACGGTTATGAAGATTTGAATAAGAAGATCCCCATAACGGATAAAACTCTTTTTAATATGGCATCCGGCGGGAAAATGTTTACAGCTTTGTGTATTGCAAAGTTGGTTTGAAGAAAACAAATTGAAGTATGATGATAAAATCACCAAATATTTAAACGGGTTTGGTGATCAAACAAAGAAAGCAGATATGATTACAATTCATAATTTGCTTTCTCACACCTCAGGTATTACTGAATACTGGACGAACGAAACCGACAAAGCTGTTCATTCGGCAACAAGTATTAACGATCATCTGACATTAGTCTACAAAGCCGGATTCGATTTCGATGCAGGCACAAAATTTCAATACTGCAACTCAAATTTTATTTTACTTGGCGCCATTATTGAAAAAGTAACAGGGAAGTCTTATTACGATTTTGTGCGGGAAAATATTTTTAATCCTGCAGGAATGACTTCATCCGGCTATTTTAATTACGGATCTAAAAATGTAGCAACAGCTTTTGCGAGAGGGAGAAAAAAATGCATCGGGTGGAGGCTGTTCACGGAATCAAAGGCTCCTCTGCCGGAGGGGCACATTCAAATGTTTCAGATATATTAAAGTTTTCAAACACATTAAAAAACAATAAAATTGTTTCGGCAAAAACTTTTCAGAATATGATATCTGTGAAAAACAGTGGGATAAAAGAACCGATGGATTCTGATTACGGTTATGGATTTGAAATTGAGAAGTCAGCGCAGGAAATAAGTTACGGGCACGGAGGAATTACCCGCGGGATTAATTTTAGTTTAGATATTTTCCTGGTCTGGATGTTACCTTAATCTTATTCTGCAACCAGGATAACGGAGCTTATGACGATTTGAAGAAAAATACTATTAAGCTGATAACGGGGGAAAGATAAAACTGAAAATAATATACCGTTTAACTGCTTTTCTGATGATTAGTAGTACAATTCTTTCACAAACGTTTATAGTAACTGGAAGCGTTACTGATAGTTTGACTGGCGAACCGATTCAATCTGCAAATGTAATAGTACAATCATTTGATCACGGGACCAGTACAGATATTAAAGGGAAGTTGCTTTCAACTAATCTAAAGGGAATTATATAATTCAAATTAGTTTTATCGGTTATGTCACTAAAACTGCTGAAATAAAATTAATCTCAGACACAACCCTATCGGCTGTAGTAAACAAAAATATTCTTCTTCAGGATGTTGTCGTTTATGCAAAAATTCGTAACTCCGGTGAAGATAAAGAAAATGTAAGTGCCGTTACTCTACAAGGTAATATGATCGAGCGGGTAACAAGTGCAATACCCGATGTATTAAGATCGGTTCAAACTTTACCGGGGGTATCAACAGATAATTCTTTTAGTGCGAAGTTTAACGTAAGAGGGGGTAACTACGATGAGAACCTCGTACTTGTAAATGATACTCAGGTTTATGAACCTTTCCATATTAAAGAAGCCGATAACGTAAGTGTTGGAATATTCAACAGTAATCTTGTTGAAAGTGTCTTTTTATTCCCGGGGGATTCAGTGCAAAGTTTGGTGATAAATTAAGCTCGGTGCTTAATATTGAATACCGGGAAGGAAATAGGGAAAGATTCTCAGGCGGTGCAACATTAAGTTTAACTGATCTGAATGGTTTCATTGAAGGTCCATTATCTTCCCAAACTTCTTTTATACTTGGATTAAGAAAGGGTTACTTCAGCTATGCATTATCATTACTCAATGCCAATACCGCTGCCAGACATGATTTTTATGATGTACAGGGAGTAGTCACTCATCATTTTAATCCGTTTCATAAAATAGAATTTCAAATTTATCCATGCTGGTGATAAATTTACGGAAGATCCCGGCCCGGAAAATTCAGGTCCTTACAGCTATATCAGAACTTTAAATGGAATAAATTCCTTGTTCACCGAAACACTTTTTAATAATGAAAGGATCATGAAAGATATTTCAGCACTTTGCTGGATTTAAAAGATAAAATTATAATTGGTGGCAAAACATTACTCGAAGGCACCATTAGCTTGTATAACCAGATTGATGACTTATATGATCATCAGGTTCAAGTTTTAACAGGGATATTCAATCCGATCACTATTACTTTTATCTATCGATCGAAGATGACCTATATCAACGATACGTTGAAATTAATTCCTGAAAAGGGAATCTTAATTCTGAAACACAGGTTAGTCCGTTCTATGATCTTCAAACAGGATTCCATTATGAAAATCTGAAATACAATTCCGTCTTATTGACAAACAATACATCTTGGAACAACATAATTTCTTCTACTATCCGAATGTTACAACTGCAAATACTATTATCGATCGTGCCGATCCTTCTTTGGGAAATTTCGAAGCTCATTCTTTCAAACTTTCAGGTTACAATGAAAACTTATTTCAGATCGGCAGTAAAGTAATTCTAAATGCCGGAGTCCGACTTGATTATTTTGATTTCAATAAAGATCTGACTTTTAGCCCTCGCTTAAGTGCATCATATAAGCAAGTGATAACACCGTAGTAAAAGCCTCCTGGGGAATATATTATCAGTCTCCTTTATATACCCAGCTTAATTATAGTTTTGCAAGTGATACTAACACTCAATCGCAGGAGGCGGTCCATTATATTCTTGGCATAGAAAGCACTTTTAATCTTAAGACACTAACTCGTTAAAATTAAAAGTGAGGGATACTATAAAGATTACAGTAGCTTAATTTCGTCATCCAGAAACTCCGATGGGGTAGTTTCTTATTCTAAAATGAATGATTCAAAGGGATATGCTGCGGGTTTAGACATTTATACATTGTTAAAGTTTGATGATTTTTACGGGTGGATCAATTACGGGTTGCTTTTTACAAAAGAAAAGCTGAACACTGCCGGATCAAAATATTATCCAAGGAATACAGATCAACGTCATACATTGTCAATAGTTGCGGACTATGTTCCATGGAATGGTTGGGATTTTGTTTTGCGTTTTACTATCGGGACAGGATATCCTTACACTCCCTACTTTGTCCAGCAGTTTCCGGATCCTAATGACGGTTGGAATTATATTAAAGGCGAACCTAATTCTGCCTACTTGCCTGCATATAAAAGAGTAGATTTTAGAGTTGAGAGAAGAATTAATTTATTTGAATTAGAATCCGTAATTTTCTTAGATGTACATAATTTGTTTAACTTTAAAATGTACAGGGTTACAGATATACAAGAGATGACGATGGAGATCCTAAAACCGAAGAAAATGAATTATTCTCTATACTGCCGGTCTTAGGTATCTCTGTTAGTTTTAATTAGCTATATGATTATGATTCTGAATAAAGAATTCTTGAAAATTATAAAAAATATTTTACTGCTTTGTATAACTGTATCCTTGTTTCCTGCTATACAAACGATGCCGACCGGGTTTTAGTGCCGGAAACAAATCCGGAATGGCAAACCTCTTCCCCGGAAAAACAACATTTAAACAATGCTATATCTTCAGAACTTAACAATTAAAATCAACAATAACGTGTTCGGAAATATTAAAAGTTTATTGATAGCCAGAAATAATTATTTGTATTTGAAAAATATTTTAACGGTGCAGACAGAGACCAGATGCATATACTTTATTCAGTAACAAAAGTATAACATCTATTGTAACAGGTATTGCAATTAATAGTGAAAAAACTTTGATGTTAATGATAGAATAGAAAGTTATTTCCCTGCTTATGAATCTGAATTCGATTCGCTAAAAAGCCTGATAACGATAAAAGATGTTTTAACGATGACAGCAGGTTTCCAATGGAATGAGTTGTCAACTTCCTATTCTGATCCTCAAAACGATTTCAATAAACTATACTCAAGCAATGATAGGATTGGTTTCGTTCTTCATAAGGAAATTAAATATACACCTGGAACAACCTTTACTTATAATACCGGCTTGCCTTTATTGCAATCATATATTTTGAAACAAAGCTGTAACAATTCTGTGGCTGATTATACTCGGCTCAATATATTTAATCCTCTTGGAATAGTATCGTGGAGTTGGGATACAAGTCCGGACAGTATAACTAATACAGGCGACGGTTTAGCCTTACGCTCAAACGATTAGCATTGATAGGACAGTTATGTTAAATATGGGAATCTGGAATGGTCACCAGATTATTCATCAGGATTGGATAACTGAATCAACTGGAAAAACAGTAACTGTAAATTCTTTGTATGACTATGGATATTTTTGGTGGCGATTTTCAGGATCAGAATCCCGTGGCTCAAGTCTGCCGGTGAATAATTTATATTTCGGATGGGGATATGCTGATCAGTTTTTATTTGTTATTCCGGTTTATGACATGGTGATCGTTATTACCGCAGATAATCGGTGAAAATGATTTCCCGGTTTTCAATATTTTAAAAGATTATATATTAAAAGCGGTTGAGTAAAAACTGATTAAAAAAATCTCAAAATAGTTTTTGATTTGTTCTTAAGATAAGCTCATTTTTTTAAATCTACTTTGTTCGCTAAACAAAACAGCTGTTGTAAATAATTGATTTCTGTGAAACTTCTCGTTAACTGGATTTAAGCGAAATAAAAATCAATTTTGTTTATTAAATTTAGAAACCAAAAACAAATTCAGTCATCTTACTTTTATATAATTTATTTATTTAAAAATCGGAGAATCCTGCCATGGAAGAAACAATTCAAAATAACGTAATCTCAATGCCAAGAATTGGCGATAAAGCACCATCTTTCAAAGCAGTTACAACACAAGGCGAAATAAGTTTTCCTGAAGATTATTCAGGTAAGTGGGTAATACTTTTTAGTCATCCGGCTGATTTTACACCTGTTTGTACCTCGGAGTTTATGACATTTGCAACGAGGGAAAAACAATTTGAAGAAGCAAACTGTAAGCTTGTTGGATTATCGGTCGACGGTCTTTACAGTCACATTGCATGGCTTAGAACAATTAAGGATAAGATTG
>CAWGJF010000005.1:0-18643 GCA_963822905.1 uncultured Ignavibacteriales bacterium
TACGTTTCCTCAGAGTGTTGTTACTTTCAATTTACAAGTATTAAAGAGAATAATTTTTTAAATGCCGAGTGCGAAATCGCTGTCGGGTTGAAGCACTTGTTAGCTAAATTTTGAGAATTAAACATTTTTTACATTAACCGTCATACATTTATTTAGTTTTATTAGAAAGTTCCTGAAACTTAGCTGTCATAGTGGGATTCCCACGTGTTAATTTTTTTATAGTTAAATCTTCCGCCTTATTATTAGCTAATCGTAGATTATTTTCTGAAGATAACAATGCGTCTTTAGTTTTTTGAAGATGATCAATGGTTTTATCAATTTCGTCAATTGCAGTTTTAAATTTACGACTCGCTAATTCATAGTTTTTAGCAAATCCCTCCTTAAACGAGTTTATATTCTCTTCAAAATTCGTAATATCAATATTTTGATTTCTCACCAAAGCTAATTCGGCTTTATACTTCAATGAATTCATTGCAGCATTGCGTAGAAGTGTAATAATTGGTATGAAAAATTGAGGTCGAATTACATACATTTTGTTATATTTATGGGATACATCAACAATTCCTGAATTATAGAATTCGCTTTCCGCTTCCAAAAGCGAAACGAGAACTGCGTATTCACAATTCTTTTCGGTTCGGTCTTTGTCCAATTCTTTAAAAAAATCTTCATTTCTTTTTTTTGTAGCAGTTTCATCTCCCTCATTCTTCATTTCAAACATAATTGAAATGATTTCATTCCCAGCATCATCTGATTCCTTGTATATATAATCACCTTTACTCCCAGACTTTGCATCGTTGTCTTTTTCAAAATAAGCTTTTTGAAATGCTGTTGCACGTAGCTTGTTGAATTCAATCTCGCAATGTTGTTCAAGCGTTTCACCAATCATTTTAGTCGAAAGTTTTAGTTTCAAATCTTTACGCATAGCAATTTCTTCATCTTTCATCTTAATGATTTTGTCTTTTGTATTGAGTTCAGAAGTAAATTTTTCGTTTAAAGATTTTTCGAGTAATTGCGTTTCTGCATCTTTACTTTTTAGAATATTAGCAAGCTCGTCACGTTCTTTTTCGATTTTTTGAATTGCCTCTGTAACTGTTAGTTTTTTGTTAATCTCTGCATTGTCAATTTTTGATTTCATTTCAGCTATTTCAGAGTCTTTTTTAGACAACTTTTCAGTGATTTCTCTTTCATTTTTGGCCTTAAGTTCAATTAATTCCTTATCCTTTTTTGATAACTCTTCTTGTAACGAATTTTTTAGATTTGCTTCAGCTAGTTTAACAGCACTTACCTTTTCTTTTTCCGCAAGTTTTAATCGATTTTGTAATTCTTCTTCAAATTGATGATCTCGAATTTGCTTTAGAATCTCAGCGAAACCAGCTCCATCGATTTTAAAAGCTTTTTTACAATTTGGACAAATTATTTCGTTCATATAGATCCCAATGTTTTTTATTTGATTTTAATCATTTGGTTCATTCTTAGCAAAATAGCAAACTATTAATTACATTTTCAAAGATCTTTACAATCCTCTCACAGTTAAAATGTTTTATTACACTAAAATTTATTACGCAATCAATCCGGTCCCTCCTTATAAGATAATACCCTCCAGTCCCCTCCGGATATTTAGTAAGTATATTTTCTTGGGTGGAAAATGTCGAAGCGGTTTAAACTTCGGAATAATTTTTTAAAGTATCAATTAAAATCTGTAAAAAGTCAGGGGCGGGAGGCCAGGGGTAAGATGTGAGAAGTAAGAAGTGAGATGAAAGACGAAAGACGAAAAACGAAAGATGGAAGATGAAAGAGATAAGAAGAAATAAACTCTCTCACTTAATAGTCTCCAGCAAAACAGGATGCACTGAGACAGCCTGATAAATTCCATTATCGGCGGATAAGACTATCCTCTTTACCCGGCAACACCCTTAGTGCAGCAATACGCCACCCATCAGTCCCGCGAACTAGAATCCAATTCGCACTGGTTTGCCGAAGAGGCTGGGGTTTATTCTCTGTCCCCGGAATTGCACCTGTAACGGTGAGGTTTAACTGCACGACGTCATTGGTAATCGTTCGTATTTCGTCGATGATCATAATAACTTTAAAATTCCTTGGGTTGGAAAAGTAAGAACTCCACCACTCCTGAATTGCCTGTTTACCATGTACCAACGGTTTATTACGCACAATGATATCCGCATCGTTTCGGAAAAAAGCAGTAACCGCAGATGGATCGTGACTATCGTAGGCTTCTTCGTATGCTTTTACAAATGCACGTATGTGGGGTTGCAGTGACTCTGCAGTTTCGATAGAAGCTCCCAGAACAACGCTGTCGGTTTCTGCAGGCATCATAAAAATAGATGCAATGAGCCATCCGTCGCTAAGTCGATGCACCACCCACGTACCCCTGGCTTTTCTTGTTCGAAGTTCTGTTCCCAAAGAATCCTGTCCGCCTGTTACAGACAGAAGGTTGATTAGCGCAACGTCATCAGTTATCTTTCTTAACGAACTTACCTTGAAAGTACCTCTCCTACCCGCTTCCTGTTTTGCAAAGTAAGAATTCCACCATTTTTCTACAGCCTGCCGTCCTTTTGCTTCAAGCAGGTTGCCTACCACTACATCCGCATCTTCAGTAAAGAATTCCGAAAGGATGGCTGCATCTCGTGTGTTGAATGTTTTTTGGTAGGCTTGAACGTACTTATTTAGTTCGGTTGAATCTGTTGTGGTTTGTGCCTTTATAGAAGTGGAGAGCAACATCAGGGATACAATCAGGTTAAAAAATAAAACCTCCGAAGTAGTTTTTTTTAGCATAGAACAGCCTCCATGATTAAATCATACTATCCCTTATTACAATCAGTTTTCACGAGTACCTCAGTTACAGCATAGAAGATTTACCGGGATAAAAAAGTTGAAAGATTTTTAAACTTAGTAATACCTATCAATTTGTTCAACCTTTGCAAGCAAAAAAGATGTTGATAGTTGGTTAGAGGCTAGAGGTAAGAGGAAAGATGTGAGAGGTAAGAAGAGAAACCAGGCTGGCAACTGAAAATTCATTCTATAACCAGCCTGGGTATCACACTTATTTGTTTTTAACAGTTTTCACTTTTGGAAAATAAATATAGGAAACCACTAACAGTGCTAAAAACACTATCGGCATAATTGCCGCGTTCACCGGGTCACCGCTTGATATGTGTGCAATAAAAGCCGACACGAAGGTAATAGCAAAACCAAAATAAGCAAACTGCTTTAACTTAGCCGGTATTATTGGCAGCAGCAGTGCAATTACACCAAGTACTTTTGCAGTTGCAAGTTCAACCCTGAAGTAAGACGGGAAGCCAAGATGTGTAAATGCTCCTTTTATTTCCGGGTTTGTTAGATAATTAAATGCTGCAAACAGCATCATTATTGAAACCAAACCTGTCGTTAACCAGAAAATTATTTTATTCTTTTTCATTTTTATTATCCTTTCATTTATGAAGAGTAAACAGTTTCTAAATATTCTTTTAACGTCTGCGGTTTTCTTCCAAGAATGTTTTGCAAATCTGTTTTGGTGGTTAAAAACTCTCCCCGTTTTATTGCTTCACTAAAGCCAGCCATAATATCTACATATTCGGAAGGAACACCGGCTTTTAATAATGTCTCTTTATATACTTCTTTTGAAGGGCTTGTGTACTGAATTTTTTTACCCGAGATCTCACTTAATATTTCTGCAACATCATTAAAAGAATAGCTAGTTACGTTGGTCAGGGAATATTCTTTGTTTTCATGTCCGCTGCCTGTAAGAATATTTGCAGTAGCTTCTGCAAGATCGATCCGCGATGTAAGAGAGGCTTTTCCATCACCTGCCGGCAGGAAAATTCCTGTATCAAGAACATTATCACCCATAAACGTAGGAAGCATGTCAACATATACGCCGTTTCGCAGAATCGTATAAGGTATTCCGCTTGCTTTAATATTTTTATCTGTATCTATATGTGATTTTGCAACCATCGCAATTGGCGAAGATTCCGATTCATTATTTCTTTCAAAGCTCGTATAAATAATATGCTTTACTCCCGATTCCTTTGCGGCATTGATAACATTCAGGTGCTGCTTTCCACGGTTGACAATATCACTGCCTGAGACAAATAAAAGTTTATCAACTCCGTTAAAAGCATTCACTAAAGATTCATAATTGTCATAATCACCTAAACGAACATCAATTCTCTTTTCTTTGAGATCTTTGGCTTTTTCTTTGTCTCTTGCCAAAGCTGCAATTCCGGATACAGGGATATTCTTTTTTAATAGAAAATCAATGACTGCTTTTCCAAAGTTTCCTGTGGCTCCTGTTATTAGTAACATTTTATACTCCTTTTATTTTTTTAATAGTCATTTGTTTGATATTCCTAACTTATATATATTTGATATATAAAAGATACTACTTACCTAAAGTATACCAGTATACTTTAGTAAACCGGGTATAAGAGGAAATATTTTATGAAAGATGACTCATTTGAAAAGCCTGAAAGACTCAGTCAATGTAAGAAACAGCTTATGGCTATTAACGATGCGCTGGATATTGTCCGTGGGAAATGGAAAGTTCAGATTATCGGTACGCTGATGTTTGGTAACAGGAGATTTAAAGAATTGCAGAGAGAAGTGTCGGGCATCACAGCAAAGATGTTGTCAAAAGAACTGCGTGACCTTGAAATGAACCAGCTTGTTGAAAGAACTGTTTATGATACTATCCCGCCAACAGTTGAGTATTCGATTACGAAGCATGGACAGTCGCTTGAAATGGTCATACAGGAATTAGGTAAATGGGGTACCAGACACAGGAAAAAGATCTTCGGAAAGTAAGAAGATTATCTTCGTCTATTATACCGTCCTTTTTAAAATAAATTTTACCCGGATTAACATTGCCGGTGTGAAGAATGTATTTTCATTTTATAAAAATTGTTTCAGCCATTCTTTTGCTTCCCTGTCATTAATGAAGCTCTTCATAGGTACGGGAGGTTGTTTGAACTTAAACAGTAGATTCATTATAAACTTTGCAAGTCCCGGTTTTGAAACCATTGCCATCGCGGAATATATTTCAGGAAGTTTTTCAGTCGAAAACTTTCTTGTTTCCTTATCAGGTACAGGAGAATTGCTAAGGTAAATAAGAAGCGGGACTCTCTTATTCCCGGTAATCTTTTTTACTAAAGCAACATTTACTTTTATATTTTCAACTGTACGTTTTGGGTTTTTGGAAAGCGAAACAAGGATACCATTATCTTCAACCCAGTAAGTTGCTATTTCACCTTCTATAATTTCTCTGTCTGTTGGAATTTTAATTTCTGTCATCAGTATGTTTTTTTATTTAGTAAAGTAAAATAATTATGTGCAAGATATAACTAAAATCAATTAATATTTGATTCGTAAGAATCCAGGATTGATTTGCTGTATTCAATATACAAGCATTTTGAAGAGATCATTTATATATAAGTCTAACATTATATACATCCCTTTTCAATTCAATGAAAACGTGCATACTTCCATAGGCAGATTTCAATATCAATATCATTTTCTTTAATCCTGAAAAATCTGAATAGAGATTTGGAAATCAATTCCCTGAACTGCTCAGCCGTATATGCACGTGGTCTCAGTGTGTGTTTAAATGTATATTTCGTAAACAATCCACCTAAACCATTCATGTTTAATGTATCTGTCACAAAGCAATCGATTGAATCATCCGAAATATTTTTCCGTAAATCGCTTATCCATACTTTCCCCCCGGGTTTCAAAACCCTGTACATTTCGTTTAATGCTTCAACCGGTTCACTGAAGTTTTTAAAGGAAGACGTACAGATAAGAAAATCAAACTGCTTATCCGGGAATGGCATTGCAGAAACATTTCCTTTTTGAAAATCAATTTTAACACCGGCACTGACAGCATTCTTATTTGCTATTTCAACAAATGTCTCACTAACATCAAGTCCTGTAATTTTATAATTACACAGCTTTGAAAGTTCAATGGATAAATATCCCGGCCCGGGCCCGACTTCAAGTATATTACTTTCATCTAATATTTGTCTGGATAATTTTTTAGCCCAGTTGCGGTATAGTCCTTTCATATTACGACGAGCACTTTTATCATAAGACCGTGCAATAAAGCCTTCCATTCCAATACCCGTATAACCTTTTGATTGCATCTTATCTCCAAAATAAAATTATATTAAAAGTGAAAATAGGTTTGAGGATTCTATGTGTAAATAAAAAATCGGTAAAGGACTGCTGATTGTAGGTGAACAAAGGAAATAGGAATGTTTTTTAAGTAGGTTTAGATACTGGGAAAGGATTTCTTAATAATACTGAAATGAAAGTCCGGAACTCCTGGACTACTAACCCGGCTTTAGTGAAAATAACTGTTTCCTCACCATAGCCGGGGCAACACATTATCTTAATAGGTTTTAGACAATTTTAAAAAAGGTTGACGCAATGGATTGAGTATCCGGTAAACACCATTGTTATTTAAAGCGTTAGAAATTTTAGGAAATGTCATTCCCCAACCGATCCCGTTAACTATTCCTTTTACCATTTCTATTTCAGCACCTGAACTATGTTTAATTTTAATGTCAGCTGGTCCCTGCGCTGACCATGATTCCGATTCATCCGTTTCTGTTTGATTGTTTGAAGATATAGTGGCTTTAGTTTGCATCCACATACAAGCATTAAAAGTTCCAAAGGAAACACCGACAGTAGTTGTATCAAGCAAGGTCTCTTCATATTTTATTATATAATTGTACCCCATATAAGTAAATGTTGTTTGAAACGTATAGGTTTGATTAAAACGAATGGAATCCGGTAGTGATGACATTGGTTCATCAAAGAGAACGAGTTCGTCTCCGTAAAATTTAAAACCCGCATAACCATCAACGCTGTAGTAAAATTCATCGCTATCGCTGTTTAAAATAGTAACATACATATTACCATTAATATTATAAACTGCACCGAATGATTCCCAACTGTTATCAGACCACTCTTTGTAGAAAACACTGTCAATAGAAGAACCATACGCATTGAGCTGTAAATACCTGTTATCCGTGGGATCAACAGGATTATCTTTCTTTTTGCAGGATGAAAATATTAAAGCAATTGATGCAAGAAGAATTACTATAACTGATTTCATTTGAGTGCCTATAGATATTGTTTATCCGGATTTTTAAGTTGGATTATCATCTTTTATACCAGAAAAAAATTATTTTTTAGTAGCAGATCGGGATAACTCAATCATAAACAAATGTAGAATCAACTTATCCACGGAAATAATTTGGTATATGAATATTAATAGTTAACTAAAATGAACAAATGATACTTATAATTAATTCTGCAACTTTTTTATTATTACAAAAAATAAATTATAAACTGTCAGGGATATTTATAGATATACTCTTTACAGGCTTTTTTATTTGTTTTGAATACTTTTTGTTAATTCAGTGGATTAATTAAACTTTCTATTGTATTTTGTTATAGGGCTATATGGTAATATTATTCCTTACAAAATAAATCCTGACAGATTTATTGAGCATTAAATAACAGAATGCTAATAAAATCACCAGAGAGGTTATGTATGAGAGAACAAACCATTATGATGCACGAAGAGGCAGTTTGTCCTGAATGTAGTGGCATCGGGAAATTCAATTCTGAAGTTGAATGCAGAAACTGTAATGGTACCGGGATTGTTAATTATGGAAATTTCACCAGGTTCAGTTCCCGGTTTGTGTTTAACTCAGTAACGCTTGCTTATTTAATAATTTATGCACTGCTGATAGTTTTTTAATTATTTTTCTCTGAAGTGGATTATCTTTAAGCTATGTTTGGTTCCCTAATTCTCATTTTCCAGTCGAAATAGACCCACGCACGAACAAATCTGCATTATTATTCATTGATCGTAGTTTGGATACTTATCTTACAACTGCCAGCTTTTCGGTAACAGCTTGTGTCTTATCCCCCGCCTTCATAATGACTTTATAAAGATAAACACCATTTGATATTTCATCACCATCCTGATCTTTTCCATCCCAGTAAATTTTATTGAAATCATACCTAAGATCAGTGGGAAAAAGCTGAATTTCGCGGATTAGTCTTCCGGCGATTGTGAAAATTTTTATTTTTATTTCTTCTGGAATCTGAGTTAGCTTGAATGTAAAATGAGTTTCGCCTCGTGTGGGATTTGGATAGTTATACACATTCATTATTTTCATTTCACTTGATACGAGAAATGATCTTTTCACACCGCTCGAATCAACTATATTTCCATTCGTATTTCTCCATAACACTTTTAAAGTATATTCACCATCTTCAAGTACTGGTTTAAAATCAACAACAACTTTGGGATTTTTCGTGGAGAAATTATAATTGATTATTGAAGTATCATTTGGAATTTCATCATCATCCAGAAAAATCAATACAGAATTCGGATCAGTAACGGGCAGTAAAGAATAATCATTCAACTCTATATGAATATCCGGTGCAGATGAGATATATTCACCATCTAAAATATCATTCCCATCAATTGTCAAATTCAAAACAGGAGTTGTAGTATCAGCCTTAATAAAAAACGGAACTGTAAAGAAATTATTATCTTCAAACATTTCCCTGACGGTGTTTAGCGGGTCAATTGTAATTAGAAATGATTTACTTCCGTTTCCCGAAGAAGTATTGTAACTAAGGTTAAAAACTGATTTGCTACCAGATGAAAGTGAATCGAGTTTCTGAGTAAAAATATTTTCTCTTGAATTATCATCATTAATGACATCAACCGTAACTCTAAAACTATCTGCTTTTGTTTCCCCGACATTATAAACAGAGAAATTGAGATCTATATTTTCTCCAACAGTAACAGAATCTGCAGAAGCAGATACAACCTGGTAGTTTACAGCAAGCTCGGGAAGAGGAATATATTTAACTCCAATTGATTTAATACGCGGAGATTCCTTTAAAGTATTAGCATGTAATTTAGCAAACAGTTCTATTTCAGGATATGTGTTAGCGGAGATTCCACTTAAATCGGCAGTATCTCCAATAAAATTGAAAGCAGAAAGAGTATCAATTGTGTTATCTTCTTTTATTCCTATCGGATAATATTCAACTGACGATCCGTCAGGAAGAGAATCTGTTTTGCTAACATACTGCCACTCAGAAGAATTTTTAATCCCCGGAAATCTTACCCACCCTTCTTCGTTCACAACAAACAAAGTTGTATCCAGGCTTGCTCTTCCATAAAACCTTTTCTTAAATGATTCTGGGACACTACCCTGTGAAGCACCTTTTTTACCAATCATACACCACGAATCGCGGTAAAGAACACTGTCAATATATAAGCTGCCAAGCGTTTCAATAGCCAATCTGACCGGTGTTCCATGAGAAAACCCGAGAACTGATTGAGCAGCGTCAGTGCAAACTGTCATAGCAAGAAGGGTTCCTGAAGGTAATGAATCAATATAATTTATTAATAATGTATCAGCTCCCGGTTCCGGATCATAGAAAGTAAAATATTTAATATCTGAGGGTTCAAGTGTAATTGAATCAATAATTGCCGTTGCAATTCCCCAATAAAATGTGTTAGGAAGGATTTCATTATAGTTAAATTTTATTGAACCGAATTCCCCATCATCAGAACCTGCTGAAGTGATTACCAGGATATTATTCTGTCTAATCAGTTTCCATGAACCGGTAGTTGAATCATAAGACACATGCATTGCTTCAACATCATTTGTACTAAATGAATTATCGAACAACCAGTTTAAATTACTCTGCTTATTGAATAGTGAATAAGCTTCAGACCATGTAGCCTGGGATGAATTTAACTTTACTCTCCACCAATATCGTTTGTTCAGTTGAGTTAACTGTAGTGGGAATGATGAATGGACCAAATCAAGATCAACATTAAATTGAGATGCATTAGAAAAGTTTTCTTTATCTGCAATTTCAACTATAAAAGATGATACTGAATTATCCGCAGCAAGAACTGGATTTAGAAATCTTAAACTATCGAGAAGTGGATTATAAAAATTTTCAGCTTCAAGCGGACGAACAGAGGTAGAGTAAACTAAATATGTGAACTGAGCTTCATTGTCATCTTCGTACATTTCATCAATTAAATTGTCTTTATCAATTTCCGCTTTGAAAGTATGTTCACCAACCTGACCGTTCACAGGCAGAGTAACAGCTAATTGTTGTTTAAACAAAAGTGATGGGATTCTGATTTCTTCGGTAAAACTCTCAGTACCGAGATAAATATCCGTAAGAGAAATCATAACCGAGTCTTCAGGTACTTTTCCAAGATTTGAAATGTTAATTAATATTGTTACAGAATCATCTACATCCAGAGGATTTGAACCGGCAATAGAAAATGAATTTGAATTAACAGCAAAGTTCGGTTTGGTAGGTAGTGCAAATGAAATTAAAGGATCACCAAAGAAAATATTACAATAATTAAAAACCTTATTCACATCACTCAACCCATTGACATCGAGCAATTCAATTTTAGCTTCAAAGTGAGCCTGTGAAGTAACGAGGAATGAATCAACCAGTAATTTTTTATAAAATAATTTCGGGAATGTAACAGAACTTGAAATGTATCCCCAGCTTGAATTTCCAAGATATGAAATTGCCTGCCCGTCGACAGAACTTGTGACAAATAATTCACCAAACGCATCAACATCCGGCTCCGCAAATTTTCCAGTTGAGCAGCCAAAATCGGAAATCAATGGTAACCGGTCATCAAAAATATTTTTAAGATCCGATACATCTGTAATCCCATTATCCCATGTTTCCGTTCCACTATGCCCGATGTATGAAATAAATAATGCACCGCTATCTAATACATTTTCAATCTGCTCGAGAGTATATGGTCCGAAGTTAGTTGAAGGATTTACGGTTTTATAAAAATGAATCCCGTTTCCGCCAACGGGAGCTGGGGTTATATAATTGTTCTTAATAAAATCATTTGCAGATTTTAACTGGGAAAGTTGAAGTGTATCTGCCGGATCACCTCCGCTGAAAAATACAAACTGTTTGTTGAATTCATCATACCGCCTACTGATATATTTTTGATGCTTATCTAAATAGCGAAGAACATCTTCGTTTGTTTCGGCTGGTATTCTACCTACAAACATTTGCGGTAGATTAACATTTGTAGTATCCCACATTGTAAACCAATTATCGCTAACGGGAAATCCGTAAGATGGGACTAAATTTTTTCTTTCAACAATAGGTGGAGGATTAAGTTTTTTCTTATAATCATAATTAGCATCACCAAGTAACAATAAAGACGAAGGTGAAGGTGCAATCCAGTTTGAATTTGCATACTCAAGAAAGCTTTTTATTGCCTCAGGTTTATTATAGCCATAAGAAAATTCATCAAAAATATCATCCACAAAAATTAATTCACTCCTGAGATTATAATTTTGATTAATGAAATTATGATATGAGTTTACTGAATTTTGTAAAACTTTGTTTGAAATTATTATTTCGTCTGCTCCTCTCGATAAGTCACGAAGATTTTCAAACATTTTTTTCTTTACAAAAAGCGGTGAAAGTGAAGCGCTATCCTTAACTATAAAATATTCATCACCTGAAGAAATAGTGTCAGAAAAACTTAAGGTTGATGATGTAATATTAAAAGAAGTAATTTTCTTTAATGAAGGTTTTATTTTATAAACCAGCATTTGAGAAACCGGAAGAGTAATATTCTGAACTTTTATCACTTTTAAATCATTCTGATATCCTTCCCCAACTCTGATTAATAAGGAATCATTTGCTGCAACATTATTACTTTCATACTCAAGATCAACCCAGTCAATTAACGCCTGGTGGAAAACCCCGGCATCATTTGGTAATCCGAAAATCCGGATTCTATTATTATCGCCTGCGATAAGCTGGTTAGTACTAAATTCATTGCTAAAATTAACAGTTTGTTTAAAATCGAATACGATTGTATCCTGAGGTGATGTGGAATTTAAACTCATACCAAAACGATGTGCATTTGTAACTATATTATCAGCCGCGTTACTGATCATTCTTGCTGTGATTTTAAGGGGTTTATCAGGCACAAAATTATTTGCAGAAAAAATTATTGAACTTGACCCTGATTGATTACGAACAAGCCATGTCCAGACTTTATTTTCCTGCCAGAAAGGTAGTTGAACTCTTGGTATTACAGCATCATAATACCAAAGCTGCATATCGTTTTCAAAATGAGTAAATGCAATATGTGACTCAAGAGTATCTGTTGCGCCTGATGGATTTACATTTTGAAGATTAATTCTTTGTCCATTGTTCCCACTCCAATTCAGCCAGACAATTGTTGTATCGGAATAACGATTAAGATAATTTTTATAGTCCTGCCGGGTTTGAACTATTTCTTTATAATTTTCTCCACTGTAATTTTTTTTACAATAAAATTCTATATAGTCTCCCTGGTCAAATGAGAGGTCACTTTCACCGAAAACAAACAATGGTATTTCTGTCCCTTCTTTATAAACTTTTACTTTTGTTGGATCAATTGAGGAAGGATTAACTCCATAGCCTAACAAATCATCATAAGTGATTTTGTAAATTCCATCTTCAGAGATATTAAGTTTAACATACTCAGAGTTATAATCAATCCAGTTGCCGCTTGAATCATCAAGAGCTAAATTTCTAATCCCTCTGTATTTATCTGCATCTTTATAATTAACAATAATATTTTGCAATACTTTATTAAAATATCCAGATTGTGTGCGAGCAGGTGCAAATGGCTTAACGTCCTTGATGCTTAGTTCAACCTTGACAGAATTTATTTCAATAAGATTTCTGTTCAGCCAGTCATAACGATATTGATTTACCCTTACAACAGCACAATAATAATCTCTCAGCCAGGTGTAACCGGCTATTTCACATTCGGAAACAGGATAAATTTTATTTGAATAATATTTTTTATCAATTCCTGAATTTGAATAATTCATTACAGAATCCTTCAAATAAACATCCGGATTACTTTCAGGTTGAACATCATTGTAAATTTTAGTTTCCGTTTTACCTGATTTAATTGTTACTTTGCTACCGGGAGGGATAGCAACAAAAAATGTTTTTGAGGGGAGAACTGGTGAGCCGGGAGTACTTTCATCTTTATAGTCACTAAAATCAATCTTTTTAATTCCGTTGCCGATTAGCTCAAACGGTCTTGATTGAAGTTTAATATTAAGAACAATGTTATCAATTTTATCCTCGAACGTAACGACATCCTGCTGTGCGTACGAAATGAAAAACATCTGTAAAATCAGCAATGAGATAAAACTAAATCTAATACTCATATAATTATTCAATTTATTTTTTTTAGTCTGATTCAATTATAAGTTTTTAACTTTTAAAAATTTCACTCTTATCATATTTACTAAAAAAACAGGTATTCCCACAAGATATCTTTTCCAAAGTCTTTTCGGCTCTAAAAATAAGCGAAAGAACCACTCAATTCCCGAATTCCGGAATTTTTGAGAGATTCTCTTTTTCTTTCCGATTGTAAATTCAAGATAATATCCAACACAAATTATCATTTTAGCATTAACTTCTTTTGATAAATCATAAGCAAAAATTTCCTGTTTTGGCACTCCCATTCCAATTACAATAGCGTCCACGTTACTTTTATTTATATTTTTTTGGATTTCGGAAAGCTGTTCAATATCAAAATAGCCATTAGAATAACCGGCAATTTTGAAATTCGTTTTTTCGACAAACTCTTGTAACTGCTGGTCCGAAAAACTTCCTCCAATAATATATATATTCTTTCCCTGTTTGTTAAGGAAATTCAGAATTTTATCATTTAAATCTGTAGCATTGAATCTACGGAGGTTTTTTCTACCGAGGAATTTTAGTAATAAATAAACACCAATCCCATCATTATAAATTGTAAAATATTCATCAATTAATTTTTGGTATTGTTCATCTTTTATATAAATATTAAAACAATTCTGATTGATATAAGTAAGCAATAAAGGTTGGACATCATCCGTTTTTTGATTAATCAAATCAAGAACTATTTTTTCTTCAGTTACTATTTTTTCAAGCAGCTTCAAATATTCAACAACCTGCTATAAATATTTTTTAATGAGAAAAGATATTTTTCACAATTACAATTTTTGGCTACCTTCTGATGAAGCATTTCAGCCGTTTTTTTTGCTAAAGACATATTATTAATTACAAATTCAACTTTTTCTTTTAGATCATTTGGGTCTTCAGTATTTACCAGAAATCCATCCTTACCATCTTCAATGAATTCTGCAATCCCACCTGTACGCGACCCGATAAATGGTTTTTGAAATAATCCTGCTTCCAGCATAAAATAAGGAAATGAGTCAACTCTTGAAGGTAAAATAAAAATATCTGCCTCACTATAAATTTTTTCGATGTCAATTACCGGAGAATAAATCTTTATTGGCTCATTTACTTCTGAATTTATTTTTAAATCATGATTCATTCCTAAAAGCCAGAGTTCCAGATCATATTTTTCTTTTAACAAACCAAATGCTTCTAACAAAATATCTGTTCCTTTGTCTTTTGAAAACCTGCCCGCATAAAGTAAAATGACTTTTGAATCTTTTTTACCTGATTGTTTCTGCGAAACCGGGACAGCCTTGTTATCCGATTCATTTAAGATACAATTATGCAGCACAATTATTTTTTCTTCTTTAACATTGTACTTCTCTTTCAAGAACGAAGCAACATAATTACTAACAGCAATAATTTTATCAGATTGAAAACTAAGAGTTTTAAAACCTGAGACAATACTGTGAGCAGTAGTAATAGTTTTTATTTTATTTTTTTTAGAAACTTGTAAAGCGATTAATTCAGGGTATCGATGGTGAGTGTGAATGATATCAATATTATTTTTCAGACAATATTTTTTAACTAAGTTTACTGTTGAAAACAGATTTAATATCCCTTTATATCCCACATTGAACGGAATAACTTTTACGTTGCAGCCTAAATCACGGATCGAATCAAGCGCGTCTCCCTTGTTCACTATAAGATGAAGTTTATAACCATTATCATCTTTAAACAATTTTAATAAATGATTAACGTATCTTGTAACACCTGAGACGAGATTAAAATCTGTTGAAATATGCAGAACATTTAAAGGCATTATTTTTTTATTCTAATGTCGAATAGAATTTTTTAACAAAATTTTGAATGTTGTAATTGGAAACCGAACTGATACAATTAGATTTCAATAGATTGAGTTTTTCAGAGCTATTTATCATTTCGGAAATTGCATCTGAAAAATCATCAGGACTATTTCCATCAATTAATCTCCCGTTAAAATTATGCTTTACGACTTCGCTAATTCCGCCAACGTTTGCTGCAATAACAGGCACACCTGAGGCCAATGCTTCCAGAATTGTTAATGGCAATCCTTCTGACTCTGATGGTAAAATAAATAGATCGAGTCGCTTGTAGAATTCTTTTGGATCAGTTATTTCACCTTTCAATTCCACTTTGTCAGAGATTCCCAATTTATTAATTAGTTTTTGTAATTTATAATACTCCTTACCAGTACCTCCGATTATTAGATGCACATCAGGGAATTTTTCCAACAATTTTTTGTATGAATCGATTAAAATGTAAATGCCTTTTTCCTTCACAATTCTTCCAAGAAAACCCAGTGTAAACTTATGATTTGAATAATCCCTGTTTAAGAATTCCTGTTTAAATTTTTCTACATCAATTCCAGGTCGCACAATATAATACTTTATGTCTTTATGTCTAACTTGCTTAGCTAGTTTTTCATTTACAAAAATTGATGAATAGTATTTTTTTCTTGAAATATTAAAAAGTACAAACCTAAAAAAGAAATTTAGAGGGAAATAGCATTCGCCATGAATTACATTTACTATCTTGTAATGTCTTGTTAGAAATCCGGAAATCAGCTCCGAATCTTCACCGTGTGCATAAATTATATCGGGCGAAATATTTTTTAATATTTTTTTTAGTTGATTCAGTTTTTTAAAGTGTGCAATTCCGATATTTTTCAATAAAAACTTTTTATATCGATTGGAGAGATTTTCAAAAAATGCCTTTTTCAATGGAATCAAACTATATCCTTTGGAATCTAATTCGTCAGCGATTGTAATGTTGTTATCGTTAAAAAAAGTGATAATTGTAACCTGTAGATTTTGGTAAGGAGAAATAGAACAAAGATTGCGAATATAATTTTCAATTCCTCCGGAGATTGCCAGGTGTGGAATCAGGTGAACGATTTTAATTATTTGTGAGGACATCTTTATATAAATTCAAATATTTTTCAGCGATAGTATCCCATCCTAGATTTTCTGTTGTGCTGACAGCATTTTCTGATATGGATTCCAGATCGTATTTTTTGTTGTGAATATCAGAAATTATTTTTCTAATATCCTGTGGAAATTCAGCATAATAAACAAAACCATTAATTTCATTCTGAATAATATCTGAAATTCCTGAATCAGTAGAAGTTATTATAATTAATCCCCGGTTCATAGCTTCAAGAATGAAAAGTGGGAAAGTGGTGTGAGTTAGAGAGTCAATACATATAAACTGACTCTGTAAATATTGATTTAACTTCTCTTTGTTCATCAATTCGAAATATTCAATTTTAATTTTTTCGGAAGTTATTGAATTATCATTCCCGATTATATTTAATACGAATTGAATACCATTTAATTCTTCTAAAATTTCAACCAGCTTTTTTATTCCCCTATTAAATCCGTTTGCTGGACCTGCATAAAAACAAATATTTAACGTTCTTTCAAGATCAAATTCCTTCTTCCTTTTGTTCTGATTTTTTTCAACACCGTTTGCAATAAAAGCAAAATTTCTATCCCCAATTCTATATTGTTGCTTTGCTTTCATAAAAGATGGGTTCGAAAGAAAAATAATTTTATCCGATAATCTAAATAGCAAATTCTCAGCTAAAGAGTCTTTGAAATTTCCGAAAATATTTTTTGAATTAATCGCATTTCTCTTTTCAATTTTAAGAAGCCCATGCACAGTATAAATCATTCTGAAATTAAGGAAAGGTTTTAAGATTAATAACGGTAGATAAAACCTCTCAAGAGTTATAAAATGAATTAAGTCAGGTTTTTCTTTAATAACAAAAAACAGGATCCTAACTATTCCCATTCTCTTTACAGATTTGTTTTCACTGACATCAGAAAATCCAAAAAGTCTATTATACAATGATGAGCCGTTGTAGGACTTAAAAAAATATGTAACAAAGAGTATGTTGTCATTAAGATATTGGAGTGAGTAAAAAAGTTTTTTGGCAACCTTTTCGGAACCGGTTAAAATATCTGAATTATTGTATCTACCAACAAAAAATATTTTCATTAAAATTTAAATTTCAATGTTTTAGTTTAACTTTTTTATTATAAAAAAATAAGTATTGCAACATTAAAAGCACTTCGGTAAAAACTACAATTGAAGCTGTACCTACAGCCATAAATTCAGGTACTACCAAGAGTAAAAGGATAAGATGTATAATTGCTGAACTTACAACGATTTTATTGTATAGTTTATCATAACCCATTGGAATAAAAGTTAAAAACCCAAATGAGTAGCTAGCTGAGTTAAGCAATAACGAAAGACTAAGAATTCTCAGAATGATTATTGAATTTTCATATTGTGCTCCAAGTAATTTTGTAACTATTATCTCAGCAAATATGAACAGCAGAGTTGATAAAACTATTCCTGTAGAAAGTATTAGCGGAAAAATTTTTTTTGTGAATCTTTTTCCTGCTTCTATTGATTTTTTGTAAAGCACACTCGAATGAGGAAAAATGCTTTGGGTAATCACTGAGAGAACTCCATGTGCTGCTAATCTAATTTTATCGGCAGCAGCATAATACCCTATGACGACGTCCGGAGCGAATAATCCCAGGATAAAAATGTTTGAAGTTGAATAGATATTGATTGCAATTGCGGATACATAAATATTCCATCCTTCCTTAATCTTTTCAATCAAGTTTTCAATTGATGGTATCCCAGGTTTAATTTTAAGTTTAAAAAATATAATAGAAAGAGCAATAATCCCCATTAAAACGATTGAACCTGAGTTGATTCCCGCGTAAACCAGGTAATCGTTTTTACTTTTTATGAAAATAAAAATTGCTGCTGTAAATACTATTTTTACACCTACCTGAATAATTGTTATAGTCTTCATTCTTTCAAGACCCATAAAAAACCAGACAGGAAATATTACAGTTCCGACAACTGAACCAAAACTTATCAGGAATAGATTACCTTCAGTCTCGAAAATCTCTACTGAATTAATCAGGATCAACAAGATTATAAAAGAAATAAATAACAAAGTAAGTTTAATAAATATTAGAGCAGAGAAAGTTATATTGAGCTTTTCTTTATCATTACGATCAACCGAAACTGACCTTATACCTGTAAGGTTAAAACCATAATCACATATTGTTAAAAAGTATGCGCTAAACGCAAAAGCAAATTGAACCAGACCATATTTACCGGGTCCTAAAACTCTAACCAGATAAGGTAAAGTTATTAGCGGGAAAATGTAATTTGAAATTTGAAGAACAGAAAGAGAAGTAAAGTTTTGAACTAAATTTTTATTATTCTTCAGCTTGTTAAAAAGACTGAATTTAGATTTAGGTGTATCTAT
>CAWGJF010000006.1:0-5358 GCA_963822905.1 uncultured Ignavibacteriales bacterium
ATAAAAGATTTTTTACTTTCAAAAAATTATTCATTTTATTCAGCAAACTCATCCACTTTTACCCATTCATCATTAATAACTTGATATTTTTCTGTGTTTTTAATCAGTTCTCCATTTTTATTTTTTTCATAAGAATAAACTTCTTTTTTTACATATTTTAAACAATAACCTAAATAGCTACAATCATAGATGTCGTCATAATATACACTATGCTCGATTTTCTCCTTAAATTCTATCAACCAATTTTTCTCAATAATTAATAATGAATCTTCAATTAATTTATACTTATTCAATACAATCAATTGATTATTGTTACGATCTGTCTCCCACTCTTGACTGGTTCGTTCAACTGTTTTTAGTTCACCATTAACCAGTTCTGATTTGCCAGAATTATAATAATCCGAATAACTGGTTTCAATTAATATTAAACTATCATTCTCAATTTTATATTTTTTTGAGTAACCACCGCTTCCACTTAATGATTGTTCACCAGATTTAATTATTTTTTTCTCAGCATCAACAGAATAATCATTTAGTTGACTAAAGTCTCTTGAGTAATAAAACTTATTATCCTTGGAATTAAAAAGCCAAAAAGAATGAGATGGAACTAAATTGAAATATCCTAAATTAATATCTATGTCCAGATATCCATCTAAATTTATATCTAAATAATCAACCTCACCCCCAAAAGAGTTAAATATCGAGGTATCTCTTATAGATTGCAGAAATGTTTCATTAGAAAGATTATAAATATTAATATCTGTTATTAATTCTGTATCATATTCCGATTTAATTTCTGATGTAATCACTTTGGATATAAATGTTTTGGGCTGAGGAGAATTGCAAATTTTAACAGTATCGACTTGTGAGTATTCAATTTTATCCTGCGCAAGTGAAGTAGGAATAATAAATATTAACAATGAAATAAGAATTATTATAAAGAACAATTGGTTAAAACTTTTGGTTTTCATATTCTCCCCGCTAAGATTTTATTTACAAAAAAATTACCCATCTAATCAATTCGCCTCTACAGTTCTATCCTTTGCCCATTCTCTCATTGCTTCAATATTCTCTGCCATAACAACAGAAAGCGGGCGGGTTTTTTTAATTTCTTCTAAAAGTATTTCTGTATTCAACTGCATATAACCGCCAATCACGGAATAAAACCCGGAGACAATCACCTGCTCAATTTCAGAACCGGAAAAACCTTCACAAGCTTCAGCAATCTTTTCAAGATCAAAGTCTCCCGGTTTCAGGTTTCTTTTCTTTAAATGTATTGTCAAAATTTCTTTTCTTATTTCTTTGTCCGGCAGATCGACAAAAAATATTTCATCCATTCTTCCCTTTCTCATCAGTTCCGGCGGAAGATTCTGGATATCATTTGCAGTAGCTACAAGAAAGACAAGCGTTTTTCTTTCAGCCATCCAGGTTAAAAATGTACCGAGCACACGCTTCGAAGTTCCGCTGTCACCTCCTGAATCAGTTGCAAGTCCTTTTTCAATTTCATCGACCCACAAAACACAGGGAGCCATTGTGTCAGCCATCTTCAAAGCCTCGCGGGTTTTGCGTTCCGTTTCGCCGAAAAATTTATTATAAAGAGTACCAAAATCCAACCGCAGCAAAGGAATTCCCCATGTGCCGGCTACAGCTTTTGCAGCAAGACTTTTACCGCTTCCCTGCACACCGAGAAGCAAAACTCCTTTGGGAACATCGACACCGGGTGTCTGCACTTCACCGATAAAAATCTTTTTTCTTTTCTCAAGCCAGTCTTTAAGATTTTTCAAACCGCCTACTTCAGCAAAAGAGGAAGTGTCGTGCTCGTAATAAAGAACGTTTGTCTTATTAAGAAGTTCATATTTTGCTTTTGTTATTTCAGGAATGTCATCTTTGTTAATTGCGTTATCAGTCAAAGCATTGTAAACAATTCTTTTTATCTCAGAGAATGAAAGACCCTGCAAATTTTTTATAAACACATCCAGGATTGATTGATCAACTTCCACGTTTTTTCTTGTCGCTTCTCTCATCCATTGTTCAATTATCTGCATAACAAATTCTTTTAACTTTTCTTCAGAAGGAAACTCAATATCAAATTTTGCTGAGAGATGTTTTATATCATCCGGCAGTTCAATTTGAGTCGAGACAAAAAATATTGTATGGTTCAACCTCTCAACATTTAATGCTATTTCTTTAATAAGCCGCACAATCCTGTTATCCTGCAAGTAGGGATGGTAATCTTCCAGGACAAACAACGATGATTTATATTTTTCAAGGATTGCAACTAAAACTTCAGTAGGTTCCAGCCGGTTTGCGCCATCAATGTTACCGTATTTATCCAGCAATGAAAATCCTTTTACTACGTTCCAGCCGTAAACAGGTCTTCGCAAAGTAGCTCCAAGACTTGCAATTAACTGAATTGCTTCTTTTTCATCGCGGGTTTCAATTGTGATTAATGGAGTTTTGGATTTGACGAGGTGGAAGAGGTCTAATAATTCACTCATAATTTAATTTTTGTCACGTGTTAGGAGTATATCTGAGAACTAACAATTTGTCAACCTGAACTCGTTTCTGGTTCACTGTCCATTTCAATTTCACAGAATTAGATTCCGAAACCTGCCTGTCCGGCAGGCAGGCAAGTTCGGAATGACAGCACTCAAATAAACTCTTGGCCTGTGACTTTCCTGATTTTTGAAAAGATTAATCTAAACTTAAGTGAATTGAGAATGCAGGTCAATTTTAGGGAGGTAAATAGCTGTCATCAAATGGTTGATGACAGCTCTGGGAATTCAATAAAAATTATACCCTTCACTAAAAAGTTTTTTCATCAGCAGAAGGGCCATAAATTGAAGGTACAGGAATATCATTAAGCCGCATATAAACTGTCAATTGTCCGCGGTGATGAACCCAATGGTTTAATGTTGATGAAATAAGTTCTACCATCGGAGAACTGAAGAGTAACTCGTCTTTATTTTTTAAGGAAAACACACCTTTAAGATCATCGTCGGAAATATTTTTTAATGCGTTCTTTGCTCCTTCAACATTTTTGTCAAAATGTTCTACAATATCTAAAGTAGATTTCGGCTGAAGCTGTTCATAAGTTGCAAAATTAATTTCACCCTGCTTAATTGCATAAGTAATCCATCTTGGAATGTCCGCAACTAGTATAGTAAGAGAACCCATTGCCATCGATTTTTCGTGAGGTTTATAATCAAATAATTCCATTGGAATTCTTTCTATACATTTTCTTGTTGCAGGTACTTCGGCTTCTAATTCTTTAAGAAATTGTGCGACGAGAGTGTTTGCCATATTTTTTCTCCTGTTTAATGTCAGAATAAAATTTAAAAAGCCCTGACGTTCAGGGCTTAACTTTAAATAAAAATAATTACATAGATTTATCCATTAATACTTTTCATTCCAGCTTCGTGATAACGACTGCCGGCAATTTCAAAATTAGATGTAAGTTCATCAATCTGATTTAGCTCATCAGCAGTTAATTGAACTTCAACGGCAGCAGCATTTTCATCTAAATATTTTATTTTTTTCGTACCAGGAATCGGAACAATTTCTTTTCCTTGTGCTAAAACCCAGGCAAGTGCAAGCTGTGCTGTCGTACAATTTTTTGATTTGGCAATCTCTTCAAGCTTTTTAAGAAGTTCAAGATTATGATCAAGATTTTCACCCTGAAATCGTGGAGTCATTGAGCGGTAATCATTCTGTTCAAAATCACTATCAGTTTTAAATCGCGAAGCAAGGAAACCTCTTCCGAGCGGGCTATATGCAACAAGTGTTATTCCGTTATCGCGACACACGGAAAGAATTTCTTTTTCAACATCGCGTGTCCAGAGAGAATATTCCGTCTGTAATGCAGAAACAGGATGAATCTTAACAGCTCTGCGAATCGTATCGGGAGCAGCCTCAGAAAGCCCTAAAAACTTAATTTTTCCCTGCTCCTTAAGCTCTGCCATTGCTCCCACAGTTTCCTCGATTGGAACTGTTTTATCAACTCGGTGCTGGTAATAAAGATCGATATGATCGACTCCCAATCTTTTTAGGCTGGCATCACAAGCCGATTTGACATACTCAGGTTTTCCATTCACGCCGAGAAATTCACCTTTATCTCCTCTCATATTTCCGAATTTTGTTGCAAGCACAACTTTATCTCTTCTGTCATTAATTGCCTTTCCAACAAGTTCTTCATTCTTACCTACTCCATACATATCAGCAGTATCAAGGAAATTTATTCCAACATCTAATGCATGGTGAATTGTTTTTATAGACTCAGCATCATCGTGTGCACCATAAAATTCAGACATACCCATACAACCAAGACCAATTGCCGAAACGTTTGGTCCATCATTTCCAAGTTTTCTCTGTTTCATATCTATCTCCTTATTTTCTAAATGATTTTTATCTGATATCTGAACCAACTTAAATAAATTAACTTCCTTCAGGAATTAGTTTTTCTTCTGCACCAGCAACTTCATGCATTTTTTCTTCTGCAAGTTGTGCTTCTGTTTTTTCTGAAGCTCTTGTGAATTTTGCAAGCAAGGTGTAAACAATGGGAACTACAAGCAAAGTAAGGAATGTTGAGAAGAACATTCCACCAACAACTGCCAGGCCTAATGGTCGTCTTGATTCAGCACCGGCACCAAGACCAATTGCAATCGGAAGGATTCCAAATATTGTTGCAAAAGATGTCATTAGTATTGGTCTCAATCTGATTGTCGCAGCTTCAATAACTGCTTTAGTTACTGTGCTGCCTCTTGAACGCAATTGATTTGCAAACTCAACAATCAGGATTGAGTTTTTGGTAACCAAACCAATCAACATAATCAAACCAATTTGAGAATAAATATTCAGACTTTGACCAAAAATATACAACGTAAGTAATGCACCGAAAATAGCTAAAGGAACAGAAAGAAGAATTGTAAATGGATGAACAAAACTTTCAAACTGAGCAGATAGCACAAGATAAATAAACACTAAAGCCAGCAGGAACATAAAATAAAGTCCGGAACTTGAAGTTTTATATTCAAGGGATTGACCCGAATATTCACGTTTTATTCCAGGCGGTAATTTTTCTTTTGCAATCCGGTCAAGATCATTAAGTGCTTGCCCCAAAGTTACACCAGGAGCTAAACCAGCGGAAATTGTTGCTGACCTGATCCTGTTATAATGATTGAGTTCTTTTGGTGAAACTGTCTTTTCAACTTTAACAACATTTGCTAGTTGAACTAATCCACCTGAACTCCTGATGTATAAATTTTGAATCGCATCCGGAGTGGAACGGAATTGAGGTTTAGTTTGAAGAATAACATAATATTGTTTTGTGCCGCGTTTGAAATCTGTAACCCTTCTACC
>CAWGJF010000007.1:0-409345 GCA_963822905.1 uncultured Ignavibacteriales bacterium
GAAAGCTTTGATAAAAATTGGGTGAAAAGCGGGACAAGAAGATTTGTCACTTACACGAATCTTGATCCCGGCTCGTATACATTTCACGTTAAATCAACAAACAGTGATGGAGTATGGAGTAACAACGAAACTCAAATAGCAATTATTATACATCCTCCATTTTGGGAAACGTGGTGGTTCAGAATTTTGATGTTATTAATTTTTGCTGGAATACTTTATTTGATGTTTCGAATCAGATTGAAAAGAATTCTTGAGCTGGAAAGATTGAGAGTAAAAATTGCATCTGATTTACACGACGATATCGGCTCAGCACTTACCCGCATTTCAATAGAAAGCGAACTTCTGGATACAAATGCAGATCACCTTGAGAGAAAAAAAGCAACTCAAAGAATTTCACAAATGAGCCGGGAAATTATTACTTCAATGAGTGATGTTGTCTGGTCGATTGATTCAAGGAATGATTCTGTTGAGGACCTTATTAACAGGATGAAAGATTTTGCCTACTCAATTTTATCAGCAAGCAATGTGAGAGTTATTTTTGAAACACAAAATTTAATTCTGCATAAAAAACTAAAGGTGGACGTAAGACAAAACATCTACCTGATATTCAAAGAAGCTATAAACAATTCAGCAAAATATTCTTCCTCTGAGCAAATTAATGTTGTAATGAAAAATAACAGTGGAAGATTCATAATGATTATTGATGATCCGGAAACAATTTTTTCCGAACAAAAAATAACAGGTCATGGATTAAGGAATATGCAGATGAGAGCTAAAAGAATTGGTGGCAAAATAGAATTTACAAAAGACAAAGGTTTTAAAATTATTTTTACCGGGAATGAATTATAGTGACCCGCATCTTTATGCGGTTTAAATATAAATTTAAAATAATTAGAATTAGTTATGATAAGAATTGGAATTGTTGAAGATGATGATTTAATTCGGGAAGGAATACAGAGATATCTGAATTCTCAGGAGAACTTTATCTGCGAGATAATTGCCAACTGCTTTGAAAACTTTCTTCCTAAATTGAGAGATGAGAATTCCATTGACGTTGCTCTGGTCGATATTGGCTTGCCTGGAATATCAGGGATTAATGGAATAAAAATTTTAAGAAAAGAATATCCTGATATAAACATTATAATGTTAACAGTTTACAATGATCCAACAAGAATATTCAATTCTTTATGTGCCGGTGCATCGGGATACCTTCTAAAAAACACTCCACTGGAAGAAATAAAAAAATCAATTGAGATGCTGGACGGCGGCGGTTCTCCGATGTCGCCGGAAATTGCAAGAAAAGTGATTGAGTATTTTAATCCGAAGAAAAAAGTTGGATATAAATCTGGTTTAACACAAAAAGAAAATGAAATTGTAAATGCTCTGGTTGATGGCTTGAGTTACAAATTAGTTGCTGATAAAATGGGAATTTCTATTGACACAGTTCGTTTTCATATCAGACATATCTACCGCAAACTTCATGTAAATTCAAAAGCTGAAGTAATTAGTAAATCTTTGAAGGGAGAAATCTAGGGTATTTTCCTACTTCATTCGACTTATTTCCCCACATCTTTATGTAGTTGCCTCATCTAAATTAATTTTTAATCTTGAATTAAAAATTCTCTCTCTGTCGAAGCTGCTCAAAATTAATAATAAACAATAAACTATTTGGAGAATTGAATGATGAAGATACAAAACAAATTATTTATTGGATTTTATGCTATTTGCTCAATAATAATTTTCTGTGGACAAAGTTATACACAGTCAATGAGCGGTAATTACACAGTTGGCGGAACATCACCGGACTTTGCAACACTTCAGGATGCTGTCGATGCAGCAATACTAAATGGAATTTCCGGTCCTGTTCTTTTTAATATTCGCCCCGGAACTTATATGAAAGACGGTGGTGCTACTACATTAATATGGATTAATACATCAGTTGCAGGGGGATCTGAAGTTAACAGGATTACCTTTCAACCTGATGCTGCTTCAGGAGGAAATGTTGATAATGTAATTTTGCAAGCTGATTTCGATTCAAGTTCTATTTACTACATGAAATATCTGGTAGAAATTCAGACAGATTATATCTCTTTCAAAAATCTTTCTTTTAGAGATGCTGATTCCATGGATACACCAGCCAGCAATCTCATTTATATAGAACCTTATTTTCAACACCCGCCAATTAAAGATATTATCATAGATGGCTGCAGGTTTATTGGAACACCCTATTTTACTCAGGGCAGCAACGGTGAATTCGGAACAGCTACGGGGATTAATGGTAATACCGTTTCAACTGCTTCAGTAACTAATAGTCAATTTAGTAATTTAAATCTGGCAGTAAATTTCATTCACAACCCCGGAACGGGGGATACTGTAATTGTAAATGATAACAGGTTCGAAAATCTTTTCCCGGTTTCATCAAATACCGGAGCTGTAAATGGTGGAGCAATAATAACTAATTTAGTTAACGTATATATTCAGAGGAACTTTGTTACCAGTTCAGCAGGACGTAATGGAATACAGGTTGAATCTCCTGTTACAGGAATTATTGAGGCAAATTATATTACAGGAAATTTCTGGTCAGGACAACTTTTTATTGAGGGACCCAATGTTACTGATTCACTTTTAGTTAAAAATAATATAATCATAGGAGGTGCAACGTACGGTTCAATGTATGTGGAAACGCGGAATACCAAGCTATTACATAATACAATTAATAATATCAGCGGCAGCGGAGTAACTCTTTATGTTAGCGGGGCCCAATGTAGTGTTATAAATAACATAATCCTGGATTTCAATACAGGGACTACCTTTAGAATTGATAATAATGCTATTGATGTTATCTCAGATCACAATGTTTTTTATAGGTCGGAGACGATCGGATATTTTGCCCAGGTCGCTGGTACGTATTATACAACTTTCGATGACTATCGTCTTGCATCAGGAAATGATTCCAACTCAAATTTTACTGATATTGAATTTGAATTTGATTCGCTTGGCATTCATTTGGACGAATGCCAGGCACAGGACCCTGTACTCAATGGTATTCATTTGCCTGAGGTTCCGGTTGACTATTATGGTGCTCTACGTGATTCAGTAAAACCATTTGTGGGTGCAGTTGAAGGAGTTCGTCTTCCATTCGATATGTTCGGCGATCCATATAGAGCAGGATTGGGGGGATTTGCCACTTCTATCGCGCAAGGTAAATTTGATAACTCATCTGCTCCGGGAATTGCTGTTCCGGATTATGATAACAGCGCAGTTTATCTTTTCCGAAGTAATGGTGAGTTAAGAACCTTTAATCAATATTCAACACTTTATCCCGGTTTCCGGCCAACCGTTGTTCATTTTTCTGATTTGGATTCTGATGGAAATCTCGATTTAATTGTAGCAGGCGATACTTTGGAAGTAGAAGTATGGTGGGGTGATGAAACAGGTAATTTTTCAAGTCCAAATAGTATTCCTACATTTGGCAATGTACGTTCAATCAAGGAAGGACCTGTTTATAATGACTTCTCCACTATAATGATGACAGAACAGAATGGACTGGTTAGTTACTTGGGATTTTTATTGAGTGATAATACAAGAAGTTTGTGTCACGATGTCTTGCGAAAACCGGATGGCATATTTCTGCCTCCGGATACAGTGTACACAGTTATGGCTGATTTCATAAGAACTGACCTAGATACAGACTTAAGTTTTGATGTTGCTGCACTTACACTTGACTTTCCTTCCTCTGTTGAGGTATTCAATGATGTTCAGGCAATTTTTGATGCTGCAGCTCCCTGCTTTGATACTAGATTTGTTGAAGTATATCCCACTGAAGAACTTCTGTTTGGAACCAGTTCCTATCTTGGGAATAATTCAAACATAGTTCTGGAAGATTTTGATAATGATGGAGATGAGGATATAATTTCTACAGGAGGTGATGACAATAATTTAATATTTATGAAAAACCAGGGTGATTTCACATTTGTTGCTGATACTATTCCGGCTGCTGCATCGCGGGGTTTAGTGAAGCTTGATTACGAAAACGATGGTGATTTAGATATTGTTACTATTAACAATACTCTTGATAGTGTTGGCATTACTGTTTTCCTTAATGATGGTGCGGGTAATTTTGAGGAGAAACGAAATTGTTTTCTACCTTTTGCCAGCGGACAGCCTTTTGGTATAGTAGCAGCAGATTTCGATGAAGATGGGAGTACCGATATTGCAATGGTTTCAAGATCATTTGGTCAATTAGATTCGTTGTTTGTGTTATATAATCTTGGCGGATTCAATCAAACCACAGATATTAAGCCTAAACAATTAACTGAATCTCCAGACAAATTCGAACTTTCACAGAATTATCCAAATCCTTTTAACCCTTCAACAAAAATTAATTTTGATCTACCTTCTGAAAGTAATGTAAAAATAATTGTCTATAATATTCTTGGCGAAAAAGTAACAGATTTGGTAAACGAACAGTTTTCTTCAGGAGTTCATACTGTAGATTTCAATGCCAATCACCTCGCATCAGGAATTTATATCTACACAATTGAAGCAAAGACAATTTCAGGTACAACCAACTTTTTTAATGCTAAGAAGATGATACTTTTGAAATAATTAATTAAAAACTGAATTAATAATCGGATAGTTTCCTGCAATTATGTCAGAAACTATCCGGATTATAAAATCAAATGTTATTACAACTCCATTTAAATTTTCCATCATCTATCTTCCATCAACCAAAATAATACCCCGCATCTTTATGTAGTTGTTGCAAGTAAAGTATTTTTTTAGAATTCTTACCGGAAATTCACAGTACAAAGTAATCGTATATAAAAAATAATTAAGTAAGAAATTATCCTTAAGGTATAACTATGAAAACATTGTTAACTGTAAATATCTTTTTCATTATAACGATCGGAATCTTTTCGCAGCCATTAAATGGTTCATACACTATAGGAGGTCAATCGCCGGACTTTGAAACTCTGCAGGAAGCAGCAAATGCCTTAAAATCACACGGCATTTCGGGTCCAGTATTTTTTAACATTCGCCCGGGCATCTACATGAAAGATAATGGTGCAACGTCAACAATGATTTTAGATAGTTTAGTTGCAGGTAATTCTCCAGCCAATCGTATTACTTTTCAACCTGATGCTGCCACAGGTGGAAACGTTAATAACGTAATTCTTCAAGTGAATTTCAATATTAACTCCAATTCAAATGAAACACAGATAATAAAAGTAGAAACAGATTATACAACTATCAGTAATCTCACTTTTAGAGATGCAGACTCTCTTGATGTACCTGCCAGATGGCTTATTAGAGTACAAGCTGTTTCTTTTTGGAATGCAACAATTGAAGGACTTATTGTCGATGGGTGTAAGTTCAACGGAACTCTATATTATCCACAGGGACAGCAGTTCGGAACTGATATGGGAATATATTCTACGGGTAATCTCATAACAGCTACAATAACTAACAATCATTTTACAAATCTTATGCGTGCTGTTCAATTCAACGTTGACTTAACAACACCCTCGGGTGATGCAATTGATGTTCAAGATAACCGATTTGATCATCTATATAACGGTTCTTCCGGATCTGGCACTCCTCTGGGAGGGGCAATTCAAATCGAATGTGCTCATCCAACGATACGAAGAAACTTTGTTGAAAATTCCACCGGTGCCCAGGCAATTATTGTGTCTTATCCCATTACCGGAATCATTGAAGCGAATTATGTTCTGGGTAATTTTTTAAGTGTCCTGGTTGTGCAATCACGGTCAAGTATTCCTGATAGAACAGACTCTTTGTCAATTATTAATAATGTACTCCTTGGATCGTCAGCAATATTTTCGGCTACACTTGATGTAAGAATAAGAAACACAAAAATTCTTCATAATACAATCATTCATAGTAACTCACCTAATAGCAGCATATGTCTGTCTATTTCCGGCGAACAATGTACAGTGCTTAATAATATTATTTTCAGCTACGGAGGTTTTGTAGCATATGATCAGAACGGTGCTAATGGACTTATTTCAGATCACAATTTATTTTACTCTACTTGTACCAACTTTGTACACAGTATTGGAGGAGTATATTATTCTAGTCTAGAAAATTATCAATCAGCTACAGGGTTGGATATAAATTCAAAATTTAAAGATGTATCATTTGATTTTGATTCTCTTGGCATTCATTTAGATGAATGCGAAGCTCAAAATTCTGCATTAGATGGTATCCATCTCCCTGAAGTTCCTTTCGATTACTTTGGAACTAAACGAGACACGGTAAAGCCATTTATTGGTGCTGTTGAAGGAGCGAGATTACCTTTTGATATGTTTGCTGAACCGTTTAGAACATCATTAACCGGGTTTCCACTTTCTATTTCTGCAGGTAATTTTGATAATTCTTCATCTGAAGGAATTGCAGTGCCGGATTGGGATAACAGACAGGTTCTTTTATTCCACAATAATGGAGCAATCAGAACCTTTACACACTCAGAAACAATATTTACAGACTTCAGACCAACTGTTGTAAAGTTTTATGATTTAGATAACGACGGAAAACAAGATTTAATTATCGGTGGTGATACATCCCAGGCTTCAGTAGAAATTTGCTGGGGAGATGGCTCCGGCGGATTTTCAAATCCTGAACTGGTTCAAACTTCCGGCAGGGTCCGATCTATAAAAGATGGACATCGCTATCTTGATTTTTCAACAATCATGCTAACAGAAGACGACGGTTTCCTGCCGGGCGTAAGTTACCTTGGTTTTGTTTATTCTGATGATTCCAGAAATTTATGCCACGATGTAATGAGAAATGTTGATGGTCTTCCTGACACAATTTATTCTGTTATGGCAGATTTTGAAAGAACGGATTTGGATAATGATTTATACTTTAATGTCATTGCGCTTTCAATTGACTTTCCATCCAAGGTATTTGTATTACACAATTTACTTGGAGTATCTATTCCCCTGGCAAATTGCTATGATAGTGAATTTAGAAATGCTTCAATTACAACCGAATATGAATTTGGAACAAGTTCATATCTTGGTAACAATTCAAATATTGTCTCAGGTGATTTTGATAATGATGGAGATATAGATTATATCTCCACCGGCGCCAATGATAATAACCTGATATTCATGAAAAACCAGGGAAATTTCTTTTTTTCGGCAGATAGTATTTTTACGTCAGCATCACGTGGGTTGGTAAAGCTCGACTATGAGAATGATGGTGATCTGGATTTAGTTACAATTAATGATGTTCTGGATAGTCTCGGAATTACAGTTTTTTTAAATGATGGATCTGGAAATTTCGAAGAGAAGAAGAATTGTTACTTACCATTTGCCAGCGGTCATCCGAATGGAATAGTTGCATCGGATTTTGACGGAGATGGGAAAACTGATATTGCAATGGTTTCTAGAACTCCATTCGGAGGTGATTCATTATTTGTATTGTACAACCTGGGCGGCTTGAATCAAACTACAGAAGTAAAAACACCTGAACAAATAAATGAAGTTCCTGATAAGTTTGATCTTTCCCAGAATTATCCGAATCCTTTTAACCCTTCAACAAAAATTAATTTTAACCTGCCATTCGAAAGCAATGTAAAAATATTCGTTTATAATATTCTTGGCGAAAAAGTAACAGATTTGGTAAACGAACAGTTTTCTTCAGGAGTTCATACTGTAGATTTCAATGCCAATCACCTCGCATCAGGAATTTATATCTACACAATTGAAGCAAAGACAATTTCAGGTACAACCAACTTTTTTAATGCTAAGAAGATGATACTTTTAAAATAATATTTCCCTAACCTGCCCTTTTCGGGCAGGTTTGCTCATTCTATTTCCCGCTGCAAAAATTACTCTTTTAGTAATAAATTCTACATAAATCCCATCAGAATCTGATTAACTACCCAACTGTTTTTTGCAATTTCAATAGTTTCCAAATGGTACCCTAATTGCGGCTATAACTTAAAATTAACAAACTATTTACGAGAGAAATATGCTGCAAAAATTTTACTTAATTGTAGCTGTCATTTCCTTTTTGTTTTTCCCCCTCCTTTTTGGACAAACCACTTACTATGTTTCTGAAAATGGAAATGATACGCATGATGGTTTAACACCTCAAACTGCTTTTGAAACTCTTCAGCACGCTGCAGATATAGTCTCTGCCGGTGATTCGGTTCTTGTACTGGCAGGCAATTATACAGGATTTGATTTAAGGACAAATGGAAGCCAATCTTCCCCGATAGTATTTAGAGCAATTGAAAATAATGTTGCCGTTATTCATCACAACCCGGTTACTAATGACGGAATTAATATAGAGAACGCAGACTGGATTGTTATTGATGGCTTTAAAGTAATTAACCAGCCAAAAGCAGGAATAAGAATTGCTGTTTCTGATTTTGTAATCATCAAAAATAACTATTGTACCGGAAACGGGTACTGGGGAATATTCACAGGTTTTACAGACAATATATTAATTGAAAATAATATTTGTTCTAAAAGTGTTCAGCAGCACGGAATATATGTTTCTAATTCTGGTGACAATCCAATTGTTCGAAATAATATTTGTTTTGGAAATAACGATTGTGGTATTCAACTGAATGCCGACCTTTCCCAGGGTGGTGACGGAATAATTACAAATGCAGTTATTGAAAGTAATATCATTTACGAAAACGGCACAAGCGGAGGTTCTGCCATAAATCTTGATGGTGTTCAGGATTCAAAAATTTATAACAACCTTCTTTACAATAATCATTCAAGCGGGATCTCACTTTTTATGATAGATGGTGCAGAGGGATCAAAGAACAACAAGATTTACAATAACACAATTGTTAACCCAACTACCACAAGATGGAATATAAATATTAATTCCGGGTCAACCGGAAATTTTGTTTACAATAATATTTTGATAAATCATCACAGCTTTCGTGGAAGCATTACTGTTGATGAAAGCTCCATATCTGGTTTTCAAAGTGATTACAATGTTTTGGAAGATCGGTTAAGCCCTGATGGAGACAATACTATTCTTACATTAACACAATGGCAGGGACTCGGTTATGATCTTCATTCAATGCTTGCTGATCCTGACAACCAGGTTTTCGCTGACACGTCGGCAAGTAATTATCACTTACTCCAAAATTCACAGGCAGTTGATGCTGGTACTTCCCTGGTTTCTGGTGTTGTTACTGTTGATCTCGATGATATTTCCAGACCACAAGGGAACGGATACGACATTGGATGTTATGAATATTCATCAACAACTGGAATTACTGAAGAAAATATTCCGGAAGAGTTTCAATTATTCCAGAATTATCCCAACCCTTTTAATCCTGAAACTGTAATTAGCTGGCAATCTCCCGTTGCCGGAAAAAATGTTTTAAAAGTATTTAATATCCTCGGGAACGAAATTGCAACACTTGTTAATAAAGAAATGCCTTCGGGAAAATATGAAATTAAATTCGACGGATCAGAACTCCCAAGCGGCATTTACCTGATAAGGTTACAGGTAGATTCATTTGTGCAAACAAAGAAAATGTCATTGATAAAATGATGGAGTGATAATGAAAAAATTTATGGTATGTAATACTTTCATTTTTTTAATTCTTAGTATAGCTACTGTAAAAGCGAATAATATAATTGTATCTAATTCAACTGAGTTGCAAAATGCGATAAATAATGTCCAGGGAGGCGATACAATCAGTCTTCACACTGGAAATTATGCTAACCTGGTTATTTCAGGAAATAATAAAAATTCGTTTGTATTGATTCAGGCTTATCCCGGAGATACTCCTGAGTTTTTAAGCATTGATATTCATAACAGCAGCTACTGGAAATTGCACGGTCTTCAAATTAAACCAAGATTTGCAAATGGTGCAGATGGATCCGAAGCTGTTAACCTGGATGGCAATCATCTTACTATTGAAAACTGTATTATTAATTATGCTGATGATTTTTCCGGCTGGACTTCCACTGATTGGGTTGAAAAAACTGGAAACGGAATAATTATGGATGGAACTAATATCAGTGTTATCAATAACACACTCACAGCAATTGATCACGGTGTTGCCTGTAATTCGTCTAATTCATTAGTCTCACACAATCTTATTGCTAATTTCAGAGGCGATGGAATTCGCGGTTTAGGGAATGATGACAGATATGAATATAACACAATTAAGAATTCTTATGATGTTGATGATAATCACGATGATGGGTTTCAATCCTGGTCTTATGGAAACGGCGGAGTTGGAACAGATACAGTAAAAAATGTTACAATCATAGGAAACACAATCATAAATTTTGAGGATCCAAATCAACCTTTCAGAGGAAATCTTCAAGGCATCGGATTATTTGATGGTATGTTTGAGAACTGGATAGTTGAAAACAATTTAGTCATTGTCGATCACTGGCATGGAATATCATTCTACGGCGCAATCAATTGTAAAATAATTAATAATACAGTACTGGATAATGATAACGCTCCCGAACCGGATCCATGGATAATGGTTAACGATCATAAAAACGGTACGCCGTCATCTGGAGTAATTGTTCGTAATAATATTGCAACCGATTACTCGCTTACCGGCGGATATACAGATGACCATAATGTAGAAATCACAATGAACAATGCTTCGATATATTTTATAAATCCATCTGGAGGTAGTGGTGATTATCATCTGCATGTTACAAGTCCAGCAGTTGATGCGGGCAGCGGTGATAATGCACCAGGTCTTGATAAAGATGGTATTACTCGTCCACAAGGGAATGGCTGGGACTTAGGTGCTTATGAATATTCAATTTCTTCATCTGTTTCAACTTCAGAACAAACTCCAAATGAATTTGCACTATTTCAAAATTATCCAAACCCATTCAATCCAACTACCAGAATTCGGTATGAAGTAAGCAATATGCAATTTGTAACCTTAAAAGTTTTTGATGTTTTGGGAAATGAAGTTGCAACTTTATTTGATGAGGAAAAACCGGCTGGAAAATATGAAACCAAATTTGATGCATCAAACTTATCGAGTGGAGTTTACTTTTACACTCTTTATTCCACCTATTTTACACAGACAAAAAAATTAGTTTTAATAAAATAAACTTATGATTAAATCTTTATGAAAAAATTTATACTTCTTGCTGTTTTAATTGTTAGTGTATTAAATGCACAAACACCTGATAAATTGAAAATAGGTACTAATATTTCCGGTATTTCGGATTGGATGACAGAGATGCCTTTTGTAGATGTTATGCACCAATGCCGGACCTGGATGACCAAGAATAGCGTATGGGTCCAAGGTGGGCAAAACCAATGGGACACCGGACTAATTGATAGTATTCCTAAGGATGAAAACGGTTACCCATTGCATCTTCCTTATTTTGTAGAAGGAGCAGAAACACTTCAAACTGTACATACAATTTGGGCTGCACTTTCAGGCTGGCCCGAAGGCAACTATACTTTGTTATATGATGGTGATGGTGATTTTGAATATTTTGGAGACCTATCAGAAATCAGTAGTGAACCCGGAAGAATTGTACTTAATTTTATCAGACCAACTACAGGGGAAGGTGTGTTTGGACTAACAATAGCTAGATCGGATAGCAGCAACCACGTAAGAAACATAAGACTTCTTATGCCCGGCACCGAAGAAACCTATCAAACTATGCCTTATTATGAAGAGTGGTTTAATAAGTTGCAATCTTTTAAAATGATTCGTTTTATGGATTGGGGAAGTTCTAATAATTGGGGGCATAATTCTGCCTGGGAATGTTATGATGAAGATTCCGATTCAATTAAAGTGCCTTGGAGTCAAAGAGCTAAATTAAACGATTACACCTGGGCGACTAATAAAGGTGTTCCTTACGAAACGATGATTGATGTCTGTAACAAGTTACATACCGATATGTGGATTTGTGTACCTTATATTGCAGATGATGATTACATACATCAGCTTGCACTTCTTATTAAAAATAATTTAAATCCCTCGCTCAAAATTTATGTTGAATACAGTAATGAAATCTGGAACTGGATGTTTGGGCAAACACAATGGCTTAATAAATTCGGATGCGAAAAAAGAGGAATGCTGTGGCCTGAGGGAATTGTTTCGTATGTGCAAAATTGTATGGACAAATTTAGTGAAGTTTTTAGTGATGATATGAGCAGGATAGTTCGCGTAGTTGGAGTTCAGGCTGCCTGGCTTGATGTAAGCCAACGAATCGTTTTTAATATGCGTTCCGGCAGTTTTGATGCTTTTGCACCTGCAGCATATTTCGGTTTAAGTGAATCCGCAGATTCTGTACTGGATAGTCTGGGAGCAGATGCAACAGTTCAGGATATTGTAACATTTGTGCGTGCTGATCGTGTTACCAGGGAAGAAAAATGGCTAAGCGATCAAAAAAACGGAATAGCTGATTCGCTTAATATTCCTATGATCTATTATGAAGGTGGACAACACATTACTCCAACTCCTTTTGGAGAAGAACCTACATATGCTCAAGCTTTGCTTGACATTCAAAGAGATACAGCAATGTATAATTTATATACCGAATGGTTCCGGTTTTTAGAAACTCTAACCACACCCGTGGAAGAAACTCTTTTTGGTAATTTTTCTTTTATCGGTTCAAGAAGTGCAAGGTATGGAAGTTGGGGAATTCTTGAAACAGTTACTCAGGATACAAATATAATACCGGCACCAAAATACAGCGCTATAATTAATTATATTAATTCAAATATGGTTGATGTTAAACGATTTCCGGTAAATAAGTTAATCACCAACTATAAACTTGAACAGAATTATCCCAATCCTTTTAATCCTATAACCAGTATTCAATATGCAGTAAGCAGTATGCAATTCGTTTCATTAAAAGTTTACGATATTTTAGGTAATGAAATTGCAACTCTTGTAAATGAAGAAAAATCTACTGGAGAGTATGAAGTCGAATTCAATGGAATTAATTTTCCAAGTGGAATATATTTTTATAAACTGCAGACTGGAAGTTTTGTGCAAATAAGAAAAATGGTTTTACTTAAGTGATTAACTTATGCTTGTTAATGATTTCAAAGGTGATTTTTGATAATCACCTTTTCTTGTAATGGTTGCCAGCAATACTTATCCCGATAATTATTTCTTGTTTATTTAGAATTTATCATTTGCTGAAAACCCTGATGATTGTCTAATTCAACTCGAAATCGCAGATATCCATCAAAATTTCAATAAAAAACACCCAATACATTTAAACAAGCCAAAGAATCATTCGATAGTGATATTGGTACTGTTACTATCTCAGTTGATGAATTTTAAGTACAATAAAAAATACGAATAATGAAAAAAGTATTAATTATTATTCTCCTGGTAACCTTCCCAATTATCTGCCAGAATTATGTAAATATCAAGTATACAAATGAAACGTACAAATATGCACAATTAGATGATGTATCCGAGATAACTTTTGACGCTGGCGGAACTAAGATGACTGTAACGCTTGACGGATCATCAACCATAGAAGATTTGGCTTCGATTATAGAAATGACATTCGATGCTGGTATTCTTGGCGAGGGAAGTCCACTCCCTGTAGAACTGGTTAGTTTTAGTGCGGGGGTTATTGAAAATTCAAAGCAGGTAAAATTATCTTGGACTACCGCAACTGAAGTAGACAATTATGGATTCCAGGTTGAACATAAAACTTCAAATAAAGGAAGCTTTGAAAAGATTGGTTTTGTAGATGGTCATGGCAACAGCAATTCCCCAAAAAATTATTTCTATATTGATGACTTTTCTTTTTTGGCAGATAAAGTAATGAATAGATCGATAGAATACAGACTTAAACAAATCGATTCCGATGGCTCGTTCACTTACAGCAATGTTATTTCTATTGAACTTGGAATTCCAAATCAATATGAGTTAAAACAAAATTATCCTAATCCTTTTAACCCAACAACAAATATTGATTACAAATTACCAGTTGATGGTTTTGTGACAATGAATGTATATAATTTGCTTGGTGAGCTAGTTACTACCTTAGTAAATGAAAACAAAACTGCCGGTGTATATTCAATTGAATTTAACGGAAATAATCTACCCAGTGGTATTTATTTCTGTATGCTCAATGCCGGAGATTATTCGGCGTTAATAAAAATGTCAATGATAAAATAAGTTTCAGAGGAGAATTAAAATGTTGAACAAACTAAAAACCAGTTGTTTTAACTTTTTTAAAAAACAGATTTCACATAAGAAAATATTAGTGCTTTTTATTTTAGTGCTTTCTTTTAATTTAACTTATGCACAAAAGGCATTAAAAATAGTTAAAGATGATGGATCAATAACCTACATAAATGCCGGTGCTGTAAACACGATAACTTTTGTTTCCCCCCTGGCCATAGGTGACAGTTATCAGGGAGGTATAATATTTTATCTTGATGCTAATGGAGAACACGGGTTAATAGCCGCCACGTCTGATCAAAGCACCGGAATACAATGGGGTAGTTCTTCAACAACCGGCGCTACGGGAGACAATATTGAAGTAGGTGAGGAGAATACATCCAAAATTGTTGGCAAGCAAGGTAGCGGAAGTTATGCGCCAAAACTTTGCTCTGACCTAAATTTAGGCGGCTATTCTGATTGGTACCTTCCTTCAAAATATGAACTTAATTTGGTTTATGAGCAAAAGGCATTGATTGATGGTTTTACCACTAACGGCTACTATTGGACTTCAACTGAATACAGTTCAGGTGATGCATGGGAACAGTATTTTTTCGATGGTGGAACAGGACATTATGGTAAGACTAATACGGATGACCGTGTTCGAGCGATTCGATCTTTTTAATTACGTTATTTGATCTGATCCAAACAGTACAGCAATACAATAGAAATTGTTTAACTGAATTAAGCGATTTATAGAACGACGAAAATCTTTTGTAATCAATTCAAAACAACCACCTTTTCAATTTTAACAATTCTATTACTATATAATGGTAAAAGTTATTCGTAACAAGAATTCTTGCAACAATTCTTAAAACATCTTCCTTTTATTAACGGACAGTTGATAAAAAAGGCTCGCAACAATGCGAGCCTTATTCTTGAGGTTATTTTGATTCTGGTTTTATTTCAACAGCATCATTTTCATAACTTTAATAAAACTATCTGTATGAATTCTATAGAAGTAAACACCACTGGTTACTGAAGCACCAAAATCATTTTTACCATCCCATTCAACATTATAAAAACCAGCCTCCTGTCCAGAGTTCACAAGCGTTCTTACTTTTTGTCCTAAGGCATCATAAATTTCCAGATTGACCATCTGATTATTTGGTATCTGGTAACTAATCACGGTAGTCGGGTTGAACGGGTTTGGATAGTTTTGCTTCAGATCAAAAGTTAAAGGTAATGAGGTTTTTTCATTGATTACACCAACTGGCTGGTCGGAAACATATGCTGTAATCATAAAATCTGCGCTATTGTAAAGTACCCAACCATCAGTATCTGTGTAATAATAACTCCTGTTATCAATTGGTGGAGTTATATCACCACAGATACTAGGAGAATAAGGAGTGTTTTGATGCCAATTAATAACTACCCAAAAACCTCCCGATGTAATTTCCGGAGGATCAGTTCCAGGGACATTTTTTGCCACTGTACTAACAGTGCCAACAGGATTCGATCCCGAAACTGTATAGGGTCCAGCAAGTGTGTCAGTCGGAATCCCTGAATGATCTGCCAGGATTGTAAAGTCAAAAGCATCTGTTCCGTTAACCTGGGTAACAAGCTTTCTAACATTTGTAGGATAACTGGGAGGAGTAAATAAAACTCCAAACTTATTATTATCCCAAGTTGTATTTACAATATAGAATCCGTCCCATTGCCCATCATCATAACTAATCGGAACAAGTGCCGGATCACTGCAAGCATAGTTACCAACAGGTGCACTTCTAGGACCGGTAAGCTGAAAAGTATCAACCTGAATTGTTGCATCAAACTTGTATTCGTACCAGGCAACACAACTTACATCATTATCTACTAATGACTGAGTGCCTGAAGGTACGGAAGTTAAAAATTCATCATTCTTGTAAATATTAATTGTTGGAGAAGCTGGAAGAGGGTCGTTGTTTATCCCCAAAGTCGGATCCGCCCAGTTTAGAACTAATCCATTCCCCTGCTTTTCAACTGTTATGTTTGAAGGTGCTTTTGGGGGAGCTAAAAGCGAAACATCAATTCCAACATCACCGAAATATCTTGGGATGAATAAACTATTCATAGTTTGAGGCCACCACCCGTTAAATAAAGCATTTCCTGATTGTCTTGCAATAATAAAAGCACCAAGCCCAACTATTTTATCAGTACCAAAAACCTGTAGTTGGTATCCTTCCATAAATCCCATCGGGATTGCAACTTCACCCTGCAAATGATCACTTCCATCTGAGAATTCCGCCTGAGCATCAAACAACGTGTCAACAGCATAAGTTGTCAGGTCTCTAAAGAGAACATTTGAACCTCCGGGATGCCAGTACACCCAGAAGTTGCCTTCCTGAACGAAAGGTAAAATGTCATCGTAAGCATCGTTATTATCATCGTCAAAGTATAATCCGAAACCTTCATTATCATCTAATGTAGGATTAAGTAAATCTTCACCTGCCACATAAAGCATATCAGTATTATCATCAAACTTAAAATACATATAAACCGATCCTTGCGGTTGTGGGACTCCCCCACCATAACCAAGCACATCCGATATATCTACTTTAAATGCGTCATCCCATTCTCCCGGGGATATCACACCATCAATTGTTGGTATAGAACCCTGGGGAACATCTAAACTAAAAGTAAAAAGAGAATCATTAACCTGGCCCATTGCTTCATTGGAATACTCACTTTGTCCTGCAGATGTTACAACATTCACCACATAATAATAGTCTTTTAGAGGAAGCGCACTTGAATCGTTATAAGAAAGCTGGCTTGAACTTACTGATGAGATTTTTGTGTATGGTCCACCTGTTACAAGACTCCTGTAAATAAAAACGCTATCAGCAAGTAAACCTTTTGAGGAAAATATGTTTTTTGTTTCAATACTATTATTTAATGGTTCTTTTATACTTAATGTTGTTAGTGATTTTTTTTCTAATGGATATGGATCTCCCACAGCTTTGGCTTTTTCAATATCTCTTTGCGGATTTGAAAATTCAGAAGGTAACATCCAATTCAATGTTATAGCACCAATTTCACTGTTTGTTGCGGTCAGAATTGGAGCTTGAATGATAAAAGGATCTAATGAAAAACTAATCCCTAAAGTTGTGCAACCTTCCAAAACAACCACATCTGAAACCGAGCCAAAATTATAACCTGGCTTACCGGCTGTTACTGTATAAGTTCCCGCAGGAACATTTTGTATCAGGTAATTCCCGTCTAAATCTGTAACTGCAGTTCTTGTCGTTCCTTCAGCTTTAACAAGAACATCACTATCATCGGAAGTATTAGTCAAATCCACAATACCGCTTATAGCACCTCCACCCAGATCAATTTGAGAAAGATAAACTCTGCCGCCATTCCCAAACTCACGTGAATGAACAGCTTTACCGCCTGCTAAAACTTTTGTTCCATCTGGACTAATATCACACGTAACAAATGATCCGGGCGTTGTAACCGAATAAGTCAACTGACCTGTTGCAACATCAAAGACAAGCAGATCGACTCTGTTAGGCTGATTATAATCACCCCAGGTGGCAGCAGCTACTACTTTTCCATCATCGGACAGAGCAATATCATCAACTAAATCACCAGCACCACTATAAATCCATTTTGGAGTTCCATCACCATAAGTATCGAACGCAATAACCCAGCCATCGAAATTAGATGTATAAAACATTAATGTACCGGCAACTATTGTTTTTCCATCTGCTGAAATTCCGACTGATGAAGCCCAGTTTGTAAAACCATCTGTCGGTGGAATTTTGTACTGCCAGATTTGCTCATAGTTACCCGAAGATGAATTGAATACCATAGTTTTTACAAATCCACTGTTATCTGCTGAAACAATTACATTACCATCACCACTTATTGCAACCGGTGATTCAGTATTATCTGCAAAGCCATTCCAGATTACTGAACCATCAGATTGATTAAGTACATAAATATGATAACGTCCGTTAATAACTACTCTTGAGGAATAACCCGCAAAATTAACTCCTGTCCAATTCCCGATTTCGGAAGTTGGTACATCCATTGTCCATGCAATTGTCGGACTTCCACCTGATACATCCACTCCATAAGCACGTGAAGTTGTTGAAGAACCTTGAGATGAAGCCAGAAATACTGCCCAGTTCCCATCACGAGATATTCCTGTGAATGATGCATAAAGAGAATCAGGAAGCGCGTAATCAAAGAGTTGTATTCCTGTAGTATCAAAGATATAGAAGTCGGAACCTGCAGTGACCGATATATATGCACCTAATTTGGCGACATCAATGTTTGCATCTATTGGCGCAGTAGAAAACTCCCAATTGGGCGTATTGTTTTCATTAGAATATTTTGAAACCCGCATACCGTTTAATCCCCAGGCTGTTAAATCTACATCCGCATCTCCATTTATTGCAACAGTGTTTGCAATTGCCGAAGTGCCAAGGTCAGTTGTCCACCATAGAATGTTTCCACCTAAGACATAGTGATCACCATTTATAGGTTTAAATCCATTAAGATAATCATCGATAGATTGATTTTCTGAATGGTTCTTTCCCGGAATTGTCTGAGTCTTTATTTCCCCATTTTGTTTCAGAACTTTTGACCCAATAAAAACATTGTTTTGTGCATACATTAAGGTTGAAATTAATGTGAACAAACAAAGAAATGATAAACACTTAAAAAGAAGCCGTAAATAAGATATCATATTTACCTCTTAATTTTTATGAATTTGTCAATGACACTTTAGACTTTTTAATAACATTTAATTTTAACTCTTTTTAGATTCAAATACCAGTCAACCATTTTGAATAATATACTTTTTTAAAATCCAAACTGGATAAGCTTAATCACTCTGCCTTCTTCCAGGTAATGCTTCTCATATTTAGTAATAATATAATCTGATTTTGAAGTATAATTTTCTATATCAACTTTTTCACTGGCAAATAGTATTTTACCCGAATTATTTTTGATTGATTTTAGTGCTTCTTCATAAATTTTCAAATTATCAGTTTTTAACTGTATAGTACCATTCCTCATAATTACTTTTTTATACAGTACAAAAAAATCATCTGAAATTAAACGACGATTTTCATTTTTTCTTTTAACATGCGGATCCGGGAATGGAATATAAATTTGTTCAATTGATTGAGGTTGAAATTGCTGAAGCAGGATTTCGACATTTCCGAGGTAAAAACAAACATTTGTCATGGAGTTTTCCAGAGCTTTTTTTGCAGCGGTATAAATCCGGGCTCCTTTAATATCAATTCCAAGAAAATTTTTACCAGGGAAATCTTTTGCTAATGAATTTGAGTAGTCGCCTTGCCCACACCCAATTTCTAATATAATTGGGTTTTGATTTCCCCAATAAATATTCAGTTCATTTAAAATATTTTCATTTTTAATTGTGAAAACATTTGGCAATTGCCTTACTTCAATAATACGTTGTTGCTTTGTTCTAGCCATAAATCTTTAGAATAAAAAAATTTCATTTTAATATAAAAATTTAAGATTTCGGACATAAAAAATCATTAGGAAGTGATTAGAACTTGAATTAAATTTTATTGTTATTAAAAGCCGAAGCAATCAAAACTTCATGTAAAGAATTGTTATATGTTAACATTCAAAGATACCTGGTTACCTTTTATTTATCTTTACGGTGTTGGCGGATTTTTTTCTTTTTCGGTATGGGACTAATTCGTAAAACGGGAGCAATTGATTTAACCAGGAAAAAACATCTTTACTGGTACCGTATAAAGTTTTTAGGATTTGTCTACTTTATGTTGATGCACCTGGTATTGATTCTTTTGGCACTTAACACTTAAAATATTTTAAATAATTAGCGGATTCATATCCTATTTAATGATGATAAAATCATAGCTATATTGTGTGATAATATTATAAATCCTATCTTCTAGCATAATCATAATTAATTAATTCATAACAATTTATTGAGGGCAAAATGAAAAAACTATTCTCATTTTTTGTAGCACTTTTAATTATCACTTCATCAGCATTAACCTTTGCTCAGGAAAAAGAGGAAATGGGTGGTATGGATCAACAGGCAATGATGGAAGCCTGGCAGAAAAGTATGACCCCAGGCCCAATGCACGAGCTTTTATCACATCATGTTGGTGAATGGAAAGCTGAAGTTACAATGTGGATGGATCCGAGTCAACCACCTACCACTACAGAAGCAACATCTGTTTGTGAATCAATGCTTGGTGGAAGGTATTTCAAAACGACTCACACAGGTATGATGATGGGAATGCCGTTTGAAGGGTTTGAAATTAATGGCTATGATAATGTGAAGCAAAAATTCTTTAACTTCTGGATTGATAACATGGGAACCGGTATGATGACAAGTGAAGGCACTTATGATGAAGCAACCAAAACATTTACTTACAAAGGGATGATGATTGATCCAATCTCGGGAATGGATATGAACGTTAAATCAGTTATTAATATAACGGATAATGATAATTCTACGTATGAAATGTATGTTGAACAGGGTGAACAGGAAATGAAAACTATGGAAATTAAATATACGCGTACAAAGTAACAATTTTAATTTCGACGCAGATTATTAATCTGCGTCATTATCTTCCTGTTACCCATTTCAAGTTTCATAACAATTAGTTAAGAAAATATCGTCTGCATATTTTTATTCAGCCCTGTTATTCTTTAAATAGATTTTTGATTAAAATAGAAGTGATGCCAAGAATAAATTTAGTTCATTATGAATGATTCAGCGATTAATATTAAACAAGCTAATGCTTCTCTGAATCGGCTGCTGCCAAAAATTGAAGAAAAATTTGCGGGTAAAGTTGATGAAGGTGAATGGCAGGGTTTCAGACAAAGATTATCCCAGCATTTCCCAGATTTATTTAAATCTCTTTTTCAACTTTACGGAAACCAGTATGATTTTTTTTTCCACCTTGACGAAATACTTTCAACTTTAACAAAAATGTGGATTGCGAGACCTGCTGAACTTAAAGCTCTTGATGCAATCCGGCAATCAGACCCTTACTGGTATCTATCCAATAATATGATGGGTGCAATGTGTTATGTCGATCTTTTTGCAGACAACCTGGAAGGCATAAAACAAAAAATTCCATATTTACAGGAACTTGGAATAACCTATCTTCACCTGATGCCGCTGTTTAAAAGTCCTGATGGTGATAATGACGGTGGATACGCCGTAAGCAGTTACCGTGAAATAAATGAAAAGCTGGGAACGATTCAAGAGTTAAAAGAACTTGCATCTGAATTGAGAAATCATGGAATTAGTTTGGTAATAGATTTTATTTTCAATCATACTTCTGATGATCATATTTGGGCTCAGAAAGCTTTGCATGGTGAAGAAGAATACCAGGAATACTTCAGAATGTTTCCTGACAGAGTTTTGCCCGACCAATTCGAAAAAACCATTACCCCGGTTTTTCAAGACGATCATCCCGGCTGTTTTACTTACAGGAACCGAATAAAAAAATGGGTGTGGACAACGTTCCATAATTATCAGTGGGATCTGAATTATGAAAACCCGGCTGTGTTTAATTCAATGGCTGAAGAGATGTTATTCCTTGCAAACATTGGAGTTGAAATTTTCAGACTTGATGCTGTTGCTTTTGTTTGGAAAAAATTGGGAACAAATTGTGAGAATCTACCTCAGGCTCACACTATTATTAAAGCATTCAATTCTGTAATTAAAATTGTTGCTCCGGCACTGCTTTTTAAATCGGAAGCCATCGTTCACCCGGATGAAGTCAATAAATATATCAGTCTTGATGAGTGTCAGCTATCCTATAATCCTCAGATGATGGCCTTATTGTGGAATTCCTTTGCAACAAAAAAAGTAAGGATTTTGAGGAATGCTTTACAAAAAAGATTTTCAATTCCTGAAAATTGTATGTGGGTAAATTATGTGCGGTGTCATGATGATATTGGCTGGGCATTTTCAAATGAAGATGCGGAAGAAATTGGAATTGATCCTAATAAACATAGAATCTTTTTATCAGATTTTTATATCGGAAGATATCCGGGCTCGTTTGCAAAGGGGTTGCCATTCCAGGAAAACCCTGAAACAAAAGAAGGAAGAGTTTCAGGAACAACGGCGTCTTTAGCTGGATTGGAGAAAGCAATTTCAGAAAAAAATGATTATGAAATTGATCTTGCAATAAAAAGAATATTGTTATTGCATGGTATCATTCTTACAATCGGTGGAATTCCACTTATATATCTTGGTGATGAGATAGGTCTGTTAAATGATTATGAATATGAAAAATCGAATGAAAAAATCGGTGATACACGCTGGATACACAGACCGAGATTTGAGTGGAAAAAAGTAGAAGAACGAAATGAACAGGAATCTATACCAGGTAAAATTTTTAAAGGATTGTTACGTTTAATACAAATCCGTAAACAAAATCATGCACTAGCCGGTAGTGATACTGAATTTGTTGACTTGGGAGTTGATCATTTATTGGCTTACTTCAGGAGTTTTAACAATAACAGTGTCTTTGTAATTGGAAATTTCAGCGATCAGGCACAAAGCATAGCCGGCAACAAACTTCGTCTGTTGGGATTAAGTAAAACTTTGACTGATATAGTTGCCGGAAAAACAATAACTGCAGCTCAAAATCTAGTGATAGAACCATATCAGTTTATGGTATTAATTGGTATTCGTTGAATTTATTTGATAGTTTATAAATACTATTTTTTACATCAAAATTAATAGTTAGAATATTAGAACAATTTTCTTAACTTGTCCATAAAATTCCGGAGGTATTTTATGTCGTTCCAATTAAAGAAAGTTGAATACTTTTATACATCGGTTGTTGATCAACCTGGGGAAGCTTACCAGCTTCTTTCAAGATTAAAATCAATTGGAGTAAATCTTCTGGCATTTACCGCTATACCTGTAGGTCCAACTCGCACACAGTTAACTCTTTTCCCTGAAGATACTTCCAAGCTGCAAACTACAGCTCAAAATGCCGGATTTAAACTTGATGGACCTTATTCTGCATTGCTTGTGCAGGGCGACGATGAATTAGGTGCATTAAATGAAATTCACTCAAAACTCTACCAGTCAGGAGTAAATGTGTATGCATCATCAGGTGTTACAGATGGGAAAGGGAGTTTCGGCTATCTTTTATATTTAAAGGAAGAGGATTTTGATAAGGCTCTTCACTCTCTCGATCTTTAATAGAATACCAGTTTGTTATCCATTTAGTATTTGAATATTTTTTTTGCGCCACAACTTTTACTCACTTTTAATATTATCAAAAAGTTTTGTGATTAGTTTATTATAATTTTCCAACAGAGAGTTACTTCAAACAATAAAAGGTTTTATTATGCCAAAACGTTCCCGGTTTCCATTCGTATTCTGGATCGCCAATTCTATTGAAGTTTTCGAACGGTTTGCCTATTACGGAATTTATATGGGCTTTGGAATTTATTTGGAACAACTTGGTTACACGAAAGGTGATCTTGGAATAATCCAGAGTATTTTTCTAGCTTTTTCATATTTAATTCCGCTGTTCTCAGGAACGTTTGCTGACAAATTCGGTTTTAAGAAAATGCTCTTGATTTCTTATGCAGCCTACCTCCCTTCTATTCTACTTTTGATTGTAACAAAATCATTTTCAGGAATTGCACTTACTATGTTAACCATTGGTTTTGCTGCAGGAATTTTTAAGCCTCTTATTTCCGCAACTGTAAGAGCAACAACCGATTCATCAAACAAATCGCTCGGTTTCGGAATTTTCTACCAGATGGTGAATATTGGAGCATCTATTTGGTCCAATAATTATGGGAAAACTCAGAGGCTGGTCATGGGATTATGTTTTTTATACAGCAGCAGCATCTATTGGAGTAATGTTTTTAATTACACTCTTTTTATATAAAGAACCTAAAAGAGAAATTGAGGGTGTAACACTAAAGAAAAAATTCAAGGATATGGGAGAAGCTCTTTCAGATATTAAATTTATGATATTTATAGTTTTGCTGGGAGTATTTTTCTGGATGCCATTCTGGGCATTCTTTAATGTCCTTGCTATTTATATAAATGATTATATGAACACAGCGCATTATTTATGAAAGTACAAAATCAGTTCTTGTGAAAGTATAACGAAATTCATTTCAAATAATGATGACGGAATCTGGAGATTAAATGCAGAAGCAATTTCTCACACAGGTTATATAATAATTATCCTCCAGATATTCGTATCCTGGATATTTGAAAAACGTAAAGCTATTTCCTCATTTTTGTTTGGATTATTTGTTGCATCAACTGGATTTATTGTTTTAGGATTAGCTGTTACTGGTTCCAATAGTCTTGTATATCTTGGTGTATTTCTTTTCGCAGTTGGTGAGATGATTTCTTCTCCAAAAATCCAGGAATATATTACCTGGATTGCTCCCAAGGAAAAGGCAGGACTTTATATGGGAACAAACTTTCTTGCCACTTTTATTGGTGCAATTTTGAGTGGAATTTATACCGGAGTATTGGGAGCTTATGAATCTTCAGGTCACCCTGAATACATAATGTACACGCTTGCCGGACATATGATTTTAGGAATAATTGCGATCTTATATTTTCACAAAAACGGCTGGTGAATTTAAAGAAATGGAACATTAATAACAGAACCAGATATTTTATATGCCAACAATAATTAAATCTCCAACAAAAATAGAAGCAGCAAGCAATAAGCCAAAAATAATTAAAGGAATTTATCGGCATAGTAAATTCATCAACTGAGCAAATTAGTATTGCAAAAATGCAAAGCCCGGCAGGATGGCAGGAACCTGGACAAACTCCTGAATTTGATGAATATACTCTCGTACTTAAAGGAATGCTAAGAATAGAAACAAAGGAAAAGACTTACGATATTCAGACTGGAGAAGCCATAATCACGCATAAAGGTGAATGGATTCGATACAGCACACCTTTAGAGTGCGGGGCCGAATATATTGCAGTTTGCTTACCTGCATTTTCGCCTGAAACTGTTCATAGGGATGAATAACTTTCAGAATCTTTTCTATATTACATATGGTTATCCTTTCTAAGCGAATCATATTAATTTTGATTCCCTACTAAATGATGAATTGAATAAAGTAAAAGGAATCTTTACTTTTCTTCAATTGAAATCAGATTAACATCTATCTTTCCTGTTACTAAAGATTTTTATTTATTCATATTTAAGGAGGCTCTAACGATGTTGAAAACTCTAAGCATTTTTTTCTTTTCCATCATTCTTCTGATTGCATGTAATGAGAAACAAAATCCGCAGAAAGTCGATTTGGTGGAAAAAGAAATCGAATATAACACTGACAGCACATCGATGAAAGGTTATCTTGTTTATGACGGAGACGTTCAGGGAAAACGACCAGGTGTTTTGGTAGTTCACGAATGGTGGGGCAACAATGACTATTCTAAGAAACGTGCAAGAATGCTTGCAAAACTTGGTTATATTGCTTTCGCTCTTGATATGTATGGAAATGGTAAACAAGCCAAGAACCCGGATGATGCAGGTAAATTTGCATCCGAAGTATTCAGCAATATTAAAGAAACCGAATCAAGATTTATGGCGGCCTATACTCTTTTGAAAAATCAGGAACAAACAGATACTAGCAATATCGGTGCAATTGGATATTGCTTTGGTGGTTCAGTTGTACTTCATATGGCAAGAACTGGAATGATTTTAAAAGCCGTTGTTAGTTTTCATGGTGGATTGCAACCAGTTACTCCGGCAGAACCAAATACAGTAAAAGCTCATTTATTAATCTGTGCCGGTGATGCTGATCAGTTTGTGCCTGCAGAACAACGCGAAGCATTTAAGAAAGAAATGGACGATGCTGGAGTAAAATATGATATGATTATTTATCCCGGTGCAAAACATGCTTTTTCAAATCCTGAAGCTGATAAATATGCAAAAGAATTCAATTTACCAATTGGTTATAACGAAAAAGCAGACAAGGATTCATGGGAAAAAATGAAAGAATTTTTCAAATCGTATCTCTGAGAAACGAAAATTATAATTTAATTCATTGACCAACGTCACAATGAGATAAATTCCTGACTTTTTTTTATATGCTGTTTCTCAAATATTTGATTTGACAATAAACGGATGATTCTCCTCCCAAGTCTGATCGCTTCCTCTATTTATAGTAGAGTAGCCTCCTATAGTGATCAGATTATGAGACGGTTGGGTGACTTATCGACAATGCTTTTGCCCTCACTAACATTGAAAATATTAACCCAGCCGTCTTTTTTTATTTATTGAGTTTGTGAAATTCTATGAGGATTATTTGTGTTCTTTAAAAATATCATCTGAAATCCCCTTATTAACAACATAGTTTGAATAGCTTACTGTTACTTTCCCCATTTTTTCATCTTCTTCTTTCTCTGAACCATTTTTGTTCTCAGATGAATTAAATGGATCTCTTATGCTTTTTCTAATAAGCATTTGATCAGCTGGAAATGTAAATGTCATTTTGGAGGGTAAATAAAAATCAGTAGTGGTTTTTTCATAATCAAAATCGATAGTAAAAGTACCACTTGGTCTTGCAGTAGATTCAACTTTAATTATAACATAATTTTCAAGATCTATCCAGAGCGTACTTAAAATCAAGTCTGAAACTTCTTCAAGTGGAATTACTTTTATTACTGCGGTTTCAATTCCTTTCAGATTTTCAAATTTTACCAATAAGGCGGTATGCTTTTTTCTTAACAAATTAACTGGCGAAAAATTAAATCCTTGTTTTGGCAGCAAAGCAAAGTTATCTGATTTGATTCTCATTTTATCAGGCTGTTTGAAAAATATTTTAGCGTCCATATCAGGAACTTTTAAAAAAGACACATCAACTTTAACATGCACATCAACTGAATAATCTGTAATATTTTCGAATGTTGAAAGTACTTTTTCCAGAATTTCATCCGGGTTGTTTTCCTGCGGGGTGATTGAAACAACCGGGTACAAAGATATCAGAAATACAAATAATTTTATTGCTTTCATTTTTAACTAAGAATATCCTTTCTCCTGAAAATGAATGCTGTCAACGAAAACAAAATAACAATGTGTGCGAATAAAATTGACACTGCTTTAATAATAGCAGGAATGTCCAATGTATCTTTGAAAAATTCTTTCCAATCAAGGATATAGGTTGTAAACAAATATGGTTGAACAACCTGGAAAAACTCAATATTAATATTAGAGATTATTAAAAACACAATTATAACAGTCATGGTTGAGATTATTGGTCCAATCGAGTTTTCTACAAGTGATGAAAATAGAAACGCCACGCTGCAAACCACAGTCATCCCAAGTGCGGCATAACAATAAGCAAACAAAAATCTCCATAAAATATCATTCTTAGCAAAGAGCACAATTCCTTCATTCGACATCACAATTAACTCACCCGAACCAAAAATTAGCGTTCCAAGGACGAGACTTACCAGCGCTAAAAATAAAATCAAAAGTGTGCTGTATATTGCCCCCGCTAAAAATTTGGCTGTTACAAACTTCATTCTCGTTACTGGTCTGGTCAAAACAACGCGGTAAGTTCCTGCAGTCGCTTCACCGGCAAGCAGATCTCCGGCAACCAGGGTTATAAGAAAAGGAATATGCACTGCAATCGCATTAAGTATTAAATATGAAATAAAATATCCGTTAAGCAAATTTCCTGTAAACAGGAATGTATCCTGTAGTGATCTTGTCATATGACTGATAGTGTGTTGACCTTCAAAGATCATTGCTACTTGGATTAAAGTAACAAGCAATCCAACTGCGATGAAACCAATGTAAGTCCTCCATTTTTTAAAAACTTTGTACAATTCTATTTGAATTAAAGTAAACATCAGTTATGATTTGCAGTTATATTCAGGAAAAATTCTTCGAGTGAACGAAGAGGAACGATTGAGTTCACTTCGATTTTATTATCAACAAGATATTTATTCAAAAGATGTACATCGTCACGAGGAAGTGAAATTGAAAATGAATGATCACCGATTTTCTTATAGTTGTCTATCCACTGAGACTCCTGGATAAGTTTTTCAGTCTCTTCAATATTATTAACATCAACAGTTACTTTTGTTGTATTTGCATCCAGTAATTCTTCTACTTTTCCTTCTACAATCGTAGTTCCTTTATTAATAATAATCATCCTGTTAGCAACCTGTTCAACTTCGGAAAGTATGTGAGATGAAAGGAAAATGGTTTTGTTTTCTTCTTTAGACAAATGATTTATAAGATCACGTATTTCTTTCATTCCCTGTGGATCGAGACCAGTGGTCGGTTCGTCAAGAATTATCAACTCCGGATTATGTAAAAGTGCCTGAGCAATCCCCAACCTTTGTTTCATTCCATGGGAAAAAGTTTTCACTTTACTGAATGCACGATCTTTTAATCCAACTAATTCAAGAATTTCCATTATTCTCGATTTACTGACATCGGTTCCTGATAATTTGCCCAAAATATGAAGATTTTTGAAGGCTGAAAGGTTTTTGTAAAAATCTGGTTTTTCAACTATCGCCCCAATATTTTTAAGAATTTTCTCTCTTGAATCCGACAAAGATTTACTAAAAATTTTGATTGATCCTTTTGTTGGTTTTATCAAAGAAAGCAACATTCTGATGGTAGTACTTTTTCCGGCGCCATTTGGTCCAAGAAATCCAAACACATCGCCGCGGTAAACATTTAGATTTAAATTCTGGACTGCCAGAATTTCCTTAAACTTTTTAGACAGCCCCTCTACTTCAATAATTTTATCTTGCATTAATTCTTTAGGTAATTTTAACAAATATAATTAAATCTACACTGTTATGAGTAGTGTAAAATTCTTATTATTTGTATCAGGTAAATCATAAATAATCGACTTGAATATTTCATTTGCAATTCAGTTTTAATTTTATTAATTGAAATTATTTCTATCCAGAGATTTAATTTGGAAATATCAGGAAAAATCATAAAGTTGCTTGCAGATTAATACTGGGGCGGAAAAAAAATTTTTGAACTTGATGCTGTCTATTTCATTTTTCATGTTTTTTTTTTAGTTTCACCGTCCCTAAAAAATTTAACCTGATTCTTTTCCTGATATAATACAATTGGCGGTAGTTTTGACAATTCTAAACCCAAATTTCTAAATGATAAATAAACATAATTTTAGTGTAAACTAAAATCTTTAAGGAGTTGACTATGATAATAAAACGATTGTTTACCAAAGTGGGCGAAGATCCATTATCTTCATTTAATTTTGTTAAGAGAGTTTCTGAAATTAAAAACCCTGATGGTTCAATCGTTTTTAAAATGGAAGATGTAAATATACCAGAACAGTGGTCCCAGGTTGCAACTGATATTATCGCACAAAAATATTTTAGAAAAGCAGGAATACCGAAACTTTTAAAGAAAATAAAGGAAGCTAATGTTCCGGATTGGTTATGTACTTCCGAACCGGATGATGTTAGGTTGAAAGAACTGGATGAGGAAGACAGGTATACTGCTGAAAAAGATTCAAAACAGGTTTTCCATAGACTGGCTGGATGCTGGACATACTGGGGATGGAAAGGTGGTTATTTTGATTCTGAAGAAGATGCCAAAACATTTTATGATGAACTAATGTATATGCTTGCCAATCAAATGGCGGCACCAAATAGTCCACAATGGTTTAACACAGGACTAAACTGGGCTTATGGAATTACCGGGCCATCCCAGGGACACTTTTATGTTGATTATCAATCCGGTGAATTAAAATCTTCAGAAGATGCATATACACATCCACAACCACACGCGTGTTTTATACAAGGTGTTAGTGATGATCTTGTAAACGAAGGCGGAATTATGGATTTGTGGGTTCGTGAAGCAAGGTTGTTTAAATACGGATCAGGAACCGGTTCTAATTTTTCAGATATTAGAGGAATTAATGAACCATTGAGCGGTGGTGGCCGTTCCAGTGGTTTAATGTCTTTTTTAAAAATAGGCGACCGTTCAGCAGGTGCAATTAAATCCGGTGGAACAACAAGACGTGCAGCAAAAATGGTAACTCTTGATCTTGACCATCCTGATATTGAAGAATACATAAACTGGAAAGTGATTGAAGAACAAAAAGTTGCATCTCTTGTTGCAGGTTCTAAACTTACCAGTAAGCATCTTAATAATATTATGAAAGCCTGTTATGAAGAACATCCTGAAAACGACAGGTTTAATAAACAGGTTAACAAAAAACTAAAACAAGCTGTTCTTGAAGCACGCAAATCATTAATTCCGAATAATTATATAGAGCGTGTTATACAGCTTGCTAAACAGGGTTTTAAATCGATAGAATTTGATACTTATAATACTGATTGGAATTCGGATGCTTATGCAACAGTTTCCGGTCAAAATTCAAATAACTCAGTTAGAGTAACAAATGATTTTATGAACGCCGTACTTGATGATCAGGATTGGAATCTTTACTGGAGAGTTGAAAAAAAGAAAGCGAAAAAAGAAAATCGGGATCCGAAAGCTTGCAAAACAATCAGGGCCCGTGATCTATGGAATGATATTTCATTTTCTGCTTGGTCCTGCGCTGACCCGGGACTTCAATTTCATTCTACAATTAATGAATGGCATACTTGTCCTGAAAATGGCGAAATAAGAGCTTCAAATCCTTGCAGCGAATATATGTTTCTCGACAATACCGCTTGTAACCTCGCTTCACTTAATCTTGTTAAATTTTACAACATCAAAAATAAAAAATTCAATATTCCTGAATTCAGACATGCTAACAGGATCTGGACAACCGTATTGGAAATCAGTGTATTGATGGCTCAATTCCCTAGTAAGGAGATTGCTCAGCTTAGTTATGACTTTAGAACACTTGGATTAGGCTATGCAAATTTGGGAACTCTATTAATGCTACAAGGAATTCCATATGATAGCAGTGAAGGATTTGCCATCTGTGGTGCAATTACTTCAATAATGCATATGACTGCGTACTCAACTTCTGCAGAAATATCTAAAGAACTTGGTTCATTCCCTAAGTACAAAACAAATCAAAAGCGTATGCTGCAAGTTATAAGAAATCACAGACGTGCTGCTCACAACGTTCCAAATGAGGAATATGAAGGGCTTACAATCTTTCCAAATGGAATAAATCCAAAATACTGCCCCTCTGATTTACTTCAAGCAGCACGAGAAGATAGTGACAGAGCTCTGGAACTTGGAGAAAAATATGGTTTTAGAAATGCACAGGTTACTGTAATTGCTCCTACAGGAACAATTGGATTGGTTATGGACTGTGATACCACCGGCGTTGAACCTGATTTTGCTTTAGTTAAATTTAAAAAATTAGCAGGTGGTGGTTACTTCAAAATAATCAATCAATCAATTCCACCGGCTTTGGAAAGATTAGGTTATAATAAAGACCAGGTAAATGAAATTATAAAATATGCTAAAGGACAGGGAACTCTTGAAGGATGTCCTTATATCAATCCGCAATCACTAAAAGCAAAAGGATTTACGGATGAAATAATTTCAAAAGTTGAAAAAGTTTTACCATCAGTTTTTGAGATCAGTTTTGCATTTAATAAATATGTTTTTGGAAGCGACTTTATTTTAAATAAACTAAGTATACCAGAAGATGAAGCAAATTCATTCGATTTTAATCTTCTTGAAACCTTAGGTTTTTCAAAACAGGAAATTGCCTCTGCAAATGATTACATTTGTGGTACAATGACCATCGAAGGAGCCCCTTTCTTAAAGCATGATCATTACCCGGTTTTCGATTGTGCAAATAAATGCGGAAAGAAAGGCACCAGATTTATTCGCTCTACCGCACATATCAAAATGATGGCAGCAGCACAACCCTTTATTTCAGGTGCAATTTCAAAAACTATTAATTTCCCGAACTCAGCAACAATTGAAGATTTTAAAGATGCATATATGCAGTCCTGGAAGTTAGGAATAAAAGCAAATGCACTTTACCGGGATGGTTCTAAATTATCTCAACCTCTGAATTCAGTCAGCGAAGAAGAAGTTGAATCAATTATGGAAGAAAAAGAAAGAAATGATATTGTTAAAGTTGCTGAGAAAATAATTCATCGCTACATAGCAAAAAGAAGAAGATTACCAGACAGAAGATCAGGTTACACGCAAAAAGCTAAAATAAATGGCCAATCAGTTTATATCCGAACCGGAGAATATGACAACGAACAGATTGGTGAAATTTTTATAGATATGCACAGGGAAGGTGCATCCTTCCGTAGTTTGCTAAATTGTTTTGCAATATCTATTTCACTCGGTTTGCAACATGGAGTGCCACTTGAGGAATTCGTTGATGCTTTCGTGTTCACCAGGTTTGAACCTAGTGGAATCGTAACTGGAAATGAAAAAATCAAAATGGCAACATCTGTTATAGATTATATTTTCAGGGAGCTCGCAGTTACCTATCTTGGCAGATACGATCTTGCACACGTCGAACCGGAAGAAATTAAATCAAAGGCTTCACCAGGCATTGTTAAAAAATTAAAAGAACCTGATTATGTTAGCGAGGAAGTAGTAAGTGAAAGATTAATTGAATTAGATAAAAATAATGTTGAAGCATTTGACTTGCATCGATCAGGAACTGGTCCCACAACATCTACAGTTAAAAGGAAATCAGCTTTAAACCAGGCGATTAAGCAAGCTATTGAAAAAGGTTATACAGGTGATATCTGTCCCGAATGCCAAAGTATAACTATGGTGAGAAACGGGACCTGCCTTAAATGTATGACTTGTGGATCAACTTCAGGCTGTAGTTAAAACAAAAATAAATGAGAATTTTCAAAACCGCTTAAAATTTAAGTGGTTTTTTATTTTAAGGAATTTCTGTTAATCCGTTATTATCAATTCTGCGTCCTCCCATGAATCTTGATGAATAATAACTTAAATCTAATGAAGATATCGTAACACCTTTAGATGAACTGGCATGAGCAAATAAATCATCACCAATATAGACTCCAACATGACCGGGTTTAACACGACGACGGGTATTAAAAAAAACAAGGTCTCCAAACTTCAAGTTATTTTTATCATTAATAACCTCACCTTGATTATATTGTAGTCTTGCAGATCTTTCAAGGTTCAATGAAAGTACATTCCTATAAAGAAGCTGTGTAAAAGCCGAACAATCAATCCCTGATTTATCTGTTCCTCCATATTTATAAGGTGTATCCAAATATTTTATTATCTCCATAAGCATTTTTTCTTTTAGAGAAGTAAAATTTGAATTTTCGTTTTCCTGATTAATAACAGAGGAAATATCCACATCAGGTTCTTCCTCCGGCAGATCACTTGGGTCTTTTAAATCCAAATTTAAATCAACAATCATTGTATCATCGACTGAAGTAAAACGAACAGAGGAATCTCGGGTTTCTTTTTTTTCATGATTCTCCCCGTATCTTATTGTACTTGACGTGGTACATTTGATAAATAAAATAAGTGGAAGGCTAAACAAGAGCAATGTTTTAATATGAATTGATTTCAATGTTCAACCAAGATATGCTTTAAGGTTTTTACTCCGGGTAGTATTGCGTAACCGCCTGATTGCTTTCTCCTTAATCTGTCTAACTCTTTCTCTTGTTAAATGAAAACGTTCCCCTATTTCTTCAAGTGTCAGGGAATGATCTTCATTTAATCCAAAATATAACCGTAATACTTTAGCCTCACGTTCAGGCAATGATTCAAGAGCTCTATTCACTTCAGCTTTTAATGATTCTGTCATAAGAGATGTATCCGGTGCAGGTAATTCATCATTCTCCAGAACATCCAGTAATCTGTTTTCTTCACCCTGAGAAAAAGGAGCATCCATGGAAACATGCTTCCCTGAATTTCTCATTGCTGCAGAAATATCACTTACATCCATTGAAAGTTCTGTGGCAATCTCTTCAGGGCTTGGTTCTCTTTCAAATTCTTGCTCAAGATTACTGTAGGCTTTGCCAATTTTATTCAATGCGCCAACTCTATTCAGCGGAAGCCTAACTATTCGTGATTGCTCTGCCAAAGCTTGCAAAATGGATTGACGTATCCACCAGACTGCATAAGAAATAAATTTAAATCCGCGTGTTTCATCAAAACGTTTGGCAGCCTTTATTAAACCAAGATTTCCTTCGTTAATTAAATCGCCTAAAGATAATCCCTGATTTTGATATTGTTTTGCAACACTAACGACAAATCTTAAATTTGCCTTAGCAAGTGTTTCTAATGCTTTGCTGTCGCCTTTCCTGATTTTTATTGCCAATTCGACCTCCTGTTCAGGGGTCAGTAAATTGACTTTACCGATTTCCTGGAGATATTTATCGAGAGACTGGCTTTCCCTGTTTGTAAACTGTTTAATAATTCGCACAGATTTCCCTGCTATTTCTCAGTATAAATTGAATCAACAATTCCTACAATTGATGCATTAACCGGAGCCATATCAACAGGTAAAGGAATTACTGCTTCTGATGCAGTAATATAAATTATAGTTTCGCCAGGTCCTGAGCCAACCGTATCAACAGCTATAATAGGTGAACCTGTTGAAATATTTTCAGCATTAACCGGCTGGACTAACATCAGTTTGAAGTTTTTTAAAGCTTCATATTTTTTTGTAGCCCATACATTTCCAATTACTTTTCCTAGGAACAAATAGTATTCCTGATTTTATTTTATTAAAAATTTATTAAATCAATTTCAAACAAAGTATCAATTTGAAATTTTTGAGTCAACATATATATTAACTACAATTTTTACTTCTCAGTTTCTTCTTTAACAAGACGTTTGATCGTTACATCCAGCTTGTCTACAATTGCCATTATTACTGCATCGACAGGTTTATCTTTTGTAAAAGTGGTTTGACGAGAAGAACTTCCTGTTGCAACCAATACAATTTCACCTTCACCAGCTCCAACACTATCCACAGCTACGACAAAATTATCTTTCTCTTTTAAATTCAAATCTATTTCCCTGACAATAAGGAATTTTGCGCCAACTAATTGTTCATCTTTTTTAGTGGACCAAACAGTGCCGATAACTTTTCCAAGTAACACTTTAACCTCCTATTTCTGAGGGATTATAAATTTCAATTCCAGGACCAGAATATCTTGATTTTTCGTATGTAATGATTGGTAAATTATTAGATTTAGCTACAATTAAAAACAGAATGTCCCTGTTGTCCCTAACAAAATTCTTGAATTCAGGGACTCTTAATGCATATCTTGAATTTAACCCGAGCACTTTAAAAGCATTTAATACATTTCTAACAACTTCTAATTGCTGTTCATCATTAGCAGCATAAAGTAGTTCGGCAGCATTAATTACAGTTGTAAAACAAATTCCAATCTGCATTAATTTAATTAAATCGGAATGTTTATCTTTTTTCATTGTGATATGAGAAATTATCACATCAGTTTCTATAAGGAATTTATTATTCAAAATTATTTATTTTTTTATCAAACTCATTTTCAGAAATTGCACCCTGTGTCCTAAATAAGTCATAAACAACCCACTCGGGAAGGTTTTGTAATTTCAGAATTTTTGTAAAAACCTGCTCATCAATTCCTTCAGAAGATAAGCTTTTATTCAGAGAACCCTCAATCAGTACAGATACTTCTCTGAATCCTTTATCTGATAAAGTTTTTAATTCTTTGATTAAAAAATTTAAACTATCAGGATCTGAAAAATCTATCTTCTTCTCAAGCAACTTCATTTAATTATTCATTCAGAAAACTTTTACCTTTTAATTCATTTTTTATATTAAAAAAATCCCCGGCAGTTTTAGCAACATCAGAAAATGTTTCCCTGGTACCAAGGTTCCTTCCTTGTTTACCTTTTCTATAAAATAACAAAGGAACAAATTCCCTGCTATGATCCGTACTCAAAGTGGTTGGATCGTTTCCATGATCAGCCGTTAAAATCAGAGCATCTGTATCATCAAGCTTTGCCATAAGGTCTGGTAAAAATTCATCAAATTCTTTCAATTTATTTGCAAATCCGTTTGGATCATTTCTATGTCCAAAGTATACATCAAAATCAACAAGATTTGCAAACACAAAACTATCTCTGCTTTTCGAGGCATAATCTAAAAGTAATTTGCAGCCTTCTTCATTACTATGAGTTGGTTCCTGTATTGTTATTCCGTTATAGTTAAATAGGTCATTGATTTTCCCAATTCCAACGGTGCTGATTGATGCTACCTGTAGTATATTCAGAATGGTTTTTCCTGGTGGATCCAATGAAAAATCTTTTCGGTTGGTGGTACGAGTATATAAGCCATCTTTACCGACGAAAGGCCTTGCAATAACTCTCCCAACTTTTAAAGGATTACCTAAAACTTTTTCCCTTGTGATAGTACATATTCGATAGAGTTCATCTAAAGGTATGATTTCTTCATGAGCCGCAATTTGAAAAACTGAATCTGCAGAGGTATAAATAATTGGAAACCCTGTTTTAATATGTTGATCACCCAACTCATTTATGATTTCAGTCCCGGAAGCTGCTTTATTTCCCAATACACCTTTGCAACCAGTTAGTTCCATGAATTTATTTATTATTTCGTCAGGAAATCCATTTGGGAAATAAGAAAAATCAAATTGAATACTTAATCCAGCTAATTCCCAGTGACCGGTAGTTGAATCTTTTCCCTTGGAAATTTCCTTCATTTTTCCGAATGAAGCTAAGGGGTTTGATACTTCAGGGACACCGGATATTTCCGAAATATTGCCTAGCCCGAATTTAGAAAGATGTGCCAGGTTCAATCCCCCAACACTTAAAGCAATATTACCAAGTGTATTGCTTCCTTCATCTGAATAATTTACAGCATCGGGTAGTTCACCAATTCCTACGCCATCAAGTACAATTACAAAAAAATTATTCATTTGGAAATCATGATGGTGAGAATTTATTAATTAATATTGCGAACTGCATTGCCACCCTTTTCAAGGGCTTTTTTCAATGCTAAATCTGCATTATACAACACTTCATCAACATCAGTTTTATTGGTTGTCGATGCTATTCCAATTGATACAGTAAAAGTGGTTTGCCGGGAAACAATTGCAACAGGAGTTCGGGCAATTTTAACACGCAATTTTTCTGCCCAAACAAAAACATTTTTTGAACTCTGATTGAAGAAATAGATTGCAAATTGTCTTTCATCAAGCCGGCCAACAAGATTAAACGCGTTCATTTCCTCATTAATAATTTGCGAAATAACTTCAATTATTTTTGGGATCGGTTCGCCTTCAAACAAGTTTTCCTGTTCAAGAATATCATCAATTTTTATTATTGCAATTGTTCCGGGAATATTGAGCTGAGAGGATTTCATCAAATCTGAATGTAAAAAACTTTTAAAAGCTTCATTATTAAATACATGCGATTCCAGATCGATAGTAATAAGATTTTTTAGCAGTTTATTTGTTGAATGAGAATAAATAATATAAGCTAAAAATTTAAGTGATTTTTTCAGGAACTGAACATCATTATTGCTATAAATATTTTTTTTGAGGCTTTCAATACAAACAACTCCGTAATTCTGTTTTTGATAAATTAAGGGTAGAGATATGAATGAGCCGTCAAATGTAACATCTTCAGATTTAGAAAAACGGAAGTACTCACTTAAAGAAGTATCATCTATTTTCACAGGTATGCCTGTAGTTATAGCTTTACCTACTAAAGTGCCATTTAAATCGATTTTTAAACCTTCACCTACATATTTTAGTGAAGTATTATTTACTACTTTTTTCGTTTCAAATTTCTTTTCAATCGGTTCATAGTAGACAAAGCTATAAGCATCCCACTCAAGAAATGATTTCAACATGTCCGGAAGATTTTTAAATATATCATTCTCATTTTCAAAATCTGTTTCGGGACCAATTATTTTCAACAAAGCCTGTAATCTTTGCTGGGAAACTGATTCCGAATGTTTTTCTTCAAATAATCCTATCAACATAGTGATTATTCTTACGAACCTACCGAGTGAATAAATAGTTTCCACTCCGAATACATCATTAGCTTTTGCATCGATTGCCAAAATTGCAATCAGATCATCGTTATAAAATACAGGAACACCGACAAAACTTTTTATTCCCTGCGGCATGTCATAGTACCTTATTACGTCAGCTTCTGCCGCAGAGGATATATCACTCAATAACTCCGGTTCCTTGCTTCTAACTATTTTACTTAATATATCGTCTTCTAGATCATATTTTCTTTTATCAATATGTTTGCTATGTGATACAAATTTTTCGAGAGTCAGTTTTTCCTTTTTCTTGTTATACCAGAAAAACAAAGAACTGCTTGCATTATAAGATTCCTGTATAACTGTCAGAATCTTTTCAAGAACAAATGAGAATTGCTCGTCATGCCCAACAGAAGGTGGTAGTTCCTCCCTGGCAATCTCCTCGAATTTTTCCTTGAGATCAGGGGGTCTTAATCTTTCGTTGGAGCTGGTGTTTCCCGGCGAATAGTTCTCATCCGTGATTACATCAACATCTTTATTCTTAGAAACAATTTTGAATGATTCTTCGAAACCTGCTGGTTGTTCTGTTTTAAAATCATCTACCTCTTTATCTTCGGAGTCAGGTATTGAGTAACCACCAGAAAACCTGACTGAATCTCTCAGGAAGATAATAAAGGCAACATAAATAATAATAAGTGCAATGAAGATAAGTCGAACTGTGAGATCATCAGTAATAATCAGAATCACAGCAAGTACCGGAACTACGAGGAAAATTAAAAAGCGTTTCCGTTGCCTGTGATCCATAAAAATTAATTTTTATTGAGGGAATAATTTTATTGAATATAAATTTACTAATAAATATTAATAAATTGTTTAGCCTGATTAGCTCAATCAAGCATAAAATAATTTTTTCAAAAACGTAATTACAGGTTTTTTCAAATTACCCTTTATGGAAGAGTAGAAGAATGTATTCTCATAAAATAAAGATTCAGGAAAATACAAGCTAAAAAACTTATTTACACTTGAAAAATCTTTTTGTTTTAGCTTATCGGCTTTATTTAGTAAAAAAATATATGGAATGTTATAAAAACGAAGTAAATCATTCAAATCATGATCAAGTTCTGATGGTTTATGACGGCTATCCAGGACATGAACTGCAGAAGCGATGGATTTTTCCTTTTTGATGAATCCTTTTACTAAAGCAGCCCATTTTTCGCGTTCCGATTTGCTCGCTTTTGCATACCCAAAGCCGGGAAGATCAACGAAATAAAATCTATTATCAATCCTATAATAGTTAATTGATCTTGTTTTGCCTGGTGTGGAGCTTGTTTTTGCTAATGATTTACGATTTGTAAGTGAATTGATAAATGAAGATTTCCCAACATTCGAACGACCACATAGAATAACAATGGGTAATTTGACTTCCGGGATATCCTTTAAAGTATAAGTGGTATTTTCAAGTTCTACTTGTTCAAACATAAATAAAAAAAGAGTAACCAGGTTAACCAGTTACTCTTAATAAATTGTAAAAATATTTTTATTATTTCTTTTGAGTTTCTTCAACTACATTAGCTTCTTGAACCTCTTTAGCGGATTCTTTTTCTTTTCTTTCCTTGGATTTAGTTTCTTTTTCTTCTTTTCTGGCGGCATCACGAGCCGTGACAATATCATTATAATCAACTAACTCTATAAGTGCCATTGAAGCTGCATCACCTAACCTGTTACCCAACTTTACAACCCTTGTGTAACCGCCCGGTCTATCACCTATTTTGGGTACTATATCAGTAAATAATTCTTTTACAACCTCTTTATCTTTTATATAATCCATTATTAATTTATGCGAATGTAAATCGCCTTTTTTTGCACGAGTTATTATTCTTTCTACAAACCCACGAGTTTCTTTTGCTTTTGCAAGAGTGGTTTTTATTCTTTTATAACGAAGTAAAGAAGTTGCGAGTGCAATTAAAGTTGCCTTACGGTGACTGGCAGTTCTTCCTAATTTTCTTCCTTTAACTTTGTGTCTCATTTGAATCTACCTTTAACAGAATTTATTGTGCTTCAGTTTCTTCCTTGATGTATTTATCAACGTCCATTCCAAATTCAAGCCCCATTGTCTCGACGATTTCCATAAGTTCGGCAAGAGATTTTCTTCCAAAGTTTCTGAACTTCAGCATCTCTGCTTCATCTTTTCTAACAAGATCGCCTAATGTTTTTATGTTTGCAGCTTTAAGACAATTGTGAGATCTTACGCTTAACTCAAGGTCATCAACATTTGTAGTTAAAATCTTTCTTAATCTTTCAAACTCACTGTCTTTAGGAATAGTAGCTTGCTCTTCTTCCTGTTCAATATCAAAATTAATAAATAACTGGATATGATCTCTGAATATTTTAGCAGCTTGAGTCAATGCATCATCTGGTGTAATTGAGCCGTCAGTTGTAATTTGAAAAGTTAATTTTTCATAATCATTCTTATCTCCAATACGAACATTTTCAACATCAAACTTAACATTTCTAACCGGCGTATATATCGAATCTATTGGAATAACACCGATTGTCTGATCAGGATTGATATTTTCATTAGATGGAACATACCCGGTACCTTTTCCAACTCTTAATTCTACATCGAACTTCGCGCTTTTGTTCAATGTTGCAACATGCAGATCAGGATTAAGAATTTCTATTTCATTGCTCGCTTTTTGAATATCAGAAGCAGACCATTTCCCTTCGCCATTAAATGAAAGGTCGATTTTATTCGGTTTTTTATTCAATAACTTCATTCTAACCTGTTTAAGATTCAGAATGATTTCTGAAACATCTTCTACAACACCTTCAATTGTAGTAAATTCATGCAAAACACCGCTGAATTTTACTGAAGTAATTGCAGCACCGGTTAATGATGATATTAATACTCTTCTTAACGAATTACCAAGTGTTATTCCGTATCCTCTTTCAAGAGGTTGTAATGAAAATTTTCCAAAAGTATTCGTATAGCTCGATTCATCAAGAACAACTGTTTCCGGCATCTTTAAATGTGTTACACTCATGTATTCTTCCTCTATGTTATCTCAAAAGTTATTTTATTATTTAGAATAGAGCTCAACAACCAATTGTTCATTGGCATTCAGAGGAACTTCTGCTCTCTCCGGTACTTGTAAAAAGGTTCCCGATAACGAAGCCTTATCTATTGTAAGCCATGCATACGTACTGTCTTTTACTCTTTTAAGAGAATCATGTATTGCATCAAGTTTTTTGCTCTTATCCCTTACTTTAACAATATCTCCGGAAGCAAGCAGATAAGAAGGAATATCGACAAGCTTATCGTTAATTATAAAGTGTCTATGCTTAATAAGTTGTCTTGCTTGTTTCCTGGAGGAAGCAAAACCAAGCCTGTAAACAACATTATCAAACCTTCTTTCAAGCAATTTTATTAAGTTATCTCCTGTTATACCTTTTTGCTTATTGGCTTTTTCAAAATAATTTTCGAATTGAGTTTCAAGCAAACCATATGATCTTTTAATCTTTTGTTTTTCACGAAGCTGAACGCCGTACTCTGAAATTTTAGTTCTTCTATTTAATCCGTGCTGTCCAGGTGGATAATTTTTATTTTCAATAGGACATTTTTCTGTATAACATTTTTGTCCTTTTAAAAACAGTTTTTGTTTTTCTCTTCTGCAAAGTTTACACACTGCATCAGTATATCTTGCCATTAATTTTTATCTCCGAAAATTAAACTCTTCTTCTTTTAGGCGGCCTGCAGCCGTTGTGTGGAATTGGTGTTACATCTTTTATAGAACTTATTTCTAATCCAGCAGTATGTAAAGCCCGGATAGCAGCTTCCCGGCCAGAACCGGGTCCTTTGACCTTAACTTCAACTTTTCTCAAACCCAAATCATGTGCTTCTTTCCCGGCAGCTTCAGCCGAGGTTTGTGCTGCATAAGGGGTGTTTTTCCTTGAACCTTTAAAACCATTTTTCCCAGCAGATGACCACGAAATAGTATTACCATATATATCTGTAATGGTCACTATCACGTTATTAAAGGTAGCCTTAATATGGGCAATACCGTTAATATCAACCTGTGATTTTTTCTTTGCTTTTTTTAATGTTTTAGCCAATTAAATTTCCTCCGTCGTTCAATTCTTATTTCTTAGTTGGTGCTTTCTTTTTGCCTGCAACTGTTTTTCTTTTTCCTTTTCTAGTTCTGGAATTAGTCCTGGTTCTTTGACCTCTTGCAGGAAGTCCTCTTCTGTGTCTTAATCCACGGTAAGAACCGATATCCATAAGTCTTTTAATATTCTGTTGAACTTCTGAGCGCAAAGCACCTTCAACTTTATAATCTGAAGTAATCACAGCTCTTATTTCAGCAACTTCTTCTTCAGTCAAATCAGCAACTTTTTTTTCCGGATTAATTTTAGCTTTTACCAGAATATCCGCTGATGCTGTTTGCCCAATTCCATAAATGTACTGCAAACCAAATAAAACTTTTTTACTTTTAGGTAAATCAACTCCTGATATACGAGCCACTTAATTTCTCCTTAAGATATTAACCTTGTCTTTGTTTATGTTTTGGATTAGTGCATATAACACGAACGACACCCTTGCGTTTTATAATTTTACACTTATCACATATCTTTTTTACTGAAGATCTAACTTTCATATTCAATTCTCGCTATTTATACCTGTATGTAATTCTGCCTTTTGTTAAATCATAAGGTGAAAGTTCAACAGAAACTTTATCACCCACTAAAATTTTAATAAAGTGCATTCTCATTTTACCAGAAATATGAGCCAATATTTGGTGTCCGTTATCCAGCTTAACTTTAAAAGTTGCGTTAGGCAAAGTTTCGGTAATGACGCCATCTATTTTTATTGGTCCTTGTTTAGCCATCAACAAACAGTAAGTATTTCCGGCTTGTTGTTATTAATTAAAATTGTATGTTCAAAATGTGCTGAAGGTAATCCATCAGCGGTCAATATTGTCCATCCATCACCAGCTGTGTTAACATAATAATCTCCTGCATTAACCATTGGTTCAATTGCCAGTGTCATTCCGTTTTTAAGCATCGGTCCAGTCCCTTTTCTTCCGAAATTTGGTATCGAAGGCTCCTCATGTAAAAATTTTCCAACACCATGTCCACACAATTCTCTTACAACAGAAAACCCATTCTCTTCGACATACTTTTGAACTGCAGCAGAAATATCATGCACTCGGTTACCTTCAATTCCCTCTTCAATCCCTAAATGAAGAGATTTTTCAGTTACTTCCATAAGTTTCTTTTTCTCAGGCGAAAGTTTACCAACAGGAACTGATAATGCTGCATCGCCATAAAATTTATTTTTAAGAACACCAACATCGAGAGAAATAATTTCTCCCTCTTTCAAAATTCTGTTTCCCGGAATTCCATGAACAACTTCTTCGTCAACCGAAGTACAAATTGAACCCGGAAAACCAGGTGTATTTCCTTGTTTATATCCTTTAAAAGCAGGATAAGCATCATTACTTCTTATATAATCCTCTGCAATCCTATCCAATTCTAATGTAGAAATACCGACAATAACTTTACTTTTTAAGAGCTGTAATGTTTCAGCAACGAGCTTGCAGCTTTCCTTTATATAATCTATTTCTTTTTTTGTTTTAATATAAATCACAAAAAATCAGAACCTGCGGCTTTTTAATTTACCGGCTTTCATAAATCCATCATAATGACGCATTAATAAATGCGATTCTACCTGCTGTAATGTATCAAGTGCAACCCCAACAATAATTAATAAGCTTGTTCCGCCAAAAAATTGTGAAAACTGACCTGAAACTCCCATACCAGAAACAAACGCCGGAAGTATCGCTACGATTGCTAAAAATACTGAACCTGGCAATGTAATTTTCGTTAAAATATTATCAATAAATTCTGAGGTTTGTTTTCCTGGTCGAATACCTGGAATAAACCCGCCTTGTTTTTTCATATTATCTGCAACATCTTTCGGATTAAATGCGATCGCCGTATAAAAATAAGTAAAGAACACAATCATCAGAGCATAAATGGTTGAATATACAGGAGATCTGTAAACAAACCATCCTGAAATCATCTGCAAAAAATCGTTATCAGGAAAAAATGATAACACAGTATTCGGTAGAAACATAATCGCCTGAGCAAATATAATAGGCATTACACCAGCTGTGTTTACTCTCAAAGGAATATATTGTGTAACTCCCCCATAAACTTTTCTGCCAACAACTCTTTTAGCATATTGTACAGGAATACGTCTTGTACCCTGTGTTACCAAAACAACACCAGCAATGATAAAGAACATAAACACAAGAATAATAATCTCCACAATTATTGATCTCTGACCTGCAGAAATCAATCGGATCTCATCAAGAACTGCAAAAGGAAACCGCGCAATAATTCCGATAAATATAATCAAAGAAATTCCGTTTCCAATTCCTTTGTCGGTTATTTGTTCACCCATCCACATCATAAGAACTGTTCCGGCAGTAAGAATGATTATTGTAGTAATAATCCATCCGATTCCACGAACGGGATCAGGAACAATTGACATTCCTTGAACCTGCATATTCATCAATCTTATAGTTGTACCCCATGCTTGCATTCCTGAAATAGCAACAGTTCCATAACGGGTAAGCTGTGTGATCTTCTTTCTTCCTTCTTCACCTTCCTGCTGCAACTTCTGGAAATAAGGGATAACAGCGCCTAACAATTGAATAATGATTGAAGCAGAAATGTAAGGCATTATTCCCAAAGCAAATATTGCTGCATTGGAAAATGCACCGCCCACAAATAGATCATACAAACCAAAAAGGTTATCTGCTGATGAATTCTTAATGCTTTCAGAAACCAACGCCGCATCAACACCCGGGAGTGTCATATGCGCACCCAATCTGATTAAGAACAATAACGCCAAAGTGTAAAGTATTCTCTGGCGGAGTTCGTGAATTTTAAAAATGTTTCTGAAGGTATCTGTAAATTTTGACATTTAAATTCTGTATTATATCGTTTTTATAGTTCCACCAGCCGCTTCTATTTTTTCCTGAGCTGATTTGCTAACTGCGTTTACCTCAAGATTCAGCTTTACTTTTATTTCACCTTTACCCAAGACTTTTACGGGTTTTGAAGTGCTGGAAATGAGTCCTAATTCTTTAAGTTTCTCTGCATTCAAAATTTCCGATCCTAATTTTTTCTCGGTAGCCACCCTTTCAAGTGCGTTAACATTAATTACCTGGTAATAAACTTTAAAGATATTTGTAAAACCCCATTTAGGAACGCGTCTTTGCAAAGGCATCTGACCGCCTTCAAACCAAATTCTCTTTTTTGCTCCAGATCTTGATAATTGTCCATTCATTCCACGAGTTGCAGTACCACCATGTCCAGAACCTTCTCCACGACCAACACGTTTTCTCTTCTTTATTGATCCGGGTGCATATTTAAGATTACTTAAAATATCCATTTTAATTCCTGATTAGTCTTTTATTTCTTCCACTTTTACTAAATGGGGGATTTTTCGAATCATTCCTCTAATCTGAGGAGTATCATTGTGTATCTTTTCCCAATTTGGACGTCCAAGACCCAATGCTTCAATTGTTCTTTTCTGTCTAACAGGTCTATCTATAATGCTTCGTATTTGAGTTACTTTTATCTTTCCCATCTTAATGTTTTCCTGCTTTACGAGTTAAAAACTTCCTGAACAGCTATCCCTCTTTTGGCTGACATCTTAACTGCGTCTACCTGATTTATCAATCCATTTAATGTTGCTTTAACCTGATTGTGAGGGTTACTTGAACCTAATGACTTTGTAAGAATATCCTGAACTCCTGCTGCTTCAAGAACTGCCCTAACTCCGCCACCAGCAATCAAGCCTGTACCAGGAGTAGCAGGTTTAAGCAACACCTTTCCAGCACCGTATTTACCAATAATCTGGTGGGATATGGTTCCTTTTCTCAAAGTAACTTTAACAAGATTTTTCTTAGCATCATCAACACCTTTAGAAATGGCATCGGTAACTTCATTCGCTTTTCCCAATCCAATTCCAACAGTGCCGCTTCCATTGCCAACAACAACAATTGCATTAAAGCTGAATCTTCTACCACCTTTTACAACTTTTGCAACTCTGTTTATATGAACAACTTTTTCTTTTAAGCCTTCAGCGTCGTTTGACCTAACAGGTTTCAATTATATCTCCTGAAATTCAATTTTATAATTACTTTGAAAATTAGTATTTCTTGCTGCCGGGAGAGGATTCGAACCTCTGCAGACGCCTCCAAAGGGCGTAGTCCTACCATTAGACGACCCGGCAAATAATGAAAACTTCATTAAAATGATAATCCTCCTTCTCGTGCGCCATCGGCTAAAGCTTTAATTCTACCGTGATATCTATATCCATTTCTATCAAAGACAACGGATTTAATATTTTTTTCGGTCGCTTTTTTTGCCAGTAGAGTTCCTACCATTTTACCAGGTTCAATCTTTCCTTTTGCAGATTTAAGATCACCGGAAAGTTCTTTTGATAAACTAGATACTGAAACAAGTGTGTTCCCGGATGTATCATCAATTATCTGTGCGTAAATGTTATTTAAACTTCTATAAACAGTTAATCTGGGAGTTTCGGGAGTTCCGGAAATCTTTTTCCTGATTTTTATTTTAGCTCTGTTTCTGCTTGAGATTTTTCTCATTTCAAATTACCTTCAGTTAAAATTATCCGGCAGTTTTTCCGGCTTTTCTTACAATGTGTTCATCGGAATATTTTACACCTTTACCCTTATAAGGTTCAGGTTTTCTAAACGATCTGATCTTAGCTGCAACTAACCCAACAAGTTCTTTATCAATTCCATTTATCACAATCTGTGTCTGAGTTGGTGTTTCCAACGTTATACTTTCCGGAGGCATAAAGTAGATTGGATGGGAATAACCTAAACTTAATAAAAGGTTTTTTCCTTTCATTTCTGCTCTATATCCAACACCAACAATATCTAAAATTTTCTTATAGGATTCATCTACACCTGTAACCATATTTTGAATCAAAGCACGGGTTAAACCATGCAATGCCCTATTTTCTTTTGAATCATCAGGTCTTTTTACCTGAACTTCTTCACCGGATATTTCAACAGAAATAGCCTGATGAATTTGTCTATTCAATTCACCTTTAGGGCCTTTAACCTTTAGCAAACTACCTTCTTTAGTGCAGGTTACACCTTTCGGTAGCGTAATAAGTTTTTTACCAACTCTGGACACTATAATTCTCCATCAAAAAAATTACCAGATATAACAAACAACTTCTCCTCCAAGTGATTGATTCCTTGCTTCTTTATCAGTCAACAATCCTTTGGGAGTTGAAATTACGGCTGTTCCCAATCCATTTAAAACTCTTGGTAATTCAGTTGAACCTTTATAAACTCTTAAGCCTGGTTTACTGATTCGTTTTAATCCATTGATTGCCGGAACACCGTTTTTGTATTTAAGTATTATATTAATTTTATTTTGTTTCTGATCGTCATTTACCTGATAATCAAAAATATATCCACGTGCCTTAAGAATTTCAGCTAGACTCAGCTTCATACCTGAAGCAGGTATTTCAACTCTAACCTTTTTAGCTTTAGAAGCATTTCTTATTCTTGTTAAAAAATCTGCTATCGGATCTGTTACTGCCATAAATATTTCTCCCTTACCAACTTGCTTTCTTAACACCGGGTAGTTCACCTCTTAAAGCCATTTCTCTCAGCACGAGTCTGGAAACTCCAAACTTGCGGTAATATGACCTGGCTCTACCGGTAAACATACAACGATTTTTTATTCTTACTGGTGATGAATTTCTCGGTAACTTCTGAAGTTCTTCTAATTCACCGTTATCTTTTAATTCCTGTCTCAGCTTCTTATATTTTTCACACATTCTTCTTCTTTTTGCATCCCTGGCTATCAAACTTTTACGTGCCATCAATACTCCTGTTTTATGCAGTTTTAATTTCTTTTTTTACAAAAGGCATCCCGAAAGCTTTCAGAAGCTCAAGCGATTCTTTATCTGACTTTGCAGTTGTTACGAATGTAACATCCATACCCATTACTCTAGTAATTTTATCAACATCAATTTCCGGAAATATAATTTGTTCTTTTACTCCAAGAGTGTAATTGCCTCTGCCGTCGAAAGATTTATCTGATAATCCTCTAAAATCTCTAACTCTTGGCAAAGCAACATTGACCAATCGATCCATAAACTCAAACATCTTTTCTCTTCTTAATGTAACCATTGCACCAATGTTTACACCTTCTCTCAATTTAAAATTTGAGATTGCTTTTTTTGCTTTCCTGATGCTGGCTTTTTGTCCTGTTATTGATTCTAATTCTTTAACAGCCTCTTCTAAAATTTTAGGTTCTGAAACTGCGGCTCCAACACCCATATTAACAACAATTTTAGAAAGTTTTGGCACCTGCATAACATTTTTATATGAGAAAGTCTTAGTCAAATGTGGAATAACTTCAGCATTATAAACAACCTGAAGCCTGGCAGGAATTTTAATTTCCTTTTCAACTTTCTGTTTACTCCCAGATTCTACTTTTTTTGATTTAGGTTTCTGGGTCTTTTTAGTTTCTTCTGATTTAGCTTTCTCTTTTGCCATTTTTATAAATTACCTTAAAACTCAATTTATTGAATCATTTCTCCGCTTAATCTGCTAATACGTGCGGATTTCTTTTTGCCGGTTTTTTCATCAAGAATAATTTTTGATCCGATTCTTGTAGGTTCATTAGATTTTGGATCAAGAATCATGACATTAGAAACATGAATCGGAGCTTCCTTCTCAAGAATGCCACCCTGCGGATTTTTCTGACTCGGCTTTGTATGCCGTTTCCGCATATTAATTCCTTCAATTATGATTCTTGATTTTTTAGGAAATACTTTTAAAACTTTACCGGTTTTACCTGCATCATTACCGGTAATTATCATTACTGAATCATTCTTTCTAATTTTCATCTTTTATCCTTTTATAAAACTTCTGGAGCAAGTGAAACTATTTTCATAAACTGTTTTTCTCTAAGTTCTCTTGCAACGGGTCCAAAAATTCGAGTACCTCTGGGTTCGTTCTGCGGATTTATAAGAACCGCAGCATTTTCATCAAACCTGATATATGAACCATCTTTTCTACGAACTTCTTTTTTTGTTCTGACTATAACTGCTCTTGAAACTTCACCTTTTTTAACATTTCCATTTGGGATAGCCGTTTTTACAGCCACAACTATCAAGTCACCAACAGTCGCATATTTTCTACCGCTGCCACCAAGCACACGGATACACCTGACTTTTTTTGCACCGGAGTTATCCGCAACAACAAGATTAGTTTCTTCCTGGATCATCTCTTATTAATCTCCTAACAGCTACTTGGCTTTTTCAATAATTTCCACTAAACGCCATCTTTTTCTCGCACTCAGTGGTCGTGTTTCAATTATTTTAACTTTATCTCCAATTCCACATTCTTTTTTTTCATCGTGTGCCATAAGTTTGGTAGTCTTCTTAAAATATTTTTTATAAATCGGATGTGGAACTCTGCGTTCGATTGCAACGGTAATAGTTTTTTCCATTTTATTGCTTACTACTAAACCAATCCTGGTTTTTCTTAATCCTTTACTCTCCATAATCAGGCATTAGCTCCTTTTATTTCATTAACAGCAGAAACATTTTCATGCAACTTTCTTTCATGAAGCACGGTTTTCATTCTTGCTATTTCTCTTTTGACCACTTTAATTTTGGCTGTATTAGTAAGCTGTTTTAACTGATGAGAAAACCTTAAATCCACAAGGTTTTTCATTTCTTCATCCATCTTCTGGAGGATCTCTTCAGTTTTCATTTCTTTTATCTCGTGCATCTTCATTTACTTTTTCCGTTTTCAATTAGTCAATATCAGGTCTTGATACGACCTTTGTTTTTATGGGCAATTTATGAGAACAAATTTTTAATGACTCATTAGCCACGTCTTTTGTTACTCCTGAAACTTCAAACATTATTCTACCTGGTTTAACTACTGCTACCCAAAACTCTGGAGCGCCTTTTCCTTTACCCATTCTTGTTTCAAGAGGTTTTTTAGATACAGGTTTATCAGGAAAAATTCGTATCCAGACTTTTCCATCTCTCTTCATTTTTCTTGAAAGAGCAACTCGGCAAGCTTCAATCTGCCTGCTGGTAATCCACGCTGGTTCTAATGCTTTTAAACCGTAATCACCAAATGCAACAGAGATGCCTCGTTTAGCATTCCCGCATCTTCTTCCTCTATGTGCTTTTCTGTATTTAACTCTTTTTGGCATTAACATGATAAAATCTCCTGAGAATTATTCCGTAACTCTTTTTCCAAGTATTTCGCCACGGCAAATCCAAACTTTAATTCCAATTGAACCATAAATAGTTTCTGCTCTTCCGGGTGCATAATCAATATCCGCTCTTAAAGTATGCAAAGGAATTCTGCCTTCCTTATACTGTTCTGTTCTTGCCATTTCTGCACCACCTAATCTGCCGGCACACATAATTCTTATTCCTTCAGCACCCATTCTCATTGCTGCAGTTATTGCCATCTTCATTGCTCTTCTGAAAGAGACTCTTCCCTGAAGCTGATTTGCAATATTTTCTGCAACAAGATATGCATCTAATTCGGGTCGTTTAATTTCGGATATCTGAACTTTAACATCTTTTTCTGTAACTTGTTTTAATTCTTCTTCAAGCTGTGTAATTTCTTTTCCACTTTTACCAATAACAACACCAGGTCTGGATGTATGTATTGTTAATATTACATTCTTTGAAGTCCTGTCAATAATAATTTTGGAAATACCCGCTTTCTTTAGTCTGTTCCTTACATAACTTCGTAGTTTTTCATCCTCTTTAATTTTACCTGCATAACTTTTACTTTCGTACCAGTTAGAATTCCATCCTCTGATGATTCCAACTCTTAATCCTATCGGGTTTGTTTTCTGTCCCAAAAAATATCCTCCTGGTTTTACGCCTTAGTTGCAACAACAACTGTTAAATGACAAGATCTTTTTCTTATTCTGTAAGCTCTGCCCATTGGTGCAGGCGAAATTCGTTTTAATGTTGGTCCGTTATCAACAAATACTTCTTTAACCAACATATCTTCAGGCTCTACTCTTGTTGAATCATCTTTGTTTAAAAGATTAGATACCGCAGATCTCAATGCTTTCTCAACATCTTTTGAAGCATGTTTTGTAGAAAAATGAAGAATATCCAATGCATGATCGACCGATTTTCCTCTGATGAGATCAACAACTAGTCTCATTTTTCTAGGTGATGAGCCTATAAATCTTTGTATAGCTTTTGCTTCCATTTCTAAAATCTTCTAATATTATTTACGATGCTTTTGCAGATTTTTCTGCTTTGGTACCCGGATGTCCTCTGAAAATTCTCGTTGGAGAAAATTCACCTAGTTTGTGACCAACCATATTTTCAGTAATAAACACAGGAATCATTTTATTGCCATTGTGAACGGCAATTGTGTGACCAACAAAATCCGGAGTGATGGTTGAAGTTCTTGACCATGTTTTAATTATTTTCTTCTGGTTTGAATTATTCAACTCTTTAATTTTAGCCGCAAGTTTATAATGAACAAACGGACCTTTTTTTATTGATCTTGGCATACCAGTTTTCTACTTCTTCCTACGTTTAATAATAAATTTATTTGAACTTTTTTTATATTTTCTAGTTTTCAATCCTTTGGCTTTCTGACCCCAAGGAGAAACAGGATGACCACCACCCGAAGTTTTTCCTTCTCCACCACCCATTGGATGATCAACAGGGTTCATTGCAACACCTCTGGACTGTGGTCTGATTCCAAGCCATCTTGATCTACCTGCTTTACCTAAACTAATATTTTCCTGTTCAGCATTACCAACCTGACCGTAAGTTGCCATACAATCCAGCCTGATCATCCTAACTTCGCCGGAAGGAAGTTTTAGCTGTGCATAGTCTCCTTCTTTAGCCATAAGCTGAAGTGAAGTACCCGCGCTTCTTCCAAGTTGTCCGCCTTTACCAGGTTTTATTTCAACATTATGAACAAAACTGCCAAGAGGCATTTCTTTTAATGGCAAAGCATTTCCCACTGAAATATCACTTCCGGATCCTGATGTAATTTTGTCTCCGACTTTTAATCCATTAGGAGCAATGATATATCTTTTTTCTCCATCAGCATAATGTAATAATGCGATTCTTGAAGAACGGTTTGGATCATATTCTATTGAAAATACAGTTGAGGGTATATTTTGTTTATCCCTTTTAAAATCTATAATTCTGTATTTTCTTTTATGTCCACCACCACGGTGACGGGAAGTAATTCTTCCTAAATTATTTCTTCCACCTGATTTTTTGAGTGAAACAGTTAAAGATTTTTCCGGTTCACTTTTGGTGATCTCTTCAAATCCAAAATTGCTTCTGAACCTTGATCCTGGTGTTGTTGGTTTTAATTTTTTAATAGCCATTTATAAACCTTGGTTTCACAAAACTAAACTTCTTCAAACAATTCTATTGACTCGCCTTCCTTAAGCGTAACAATAGCTTTTTTAAATCCGGAAGTTCTCCCTGAAAATCTTCCGCTTTTTCTAAACTGCGTTTTCATCTTACCATTATACTTTATCGTCTTCACATCAGTTACGTGAACACTAAATTTTAGCTCTACAGCCTTTGCAATCTGAATTTTATTTGCAGCAGGGTTTACAATAAATCCGTACTTTCCCTGGTCTGCTGAAATATTTGTCATTTTCTCTGTAATAAGTGGGCTGATTAATATCTGATGCATATTAGTTTACCACCTCTCTATTTTCAGACAAAATTTTATTTATTACTTCAACAGCACTTTTTTGCAAGATTAAAACCTGGTTATTCAGGATATCATAAGTTGAAGCTTTTTTTGCTTCAAGAATATTCACCGTTGGAATATTTCTACCAGATTTATAAATAGCCTGGTTGTAATCACCCGTAAGTAATAGTATTTTTTTACTTTCGACATTAAGTGCATTAATCAATTCAGCAAAATCTTTTGTCTTTGGTTTTTCAAAAGAAAAATCTTCTACAATCACTAACTGAGAGTCTTTTACTTTATAACTAAATGCAGATCTTCTAGCCAACTTCTTCACTTTCTTTGATATATCCTGTCTGTAATTTCTGGGGCGCGGTCCAAATATTCTTCCTCCACCAACCCAAAGTGGTGATCTGGATGTACCGGCACGAGCACCACCACGTCCTTTTTGTTTCCATGGTTTTTTTCCGCCGCCTCTTACCTCACTTCTTTCTTTAGACTTGTGAGTACCTTGCCTTTTATTTGCAAGATGAGCTTTTACTGAGAGATAAATAGCATGATCATTAGGTTCAATACTGAAAATGTTGTCAGCTAATTCTATTTTCTCTCCGGAAACCTTGCCATCTTTTTTATATATATCGAAAGTCATCTTTAATACCAGTTTATTTCTTTAACAATTCGACAATTGAATTAACTGCACCGGGTACAGCTCCCTTTACAAATATCAGATTTTCTTCCGGCACAATTTTCATAACCTGCAGATTGGAAATGGTTACAGTAGTATGCCCCATTCTTCCAGCCATTCTTTGTCCTTTAAATACACGGGAAGGATAAGAACTTGATCCAATGGAACCAGGTGCTCTCAACCTGTCACTCTGTCCGTGAGTTGTACCACCAACTCCACCAAAACCATGTCTGCGCATTACACCTTGAAAACCTTTACCAATGGTTTTGCCTTTAACTTTTATTTTTTCACCTAAAGCAAAAATATCTAATTTTATATCGTCACCAACTTTAAGTTTTGTATTATCAAATCCTTTAAATTCCTTAAGTTTAACTGCCGGAGTTAAATTGTTTTTTTTATATTGACCAAGTACAGGCTTACTAATATTTTTTTCTTTACGCTCGCCAAAGCCTAATTGCACAGAATCATAGCCATCATTTTCCTTTGTTCTGATACTAACAACTTTACATGGTCCGGCCTGAATAACAGTTACCGGAAACAAATTACCATCATCGGTGAAAATGCTTGTCATTCCTAATTTTTTACCTAATAAACCCTGCATTATAACTCCTAAAACATTTAGAGCTTAATCTCAATATCAACACCTGCCGGAATATCAAGTTTACTCAATGAATCGACAGTTTTGTTGTTTGAGTTATGGATATCAATTATTCTTTTATGAGCCCGTGTTTCAAATTGTTCACGGGACTTTTTATCAACATGTGGAGATCTTAATACAGTGTAAACAGTCCTTTTAGTTGGTAAAGGAATCGGTCCAGAAACAACTGCACCAGTACTCCTTACTGTTTTAATAATTTTTTCAGTTGATTTATCAATCAGTATATGATCATACGATTTCAACTTAATTCTTATCTTCTGACCGGGCACTTATTTGATCTCCTTTATATTTCAATTCAAACGAAAAGGGAGTTGAACTCCCTTTTACGGTTTAAAATTATTTTACTCAATAATTTTAGTTACAAGACCGGAACCAACCGTTCTACCACCTTCACGAATAGCGAATCTTAATTTTTCTTCCATTGCTATCTCAGAAATCAATTCAACAGATAGATTCACTCTATCCCCGGGCATAACCATTTCAGTACCAGATGGTAAAGTAGCAACACCAGTTACATCAGTGGTCCTAAAATAGAACTGGGGTCTGTATCCGTTAAAGAATGGTGTATGCCTACCACCTTCATCTTTTGAAAGTACATAAACTTCGCATTCGAATTTTTTGTGAGGTGTAATTGACCCCGTTTTTGCAAGTACCATTCCTCTTTCAATTTCATCTTTATCAATACCTCTTAATAAAATTCCTGCATTATCACCAGCCATCGCTGAGTCAAGTTCTTTCCTGAACATTTCAACACCAGTAACAACAGTTTTTTTATGAAGACCTAAACCAATTAATTCAACTTCTTCCTGTATCTTTACCTGACCTCTTTCAACTCTTCCGGTAGCAACAGTACCACGGCCAGTAATTGAAAAGACATCTTCCACCGGCATAAGAAATGGTTTATCAGTATCCCTTTTAGGAATATCAATGTAACTATCAACTGCATCCATAAGTTCCCAGATACATTTAAATCTTTCATCATCCAAAGGTGCATTACTAGTACCAGCTTCCAACGCCCTTAATGCAGATCCTTTAATAATCGGGATATCATCTCCAGGGAATTCATATTCGTTTAAAAGATCACGAAGCTCAACCTCAACAAGTTCGATTAATTCAGCATCATCAACCATATCCACTTTATTCATAAAGACCACAATTTTAGGAACACCAACCTGACGTGCAAGAAGAATATGCTCTCTCGTTTGAGGCATTGGTCCGTCAGTTGCAGCAACCACTAAAATTGCTCCGTCCATCTGAGCAGCACCAGTAATCATGTTTTTTACATAATCTGCGTGACCAGGACAGTCAACATGAGCATAATGTCTTTTTTCAGTTGAATATTCTACGTGTGCTGTTGCAATGGTTATACCTCTATCCCGCTCTTCAGGCGCATTATCAATACTGTCAAATGTTCTTATTGAGGATAAGCCTTTGCGCGCAAGAGCCATAGTGATGGCAGCCGTTAATGTAGTTTTACCATGATCTACATGACCAATCGTACCAACATTAACGTGGGGCTTACTCCTATCAAATTTCTCTTTTGCCATCGTTTTCTCCTTTTATTTTATTTGATTTATTTTTTTCTATTTAAGCAGTTGCTGATGATTTTTTACCTAATGATTTTTCAGAAATTTCCTCTGCAATACTTTGAGGAACCTGCTGATAATGATCAAATTGCATTGAGTATATTGCTCTTCCCTGAGTCATAGATCTTAAAACAGTTGCATAACCAAACATCTCTGACAAAGGAACTTTAGCTTTTATTACTTGTGCATCTTTCCTGGCAGAAAATCCTTCTATCTTTCCTCTTCTTGAATTTATATCACCCATAACATCTCCCAGATATTCTTCAGGTGTAACAACTTCAACTGACATTATAGGTTCAAGCAAAATTGGTTTTGCTTTTTTACATCCATCCTTAAACGCTATGGATCCTGCAACTTTGAATGAAAGCTCATCAGAATCTACATCATGATAGGAACCATCAAACAATCTTACTTTGATATCAACAACCGGGTAACCAGCAATAACACCATTTCTCATTGCTTCCTGAATTCCATTTGATACCGGGGTTATATATTCTTTTGGTATAGAACCACCAACAATATCATTTATGAATTCATAACCTTTTCCTGGTTCATTAGGTGAAAGTTCAATTTCAACGTGTCCATATTTTCCACGACCGCCGGACTGTTTAATAAATTTACCTTCAACTTTAACTGACTGGGTTATAGATTCTCTATATGCAACCTGTGGTTTACCAATATTCGCTTCAACTTTAAACTCTCTTCTCATTCTATCAACAAGAATTTCTAAATGAAGTTCTCCCATGCCGCTAATAAGTGTCTGACCTGTTTCCTCATCAACATTAACTCTAAAAGTAGGATCCTCGTCAGATAACCTTGCTAGAGCATCCGAAAGTTTATCCTGATCGGCTTTTGTTTTTGGTTCAATAGCAATCTGGATGACTGGCTCAGGAAATGTCATCTTTTCCATGACAACCGGATCTTTTTCATCACAAAGTGTATCGCCGGTTTTTGTAAATTTTAATCCTACAGCAGCAGCAATATCACCCGCACGAACTTCACCAATATCTTCACGATGATTTGCATGCATCTGGAGTAATCTTCCTATTCTCTCCTTCTTTCCACTAACAGGATTATAAACATAAGATCCTGATTTCAATAGTCCTGAATAAACTCTGAAGAAACATAATTTTCCTACATAAGGATCATTCATAATCTTGAATGCGAGAGCTGTAAATTTTTCTTTTTCATCTATTTTTCTTTTAATTACATCATTCATCCCGATGTGATGAGCTTCGATTTCCTTGAAATCCAGCGGACAAGGAAGGAAATCAATTATATAATCAAGTAATTTCTGAACACCTTTATTCTTAAATGCTGAACCGCATAAAACAGGAATAATTTTAAGTTCAATTGTCGCACGTCTAAGCACTTCTTTTATTTCATCTGGAGAAATTTCTTTACCATCAAGATATTTTTCGAGCAGGGTATCATCAACATCGGAAACAGCTTCAAGCATTTGGGTTCTGAATTTATTTGCTGTCTCAAGTAAATCCTGAGGTATTGGGATTTCATCAAATGTAGCACCGAAAGTTTCTTCGTGATACATTCTTGCATTGAAATATATTAAATCTATTACTCCGGCAAACAAGTCACCTTCACCTATTGGAAGGTTAACTGGAATTGCATTGGCACCTAATCTATCTTTCATCATGTTAACTGCATTATAAAAATCAGCACCAACACGATCCATTTTATTAATGAATGCAATTCTTGGAACCCCATATTTATCTGCCTGGCGCCATACAGTTTCTGATTGAGGTTCAACACCACCAACAGCACAGAAAAGCGCAACAGCACCGTCAAGAACTCTTAATGATCTTTCAACTTCTACTGTAAAGTCTACGTGTCCGGGAGTGTCAATAATATTAATCTGATGATCGCTCCAGAAACAAGTAGTCGCAGCACTGGTTATAGTAATACCACGTTCTTTTTCCTGTTCCATCCAATCCATAACTGCAGCACCATCATGAACTTCACCAAGCCTATGAACTTTGCCTGTGTAGAATAAAATTCTTTCAGTCGTAGTTGTTTTACCAGCATCAATGTGTGCCATGATACCAATATTTCTAACTTTATCTATACTAACTTTATTTGCCATTGTATCTTTATTCGTTTCTAATTTTTACCATTTAAAGTGAGCAAAAGCCTTATTTGCTTCCGCCATTTTATGTGTATCATCTTTCTTTTTAACTGCACCACCTTCATTATTTGAAGCTGAAATTAATTCCATTGCAAGTTTTTGCGACATAGTTTTTTCACTTCTGGTTCTTGCATAAGTTTTAATCCATCTCATAGCCAAAGCTGAACGTCTTTCCGGTCTAACTTCAGTTGGTACCTGGTAAGTAGCTCCGCCAACTCTTCGGCTCCTTACTTCAATTAATGGTTGAGCATTTGCAATTGCCTGTTTAAATACTTCCAGTCCCGGTTTCTTTGTTCTCTTTTCAATCTGATCAAATGCATTATATACAGTACTTCTGGCAACTGATTTTTTACCATCATACATAACAACATTTACAAACTTTGAAACCAGAACATCATTATACATAGGGTCTGGTTTAATAAATCTTTTTTCTGCTCTTCTTTTTCTCATAATTATTTCGCTTTAGGTTTTTTAGCGCCGTATTTTGATCTGCTTTTTTTCCTATCTTCCACACCACTTGTATCAAGTGTACCTCTAATTACATGATAACGAACACCAGGTAAATCTTTTACTCTACCGCCGCGTATCATAACGATAGAATGCTCCTGAAGATTATGTCCTTCTCCAGGTATATATGCTGTGACTTCAATGTTATTAGTAAGTCTTACTCTTGCGACTTTCCTTAGAGCAGAATTAGGTTTTTTAGGAGTAGTTGTATACACCCTTGTGCATACACCTCTCTTCTGCGGACATGCATTTAAAGCCGGTGCTTTGTTCTTAGCTAGAATCTGGACACGACCTTTTCTTACTAACTGATTGATTGTTGGCACAAAAATCTCCTGAGAATTTCGATCAAAAAAAATTCAGATTTCAAATATACTTGATACCTTAAATTAAGTCAAGAAATTGACTATCCATTTATAAAATATTACGACACACCAGCGGATAAAAAATCCGGCTCAAAAATATGAACCGGATTAAGAATTAATCAAATTTATCACTTTTTATGTGGAAGATACTTCTTCCTGTTCCTTTTCCTCAGGAACTGCTATTTCAGTGTTTAAGATAATTTTACGATATTTCTTTAATCCTGTTCCACCCGGAATTAAATGCCCCATAACAACATTTTCTTTTAGTCCGGTAAGCTTATCAATTTTAGTCTGAATAGCAGCGTTGGCAAGAACTTTAGTTGTTTCCTGGAACGAAGCAGCAGAGATAAAGCTTTCAGTTGAAAGTGCCGCCTGGGTTATACCAAGTAAAATATGTTCAAAAGTTGCCGGCTCTACATCTCTTACTTCTATCTGTTTCTTTTCCTTCTTTTTTAAGTCGGCATTTAATTCACGTAATTTTGTTTTAGAAATAAGTTGTCCGTTTTTATATTTTGAATCACCTTTATCAAGAATGTGCATCATGTTCATAACACGATCATTTTCTTCAATAAATTCTATTCGATGAACAACGTCTTCTTCAAGAAATCTTGTATCACCGGGAGAAACAATTTTTATTTTCTGAAGCATTTGTCCAACGATTACTTCAATATGTTTATCATTTATTTTTACACCCTGAAGTCTGTACACATCCTGAATTTCATTTACAAGATATTCCTGAACAGCGCTTGTACCTTTAATACTTAAAATGTCATGCGGGTTTGTAGGTCCATCAGTAATTTTTTCTCCTGCAGGGATATCATCACCATCCTGGACTAATATGTGTTTACCGAGTGGCACATTGTATTTCTTTTCATCGGATCCATCATGAGCCGTAACCATAATTTCTCTCGAACCTTTTTTTCTTGCACCAAATTTAACAATGCCTTCTATTTCAGTAACTATTGCCGGTTCCTGTGGACTTCTGGCTTCAAACAGTTCTGTAACCCTTGGTAAACCACCGGTGATGTCCCGACTCTTGGTTGTTTGTTTTGATATTTTTGCTAATACTGTACCTGCAACTACACTTTCTCCCTCCTCAACTGAAAGATATGAACGAGTTGGAAGATTGAATGATTTTTTTTCTCCATCATCACTAAGTATAACAATACTTGGTGTTAAAGTTTTATCCTTGGATTCAATAACTACTTTCTGAACGTGACCTGTTTGTTCATCAGTAACTTGCTTTAAAGTCGCACCATCAACTAGATCAACAAACTTTACCTTACCGGAAATATCTGAAATGATCAAAGCATTGTATGGGTCATGGTGATATAATGTAGTTCCCTTTTTAATAGTCTGACCATCTGCAACAACAAGTTCAGAACCATAAGGTACATCAAATTTTTTCAGTTGCCTGTTATTCTCATCAAAGATTCCAATTACTCCACGTCTTCCGGTAACTACTCTAACTTTCATTTCAGGTCCGCCAAACGGATCCGGAAGTATTTTTTCTACAGAAGCTATTTTTTCAAATTGTATCTTACCATCAAAATTTGATTCAACCTGTGATTGACTTGCAATACGGGAAGAGGTACCACCAAGATGGAAGGTTCTCAAAGTAAGCTGTGTTCCTGGTTCGCCAATAGATTGTGCTGCAATAATTCCGACTGATTCACCGATTTCAACATTTTTTCCATTCGTTAAATTTCGTCCATAACATTTTGCACAAACACCACGTTTTGATTCACAAGTTAACACGGTTCTAATATAAACGGATTCGATATTTGCATCTTCAATTTTTTCAGCAAGCTCTTCTGTTATCATTTCCCCGGCCGAAATAATTAACTCTTCTGATATCGGATGATAAACATCTTCCTGGGCAACACGACCAATAATCCTTTCAGCCAAAGGTTCTCTTTCCTGTTCAACATCTTTCAGAGCTTTGATTTCAATTCCTAAAATAGTTCCACAATCATCTTCTGTAATTATCACATCCTGCGAAACATCAACAAGTCTTCTTGTTAAATATCCTGCATCAGCAGTTTTTAAAGCGGTATCGGCAAGTCCTTTTCTCGCACCGTGTGTGGAAATAAAGTATTCCAATACGGAAAGACCTTCTTTGAAGTTTGCGATAATAGGATTTTCAATAATTTCACCAGCCTGACCGGATAATGTTTTTTGAGGTTTCATCATAAGACCACGCATCCCGGCAAGCTGACGAACCTGTTCCTGAGATCCCCTTGCACCGGAATCAACCATCATATGTAACGAGTTAAAACCACTGTCCGAAGCTCGTATTTTATCCATTAACGCACGAGCCACATCATTTGTTGTGTGTGTCCATACGTCGATAATTTTATTATATCTTTCAGCATCAGTTATCACACCTTGTTCATGCTCATTTAAAATTGCATCAACTTTTTTATTCGCTTTTACTATAAGGTTTTCTTTCTGTTCAGGGATAACCATGTCAGTGAAACTAATTGATAAACCGCCACGAGTAGAATATGTGAATCCCAGATCTTTTAAATCATCAAGGAACTTAGCAGTTACTTTATTTCCCAACTGCATAAACATTTTTCCGATTATTCCACCAAAAGCTTTTTTAACAAGCAGTTGGTTTATGAATCCCATCTCCTTCGGAACAATTTGGTTAAAGATTACTCTACCGATAGTTGTTTCAATCATCTCATTTTCAAATTTCACTTTAATCTTTGCATGAAGCCCAACTACAGCAGAATCATAAGCAATAATAGCTTCTTCAGATGATGAGAATACCATTCCTTCACCTTTTTCACCTTCACGGTATTTCGTAAGATAGTAGCAACCCAGAACTATATCCTGTGTTGGGACAACAATAGGACTTCCATTTTGTGGTGAAAGAATATTATGACTACTCAACATTAACAAAGCAGCTTCAAGTTGTGCTTCATAAGATAGCGGAACGTGAACCGCCATCTGGTCACCATCAAAGTCAGCATTAAAAGCTGTACAAACCATTGGGTGAAGCTGAATAGCACGTTCATCAATTAATATTGGTTGAAAAGCCTGGATACCAAGTCGATGTAAAGTTGGGGCACGGTTAAGAAGAATCGGATGTCCTTCAATTATTTTCGCGAGTATATCCCAAATGATTGGATCTTTTCTATCTACGACTTTTCTTGCACTTTTAACAGTTTTATTATGACCTCTTTCAATCAACTTTCTAATTATGAAAGGTTTGAATAATTCAACCGCCATGTCTTTAGGAAGACCGCATTGATGAAGTTTTAACTCCGGACCAACCACAATAACTGAACGACCTGAATAATCGACACGTTTCCCAAGAAGGTTCTGACGGAATCGTCCTTGTTTTCCCTTCAGCATATCGCTTAAAGATTTTAAGGGGCGGTTGCTGTCACTTCTTACAGCGCTTCCCCTTCTTGAATTATCAAACAATGCATCAACTGCTTCCTGGAGCATTCTTTTTTCATTTCTTAAGATGACTTCAGGAGCTTTAATATCTATTAATCTTTTAAGTCTGTTATTTCTGATTATTACTCTTCTATAAAGATCATTTAAATCACTTGTTGCAAACCTTCCACCTTCCAGAGGAACTAACGGTCTCAACTCTGGTGGGATAACCGGAATATAACCAAGCACCATCCATTCAGGCCTGTTCTCAACTTTAGGATTTTCATGTTTAAAAGCTTCAATAACTCTAAGACGTTTAAGCAAATCTGCTTTCTTTTGCTGAGAGGTTTCAACTTTTACCTGGTCTCTTAAAGTTTGAGATAGCTCTTCAACATTAATGCTCTTAAGAATTGTTTTAACCGCATCACCACCAATCTTTGCAACAAATTTATTTGGATCAATATCATCAAGTTTTTCATTTCCTGCAGGTAGTGAATTCATTACTTCAAAGTATTGATCTTCAGAAATAAGATCTTTTTTGCTCAATCCCGTTGGGCCTGGATTAATAACAATATATGATTCATAGTAAATAACTTTTTCAAGTTCTTTAAGACTTAAACCAATAATGTTTCCAATTTTTGAAGGCTGGGCTCTGAAGAACCATATATGAACAACAGGAACTGCGAGACCAATGTGACCCATTCGTTCACGACGGACACTTTTTTGTGTTACCTCAACACCGCATCTATCACAAATAATTCCTTTGTAACGAATTCTTTTATATTTACCACAGAAGCATTCCCAGTCTCGTGTAGGACCAAAAATTTTCTCACAGAATAATCCATCTTTTTCAGGTCTGAAAGATCTATAATTTATAGTTTCAGGCTTTGTTACTTCCCCATAAGATCTAGTTAAAATATCATCCGGACTAGCAAGGCTAATAGTAATAGTATCAATATCCATCATTGCATGTTCTTGGATTCTATAAGCCATTTTTATCTCCTAATTTCTTTTTGCATTTTAAATAAGTACCGGGATCCTAGTTTATAGTTAAATTTAAACCCAGACCCTGCAATTCTTTTATCATCACATTAAACGCTTCCGGTACATTTGGTAGCGGAAGGTTTTCACCTTTAACAATTGCTTCATAAGTTTTTGCTCTTCCGGCAACATCATCACTTTTTACAGTTAATATTTCCTGTAAAATATGAGCAGCTCCATAGCCTTCAAGCGCCCAGACTTCCATTTCTCCAAATCTCTGTCCGCCGAATTGTGCTTTGCCACCCAATGGTTGCTGTGTAATTAAAGAGTATGGTCCAATTGAACGGGCATGAATTTTATCATCTACCAAATGACTAAGCTTGAGCATATATATATAACCACAAGTTACTTTCTGATGGAAAGTATCACCGGTTCTTCCATTTATTAGAGTTGTTTTACTGCCGGGATCGATGCCTGCTTTTTCAATCCATTGTTCAACATCTTCTAATTTGGCACCATCAAAAATTGGTGTCGCAAATTTTACTCCAAGAATTTTTCCAACCCAACCAAGTGCAGTTTCATATAGCTGTCCAAGATTCATTCTCGAAGGTACTCCAAGTGGATTTAAAATTATATCGACTGGAGTTCCATCTGGCAAGAATGGCATATCTTCAATAGGAACGATTTTGGCAACAACACCCTTGTTGCCGTGACGTCCAGCCATTTTATCTCCAACTGCGAGTTTACGTTTTTTCGCAACATAAACCTTAGCAAGTTGAACAATACCCGGAGGCAATTCATCACCACTTTGAATATTTATCTTTTCTCTTTTATAATCTTCTTCTAGTTTCGAAAGAACTTCAAAATAATTTTTATAGAGTGTTTTTACGTGTGAATTTGTTTTTTTGCTTTCAAACCAGTCTCCTGTATAATCAAGCTTAGTTACATCTTCAAATGAACTGAAGGTGTTTTCCTTAATTGTTGATCCACTTCGCAGAGTAATGGTTCCATCGAGATCTCTAATTCCTGCAGTTGTAAGACCATCACAAATCCTGGTCAACTTATCAACTAGTTTTTGATAATGTTCCTGAACCAAAAGTTTATGACTATGTTCAAGATTTTCGAACGCTGTTTTTTCAATCTTTTTTGATTCATTATCTCTTTTTTTTCTGCTGAACAGTCGAGTTTTTATTACTGTTCCTTTTAACCCTGGAGGTGCTTTCAATGAAGCATCTTTAACATCGCCTGCTTTATCTCCAAATATTGCACGTAACAATTTCTCTTCAGGCGTGGGATCAGTTTCTCCTTTAGGAGTAATTTTACCTATTAATATATCACCTTCTTTTACTTCCGCTCCTTCACGGATAATTCCATTTTCATCGAGATCCTTTACGGCTTCTTCACTAACATTTGGAATTTCTCTTGTTAACTCTTCTTCACCTCGTTTGGTTTCTCTAACCTGCAACTCAAATTCTTCAATATGAATTGAGGTATAAACATCATTTGCAACTAACTTTTCACTAACAATAATGGCATCTTCAAAATTATAACCGCGCCAGGGCATGAAAGCTACAAGTACATTTCTTCCAAGTGCAAGTTCACCCTGGTCTGTTGATTGACCATCCGCAAGTACATCACCAGCCTTTACTTTTTGTCCTTCAGCCACAATCGGAATTTGGTTAATACAAGTTTCCTGGTTTGTACCGTTGAACTTTATTAGAGTGTATGTAACTCTTCGTACATCATCAAATGATGTTAATGCATCAATACTGTTTGGATTTATATCATATTTAACTGTAATCTTTTTGGAATCTACATATTCAACCACACCATTATCTTCTGCGCTTATTAATGCTCTCGAATCACGGGCAACCTTTCCTTCCATCCCGGTACCAACCAATGGCGCCTCTGGTTTAAGAAGAGGAACTGCCTGGCGCTGCATATTCGAACCCATTAAAGCTCTATTCGCATCATCGTGTTCAAGAAAAGGAATTAGTGCTGCAGCAGCACTAACAAGCTGAGCCGGTGCAACATCCATATATTGCAACTGATCAGGAGTAACAATCGGAAATTCACCTTTTAATCTTGATTTTACACGTTCATTTAAAAACTTTGATTGTTCATCAAGAGGTGCATTAGCCTGTGCAATTGTATAAAGATCTTCCTGCTCAGCTGTGAGATACTCTACTTCTTTTGTAACTTTTCCTTTTGTTACTTTCCTGTATGGGGTTTCAAGAAAACCATATCGGTTTACTCTTGCATAAATTGTTAGAGACGATATCAAACCTATATTTGGTCCTTCAGGTGTTTCAATCGGACATAACCTTCCATAATGTGTATAGTGAACGTCTCTTACTTCAAATCCGGCTCTTTCTCTGGTCAACCCGCCGGGTCCTAATGCAGACATTCTTCTTTTATGTGTCATCTCTGCAAGTGGATTTGTTTGATCCATGAATTGAGATAACTGGTTTGTTCCAAAGAATGCGTTTATAACACTGCTTATAGTTCTGGCATTAACAAGATCCTGGGGGGTGAAATTTTCGGTATCGCGCATGTTCATTCGCTCTTTAATTGTACGGGCCATTCTTGCCATACCAACATTAAACTGTTGAGCTAATTGTTCACCAACAGTTCTTATTCTTCTGTTTCCCAAGTGGTCAATATCATCTACTGCTTCATTTCCACTTCTCAGCTTAATGATGAATTTCATTATTTCAATGATATCTTCTATAGTTAAAACAGTAGTAGTTTCAGGAATGTTCAACTTTAATTTATTATTCATTCTATGTCTGCCGACATCACCGAGATCATATCTTTTATCATTAAAAAACAATTTTTCAATTAATGCAGCGGCAGTATCTGAATCAGGTGCTTCACCGGAACGAAGTTGACGATAAATCGAAAATAGAGCTTCTTCTTTATTATGAGAGGAATCTTTTCTAAGTGTATTAACTATTAAATCCTGATCAGGAGAAATTTCAGATGTAAGTAATTTTATTATTTCAACCTCAGCATCTCCTAATCTCTCGATGTCTTCTTCTGATAACACACTATCTCTTGTAAGAAATATTTCACCTGTTGACATGTCAAAAACATCACTAGCTACAACCCGACCTATATAATTTTCAATTTTAACTTTATTAACATGTATGTCTTCTACAAGCTGGAATAAGTTTAAGATATCATCATCAGATGCAAATCCAAGAGCACGTAGAAGTGTAGTTGCTGGGAATTTTTTTCTTCTATCGATATAAACATACATTACATAATTTATATCAGTAGCAAACTCAACCCATGATCCTCTTAAGGGAATTATTCTTGCTGAATAAATCGGGGTTCCATTTGGATGAACTGTTTGTGCAAATGCAACACCAGGTGATCTGTGCAATTGGGAAACAATAACTCTCTCTGCACCATTAATTATAAACGTACCTTTTTCTGTCATAAAAGGAAGATTGCCAAGATACACTTCTTGTTCAACGCTGTTTACAAATTCTTCAGTTTCAGAATCCTTGGTTGAAAGTCTTAACTTCGCTTTTAACGGAGCTGAAAAAGTAAGTCCTCTTTCCATACATTCCTGTATAGAAAAACGAGATGATTCAACACTATAATCAACAAAATCCAGCCTGTACATTTCCTTATTGTCAAAAATTGGAAAGTTTTGACTGAAGACCTGATGCAATCCTTTGTTCTCTCTTTCTTCAGGAGGAGTTTTAAGCTGAACAAAATCTTCATAAGTATCTGTCTGTATACTCAACAAATCAGGTGTTTCGAGAACTGCAGGAATGCGACCAAACGATATTCGGTTATCCAATTGTTTTCCTCCTAATTGGGAATAAAAATCTTTTACATCTTGAAAAATTCAATAGCTTAATAGCAAAAAGCGATAAGACAGTAATAACTGGCTTATCACTTCGCATTAACGGGAAAAGTAAGAAGTATTCGTTTATTTAAGCTTAACAGTAGCGCCGGCGTCTTCAAATTCTTTTTTGAGTTTTTCGGCTTCATCTTTTGGTATAGCTTCTTTAACAGTACTAGGAGCACTATCAACAAGATCTTTAGCTTCTTTTAAGCCGAGTCCGGTATGAGCTCTAACCACTTTAATCACATTAATTTTTTTATCACCAGCTGCTTCCAGAATTACATCAAACTCTGTTTTTTCTTCTATGACCGCAGCAGCATCACCAGCACCAGGCATACCTGCCATCATCATAGGTGCAGCAGCAGTAACTCCAAATTCTTCCTCCAGAGCTTTCTTCAATTCAGAAGCTTCCATTAAGGAAAGTCCTTTTATCTTTTCAACTATTTCAGCAATTTTTTCTGCCATTTTAAATCTCCTGATCTTTTTATTTCAATAATAAAATTTACTTATGCTGCTTGCTTTTTTGAAATCTCATCAATAACACTAACAAGATCTCTCATAACAGCGTTAATTGCACCTACAATTCCTGACGCAGGAGCATTGATACTGCCAATAATTCCTGCTATAAGTTCATTTTTTGTAGGTAATGTTGCAAGGGAATTAAGCTGGCTACCCTCAAAATATTCTTCATCAATATAACAGGCTTTAAGCGAAAGTTTTTGTTTTTGATCAAAATATTTTTTAATGATTTTAGCCGGAGCAACAATATTGTCTCCACTTGCAAAAACATAACCGGTCATTCCGACAAGATGATCAGAAAGTTTCTGGAATTTCCCGGATTCATCAAGTGCACGTTTAAATAAAGTATTTTTATATACTTTATAACGGACACCGTCATTCCGGAATTCATTTCGAAGATTATTAATATCCTCTACATTTATACCGGAATAGTCAGTAAGATAAACTGCATCTGAATTATCAAGCAGTTCTTTTACTTCGGAAATCATCTCTGTTTTTTCGGTACTATTCATTTTTCTCCCGTTTCAGAAATTATGTTTATCGTGTCGGTTAGAAGCATTTTATTAGTGCGTAAACTTTTATATAATCCTTATCGGATTGGAATTTCATCTTTATTTATTTTTAATCCAGGACCCATTGAACTTGAAAGGAACAGACTTTTTACATACTGACCCTTTGAAGAAGAAGGTTTCATTTTAACAATTGTGTTAAGAAATGCTCTTGTATTTTCGACAAGTTTATCTGCATCAAAATTAAGTTTACCTAAAGAGGTATGCACGATACCTGCTTTTTCAACTCTGAATTCTATTTTACCAGCTTTAACTTCTTTAACTGCGTTTGCAACATCATTAGTTACTGTTCCACTTTTAGGATTTGGCATCAATCCTTTTGGCCCTAATATTTTACCAAGTTTTCCAAGTTCGCTCATTGAATCCGGTGTTGCCACAATCACATCAATATCTGTCCAACCTTCCTTTATCTTACTTAAATAATCTTCAAAACCTGCATAATCTGCACCTGCTTCAAGAGCCTCAGTTGCTTTTGCACCTTTTGAAATTACAAGAACTTTAACATCTTTTCCCGTTCCATTTGGAAGCGAGACAGTCCCTCTTATCATCTGATCTGCATGTCTTGGATCTACCCCAAGCCTGATAGCACAATCAAGTGATTCAACAAATTTTACTTTTGAGTTTTCTTTAAGGATGTCTACAGCTTCTGAAAGGGAGTATTCCTTTTCGACATCAAGATTCTCTTTAATTTGTTTTATTCTTTTTGAAACTTTCATTTTAACACCACTTAAATCTTATTCGTCTTTTGTAATTAATCTTCAACAGTTAAGCCCATACTTCGGGCTGTTCCGGCAACCATACTCATTGCATGCTCAACATCGAAGGCGTTAAGATCTTTCATCTTAACTTCAGCAATTTCCTTAACCTGAGACTTAGAAACTTTACCAACTTTGGTCCTGTTTGATTCCGGTGAGCCTTTATCAATCTTTGCAGCTTTTTTTAATAGGATCGCTGCAGGAGGAGTTTTAGTAATGAATGTAAATGATTTATCCGAAAACACAGTAATTACAACCGGGATAATCATCCCGTCCTCTTTCTGAGTACGTGCGTTAAACTGCTTGCAAAACTCCATAATATTCACACCCTTTTGTCCCAAAGCCGGGCCAACCGGAGGAGATGGATTTGCTTTACCAGCCGGTATTTGCAGTTTGATAAAACTATCTATCTTCTTTGCCATAAAAATTTTCCTATAAAAATTTATTTTTCTAATTCAGCTTGAACAAAATCGATCTCAACGGGAGTTTTTCTTCCGAATATTGATACGCTTACTTTTATTTTCATTTTTTCTTCGTTTACTTCCTGAACTGTACCGCTAAAATTATTGAAAGGACCATCAATAATTTTCACGACGTCGCCATTACGGAAAAAGGTTTCCATTCTTTCAGCATTTTCATCCTGGTTTAACCTGCCAACTATTCTTTTTACTTCTTCAGGTTGTAGAGGATTAGGATTATTTCCAGTGCCAAGAAATCCCATAACTGATTGGGTATTAAGAATAAATTCTTTTACCTGGTTATCAAGTTCAGCCTGAATAAGAATGTAACCCGGTAAAAAATTTTTCGTTTTACTTTTTTTCTTTCCATCTTTTACTTCAAAAACTTTTTCAGTTGGAACAAGAACATCTTTAATTTTTGTTCTCAAGCCTTCGTTTTCTTTAAGCTCAGCATCGATAAATTGTTTAACTTTATTCTCATGACCGGAAAAAGTTCTAACTACATACCATTTAGCTTCCATTACTTCCAAACTTAAAATATTCCTTTTATTACCTGGTTAATTACCATATCAATTACGTACGTGAAAACCGCCAGGATCATACAAACAATAATTACAATCTTGGTTGATTCCATTAATTCGTTCTTAGTAGGCCAGGTAACCTTTTTCATTTCTTTAAGAACGTCTTCAAAAAATTTTACTATTTTATCTTTCATAATTAACTCTGGTTTCCTCTGCACGTCAGGAGGGACTCGAACCCCCAGCCTGCGGTTTTGGAGACCGCTGCTCTAGCCAATTGAGCTACTGACGTAGATAATTATTTTGTTTCCTTATGAACAGTAAGTTTCTTATCCCAACGACAGTATTTTTTAAACTCAACACGACCAGGATGCAGTCTCTTATTTTTTGTAGTTGTGTAATTTCTTCTTTTACACTCCGTACATTCTAAAGTTATTATATCTCTCATTAGTTACTCTGAAATTATTTTCAGTAAATAAGAATTAATTCTATTACCATATCACTTTCAAACTCAGTTGAGCTGACGACCGGGATTGAACCGGTGACCTCATCCTTACCAAGGATGTGCTCTACCAACTGAGCTACGTCAGCTTTATTATTCAATCTTTTTAAGAACCAAAAAATTTCCTGCTTTAGCAAGATGTTCTGGTATTCTGACTCTGGTCAGCTTAAACTCAGCTGAGCGGGAGACGGGACTCGAACCCGCGACCAACAGCTTGGAAGGCTGTGACTCTAGCCAACTGAGTTACTCCCGCTTAAATTCAAAATTGATAAGAACAATTAAAAAAGTTTATTAATAAAATTTACTCGAACTCTGAAATCGAAAGGATTATTATATTTACCTGCATAAACAAAAAAATAAGGGAAAAAACCTTATTAAAAATTCCCTTAAGTGTTCAAAAATTGGTCGTGGGCGGCGAGGGATTCGAACCCCCAAAGGCGTTCGCCAACGGATTTACAGTCCGCCCCGGCTCTCCAACTCCGGCGTCCGCCCAAAAACTTTAAAATCGAGCAATTAATATATTTTTATTAAAATCAAAATGCAAATTCTATTGAGCTGGACTTTGCGGCTTGATTAATGCTTCCAGAGTTCCCGGTCAAGACTGCGGTATTGAATCGCCTCACTTACATGCTGCGATTGAATTTGTTCCGATTTATCAAGATCAGCAATAGTTCGGCTAACTTTTAAGATTCGATCATAAGCTCTGGCTGACAGCCCAAGCTTGGTCATTGCCATTTTAAGCAATTCTTCACCTGTAGGATCTAAAACGCAATATTTTCGCACTTCTTTTGATCCCATATCTCCATTTGTGAAAATATGGTCAAGTTTTTCAAATCTATTTTGCTGAATTTTCCTTGATTGTATTACCCTTTCACGAATACTTTCGGAATGTTCACTTTTAAGATCCGAAGATAATTCTTTATACTTAACTGCAGGAACTTCGATATGGATATCGATTCTGTCCAGCAACGGACCGGAAATTTTAGCCATATATCTCTGAATTATTGGTGGCGAACAGGTACATTCTTTTGTCGGGTCTGTAAAATATCCGCAAGGACACGGATTCATTGCTGCAGCCAACATAAAGTTTGCAGGAAACTCAAGCGAAAGTTTTGAACGACTCACCGTAACTCTTGAATCTTCCAAAGGCTGTCTTAAAACTTCCAGAACATTTTTTTTAAATTCAGGAAGTTCATCTAAAAACAAAACTCCATAATGTGCGAAGGATACTTCACCGGGTCTTGGAAACGATCCTCCACCAACTAATGCTGCATCTGAAACGGTGTGATGCGGACTTCTAAATGGTCTCTCAGTAACTAGTGCTGAATCTCTCGATAGAATTCCTGCAATTGAATGAATTTTTGTAGTCTCGAGAGCTTCTTCAAAAGTCATTGGCGGAAGGATTGAAGGGAGTCTTTTTGCAAGCATTGTTTTTCCGGATCCGGGAGGACCTATCATTAATATATTATGTGCACCTGCAGCAGCAACCTCAAGAGCTCTTTTAACATTTTCCTGTCCCTTTACATCAGAAAAATCAAGATGGTATTTATTAATCCTCGAAAATAATTCATCTTTATTGGACACAACTTTCTGTTTTTCAATTTTCTTTTCAAGAAAGCCAACCACTTCAGTTAAGTTTTTCATTCCATAAACATCAATCCCTTCAACAATTGAAGCTTCCAGTGAAGACTCAACCGGAAGAATAATTTTTTTAATTCCTTTTTTCCTAGCTTCAACTGTTATAGGTAAAGCACCTTTCACAGGTCGCAGTGTTCCATCGAGTGAAAGCTCACCAAGAAAAACAGTATCATCAAAATCGTTTGCCTGAATACCTCCCAATGATGATAACAATCCGATTGCAATTGGTAAATCAAACGAACTGCCTTCTTTTTTTACATCCGCCGGAGCCAGATTAACAGTAATTTTTTTTGGAGGGAATTCAAAACCGCTATTTTTAATAGCCGCAATGACTCTTTCTCTACTTTCTTTAACTGCATTATCGGGAAGACCAACAATTGTAAATCCAGGGACTTGTTTTTCCACATTGGTTTCTACTTCAAGAAGGTAAGCATCGATTCCATAAGTGGCACTTGATAAAATTTTAGATAGCATCTGTGTTTTTCTTAATGAAAAAAATCTGCCGGGGAAAAATAACTATTTTGCCAGAATCATTTTCCTGGTTTGTGTAAACTGTGGCGTTGAGACTTTATATAAATATATTCCTGAAGGAAGTTCACTGCCATTAAATTCAAACTGGTATTTTCCTTTAGATAAAAATCCTTTATGCAGAAGTGCAACTTCACTACCTTCCAGACTATAAACCACAACCTGTACATCGCCATCCTGTAAAAGCTCAAACTCTATTTTGGTTGATGGATTAAATGGATTCGGGAAATTCTGTTCAAGAATTACGTCTTCAATTAATCCTTGCCCAACTTTAACTACGGGTGAATATATTTCTGAACCATCAATATTTACCTGTTTAACTCTAATATAAATTACTTCAGCATCTCCCAATTTTTCTGTTAAATATGAATATTCTTTATCCTGATTATTTTCTGCCTGTATTTTATAAATCTCAGTGAAGGAAGTTTCACCGGTTGATCTTTCAACAGAGTAAGATTTGGCATTTTTATAATCGCCTCCACCCCAATCAAGTTCATAATAGCTGCTGGAAACAACGAAATTTAAATATGGTGCTCTCTGGAAAATCGGTGCATTCGAAGGACTGATTTTAATATTTGAGAAATCAATTTTTGAATCGTTCTGAAGATTATAAATATCTACATCATTAAAATTTATCTGCAACAAAAGCTTAGAACTATGAGGAATAAAATCTTTGAATGTACAATTTTTATATATGTCCGAAAGTTCTTCTTTAGTTTCAATTATTCTAAACTGATCAAGACTATAAGCGGTTGATTTTGTGCTGTTGATAAATTCAAGAGTAAGGTCTTCAGGATTGATAAATTCAGGAAAATCTAATTTCGAAAACTCAGTTCCATTTAACAAAAATGATATAAAATGACTTCCTTTATTTATTATAATTGTAACGGAGTACCAATCATTTAATGAAATGAATTTCGGATCAAGATTTATTTGCGAATACAATTTAGATTGTGCAGACAAAACCTGGTTCTTGTTTAACAACAAAGAATAAAGTTCCTGGTCTCCGGTCTTATCCCTTATGTTTAAAAAACTTATACTATTTTTTTCAGCCCGAAACCAGAAATTGATTGCAAGCTGATTTAAGAAGTTAAACTTTAAAGGAATTTCAAATTGGGAATTGGGTAAAAATTTACAAAGCTGATTCGCAAACCTGGTAGGTTCATAAAAAGAAAATTCAGCCTGGTAAACAAATGAATTTCTTTCAACTAATTTTCCATCATTGGTTTCAAGATGTCCGATAGTCATATCATCATTAATAAATTCTCCACTGAATTCAATTATTGACTTTTTTTCTGAACCTGCTGAGAACCTCAAAACTATCTGGAAAAAATTATCCAAAGCAAAAGACGAATCGCTCAAATCAATTGTTCCTATCAAGGTATTGTTACCTTTTGAAGGACGAAATTCAAGTTGGAAATCATCACGTTCGGTTCTGATCACACTTTTGACAAGTTTTATATTGTTATCAAGACTAAGATTCAGTTTTAAAATTTCAGCATCGCTATAAACTTTAGAAGTGATCAAAGAAATTTCAAAATCTTTATTGACAGGAATATAATCGGGATAGGAAATTGTGAAATTATCATCAAGAAACTGTCCGAAAATTTCTGCTGAGAATAGAACAAACAACAATATGGAGAAGTGTCTAAACATAGCGGTATTAATTAAAGCAAATTAGGCGAGATGTTCAACTATTTATATTGACGCAGAAAATTAATTCGGTCCTGAAGTTGCGAAACTGGCGTTAAAAGCTTATCTTTTCCATAAATAGCTTCCTCACGGTTCGAAAAGGCAAGTTCGTAATCTTTGCTCATAACAATAGCTTCCTCAGGGCAAACTTCTTCACAAAAACCGCAAAAAATGCAGCGAAGCATATTTATTTCGAATTTCTCCGGGAATCGCTCTTTTTCAAGTTCTGTTTCTGCTGCTTGTACCTCAATTGCCAAAGCTGGACAAACTCTGCTGCAAAGTCCGCAAGCAACACACCTTTCTTTTCCATTTTCTTCTTCAACCAAAACCGGTCTGCCTCTGTAAGATCCTGTCGGAATAAATTTCTCTTCAGGATATTTCAGGGTGAACTTTGGTTTGAACATATTCTTTAAAGTAAGAGACAAACCTTTAACTATAACAGGGATGTAAGTCTTCTCCCAGATTGTTAAATCTTTTTCACGTTTTCTTATTGGTTGTTCAGACATTCTAAAAATTCTTATATGTTTCTAATAAAAAAAAATTTTAACTATAGATTAAAAATCATTATTAAAACTGCAACCCAAATAATATTCAGAAGTGATAAAGGAAACATCACTTTCCAACCTAAGTTCATTAATTGATCATACCTGAATCTGGGCAAACTCCATCTTATCCAGAGAAAGAAAAATAATAACAGTAGGAGTTTGAAAATAAAAGCGCCAACCTGAAGGATAACAACTAAGGTTGCCGACAAACCAAGTTTTTCGATATAAGGAATTTGCCAACCGCCAAGATAAAGTGTCACAATCATAGCACTGGCGATAATCATATTTGCATACTCGGCTAAAAAGAATCCTGCAAATTTCATGCTGCTGTATTCCGTATGGTAACCTCCAACCAATTCGGGTTCTGCTTCGGGTAAATCGAATGGCAGCCTGTTTGTTTCTGCGAATGCTGAAACAACAAATGTAATAAAACCAATTGGCTGAACTATTGCATTCCACATCCAACCGGATTGTGCCTGAACAATTGCCATCGGTCTGAGTGATTCTGCAAGCAGAATAACACCCCCCACCGAAAATCCCATCGATACTTCATAAGAAATCATTTGTGCAGATGAACGAATACCGCCAAGCAAAGAATATTTACTTCCGGATGACCAACCTGCAAGCGTAATTGCATAAACACCGAGTGAAGTAAGCGCAAGCACATATAAAATTCCGATATTCACATCTGCAACAACAAGCTGAATATCATAACCAAATAAACTTACACTTGGACCGAATGGAATCACCGCATAAGTAGCAAAAGCAACAAACAAAGCAATCATCGGAGCGAGAGCATGAATTCCTTTTTCAGCATGATCAGGAACAATATCTTCTTTTAATAATAGTTTTAGAACATCGGCAAATGGTTGAAGAACCCCTTCCCATCCTACCCTGTTTGGACCCAAACGGTTCTGTGCCCAGGCACTTACTCGTCTTTCAAAATAAACAAGGTAAGAAACTGTCAATAACATCAGGACTATTACTAACAGGATTTTTGCAAAAGAGAATAATATTATTTCAAGTATGCTCATCTAAATCGATACTCCGTTTAAGCACTCTGCATTTCTGCAGATTTAATTTTTAATTTCTTTCCCAGGTTGCCAAGGTCATCATAATTAATTCCGCCAAACTCTTCTTTGGATTTACTCAAATCATCAAATACATCTTCGGCAAGTTTGTATTTCATTTTTGCTCCCATCACTCCGGCAAGTGAAACAAGAATTTTCCAACTTGATTTTGCATCGTGTTTTTTGCCCGTGTTCCATCTATCGAATTTAGTTCCGAACTTATCGAGCCGGCTCATATTCATTCCATCCATTGCCCTGTCCATTTCGATTGTTGAAACTGCAGGTTTTATTCTCTGAACAACTCCATCAAAGTTTACGAATGTGCCATTCTTTTCAGCATAAGTTGCAGCAGGGAAAACTATATCAGCAAGCTTAGTTGTCTTATTAAAATTAGTTGCGTGAACAATAAGCAGATCTAGTTTTGTAAGAATTACTTCCAGGCTTGGATCAGCACTAAGAATATCATCTTCCAGAACATAAAGAGCTTTTATCTTCTTTTCTTTTATACCATTAATTATATGTTCAAAATTAAATCCTGACTTTGATGGCTCTACACCACTTAATTTTGCTCCTAGTGAATTTGGTGTTACATCGGTTTTCTTAAGTAGTTCATCCGTAAATTCCGGATTATTGTGCTTCATAAAATCAATGTGACCAGTATTCAAAATACTTTTTGCAAACTTAGAAAGAACAAAATTATCTTCACAGGTTGCATAAGCAGAACCAAGAACTGAAACCTGGTCTTTTGAAAATGTTTTTAATCTTGAAGCAGCCTCAGATAAAGCTTCATCCCAGCCAACCTCAACCAGTTGTCCTTCTTTTCTTATATGCGCTCCACCAACACGATCTTCAGCATTTACAAATTTGAAGGTGTTTAATCTACCGTGATCGCAAATCCAATGACCGTTCACACTTTCATTAATTCGTGCAGTTAATCTTAATATTTCATTATTGCGTATTCCAATTTCAGTATTGCATCCTCTTGCACATCCAACGCAAACAGAATCAGTAAACGACATATCCCAAACGCGCGCCTTGAATCTGAAATCTTTGCTGGTTAAAGCACCAACGGGACAGATATCAATTGTGTTCATCGAATAAGGGTTATTCATTTCTTTACCGGGGAAGGTAGTGATAGTAACGTGATCACCTCTTTGTACAAAAGTCAGTTCATTCTCTCCGGCAATCTCATCACAGAAACGAATGCACCTTGAACAGGAAATGCATCTTTCGGCATCAAACATTACTCTTGATCCAAGTGAGACGCGTTTGTCCTTATGATTTTTTTCTTCAATAAATCTGCTCTCACCTACACCATGATTATAGGCATAATCCTGAAGTTTACACTCACCTGCTTCATCACATATTGGGCAATCAAGTGGGTGGTTGATCAAAAGAAATTCCATCACAGCATTTCTTGCTGAGGTTACTTTTTCATTTTTTGTATGGACAACCATACCTTCAGTGGCAATTGTCGAGCATGCAATCACAAGCTTCGGCATCTTTTCAACTTCAACCAAACAAACACGGCAGTTACCGGAAACTGAAAGTTTTGGATGCCAGCAGAAATGAGGAATTTCAATTCCGTGAGCTTTGGCTGCCTCAATAATAGTTTGTCCCTGCTTAAACTCTAATTCATTTCCATCAACTACAATTTTGGACATACTTTCCTTTTTTAAGCTGCTGCTGAAATATTTTCTTTTACTGACCGTAATATAATACTTGTCATTTTCTTTTCATCAAGAAGTTCTTCTGCAATTTCAATTAATTGATTATTCGTAACAGAATCTATCTTCTTTAAATAATAGTCAACCGGGTAAATTTTATTATAATATAACACCGAGTTTGCAATTCTTATCATCCGGTTTGTTGTACCTTCAAGGGCGAGCAATGTGCTTCCTTTAATATATTCTTTCACCTTCTTCAATTCTCTATCCGGAACTCTTTCCTTCCTTAACTTCTTAAATTCCTTTAAAACAATCTCACTTACCTTTTCAGCTTTGTTCAAATTTGTCGAATAATAAACTCCGAATGACGAAATATCTTCATACGAATTCAGAAAAGAATTTATCTGGTAAGTAATACCCATTTTTTCTCTTACCGATTGAAAAAGCCGTGAACTACTTCCGTCACCAAGCAAAGTTGTTAAAACTTTAATCGGAACACGTTTATTGTTTTTGAAACCAACCGTCGCTCTTCCGATTATTGAATGAACCTGGTTGATTTCCTTTTCCATCACAACATTTGCACGTTTCCTGTTCGAATGTCTTTCTTTTCTTAAAACATTGTACTGCTTTTCTTCCTGGACATATTTTTTTGCAAGCTCAATAATCTTTTCATGTTCAACAGCACCTGAAGCAACAATAAGCATATTACCGGTTTTGTACTTGCTGCGGTGATATTTAAATAATTCAACCGAGTTAAACTTTTTAATATTTTTTTCCGAACCAATTACCGGCAGACTAAGCTTGCTACCCGAAAAAATAATTTCTTCAAACTTATCAAAAATTAATTCTTCAGGGTTATCGTCAATATCTCTCAGCTCATCGATCACAACACCGGCTTCTTTTTTAATGTGATGATCTTTAAACAAAGGATTCTGGACTATGTCTGACAAAACACTAAAAGTGCGTTCCAAGTTTCCGCTCAATCCTCTTGAATAATAACAGGTGTGTTCTTTTGAAGTGAACGCATTTAAATATCCGCCGTAAGCTTCAATCTCTTCCGAAATTTTTCTTGCAGATCTTTTTTTCGTTCCTTTAAAAACCATGTGCTCAATGAAATGAGAAATCCCGTTGTTGCTCAGGTTTTCATCACGTGTACCGACATTAAACCAGAAACCAAGTGAAAAAGACCTGATGTGTGGAATATGCTCGGATATTATCCGCGTTCCGTTGGGAAGTGTTGTTATTTTTACGTTATCCACAATATCGAATAATTTTTAATCAAATTTTAAGGGCAAATATAACAACAAATGAAGAAACGGAAAATGAAGGAATTGTTCAATTAATGAATTGTTTCACTGTTTCTTTGTTCCACTGATTATAATAACCCAAACAATCAGGCAATGAAACAATGGAGCTATTCAGGTTAGTGCAGATTATCTATTTTATCTATACGGAAAAACTTAATTCACCTCAACTTTTTCCGGATACTTTTTAAGATACTTCTGATAAAATTCACCAATCGATTTATAAGCTTTCTCAAGTATCTGTTCGTTGGGTAAGAACACAACCCTGAAGTGCTGGGTTCCGGGTTTTTGTCCAAAGCCGCTTCCGGGAACGACAACCACACCTGTTTCTTTTATCAACTCTGAAACAAAATGTGCATCCGAGTTGATACCGTGAAGCTGCGGAAATGCATAAAAGGCTCCTTCAGGTTTTACACAGGAAATTCCTGAAATTGAATTCAGCATTTCTACTGTCACATCTCGTCGTTGCGTTAATTTTTTATTTGCTTCAACAAGATGTGACTGATCACCTTCCAAAGAAATTTTTATTCCGTACTGCTCAGGATGATTTGCTGATAAACGTGCACGCAGAATTTTATTTATTGCTTCCATATAATCTGAAAGAATTTCTTTTTGTCCGCTTACAATTCCCCAACCTATTCTGAAACCGGGGACCATATAGTTTTTTGAAAGTCCGCCGAAAGTAACACACGAAACATCTTTATTCATCGAAGCAATCGAGATGTGTTTCTTTCCATCGAATAAAAGCTTGTCATAAATTTCATCTGCAAAAATGATAAGGTTGTGCTCGAGTGCAAGATCAACTATTGCCTGGAGATTTTCTTTGTGTAAAGTGAACCAGTCGGGTTATTAGGATTAATTAAAATTATTGCTTTTGTTTTACTATTAATTTTACTTTTGATGTCATCAATATCAGGAAGCCAGCCCGTTCCGTCAGAACGAGGTTCTGACAACCGTTTTCCTCATCGAGGTAATATGGATTCTCCATCAGCTGAAGTTTGCTTGCAATTGCAGTGTAAAGCGGGTAGCCGGGAGTTGGAGTTAAAACATTTTCGCCTTCGTTTACAAGAGCAGTTAAGCAGATATCTATCGCTTCGCTGGCACCGGTTGTAACAAAAATATCGTGTACGTTTGTTATTCCTTTTCGTTCTGCTTCCCTTTCAATTGCACCGACTGCTTCTTTAATTCCCGAAGAAGGTGCATAGCCGTTAAAGTTTTTCATCATTGCATCGTAAGTGGATTTAACAAGATGTTCCGGCGGTTTGAAGTCATAAATGTTCGGGTCGCCGATGTTTAAGTACAACATTTCTTTGCCGGATTTTGCAACTTCATTTGCAAGCACTACAATATCTCTTACAGCGTAGGTAATGTTGTCTGTTCTTACTGCGGGGGTTATTTTTTTTAACGACATATTAAACTCCGTCTTTCAACACGATGAATAATTTCTGGTGTAAATTTAATATAATCTCGACTGAAGTCGAAGTCTTCGATATTTGTTTTATGCGATGAGGAAAAAGGAACATTTAATGATTTTATTTAAGTAAAATCATCTTCTTCGTTTCAGCAAAATTTCCTGCTTTCAGCTGATAAAAATATATTCCGCTTGGAAGATTGGCTCCATTGAACTCAACTTCATATCGATTCGCTTTCTGAAATTTATTCAGTATAGTACTTACCTTTTGTCCGAGAATATTAAAAATTTCTATGGTTACTATGCCATCTTCCGGAATTGAATAGCGAATCCTGGAAGTTGAATTAAAAGGATTAGGGTAGTTTTGGAAAAGTATGTAGTCGGGATCCAAAGATGGACCGTGATCACCATTCAAATTAAAAGGATATCCAAAATTATTTTCATAGAAGCTTTGTACATCATCAGACATTTCCTTTGCCACTGTAACCGAGCCGAGTGCTGAGTCTCCTCGCCCGACAATAAACCCCATCAGAATTTCAATCTCCATATTTTTCGCCAGTGTAAAGGGACCGGTTGAATGGATTTTTCTGACATTGGCGTCAATAATCGATAACCAGCCATATTCTGTCACCGGATCACCCGAACACCAGAAATAGGGATTAATTTCACCGCATGGAATTCCTCCGTATACATAAGTTCCGGGAAAATTACAGGGATCAGCTACTTCACCATTCAATGTTCGCCCCTGCAAATAATTCCTTGCCTGAACAATACTATATGGGTCATGATGAATCGGGTCGCCATTAATTATAAAAATTGATGCAGTCATATTTAAGTTTTTTGCACCCGGATAAATCTTTGCTCCTAAAGGTCCCCGGAAGCTGCGTGCAGTATCTATAGGCGTATCAATTTCTTCATCATAAATATTGTTGCCGTTCAAATCTTGAAATGAAGTTCCCTGGATATATGAAAGAGGTCCAGTCAGAATATCAGTCAGGAAACAAGGCGAATTGTTTCCCCAATCCTGAGGACTTGGTCCAATATGGTATCCATAGGTTGCATTTCTTAGTGTATCACATCCAATGCGCGTATGCTCATAGCCATCAATTTCCCCTATATCAACGTCAGCAAAATGTCCAAAATAAACATTTTGAAGATTATCTGTCACCAGTCCTGTGTTATTAATTCTGAATCTTACAAACACAACACTATCAAGAATACTATTTGAGTTGAATCCAAAGATTGTCTGTCTGATTTCTATGCCTTGCGGCTCTGAGCCCCACCATCGCTCACTTGCAGGAACACCATCGTTGTAAACACACCAGAAACTTTCATCACCTATCATATCAGGTTTATCCTCATTCGCATCCCATATCCCGTTGTTATTCAAATCAACAGGATCGTATACTCCATCATTATTACCATCATAAAAATCAGCACCAAGATCAACAGCATCTCTCCAGTCCTCCCAGCTTCGTCCAAATGGCGGATCAGCTTTCCCAACCCTGTAAATTGATGCCAGCGTATCGTCCGGTGCCATCCCAACAGTTCCAGGCTGATAGGCCTGCAACCCTGGGTATCCTGTTGCATTTGCCCACATACTGTCATTCGTATATCCGCTTAAAATAATATCCGATGAAAATAAAAACTCGTGTCCCTCAAAATATCCGTTTGTTCTACCGCCGTCAGGAACCAGGACATCCGCAATATGTCCCTGGTTATTAAAAGGCAAACTTATGTTATTAACGTTTATGCGAGCAACTGAGCCAACATTCTGGCTAAATGCATCCCTATTAGAGAATAAAGTTATTGCCGAAATAACAATAAAAGAATAAATAGTAATCCTGATATTCATTATAACCTCTTGTATATAATAAAATAAAACTTCGGAGTGAATATTTTTATTTTATTGACTCGCCCTTAAAGTTTGCTTCAAATCTTATTTTAGAAGAATCATTTTCTTTGTCTCAACAAAACTTCCAGATTGCAATTGATAAAAATATATCCCGCTTGGAAGATTAGCTGCATTGAACTCAACTTCATATTTCCGGCAGGTTTTTCTTCATTAACAAGTGTTGCAATTTCTTTTCCTAAAACATTAAATACATTTAGCCTAACATTTCCGACATTTGGGATTGTATATTTTATTTTTGTGCTTGGATTAAAAGGGTTTGGATAATTCTGGTTAAGTGTGAAATTGATTTTATCAACAGTATTGTCTTTCACAGCAAGTACATAAGGATAACCAAAATTATTTTCATAGAAACTCTGTATCTCGTCGGAAATGTCTCGTGCTGCTGTAACAGAATTTAATGCATCAGTTCCTTGTCCGACCTCATAAGCTACGAGTATTTCAACATCATTATTCTTTATTAATTTGAATGGACCGACAGATTGAATATTTCTTACGTCCCCTTGTGTTGTGGATATCCAACCGACATTTAAAACCGGATCTCCTGAAGCCCAGAAATAAGGATTAACTTCACTACAATTTATACCGCCTGAAACTATTGCATACATCCAATTACAAGGATCCACAATGTTTCCAGAAGTTGTTAATCCTAAAATATTATTCCGTGCTTCGATTGTTGTATTTGGTTGTCTCAAAACCGGATCAGAATTAAGGTGAAAAATTGAAGATGTAATTTTTATATTTAATGCTCCGGGATAAATAGAAACACCTAATGGTCCTTTGAAATTATAAGCTGTATCAATCGGGATATCAATTCCATCATCATAAATATTATTTCCATTTACATCATCAAAAGAAACTCCCGGAATATAAGTTATTGGACCTGTAAGCATATCTGTCATAAAACAGGGTGGATTGTTGCCCCAATCAAGCGGACTTGGCTGGTTCATATAAGTATAGTAGGCATTTCGCAGAGTATCGATCCCGGTTAAATTAATATGATAACCACCTATCTCTCCGATATCTGCATCTGCAAAATTACAGAAGTAAATATCTCTCAGAGTATCGGCAGTCAAACCAGTGTTTCTAATTCTGTAACGGATAAAAACCGTGTTACCCTGCGCACCTGATGAAGCAAATGCAAACACTGTTTGTTTTATTTCAATTCCCTGTGGTTCAGAACCCCATTCTCTTTGGTTAGCTGGTACGCCATCATTATATACGCACCATAAAATTTCATCACCTATTATATCGGGCTTATCTTCATCCGGATCCCAGACTCCATTGTTGTTTAAATCAACCGGATTATAAATTCCATCAGCATCTCCATCATAAAAGTTTGCCCCAAGATTAACTGCGTCAACCCAGTCCTGCCAGCTTTGTCCAAACTGTGTATCATTCGAAGTAACCTTATATAAGGCTGCTGCCGGATCATTTGGATCCATTCCAACTTTTCCCGGCAGGTAATCCTCTACCAGTCCAGAACTCGCAACACCATTAGCCCATAAATTGCCATTAGTAGTTCCGCTAAGATAAAATCCACCTGAAAATAAAAATTCATGGTTACCGTAATATCCATAGGATGTACCACCATCAGGAACCTGAACATCGGCAAGGTTACCTTTATTATTAATTGGCAGATTAATATTGTTGACATTTATTCTTGCGGATGAACCAACATTCTGGCCGAAAATGTATTGAGACGAGAAAGAAATTATTAAGAAATAAAAAATTGATCTGGCTATAATATTTATACTTCTCATTTTAACTTCTCCAGATTATTTTATTAACACTTTAAAGAAAGAAAATTATTTGATTAAAGCAACGTAATTATCAAATATATTTTATATTTCGACAGAAACTATTTCCAATTAACAACTAAAAGAATAAATGAAAGTTCTCAAGTTTGGCGGAACATCGGTTGGTTCTGCTCAAAGAATAAAAGATGTTGCAAAGATTGTAACCAATAAAGAACCAAAGGTTGTCGTGCTTTCTGCTATGTCGGGTACAACAAATGCGCTTGTTCAAATTGCCGAGTTGCTTTATAAAAAGAAAAATGAATCTGCTTTAAGAAGAATTAAAGAACTTGAAAAAACTTACTACAAAGTTGTTGATGAACTGCTTACAGAAAAGGATTCCAACTCTGCCGGAAAAGAAATTCTTGAAACACACTTCAATTATATCCGGTCTTTCACAGAAGATATTTTCACAATGCACGAAGAAAAAGCAATTCTTGCACAGGGTGAATTAATTTCTACTGCACTTTTTCATCAATATTTAATTGTACAAAAAATTGATTCGGTATTAATTCCGGCACTTAACTTTATGAGGATTGATACAAACGGCGAACCAGACAATTATTATATAAAAGAAAACCTTTTAAGAGAATTAGAAAAATATCCTGATGGTAAATTATTCATTACGCAGGGTTACATCTGTAGAAATCTTTACGGTGAAATTGATAACCTTCAGCGAGGCGGAAGTGATTACTCAGCTTCACTTATTGGCGTAGCGTTGAATGTTGATGAAATACAAATCTGGACAGACATAAGCGGCTTTCATAATAATGACCCGCGGTTTGTGGAAAATACAACACCGATTCCAAAACTTTCATTCAACGAAGCGGCAGAGCTTGCATATTTTGGTGCAAAAATCCTTCATCCTTTGAGCGTGCTCCCTGCAAAAGTCGCAAACATTCCCGTAAGATTAAAAAACACCATGCAACCGGATGATAAAGGAACTCTTATTACCGGCAAAACCTCAGGCGATGGAATAAAAGCGGTGGCTTCAAAAGACGGAATTACTGCGGTTAAAATTCTTTCAGGAAGAATGCTGCTCGCCTATGGTTTTTTAAGAAAAGTTTTTGAGGTGTTTGAAAGATACAGAACACCGATTGATATGATTACAACTTCAGAAGTTGCTGTTTCAGTTACAATTGATGATACAACTCACTTAAAAGAAATTGTCGATGAACTTAACAACTACGGCAGTGTTGAAGTGAATGAAAACCAGTCAATTATTTGTATTGTTGGTGAAAATATTATCGAACAAAAAGGTTATATGGATAAAATTTTTGATGCACTTAAACATTTCAAACTAAGAATGATTTCATACGGCGGAAGCAGGCACAACATTTCCGTGCTTGTAAAATCAGAGGACAAAAAAGAAGCACTCAATTCACTTAACGGAATTTTTTAATGTTTAACACAGATTTAGTAAAGAAATTCCGCTCGCTTAAAACTCCGTTTTATTTTTATGATATTGAACTGCTCAAAAAAACTCTTGATGAGTTGAAGCTTCAATCATCGAAAAGAAATTACATTGTTCATTACGCGGTGAAAGCTAATGCTAATAAAAAGATTTTAAGTCTAATTAATGAATACGGATTCGGTGCAGACTGCGTTAGCGGAAATGAAATTATTCGCTCTATTGAATGCGGATTTAAGGGAGAAGATATTGCATTTGCAGGAGTCGGAAAATCTGATGGAGAAATCTTAATCGGATTAAAAAATAATATTTTTACTTTTAATGTCGAATCCGTTCAGGAGCTTGAAGTAATTAATTCATTTGCAAAATCTGTTAATAAAACAGCAAACATTGCGTTACGAATTAATCCAAATATCGATGCAAAAACGCACAGATACATTACAACGGGACTTGAGGAAAATAAATTTGGAATCAATCAGTCTGATTTGTCATCAATAATTGGAAAATTAAAATCACTTAACAATTTAAAACTCACCGGTTTACATTTTCACATCGGCTCGCAGGTAAATGATCTTGATGTGTTCAAAGGCTTGTGTTTAAGAATTAATGAAGTTCAGAACTGGTTTAATAATCATCAAATTGAATTTGAACATATAAATGCTGGCGGCGGATTTGGGAATTGATTATGAAAATCCCGATGGAAATCCTGTTCCGGATTTTGAATCTTTCTTTTCTGTGTTTGATAAATTTCTTGAATTAAAACCTAATCAGCAGCTTCACTTCGAACTTGGAAGAACAATTGTCGGACAGTGCGGTTCACTGATTTCGAAAGTTCTTTTTATTAAGGAAGGAGTGAATACAAATTTTGCAATTCTCGATGCCGGGATGACGGAACTTATCAGACCTGCACTTTATCAGTCATATCATAAAATCGAAAATCTTACTTCAGGTGCTAAAAGAAAAAAAATATGATGTGGTCGGACCAATTTGTGAGTCTTCGGATACATTTGGAAAAGCTGTGATGCTTCCTGAAACTAAGCGGGGTGATTTGATCGCAATAAGATCAACAGGCGCTTATGGTGAGACAATGTCATCAGGTTATAATCTCCGGCCGCAAATTGAATCGTATTTTTCTGAATGACATTTAAAATTATCAGTCAATTATTTTTCTCGGAATGTTTTCCGGCAGACGGGCAAGTGTTTCATAATTTACCTGCGAGCTAAGCTCACTAAAAGAGGAAACAGAAACTTCCAGTTCACCTTGTTTACCAATTAAAACAACTTCATCACCTTTTTTCACACCTTCAAAATCAGAAACATCAATTGTCATTAAATTCATATTTACCATTCCGATTACACCTGCTCTCTGACCGTTTACTAAAACTCTCCCAATGTTGCTTAATCCTCTTGCAAATCCGTGTGAGTAACCTATCGGAACAGTCGCAATTGTCATATCTTTTTGAGCTAGATAGGTTGTTCCGTAACCAACAAACTCACCGGTTTTAACTTTCTTTACATCCATAATTTTCGATTTCCAGGAGAGTACTCTTTTAAGCGGCTGTTCGGGTATTTTATTTTTACTGATGTAGTGAATGTAAGTTTCTCTTGTTGGCCAGAATCCATAATGCAAAATACCTATGCGAACCATATCCATATGTGTTTTCGGATATGTAATTGTTGCTGCTGAGCATGCAGTGTGATATCTCTTTGGACGAATTCCTAATTCCTCGAGTTCTAGCCGAAGCTTTTTGAATTTCTTATACTGGGTCTGCACACGAACATAGTTAGCGATACTCTCTGCACCGGCATAGTGAGTACAAACTCCTTCTAGTATGATCTTATCCTTATTTTCCATTAAAAGATTTACTGCTTTTTTTAGTTCAAGATTTTTAAAGCCGGTTCTGTTCATCCCTGTTTCAAGTTCGAGATGAACTCTTGCTTTCAACTTATTATTGTTTGCATTTCTGAGTGCTGTTTCAAGTCGGCTCATTTCAAAAATGTAAAACTGAATATTATTTTCAATTGCCCACTTTAAATCTTCATTATCGATATTGCCCATTATCATAATTTCTGTTTTTTTATCACAAACTTTTTTAACTCTTACAGCTTCATCTGCACTAAAAACTGAGAAATGGTTAACACCACATTCCTCAGCTATGGGAACAAATTTCTCAATACCGTGTCCGTATGCATTTCCCTTAACAACAGATGAAAACTTTACATTTTTTCCAACGTATTCCTTAATGAAGTTTATGTTTTGCTTTAATGCTGATTTACTTATTTCAATGCCTGAGCTATGAATCATTTTAATTATTGAGGATTTTATTAATTATAGAATAAAACATTTTTGTCCCGGTTAATATTATTTCATCAGGAAAATCATAATCAGGATTATGCAACTGAGGGTGATTTTTTCCTGCTCCTAAACCGAACATTGCACCTTTATAATGATTGGTAAAGTGCCCAAAATCTTCCGACCACCTGAACGGCTGCTGAAGTTCAGTTAAAGAAAAGTTATTCTCTGATGCAGCCTGTTTTACAAGTTGAACGCTTTCAGAATCATTAACCGTTGCAGGAAATTTCTCCACCCATCCAATTTCAAACTTTAATTTATTTTTCTCAGCTATTTTCTTAACTAAATTCTCAACGTTATTAATTAGATATTCCATATCAGCATTTTTATAGGCTCTTAATGTTGCCATTAGTTCTGCATATCCGGGTGTTGTACCAAATGCTCTTTCACCAATTTTCGTGTGAATAATTGTAACCAAAGAAAAATCCAAGACAGAATTATTCTCCGGCAATGCAGTTAATTTTTGTATAAGTTCAGCAACAGCTGGTGAAGGTGTAATTCCCTTTTCAGGTTCTGCGGCGTGTGAGGTTTTGCCCGTTAGTTTGACAATCATCCCAACAGAAGCAGAAGCAAATTCTTTTTCACTGATGACAATTTCATTTTTTTCAAATCCGGGTAAATTATGAAGAGCAAAAACAAAGTCAGGTTTTATATTCTCAAATTTTTTGTCATTTATAACCTGTTCTGCACCCTGCCCGGTTTCTTCAGCAGGTTGAAAGAGTAAAACAACTTTTCCACTTCCGGGTTTTTTTTCTGAAAGAATTGGAATCAAACCGGATACAATAGACATATGCCCGTCGTGACCACATTTGTGTGCAATATTTTTTCTGACTGATTTATATTCGAAATCATTTTCTTCGTCAATCGGAAGTGCATCAAGATCACATCGGATTAAAACTGTTTTGCCAATTTGATTTCCATCAAAAATAACAGCAACCCCATTACCGCCTATCTCAGGAATTATTTTGTGAGGTGAATATCTTTGAGCAAATTTTATAATTTTACTTGAAGTTTCTTTTTCATCGCCGGAGAGTTCAGGATTTTTGTGAAGTTCGTGCCTTAATTCTTTAAGTTTATCTATCGGTAAATTCATATACAAAGGTAAAGAGTTTGGATAAAAAAAACCTGAATTCTACTTCAAATGGAATGCTGAATTGATTGTGATTTGCCGGTTATCATATATAAAAATATAGAGACACCATAGTTAAGGTTCTTTAAAAAAGAATTATCTCATCAGAATAAATTTATCACTTCTATAGTTCTCTCGAAGGAGCGTCTTTTTTATTTATTCTTTTCTTACTTCTTATACAACAAAAATCCTAACCCAAAGAAAACAATTGCTGATGCTGTAATTCCAAAGATATTAGGATCCAATCCAAAGGGTAAATGAAAATACAATCCAAAAAGATCAATCAATTGAGCTGAGTTTATCTTATCTGCAATTTCAATTTTAGATAAATTTTTAACAGTAATATCAGCAAACTGAGGAACAGTTTCTCTCAATTCAACAAATCTGGAAACTACTTCTTTTCTGCTTAATGCTTCTGAAATAGTTACATTATTCCACTGAAGCATAAAAGTTGTAACTCCTCCAACAATCATTGCCCAGAAAGCCGCAATATGATTACTGCGCTTCCAGAATAAACCTCCAATTAAAGGAATTGTCAATCCTGAAACCATAAATGCATAGGAAGCAAGCATAAGATCGAGAACATTTGTCATAGCAGAAGCAAGTAATAAAGAGAACACTCCAATTACAAGAGTCATAATTTGTGATAGCCTGAAAAATGATTTGCTTTCATGATCAAGTTTTTTGAAATGTCCTATTATATCCGAAACAACATTTCCGGATGAAGCCATTAAGCAGCTATCAGCTGTAGATAATATTGCAGAAAAATAAGCAGACATCATTATACCCATTAAACCAACCGGAAGAACAGTTCTTAATAACATAGGCAATCCTTGCTCGGGATCGGTCTGTGCAATGTTTGCTGTTCCCAGATAATGAAACATTCCCTGATCAGCCGCGATGCGTGCAAGTAACCCAAGGGAAACTCCCATAAAAGCCATAATTGGCCATTCCAGTACTCCGGCTATGTACCAGGCTTTCTTTGCAGTTTTTTCATCTCGACAGGCATAAATTCTCTGGTAAAGAGTCATTCCCACAAACCAGATTGGAATAATAGTAATTGCCCAATTAACAATTTCCTGCCAGCTAATATTTCCAAGTGACAGTAATTCAGGATGAAGTGTATGAGTTACGGCATCCCATCCGCCAACTGCAAAATACGAAACCGGAATTCCAACAAAAATTAATCCCGCCATTAAAATTATCCACTGGATAGTATCCGTATAAATTACAGCTTTCAAACCTCCCATAACTGTATATCCAACTGCTATTCCACCCATAATTAAAAGAGCAGTTTCAATATCTAATCCTGTAAAAGTACCTGAAGCAAGTTTAGCTCCTGCAAGAATTTGTGAAGAAGTAAATCCTATATAACCTATAGCAGAAATTATTCCTGCAAGTAAAGCGACTCTTCTGCTGTAAAGACTTCCGAAAATTTCCGGGAAAGTATAAAAGTTTTGAAATGCTTTTGTGTTCTTTACTTTAGGGATAAGAAAAACAGCACTTAGCCATGCACCAATTAATCCGGTAAACAACATCCACGAACCTGCAATACCAATTGCAAATCCGAGTCCACCAAGTCCTATAGAAAAGCCGCCGCCGACATCAGTAGCAACAACAGAGAGCCCGACATGAAAACTATTCATTCTTCTACCGCCGACATAATAATCATCTGCCCCTTCATTTTTACGAAGGAAGAAGAACCCGACACCGAGCATTACTAACATATAAATGATAAAAATTGAGAGGTCAATCCAGTGCATTTAAACAGAGATTTATTATAGAATTTCTTTACGCATGTATTTGGAGTTTGAAAGTCTTGCTACTGCCATATAGTTAGGTGTAAAATGAAGCTGGTCACCTACTTTATATTTTCCACTTTTGGGTCCAAGGTCATAAACTGTCATATCCGAAGTTGTTCCGACAAATTTTATATTCCCGTCTTTAGAACTTAGATTTTTATAGTCCACATCAAGTTCACCAAAGTCAACTATTGCTCTGTATGACTCATCATAATTATTATCTGAAAAATCTATTGCGTCTCCCACAGCACCATTTCCGATATTTCCGCCAGGTACAACTTCTTTTTTTTCAAGCTCGACAATATCAGCTGAAAATGTGAAAGCATTGGTAGAAAGGTTTTTAAACTTTTTCCCATCGTAAGGTGAAAGACCAAGAAATGCTGCTTCACCGATTCTAAAGTGATTAACACCTTTTGGCAGTTTATTCATTGTAATTAAAGGAAGAGTAATTGAACTTCCGCTTGAAACAAGATCAAGTTTAACATCAAACTGCGTGTCGATTAATTGTTTATATAAGCTGAGTTGTATGAGTTTATCATAAGTAGGTTCAACTCCATACATACAACCAAGGTTAGTACCAATACCGATAATATCGATGTTCTTCATCTTAAAAATTTTTTCATAAAACTTTAGAATGTTATCACGAACAACTCCTTCGCGTAGTTCTCCCATTTCAATCATTACAATGATGCGGTGTTTCTTTCCTCTTCTTCCTGCTTCTTTATTAATTTCTTCAATTGTTTTATAGGAAGTGTTAAGTGAAATATCTGCATATTCTACAACATTTTTAACCTGAGTAATTGCAGGCGGTTTAATGTAGATTGTAACTAAATCAGGTTTTACTTCTCTGATTGCCTTAAGGTTCGAAATTCTTGAATCACCAACAGAATGAATATTTTTAATCATCGGATCACAAAGAATTTTTTCCAGCACCGGCTTATAGCCATTTAATATTTTTGTAATCAGCGTCCACTGAATTCCTTTAGGAATCAGGAAATCATTCAATTTTTTAATATTACTTAATATTCTATCCGGATATATTGATAAAGTTGCCATAACAGATTTTTATTTATGAAATCTCATTTCTGCGTACTTATTAGTAAAGCCAATTCTTTCATATAACCTTTTTGCGGGATTATCATATTCAACATGAAGCTTCACATCTCCATCCGCTAGTTCAATTGCCTTATCAACAATTATTCTTCCGAAACCTTTTCCACGGTATGATGAATCAACAGCAACATAAACCAGAACATTTTCAGGTATGTATCCAGCCATCCCGGTTTTATTCATCACTAATGCACCAATAAGTTTGTCTTCATAATATGCTTCGAGAAGAAATCCACCGCAACCATCTGATTCTGAAAATGCATAGTCAATAGATTTTTCAATTGCTTCTTTTGAATCGCCGAAGCGGTCTAAATGATTATATAAAAATTCAATGAATTCTTTTTTTGATGTTTTCCCAAATTCATTCGCATTTGAAATTTTTTTAATGTCTAACATTTTAATTTTTCCAATCGTCAATTAATGATATTCTGTCTTTTCATCTTAACTCTTTAAAGTTTTTACTAGCTAAAATCAATTATAGAAAAAACAAGAATAGAAATTAAAGAGCTGTTTTCCGGATAAATTCTATGTTTATTTGAGAAAAAAAAGATGGGATAAGAACCGTTTTTTGTAATTTTTTGTAAATCTTCGAGCAAATATAACAAAAAATATTCACTTTTTCGAAAAAAAATAAGGTTTCTGCCTTAAACCAAATCAATTTTCCGATTAAGGCAGAATTTAAAGATTAACCAATTATTTTAACAAAATCATTTTCTTAGTTGATGAGAACTCCCTGGCATTGAGATTGTAAAAATAAATACCGCTGGGAAGTGAGGATGCATTGAATTCAATTTCATATTCCCCTGCTTGTTTGAATTCATCCAAAAGTGTTGCAACTTCATTTCCCAAAATATCGTATACTCTTAACAAAACATTAAGATTTCTCCCTTCGGTCGAAATGAGGTTTGGTATTGAATACTTGATAGTTGTGTTTGGGTTAAACGGGTTTGGATAGTTTTGCAAAAGATTAAAATTCAATACATGATCTGCATCCGGAGTAATATCAGAGACAACCCCTAGGCTTCCATCTAAATTTACCATCTGTGTGTAGATGTCATAAGCTGAAATAAAATCATTCCGCTTATCGCCCCAAGTAATAATTGCACCACCGGAATCATTGGGTACAATAGTCGGTGTATTTTGGTCTTTTACGGCAGTAGATATTGCAACTCCATCTGCCACCCATTGCACTACTCCAGACCCATTAATTTTCTGTGCATAGATGTCACCAAAGACACCTCCGTCCCGCTTGTCGCCCCAGGTAATAATTGCGCCACCGGAACCGTCACTTACGATTTGTGGTGCAACTTGACCCGCGATTTCCTGGCAAATAGCAACTCCGTTTTCTGTCCATTGAGCGGTGCCTGACGCATTAATTTTCTGAGCATAGATATCGAAGTTGAGACTACCTTCCCGCAAATCCTCCCAGGTAATGAATGCACCACCGGCCTCATCACTTATAATAATTGGATGGCTCCCACCGTATCGTGCGGTGCAGATGGGAACTCCGTTTTCAGCCCATAATACATTGCCATTTGCATCAACTCGTTGCGCATAGATATGGTTGGCACTATCATTCCGAAAATCCATCCAGGTGATGATTGCACCACCTTCACCATCGCTTGTGCTTGTTGGCAATACACTGCTGTATGAATTGCATATTAGAACTCCGTTTTCAGTCCATAGCACTTGACCTGACGCATTTATTCGTTGCACATAAATATCAGGATCATGGTTGTTTATACGCGTATCCTCCCAGGTGATGATAGCCCCGCCTGCACCATCACTTACAAGGGTCGTATAGTCTTCTGCACCGGGTGGGTTGCATACTTTAACTCCATTGGTGGCCCATTGGGCTACACCGGATGCGTTGATCTTCTGCGCGTAGATATTGGAATTGAGATCCCGGAAATCATGCCAGGTGATGATTGCTCCACCGAATCCATCGTATAAGATGGCCGGCCTATATTGGTATTCCGGAGTAGTGCATATAGGAATCCCATTGGCTGTCCATTGCGGTACCCCAGAAGCATCTATTCTTTGGGCAAAAATGTCGCTGATCAGACTCTCATCGCGCTTATCATCCCAGGCGATAATGGCACCACCGGCACCATCAGCCGCAATAGCAGGCAGAGATTGATTTTTGATGGTATCGCATATAGTAACCCCATCTGTGGTCCATTGTACAATGCCGGATGAATTGATTCTCTGAGCATAGATATTTGCATCAGTATTGGTATTCCGGTTATCATCCCAGGTAAATATGGCACCACCGGAACCGTCACTTACGATTTTGGGATACAATTGATTTTCGGGTGCTTCGCAAATTACATTGTTGACATTAGGGTCCGTTGACCATTGTGACTGTACAGGTGATATGTATATGAACAGCAAAAGTATGATAGAAAAAAGACTGGGTAGTTTCATGCAATTATCTCCAATAAATTTCACGTTACAATATTTTACGAATTAGCAATTTTAATAAGCGTAACTCTCTAACTGTTTACTGGCTGCGCTTATTACCAATTAATTATCTTAATAAAATCATTTTCTTAGTATTTACATAGTTTCCGGCTTCCATTCTAAACAAATAAATTCCGGACGAATATCCATTTGCATTAAATGATTTTTGATACCATCCCGCATTCATTTCTTCATTTACCAGCGTAACTATTTCACTACCAAGTATATCATATATATTAATAACAACATTACTTTTTTCAGGTACACCAAATTTTATAATGGTAGATGGATTGAATGGGTTGGGATAATTTTGTTCAAGTTTAAATACTGTTGGGATTGTAGTTTGATCGTCTTCCACAGCTGTAATTGTCTGCTGTTGATAAACATACCAAAAGCCTATCTGATGTTGGTTTGCTGCACTGGCAGATTTCCCAATAAATGGTTCACCAACCGTACTGTTTAACATGTAATTGGCATTGGATGTTTTATTACCACCACTTCCAATTACACTATTACTTATTTGATATTGCGAAAATGCCGTGCTTATTAAAAGTAAAAACAAAATCACAATACTATTTATTTTATTTTTCATTCTATATTCCTTATTCATTTATGTTTAAATCAAAACTCTCTAAGGATTAGCGGCAGTGGCTTGCCTCCCAGTCACCGCCGCTTAGTTATTCTTCCCACACAGAAGAACAATTATTTTTTATCCCGATCAATTTTGTTGTGCTCATAATCTACTCCCATTGTTTCGCTAACACCATAAGCATCAGGATGCAGATACTTCCCAATATCTTCTGGTCTTTTATTCTCTTCAACGGGAATCCTATACTTTTCGGCAAACTTATCGTGTCTTATTCCTGTTACCTGCCAGGAAACTTTTACATTTGGTTTATCAGTTCTAATTGCAAATTGATTGTTCTGAACTTCTTTAGAAACGATCGCCTGTGCAAATTCTCCAATTACGGTTAACTGATATCTGAAATCCCGATTAAGGGCTTGAAACCAGTTTGGCATTGTGATAGTTGCATTTCCTGATGCATCTGTTACCACGTTTCCGTTATATATGTTCATCATATCTGGAGATTCTACAAAGGAGTGATATAAATTTTTGTTTTTAGGATCAAGGGGATGATCGATTTTAAATGAACCACCTCCTTTACTAAGAGTCCCTGTTACATTTACATTTCCTGCAAAATATCCTGCCCAGGCCGTTGTCCCACCAGAAGCTATTCCATAGATACCTATGTTAGTGCCTGCGCCCCCCCCAGCGTTACCATAAACACCATTATTATGACCGGGACCCCCCGTAAAAATAACTCCCTGAACACCGCTATAGTAGGATCCCCCGGTTGGTTGTACTTCGCCACGAACACCAACAAAACCACCTTGAAAGTATCCACCATAACCATAGTAGTCGGCGGGAACAGATTTTCCATAAACACCAACCGCATCTGTGTTGCCTGTTCCTAGAATCTCACCGTGTAAAGCATGGACATCGTTTGATAATGAATCCGTTGTAAAATAACCCGCGTGTTCTTTATTGGTTGCAACGTGTAGCGGATATAGCGGAGTTTCCGTTCCAATGCCAACATTACCCTCTCTGTCAAATGTCATTAAATTCTTTATAGGTGAATAACCATTATCTCCTGCTGCATTTATTCTAAGCTTTTGCCCATAGACTTCAAAAAACCAGCCTTTCTGGCCTACTGGTTCTGATCCTTCGAGAAATGACAAACCAAGCCCACCATTAGATCTTGATAACTGCAGCCCAAGTCCACCCACAGGCTCGGTATTTATTGAAAGCGCATAGTTAGGGGAGCTATTATTTATTCCAATTTTATTTGAGTTTTGATATAAAATTGAGTTTCCAAGTGTTGTGCTGTTTGTAAATAATGGCAAGTAGTTTGCCGTCCCTGTTCCGCCAATGGTTCCTCCGCCGCCGCCGGTTGAAGAGATTGTTAAATCGTTTCCGCTTGGTGTTATTGTAACATTGCTTCCTGCAACAAGATTAACATTATCTTTTAATCCGTTTAAGCTTTTTACAACTTCATCATCAGCTATTTTTGTAGATGTAATGCTTCCATCAGGCACATTTAAACTGTAAATGCTGTAAGGAACTGATGTTAGTACAATGCGCGGTGTAAGTTCTATTCCTGTAGCTACTGTAATACCAAGCCAGGCCGCTGTATTAAATGTTGCTTGTGGTATTGGGTTTACGCTTCCCAACTGCGTGTTAACAATACCACTTACAACTGTTATCAACTTACTTTCTGACCAAATAGAAGTGCCGCCCGTTTCAACGTCATATAATTTAAATGTAAAGTTATAATCACCGTTTGGAACTACGACTCCGGCTGCATCTTTTAAAATACCCTGGTAATTAATTGTTTCCGGTATGGATTGTGAATAAATATTTGATATACTTACTAAACTGATTAGAGTAGTAAAAAACAAAACAAGTTTTTTCATCGTGCTTCCCGTATTGTGAAAATGTTTTTAATTAATCTTTTTTTTATACTAAAGTACAAATAGCAGAAAAAGTAAAAGAGCCGTATAAATAATTTTAAAAAAATCATTTTTGATACTGTTTAAATCATATCTTATTAGGTTTTTCATCCTGTCCTCTCTTTTAAAAAAGGTTAAAAAATATTAGCATAAAAGTTATGGTTACAATTACCAATAGCACATAAATACTTATCTCAAGATGTTTTTCTCGCTTTTTTATTTGGTTATCTGATTTGTCATTAACGCTAAGCTCGTTATTTTTGCGTTTTTTCATTACAAAAATCTTTCGTTAGAATTCTTGATATTTGATAAAACAAAATGATTTTTATTAAGCACAGCAAATCTTTTATGCAAAAGTAAATTTTTAGTTAAAGGGTAAATTGCTTTTTTGATTCAACATTTTGCTGTTTTAATTCAAAAAGTCAAAATATTATTTGTGGAATGTTAATTGTTAATATTACTTATACAGCATCGTACTGATTGTCTTAAAAATTGAGGTTGGTGTTCTTCCAGTGAAAACGGGAATCCAAACAAATAAGATGAAAGACAGATCCCCACTTTCGTGGGAATGACAACTCCGGATTTTTTGGCTTTTGAGGCAACCTCTAGGATTTGGTTTGCTTAAACTCCGATGGTAAACAATTAAAATGTTTTTGAAATGCGCGGGTAAATTGTGCCGAACTTCCAAATCCGACTTCATATGCAATTTGTGTTATGCTTAATTTATTTTCAACAATCATTTGTGCAGCGCGTTTTAGTTTATAGGCTCTTATAAACACCCCGGGACCCTGATTTGTAATTGCCTGCAATTTTCTATTTAACTGGCTACGACTGACAAAAAGCTCTTGTGCAAGATTATCACTAGTAAATTTTTCGTTTGATAGGTTTTTTTCAATTGCATCAATTATTTTTTTTATAAGTTCTTTATCAAGGGAATTGGTTGTTACTGATTCCGGCGAAACCAGAATTTCTTTGCCAAATTTTTCCCGGAGTTGCTTTCGTTGGATAATAAGATTTTTAATTCTTACGGATAGCTCTGTAAAGTTAAAGGGCTTGGTTAGATAATCATCGGCGCCGGTTTCCAATCCTTTAATTTTGCTTTGCTGCGTTGCTTTTGCAGTTAAAAGTATTACGGGAATGTGGCTTGTTTTCCAATCGGTTTTTATTTTATTGCAAAACTCAAAACCATCCATCCCGGGCATCATAACATCGCTGATGATTAGATCCGGCAAACTTTGTTGGACTATCTTAAGCCCTGCTTGTGCGTTTTCTGCAAGCAAAACATTATAATCCGCTTTTAAAATATCATTAACATAATTACGTACATCCTCAGTATCCTCAACAAATAAAATTAAAGATTTAGCTTCCTGATTTACATCCTCAACTTTTTCCTCATATAAACAGTTACTTGGTTTCGTTTTATCTTCAATATATTTTTTTGATTTATCAATTTCATCATATGTTTTTATTGGTATCTCAATTAAAAATTCAGTTCCCTGGCCTTCGGTGCTGTTAACAGAAATTTTCCACTTATGTACCAGTACCAATTCTTTTACGAGTGCTAACCCAATTCCCGAACCACCTGTATTTCTTTTGGCAGGATCATCAACTTGATAGAATCTATCAAATATTTTCGATTGCTGTTCCTCTGGTATTCCGATTCCTGTATCGGTAACCGAAACCCTTGCAATGTCTAAATTTCTTTTCTTTTCTACTGATAAATCAATTGTAATTATTCCACCAACAGGAGTAAACTTAAACGCATTGCTAAGCAAATTGTTAATGATTTTTTCAAACTTATCTTTATCAACCAGAGCGGGTGCAGAATCTACTGATGAGTTAAAACTAAATTTAATATTGTTAAGTTCGGCCAAAGATGTAAAAGAAGCGTTAAATATTCTTAACAACTTAACTATATCTTGAGCTTCAGATTTTAAAGGAATTGATTCCGATTCAAGCTGAGATAATTCAAGCAGTTGATCAATAAGCTGCTGAAGTTTTTCTGTATTCCTCAATAATAGTTTGTAATATTTAGTTGCGTTTTCTTTAATTCTTCCACTAATCAATTCTTCAAGTGGCCCCTTGATCAGCATTAACGGTGTACGAAACTCGTGTGATAGATTTGCAAAAAACCTTGATTTCATTTTTTCTATTTCACGAAAATGATACGACTCAAGTTCACGATACTTTAATTCGTGCTGAAGTTTTGTTCGGTTTGCCTGAAATTTTATTATCCCCCATATACCTAAAACAAAAACAACAAAGTATAAAATAATTGCCCAGCCTGTTTGCCACCACGGCGGAGAAATCATAACGTTAATAGACGCTGGATTCTCATTCCAAACTCCATCGCTGTTTGTGGATTTTACTTTAAAGACGTAGTTGCCGGGATTTAGATTTGTGTAGGTTACAAAACGTCGTATGCCGCCGTCTATCCATTCTTTGTCAAACCCCTCCATTTGATAAATATATTTTATAGAGCTAGTACTATTGTAATCAAGCGCAGCAAATTGAAATGAAAAAACATTTTCTTTATAACCAAGAGTAATTGCCTTAGTGTAGAAAATGTTTTTTGATAACTTTGATTTTGATATAACATTAACAGATTTATTAAAGATTTGAAAATCTGTGAATACAACAGGCGGCTGATATTTTGATTGAATAATTTTACCTGAGCTAAAATAATTTAAACCAGATGTACTGCCCATAAAAATTAAATCATTTTTAAGTCTTAAAGCAGATACAAAATTAAAATCATTTCCAATTACACCATCAGCAGAGGAATAATTAGTAAAGGTGTTTTTTTGTAAGTCATAAAATGAAATTCCCGAACTTGTGCCCAGCCACAAATTACCGTTTTCATCTTCAGCAATACTTTTTATAGAATTATCCGCAAGCCCGTCTTCGTTTGTGAATTTAGTAATTTTAATATCCGTGAGCACAGAATTAAAACCACTTTTAGAATTATTGATGACTAATTTATTTAAACCATTATTGGTCCCAACCCAAAGTGTGGTTGTACTATCGCTGGGATTGTTTTTCTGTTGAGATTCCGCAATTGAATAAATACTGTTGCTGCTTAATCCAGCGGGTTTTTTTTGATCATAATTTAAACGATAAAAAATTCCGCCGTTTTTTTCATCAAATAAATTCAACCCGCCACCGTTTGTCCCTATCCAAATTCTGTCTTTACTGTCTTGATAAATTACCCAAACATCATCGTGGCTTAATGAATTTGGTTTATCCGTTAAATGATGCCAATAATTTATTTTACTTGTGGTGAGGTTTAATCTTGCCAGCCCAACGCCCCAATAACCAATCCACACATTTTTTTTATTATCAACCAAAAGTGATTTTATAAAATTTCTGGAGGAAGATTGTGTGATGCCATCAATTACATTAGTTTTTAATAATTGATTTGTTTTATAGTTTAACCTTAATAAACCATATCCGTAGGTCCCAACCCAAAGATCATTATCATCGCCTGCTGCTAAAGTCCAAATATTTTCATTTACAAGTTTTGTGTTTTTTTTAGGCGCAAAGTTTTTATCTGATTTATTTGACTGATACAAGCCGTTATCAGTTCCGAACCATAATTGACCATCTGGAGTTTGTGCAATTGCTTTTATGTTATGTTTATTTAATTCACCCGAATTAAAATAATTATCTAAAAAGTGCTGTGGGTTATTAAATTTAATGTTTTGATTTGTGAAGTAACACAATCCATTGTGCGTGGCTACCCATAAAACACCAGAACGATCTATAAGAATATTATTAATTTGATTACTTACTAAACTATGCGAATTGTCTTTGTCGTATAAAAATCGATTAAAAATATTTTTCGTTATATTGTGCCTGATCAAACCTGCATAAGAGCTTGACCAAATTATTTGATCATTATTAACAAAATCTTCTAATACAAAGGCAGTGCTCATTCCAAATTGCAAATTATCTGGGTTTGGTATTTCAATCTGTGTAAATGATTCTGTTTGCGTGTTTAGCTTTGTTAATCCGCCTGCTGTTCCAATCCATAAGGTGTTGTTGTTAAAATTTGATTCTGAAATTGCCCAAATTAAATTATCAGATAAAGAGTTATTGTTCGCTTTAACATTAAAGTAATGCGTAAAATTTGTTATCGGTTTATTAGGATTAAATTTATTAAGACCATTAAATGTCCCTATCCAGATGTTTCCAAAATCATCGTCTACAATTGATGAAATATAATTATTACTTATCGAAGTTGAATCGTTTGGGATATAATACCAGTGGGTGGTTTTTCCTGTTGCAGGATTTAATAGGCAAACACCGCTTCGGTATGTGCCAATCCAGATTGAGTCTTTGCTGTCAATGTAAATTGTAGTAATAGGATTTTCTTTTGTTATATCCGATTTTATTTGCCAGGAGATAAACTTATCGTGCACGGGATCGTAACAGTTTACAAAACCGTTTTTTGTTCCCATCCAGATTTTTCCTTCGCTGTCTTCAGTCAGCGTCCAGATTGAATTATCAGAAATAGAGTTTTTATCATCTGGATGATTTCTATAAACTTTAAATTCGTACCCGTCAAATCGGTTTAATCCGTCGTCCGTAGCAAACCATAAAAAACCCAAACGGTCTTGTAGCAGATCATAAACATAATTATTAGAAAGGCCATTACTAGTTGTAAGACGATTAAAAGGAATTGATTGCGAATAAACATTAGTAATTGCAATCATAAAACTGAAAAGAAAAAAAATATTTTTTTTATATAAATACTGCATAAAAAATCTTGAACATTTTTTTACAAGCATTGCGATGCGCAGATTTGGAAATATCAAAAGTTTGCAATCATAAAAAAACACTTTTTACTCTAACTTGCAAACATAGTTGATAATGAACGTTTATTTAGATTAGTTAAACCATTGTTGACTGCAGTCCAGTATGAACCATTGTTAGTTGAACGGGATATTCCATCGCCTTGAGTTCCAGCAAAAATATTATTTCCGCTTATTAAGAACAACTGAACTGATCAGACCTGCACTTTATCAATCTCATCACAAAATTGAAAATATTACATCATCAGCTAAAGAAAATAAATACGATGTGGTAGAACCAATCTGTGAATCGTCAGATACATTTGGTAAGGCAGTTATGCTTCCCGAAACAAAAAGGGGTGATTTGATCGCAATAAGATCTACAGGTGCTTACGGTGAAGTAATGTCATCAGGTTATAATCTACGTTCAAAAATTGACTCTGTTTTTTCAGATGATCTCAAATAAAAAAGCCCGGTCAAATTGCCGGGCTTACTAATAGATATAAATATTTTTTTATTTGTTCAGTATCATCTTCTTAACATCGGAGAAGTTATTCCCATTTACACCAGTTGCATCTAACCTGTAGAAATATATGCCACTGTTCAGTCCTGATGCATCAAATTTAACTTCATGTCCACCTGCTACAAGATTACCATTGATCAGCGTCATAACTTCCTGACCCAATATATTAAATATCTTCAAGCTTACTCTCGAGTCAGTTGCCAGGCTGAAGTTTATCTTGGTACTCGGATTGAATGGGTTTGGATAGTTCTGATCTAATGAATATTCTTTTGGTGCGACCATATCAACATCAATGGTGCTTGAATATTGATATGTACCATTGAAATCAACTTGTTTTAATCTGTATGTATACGAACCAACTGCAACGTCTCTGTCTGTATAGTTATAGTTTTGAGTTTCAGCTGTTGTTCCATGCCCCTGAATATAACCGATTGTCCCGTATTCAGTTCCGTTGGAGCTTCTCTGAATTTCAAACCCTTGATTGTTTGTTTCTGTTGCTGTTGTCCAAGTTAAGTTTACGTTAGCCCCTGTTGTATTTGCTAGAAAACTTACAAACTCAACCGGAACTATGTTGTCGTCACCATTAATCATAGCACTCATATCTGTTGCAGCGTCTAAATTCCAGGATGTACCTGGTGTTGTTGTATACCATCCGCTTCCTGCTACACCGTGTGTGCCGTCAAGGTTTCCTGTCTCCCAGTAAAAGTTGCCGGATTCAACACTGTTATTAAACAATTCTAACCAATATGTTCCTGCACTGGGAACTATTATTGGGTTAGCACTAAAGTCAAAAGTAAACATATATTCATCGGTACCAAACAGTGTAACACCTGTGGTTACACGACTAGTTGCTTCAATACCAGTTCGGGTATCCAAATCTGTCCCTGGTTGTCCTGCGTTATCAGAATGAAGTATAAATGTAAAGTCATCAGTTGTGTTTGGGATGTTTTCAGGATAATACCCACCCCAAATTACAAGTTCGGTGATGCCAACTGAAGAACCACCTGTTGCGGTTGTAAAATTACCAGCAACTGTTTGTTGTAAAGTTCCGCAAAGCTGACAATCTGAATCTGCAAAAATTCCGTTCACCCCGTTTGGTGCCTGATCAAGGAAGGTAATTGGCGCCATCAAAGGTGCTTCAATTATGGAATTTCCAGAAACATTGGCAGAGCCAAAATCCATCAAGGATGTTTGTGCAAATGCAAAAAATGAAAAAAGCATTACAAAAAATACGGTCAAGAATTTAGGCATGATGCCTCCTTTTAATACTGAAGGATAAGTTAGTTAAAAAACATCGATAAGATTTAAAGTAAATTATAAAAAATTATTTATAACACAAACATTTTCGTTAAAATCTAAACCGAATTTTTTGGGAGCCAGCCTTCATTTTGATTTACTTATATTTACCTGATTAAAATCATTTTCTTCGTTTGAATAAATGAACCTGCTTTAAGCTGATAAAAATAAATTCCGCTTGGTAAGGATGAATCATTAAACTCAACTTCATATTTCCCTGCAGGTTTTTCTTCGTATACTAATTTGTCTATTTCATTTCCAAGCACATCATATACTATCAGTTGTACATATTGCCTACTGCCTATTGCATATTGAATACAGGTACTTGGGTTAAATGGATTAGGATAGTTTTGACTTAAAGAATATTTTGTTGGCAGACTCAAAATTACTTCTATTGTTTTCGAATATTCAAATGTTCCGTCATTATCAATTTGTTTTAGTCTATAGTAACACTTTCCAGAATTTACAATTTCATCTGTATAACTATAAAACTTTGGCGAGTTGCTATTTCCATTACCATTTATAAATCCAATCTTACTCCAACTTCCGTTTTCAGATTTTCGTTCTACATCAAAACCATAATTATTTACTTCTGTTGCAGTTTGCCAATTTAATAGAACGGAATTATTCTTTATAGTTGCTGTAAATGTTGTTAGTTCAACCGGGAGGGGTTCATTAAGCCAGGGGTCAAAAAATACTTCACCAGTGCCATTTTCATTATCATAAATATGTGAGTCAATTGTAGTTGAATCAATACTTCCCCAATAATTATAATAAGCATTTGTTGCAGTACCAGTTGCGTTATAAACATCGTAAGTTCCATTATTCATAAATGTATTGTTTCCTTTGTCATCAATATCATTGTTACCAAGGTTTGCAGAACCGGAAACTAAATAAACTCCGTAATTAGTATTATTTTCACATATATTATCCCTTAAGATGTTATTTGAACTTGTATTTGAAATTCCCCAATTATTATAACTGCATGTATTGTTTCTGATTTCATTGTTGTCCGATCCTTCATAAAGTAATATTCCTTCGTAGCTGCTATAACTGCAAATATTATTTGAAATCAAATTATAATCAGAGTTTCTGAGAAAAATTGAACGGTAACTATTGTGTCCATAACTTTGGTCTAAATAAAACTTGTTATTTAAGATTGCACAATTTGTTTGACCTTCAATATAAATTGAGGCAAGATTGTTTGTATAAAAAGTTGAAGTTGAACCATATATGGTAAATCCATTGATAGTAACATAATTTGCTGAAATATTAATGGCTGAATAATGGTAATCAGCAGCAATAATAGTTGATTCTGAATAACCATTTTCAGATTGAAATGTAATTTCTTTTGTAACGTTAACGTTTTCTGTATAGGTACCATTTTTTACTATTATGATGTCTTGATTACATACAGAATTGTTATTTATTGCTCCTTGAATTGTAAGCCATGGATTTGCTTCGCTTCCATCGCTTGAATCGTTACCTGTTGTTGAAACATAAAATGTATTAACAACTGCCGGATTAAACGGATCAAAAAATACTTCACTACGACCTTCCTCATTATCTAAAATATGATGATCAATTATCGTAGTATCATTTGTTCCCCAATTATTATAGTAAGCATTTATAGGAACACTTCCATTGGCAACATCATAAAGTCCATTATTTTTAATGGTATTGTTCCCTTTATCATTTATATCATTATTGCCAAGATTAATATTACTGTTATCATTTCTTACACCGTAATCTTCATTATTCTCAATAATATTTCCTCTAACTTTATTTGACAGACTACTCTCATCATTAATTATCCCGCTTGCATGCCAATTAGCATTGTGGCTGTTATTAAAAGATATTTCATTGTTTAAAATCAGATTATTGTCGCTGCCACCAGCTATTTGTATTCCATACCATCCGGTATAACTCAATATATTATTTGAGATTGTGTTATTATCCGAATTAGAATTTAGTATAACTCCCATCAAGTTATTGTGAGTATCATCTAATCCACAACAATTGTTGGTTATAGTACAATTATTTACTCCGATTAATTCAATGGCACCATCATAATTCCATCTATAGGTGGTTCCATAAATTGTAAAGCCATCAATTGTTACATTATTTGCAGTTATTTTAAATACATCATAATGATAATCAGCGGCAATAACTGTTGTTGCCGTATAACCATTCTCAGATCTAATTATAACTTCTTTTGTAACATTAATATTTTCATTATAAGTTCCATCTTTAACAATAATAATATCTCCATTAACAACTGAAGAATTATTTATTGCTCCTTGTATTGTAAGCCAGGGGTTTGCTTCGCTACCGTCGTTTGCATCATTGCCGGAAGGAGAAACATAAAAAGTATTAACAACTTTCGGATTAAATGGATCAAAAAAAACTTCACCTCGTCCTTCTTCATTATCGTAAATATGCGAGTCAATTGTTGAAGCATCATTACTTCCCCAATAGTTATAATATGCATTTACCGGATAATAGGTGTTATTCCAAACATCACGGTTTGGATTATTTTTAAATGTATTATTGCCTTTATCATTAATGTCGTTATTCCCAAGATTTACTGTTCCTGAATAAATATACAAACCGAATTGTCCATTCAATTCGAACACATTTTCACGATACACATTATCGGTACCACCATTAACAAAGCCATAAGTACTATAACTACATGTATTATTAGTTATGGTACAATTTGAAGCACCCAAATTTATTCCATATTCAGAGTTATACATACAGATATTGTCCGATATATTACAATTAGCTGAATTGGATATCCAGATTCCTGCAAAAGAAGTATGCGTGCCGTCATATCCACACCGATTATTTAAGATAGTACAATTAGTTACGGAGGATGTGATAATTGCAGCCTTATTGGAATTGGTCGCACCATAGATTGTGAATCCTTCAATAGTAAAATTACTAGCAATTACTTCAAAAACATGATCCCCGGGATTAAGAGCAATTATGGTTGTGTTTTCATAGCCGTTTTCAGATTGAATTGTGATTTCTTTTGTAACATTAATATTTTCATTATAAGTTCCATCTTTAACAATAATAATATCTCCATTAACAACTGAAGAATTATTTATTGCTCCTTGAATTGTAAGCCAGGGATTTGCTTCGCTACCGTCGTTTGCATTATTGCCGGTTGGCGATACATAATAAGTGGTTTGTGCTAAAATTTGGAATGAAAAAAGGAAAGTAATTATAATTAGAGAAGCAAATTTCCGAAAAAATTGTAAGTCTATATACATTTTATCCCCGGTTAAATTTAGAATTATATTGTATTTAAAATGGAGAATAAAACCAGGGGTTTCAATGACGCAAATGCATCATTTTAGATAGTGATTGTATAGTAATATGAAGAAAGATTTTTAGGGGAAATGGTTTAATTATTTTTGTGTTTAGACAATCCCTTCTTTTATAGCTTTTGCAACAGCCTGAGATTTTGAATGTACATGAAGCTTTTCATAAATATGACGAATATGATTCCTGACAGTTTGAATACTAATAAATAAGGAATCAGCTATTTCCTGGTTTTCACATCCATTTACTATCAATTCTAAAACTTCTAATTCACGTTCGGATAAATAGAAGTCTTCGGTTTTTGTTGGAGCATAGCTTCTAAACAATGTAACTATTTTTTTTGCAATGCTGGCCGTTATCGGGCTCCCATCTGTAATAGCTTCCTCCAAAGCAGAGAGTATTTTAATTGGCGAGGATTTCTTTAACAAATAACCATCTGCACCAGCCATTATTGCTTTCAGTATATTATCATCGTCATCAAAAACAGTCAGCATAATAATTTTTACATCAGAAAGTTTGGCTTTTATTTCAGGAATTGCTTCAATACCGCTTATTCCCGGCAAACCGATATCAAGCAGTATAACGTTTGTTTCTTTATTTAAGTTTAAAATCCCGTCTTCAGCTTTCCCGAATGCACCAATGCATTCAAAGCCCTCGGTTGCATTAAGCAGGTGAGCTAAACCTTCTCTAAAATCCGGGTGGTCTTCAATTATTGTTACTTTTATCATTTTAATTTTCTTTCAATATTAAAATTCAAAAGTAAAAGGAAACTTTCAATAACGCATTTATGTCATCTAAGCAAAATTGTAATTTTTGTTCCGCTACTTAATTCTGATTCTATTGAAAAAACGGCATCTATTTCTTCGCTTCTTTTTCTCATATTATTTAATCCATTCCCATAATTAATACCAGTTTTATCGAAGCCTTTGCCATTATCTATAATACTAATCTGCAATAATTTATTTTTCTGTTTAATTTCAATTTTAACATCAGTCGCTTCGGCATATTTTAAAATATTGTTCACACACTCTTTTATAATTAAGTAAACATTGTGTTTTTGAATTGAAGTTAAAAATTTTGTCTCGGCTAAATTTATTTCATTTACAGTTAGGTGGATTTTTTTCTCTTTAAAAAGATGAATGAAATTTTCTCTTATTTTTGTTGCAAAATCGGTTACTCTTTCCGGTTTTGGTTTTATTGTCCATATAAGGTCGGTAATAGTTTGTTTTGCATTAACTAATAAAGAGTTTGCTTTGTAAAAAAATGTCCAGGTATCCTTTGAGTTATTGGTTAAAGCTTGCTTAAGAAGTTCCAAATATATAGTCACACTGCTAAGTGTTGATGCCAGATCATCGTGTAAGTCTCTCGAAAGTTTTTCCCGAAGTTTCTCCTTTTCAACTTCTGTTTCACTTATTAATTTTTTCCTTTCGTATTCAAGGTGAATGACGCCTAAAAAAAATAATATGCTTGATAAAGGAAGGATTGATGAAAAGAAAATGTTTTCGAATTCCAGGAAATGCTGAAATAAATAATAAGTAAACAAAACAACACATACTGATATAAGTACTGTTTTAATTGACCAGGAATATTTCCTGATTCCTATTAAAGTTGAAAAGCCTAAAAAAACAAAAACAAAAACCCATTTGAGAAATTCGAATAATCTATGTGGATCAAAAAGAAGTCTTGTGACAAATTTTCCTAAAAGTGTAAATCTTCTGTCATACCCGTTTGTATCATTTATTGTTAATGAACTTCCGGCAAAAACATCCTTCCTGGTAATTGTTTTCCCCGAAGGAAAAATTACTTTTATATTAACCCTGTAATTGTCTAAACAAGGGAGTATTAAAGATAGATCGTTCATTGAGCTATAACCAGAACCGCCGTTAATTTCCTGGTAACAAATCAAATCAGAGTCTGAATTTAAATTGCCGGATTTGTAAATGAAGACTTTAGCTCCAATTGCAGAAGTGTTATCCTTTATTCCTTCTAATTTTAGTTTTATAGCTTTAGATTGATTTGATTTATTTCTTAAAATCGCACTGCTTGTTCCAATATAGTTTGCAACATACAAATCTAAGTTTTTATCATTATCCAGGTCTGAGACAGCAAGTCCGGTGCTGTATCCATCTATACCTGCTCCATATAATTCGGTTTTGTCAATAAATTTTTTCCCGCCCAGGTTTTTATAAAATTTATTTTCTCCAACATTTGCTAAATATAAATCTTTAAATCCGTCATTATCAAAATCTGCAAAGGCTGCACTGTAACTTTCCAGAGAATCCTTTTCAAAATATTCTGCGGTTAAATCTGTGAATATTCCATTGCCGTTATTCAGATAAAAATTATTCGGAGTTTTTCTATTTGTAACATAAAGATCGACATCAGCATCATTATCAACATCAGCGAAAACAACTCCATTACTTTTAGTATAGGTTTCGCCGCCTACATTTGCGGAATCAGTAAAATCAATAAAAGTAAGTTGACCAGTCTCTTTATATAAATTTTTATACAGTTTATTTTTGCAAGACCAATTTGCTACATAAAGATCAAGATCACCGTCGGAATCAATATCAGCAAAAGAAGCTCCCGTTCCCCCAAATTCAGATGTTAAATTAACTTCTTGTGTTGCTTCCGTAAATATTCCTGCTCCATTATTTGTAAAAAGTCTGTTTGAAGTATTTTCATTGCAAATAAAAATGTCTAAACTTCCATCATTGTTTACGTCTCCTGTAATAACCGCATTTGTTCTATCATTTTCTTCAGCTCCACAGTTTGCAAACCTTGAGTAGTCAACAAAATAACCATCACCTAAATTGTGATATAATTTATTTTGTGTTGTTAATGAAGAAACATAAAGATCAATTTCCCCATCGTTATCAAAATCCCCGGCGCATGCACCAAGGTTTAATTCTCTTCTTTTATCAGTATCAATAGTTTTACCGGCAACAGATCTTTCAGTTGCTTCATCAATAAAGCGCAAATTTCCTTTATTTATATAAAGATGATTATTTTCGTAAAGCCCGCAGACGAAAATATCAGGTTTACCATCACTATTAAAATCTTGTGCAACAACACCATAACCATCATCAACAACCTTTGCAAAAGAATAAAAAGTTTCAGGTTCAAATCCCTGCCATTTATTTGTAAATAGATTTTCAACTTTTTGATTTGTTAAATGCAAAATTATTCCATCGTCTCCAACAATCCAGCCTTCATTTTCATTTATCATCATAATTGAATTCAGGTTAGAATTTATTGGAGATTTCAATATTTCAAAAAGTGAATTGTTGTATTGTAAAATTAATCCATCTAATCCTACAGCAAAAAATCTGTCGCTATTTATAAAATCAACGGCACGAATATTTTGCAACGCTGCATTTTCAGCTACCTGATAAATTGAATCAGATTTTATATAACCAAAAAAATCAGAACCAATTACAAAAATTTTGTTGTTAAATTCTTTTATTAAATGAACATTCTCAGAGTTAATTATTTTTTTCCATTCGGAAGTATATTTGTAAAGCCCATCAAATAAAGTCAAAGCCCAAACGGTGTCATCCTGTTCACAAACATTTATTACGATTTTATTAGTCGGAGGTGGTAGAAATTTCCATTTGTTATCTTTCAGTATTGCAATTTCACCCAGACCGCAAATAATTCCATTACTTTTATTTTTAAAATGCATATCTGTAATATTATTCGCTAAAGGATGGTAGAATTCTTCCCAAGTTATTCCGTTCCAATAAAACATCTCAGATTCCTGATATTTTGTATCGGATGAAACGAAAATAGAATTTTTATTTTTAGCGTAGATTAAATGAGCTGGCAGAGGAGGCTGTTTATTTAACAAAATACATTTGTCGTTTTCTAATAGCAGAATTTTATTTCCTGAAATAACTCCGGATGTTGGAGAAAAAAGAATTACCTTATTTAATTTTGAATTAATGCCGGGTTCAATTGATTGCCAATTTAGCTCTGAAATGGATTGTGCAGTTGTGGTTAGGTTAGAAAATGCAATGATGAAAAAAACATGTTTTATAAAACACTTAAGTTTTAAATGAACGATTTCAGTATTTATCATCTTTCAAAAATCAATAAACGAAAATTAACTAAAATGAATTTAGCTTAATTTATTTACATTTTGAAACAATATTGTCTTTGAAGATAGAAAAGAGGCATGACTTCTTGTTGAGATATCCCCATACGCAAAATAATTTATTTAATTAGCATCATCTTTTTTGTCTCTGTATAATTTCCTGCTGATAAAGTATAAAAATAAACTCCGCTTGGAAGCGATGAGGCATCAAACTCAACCTCATATTTTCCTGCAGGATTGTATTCATCAACCAGCGTTGCAACTTCTTTTCCAAGGACATCAAATACTTTCAAAGTTTGCTGACTGCCGACAGGTATTTGCCAACTGATTTTCGTAGTTGGATTAAATGGGTTGGGATAATTTTGTGAGAGTGAAAACTTTGTTGGTGTATTTGGTTTTTCATCTTCGACTGAAACAACTGCTGTGTCACCGTATACTACCCCGTCAATTATGCAACCTTTGAGAGTTATCCAGGTATCACCAAAGTCGAAATAAAAATAAATGCTATCCAATCCAACATCTTGTGTCAGTGAGAAAATTGGAGGATGGAGAGTGTAATCCTGAAACACTTTTTTGGGTTTGTTCAATCCCCATTTTTCAAAAGTTGTTTGATCATACATTGTTGTAAACATCACTGTATTAAATCCCATTCTGTAAGTTTCAACAGTGTCCCCTAATTCGGCTAATAAATCATAAGCGGGATATTCATTTTCTGGTAATGACTGATCTTCAAAGTACCTGTATACTTTTCCATTAGATGTATCAGCTCTTTCAAGAACAGAACTTTCCCATAATGTTTCATCGTTCACTTTAAAGTAGCGTTTTCCATTTGGAGCTAAAGTATCCTCAAATACTTCTTTCACAAGAATGATGTGAGAAACACTTGGATATGGATTGTACACAACTGTCACCTCATCATATACCCACTTGTTACCAGTTGCCAGAGGATAATAATTTAGTACTTCTTCGGGGACTGAAAGTGATTTTATTACCTGAGTTGTATCAGGAGTGATTTCATATATTTTGTATTTTGTGGCGGCATAAAGTATATCCGAATTTGGTTTTTTATAAATGCCGACAATTTTTCTTTCCAGTGAGCTATATAGACTGAATGAGTTCCCATAATCTGTTGAATGTAAAATGTTTTTTCTATCAGTTATAAATATTGAACCGGCTTCTGAATTATCATTACTGAAATAAAACGGATTTGTTGTTGGATTTGTGTACACAGTTTGCCAGGAAAACTGCTCGCCGAGATTTTCAGAAACAACTAACTTATTACCTGCTTTTCTATAAATATGAATCCCATCAGAGTCATAGCAAAAACGTGTATCAACCAGGAATTCAGGATCAACAAGATTAAATGTATTCCCTGTATCTGTTGTTCTGAATAATTGTCTGTCCTGATTTTCAACAAAATAAATATTCTCTGAATACGGATCGAGTGAGAGAAATTGATATTCAGCAGAAAGTGAATCCCAGTTTCTTCCTCCATCGGAACTACTTAATATTCCAAAGCCACCTTCCGTATTTACACCAAGAAATAATGTGCTGTCATTACCGGGAGAAATGTCTACATAATTAGCCGATCCATTGAAGTAACCAAAGTTTTTTTCAAAGCCATCAAATCTTTTTACATAAGCACTTCCTTCCCAGTACTGTCCACCTACTGCACCACCGGAATAGATAAACTCCGCCGGGTTGTTATTCCAAAAATCTAAATCACTTATCCATCTATTAAAATTATAAGTTGGATCCTGATGATAACGTGCAGTTAAAAATAAAGTGTCTGTTAGATTGAGTAAATCAAAATGATAAATATCATTTTTCGACCAGTACATCGGATCGTTTTCATAAGATTCATAAATCCTGTAAAACAAATGTGTGTTGCCCTGCTGATCTTCCATTCCTTTGAGCTCGGAAAATTCCGGTAAGACTATTGTTTGTGAGAAGATTACTGTGGAGAAGAAGATTATTGAAAATACTACCCCGATTTTCATGGTTCCTCCCTAAATTCAGAACTAAAGGTAAGGGATTACCGGCAGTAATTCAATAAAATAATTTATAAAGTTTGTTGCCGTTTGTTAAGTATTTGGAAGAGTAAAATACCTGTGGCTACGGAAACATTTAAGGATTGTAGTTTTCCTTTCATAAGGATCTTCACAAGGAAATCGCATTTGTTCGCAGTGAGTTTTCTTATCCCCTTTTCTTCATTTCCGACCACTAAAACAACAGGAATATTGTAATCAACTTCAGTATAATCTTTTGATTCATTCAATGATGAGCCGACAATCCAGAAGTTTTCCTTTTTTAATTCATCAAGTGTGCTGGCAAGATTGTTTACCTGGCAAATCATTAAATGTTCTGTTGCACCAGCTGAGGTCTTTACAACCGTAGAATTGATTGAAGCGCTTTTATGTCTTGTAAGAATAATTCCATCAACTCCGCTGCATTCTGCTGAACGAAGTATTGCACCAAGGTTATGTGGATCCTGGATTTCATCGAGCACTAATAGTAATGGATATCTTGACCGTTTTGATTTTTCAATTACTGCTTCGAGTGAAGAATATTTAAACTGTGGTTTTATTGCAAGAACGCCCTGGGTATTTTTTTCAGTAGAAAATTCTTTGAATTTAGAGATTGGAATCTGGTTTACTTTTATTCCCCTTTTTTTTGCAGCAATTGTAATAGCATTAATAATTCCCCCTTGTTGACCGTAAAGAATATAAACCTGTTCAATTTCTTCACCTGAATTTATTGCTTCAAGAACAGGTTTTCGTCCGACTATGAAATTCATTGGTTCTTAATTTTGGAAGTCAACTTATCAAAATCATTCAAAGCAATTTTTTCTTCACTTCCATCAGACATATTCTTCAAATTGATCATCCCGTTTTTATATTCATCACCGCCAAAGAATAATGTAAACTTAGCATTCATTTTATTTGCTTCACGCATTTGTGCTTTTACACTTCGCTGCAAATAATCCAATTCCACAGAAAGATTTTTCTTTCTTAATTCAGAAACAAACAATGAAGCATCATTCTCAAGTTCGTTTACTAATCTGATTAAATAAATATCTATTCGCTGATCAGGCAAAGAAAAACTGTTTTCATTTTCGCAGGCAAGAAGAATTCGTTCTATTCCTGCGGCAAAACCTGTCGCAGGAGTTGGTTTCCCGTCAAGACTTTCAACAAGCAAATCGTATCTACCACCGCCGCAAAGTGCACTTTGCGAGCCCACACTTCCGCTGATTATTTCAAAAGTCAATTTTGTATAGTAATCTAATCCCCTAACCAAAGCCGGATCAATCTCAAATGGAATATTTAGTTTTGTTAATGTTTTTTTTACGGTTTCAAAATCTTCTTTACTTTCAGAATCTATGTAATCAATAAGTACAGGAGCATCTTTCAAAACTTTTTGATCTTGTTTTTCTTTACTGTCAAAAATCCTGAGAATGTTTTTTTCTAATCTTTTTTTACTTTCTTCGGAAAGTAAATCTTTTTTATCGTTTAAAAATTCTTTTAATATTTTTTTGTAATTCTCCCTGGCTTCAGGCATTCCAAGTGAATTAATTTTTACTGAAAGATCTTTCAAACCAACTGATTTTAAAATGTTATAAGACATCTGGATCATTTCAACATCAAGTAAAGGAGATTTGCTGCCAAGAGCTTCTGCGCCAAACTGGTTAAATTGTCTTAGTCTGCCAGCTTGTGGTCTTTCCTGTCTAAACATCGGCGAAATGTAGAAAAGTTTTACGAGCGATTGTTGAGCCCCAAGTGAATGTTCAATGAATGAACGAACAACTGCTGCAGTCATTTCGGGTTTTAATGTAATACAGGTTTCGCTTCGGTCAAGAAATGTGTACATCTCCTTACTTACAATGTCGGTTTCTTCACCAACGCTTCGTTTAAAAAGTGAAGTTTCTTCAAAAACCGGTGTGCGGATTTCTTTGTAATTAAAATTTGCAAAAATATTCTGGATAGTATTCTCAAGATGTTTCCATCTCGGAATGTCCGCAGGAAGAATATCTTTTGTTCCGGCTATTGCTTTAATCATAAAAAAGGAAGTGAATAAAAAAATTGATCTGGGAAGAGATACTAAACGTCCGAATATTCTTTTTCTTCTTCTTCGAAAACTTTAAGAATTTCCTGTGCAGATTTTGCTTCCACCAATCTTTGTCTGAAATCATCTTTGTTCATCAAACGGGAAATACGGCTTAACAATTTTATATGACTGCTCACAAGATTATCTTTCCCTACAAGAAGAAAAATCAGGTTAACTGGTTTACCATCGAGTGCGTCATAATCAATCGGTTCGTCTGATTTACCAAAAGCAGCAAGTATATCTTTAACTGCATTTGTTTTTCCATGGGGAATTGCGAATCCTTTACCAACACCTGTGGACATTATTTTTTCGCGATCGAGAACCGACTTACGTGCCTGTTCAATATCAACAACTTTGTCATTGTTTTTATAAAGATCGATCAATTCATTAATCGCGTCTTCTTTATCCAGGCTTTTAAACTTTGTTAGAATAAAATTTTCTTCTAATAATTCTGAAACTTTCATATCGTAAAATTGATTTTTGTTTTAAATATCATCTGCGAATTTAACAATCGAAAATTCCTTTATCAAACTTTAATAATATATTAATTAGCTGCATGATCTTCATTGAATTTTTTCAGCCTCATTTCTAAATCGGGAAACTGGCTTCGTTGAACTAAAGATACACAAGCTCTGATTCCCTCAAGCCGTTCACTTCCCGTAATTGCCAGGGAGATAGCGCTTATACCATAATAAATCATTTCCTTCAAAAGTTCTTCCCCGGAAAATCCCGGATATGAAAATGTGAAATAAAATCCATCAGCGATTGGTTCATTTTCATCTTTATCATACACAATATTAAATCCATTTTTCGTAAAAAGCTTCTTCATTATTTTTGCCTTTTCACCATATTCTTTAACGATATCAACAAAGTTAAATTCCCCGTCACTTGCGGCTTTAAACATTGCTGCAACAGCATACTGAGCTGAGTGTGTTACCCCGGCACTCAAAGGATAAAGAGTTCCAAAAATCATTGCATGACCGAAATTATCTGTGGTATAAAATCTTTTTAAATCAGGGCATTTCTTTTTTCTGAGTTCATCGGAAATAATCATCATCCCGATTCTTTGCCCGGCATAGCTGAAAGCTTTTGAACTCGAAATGAACAAGATATAATTGTTAGTATACTTCGCTGCCGTTGCCTGGTAAGGAGGTTTTCCCGGAGTATAAAGATCTTTCCGAAAATCCATAGCGACATAGGCAAGATCTTCAAGTACGACCACGTTATATTTATACGACATTTCGCCAATTATCTGCAACTCTTTTTCAGTGAAACAGATCCACGAAGGATTGTTTGGATTTGAATAAAGCATTCCTGAAATATTTCCTTTGGATAAAATGGATTCTAATTTTTCACGAAGCTTTTCACCGCGATAATTATAAACATCAAAAGTTTCATATTTTTGTCCGAGAACTTTGTGCTGTTGTTTGTGAACAGGAAAACCCGGATCGATAAAAAGTGTGGTATCTTTTCCCTTGTACATCCGGTTAACTGCTATGAAAGATGCAAATCCTCCCTGCATCGAGCCGACAGTCGGCACACATCCTTCAGGATCTATATCTACATTTAAAAACATTTTTACAAACCGGGAAGTTTCATTTTTCAGCCCGGGAATTCCCTGGATATCCGGGTATGTATTTGCCACTCCTTTTTTAAGTGCATCTATTTCAGCTTCTACTCCAACTTTTGCTGATGGCAGCCCGGGAATACCCATTTCCATTCGTATAAACTTTTCCCCGGTTGCTTTTTCAATATCATCAATAAGTTTTTTGATTTCCCTTATTGTTGCCTTGCCGACATTTTCGAGGTTACTATCTTTTATCTTTTGGGAAACTATTTCAGAATTTATTGGTGTGTCTTTCATTCAGAATTCTCCGAAGTATTAATCTGTAGAAAATATCCGTACAAAATTACAAAGAATGGAAATAATTTGCTTGTAACAATTTTAACCACACGGATAAAATTGGCTTTATGTTCAATCCCTATGGTATTGTCAAATTTGTTCAGATATTATTAGTTACAAACATAAATTCCCTATCGGGAATTGTTTTTCTATACTCAAACAAATTTATAAACAATTATTTTCTCAACAATCCCGTAGGTATTAAATATTTGTAGCAATCTATATTGGAAAACTATGCCACAACTCCGTCAGGAGTTGAACTATTTAGAACATGTTAATCAAAATCCTTAAAAAATATACTGCTCATCGAAATTAACCTCAAAACTTTCTATTTGTAATTATTAGCAAATTTACTATTATCACATAGTAAATTTTACAAGATAAAAAATCATTGGAATTTCATCGATAATTAGCTTACCGATTATTTGAATGCCCAAGGGAAACTTACCGGGCATATTTATTGTTTAATCATTCTAAATACATTTTATTTTTTTTGATTCGGGAGTTAAATGAACAGGGTTAAAATATCCGCAATTCTATTCTTCTTTGTGTTTTCGTCTAATGGATTTTCACAATCAGATTTGAAATTGAAATCTTCGATTCCGCCATGTACAAATAACAAGATTAGCATTAATAAAGACATTTCGAATTTCTTTGACGATGGATTAAACATTTTAAAAGCACCACTTAATTTTTCTTCATCTGATTTATATATAACCGGGGCAGTTGTAGCTTTTACCGGTGTTGCTTTTTTATCGGATTCTCAAATCAAAACCACAGTATCAAATAATCGTACTTCTTTTATGGATAATGTCACTCCTATCGGAGAAAAATATGGAAGAAGTGTCACTACAGGAATTCTTGGTGGCGGATTATATTTAACCGGACTATTATTTGATAATAAAGATATTTCCTCAACAGGAAGGATGGTTGTTGAATCAGTTATATACTCAGGTTTGACGGTAGGCATTTTAAAAATTACTTTAAGCCGTGGTCGTCCTTATGAAAATGATGGTCCGGGAGATTTTTTTGATTATACTTTAAAAGAAGAGGATGTTTCTTTTCCTTCAGGACACACTACCACAGCATTTGCTGTTTCGACAATTCTTGCCCGGAGAATTAATAATGTTTATGCAACAATCGGGCTTTATAGTTTAGCTGGATTGACAGCTTACCAGAGAATGTACGATAACAAACACTGGTTTTCAGATATAGTTGTCGGCGCTGCACTTGGATATTTTATCGGCAGTACAATTGCAAACTCGGAAGAAGAAAGGGAAAGTAAGAATAGTTTTTTGAGCAAGGTCAATTTAATGCCATCAGTTAATCAAAATGGGATTGGGTTATCATTGAATATGAATTTTTAATTCTAAAATTATTTAAAATAGAAAAGGCGACCTTCAAGTCGCCTTTTTTCTAATCAGTAACTTTCCCCTATTTCAACAAATTCCCCTTTTGTTATTTCAGCAACTGCATCTTTTTTGCAATCGTAACATTATTTGTCTGAAGCTGATAAATATAAACCCCCGAAGCTAATCCGGATGCATCAAAGTTCACCTTATAACTTCCTTTTTCATAACTGCTGTTAACCAGAACGGCAACTCTTTCCCCAAGCAGATTGTAAACAGCTAAGCTTACATCTGATTTTTCAGGAACAGTAAATTCAATTGTAGTAGATGGATTAAACGGATTCGGATAATTCTGTAGAAGCTTGTAATTATCAGCAACCAAATTTGTTCCTGTTTCAACTGAGGTAGGACTATCACCTGTCAAAATGAAAAAGTTTCCTACAACATCATTGCTGAAGCTGATAGTATTTGTAACAGTATTCAGGTTAGAATTAGAAACCGGCATCCAGCTGCTTAGGTCACCATCCCAGAACTTTACCTGTACAGATGATTCATCAATATTATATTGTGAAAGTTGTTCATCAGAATAATGAAACTGGAAATCAGCATTGCTTGCAAACTGCATATGGTCGCCGCAACCCATTCCTCCCATTCCTCCGCCCATCATTCCGGCAAAGAAAAAGTCTACTTCATAACCTGCAAATGCGTTTTCATTTCCAAGCTCGAAAATATCTCCGGGTAGTATTTCAAAAATCTGGCAGAAAAGTGAATCATGCATTCCACCCTGACCACCGCCACCCATCATCCACCAGCCAGGATTCATTTGCATTTGATCCTTCTCATCAAATGGAGAATTAAACTGAACCGGTTGATTCATATATCTGTGAATCCATCCACCTCCAAAGTTTCCGCCAAACAAAGTGGAATCCTGCCAGAATAATCCGTTTATCTCATATACAATCACCATTGGGAAACTACCGTTATCAATTAATCCACCGACTATGTCAACCTGGTCACCTTCTTCCGGTCTTGTTGCTCCACTTGTGGGTTCATACCAAGGAGGACCAAAATTTAAAAAGTAATCCGGCGTTCCATCATTATCTTCATCGAGATAATAATGGACCATCATAAAAGTTGAATCAAGAAGAGCGTAGCCGGAAATTGAAACTGTCTGTGGGGGATCGTGTTGCCAGCCAAAACCGATTGTGTGACAACTATCCATATTATGTCCGCAATTACTACCGTGATGTCCCATTTCATTCCAGAAAGGATCAAATGGATCTCTCCAGAATTCTCCATTGATTTCATAAACAACAACTGCTGGCATATTCCACATCGTTGAATCAACCAGACCTCCCGTGATTGTAATATAGTCTCCGTCATTTGGTCTTGTGGAATTGCTACTGTCGGGCTCATACCAATAAGGACCGAAGTTCAAAAAATATTCAGCTGTTCCATCGTTATCTTCGTCAAGAAAATACATCGGATGCATATAAGTCGTATCTACGATTGTATATCCTTCAACTGTAACAACATCAAGAGAATCAGGATTATAACCACCATTACCATGATGTCCTTGAGCGAAACTTACTGAGAAAATACTTCCCAGAATTAGCACAAATAAAAGTTTCAAATTTTTCATTTATTAAACCTCCGTTAAACTAAAAACAATCTTAAACTCGCCCCTTGGATATTTATGTTATACCAAGACCGTTCCAAAAGTTATTTTCCGGCTGAAATTTTAAATATTCTAATTCTGAGGATTATTTGCCTTTCTGCAACTATTAATAACAATCAACACTTTTGACTGCGTTAACTAATTACAGATATTGAAAATTATCTTCTCAGATGAAAGAAATTTTAATAAGTAATGGAATTATGGCTAAAATTTAAAATTGAAGCTGATGCAAGATATTTGAACTTTTAGTAAGAATAAGATTAAACATTCCCCGTTTCGCGGTTAGAACTATTGCGAAACTTTTCAATTAAATCGATTAATGTCAATTCCAATCAGTTCGCAAAGCTTTATTATTTTACTTTAAATTGCTTTCCATTTAATCGCCATCTTCCTCAACATTTTCTTCATCATCTGAGTCAGACTTTTTTTGCACTGGATTCCCAGATTTATCAAATAATAAATCCTGCTTTTTATTTCCTTTTGTAATTTCTGCTTCAAATAATTCCTCATTATTTGCTTTCACGATTTTTGCTGTTTCTGAGATAATAAAATCTTTATAATTAGTTTTGACATAGGATAACACACCAGATGGCAATTCATTCAACTGAATCTGAGTTTCAGTTTCTTCAATTTCTCCTTCTTCATCCAATACTACTGAAGTCTTAATTCCATTTTGTGTAAAGCCTGCTTCAAATTTGTCTTTACCTTCCTTTTCCCATTTTACTTCTTTAATTCCGGGATATTTTTGGGAAAATGAATTTTTAACATTAACAGGGACTGTAGATTCCTGGGAAAAAGACGAAAATGAAAAAACAAATAAAAATAATAGAGCAAATAAAGTTTTCATATTAATACCTTCTGATATTTATTGAATAAGTACAAAGACAATATATAATTCAAATCTGAAGAGATTTTGAAGCATTAAATAGAATTTATACTGTTAAGATTTATTTTTCGAGCAATTTTAATAAAGTGGGCAGAACAACCAAAAGTAAAGGCAATGCAAGAATAAAACCACCAATAATTGCAATAGCTAGAGGTTGATGCATTTGTGCACCTGTACCGATTCCGAGAGCTAAAGGAAATAAAGCCGTTATTGCACCTAAAGCAGTCATCAAATTGGGACGCAAACGAGTAGAGACAGATTGAACGATCGAATCATTTTTATTCAAATTATTTTTGCGGTTTTGCTGATACTGTAAATATGTGAAGATTGCATTTTCACCTATGATGCCGACAATCATAATAATACCAGTGTAGCTGCCAACATTGAGCGGAGTACCTGTAATAAAAAGAGCCAACAGGCTTCCTGTCATTCCAATAACTGCCAGGAAAATAATTACAAAAGAGATTTTAAGACTTCTGAATAAAAATAATATTACAGTAAATACTAACAACACAGCAGAAATAAGAATGCTAAGTAATTCTTTAAATGCTTTTTGCTGCTCTGCATAAGCACCGCCATAAACAATCTGATAACCCGGAGGTAATGTAATTTTTGACTGTACCTGCTGCTGAATTTCCTTTAATGTACTTCCTAAATCCCGGTTGTTTAGACGTGCTGTAACTGCAACCATCTGTTTCAGATTATCACGATCGACCTCAGCAACTCCTTCGTTAACAACCAGATCAGCAAATTCATCTATTGGTTTTAACTTTCCGTCATTAAGAAAAATAAATCCATGTTTTAGATTATTGAGAGAAACAGGTTTGGAATTTTCCAGCATCCTAATATCAACTAGCTGATTTTTTTCAAGAATAGAGCCAACAATGGATCCTTCAATTTTTGTCTGCATCTGAAACTGGAAATCACTGGGTGATAACTGATACTGAGCAAGGTTAGCAATTTTAGGCTCAATATTTATTTCAGGACCTGCAATAATAATCCCGTTAAAAACATCGGCAGTTCCTTTAACATTTTCAACAATTCCGGCAACGCTATCAGCAAGAGCGACTAATTTTTTGTGATCGTCTCCAAATATTTTTACTTCGATAGGTTGAACTGAAGCCATCAGATCGCCAAGCATATCGCCAATAACCTGCCCGAAATCAACCTGAAGCCCGGGTAAAGTTGATTCTATTTTGGCTCGGATTACATTTGTAACCTTATCTGTGGTTCTTGACCTGTTCTTTTTCAATTGTATTAAATAATCTCCATTATTGGCTTCAGTAATAAAAAATCCCATCTGGGTTCCGGTTCTTCTGGAAAATCCTTCAACTTCCGGAATCTGTGATATAATCTTATCAACAACATTTAACATTTTATTTGTTGCTTCAAGTGAAGAACCTGCAGGACTTTGATAATCGAGAACAATAGCACCTTCATCCATATCTGGTAAAAAGCCAGATGGTAATTTGGGAAGAATAATAAAAGCACTGACTATCAGAAGTAAAACAAATATCCCTGATAGGTAAGGTTTGCTAATAAAGAAACTTACAAACCTCAAAGTTTTAACAGCGTGCGACTTTCTTTTTACTGAATGTTTTTCAAATGAAAATAATATATAAATTACTGGCAAGCCAATCCAGGTTACAAAGAATGAGCAAACAAGTGTGATGATCATCGTATCTGTCATTACTTTAAAGTATGCACCAGCTACACCACCCATCAGAATAAAAGGCAGGAAAATGACAATTGTGCTGAGCGAAGATCCAATCATAGCCGGGAGTAAGTACTTTACCGCACGGGCAACAAGATGATAACTATTTTCTTCAGGATTTTCCTCGTGCGTACGATGAATCTGTTCCACTACAACAATTGCATCATCTATAATCAATCCGATTGCAGCAGCTATTGCACCAATGGTCATTATATTAAATGTATAGTTCAGAGCAAAAAGAATAATAAGAGTTAGTCCCAGGGTTATGGGAATTGTAATGAGTATGACTGAACTTGCCTTTAATGAACGAAGGAAAAGAACCGTGATAAATATTGCAAGCAACAATCCAATCCATAGAACATCTTTAAGACTGCTGATTGAATCGCCGACAAAATCTGCCTGATTGTAAAACATTCGGAGTTCAATACCCTTAGGAAGTGTTTTTTGAATTTCACTTAAAAGAGATTTAACACCATTTGTAACATCAATTAAATTTGCTGTGGGCTGTTTAACAATTGCGATAAGCGGTACATCTTTTCCATCAGCATTTATTTTTATGAAATCTCTTCTTTCGGCCACTTCGATTTTTCCAATATCCTTAATATGAACTTTACTTTTTGATGAATTAATGATAAGCGTATTTTCAAGTTCTGTTTTTTGTTCAATAGCAGCATCGGTGAGAGTTAAATAAAGACGGTTATAATCAGAAGTTAATCCATTTGAAGTGATAAAATTAGACTTCGAAAGAACATCAGCTATATAAGCTGGTGTAATACCAAGATTACTAAGCTTTACCGGATCAAGAATGATATGATACTCTTTGACCTTGCCACCGATTACAGCAACATCAGAAACACCTTCAACTCGTGCAAGTATAGGTTTGATCGTAAATTCAGCAAGCTTCCGCAGTTCAATTTGACTAAGCCCTTCTCCCTGCAAGGAGAAGCCCATAACGGGAAGAATTGAAGGATTCATTTTTTGAATAGTGATATTGATGTCAAGCGGAAGAATTTGTGTCACAGCATTTATCTGAGCTTCAATTCTCTGTTTACTCAAATCTACATCTGAACCCCAATTCAGGAATGCAGAGATTTCACAACTGCCACGGCTGGTTGTACTACGAATCATCTGAAGATCTTCAACGCGCTTGATTGCATTTTCCATCGGGATAGTTACTGTAACCATCATTTTGTCAACAGGCTGTTCACCGTTATCTGCAATGATTTTAATTTTAGGAAAAGTAATATCGGGGAATAAACCGGTTTTAATATTTAGAAGAGAGTAGATTCCACCTAACAGGATTAGAAAGAGAATTGCCGCAATTGGGCTTTTATATTTTAGATAGTAATTATTCATATTATGGAGTTATCGTTACTTTTGCTGTATCAGGTAAACCGAAGGCACCATCAGAAATAATTTTATCTATAAGTTTTAATTCAGGATTTACAATCTGAACCAAGCTATCATTTTCTATCCCCTTAATTATGTCTACACGAACCGCAGTTGTGTCGTTAATAAGCTGCATAATCCAGAACTGATCAAGGGTTTCGTTGCTTAATATTGAACTTTTAGGAAGAGCAAAAACATCCTTAACAGATGAAACAGGAATTCTTACCGACAAGTTTAAATTCTCAGGCAAAGAAACAGGAACAAAAGGTTTAAGAATATAATTTTGAGTCTGTGAAGCAGGATCAACGCTTGGAAGAACTTTCTCAATACCAGCATTGACAGATTTTCCATCCGGGAAAAGCACTGTACAAACTGAATGAATATTTATTTCAGAAGCGTACTGATAAGGTACATTCAGATTTATACGTAAAGAAGAAGGATTTGAAATGGTTGCCAACTCCTCACCATCAGAAACAAAATCACCGGTGTTATAATTTAGGTATGTAAATATTCCATTAGCACGTGCTCTTATAAGAATATTACCTCTAAATATTTTATCTCCAATTTTTATAGTAAGAGTGTCATTGGCTGATGATTCTTTTGTCCGGATTGAAAAAAGCGAATCGCCAACACTTACTTTATCACCAATATTCTTATAAACTTTATTTATAAATCCCTGGAATGTAGAACGAACAATTTCCTTGTTCATAAAAACAGTATTGGCATTCAAGGTAATAGATTCAGTCAAATTAGTTCTAACAGGATTTGAAATTTTAACAGGCGTCCCAAGTTCAATGCGTGTATCTGAATTATTATCTGATGAACAGGAAAGCAGCAAAATAATTGACGGAAAAATGAGCCACTTTACGATTCTAAATAAAATAGTAGTATATGGATTATTCATACTGCCAGTTCCAATAGTTATAATTATTTATTTCCAATTGATACTCATTTTCTTTTTGAATTTTATTTTTTTTCAGATCAATAAAATTTTTAAGGATGGTCAGAAACTCAATTACTGAAATATCTCCATTATTTAAATCTCTCACTGATATATCCATAACTTTTGCATAATCAGCAATCTGTTTATTCAAATCATCAATATTCTGATTTAAGGATATTAATTTTGAAGCAGAGTTACTGAGAAAAAGTTCAAGATTGCGAGAAAAATACTTATTATAATTACTTACTGTATTTTGAGAAATGAGATTTTGCTGCCGGGTTAAACTCTTTTGACCGCCATCAAAAATAGGAAGTGAAAAACTAAGCCCTGCACTGAGACCAAATTTTCTTTCAATTCCATTTGTTTCTACAGCATTCAATCCCGTGTTAAAAAATAATTTAAGCTGAGGTAAGTATTTTGTTTCGAATACCAATTGTTGATTGCTTAGAGCCATACTATCAAGTTCGTATTTCTTAAAGAAGCCAGAGTTATTTTTTGGTGCGGATAATTGCAATGCAACACTTTCCAGATAAACAGTATTAGTATCTTTAATCCCACATAAAGTATTAAGTTGGATAAGATCATTTTTGTAAGACTGAAACGATTCACTGCTGGTTAAAACCTCGCTCTGCAATTCAATTTTCATTAACAGATAATCACGGGCAGTTAAAAATCCTTTTTCAACCAGGTCCGAGGCAATTTTAAGTTGCTCGGATAAGTTTGAAACAGATTGCTTATTCAGGTTATAAAGTTGCAATGATGTATAAGCAGCCAGGTATTGGTCAGTGATTTGCTTTTTAAGACTATGCTTCTCAAGATCATAGCTGAAACTATACTGTTCGGATTGAATACTGTTCTGACTTTCAAGAGTGTTGATTAAACCACCATTAAAAATATTTTTCTCAACATTTAACTGTGCCGAATACAACCCGCCGTTTGAAATTCCTACATCATATCCAATTGCTTTTGGATCAGGATTGGCAGAAATAAGTTTACCATTGTTATTGAAATACGGAGCAAATAAATAATCGGCAGAAAGAAAAACATTAAACCCGGAGTTTTCAGCAGAGTTCAAGTCTGACTGTATTCTATTTATTTCTTTAAGATTCTGAAATTCAGATAAAGAAGGCGAATTTTTTGAACCCTGTTCTAAGTAATATTCAAGAGAATATTGTGCTGATGCAACACCATAAAACAGAAAAATAAAAGTTATTACTAATTTAATTATGTCCATAGAAATTTTTAATCGAAGTTAATGCAAAATTTATAGAAGCCATTGTCATATTTATAATCAATACTAAAATTGTACAGATCACAAATTTTCTTAACTATTGCCAATCCTAAACCAGTTGAATCGGGTTTTTTGGAAGAATTACCAAATCGCTTGAAGAGATCAAGAGTGTTGAATTTATCGTATTCCCCTGTATTCTGCACCAGAAGAGAATTACCGGATAGAGTAATCTCAATTTTTCCATCTAAGACATTATGTTTTACTGAATTAGAAACAAGATTATTAACCAATGTTTCAATCAAAGATAAATTGCATTCAACTGTTAGATCTGAATTTAAGCTACTACTAATGTTTATTTTTTTTGAATCCGCAACATCACGATAGTTTTCACATACTTTATTTATTACATCTTTCAAAAGAATTTTTTCCGAATCAAAAAGATCTTTATTCTCAAGCTTAGCAAGTAAAATTAATGACCTGTTAAGTCTATCAAGCCTGCCAAGATTCTGATAAGCAATATGGATGTTATTTACACTTTCCTCATCCAAATTTTCTTTTTGAAGGAGTAACTCAACTTTACTCTTGATAACGGCCACCAAAGTTTGCAATTCGTGACTGAGATCTTCTGAAAATTCTTTTAAAGCAAGATATTCGGATACTGCTTTTTCGGAAAGAGATTGAAGCGCAGAATTCAACTCGGAAAACTCCAAGATATTTGAATCAGTAAGCTTAAGTGACGAACCAGACTTTACAGAAAAATTTTTAAGCTGTTCGAGATTAGAATAAAAAGGTGCAAATATTTCTTTTGCAGATTTCCTATTTATGAAAAACAATAATAAGGCAAAGAAACCGAGTGTAAGGGAAAATATAATCAGAAGGCTGTAGAGCAAATCTTCCTTTTCAATGAGAGAAGTCCTGACAACAAGCTTATAATTTTCTCCATTAAAATTCACATAGGAAATTATCTGATGAAACGGCTCTAATTCTTTTTCAGAACTGAAATAAATTGACGTGTCACTAACTTCACCAGTAGCTTCTATTTCTGAACCGATTTTTGAAAGTTCAACATAAGGGGGATCGTTAATTGTTTCGCCGGCATAAAAACTTTTTTTTATATCTTCATTCTTTATCCTAAGATGTTCATCAATTTCATCGGTAAGAATCCAGTTCAGGGTAATATAAATTCCCACAAAGGCTATAATGAATATTACAATGGAATTAACAAGGTAATAACGGGATATTTTAGTAATTAATTTCATTTCAGTGAAAATTTGTAGCCTACTCCATAAACTGATCGAATATAATCTCCACCATCGGCATCTGTAATTTTTTTACGCAGATTTTTTATGTGAGTATAAACAAAATCAAGGTTACCAAATGCGTTAGAATTTTCACCCCAGGCGTGTTCGATGATCGATTCTTTTGTTAAGACTTTATCACGATTACTGACAAAAAATAGTAGAATTTCATATTCCCTGCGTGTTAGTTCAATTTTTGTTTCATTAACAAAAACTTCTCTTTTTTCAGACTCAATTTGAATTTCATTTATTTTAATACTATCGCTGCCGTCAAAAAATCTTCGGCGGATTACGGATTTAATGCGAGCATTAAGTTCCGCAAGGTGAAAAGGTTTTGTAAGATAATCATCAGCACCAAGATTCAAACCACTAATTTTGTCATCCAGGGAATTTTTTGCAGAAATTACAATAATACCGCACTTAGGTTGAACTTTTTTTAACTGGATGATAACGTCCAGACCCGATCCACCCGGGAGCATAATATCCACAAGTGCACAATCATAGTCATTGATGTTTAGCATCTCAATGGAATTATCAAAATCGTCTGCTAAATCACAGATGTAACCTTCATTTTTAATATAATCTACAACAGAAGTTACAAGCTCTTTTTCATCTTCTACAATTAATAATTTCATAGCAAAAAGATAATTACAAATTCTGAATAAAAACTGAAGTTTGGTTGAATTATTTTTTATAGGAATTGTAATATTGAATTTGGATCTGGTTTCAACCGGAGAAAGAAATATCAGGTTATCTGACAACAAACATCAGAGTATTGAGAAATGTAAAATTGCTAACAATTCAAACATTGGTGGTTTCGCAATTTGCACCCTGTGCTGATTTTTCAATCTGGATTGTAGGATGTTCAATCCCGAATTTTTCATGAAGTTCACTGCAAACTTTTTTCAGGAAATAATCATCTTTTGGTTCATCAGGAATTACCAGGTGAACTGTGAGTGCGTTTTCGGTTGTACTCATTGCCCAGACATGTAAATCGTGCACATCATCAACGCCATTTAAACTTCTAAAATAATTTTCGACTTCTTTTAGACTTATTCCATTCGGAACAGAATCCATTGAAAGTGAAAATGAATCTTTCAGCAAACCCCATGTTCCGATTGTGATAACCACAACTATAACAAGACTGATTGCAGGATCAACCCAAAGCCAGTTTGTATAAAATATTATAAGTCCTGCCAGAACAACTCCAAGTGAAACTCCCGCATCTGCTGCCATATGAAGAAAAGCACCTTTGATGTTAAGATCTTTTTCTCTTCCTTTCATAAACAACAAAGCTGTGATTGCATTTATTGCAAAACCGATTCCTGCAACTATCATCATCGTTGATCCCTGGACAGGCTCGGGATAAATTAATTTCCTGACTGCTTCAATTGAAATTGCGCCAACTGCAATCATCAAAATAATTGCATTAAAAAGCGCAGCAAGTATTGTTGACTTTCTTAAACCGTAAGTTCGTTTTTCTGTAGTTGCAGTTTTAGCAAGATAAGCCGCTCCCCAGGCAAGCAATAAACCAAGAACATCACTAAAATTGTGCCCGGCATCTGCAAGCAAAGCCATTGAATTAATTATAACACCGTAAACAACTTCAACAGCGATGTAAATTATATTAAGTAAAATCCCGATTAAGAAAGCAGAATTAAAATTTCTTTCAGGCAAGTGCGAATGATTATGATCGTGATGAGACATTCTTCCCCTTATTCCTGGTTCACAACAGATTTTTCCTGTACCGGTTCGCAATGATCACAACTGCACATCAGGTTTCCGGATTTTACTTTTTCAAATGCTTCCCTTCCTTCTTTAAAAGCAAAATATGCAATTCCGAGTGAACCGAGAATATCGAAATACTGAATGTGAAAAAGTTCGTACAACCCGCTGGAAGCTAGTAAAATGAATGAAAGATAAAAACAGGTTTTTGTACAATTAGCATCTGCAATTATTGCATCTGAATTTAAAGCTTTGCCGACTTTCAATTTTGAGGACATCAGCCAGTACATTGTTAATATTGAAATCGCTGCGATGATTATCCCCGGAATTGTTGTTGTAGGTTTTACATTATTAATAATATTTAAAGCTGACCCGATTATTAACCCGGCAACAAGCAAATAAAAAGCTGTACCTGTAACTTTTAGTGCAGTCTTTTCAAATTCATCACGGGTTTTAACTTTAGAATATTTCATTCTGAATACAAGGTGAGCAATTCCTATTCCGGAAATCACTTCAACAAAACTGTCGACGCCAAATCCAAGTAAAGCAAGAGTTTCATCTCCTGCACCAAAATAGATTGATACCAATCCTTCTGCAATATTGTAAAAGATTGTTATCAGACTGAGTATAAAAGCTGTTCTGACTAATTTATCCATATCGCTAAAATACAAAAGAGGAATTAAAATTTAATGAGGCAAAGTTTAATATTAAAAGCTAAGCTACATTTTCAATTCATCTTAAGTAAACCTGTTTTTCGTTCTTTTGATTATTATAAAAACCACGAATAAAGTAAGTACACCGGACCCGAAAATAATTAACAAAACTATCATACTTCTGCCTTTGGGAATGTAACGCGAGCAAGTCTGCAAAACTTTTGTAAGCGTTGAAGTTATTTCACCATTAGCTGCTTTTTCCACAGCGAGTTCAAATTCAGAAGGAAGAATTTTAAACTCTGCAGTTTCTTTCACATATCCCGGACTCAGGTACTGAACAATTTTCCCTGTTTTATCAACAAAGATCAAAACACCTTCGTGCTGGAATCCGACCCTGTTGCGGACAAAACCAAATCCCGCAGCATCAGTCAATTTATTAATACTTGCACTGTCGCCTGTTAGAAAATCCCAGGCTGAGTCGGGAATTACTCTTTCACATAAACCCAACATAGCACGTTTTTTTTCTGCAGCCATTTTTGTTGTTTCATTCTGGTCAATGCTGATGCTGATAACATTATAATCTATCCCGGGATCATATTCTACTTTTCCTATAACATCCGAAACTTCCATCATAAGCGGGGTACAAATTCCTGCACAGTTATAATAAACAAAATCAAATACTGTCGGTTTATTAACAAGATCTTTTAGCAAAACCTGGTGCCCATTTGAATCCGTAAAAGTTAAGTCCAGTGGTAATTTAGCACCAAGATGTTTTGTTACTACAGGTGAATCGTTATTTGCAAAAACAGAGCTAACAATTAGAAATAATAAGAGAACACTTTTAAACATTGCATTGAGATATTTGATGAAAGAAATTTTATGATAATAACTTAATCAATTTATTCTTCTATATAAGGAATTTAAAAGTTTAATGAAGCAGAAAAATATCGTCAGTCCCAGCCTTTTAAATTTACTGACCTTGTATTGTGATATGGAACTGAACAAGTACAAAAACAAAATCATACAAATTTAATTATTTAATACGGAACTTTATTATAAATTTACCGCGCAAAATAATTAACCTTTTTATTATATAAATTCTTCATCATAGTCGTTATGTGGATTATACTTCCGGGTTTTTTAGCAGGCTTCCTGCACGTTCTTATGGGTCCCGATCACCTTGCTGCTGTTTCTCCCTTAGCTGTTGAGAATAAAGATAAATCCTGGAAGGTGGGATTTAAATGGGGACTCGGGCATACAAGCGGTGTTTTAGCAATCGGGTCACTTGTATTTCTTTTCAGAGAATTCATTCCAATTGATGTTGTTTCTGCTTTCAGTGAAAGAATAGTTGGGATTGTATTAATCGGGATTGGAATATGGGGAATGCAAACAATTTTCAGAAACAAAATTCACACGCACGAACATGATGGTATAAAACACTTCCATTTTCATAAACCAAAAACCAAAGGCGAAAAGAAAAATCACTTTCATACTCATGCAGCTTTATTTATAGGAATTATTCATGGTTTGGCAGGCAGTTCGCATTTACTTGGAATACTTCCGGCACTTGCACTCCCAACGCAAACACAAGCTGTAATGTATTTAATTTCATTCGGAGCCGGAACAATTATCGCTATGATGTTCTTTTCACAGGTATTGGGAATCCTTGCTTTAAAGTTTGCCGGTAAAAGTTATTTCCTCTATAAAAAATTATCAATTAGCTTTAGCGGGTTAGCTATTGCAGTTGGAATTTTCTGGTTGTTATTTTAGTAAATACTGCACACATTATAAAACCGAAGGACGATTTCTTTTTCTCAAATAGTAGTGCCAAAAATAATATGCAGCAAGCGAACGAAGCGGTTTCCATTTTTCACTCAGTGATATTATTTCTTCTTTCGCTTCAACAGGATATAATTCTTTAACTGTGTTTATGACTGCAATATCTCCCAACGGGAAAATATCTTTTTTCTGTAAACAAAACATCAGGTAAATATCGGTTGTCCATTCTCCTATACCTTTAATATTCAAAAGTTGTTTCCTGATTTCAACAGTTTTCATACTTTCAAATTTATCAAGCTTAATAAGTTTATCATTTACTGCCGAAGCCAAAGCACGAAGGTACGTTGCTTTTTGACGACTCACCTGGCAAGTCCTCATTTCAGAATCAGTGAGCTTTAAGATTGCGTTGGGAGTAAATTCCGTCAAGTATGAATTGAGCTTATTAAAATGTGCTTCCGCTGATGCAAGGCTTAACTGCTGCCCCAGTATTATTTTTGATAAAGAAACAAACCCGGGCTCTAACTTCCAGTTTGGAGGGTCACCATATTTTGCAACGATTGAAGTAAAAACCCTGTCAAGTTTTTTTAATTTTTTGATGTCAGTATTGCTAACAATGTTCAGAATTTTTGACCTATGCTTTCTTTTTTATTTTGACTTGGTTGTAACTATCAAACAATCTGGTTTTTATTAAAAACTGTCGGTGTTGATTCCCCGGTTATAAAGCGCCACATTTTATCGCTTCTACAATAATAGGGTAAACAGATTTGTTATCTTTTGAATAAAAAACTAACGGTAAACTCAGACAACTTCTAATATTTTTATTGTTTTTCTTTGCTGGTAACCAATATAATTTTTGCAATTCATTTATAAAATTATTTATAAGAAATTGAAAATAATCGGTGTAGTAAACCGAGTCAATTTCTCCAAATTCGTTAATATAAATATTAAATAATTTGGTATTTGCTAAGTTATATTTTAGTAATAGGGTAGGATTTATAAGGCTTCTTAAAGTATCAAATCCTAAGACTGGGAAAGGAGATGAATCTTCAGTGCAACATTGAGAACGAAGATTAAAATAATAAATAGAATCTCGTTCTTTAACTAGGGTGTCAACCTTAGAAGTAACGTCTTTTGTCAGACTATTATAATAAGTATGGTTAATTATCTGTGCTCTTTCACCCTCGATTATCATAGGGAACGGATTATCATATCTTTTAATATAATAAAGCATTTGAATAGTGATGCTGCTTTTTCTCTTTTTACCATTTTCGGTAGCTGGCTCCCATTTAGTGGAATATATTGCCCTCTTAACTGAAGTTAAAAATGTTGTCCTATCATCATTCCCATAAGATTCGATCCTCGTAACATCTCCATTTGAATTAATTTGTATTTCTAGATCAAAACTACTTTCAATACTATTATTATAAGCATAAATAGGATATGGAATTTTTTCATAAAACTCTTTCCAACCATATTTTGGTTTAGCTAAAGTAGTTGATATAGAATTTTGTTCAATAGTATCAGCAATAAAATAAATATTCACAGGAATATTTTGTGCAAATAAAAGTGAGGGAAAAAAGAGAGCTAAAAGAAATTTAATCAATTTATATAACCAAGTTTTATAACGACGTTGCTGCTAAGCCGCCGCCCATAACAGCAATACTAAATTATGCACTTAAGCCAAAGATTAAGCCGGAGGTGCTTAAATCGTTCTCGGAAGCACCGAAGGCAAACGGTTAATTAAATTAGAACACTAAGAACAATAAAGACAAACTAAAATGAAAACTCAAAAACAAAAATAAACCCGCACTAAAAAGGCAGTCAGCTTGAGGCACGGGTTAGCTGTTTTTTTACTGCTCATCTTGTCTTACTGCTGGGAAATCCCATTTAGAACCATATGAATTAGCATTAATTAAGTACAAACTATCTTTATCGATGAATATCTTTTTATTTCTAAAATAGTTTTTCATATTTCGGCTAACCAGTTTTCTGCTGTCATCGATATATACTTTGATAATATTCGCTGTGGTATCTTTAACAGTAAAATTCAATGAATAATCTACTAACTGGATGGTAAAATTGCGGTTATTTGAATATAAATGTGATTTTTCTATTAAAAAGAAATATGTCGGAGGTGACATACTATGATCGATTTTTCTTTTGAATTGATAAGTTGAATCAGATGTATTATAAAATATATTTTCAATAAAATACTCGTTACTATCAGCACCGATTAAATCTATTCTTAATTCTTTACCATTATCTTCTCTAATTTCTTTGGTGTAAGATATTTTTGGAAGCTTGTAAGAATTTAATATTAGCGTATCTTCAACCTGATGCCAATAACCTTCACAATAAGATGAAACCCGATCTGTATAACCTTTATATAAAAATGTTGAGTCTTGAAATAATTTTAAACTCCATCCACCTCCATAAGTCTCGGATCTAAAGTAAGCTGGCAGAGGAATATCATTTTCACTAGGCTGGTATATTAAAATTAAAATAGTTAATAGAGTAAAAATATATTTCATATTAAAATGTTATCCAAACAGCTAACTATTACTTATCAGGAATTGGGCAGTGCTTTGTTATCCTGATATAAATCTAACCAAAGTGAAAATAATTCTACCGGAAATCAAAATCTTAATTTCCATTCCTAATATCATTCTGGTAGAGTTTTATTAAGATTAGAGTATTCTGTAGTTATCAGGATAAGCACTCCCTGTTTATTTACTGCAAACTTCCCCAATATTATTAAACAATTCAACAAAAACCTTGAAAACAGCAAAAATCTTTTAGGGTTGCTTTCTTAAAATTCAGAATGCCACTTTAACTCTTTAGTGTCCTATTCTGAAAAATCGGAATGCCATTCTAAAGCTTTAGAGTCCTATTCTTTAAAACCTGAATAGGGGAAAAAGTCGAAAAAGTCCTTTTCGTAAAAGTCAGAATGCCACTTTAAGCTATTAGAGCCCTATTCTGAAAATCCGGAATGCCATTCTAATCGTTTAAAGTCCTATTCTTAAAACTCAGAATGGAAAATCAAAATAAATAATGAAGTATGAAGATTATTTGTCAAACTGAAGCAGCTTAGCATTTATTACAACGATAGCTGTGAAATCAATCACCCAAATTATATTTTAATCCGACAGAGAGTACAAAATCAGGTGTTGAGTTTGAAAGACCGGCTGAACCAATAAAAGTATAAGTAATTTTATCACCGGATTTTATGTTCAATCCCAATGATAATTCCTGCGGCATTTGATAGACATCTAAAATTTTTGAATAAAGACTGTAGCTTAGTAATGCTGAGATATCTCCATCACCAAAGAGCTTTCCAACTCCAAGATTTAATGTATAGGGATTTTTGTAATCTACATTTGTTGGATCACCGAGCAAAATATATCCGCCGGAAGCATAAACCAGGAATTCTCCAAGGTTTTTTCTTATTGTAGCTGACAGGCTGAAATCAAATTTACCTGTACCGAAACCGTTCGCAGTTGAGGCCGTTGGAAATTTAATATAACCTCCAAAGGACAATCCTAAAGAAGAAGTAAATTGATTTAACAGGTTATAGTTTGCGTAAAGATAAAGATCACCAATACCAAAATTTTCTGATGATGTTGTAGTGAGCAGGTTTTCGTTTCCCATCATATGTCCGCCGTGCCCTCCCGGACCTCCTGTACCCGCCGTACCCGAACCCATATGATTGGGAATAAACACATTTCCAAACTGGGAAACATTTTGTCCGTTAGAAGCAATAAAAGGAACGGACAGAGCAACTGAGTAATCATCCGAGTCGTACCTGGCTCCGCCATAAAGGTAAAAACTGTTTAATCTTTCTGTTGACAGATAATTACCGCTGGCATATTGCAGACTTGAATTGATTGACCAATTGTTCTGCCCATAAATATTAAATGCTATTACAAATAAGAAAATTAATAACAGATAAAAACTATGTTTAATAAACATTACTATTTCTGATCAACGCTTGATTCCTGTTCCTTTAAATTTTTCATCATTCCGTTAAAGTTATTCATCATATTTTTCATGTTATCCATCATTTCATTCATGTTCTTATGCATTCCCTCATTCGTCTTGTAAGAATCATTCTGCATCATATTATTCATTTGGGATAACATATCTTTCATCTGTCCTGACATATTGTGCATATTATCCATCATTGAATTCATTTGCTGCATGTTCTGCATTTGGTTCTGGTTCTGCATCATATTGTTCATTTGCATATTCATCTGGTTCATTTGTTTCATCATTTCCTGCATATTCATCATCTGGTTCTGCATGTTCTGCTGCATATTGTTATGCATATTTCCCATATGCTGCTGAGCGAATGATGAGACGGAAAAAAATGAAAACAAAATACCTGCTGCAATAAGAATGAAGCTTCCCCGCTTCGCAGAGCTTAATAATTTCATTTTATACTCCTTAAATTAATTAACTGAATATTTTATTTATTCCAGATCTTTTTTCATCTGGTCAAACTGTTCTTTATTTATTTCACCTTTAGCATATCTTTTTTTAAGTATATCAATGTGTGATTCAGTATGAGGATTTACCTGGTTCTGATTCCTGTGCTTATTCGATTGATTAATAATCAGCCAGGCTACGGCACCAATTATAATGAGCCAAAAAATCCAGCCGAACCACATTCCTCCACCCCACATATATTCATGAAACATTTTATTTCCCTCTTTCTTATACTTTATTTATTAGACGGCTCATTCTTAGAAACGATTTTACTGTACTTGAAAATGTGACTAAATTCAAAACGGAAATAAAAAATACCGGATTATAAATTTCGGTCACTATTATTACCCCACTTTCAACAACTTTGCATTTATTGCAACGATTACTGTACTTAAGGACATTAGCACTGCACCAACCGCCGGACTTAAAATTATTCCCGCGGAAAATAATACACCGGCTGCAAGAGGAATCGCAAATGCATTATAACCAGTTGCCCAGATTAAATTCTGAATCATTTTGTTGTAAGTTGCTTTTGCAAATTTTATTAATGATACAACATCTTTCGGATTACTTTTTACAAGAATAATATCAGCAGTTTCAACTGCAACATCCGTTCCTGCACCAATTGCAATTCCTACATCTGCCTGTGCAAGTGCAGGTGCATCATTTACTCCATCGCCTGTCATCGCAACAATCATTCCCCTGCTCTGCACTTCTTTTATTTTTTCTGATTTTTTATCGGGCAGCACTTCAGCAAAGTAATCATCAAGATCCAAGTTCATCTGCAACCCATTTTGCAACCTGTTTGTTATCACCGGTAAGCATCATTGGTTTTATTCCCATTTCTTTTAGTTGTTTAATCGCTTCTTTGGATTCTTCGCGGATAATATCAGCTAATGCAATTGCTCCGACTAATTTATTATCAATCAAAACAAACACAACAGTTTTACCCTGTGCGGACAGTTTATCTATTTTATCTTTTTCTTTTATTTCAATTTTATTTTCTTCAAGATAACCGGGACTGACAACTTTAACATCTTTCCCATTCACTTTTCCTTCCGCACCTTTTCCGGGAATCGAATTAAAATCTTTAAGATCATATTTATCTTCTGTTGATTTGACAATTCCCTATGCAATTGGATGTTCAGATTCTGATTCAATTGCTGCAGCATATTTTAAAATTTCTTTTTCATTATAATGCTTCATTAAAAGAAATTGTTTCTGTTACTCCGAATTCACCTTTGGTTAATGTTCCTGTTTTATCAAAAATTATTGCCTGAATATTTCTTGCCTGCTCAAAAGCAGTTCTGTTTCTTATTAGTAAACCATGCTTTGCAGATAGTGCAGTTGAAACAGCAACAACTAACGGAATTGCCAAACCGAAAGCGTGCGGACAGGTAATTACCATTACAGTTACTGTTCTTGATAAAGCGAAATTAAAACGTTGCTCCTGTAAACAAAAGCCAGACAAACATTGTTATTGCACCGGCAGAAATTGCAACAATGGTCAGCCAGAAAGCAGCTTTGTTAGCAAAGTTCTGCGTTTTTGATTTACTTTCCTGTGCTTCATGAACCATTTTCACAACCTGTGAAAGGAAAGTTTCGTCACCGGTTTTTTCAACTTTAATTTTTATTGAGCCTTCACCGTTTATTGATCCGCCGATTACTTCATCGCCTTCACTTTTGGAAACAGGTTTTGATTCACCTGTAATCATTGATTCGTTTATTGAAGTTTTTCCTTCATAAATTTTTCCATCGGCAGGAATTTTTTCTCCGGGTTTTATTAATAATTTATCTTCGTGCTTAAGTTCGGAAACTGTAACATCAGTAACATTCCCGTCATCATCAATTTTATGTGCTTCATCCGGCATAAGTTTGGCAAGTTCTTCAAGAGCCTTTGAAGCACCCATTACAGATTTCATTTCTATCCAATGACCGAGAAGCATAATATCAATTAAAGTTGCAAGCTCCCAGAAGAAAACTTCACCCAGTACACCAAAGACAACAGCACTGCTGTAGAAATATGCAACCGAAATTGCAAGAGCGATCAGGGTCATCATTCCGGGCTGTTTCTTTTTTAATTCACCGAATAAACCTTTTAAAAAAGGCCAGCCTCCGTAAAAAAAGATAAAAGACGAAAGAATAAAGATTAAATAAGTTTCACCGGTAATACTTAATTCTTCTCTTATCCCCAAAAGATGCTGAATCATTGGTGACAGAATTAGAATCGGAATCGTTACAATGAGGGAAATCCAGAACCTCTTTCTGAAATCCTCAATCATGTGCATGTGATGTTCCCAATGATTATGTCCGCTGTGATCATGCCCTTTTGAATAAGCATGGTTTGAATGGTTATGCTCTTCCATTTTGTGTGAGCTATGATCGTGATGTTGATGTTCGTGATTCATTCTAATCAGTCTTTATTATCTTTACTTTTGAATTTTTGAAGCTAAAATAAATTATCAAGTCAGTTGAGACGTTACAAATTTTTATAAATCTTTTACAAAATTTTAATGATTATGTTCTACATCACTATGTTAATGTTCATCTTCATCATTGTCACCATGATGTTCGTGTTCTTCTTCCGTCATTTCCATTTCATTTTCCATCTTTTCATAATCTTCACTGCTTAAAGTCGGAAGAGTTTTCATGAATGCTACTATCGCCCAGATCTTTTCATCAGAATGAGTCTTTCCCCACGCAGGCATTCCCGTCATCTTTATTCCGTTTTTTGTAACCCAAAAAGCAATTTTAGGATCCATATGTTTTGCATAGTTTACTAAATATGGTGCAGGCGGGTTTAATCCTTTTGATAACTCGGATTGGTTTTGCCCCGGAGCACCATGGCAGCTTGCACACATTTCATCGTAATGTTCGAATCCTTCTTTTATCATAGTTGAATCATTCAGATCAGGAACGGAAATATCTTTTGACCGGGATTCAACCGAGTTATCGCTTGTAGTATTTAAAACCCATTTCATTATTCCCGTTTCTTTATTCATTGCACTTACATTGTACCACCCGCTGTAAATGAAAATAAGAAAAGCTACAAACAGAACTAATAGTGTCACCAGGACACTTATTATAATTTTCATCTAAGTCTCCAAAGTTATTATTGAATTACTTACAGCAATCTTTACCTTTGCCGGCTTTTTTAAATTTAAGGATCAGCACGGCTGCTATCACTGCTATAAAACCCAGAGCTACTAATATTCCCACGGTTATTTATTTCCCTTTACTTTGAAATCATGTTTAAGAAGATTTTCTTTTGCTTTATCAAGAGAAACTTCTTTCAGCGTCATACCACATAACGGGCATTTACCCGGTTCGTCTGAAATAACATTCCAGTCCATCATATCCTGGTAAACTTTTCCATCTTTGTTTTTATCGATTGCCTGAAGGTCAATTTCACCTTTGTGCACCATCATATTTGTATTCATCGAATCCGATTTCATTTTCATATCATGATGCATTCCGTGCATTGTGCTGTCGGATTTCATTTCGTGATGTTTGGTGTGAGTACTGTCGGTATCTATGTATGCCATAGTCATTGTACTGTTCATTTCGTGATCTGAACAACAACCTTTTGCGCATTCTTTCATTTCCTTTTTTTCAGTCACAGGATTTTCCTGTGCAAACGCGAACACGCCAAAAAATAATACGACGAAGATTCCAATTAAGTTTTTCATTTTTACTCCTTATGATTTTATGTTAATTAATTATAACCTCTTAATCTATTATATGCAGAGACCTGCGTCTCTGTCAGAATTTCTTTTTGCTTAATATGGGAATCAAGATGCACAAAACGAAGCTTCCCCATCAAGTCAGAAATTTCCATAATCTTGACCTTAACTAGCATTTCATCTGGATTATTTGCTTTAAAGATTGAATCCAATTCTTTCTCCTTTTCGATTACCAGGTTACCTAATTGCTTAGCTTCAGTTTGCATTGAGTTAAAAAGAGCTTCAGTTTTTTCTTTTTGTTCATTTGTTAATTTAAGTTCAGAGGAAAGATCAAGAACATGTCTGGTCCGGGATAACTGTTAAGCTCACCTGCCTTTGCCAATCCCATTCCTTCACCATTTAATAAATGATTTAATTCTTCATTCGTTAGAGACTTAATCTCATTATTAAATTCAGATATATATTGAGAATTATGGGTATGATTTTTATGATTCATATTATGCATTTTAGTATTGGTATTCTTTTCTGTTTCAGGGTTTTCCTGCGCGAATGTAATGATACTGATCAATGCAACAAGTACTAGACTTATTACAAGCTGCTTTAACATTCCATATCTCCTTGTTTAATTATAAATTAAATTTTTCAAAGCGCTTCGGCACCTTGTTTTTTGGTTCTTATGCTGATTGCTTTGTTTACCTCTGAGACAAATATTTTCCCATCGCCTTTACTGCCGGTGTGAGCTTTTTCAAGAATAATGTTAGTAAATTTATCAACATCCTCATCACTGCAAACCAATTCGATTTTAACCGCGCCGCAATATTTTTCACAATACTCAATTGATAATTTAGTCTTCTTAGGATCGGCCCATCCGCCAAGTGTTGAAACATCGATAACCGTCATTCCTTTAACACCAGCAATTTCCAATTCAGATAAAACTCTATCAGCCATATCAGGTCTAATATATGCTTTAATCTCTTTCATCTCATTTCCCTTTCAATTATCTGCTTGAATATTATTATCTTCTTTCAACATTTTCTTACTTCTCTTCTTTTCCAGATATAAAAAATTGCGGGATAAACAGTCAGCTCAAGAAAGAAGCTTGTAATTATTCCTCCGAACATTGGCGCCGCTATTCGTTTCATCACATCACTTCCGGTTCCTACGCTGATTAAAATCGGGAATAAACCTGCTAACAATGCAAGCACTGTCATCATCTTTGGCCTTATTCTTTTCACAGCGCCATCGAATATTGATTCTTTCAAATCTGAAAAATTTCTGATCATACCATTAGATTTAAATTTATTGTAAGCAATGTCAAGGTAAAGCAGCATTACAACTCCTGTTTCAGCATCCACACCAAGCAGAGCAATTATGCCAACCCAAACAGCAACGCTTAAATTAAAACCGGCGAAGTAGAGATACCAGACAGCACCGACAAGTGAAAAAGGAACTGCAAGAAGAACTATTGAAGTTTTTACTGCAGATCTGGTGTTCATGTAAAGAAGGACAATCACAACAAGAAGAGTGAGCGGAATAATCAGCGCTAAATGTTTGGCTGCTCTTTCCATATACTCGTATTGACCGCTCCATTTAATCGAATAACCGGCAGGCAATTTTACTTTTTCATTAATTATTTGTTTTGCGTTTTCTACATAAGTTCCAACATCAATGTTTTCCAGATCAATATAAACCCACGTGTTTGGGCGTGCATTTTCCGATTTGATCATTGGCGGACCTTTTTTTATTTCAAAGCTGCCAAGCTGATCCAATGGAACAAATCCATTTGGCGTGCTTACCAATACTCGTTTAATTGCGTCTATATTTTCACGGTAATCTCTCTGGTATCTTAAATTGACAGGATACCTCTCAAGTCCCTCAACAGTTTTAGTAATATTCATTCCGCCAATTGCTGACATAAAAACATTCTGAACATCAGCTATTGAGATTCCATATCGGGCAATTGCATCTCTATTAATTTTGAAATCAACAAAGTTTCCGCCAACTGATCTTTCTGCATAAGCTGAACGGGTACCGGGAATAGTTTTTGCGACATCTTCTATTTGCTTTCCAATATCCTGAAGCACATTTAAATCAGTTCCGGCTATTTTTATTCCAACAGGTGTTTTAATCCCTGTTGAAAGCATGTCAATTCTTGTTTTTATCGGCATAGTCCATGCATTTGTTAGTCCCGGCATTTGAACCGCTTCATTTAATTCATCAATTAGTTTATCCACAGTCATCCCGGGCCGCCATTCTTCCTGTGGCTTTAGCTGAATAGTAGTTTCGATCATTGTTAACGGAGCAGGATCAGTTGCTGTTTCTGCTCTTCCGATTTTTCCAAATACAGATTTAACTTCAGGGAATGTTTTAATTATCTTATCAGTCTGCTGAAGTATTTCCCGCGCTTTCGTAATCGAGATACCAGGTAGTGTGGTAGGCATATATAGTAAATCACCTTCGTACAAAGGCGGCATAAATTCGGAACCAAGTTTTGAAAATGGGATGTAAGTGATCAACATTAAAATCACAGCTCCGCCAAGAATAAACCATCTTTTTTCAAGAACAAAGTTTACTACAGGATGATAGATTTTACCGAGATATCTTGTAATCGGATTCTCATCTTCCTTACGCATTTTACCGCGAACAAAATATCCTAACAAAACGGGAACAATAGTTATCGAAAGAATTGCTGCAGCAGCCATTGAATATGTTTTTGTAAAAGCAAGAGGCTTGAACATTCTTCCTTCCTGCTGCTCAAGAGTAAATACCGGCAAGAAATGAAATTGTGATTACAAGAAGTGAATAAAAAATTGAAGGCCCCACTTCTTTAGCTGCCTGGAGAATAACAGCCCAGTGTTGTCGTCTTTCTTTGGGAGGCTTATCCTGTTCCGAAGCTAAATGAGCCTGTGTATTCTCCACAAGAATTATTGAAGCATCAACCATTGCTCCAATTGCAATTGCAATTCCACCTAAAGACATAATGTTTGCGTTTATTCCCTGCATCTTCATAACTATAAAAGCAGCTAAGACAGCCGCAGGCAATGTAAAAATTGCAACCAGGGAACTGCGGATGTGTAACAGAAATGCAATGATAACTAACGCTACTATTAATGATTCTTCAAGCAGTTTATCCTTTAAATTATCTATTGCCCTGTCTATCAAGGCTCGGAACGGTCATAAGCAGGAATTATTTTAACATCTTCCGGAAGTGATTTTTTTAATTCGGCAAGTCTTTCTTTTACCCGTTCAATTACAGCAAGTGCATTCTCGCCGTACCTCATAACTATAATACCGCCAACCGTTTCACCCTCACCATTCCATTCGGCTAATCCTCTTCGCAACTCCGGTCCAATATTAATATCGGCAACATCACTCAGATAAATTGGTGATCCTGAATTTGGAGATATCCCTATTGCAATTTTTTTAAGATCATCAGTATTTTTTATGTATCCCAACCCTCTTACAATAAATTCCGATTCACCCATTTCAAGAAGTCTTCCGCCAACATCATTGTTACTTTCTTTAATGGCCATTTTAACTTTTTGAAGAGGAATATTATAGTAAGCGAGTTTTGTTGGATCAACATTTACCTGGTACTGCTTTACATATCCACCAACACTTGCTACCTCTGAAACACCGGGAACTGAAGATAATTCATACTTAAGGAAAAAGTCCTGGAGCGATCTTAATTCCTGTAAATCTTTTTTGTCTGATTGTAAAACATATTCATATACCCATCCTAAACCTGTTGCATCAGGACCAAGTTGCGGACTGACACCTTCCGGAAGTTGACTGCGCATTCCATTTAAGTATTCCAGAACACGGCTTCGTGCCCAGTAAATATCTGTTCCATCTTCAAAGATTATGTACACCATCGAAAATCCGAAGAATGAGTACCCCCTTACATCTTTTGCAAAAGGGACAGAAAGCATTTTTGAGGTTAAGGGATAAGTTACCTGGTCTTCAACAATTCGCGGACCTTGTCCCTGATAATCTGTATAGATAATAACCTGTACATCGCTTAAATCAGGGATTGCATCAACAGGTGTATTGAGCATTGACCAGATGCCAATCAAAATCAAAGCGATTGTAAAAATTATAACCATGAATTTATTATTAATTGACCACTCGATAAGCTTACCGATTAGTCCATCTTTATTTTGATCAGCTGTTATCATTTATTTTCTCCAAAACTTTTTTAGCATAAACAATGTCACACTGAGTTTATCGAAGTGTGACTTTCATCCTTCGACAAGCTCAGGATGACAGAACAGCATTTTAATTCTTATACTCAAAACCATTTTCTTCAAGATTTTTTTTCGCGTCATCGATTGAAACCTCTTTTAGTGTCATTCCACATAATGGACATTCTCCCGGCTTATCTGAAATAACATTCCAATCCATCATATCCTGAAAAACTTTTCCATCTTTATTTTTATCAATTGATTCAACATCAATCACACCCGTTCGCACGATGGAAGAATTGTTAACCTTTTCTTCTTGTTTTATTTTGTTTATTTGTTTGTTATCATTTCCCTTCTTCCCTTTTCCATCATCCATATTTTCCATAGTAGTGGCGGGTTGTTCGGCTTCCTGCAGCTGCCCTATTGCCGATCTTAAATTACTTTCAGAATCAATTAAGAATTGAGCCGAAGTTACAATCTGCATTCCTTCACTTAGTCCATTTAATACCTGGTAATATCCATCTGCATAACCGCCAAGCTTTACTTCCTGTGGTTTGAACTTGCCGTCACCCAGAGAGATAATTACAATGTTTTTCATTCCACTTCTGATTATAGCATTTTCGGGAACAACCGGGTATGTTCCTAAAGTTTTTCCTTCTACTTCAACATTAGCAAACATTTCAGGTTTCAGTTCACCGGAATTATTATTGACATCTATTCTGACTTTTACTGTCCGTGACTTCGGATCAATTGTTGGATAAATGAATGATACTTTCCCAAAAAATGATTTACCGGGCATAAAGTTGTAATTTATATTTGCTTTTGAACCCAGATTGATTTTTGATAATTCGTATTCATATATATCTGAAATCAGCCAGAGGTTTGAAAGGTTCGCAATTTTAAGAAGAGGCATTCCTCCCATAATTTTTTGACCTTCAACAATATTCTTTTCCAGCACGGTTCCTGATTTTTGTGCAAAAAGCGTTATGTATGTTTTTATTTCTTTCGTTTCAATTAATCTTTTTATTTCTGATTCGGGAACTTCAAGCAGTTCAAGTTTTCGCATTACATTTTTCACTAGCTCGTTCCCGCTTTCACGGATGGATTCAAGTGAGCTTTCACCAGTTGAATTCTGATATGAAAGAGCAGTCAGCAATTCCTGCTCAGCAGAAACAAGCTCAGGTGAATAAATATCCATCAACTTCGAACTTTTTGAAACCTGCTTGCCGATGTAATCCACGTAAAGTTTTTCAACCCATCCGCTTATTCTTGTGGTAACGATGTACTGGTTTGTTTCATCAACAGAGAGCACACCGTTTGTAATGATTTTTCCTGAAAGGCTTTTCTTTTGAACAGTTTCGATTTTAACATTCATATTTTGTTCAACAGCAGGATCAATTGTTATAATTCCTGATCCGCCTGCTTCATCATTATAAACAGGAACCAGATCCATCCCCATTTTTGATTTTCCGGGTGAATCGTAAATTTCATTTGGATCCATCGGTGCACGCCAGTAAAGAATCTTTCGCTCTTTTTTTTGCTGTGGATCTGTTTGATTAGAATTTTTAATAGGTACCAATTTCATCCCGCAAATCGGACAATTACCCGGTTCATCCGAAATTATATCAGGGTGCATTCCGCAAGTGTAAAGCTGCTTTTCCTGTGAAGCATTACCTGAAGAAGAACCGCCGGCGATAAATAAAAAATAAACCGGAACAAGTATTACGACTGCGACAATGATTAATATTAAAATTTTCTTATTCACTTTTAAACTCCTGTTAAAATTCTGTTCCTGTCAGGAACTCAAGTTCTGCAATTTCATTTAAGTAATCTGTTTTCAAACGGTAAAGATCATTTTCTATTTTGAGTAAACTGTTTTGTGCGTCGATCACATTAAGAAAATCAACCTGACCAACCTGGTAACTTGTTAATGTTGTTTTAAGATTTTCATTCGCTAGGATTAACGACCCTTCAGAAACAAGCTTGATTCTTTCTTCCAGAGATTTCAGTTTTGCTATTGAAGCACCAAATGAACTCCTCAGCATTTGAAGTGACATATTGTACTGTTCATCGTAAAGTTCCTGTATTGATTCTGTTTCTTCAACTTTTGAACTTACTTTACCACCGTAATTAAGAGGTAGAGAAATTCCGAGCATCACAGTAAAGAAATCATTAAGCGAAGTATTTGTCTTAGTAATTTTATCCCTGAATGAATATTGAAGAGCCAGATTAAAATTGGGATAGTAATCATATTCAGCAAGCGATTTCTTTAATTCTTCCTTTTCTTTTACTTCCTTAATCCCGGCTAGGAAAGGTCTGTATTTAACGGCACTATCAATCAAAGCATCAACGGTAAACTGGTGAAAATTTATTTCGGGAAATTCAGGTGTTGAAATCAGTGAATTGTCTGATCTCAAAAGAAGTGCGTTCAACATTGAAAGCTGTGAGTTCTCTTTGCTTTTCAGATCTTCTATTTTTTCACTGATGTTCGTTATCTCAAGTTCAACTTTTAGAATATTCTGCTGACTGGCTGTTGAAACGTAATATTTTGTTCTAACAACTTCAGCAATATTGTTCAATAAATCTTTACTGTTGTTTGTTATTCTAATTGCTTTTCTTTCATACAGCAATTCATTATAACTCTTAATAACATTTTTTCTGATTTCATTTTTGGCATCAAGAATTTCTTGTTCAACGATATCAACATCTTTATTATTTACATCAGCCTGTTCGCTTAGTTTTCCCGGAAATGGAAATGCCTGGCTCAGTCCTACAATCTTTCCCGTCATTGGTTCCTGTGTAAAAGAAAATGAATTTACAGGAAGATTTGCAAGTCCAAGAGTAAGCATAGGATCAGGCAAGTTTGAATTCTGTTCAATCCTGTTCCCTGCGGCTTGCTTTTTCATTTCCAGCATTTTTATTTTCGGACTTACTTCAATTGCTGTATTTATTAAATTATGCAGTGATTCAGTTTGTCCGAATGAAACAGAGGTAAGTGAAGCAGTAAATACAATTATTAATATTTTAAATTTTCTCATCTTAGTTTTTCCTAAACAATATCTTATAAACAAAACGGTTTATAAAATTTTCAATTAGATAAAAAAGTATGCCGACGGAGTTATTCCGTGCAACCAGGAAAAGTTTATCTCGCCATAGGCGGATAACTAAGATGTGATCAGATCAGGAAAATAGAGTTGGTAATATGTAATTCGGGATTAATTAGAAATGGCGGAGATGAATCGCTGTAAAAAGATGAAACGAATGAAGAGTTGATTGCAGGAAGAAATAATGTTACCGGTTGAATTAATTCATCATAGGTTGAGTAAAAATTCATTCCAGACTTATTATATATAAAATCATCACTAACCTTATTATAGATAAATTCAGTCTGACAGCAATCCGGTTTGTTAAAAGAAATTGTAACAGAACTCTCAGAGACTTCTACTGAACAGCACCGGGATTTAACAGGTTTATGATGCATTGTACATTCTCCCATTTCACCAAAGTCAGCCATCTTACAAAAATTAATTGTAACGGGCAGTCCTGTTGTTGAAACAAGAAACATCATCGATAAAACGGATATTAGAATTTTTCTATACATCATTTGAACGTAAACATAAATAATTAGCTAATAGCAAGCAATGATAATGCCGGGATAATTGTTATAGAATTTCTGATTTTTTTAATATTTAGATCATGAATCTAAAATAATGAAAAGCTACTTGGTATAATTTTCAGAATTGAGATTAAGATTAGAGTAAACATGACAGCGGAGAACTAATTTTTTAAAGCTTCAGCAATATTGTTCAATTCATTCTCAGTGAGCAGCTTCTCGATTCCCGGGAATAGTTCTCTTTCTTCTTTTCGTATGTGTGATTCAAGAAGATTGCCGAGTTCATCAAGAAGTTCTTCACCGTTATTTTTTATTTTTAATGATTCAACTAAGCTTTCAATCTTTCTGTGCTCTGATATTATTTCATCAATCAGTGAATCAATATTTTTATCTTTTCCTTTTGAAGCAAGGAAAAGAATTTCTTCTTCCTGCCGGAAATGTTTTACGAGTTCTATATTATAAAAGTTTATTGTGTATTCTACTTTTCCTGCAATTGTATCTGGAAGATTTTTGTACTTAGGGGCATTCTTTTTAATAATCTGTGCAAGAATCAACCCCTGATGATGATCATGAGATAATGGATATAAGCTTTTATGTCTTTTCATAATCATTTTATTTTTTTTCTTAAAAGATATTTTATTTATTCTAAAAACTCATCCCCTATCCCCTTCTCTTATCAAGAGAAGGGGTAAAAAGATTTTCACCTTTCAAAGTCCCTCTCTTTTTAAGAGAGGGATTTAGGGTGAGTTTATACAAACATAAAACGAGCCTTAATTAATCTTACTTTTTGTCTTTTAAACTAACTCTTCCTGTGTTTTTACTTTTGGATATTTTTCCGGGCTTATATCTTTCTCACCTTTAACAGACCATCCTGTTTTTAATCCAATTACAAAGTAAGCAAGTGCAACTACACCAACCGCAAAAATTGTATCACCAAAAACTCTCATCCATCTGAAAGTATCAAGAGTAGGTGACTGCAAAAATTCAGCGGACCTTGCAAACCACAAACCATGTTCAACACTTGCAACTGTTTGTGCAAGACCAACAGGCAACACACTCAACAATACCATCAACGCCAAACCAATATTTATTGACCAGAATGCAAACCTGATTACCCCGTCCTTCCATATTTTATTTGCTGCCAATCCTTTAAGAACAAACAGCATCAGACCAATACCGAGCATTCCGTAAACTCCGAACAATGCTGTGTGTCCATGAACCGGAGTTGTGTTTAATCCCTGCATATAGTAAAGTGCGATTGGAGGATTGATAAGGAAACCAAAAATTCCTGCACCAACAAGATTCCAGAATGCAACTGCAATGAAACAATATATCGGCCATTTGTAAGCTTGCACCCATTCCTTTGCACGACTCAAAGTTAAATTATGATATGCTTCAAAACCAAGCAGCACAAGTGGGACAACCTCAAGGGCACTGAATGTTGCACCTACTGCCATAACCGATGTTGGAGTTCCTGTGAAATAAAGATGATGCGCAGTACCGAGAATTCCGCCGGCTAAAAATATTATTGTAGAAAATAAAACTGCAGGCGTTGCAACTTTAATTCTCAAAAGTCCCATTCTTACAAAAAGGAATGCGATAGTTACAGTTGCGAACACTTCAAAGAAACCTTCAACCCAAAGATGAACAACCCACCACCGCCAGTATTCCGCAATTGCAAGATTTGTTTGTCTTCCCCACATCAATCCCGCACCGTAAAAAAGTGCAATAGCAGTAGATGAAATTATGAACATCGTTAGAAGCGGTTTGTTATCTTTCTGTGTTTTCAAAGCTGGTTTGATTGCTCTTACCAAAAGGAAAAGCCAAATAAATAAACCTGCAAAAAGAAAGATCTGCCAGAATCTTCCAAGGTCAACATATTCATAACCCTGATTTCCAAACCAGAAATTTGTCGGCAAACCAAGCTTCTGCATAATTCCCATCCACTCACCGGACATCGAACCTAGAACGATTATCAGCAATGCAACAAACAAAATGTTTACTCCCGCTCTCTGGAATTTCGGTTCGTGACCTGAAATAGCCGGCGCGATATAAAGTCCGGTTGCTAACCACGAAGTTGCAATCCAAAAAAGTGCTAACTGAATATGCCACGTTCTTGAAATTGAATACGGAAGTATATCAGACAAAGCGAACCCATAAAAACCATTTCCTTCAACACCATAATGAGCAGTTACAATTCCCATAACGATTTGCAAAAGTATCAAACCCATCACAACCCAGAAATATTTTAAAGTTGCTTTCATCGAAGGAGTTGGTGATAATCCAAGAAGCGGATCTTTATCAGGATAGATTTCTGGTTCCAGTTCATCTTTCCTGTTCTTTGCATAATAGGATGCAAGCAATCCTATTCCTGCAATCAATAATACTACACTGAAACCAGTCCATAAAATAAGAGAAGAAGTTGGCTCATTGCCGACAAGTTCTTCGTGCGGCCAGTTGTTTGTGTAAGTAATTTCTTTACCGGGACGGTTTGTTACTGCAGCCCATGATGTCCAGAAGAAAAACGCATTCAATGGCTTTAATCTTTCCGGATCTTTTATTGCATTTTCAGGAATTGCATAAGACTCTCTCAACTTAGCAAGACCAGGATCGTTTGTAAACAAGCCATCATAATGTTTACTTATTTCTTCGAATGCTTCCATTCTTACCGGGGAAATAATAAGTTCGCCGGTTACTTTGTTGTAAGTATTTTTTCTTAATTCCTTTTGAAGAAGAACTTTCAACATTGCCTGGTCTTCAGCCGGAATGTTTTCACAATCTTTATTAAATCTTTCATGCGAGTATGAATTTAAAATGAATATTGCTTCACGGTGAAGCCAGTCTGCAGACCAGTCGGGTGCAACATAAGAACCATGTCCCCAAACAGTACCAAGTTCCTGTCCACCGATTGACTGCCAAACATTCATTCCGTCTTTTATTTGTGCACCAGTAAAGACAACTTCCCCATTGGTTGTTATCACACGTTCAGGAATTGGCGGAGCAACCTGGTAAATTTCGCTGCCGAGATATATAAGTCCTGCAAACGAGATTACAATTACTGCTATAAGGCTGAACCATAATTTTTTGTAATTCATATAATCCTCATTTTCAAAATTTTAATTTGTGATTGGCAACTATTAATAAATTAAAACATTTCCGATTCGATTTCAATTGATTTCGGAAACAAAATATTATTTTCAAGGTGAATGTGCTTGTGCAAATCTTCCTCAAATTCTTTTAGTTCAGAATAAAGAGCTTTAAAAGTATTACAGGCATCTTCAGGAACAGAAAAATTATTGCTGAGTTCTTTTATCTTATTCATTGCATCACCGGCACTTGTATGTTCGGCTTCCATCATTCTAATCGGGTTCTGAATTGTACCGAACGGAGGCGGCGTTACCTGTTTATTATTTTTCTTCGCTTCATAAAGCTGCTTGATGTATGGAAAAAGAATTCTCTCTTCTTTCATCATATGACCCTCAAGTTCTTCACGAACAGCAAGAAAAAGATCGGCGATTTGAATTGTTTCAGGATGATTTTGTCCATGCACAGATGCAACTTTGTCGGCGTGTAGAGAAATCACGGGAATCATTCTTCTTACATACTGATGATGATTGTTTATTATGTAATCAACAAGAAAATCAAGTGCCCAGTCATTAATATTTTCCGAACTATTGTTTGAAGTTAATCCGGATAAACTATTAACAACATCGTCCACGTTAACATTTTTTTCAGCACAGGCTTCAGAGAGAGGTCTTTTTCCATTACAGCAGAAATCTAATCCGTATTCTTCAAACACAATTGTTGAACGAATATTTTCGGTTACGATTTCAGCTAATGTTTGGTTTGTCATATCTGCGTCAACTTCATTTTTCATTTTATTTTCCTTTAACTATTTATTGTTTGTTTTGATTATTTTTTTTCTTATCTGAATTATTGTTCAATGATTTCTTATTAAAATCTTCAATTGCTTTTGTATCTGTCGGATGACCGAATGAATCCATATTTTTATACAGAATTAAATACTGATCTTTAGAAATTTTATTCTGCCAGTTGCCTGTGATTATTCCGTAGCCCGTTACAATCATAAATATTGAAACAACTCCGATTGCCACAAACCTTTTGTTTATTTTCTTCTTCGTTCCAATTGTTTCCAACTGTAAAGTATCTTCAACCGGACATGCGTCGACACAATTAAGACAGGTTGTACATTCATCCGAGATAACTGTTTTTACTTTATCAACTTTTATAAATGATGTACACGCTTTGTTGCAGAGACCACAATCAATACAGCTAACAGGATTACGTTTTATTTTATTCGGACTGAGCAACGATGTAATACCAAGTAAAGCACCATAAGGACAAAGATACCTGCACCAGAATCCGCGGAGAAAAATGGAAAGCAGAAATAATATCCCTATAACTATTAATGAAAACCTTGAGATGTCTGCGAAGAAGTAATACATCTTAATATCCGCCACAAGGTTGTAAGGGCTATCAAGAAATGCTTGAAGCGCAGTCGTACTCATTAAAAAGAAAACAGAGTAGAGTAGAAATCCAAGAAGTAAATATTTTATACTTCGTAAAGGATAATCCAAAAATTTAGGAAGCTTAATATTTTTCTTAAAAAAATTTTTTCCGAAATCGCCAATCAGCTCAGATAAAAATCCAACAGGACAAAGCCAACTGCAAAATGATTTTCCGAAGACGAGTGAAACAAGAAGGATTGCAAAAAAGATAAAGAATCCAGCCGGATGAGCCGCTTGAACATTTCCCGTAACAAGGAATAAATAAAAGCTCATAAATGAACTAATTGGAAGAAAGCCATCAACACCGGGAGGACGTGAAGAAAATGCTGCGGCACCGTTTGATTCTAAGTATTGTGCGAATTGATAAAATTCTATTCCTATCCAGATGCAAAGTAGGGCAAACAAAGTCTGCACAACAAACCGGATTTTCTGTATCCCCTTTTCTTTGTTACGAATTATTTTTTTCTTCTCTTTCATATCGGATATATAAGTCTGATTTAATATTAAAAAATTTTATAAGCTCTTTATCTTGTCCAAAGTTTTTTCTTTTACTTTATCAACGGTTTCGGAGCTCAGCATATCGTACGTCTGAGTTCTCAACACCCCCCAGGTTTCATGCACAGGACAAGGATGATCCGGTGAACATTCCGGGAAACCGAGAACACAACTATTGAAAATATCAAGTCCATCTATCGCTGCAACAACATCGATAAGCTTGATCCGTGAAGGATCTTTCGCGAGACCAAATCCGCCGGACTTACCTTTGCTGGAATGGATCAGTCCGCTTTCCCTCAGGTTCTGAAGAATCTTTGAAATAAACTCTCGTGGAATCTTAAGCACTTTTGAAAACTCTTCTGCAGAAGTTAATATTCCCTTTTCCTGTGCTGCTAAGTAAAGTACCGCCTGCATTCCATATTCACACTTTTTTGAGAAAATTACTGTCATTTCTATAATCAGATTTATTTATCTGATTAAAAATATCAGATTAATTTGAATTATGCAAGAGGTAAATATTTATTTGTTAGGGTGTAGTCTCTCTAAAATCGAGATAAGCTATGATTGCCAAACAAATTAATTATCCCTATGGCTGTATTACTCAGAGCGCCGGGGTGTTTTACCATCATGCTTTTTTATTGTTCATTCCCTTAGGATTTTACAAAGTTGGACAAAATTTTTAATAGATTTCCGAGCTTTCAGGCGGAACCTCATCCACTTATATTTGCACTTACATTTTATTATACACTTTACATAAAACAATGACAGAAATTTTAGTTAAACATATAAGCAGTTCGCTTTCAATAAGTAAATCACAGATTTCAAATACAGTTAAGCTGTTGGAGGAAGGTGCTACAATTCCTTTTATCTCACGTTACAGGAAAGAAGCTACCGGCAGTCTCGATGAAACAGAAGTATCCGCTATTGAAAAGGAATGGAAACGTCTGCTGGAATTGATTAAGAGACGTGAAGCCATTCTTAAAAGCGTTAACGACCAGGAACTATTAACTCCTGAGTTGGAAGAGAAAATTAATAACTGCTGGGAAATGACGGAGCTAGAAGATATTTATCTCCCCTACAAACCGAAAAGAAAAACAAGAGCCAGCGCCGCACGCGAAAAAGGATTGGAACCTCTTGCAGAAATTTTAATGACACAGAAAGAAAACCAGGTAGAAGTAATTGCAGAAAAATATATAAACGATGAAGTGCCGGATATTGAAACTGCATTAGCGGGAGCGAGAGATATTATTGCGGAATGGATTAACGAAAATATAGATGCCCGTAATAAAATCAGGCAGTCATTTGAACGTGAGGCAATAATCACTTCAAAGGTGGTTGAGAAAAAGAAAAATGAAGGAACAAAGTACAGTGACTACTTTGATTTCAACGAACCGTTAAAACACTGCGCAGGTCATCGGCTTCTTGCCATCCGCAGAGCCGAGCAAGAAGGAATTTTGCGTGTATCGATTTCAATAGATAATGAAAACGCAATTGAAAGTCTTGATAAAATTTTTATCAAAAATAAAAATGAATCTTCTTCGCAAGTCGGCATAGCAATTAAAGATGCTTATAAAAGATTATTAGCTTCATCGATTGAAACAGAATTTAGAAACAGTTCCAAAGCCAAAGCCGATGAGGAAGCCATTCGTGTATTTTCCGAAAACCTCCGGCAATTGCTTTTGGCTCCCCCGCTCGGACAAAAAGTTACGATGGCTATCGATCCGGGTTTCAGAACAGGCTGCAAGCTCGTCTGTCTTGATCAGCAGGGAAACTTGTTACATCACTCAACAATCTTTCCTCATCCCCCACAGCCGAGAGTAGAGGAAGCATCGGGAAAAGTAAAAGAGCTTATTAAAAAACATAAGATAGAAGCGATTGCCATCGGAAACGGAACTGCGGGCAGAGAAACTGAACGTTTTATAAAATCACTGCTTGATAAATCAGGAACGACTGAAGTATTTATGGTAAACGAAGCAGGCGCATCGATTTATTCTGCATCAGAAACTGCAAGAGAAGAATTTCCCGATCTCGACCTGACTTATCGTGGTGCAATATCTATAGGCAGAAGACTTATGGATCCGCTGGCTGAGCTTGTAAAAATTGATGCGAAGTCAATCGGTGTCGGGCAATATCAGCACGATGTTGATCAGGATAGTTTGAAAGATGAATTAGATCATGTAGTTACATCAGTTGTAAACAAGGTCGGTGTAAATTTGAATACCGCGAGCAAGCATTTACTAAGTTATGTTTCCGGCATCGGACCAAAGCTTGCAAAATCAATAACAAACTACCGGCATGAAAATAAAATATTTCGCTCACGCAAAGAGTTGATGAAAGTAAACGGACTTGGGGCAAAAGCGTTTGAACAGTCGGCAGGATTTTTAAGAATTACCGGTGCAGAAAATCCGCTCGATAACAGCGCAGTTCATCCCGAAAGTTATTCCATCGTTGCAAATATGGCTAAGGATTTATCTCAACCTGTAAAATCATTAATTGAAGATGCAAAAATCCGTCAGCAGATCGATATTAATAATTATGTAAACGATACAGTTGGTTTGCCAACTTTAAAAGATATTATTCAGGAACTTGAAAAACCGGGACTTGATCCACGTGGTAAAGCGGAAGTGTTTTCATTTTCGGAAAAGATTAATGAAATAACAGATTTAAAACCCGGAATGCGTTTGCCTGGCGTAGTAACTAATCTTACAAAGTTCGGTGCATTTGTGGATATCGGGATAAAGGAAAACGGCTTACTGCATATCTCACAAATAACAGATCGATTTATTAAAGACCCTGCAGAAGTTTTAAAGTTAGATCAAAAAATAACCGTGCGTATAGTTAGCATCGATGTAGAGAGAAAACGAATTCAGTTGAGTATGAAGGAGGATTCCCTTAAGTAAGATAATCTCTAAGAAAAAATACCAGCAGCATTATCAACCCTTCATAAACAATTGCAAATAGCTGCCAGGTAAAGTATCGCCTGCATTCCATATTCGCACCTTTATTAGAAAATTACTGTCATTTTTATAATCAGATTAATTTACTTGACTCGAAGTATTAAGAATTAAATTATATGTTAAATTAATTTTTGGGAGAATTTCGGATAGTTTACTTTAGATCAGCTTTCAGATTCTTTTACCATATTCACAACATCAATCCAGCTGATTTTAGTCCCACCGTTTTGCTTTAAAAACATATCCCGCTCTGTTTCCGTGGCAAAAGCCTGAACGTTTAAACCCATAGGGCTGCTGAATTTCTTGTTGGCTGAAAAAAAGGATTTCCTGGCTTTCAAAAAATTTCCTGGTTTTAAAAAATCCATCACGTAAAATGTTTGCGAATTATCGCCAACATAATTTTTTGCAATTGCAAAACCAGTTAAACATTCAATCGAATCGAATTTATAAACTTTCCCCTCGTCCGAAATTATTTCAGAGGCAAACCTGTTGTCGCCAATCGGCATAGTGCAGTAGGCACACTCATCGCTGTTGAATTTTATTTCTTCAGTTTTTTGTGCACAGGAAGAAATCAGGAATACTATGATAAATAAAACGAAAAAGTTTTTTATAAGTTTCATTTGTTTAAAATACTTATTAATTATTTCATAAATTATTTATACTTCTGAATCGGCAGGAACCTCTTGTTGTTCAATATCTTTTTCCTTTTGTTTTTCATCAACTCTTTCGTCAAATAATTTACCTACTTCTGCGCCTACAATAAACACGGCTGAGGTATAATAAATCCAGAACGCAACAACAATAACAAGAGCATAGGCTCCATAAATTCTACTGAAAGTTGTAAATGTTGAAAGATACATTCCGAACAAAACCTTTGCCGTTACCCAAAAGAGTGATGCCCACAATGCGCCCATCAAAACTGATCTTTTCCGGATCTTAATTATCGGCATAAATTTATATGTAACAGAAAAAAGAAGAAACATAATGAATAAGGAAAACAAAGATGTAAAAACACGCTGGAAAATCGGCTGATTGAAAATCTGTAGATATTCTGTTGATTCCGCAAGCGATCTGAAAAAATCGAGCATCGGTAAAGCAAGCAACATCACTAAAAAAGAAAGTACAACTAATATTATTACAAAAAAATCTCTGAGCTTTCCAAGAAAAATATTGATGTCGAGATCAGTCCCGAATACTTTGTTTAGAACTGTTCTAAGACTGCTGGCAAATCCGCTTGCAGCAAAAAACAAACCGATGATACCAACAAACCCTGCAATGTTTCTATACTGGATAACTTCATGCACGCGATCAAAAATTATTTCTTTAACAAATTGCGCATAAGTGTCGTAGGGAATAACAGTATCAATTAAATTGATAATTTGAATTTCTACTTCTGATGAATCAAGGAATTTACCTAGCAGCCAGAAAATGATTAGTGTAAGTGGAATGATACAAACGAAAAGAGAGAAAGCTAATCCGCCAGATAAAAGGAAAACATGATGCCGGTCAAGTCTATCGTAAAGTCCACCGAAATAATGTTTAAAGAATTTTACAAAACTATGCCAGGCAGGAATTAAGTGTAGTCTGAACCGTACTTTTCTGAAAATAGTATAAAGTTTTAACGAGTGTATTTTTTCAAGAATTTTATTCTTCACTGCCCATTATTCGCGGAATTGTTTTGTAATAAATCTCGCTCAGCTCTGTAAGACTAATTTCAAAATAATCTTTGATTTTTAGAGTTTGACCTTTGACGTGTCCCAACAGTTTAAAGTTTTGTGAAAGCGAATTCATTTCGTTTTCAAATTCGTTTTTATTTTCAGGAGAAATAGAAATTATTATTCTTGACTGGCTTTCTGAAAATAATGAAAAATCCATTCTTGATTTAACCGGAATTTCAACTTCGCATCCAATCATATTTTCCTGATCGATAATACAACATTCGGTTAAAGCAGAAGCAATTCCACCTTCTGAAATATCGTGAGCAGAATTTATTAATCCTTTTCGAATCAGATGAAGCAATGAACTTTGTATTTTCTTTTCTGCTTCAAGATTAATTTTCGGAGAATCTCCCGCAACTTTGTTGTGAATAATTTTTAAGTATTCGCTTCCACCAAGTTCTTCGTTGTCTTCTCCCAATAAATAAATGAGATCATCTTTATTTTTAAAGAACGAAGTTGTGACATGTTTTAAATCCTCTATCAACCCGACCATTCCGATTGTTGGAGTAGGATAAACGGCGGTATCCGGCGATTCATTATAAAAGCTTACATTTCCCCCGGTAACCGGTGTATCAAAAAATCTGCAGGCTTCTCCCATCCCGGCAATTGCTTCTGTGAACTGCCAGTAAACTTCAGGTTTGTATGGATTGCCAAAATTTAAGCAGTTGGTAATTGCAAGAGGGTTTCCGCCTGAGCAGACAATATTTCTTGCCGATTCAGCAACTGCAATCTTTGCGCCTTCCCTGGGATTTAAATAAACATATCGCGCGTTGCAATCAGTTTTCATTGCAAGTGCTTTGTTCGTTCCTTTGATATAAATAACAGCTGCATCACACCCTGGTCCAACAATTGTGTTTGTCCGAACCATTGAATCATATTGCTGATAAACCCACTGCTTTGAAACGATATTTGGTGATGAAAATACTTTTAGAAATGTTTCTTTTAAATCACTTGGTTCAGGTAGCGAAGTAAAATCAAATTGATGAAGTGATTTTAAATATGCAGGTTCTCTTTGATCCCTGATATAAACAGGCGCACCTCCGCCAAGCACTAATTCGAATGCGGGCAAAGTGGCTTTTCGTTCACCTTCGTAATCTATGTGAAGTAAACCATCATTTGTAACTTCTCCGACAATCTCACAATTCAAATCCCATTTTTCAAAAACGGATTTTACTTTTTCTTCATAACCTTTTTTAACAACACAAAGCATTCTTTCCTGGCTTTCTGAAAGTAAAATTTCATAGGCTGTCATTCCCTCTTCGCGCAAAGGAACTTTATCAAGATTTATTTTCATTCCCGAATTTCCTTTTGCACTCATCTCACTTGTCGAGCAGGAAATTCCTGCTGCACCCATATCCTGGATTCCAATCAACCAGCCATTTTTAATTATTTCCAGGCTTGCTTCGAGTAAAAGTTTTTCGGTGAACGGATCACCTACCTGTACAGAAGGTCTTTTTGCTTCTGATTTTTCTGAAATTTCTTCTGAAGCGAAAGTTGCACCGTGAATTCCATCACGCCCTGTTGATGAACCAACAATCATAACAGGATTGCCAACACCCTTAGCAACAGCACTTGCAAACTGATTCTTCTTAACAATTCCAACTGCCATTGCATTTACCAAAGGGTTGCCCTGGTAGGATTCATCAAAGTAAACTTCACCGGCAACAGTCGGAACGCCGAAACTGTTTCCATAATCACCGATCCCCTTTACAACACCTTCAAACAAGTAACGAGTTCTTGCATCCTTTAAAGAACCAAAGCGAAGTGAATTTAAAGAAGCAATTGGTCTGGCTCCCATTGTAAAAATGTCGCGCATAATTCCACCAACTCCTGTTGCAGCACCTTGATAAGGCTCAACTGCCGATGGATGATTATGGCTTTCAATTTTAAAAGCAACCGCGAGATCATCACCAATATCGACAAGTCCGGCATTTTCTTCTCCTGCACCAACTAACAATTTTCCACCGCTTCGTGGTAGAGTTTTTAATTGTGCTATCGAGTTTTTATAACTGCAGTGCTCACTCCACATTACGCTGAAAATTCCAAGTTCAGTAAATGTCGGTGTTCTACCAAGAATGGATAAAATCTTTTCGTACTCTTCTTTTATTAGTCCGTGCTCTGATACAAGTTCAAGGGTTACTTCAGGTTCTTTCATTTAGTATTTGTTTAGATTAAGCAAGAATTTTTAGATATGAAATATAATAAAATTATTTACCCCAACTTAAAGAAGAAAATCTATTTCAAATTCAAATATCCAGCCCGGATGCAATTCAATAATTTTTTACAAGTGCAATTGGAATATGTTTTGAAAACTTTTCAAAATCTTTATCTGTTGTAAATATCGGGAAACGATTGCGGTAAGAAACTGCGCAAATTAAAAAATCAGTATTTGATCCCTGAATACCTTTGTTTCTGCAAATATTGAAATATTCAGCGGCAAGTTCATAATCCTTTGTAATTATGGGAAAATCATCGAAGGAACCAAGATTATCTTTTAGCTGGATAAACTGTTTGCTTACCTTAATACCAGATAAAATTTCCTGCCTTATTGGACCAATTATGCAAACCTTTTGATTATCAATTAAAGACCCGAGAAATTTAACTTCCGAGGATGATTGTTTCTTCTTCCTTCGAAAAGCCAGCGACCAAATGCTGGTATCAACAATTACCTTCAATTCCTTTCACGTTGCTTTTTATAATTATATTTTGAATCATATTCAATCTTATTAAACAGGTCTTTAATTTTCATCTGCTTATGAAGTTTGATGTACTCTTCCAGCGCTGTATTAACGGCTTCGCGTTTGGACTTATGTTTCCCCAGAATAACTGCTTTTTCTATCAGTGAATCGTCTATGTTTAAATTTGTCGGCATTTTTCTCCTTACACAATTTTAATGGTAAACTTACACATTATAAAGCTTTTATGAAAACTAGGTTCAACCGCATTTTGACAAATAAAAAAAGTCACGAAGTGGTTCGTGACTTCCCTGAATGGAATTAGAATTGCTGATTAAGATTTCAGGAAAAGAATACACAAGATAACCAGATAAAAAACTCTCACTTGTTGAAGCAGGATAATCATTATGAATATTAAAACTCCTTTTGTTACTGGATCTTTAATTAATTCTAATATTTCTTTTCCAACATCATTTCAAATTCAAATACTCATCCCAGATTTTATAAAGCTGGTATGTTGCATATATATCACGTGAGCAATAAACAGCAATCTCCTTTATCTTTCCAGCTTCATAAAGATTTTTGACTTCCATTCCAGAAATCACTTCACTTTTCGGTGTTTCAATTCCGAATGCATGACAATAAAAATCAAGATTGAATTTTCTTGTATTTCCATAAAATGTAAACTGTTCGAGCAGGTCAATATGCCGGGAAATATCAAACCTGTTCTGAATTAAATTTCTCGATGGTCGCACTTTTAAAATAGCAGAACGCATCATTAAAAACGGGATATCAAAATTTCTTCCGTTAAAAGTAATTACCAGATCTGCGGCTTCAATTATTCTCCAAAATGATTCAAGCATTTCATTTTCCGGCAAGCCTTTATAATTAATTGTTTCATCTTCGCTTTTCCATTCTTCGGTCGACTTGCTTTCGTAATAAACAAAAGATTTTTTCTTCTCGACATCAAAGATTCCAATTGCAATACATTTGGCAGTGAATGGATAAAGACTTGTATAGCGGATTGCATTATCTCTCATTTCTTCTCTTTTCTCGTACTCACTCTCTTTGTCTACATATCGTAAAAGATATTCCCTCTGGCTTTCTGCAAGAGATTCAAATGGATATGAGCAGGTTTCAATATCGACAACTATTCTTCTCATTTTATCAACCTCCTTGTCTTTGCGATTCCGACTTCAGTCGGAAGAAGCAATCTATTGATAAATTTTGTCAAAATTATATAATTCTTTCCATTCTTAATTCAAAGCATTTATAAGTTCCAATTTCTTTTTCCTGGAACCAGCTTTCAGTTGTTTTTCCCTAACAATCGCGGAAGTAGGATCATTATATTTTTCAAAATAAACCAACTTCGTAACATTATATTTTTTAGTAAATCCACCTATTAATTTTGATTTGTGTTCCCAAACCCTTCTTACCAAATTATTTGTTACTCCAACATACAATACGGTATTGTTTTTATTTGTAAGAATATAAACATAGTAACTTTTCATTTTATCTTACAGATTGTTCCGTCGATTCTCTCCTCGCAATGACAACCCTATCTAATAATTTTGACCGAAGGTTCAAACTTTTTTACTTTTTCAATAAAACTTTCAGGAAGCGGAGTGGATTTTCTCGTCTTCGGATCAACGTAAACAACAACGCCTTTGCCATCAACTATATTTTTTCCTGATTTCTGATTTACAATCAAATGATCATAACCGAATGATGAATTTTTCATATACGAAATCCTGGAATAAATATCCAGTACATCATCGTAATATGCATGACCAAGATAATTAATTTCGTTCCGAACCATAAAATAAATTTTGCCATCTGAGAATATTCCATCTTTTGGCATTAGTCCTGCGGCTTTAATATACTCAAGTCGTGCTGTTTCAAAAAAATTAATATAAACTGCGTTATTGCAGACTCCCAGCATATCAACTTCGTGAAAACGGACTGTGTCTGTGTATTTATGTTTAAAATCTTTCAAGGATAATATTTTGTCTGTCATCTCATTTTAACTCACTCATTGTTCAATTGTTTATTTGTTAAACTACTATATTATAATTGCTCAAAAATAACACAACAATTTAGTAATTTGACAAAGTAACAATTAAACAAAAACCTCATCAAGAATATTAGCTGCTTTTTCAATATCATTATCATTCACATCAAGATGTGTAACGGCTCTGAGTGAATCAATTGTTCCCGGAGTTAAAATCAATCCTTTTTCTTTACAAAAATTTAAGGCATCGGTTGGTTTCATTTTTAAAGGTTTAAATAAAAGAATATTTGTCTGGACCGCTTCCATATTTATTTCAAGATTCGGATTTGCATTAATTCTGTCAGCCATTTTTTTTGCTCTTATATGATCTTCTTTTAATCTCATTCGGTTATTCTGAACTGCAAACAATGCTGCTGCTGCAAGAATTCCTACTTGTCTCATTCCACCACCCCAAGCTTTTCTCAGACGATAAGCTTCTGTTATAAAATCTTTTGATCCTGCAATTGCAGAACCAATAGGTGCACCGAGCCCTTTTGAAAAACAGCATGAAACCGTATCGAAATGTGAAGCATATTCTTTAGGAGAAATTCCTGTTTCTGCACAGGCATTCCACATCCTGGCTCCATCAAGATGAAAATAGAGATTATGTTTTTTCGCAAGATTTTCTAAATCAATAATTTTATCCATCGGCCAGATTGTACCACCGGCGCGGTTGTGAGTATTTTCAACTTCAATAACTTTTGTTCGCGGCATGTGATAAGCAGTCGTACGGATGTACGGCTCAACATGTTTAGCAGAAAGTATTCCGAGTTTTCCATCAAGTGGATAAATCTGAATTCCGCTCAATCGTGCTGGCGAAGCGGATTCATAATTAAATATATGTGCTTCACGATCACAAATAACTTCATCACCAGGTTCAGTCAGAACATTCAGACAAATCTGGTTTCCCATTACACCGCTTGGCACATAAAGAGCAGCTTCTTTACCAAGAAGATTAGCAATGTATTCTTCCAGCTTGTTAACTGTCGGATCTTCTTTAAAAACATCATCGCCAACTTCTGCTTCAGCCATTGCTTTACGCATTGCGGGTGAAGGTTTTGTTACTGTATCACTTCTTAAGTCTATCACTTTTTTCCCATTGTTTTACTGATAAATTGTTTCATTGTTAAAAATTTAGTTACCATAGTCCATAACAATGCAACAATCTAACAATTAAAAGTTATTTACAATTTAAGTTTTTTCTTAAGCCAAGCCAATATATTTATTCCAAAAATCCACAATGAAAACACAGAGCAAAGTACCGGTACAATCAATGGATTATTTGAATAAAATGTTGTTCCTTTTTGAACAGGCACATCCCAAACAATAACATCTTTTGTAAACAATTTTGATTCAATTTCTGTTTCACCAATTGCATTTATCACACAACTTATTCCCCCGTTTGCGCATCGTACGACTGATTTTCTGTTTTCAATTGCACGCAATACTCCATATTCTTTGTGCTGATACGGTCCGCTCGATTTTCCGTACCAGCTATCGTTGGTAACAACTACAATCATCTCCGCACCCTGTTTTGCAAATGCAGAGACAAATGCTGGGAAAATGGATTCGTAACAAATCAAGCCGCTTATTTTTAATGAATCTTTTCCATTTAAACTGAGATTAAAAACTGTAGTATCTTTTCCAACATTCCATCCGGTTATTCCAACTCCCCATTTAAATATTTCACCGAGAAATTTTAATTGCTCGACAAAAGGAACTTTTTCACCCATCGGGACTAATTGCATTTTGCCATACTTCTGAATCTCCTTTGAACCAGGGGTTATCAACATAATTGCATTATAGGTTGCATAATAATAATTTCCTTGCTCATTATATTTTGCATCTTCCGGCATTTTTTCTTTATCAAAATAAAAACGAATATCCGGCATTCCGGTGAAAAGGAAAACATTATTTGTATCACAAAACTGATGAATACGATTTGCCAGAAGTTGATAACTTCCACCAAAAACATAAGCCGGTAAAGCTGTTTCGGGCCATACCAAAATCTTTGCTCCTTTTTGAACAGCTTCTTCGGAAAACACAAGATATTGATTCAGAAGATTATTAAGATTACCGACTTCCCATTTTTTCCATGGATCAATATTCGGCTGGATTAATCCCATCCTGATTTTTTGATCCGAAATTTTAAACTCTGATTTTCTGATTAGACCATAACTAAGAAAAATTGTAAACAACAGGATTCCAAAAGAAAGGCTTCGGTAAAATTTCTTTTTATCTTTTTTGAAATTCAAAAAAGCAAAAAGTAAAAACACATTTATGAATCCAACAACCAGTGAAAACCCAAACTCACCTATAAATTCCGCTGCCTGGATGAATGTAATAAATTTTGTTAAGCCGTTGCCAAATGTTACCCATGGAAATTTTAAATCGGTAAGAGTTAAAAGATATTCAGCAGTTACCCAATAAAGCGGGAAAAGCCAGATTGCATTAATCTTTGGGAAAATTTTTCTTGTAAGGTAAAGTAATGTTGAAGGAATCATTAATACTATTGGTAAAGAAAGCAGCATAGCTCCGCCACCCATCATCAAAAATGGATCAGCTTCGGACTGCCAACTGCCAACCCAGTAAACAGTAACCAGGCTGAAAACGAATCCAAAAATAAAAGTTGCACGACTGATCGAGGCAAGTCCGGTTCTATTATTTAAAACCAATAAATATGGAACCAGTCCAATAAAAATCAGCAAAGTAAGTGGAAACGGGAATGGAGGGAAAGCAATTCCAAGAAGCAACCCGCTTAGAATTAGTTTTAACCATTCTTTGCGTCGATTTTTTTTTTCTTCAGGTGTAGCCGGAATTCTGTATTTTGAAAATAATTTCAAACTGAATTTGCCTTCTTTTTCCGCAGAATATTTCTAATGATTAAAAATAAAATAATTAATGCTGTTAGTGCTATAACAATATTGCTATAAGTTGAAATATAACTATCAACCATGTGAACGTTATCGCCAAAAAGAATTCCCAGGTAAAGGATGACTGCGTTCCAGGCAAAAGCAGAAATGGTTGCAAGTACGATTGTCTTTTCTACTTTAAGATGACTTAATCCTGAAAAAAATGAAATTACTGCACGAGTGCCTGGCAAAAATCTGTTTGCAAGTATTATCCAGTAACCATATTTATTAAACCAGACTTCAACCTTATCAACAGCATCAACCGGGATGAATTTAAGTTTTCCGGAGTGAATAACTTTTTTATCAACAGCAGAACCCAGATAGTAAAGCATCATAAATCCTGCGATGCTTCCGATTGTCGTAATAATTAATGTTGGTATGAAATGAATAACTCTGGTAGAAACAAGAGTGCCGCCAACTAAAACAACAAGATCGCTGGGTGATGGAGGAAAAACATTTTCAATAAAAGAGAAAAAAAACAAGACTGCATAAATCCAAAATGGAGGGTAGGCCGAGATTTGATCGAGGATACTTTCAATCATTTTATATTTTTGAAATGAGTACAGTTGCCATAACGGAAATGCCTTCTTCCCTGCCGACAAACCCGAGTTGCTCAGTTGTTGTAGCTTTAACAGAAACCTGATTTATATTTATTCCGAGTATACCGGAAATTTTCTCCTGCATCTGGTTTACATAAGGAAGAATTTTCGGACGCTGAAGCATAATTACAGAATCGATATTAACTACTTCAAAACCTTCTGCATTAACAAGTTCATTTACTTTTGTGAGAAGAATTGTGCTGTCAATATTTTTGAATTTCGGATCCACGTCAGGAAAATGACTCCCGATATCTCCAAGTGAAAGAGCACCAAGCATTGCATCACAAATTGCATGAAGAAGAGCATCAGCATCTGAGTGTCCGGCTAATCCTTTTTCAAAAGGAATTTCAATTCCACCTAGAATTAATTTTCTGTCTTCAGCAAAAGCATGAACATCAAAACCAATTCCCGTTCTACAAATCATGTTAGTGGTCATTAATAACTTTTATTAATATTTCTGTCTATTATTCAAATTGTTTCACGCAGAGATCGCTGAGACTTTACACGCAAAGCTCGCAGAGATCATAAATTATTTACTACTCTGTGTATCCAGTCTTTTAAAAGCTTTGTATTAAAATTAATCAGAAGACCCAATTTCAAATCCGATAATTTTAAATATGTTAATAACTGTGAAAAGAATACTGGTGCTAACGCTTCAACAGATTTTATTTCCACAACGACTAAGTCTTCAACAATTAAATCCAGTTTATATCCGACATCCATTTTAACTTCTTTATAAACAAACGGCATTGGAACCTGTTGATTAACTTTAAATCCCACTTCCCTTAAGTCAAAAGCCAGAGCATTTTCATAAGCAGATTCTAATAATCCGGGACCGAGTTTCTTATGCAATTCAATTACAGTCCCGATTATTTTAGTCGCAATTTCATTTTCTGTCATTTCTTTGAGTTCTCTGCGTGAACTCTGTTCTTAAAATTTTATCTCGAATGTTTCAAATTCATTTTTTGGGACTAACCAGTCGATTTTAAAAGATTTTACAGCAGCGTGAATCGGACCAACTTTAATTTTGTTAAATAATTCTTCAACTAATCCTTTTTCTCCTTCAGCCACTGTCAACACTTCACCTGAATATAAATTTTTAACAAATCCGTTCACTCCCAATTTTTCAGCTTCGCGTACAACAAAATATCTAAAACCGACACCTTGTACCAATCCTTTTACTAAAATTTCTGCTCTGACTTGCATTTTTAATCAAATGGTATGATTCACAAAATTTGGTTACAAAAATTATGGAATTTAAACTTTGCAGCAAATTATCTGAATATAAAGAATTAACTTTTGGTAGAAGAATCTGATCTGTAACCAATCGATTTTAAAAATTTTTCATCACTTCTCCATTTATCCAAAACTTTTACGTGTAATTCAAGAAATATTTTCTTATCAAGGAATTCTTCAATTGAGTTACGGGCAGCTTCACCAAGTTTTTTTATTGCAACTCCATTTTTACCAATGATTATTGCTTTCTGACTATCTTTTTCAATTATAATTTCTGCGCTTATGTAATCTTTCCCTTTTTCTCTTTCCTTAAATTCCCGGATCATTACTTCACAACTGTAAGGGATTTCTTCACGGTAAAGGTCAAGAATTTTTTCTCTGATTAATTCCGAGACAAAAAATCTTTCATTCAATTCAGTGACCTGATCATCGGGAAAATATTTTGGTCCGTCCGGAAGGAGTTCAACAATAGAATCTTTCAGCAATTCAATATTAAAATTTAATGAAGCTGAAACACCTACAATACTTTTAATTCCATTTATGTTTTTTATTTTTTTAGCCTGAAAATCGATTTCATCTTTTGGAACCAGATCAATTTTATTTAATACAGTTAAAATTTTATTATTTCCAACGAGTATTTTTTTTACTATTTCATTTTCAAATAATTTTTTACCATCCGGATCATTTTTAATATCGACAATCAACAAAATTACGTCAATTCCCTCCAGAGATTCCTCAATTTCAATAACCATTTTTTCCTGTAAGAGGTATGAAGGTTCCAACAAGCCTGGTGTATCTTTAAATATTACCTGTAAGTTTTCTGCATTCAATATCCCCTGGATTCTTTTTCGTGTTGTTTGCGGTTTGTTATTTATGATGGAAAGTTTTTGTCCAAGTAATGCATTTAATATTGTTGATTTGCCTGAATTTGGCAGACCAATTATGCTAACAAAACCTGATTTATGATTCATTAGTTGTATTAATTAAATAAAGTATAGTTCGAATATACGAAGTAAGATAAGAATTAGGAAAACCGATGAAGGGATCAATTTGAACTCAGCCCAGGTGTGCTTTTGTATGTTTCTGTTTTTCAAAAAAGATGTACCCGGAAATAATTATTCCAAGAGAAAGGATTGATCCAAAAATTGAAAGTCCCTGTCCACTAAATAACTTTCTTATTTCCGAAATTAGTGAATCTGTAAGGTTATTGATGGTATGCACAGATTGAGAATCCATTCCACCAACTGATGTGGAGTTTAGAATATTAGCCAGAATAAATCCGAAAATAAGCATGCAAAGAAGTAAAATGAAAGAGAAAACAGAAATAATAAAATACTTCTGGCTAGAACGGGAATTTGCTTTCCTTTGAACCGACATCATTACTTTCTCAGCGAAGTTATCGGATGGAGATTCTTCTTTTATATGAAATAGATTTGAATGAACGAGTTTTAAAGAATTAAATTGTCTCCGGGCAAGCTCATTTTCATCTAAATATTTTTCAACTTCGGCAACAGTTTTTGCATCGAGTTCACTATCAATATATTTGTTCAGAATTTCATCATTGAATTCGATCATAACAGTTCCTCAGTGAGGTTATGTTTTTCAATCATATCACGCATTGCATTTCTTGATCTGTATAAAAGCACTTTTACATTAGATAAAGTAATATTCATTGTTTCAGAAATTTCTTCGCAAGTTAATTCATTTAAGTAAAACAAAGTAATTATTGTCGAATATTTTTCGGGTAATAAATTAATCATTTCATTCACTAATTCAGAGATATTTTTTTTCTCTGCATTAATTGAATTAAAACTACTTTCCAGATCAAGATGATCTTCAACTGATGACATTTCCTGTTCAATTTTTCTCCTTTTTGATGATAGCTTCGTCAGTGCTGAATTATAAACTATCCTGTAAAACCAGGTTGAAAATTTTGCTTCACCTTTAAATGATTCAAGAGATCTGAATGCTTTTAAAAAAGCATCCTGCAATACTTCTTCTGCATCAAATTCATTTCTTAACATACGTTTCAGCATAGAAAATGCTTTATTTTTATAACGATCAACAAGGACGGAAAAGTCCGAATGATTTCCATTTTTTATGGAACCAATTAATTCCTGATCAGAAATGTTTTTCATTTTACTATTTGACAAGTATCTGCCGGAATAAGTTACACTTCAGGAAGTTAATCAAAAGAAGTTAAAAAATGTTTCAAATCACCATTTTTTTTTGTTTGTAACCTTAACAAAGAAAGAGCAGTCAATAGTATTAAATAATTCGAAAGGAAAAATAATGGAAGGCACAATAGCAGTATTTATTCCAATAGTGATGTTTCTTATAATTGGACTTATTTCAGTAACATTTATTTTCTACAAGTCCAGAGAAAAACAGTTGCTTATAGAAAAAGGATTGTCCGCTGAGGATATCAAGAAGTTTTTTGAAAGTAAAAGAGATCCTTTTTTGCTACTTAAAATTGGAATCATAAGTATTTTCTTTGGATTAGGACTTGGTTTTGGAATGATGCTCGAACAAAATGGACAGAAAGATTTTTGGGTTCCATTATTCTTGTTTGTCTCTACCGGTATTGGATTTGTAATATCAAACCTTGTCGGTAATAAGCTTAGGAAAGATTATGATAAAGAATTGAAGTCAACCAATTATAATTAATAATTCCCCTCCTTTTGGAGGGGAAATTAAAACAATTACTCCTGGGCTTCCAACCAGCGTTCAGCATCAAGAGCTGCCATACAACCTGTTCCTGCCGCAGTAACAGCCTGTCTATACTTACTATCAGCAACATCACCAGCAGCAAAAACGCCTTCAATATTTGTATAAGTTGAGCCTGGTTTAACTTTTAGATAACCATTATCTTCCATATCAAGCTGACCTTTAAAAATATCCGTATTTGGCTTGTGTCCAATTCCAATAAACAATCCGTCGGTTGAATATTCTATATTTGATTTGTCGATCGTATCTTCGAGTATAACACCTGTCATTTTTTTGATTCCATTATTTTCAACACCAATTACATCCTTGATAGTTTTATTCAACATAAATTTAATTTTTGGATTTTTCTTTACTCTTTCCAACATTATACTTGAAGCCCTGAATCCTTCCCTGCGATGTACAATTGTAACTTCACTTGCGTGTGTAGTTAAATAATTTGCTTCTTCCATTGCAGTATCTCCACCGCCAACAACAAGTACTTTTTGATTTTTGAAAAAGAATCCATCGCAGGTTGCACAAGCCGAAACGCCGTAACCCATATATTTTTTCTCATTCTCAATTCCCAATAATTTTGCAGATGCTCCGGTCGCAACAATCACAGCATCAGCAGTGTATTCATCATCATAAGATTTTAGTTTAAATGGTCTTTTCGAAAAATCAACTTCAGTAATTTCTTTATATAAACTTGTTGCTCCAAACCTGTGTGCCTGTTTACGCATGACATCCATTAATTCAGGTCCCTGAATTCCGTGTTCGAAGCCCGGATAATTTTCTACTTCAGTAGTTATTGTTAACTGACCACCTGGCTGCATTCCTTCAAATATTACAGGTTTTAAATTTGCTCTTCCATTGTATAGTGCTGCGGTAAATCCTGCCGGACCTGCTCCAATTATAATTATTTTATGATGATTATCAGACATGTAAACCTCTGTATTTTTACAATATATTATTAATTCTGGATTATTTGATTATACAAATTTAATAAAGATTCAGGAGTGATATTAATGTGTGTCCTTGATTACAAATTCTGCATTACGTTTAAGACCTTTCAACTTTGCTCTTTTAACCGGACTATCTTTAAACCTTTTATGAAATGATTCATCATCCATATTTTCTATATCAGGTAATAAAATTTCTTTGTTATTTTCTGCTGGAAAGAATTCCAATTTATCAGTTACAATCGAAAACTTTTCATTCCACGGGCAAACATCCTGACAAATATCACAGCCGAAAATCCAGTTATCAAATTTGCCTTCAAATTCAGAAGGTATATCACTTTTGTTTTCAATTGTTAAATACGAAATACACCTGTTTGAATCCAGAACATATTCCTGAATAATTGCATTTGTAGGACAAGCATCAATACAAGCAGTGCAATTTCCACAGAAATCGGGAATTGATTCCGAGTATTCAAAATTAATATTTGTAAAAATATTAGCAATGAAAAACCAACTCCCCATTTCTCTATTGATCACGTTTGTATGTTTGCCAAGCCAGCCAATACCAGCCTGAACAGCCCAGGCTTTATCCATAACCGGTCCGGTATCAATATAAGAAATGCTTTTAAATTCAGAATCAGTTTCAGATAAAAAAGATTCCAATTCTTTTAACATTTCATTAATTACCAAGTGATAATCTTTACCCCAAGCATAACGGGAAACTTTGCCAACAGGCAAGCAGGTTTTATCTTTAGATTCATCGTCTGAATATTTTTCCGGTGTGTAATAATTAACCGCAAGTGAAATAACACTTTTTACTTCAGGAAGAATTTTAGATACATCTTTTCGTTTTTCTCTATTCCTGCTCATATATTCCATGCCGGATTGATAATTCAATTCAATCCATTTATCATATTTTTTGATTTCATTCTCCAGCAAATCAGCTTTCGTAAATCCGATTAAATCGAATCCAATTTCTTTTGCTTTATTTTTTACAAGATCATTCGTGATTTTCATCTTGCTGGATAATCACCATTTAAAATTTTTAGGAAAGACTTTAACAAAAACTTCATCATTAATTAATTTCACCGGATAAGAATTCAATCCTTGAGCACCATCAAGTCTTTTACCGGTTTTTAAATTGAACATCCAGCCATGAACAGGACAAACAACACAACCATTTTCTACCATTCCATCATAAATTAATGCGGAAAGTTTGTGCGGACAGATATTATTTAATGCAAAAACTTCTGAATCAATTTTAAATACAGCTACATCGATGTTATCAACAATGAATCTTTTACCTTCATTATTTCTTAAACCACCAATCACACATATTTTCTTAAAACCTTCTTCCATCAAATTTTCAGATTGAATTGAATCGCTCATCTGCCCGTATTCCTTTTTCAGTACTTTTTAAAGTCACCATTGCAGTTTCGGGGTCATGCCCGAAAAATAATTTCCAGTTTTCATCCAATGCTAATTGAAGATACTTTTTCTTTTCCTGAACTGTTATCAATGGTTGGATATCATATCCCATTATATATGGAAGCGGAATGTGTGAAACAAATGGAATTAAATCTGAACAAAAAAGTAGTGTGTTACTTCTGTCTGAAATTTTAACCATTTGCTGTCCGAATGTATGTCCATTAATAACAAGTAAATCTATTTCATCATCAAACTTTGATTCACCGCTGACCAAATTAAGGACACCATTATCATTTAACGGAATAAAGTTTTGTTTAATATAACTTCCGCGATCTCTGTCTGAAGGATTTCTTGCCCATTCGAAATTTTGTTTTTGAACATGATACTTTGCATTTGGAAAAGCAGGAACAAGCTTTTCGCTTTCCAATTCAGTAGATCCACCAGTGTGATCAAAATGCAGATGAGTTAAAATAATATCAGTGATATCATCTTTTTTCAAACCATGTTCATTTAACGCTGACTCAAGAGAAAGATTTTCATTAACAGCATAAATAGATTTTTCCTTTGCGGTCCATTTATTTCCCATTCCTGTGTCAATCAAAATATTTTTACTCTCACTCTGCAAAAGTAAATTTCTTGTTGCCAGCCTCACCCTGTTTGCTGAATCTGCCGGATTTGATTTTTCCCAAAGCGGTTTTGGAATTATTCCGAACATTGCTCCGCCGTCAAGGCCAAAAAATCCCGAAAGAACAATTTTAATTTCGTATTTGCCAATTTTCATATTCTACCTTTTAAAAAGAAAAAGGCACTTGAAAGTGCCTTTTATAAAAACTTTCAATTGCTAATAAACTATCTTCCAATTCCATCAAGATATTCTTTACGTTTTAAAAGTGTTTCTTCATCTTCCACATGATTCGGATCAGGAACACAACAATCAACAGGACAAACAGCTGCACACTGAGGCTCGTCATGGAATCCTTTACATTCAGTACATTTATCAGGAACTATATAAAAGAAATCATTTGAATAAAATCCATCTGCACCGGATGGAGCAGCATCACCTTCACCATAATTTTTTCCTGTCAATTCCCAACTTACTCCGCCTTCATAAATTGCAGTGTTCGGACATTCGGGTTCACAAGCACCGCAATTGATGCATTCCTCTGTAATCAATATCGCCATTTTAATACTCCTTTTTCGATTAGATTAGGTCTCCCCAATTATTCTTTCTGCAATTAATTGCTATTGGAAAAACTATTATAATTTTGAGCTTAAATTTAAAAAAATAAATTTGCGTATCAAGATTTCATTTTATGAGCCTCCAAATTATTCCCTTCAATTTTCATTTTATCTTCGTTTTTGAGCATATTTACACTGATATTGATGCCTAAAATCTTCGCAATACTGTACCCAATAAGTAAAACTATTACAGGGTAAATTTCATAATAGTCACGCAATTCGTTAAAAAACCCAAGAAACAGGGTTAAAAGAAAAAGTGGAATAGCAATCCATAAAGAATCTTTGAGGAATTTCGGTTTTTCTTTCCATTTAAAGCCAATCATTAAAAATAAAAACAAAATAGCAGAGAATGTTATCAGGTTGTAACCATTGAGTAAAATTTTGTTGTAATCAAAAAGATGAAATTCAACAAATGTCCCTGGGTTATCCTTAAATGTAAATGAAAGTATTACTTTTATAAAAATAAAAATGATCAGTTGCATTGCAAGCAGGTTCATGAATTTCTTCTTTTCAAACAGAAAACCTTTTCTATAATGGATTAAAAATATTATTGTCAGCAAGATTGTTGTTTCTTTATTCCAGCAACTGAAAAAGAAAACAATTAGAAATAATTTCCAGTTTTGCTTTTGAAGAAAAAATAATCCGGCAGTAAAGAAAAACAATGAAGTGAAATCATATATATAATTATCATTAATGTAAAAAACAGGAAGAGCAAACAGCATCCCTATGATCAAAAGTTTTACAAACCATTCAGGTGCAGTAAAGTTGAGATTAAAAAAAACTTTAAGCATCAGAGCAAAAGCAAGTAGGGCTAAGAACATTAATACACTTGCAACAAGATACTCTGTCAAATATTCTGACTCCCAGTTGAGTTCACTTAACACTCTTACAGCGGAAGGATTTTCATTTCCAAAATCGGTTAACTGGTTTTGTATTTCCTGCGGAACTGCACCAGTAATTATTCTAACACTTACCGGGACAAAAACCCTGTAAACAAATGGTTTCCATGCTTTCCCATAAATCATATCCGGAAATTTTGACCGCTCATAAGAATTAATACCGGGAGTTTTTAAAAAGACAAGGAATACATACAAGCTGGTGAACAACAAAATAGATATAAATAAGAATTTTCTAACAGTTGAAGATTTCATTACAGTAATTTACCGTAAATTAAATTCAGTAGGAATATTTCTTCTCAATCTCCATTCCAGGATATCACGGTGAATATGTGCAAGTGTTGGTCTGTCTTCTTTTATAGTTTTTGAATTCAGAATTCTCATCAGGTGTATTTCGTGAATTCCATATTCAAAAGAATCAGTCCATTCAAGTTCTAAATAGTCAATTGTACCTAAGGGTAAAGGATTGTTTAAAAGTTCGGATCTTTCATTTTCAAGAGAAAAGTTTTTAATGCTTGACATTTCTTTCATATGATTTTTTCCCATCTTGTAAACCTCAGAACATCGGGAACTGTCCATCGTACAAAGGACTATTTTACCAACTTTTTTTAATTGATTATTTGATTTATTGCCATGCCGTAATGAGATCAGGTAATCAGAAGCACTAGCTTTTCCATTAATATCAACTGGAAATATATTTACAAGATCAATTTCACATAATGAAACAAGCGAAACCTTTCTTGGTACTGAATATGCAATTCTGACCTGATCATACAAGTTGCCGTTTAAGAAAACGTTACCTTTCCTTTTTGATGATATATTATAGTGTAAAAACTGGAATGATTTTATCATTGCTGATGAAAACTTATGAAATCCATTTTCACAAAAATAGAGTGAGTAACTATAACAATTGAACCTACAGTCTTCAATCTTCTTTAAGTTAAGCCGGGCTATTTCATATTCCTTTTTTGTTTTGAGTGAAAGGAATACTTGCCCTGGCAACTTATTTTCATTATTAAATGGTATTGAATTAATTGCGATAATCAGAGGTTTATATCCAAGCATCAAATGGTTTTCTGTTACTTCAGAAATGTTTTCTCCTGACTGCAAAAATACTCTGAGCGAACCGGAATATTTTTCTTTAGAAACACATAGATATTCTTTGGAAATTGTTCGGTTAAGAAGATACTTTTTCAAAAATGATTTAAATTTCATTCACCAGGTCCAATTAAATTATTATGGCTTCAATCCTGAATATTCATACTGTAAATAACGCAATGATTTGTTACTTATTTCAAGATTTTTTTCAACGGCAAACTTTTCAGCATTTTGAAGGTTACCATTATAAAACCTCATCCACAAAAAACTCCCGGTCATCAGTCCATCAAAAATTCTGTCATCAACTAATGACCTTACTGTAAGATAACCCCATAAAACATTCCATCCAAGTGAAAGCAAACCGCTCACGTATTCCCCGGTATAAAATTGCCCGGTACCGGGAATTAAAAATGAAATCCCCTTTGCGAAACCAACTGAATACATTTCATCATCAGTTTTTTCACAAAGAGTTTTAAGTTCATGTTCTTGAGATATCATAGCAAATGATTCCGCTGCTTTTTCCCATTTATTTGCAAATATATGGACCCAACCCCGCCAGTAATTTATTTGATCTGTTTTATCTCCAAATCGTTTGTCATTCTCGAGTGAATCAAGCAATGCAAGCGCTCGTGAAGTCGTTCTTCTTAAAATATTTGCACGAATAACTTCTTCCTTAGCAGAATAAAGCTCATCAATATTTGAAGCATTCAATTCTGCAAAAACAAAAAAGTTTATAGCATCAGAGAACTTAGCTCCCTGTTTATAACATTTACCAATGAGAAAATTTGCTTTAAAAGAATATTGATCTGAATGATCAAAAAATTCCAATCGTTTTAACTCTGTAATTGCGTCATAATAATTATCATCACCATACAATTTTTCTGCTAAATTATATTGATCAGAAAATGAATCCTGGCCAAACAGATTAAATGAAGAAAGAAAAATTATAAGTATATAATATTTTTTATTTGCAAAAATCATATACCGGACTAAAGTAATTATTTTTTTCAAGAAACAGATTTATTCCATCCTTAAATTCAAATGCAATTTTTGCATTATATATTTGTGCAGAAGCAATTGAACCATAAATATTTCCAGCATAAAAAAATCCTGCAAGTGAGCTAAAAATCCAACCACGGGTATCATGATTTGCTTTAAAGTTATCATACGCAAGAAATGTAAGCAATCCGGTTGTTAAAAATGCTACTATTCCATCACCATATTCTTCAGTATAAATTTTTCCCGATCCCGGAATAATCGTGGAGAGAATTCCTGCAAACACCGGACTCTTATTAGGAGGATTATTTTTCCATTCAAAATATTTTTCCAGCTGATCTTTTTCCTCAATGCTAAACGGATGAAAAAATTCCTCTTTACTCACATTTAAGTTATCATTAAGCAACGAAGAAATCATAGCAAGTTTATAAATGTTTTTCTGAAATTTTCCTGTATTAAGCAGATATTGATCATACTGATAAACTGAATAAAACCCACCGGGATTTTCTAAAAATGCAATTCGATAATTCTGAAAAACAGCATCATTATAAAAAATTGATTCAATGGAAATCTCATTAAAGTATTTTTTTGATTCAATCAGATTTCCGATATTATAATAGCATAACCCCGTTTTAAAAGATACTGTATCAATTCTATAATTTCCTGTTAATCTATTATATTCTTCAGCAGCGCGAAGATAATCTCTCTCACAAAACAAATGGTCTGCAAATAATTTAATATTAACGGGTGAATTAAAATCAAATTTTTGTTGGGCAATGATTGGAAATACTGCTAATAATATTAAAAGCAGACATTTCATTTTTCTGAGATGACTTCAGTAGCAGGTTTGAAATCTATTTTTTCTTCATTTAAAGTATATAAAGACGGCGGATCAAAGTATCTTCCCGAAGAAACCCTGGGATAATGATTATGTCCCTTAAATATATTCATATCACGAGTAAACCGGTCAAAAAACATTAAGGTTCCCTGGAAGATATTTGTTTCTTTAACCGACTCAGCAAAGAAAGCTGAACATGAAGGTCGGAAAGGGCAGTTGTCACCATCGACATCCGAAATAAAAAACCAGTAAGTGTTAATAAATGATTTGCTGATGAAATCCCCGACACCTGAAAAAGTAAAAGAATAATCTCTATTTCGAGTTTGACTTTTTGTTTGATAAGAATAATCCGCTTTCTCCCATTTCACCCAATCGGTTTGAGAGAAAGCAGAAAATGAAATGAATGTTATTAAAACAAAAAGAAACTTCATTTATTTATCTTTTAATAAAGAACGGGCAATAACAATTTTCTGAATTTCAGAAGTGCCTTCATAAATCTCGGTTATTTTAGCATCACGTAAATATCTTTCAACAAGATACTCACGAACATAACCATACCCGCCATGAATCTGAATTGCTTCAAGTGCACATTCAACGGCAATTTTTGATGAATATAGTTTTGCCATTGCAGCTTCGTTTGTATAATCTTTTCCTGCGTCTTTTAAAGCCGCAGCTCTTAAAGTGAGAAGTTTTGCCGCATCAAATTTTACTGCCATGTCAGAAAGCTTAAACTGAATTGCCTGGAAATTTGAAATTTCTTTACCAAACGCTTTTCTTTGTTTTGAATATTTTAAAGCCGCTTCAAGAGATGCTTCAGCAATTCCAAGCGCCTGTGCTGCAATGCCGATTCTTCCGCCGTTTAAAGTGTTCATTGCAAAGTTAAATCCTCTTCCCTCTTCACCGACAATATTTTCTTTAGGAACTCTGCAATTTTCAAAAGTCAGAGAACATGTATCTGAGCTGCGAATGCCAAGCTTATCTTCTTTAACACCGTGACCAAATCCTTCCGTACCTTTTTCAACTAAGAAAGTTGTAATACCTTTGTGCGCTTTTGATTTGTCGGTTTGTGCCATCACTAAAAAATAATCAGCAGAAGTTCCGTTTGTAATCCAGTTTTTTATTCCGTTCAAAACAAAATAATCGCCATCTTTATCAGCCATTGTTTTTTGCTGAGTTGCATCACTGCCAGCTTCAGGTTCTGATAAAGCAAATGCACCGAGCTTTTGTCCTTGTGCAAGAGGAATCAAATATTTTTTCTTCAAAAAATCAGAGGCATATTCTTCCAGTCCCCAGCAAACCAGTGAGTTATTTACAGACATAATTACGCCAACACTTGCATCAACTTTTGACATTTCGATCATTGCCAAAACATAACTGACAGCATCAAGTCCAGCCCCGCCATAATCAGGAGAAACCATCATTCCAAGAAATCCAAGTTCGCCAAGCTTTTTCACAATTTCTGCCGGGAACTCAGCATTGATGTCGCGTTTCACTGCTGTAGGTGCAATTTCATTTTGTGCAAAATCGCGTGCTGATTCCTGGATCATTAACTGGTCTTCTGTAAAATCGAAATTCATTTTTCTCCCTCTGAGTTTATTAATTGTTGGTTATGAATGAGATAAAAATAATTTAATAATTAAAAATTATTATAAAAATAAAGCTATTAGTGAAAGTTTGCAAAACAGAACACTATTAAATGTTTATTTGGTAATTAATATCTTTTATAAATTTTTCATTAAACCACTTGTTAAATATGACAATATTTGTCATATTTAAAAAGACTAATTATTTTTTTATGCAGCTTACTTTAACCGGCGAATATGCAATAAGGGCAATGATTTATATTGCCGTCAAACCTTTTGGAACAAATTTCACAATCGGTGATATTGCAAAACAAAATAAAATACCTGACAAGTTCCTCCGAAAAATACTTCCCCGGCTTTGTGCGGATGGTTTGCTTGTATCACAGCGAGGAAAAGGCGGTGGAGTTAAACTTAAAATCGCTCCTGAAAAAATAACCCCTCTCCAGATAGTTCAGGCAATTGAAGGAGATATGGCATTGAACAAATGCATTATCGATAATGATTTTTGTTCAGATTCACGCTGGTGTTCTATGCATATTTTATGGGCGGAAGCCCAGAAGAATTTAAAAACTGTTTTAAGCAGCAAATCAATTGCTGAACTGGCAAAGTCAAGTGAGGAAAGACGAATTGAATGGATGCGATAAAATTCTTAAAAGGCAAATAAATATTTTCAGGAACTATTTCGTTAATCAATAAATAATCTATCAACAAAACAGGGGAGACTGTTCTAATGGATCAGATTCTTTTAGCTCGTATCCAATTTGCAATGACCATTGGATTTCATTTCCTATTTCCTCCTTTAACAATCGGACTTTCGTGGTTACTTGTGTTTATTGAAACACTTGGCTGGAGGAAAAAGAGTGAAATTTATACGGCAATTGGAAAATATTTTGGTAAAATACTCGGGCTCATTTTTGCTGTTGGGGTGGCTTCAGGTATTGTTATGGAATTTCAGTTCGGAACAAACTGGGCTGAGTATTCCAAATTCGTGGGAGATATTTTTGGTGCACCACTTGCAGCCGAAGGTGTGTTTGCATTCTTCCTCGAATCAACCTTTCTCGGACTTTATATATTTGGCAGGAATAAAGTTTCAAATGGTGTTCACTGGTTTTCTGCATTAATGGTTGCCATCGGTTCAACTATTTCTGCTTTCTGGATTTTGGTTGCTAATTCATGGCAGCAAACACCAACTGGTTATATTCTTCAAAATGGTAGAGCGGAGTTAACTGACTTCTGGGCAGCAGTTTTTAATCCTTCAACCCTTATAAGATTCTTCCACACTTTTGATGCTGCACTTATTGCAGGTTCCTTTTTTATGGCGGGAGTTGCAGCTTATCTAATAAGGAAAGGGAAAGAAGTTGAGATCGCAAAGAAAGCACTTTCCTTCGCTGTTATTTTCGGATTAATTGTTTCGGTTCTTGAAGTTTTCCCCTTGGGACATGAACATGGCAGACAAGTTGCACAGACCCAGCCGGAAAAATTTGCTGCAATCCAGGGATTATATACTTCACAAAGTGGTGCACCTCTGGCTCTATTTGCTGTACCAACAGACAATCCGCCTGCATTAAGAGCTCCTGTTGAAATTCCCGGTTTGCTTAGTTGGCTGGCTTTAGGAGATGCAAATGCAAAAATAAAAGGGATAAATGAATTCCCTAAAGATGAAATTCCACCTCTGTTTTTAACATTTGTTTCTTACCATAATATGGTTTTGCTGGGAATGTATTTTATTTTCATTATGATCATTGCTTCATTTTTTCTTTATAAAAAGAAACTATGGGAAAGCAAAAAGCTACTGAAGCTTTTAACATGGTCAATTCCGCTTCCATTAATTGCCTGCCAGTTGGGGTGGATTGCTGCTGAAGTTGGAAGACAGCCATGGATAGTTTACAAACTTATGAAAACAAGTAACGCAATTTCATTTACAGTCGGAAGTGGTGAGTTAATTTTTTCAATAATTCTTTTTGCTCTTATCTATCTTTTGCTGGGTTCAGTCTTTCTTTTTCTTTTAGTTAGAAAAATTAAACAAGGACCTGAACCAATCATGAAGGAGGCAATATAATGGACTTAAATATTATCTGGTTTCTACTGGTTGGTGTTTTAATAATAGGATATGCAATTCTCGATGGCTTTGATCTGGGAGTTGGTGTTATCCAGCTTTTCACAAAAGATGAAAATGAAAGAAGAAAAAATATAAACGCAATCGGACCTGTTTGGGATGGAAACGAAGTCTGGTTGCTAACTGGCGGTGGAGCTTTGTTTGCAGCTTTCCCCATAGTTTATGCAACAGTTTTCAGTGGATTCTATCTTGCTTTCATGCTTCTGTTAACAGCATTAATTTTTCGTGCAGTTTCATTTGAATTCAGGAAATATTCGCAAACTTCTAAAGCGAAAAAAAGGTGGGATATGGCATTCGCACTCGGAAGCACAGTTCCTGCTTTGCTTTACGGTGTTGCAATCGGTAATGTTTTAAAAGGACTTCCTGTTGAATTAAAAGATGGAACAATCACTTCATCTATTTCATTCCTGGGATTGCTTAACCCGTATGCAATTCTTGTAGGGCTTGTCAGTCTTGCAATGTTCACATTGCATGGATCAATTTATATGGCTTTAAAAAGTGAAGGCATACAGCAGGAAAGAATGACAAACTGGGCAAGCAAATCATGGATTGCATTTACAGCACTTTACGTGATCGCGACAATTGCAACCTTTTTCACTGCACCTCACCTTTTTAATGGTTTGTTGAAAAATCCGATCTTCTGGATTTTATTCATCCTGCTTTTTGTTTCAATTATGTATATACCGGTTGGAGTTAAATCGAAGAATTTCGGAAGGACATTTGTCTTCTCTTCCCTGATGATTGCAGTTATGATTGGCCTTGTTGCTTTAAGCCTGTTCCCGAGATTGGTTCCTTCAAGTATTGATCTGGCCAACAGCTTAACAATTTATAACGCTTCATCAACTGAAAGGACATTGTTTACAATGTTGATAATTGCACTAATCGGTATGCCGATTGTAATTGGCTACACGATTTTTATCTACAGAGTTTTTAAAGGTAAAGTCGCTATCACAAGCGAGAGTTATTAGTTATAAAATCTTTTAATTGATTAAATCAATCAGAGCCGGAGTTAATCTCCGGCTTTTTAATTTCATTAATATTTAAGAAACATTCCTGATAATTTATTTCGAGCCTTTAAACCTTTAATTATATTTACAGTATGAATCCAAAAAAAATTTTATTAAAAGGATTGACTCTACAGGAATTAAAAGATCATTTTTCTGAAAAAGGTGAAAAATCTTTCAGGGGGGAACAGATTTTTAAATGGATGTACGGTGATTTGGTTGATAGTTTTAATGAAATGTCAAATCTACCAAAATCTCTTCGCGAGAAATTAAACGAATCTTCTGAAATTAACACACTTAGAATCACTAATTCCGAATTTTCTGAGAGAACCGGTACAAAAAAATATATTCTTGAAACCAGTGAGGGAAACAAGATCGAATCCGTTTTTATTCCGGAAGAAAAAAGAACCACGATTTGTATTTCAACACAGGTTGGCTGCCCATTAGATTGTAAATTTTGCGCGACAGGATTAATGGGCTACAAAAAAAATCTATCAGCCGGGGAAATTTTTGATCAGTTTAAAATGGTAAAAAAAGATAACCCCGAAACCCCTGTTACAAATATTGTTTATATGGGAATGGGTGAACCATTGCTGAATTTTAAGGAAACAGTAAAATCGCTTGAAATATTTTCTGAAGAATTCACAACCGGAATCAGTTTAAAAAAGATTACTGTTTCGACAGCAGGTATTGCCCCAAAAATAATTGAACTTGCAGACACAGGTTTAAAAGCAAAACTTGCACTCTCGCTTCATTCTTGTTTTGAGGATATCCGCAGTAAAATTATGCCAATAAATAAAAAATATTCCTTAAAAGAAAATCTTGAAGCGATCAGGTATTATGTGAAGCAAACAAAAACGAAAATAACTTTTGAATATGTTATGCTGGATGGAATAAATGACCGGAAGGAGGATATTGCTGCTCTTGCCAAATTATGTAATTCACTGCCTAGCAAAATAAATATTATTCCCTTCAACTCACTTGAACATATGAATCCAAAAGGATTTGCTGCCGAACTGAGACCAACAAAACTTGAAAGGATTAAATTGTTTGCCCAAAAATTAAAGGATAGAGACATAACAGTTATGCTTCGCAATACTCAGGGTGACGATATTGCAGCAGCCTGTGGACAACTTGCAATCAAGATTCAAAAATGAAAAAACTTACACACGACGAAATTTCAAAAAACAGAAGTACCCTTAAGACACTAGACAAAGTAAAAAAACTTCCTGTGTATGTTTTACTGAATAGCATTAGAAGTTCTTATAATGTTGGTTCGATTTTCAGAACTTCGGACGGGGCAATGATTGAGAAACTTTATTTGTCCGGCTATACTCCTTATCCTCCCGGTTCCGAATTAGGCGGAGGTAATAAAGATATTTTAAAAACTTCTCTTGGCTCAACAGAAAGTGTAAAATGGGAATATGTAAAAGATCCTAAAGAAGTTATTTTAAAGCTCAAAAAAGATGGAATAAAAATTTGCGCACTTGAACTTACTGATTCAAGTGAACCTTATTACGAAATTGATAAAAATAATTTCCCTATTTGTTTAGTTGTCGGGAATGAAATTTCGGGTGTGCCAAATGAAATTTTAGATTTGTGTGACTACTCAGTCGAAATTCCTCAATTCGGGATTAAACAATCTTTAAATGTTGCTGTGGCTTATGGAGTTACAATTTTTAAATTGAGAGAAATATTTAATTGGAACTCCTAGTACTATTAAGTCGCCGCAGTAAAAAACTCTTCCCCGTTATCTTTTGTGTGAATCATCAACAGGTTTGCTCTTACCATTTTTACAAGCGTACGTGAAGCTCTTCTTTCAGAAATATTAACAAGGTTGCTCAATTCATTTACTGAAATTTTTTCCTTCTTTCCTAGATATTCAAAAACAGTTTTTTCAATTTGACCAATAAAATATTTTTTTAATTCTTTTTTACCAGACTGAGAACGAAGAATCCTCACCATCTCTTTGCTGGCCTGCATACTTTTATCATTAACTCTTATTGTAACAATAGAAGTGTTAATATCGAGTTCATCCTGGTAATCCTGCAAGCGATGGGGTTTATTATCTGATTCAGGGACAGAAACAATTACGATTTCTTTTCCTTTAAATTCTAGATATTCTATTGAATATTCTACCGGAGGTTCACAATAATTCTTTGCAGCGTCTTTTATAAGTTCGGCTTCCGATTTTTCGCTTTCAACTCCCACAATTTCTTTATCATCATCAACACCAAAGAGAACATATCCACCTTTGGTATTTGCAAATGCCATCATTTCGCGGGCAATTTTTTCAGGAGTGGTAAACTTACGCTTAAATTCGCATTGAATGTTTTCCCCTTCTTCTATCAGTTCACGCATTTCCCTCAATTTCATAATAAAAGAAAAAAATTAAGAAAGGAATTTTATTGTCTAATTCGTGGATTCCAGATTGCTTTCTTTTCAACATTACTGGATTTTAATGTTTGTTCAGTTCTTAAATCGTTTTCATCTCCGGAAGGAATTTTTTCATCGAAGGCAACATCAATTGTGTCTGACTTTGTTTCCACATCCTGAACAATCAATCCCTTATCAAGGGAATCAGCGTGTAATGAATCAAGCCTGATTTTCTCAAGTGCATATAGTGAATCCTCTTTTGCAAGCTGAAGTTTTCTTTTCTCCTGTTTATAGAATGACAACCTTGGTGCAATCATTTTAACAAATTCACTGGTTGGATAATGTGCAACAAGAGTATCGAATGTAGCTGCTGCAGAATCTAACTGAAATAAATTGTCTTCCAGAATTAATCCACTCGAATACAAAGCTTTTGGAGCATATGTAGATTCAGGATATTTTTTAAAAACATTATCATATTGTTTAATTGCGTCGGAATATTTTCCATTAAGCATTTGTTCTTCAGCCCTGCTGTAATCATCCGCTGCAGGATCATAAGTTAAATCTATAAATGGTTTATTTAACTTATCCGCCGCTGCATTAACTATACTTTCATTCCTGTAATTATCATAAATAATATTAAAAAGACTATCTGCTCTTTGTTTTTCATCGACAGTTAGAAAATAACTACCCATTGAATACAAAGCTGTTGCTTCGTACGTTGTATTCGGATAGTTGGTTAAAATATCATCATAATACCAATAGGCTGAATCAGGTATATTCAGCTCTGTAAGAAACAGGTTTCCAACCTCAAGTTCATTTTTGGAAATTAAAGTTTGCAAAGAATCCTGCGAAATAATAGGACGTCGTGGAGGATTATTTTTAAATTTCATCGTATCCGGCAATTCCGAAAAAAGCTGGCTTTGTCTCCGCCGCTTTTCTTCTTCCTGTCTTTGAAGCGCAGCTTTACGGATTGGATCAAGCTCACGGTTTATAAAAAGACTATCGAATAATTCAACTACCGTAGAATCTCTTTCTTTCGGCTCTCTTAGATGAGCAAGTACAGAATCTTTGTTTAGCGTTGTATCACCTTCTACAAGCTCAACATTCATTGAATCCAAACGAACGATTAGCGAATCAATTATTTTTAAACTGTCAGAATAATAACCAGTAGTGTCAACCTTAGTTAATAAAGAATCAAGACCACCCCAGATTGATTGAAGTTCCTTGAGTTTTCGAAGCTCTACAGCAATTGCAAGTGAATCCTGAACGTAAATTGTGGAATCTTCTACAAACTGATCAGGGTTTTGAAGATAGAAAAGTTGTTTGTTATAATTCTGAATATTATTTCTAAGTAAAATATATTTACCGAGTAATTGATTTTTTTCCTTAGCATCAGCAATATATTCAGGTGGAAGAGTAGAAGTTGCAGCCAATTTATAATAAGTAGCAGCACTATCGAGATATTTTAAGTCTTCTTCATATATCTTTCCGATTTCATATTTAGCTGCCCCGGAAACAGGAGTATTTTTATACGTTGTATCCACATCAGTTAATTCATTTATAGCTTCATCAAATCGTCCAAGTGAAGAAAGTGTTTTACCCAGCTCAAATTGTATATCTGAATACTTGTTGGAATATTTATCTTCATTAAGCATATCTTCAAATACGGTATGTGATTTTTCTGTTTCACCACCTTTACGTAATGCCTGACCATACTTAATCTTAGCTTCAACTTCCAGATCGAAATCGGGGGAAAATTCAAAAACATTATTGTAGGCAGTAATTGCATCCTGGACTTTACCGATTTTCATATCCAGATTGCCAACTTCATACCACACATCTGCTTTAATTTCATCATCATTTGTCACCTGAAGAAATTCATTTGCCAGGTCTACTGCTCCTGAAATATCTTCAGTTGTTAGACGGTAAACGATTTCTTCAATAAACGATTCTTTTATTATTTCATCATTTTCTTCTTTAACGGCTTCATCCTGCACCTCAGAAAGGATAGCGGTTCCTTCATCATAATTTCTCAACCGCATCTTGCATTTTCCAACCCAAAGTTTTGCTTCAAGTAAAAAATCACTTTCCGGGTAATTATTTATTAACTCCTCAAACTTTCTTTCGCCTTTCTGATAATTTTTCTGATAGTAAAATGATTTGCCAAGCATCATAAGAGCGTCTTCTACATAACCGGTTTCGGAATGAAACTGTAGGATTTGTGAACACTTTTCTATTACTTTAACCAGTTGAGAATTCGCTGCGCCTGGAACCGTAGGTGGTTCTGTAGAAAACAATTCTTTCTGCTGTGATAATATCTGCTCTACAGCTTTATCAAAAATATCTTTTGTGTTAAAATAAAGATTGAAGTATGTAGTGAAGTTTTCCCAGACGCCACAGCCGGAAAAGCCTGTAATCAGAATGGATATACAAAGAAATTTGCGGAAATGATAATATCCTGAAATCATACTGAAAGCTATAAAAGAGAAATTAAAACAAAAAGGGAATTTATTTTACAGAGCGTGTTTACCGGATTCTTCTGTTCGAATACGTATGACATCATCAATATTAGAGACAAATATTTTACCATCCCCGACCTGCCCTGTTTTAGCTGTTTTTAAGATTGCATCGATTACTTTATCAGCCATTTCATCATCAACAACCACCTCGATTTTTATTTTTGGAACAAATTCTATTCTATACTCACTTCCACGGTATGTTTCTGTGTGTCCTTTCTGTCTTCCGTATCCTCTAACTTCGGACATTGTAAGTCCTCTCACACCCTCTTCAATTAAAGCTTCTTTAACTTCATCTAATTTAAAGGGACGGATTATTGCTTCAATTTTTTTCATAATTTAAAAAAATTATTTCCCATGACAATGTTTATATTTTTTCCCGCTTCCACAAGGACAGGGATCATTACGACCAACTTTTTCCGCAACACGTACTGTCTGAGCTTTTCCACCTTGCTGCATTGGAGTTGGTGTAGTTCCGCCGGAAGCTAAACCAATATTTGTAGTGGATTGTTTACTTTCCATCATACGAGTCACTGGTTGTCTTCTTCTTTGCTGAACCTCATCAGGAGCATGAGGGAAAAATTTAAATGTGAATGAAACAACATCATCTCGTATTTCATCAAGTAATGTGACAAACAATTTGAATGCTTCGCCTTTATATTCTACCAAAGGATCTTTTTGACCATAAGCCCGCAATCCAATTCCCTCTTTAAGATCATCCATTTCACGTAAATGTTCTTTCCATTTCTGATCTATGACACTCAACACGGCATATCGTTCAAGTCTTGCCATCAGTTCAGAGCCTAGCATTTCCTCTTTTCTTTTATAGAATTCTTTCGAGGAATCAAAAAGTTTTTCTTTAAGTCCCTCAGCCCCAAGTTTTTCAAAATCTTCCGGATTTATTTTAATCTCAACTAAAAGATGATGGAGCATTGCCTCTTTAATTGCTTCAACTTGTACTTCTTCAAAATTCCTGTCAACAACCTCATTAATAAATTCTTCGAGTAAAACTAAAATTTCACCTTTTAATCTATCACCCTGCAAGGCACGTTTTCTTCTTGTATAAATAACTTCGCGCTGCTGGTTCATAGTGTCATCATACTCCAGCAATCTTTTTCTTATTGCAAAGTTATTTTCCTCAACTTTTTTCTGCGCCCTTTCAACTGAACGAGTTATCATCGGGTGCTGAATAACTTCACCTTCTTTAATTCCCATTCTTCCCATCACAGAAGAAATTCTGTCCGAACCAAACAATCGCATTAAATCATCTTCAAGTGAAAGGAAGAATTTTGTAGTTCCGGGATCACCCTGACGACCCGATCTTCCACGCAACTGCCTGTCAATTCTTCTCGATTCGTGGCGTTCGGTTCCGAGAATAAAAAGTCCACCTTTTTCGACAACACCGTTACCAAGCTTAATATCAGTTCCACGACCAGCCATGTTTGTTGCAATTGTAACAGCACTAATTTCACCTGCATGTTCAACAACTTCAGCTTCCTTTTGATGCTGCTTTGCATTCAAAACATTATGCTGGATTCCTTTTCTTTTTAACATTCTGCTGATTGTTTCAGAAACATCAACTGATGTTGTACCAACAAGAACAGGCCGGCCTTCTTTTTTTAGCTCCTCAATTTTTTCAAGTACAGAATTATATTTTTCTCTTTTAGTTCTGAAGATTGAATCATCCTGATCATCTCTTGTAATTGGTTTGTTCGTCGGAATTACAACAACTTCAAGTTTATAAATTTCAAAAAACTCGTTTTCTTCGGTCTCGGCTGTACCTGTCATTCCTGCAATTTTATTGTACATTCTGAAATAATTCTGAAGTGTAATTGTAGCCAGAGTTTGTGAATCTCTTTGAACTTTAACATTTTCTTTTGCTTCAATTGCCTGGTGAAGACCATCACTGTATCTTCTGCCGGGAAGTACTCTTCCGGTAAATTCATCAACTATTGCAATTTTTCCATCTTCAGTTACTACATATTCGTCATCTTTTTCAAATAAGGTATAAGCTTTTAAAAGTTGATGAATTGTGTGAATCCTGTCACTAGCTTCTGAGTAGGTCGCATACAATTCATCTTTTTTTCTCACTATAGTCTGTTCGTCAAGAGAGGTATCATTTTCAAACTTGCTTATTTCAGTTCCCAGGTCGGGTAAAATAAAATAATTTTTCTCCATCCCACTTCCCTGAGCAAGTTCTTCGCGACCTTTATCCGTCAAATCAATCGTGTTATTTTTTTCATCAATTACAAAATATAATTCATCATCAATAATGTACATATTCTTCGCTTTTTCTCTCAGGAATTCCATCTCAGTATCCTGCAGAAGTTTTTTATAAGAAGGTTCGCTGATAACTTTTGCAAGCTTATTACTTTTTGGAATTCCTCTGGATGCTCTCAATAAATGAATTCCGGCTTCCTTGTCGTTACCATTTTCATTCAATAATTTTTCGGCTTCCTGAAGCATATTTGCAACCAGGTTTTTCTGTTTCCTGAATATGCGTTCAACTTTTGGTTTCATATCATTAAACTTGTGATCGTCAACATCGACAGGACCGGAAATGATAAGCGGCGTTCTGGCTTCATCAATAAGAACTGAGTCAACCTCATCCACAATAACATAATTATGTAATCTTTGTACCCGTCCCTCAATATCGACTGCCATATTATCACGTAAGTAATCAAAACCAAATTCGTTATTTGTTCCGTAAGTGATATCACATTTATATATTTCTTTTCTTTTTGTAGGATCCATTGTGTTAATAATGCAACCAACAGTCAGTCCATGAAATTTGAAAATCTCACCCATCCACTCGCTGTCCCTTTGTGCGAGGTAATCATTAACTGTTACAAGATGAGCTCCTCTTCCTGTTAATGCATTCAGATACAATGGCAAAGTAGCAACAAGAGTTTTACCTTCACCTGTTGCCATTTCAGCAATTTTTCCCTGGTGCAAAACAACTCCACCCATCAACTGAACATCGTAAGGAACCATTTGCCAGGTAATTTTATTTCCAACAATTGTCCATTGCTTCCCAAGCAATCTTTCACAAGTGGATTTTACAACCGCAAAAGCTTCGGGTAAAAGCTGATCAAGAATATCTTCGTACTCTTCATTAAGTTGTTCTTCCAGCTTGTCAACTTCATCATAAACTGCCTGCCTGTCAAATTCTTCATCAGACTGAAGTTTCGTTTTCAATTCAGCAATCTTGTCACGCGTTTCCGCTGTGTGTTCCTGAATTTTATTCTTGAACTCATCAGTTTTAGCTTTCAGTTCATCATCACTAAGGTTTTTTATTTTATCATATTCCTGATTGATTTCCTCAACAACAGGCCAAAGCGGTTTAACGGCTTTTACGTGTTTATCACCGAATACTTTCTTAATAATATTTAACATACCTGGTATTTGCTCCGAAGGTTAAAAAAAGCGATCTAACATACCTATTGAGGTATTGATATGCAATTTAACAAAAAGTTCTATTGTTAGGAATGTAATATGATTTACGGCAAGATTTTGAGTTTAGAAAGAATCTTTTTTGTGATTTCGATTCTGGCCGGATAACTGTCTCCCGGATTATTTGTCTTACAATTATTAACAAAAAAATAAACATTATTTTTTGATTCAACCCAGCCAACAAACCAACCAACCTGGTCTTCAAACCTGATTCCCCAACCGGTTTTTGCTCTTATTTTGTAATTTTCGCCTTCTTCAAAAAGCATAATTTCTTTTACGATGTTCTGACTTCTATCTGAAAATTCAAGTTTATCAGCATAAAGTTTTTTTAACAAATCGAGTTGTTCGAGTGGGGAAATACGAAGATCACCATCCAGCCAGAAACGATCAATTCCTCCGCTGATGTTCATATTCCCGTAATTGTTTTTGTTAATAAATTCCTGCATTCTTTTTTCGCCAATTCTTCTGGCAACTTCCTGGTAAAACCAGACAGCGGAATATTTGAAAGCTTTCCGCATATCAAGATCCTGGTTCCACTTTTCGTAAGCTCTTTTAACCCCATCCCATTTAATAATTTCATTTTCATCAGGCATTACTCCGGTTTCAAGCGCAACTAATGAGTTAAAAATTTTATAAGTTGATGCTGGGATGAATCTTTCAGAACATCTTTCAGAATTATAATTAATCAGAATATTATTTTTTAAATCATACAGCAGAAAACATCCTTCAACTCCGTAATCATCGTAGTATTTTTTGAAATTAATATCCGGAAGTGAATCGGTTTGGGCAAAAGATGAAATTACAAAGAGAGATGTGATTATAATTTTCAGCATAACTTTTTTCATATAAATTGGTGATATAAAATAGTTTTTGAAATAATGAATTCAAAAAAATCAAAATACTTAGACAACAAAAAATCTATGACCTAAATTTTAATTATTTTTAGTCAATGAATTCCAAAGCTCAATTGAAACAGCTTTCAAAAAAGTTTATTAAAGATTTTCTCGATTTATCTGCCGGATACATTTCCCCCAAGGATTTTGATAAGCTTGTTGAATTAATAAACAAAGAAATCCTTTCTCATTTTTTTACAGAATCATCAGAAAATAATTTATTCCGCATATTTAAAAGCAGGTATGACAAAGCTTCTTTCTTTTCGGAATGCCTTAAATATCCACAATATGTTGAAATTTTAATCGCCATTGCATCAAACAGTAATTACCTGAGTGATATTCTTGAAATCAGCCCGGAATATTTTTACCTGGTTGTTGATCCATCAAGGTTAAATAAAAAATTACTGTTAAAAGAATTTGAGAATGAAGTTTCTGAAACGTTGAAGAATTATAAAAACTTTGATGCAAAAATACGCGCATTAAAAAATATTAAACGAAAAGAAATTTTAAGAATCGGACTCAAAGATATTTATCTGAAAATCAGTCTTGAAGAAGTAACTGAACAGTTATCAGTACTTTCAAATGTTATATCAGGTCAATTATTCGATATCTGTTTCGATGAAATAGTTTCAAGCCGTAAACTTCAAAATGTTGACAAACAATTTGCAGTTATTTCACTCGGCAAGCTCGGGGGGAATGAATTGAATTACAGTTCTGATATTGATCTAATTATCTTTTTTGAAAAAAATTATCAATTACAGAACAGGAAACTTTACAGCGAAATTTTAATTGAAATTATAAGATTATTTATATCAAAAATGAGTTCTTCAGAAGGCGGATTTTTATACAGGGTAGATTTAAGGTTACGACCTGATGGAAGAAATTCTGCGCTCTGTGGTAGTCTTTCTGAATATCTGACTTATTACGAAAGAAGAGGTGAAGACTGGGAAAGACAGATGTTAATAAAAGCCGGGTTTATTTGTGGTGACAAAAAATTATTTAATTATTTCCTCAATTACCTACAACCGTTTATTTATCCTTCAAGTCACACAAGTTCTCCTCTTGAAGAAATCAGAAGATTAAAAGAAAGTACGGAAAAACTTTACATTGATAAAGATGATATTAAAATTCAGCCCGGTGGAATAAGAGATATTGAGTTTGCTGTTCAGGCAATGCAATTATTAAATGGTGGGTTCAACAAATCGCTTCGTACAGGGAATACTATTTCAGCAATAAAAAAGTTATTTGAAAATTCTTTTATTAGTAAAGATGAATTCGAACTGCTGGATTCATCATATATTTTTTATAGAAAAATTGAGCACTATCTTCAGTTGATGAATAACGCACAGACTCATGATATTCCACAAAATGATGAGCTTGAAGAAAAGATTGCACATTATCTTGGATTTAATAAAGTTGAAAACTTCAGAAAGGAAGTCAGGTTAAAAAGAGACCGTATAAGAAAATTTTATGACGCTGTAACCGGAGAAGCTGTCGATCTGCAAAAAAAAATAAATTCGATTGAAAATATTTCTTTTGTTGATAAAATAAGAGCTAAAAAGAATTTTGATTTCTTAAGAGAAGGCAAAGGTGTACTCGGCAAAAAAAGTTTTGATACAAAGACTATAAACCTGTTTGGCAACATTGAAAAGCAATTATTTGAATATCTTTCAAATTGCAGACTTCCTGATAAAACACTTGATAACTTTGTAAGAGTAATTCGTTTTGCAGATTTTCCATCAATATGGTATAAAGAATTTACAGACACAAAATTTTTCAAATATTTTTTAACAATTTGTGAGTATTCTCAGCGGGCTGTGAACCTTTTTGCAGAAGATAAATCACTCAGGGATTATTTATTAAGTAGAAATGTTTTTAATAAGCTGGTAAAGAAAAATCTCGGTGAATTCGAATTAAAGAAATTACAGTTCATTCTTGCAGTACAGGTCGCGACAGGTCATCTGAACATATTAAAGATAAGCGAATTTTTAAGTGACCGGATTTGCTTAAGAATAAAATCTGTTTCTGAAAATGCTGTTAAAAAGTATAACTGGAAAAATGAATTCTTCATAGCAGCAATGGGAAGCACAGGTTCTTCTGAAATGACTTTTGCATCAGATGTTGATTTAGCTGTTATTTTCAAAAACTTAAAAAACTATCCAACTGCTGAAAGTGAATTTGTGAAAATCCTTCAACAAATGAGGGAAGAACTCTCCCCATTCCGTGTAGATTGCAGACTTAGACCGGAAGGCAAAAGTAGTCAGCTCGTATGGGACATTGATACATATAAATCTTATCTCAGGCAAAGGGCAAGAACATGGGAATTCCAGGCATTATTAAAACTGAAATTTATTTCAGGAAATAAAGGTTTATTTAATTCATTCCTGAATACAGTAATAAACGAAATCAATAAAACAGATCCTAAAAAAATTAAACCCGAAATGATTGAGATGCGGAAAAAATTAATTCCATCAGAAGGATTAAGTCAAACGAATCTGTTCGATCTTAAGAAAAACCGTGGAGGAATTACAGATATTGAATTTATTACGCATTATTTATTATTCAGGAACAAACTATTAAATAAAAAATTATTTGGTTTACCATTAAATAAGGTTATCAAGGAAATTCAGAAAGCCGGGAATGAAGATGATATAAATTTTGATATTAGCAGAAAATTTTGAATTCCTCAAACAAATAGAAATATTGAACCAGGTTGTTTCAGGAAATAATTCTTCAAAAGTTTCAGAAGATGAAATCAGCTTTTCTGTCATTTCCGATTTAATGAATGAGAATATTTTGAAGAAAAAATATTTTGATGTAATCAAATACAATTCCAATTATTATAAAAAAACATTTGGCGACAGATGAACCTGTTAAAAAAATATTACCATGTTATCACCGGATTAATTGTTTTTATTTTCTACTTAAAGACTCTTGCGCCTTCGGTCACACAGATTGACTGTGGAGAACTTGCTGCTGTACAAGCCACGCTTGGAATTGCTCATCCGACAGGTTACCCGTTGTTTACAATGCTGGGTTATTTGTTTTCATTACTACCGCTCCCTTTTACTACAATTTACCAGCTAAATATGCTTGCTGCGATATGGTGTGCAATTGGAGTAGGAGTGTTTTCATTTACAATTAAAATGATCCTGGATAATATTGATAAGATTGCAAAGCCGGATCAAAAAAAACGGACTTCCTTACAGTCAGGCAAGCCTGAGAAAAAACAAAAGAAAAAATCATCAAAGGAAAAACAACAAGAACCAAAAGTAAATCTGCAACTTTCAGAAAGCACTAAACTTTTTGCATCTGTTTTTGGCGGATTGCTGCTAGCATTCAGCAAGACTTTCTGGTTTCAAAGCACTTCAGTTGAAGTTTACTCACTTCACATTTTTTTGCTTTCGCTTATCATTTACTTTTTATTAAAAGCATATATACAATCGTTTGAAGATGATAAGTTGAAGAACTGGTTAGTGTTTGCAATCTTCCTTGCTTTAGGATTTACAAATCACATGACAACTTTGCTGATTCTGCCAGGTGTCGCATATTTGTTTTTTTCAAGGTATGGATTTAATCAAAAGAGTTTCAAGAAGATCGGATTGATGCTGTTGATTTTCTTTCCTGTGCTGGTATTGGTTTATTCATATCTCCCCATCCGTGCTTCTCAACAGCCATTAATTAATTGGGGAAATCCAATTGATTTAGAAAGAATACTGAGACACATTTCAGGAAAGCAATACCAGGTCTGGCTATTTACTTCGATGGATGCTGCAAAAAAACAGCTCGGCTATTTTTTTGAAACTCTACCCAAAGAATTCACTTTTGGATTAATTGCTGCAGTAATTGGTATGTTTTATTCATTCCAAAAATTCAGAAAAATATTTTTATTTATGTTTATTTCATTTCTGTTCACAGTGCTCTATTCAATCAATTATGATATAGTTGATATAGATTCATACTTTCTTCTCGCTTATGTGATGCTGGCATTTTTTAGTTCTTTTGCTTTGATTTTTTTGTTTGAATACGCAACAAAAAATAAAATTAGCCACGGGCTTGTAAACACAATTCTTATTACAATTGTTGTATTCCAGATAGGATTTAATATTAAAGACGTCAATCAAAGTGATACGTACATTTTTGAGGATTACACAAAAAGTCTTTTAAACAGCGTGCCTGAAAATTCTATTGTGTTCAGTTACCAGTGGGACTATTTTGTTTCTGCCTCATACTATTTTCAATTTGTTGAAGATTACAGGAAAGACGTGACAGTAATAGATAAAGAATTATTGAGACGTTCGTGGTATTATAACCAGTTGGAAAACCGTGATCCAAATGTTTTAGAGAATTTGAAGACTGATATAAACAGCTTCCTTGAAGCCTTAAAACCATTTGAGCGTTCTGAAACTTTTAATGCAAATTTGCTGGAATCTCTATACAGAAAAATTATGTCTGATCTTATTGAACAGAATGCTGATAAAAGAGGTTATTATATTGCACCTGAGCTTGTTGAGACAGAAATGAGACAGGGAGTATTTACACTTCCTACTGAATATAAGCTCGTTCCTGATTTATTTCTTTTCAAAGCTGTGAAGGGAAATGAATATGTTCCTGCATCAGATGCCGACTTTAATATCAGGTATAAGCCTTCTGATAATCATTACTCAAATATGATTAAAAACTTTGTCAGTTCAATGCTGATCAGGAGAGCATATTACGAAATGCAGTTTGGATATAAAGAGAAGGCTAAAAAATATCTTAATAAAATAAAAGAAACATTCCCGGATTATATGTTACCAGAACAGGCAGTTCAGATTTTGAATAGCCCCCTCTAAATCTCCTCCTAAGGGGGAGACTTTTTGAATTTTATTTGAGCACCATCATTTTTTTGGTACAAACATATTTGTTTGCTGCAAGCCTGTAAATATACATTCCACTGGCAAGATTTGTAGCGTTAAATTTCACTTCCTTGTAACCTGCTTCCTGATCTTCGTTTACCAAGGTTGCTATTTCACTGCCAAGTATATCATAGATTTTTAATGTTACTTTTGCATCTGCCGGAAGCTGGTACAATATTGTTGTTGTGGGATTGAATGGGTTCGGATAGTTCTGTTCAAGCTTAAATTCTTTTGGTGCTGAATAATTGAAGATGAATGATTTCAACATCATTATCCCTTCACTGCCTGTTATCATAAATTCTATTGTGTCTTTTTCATTTACCTGAGCATTTCTGTTCACATCAAAAGTGAACTTAGCCTCAGCCTCTGCCTTAGCCTCTACAAAATCAATTGTTTTTGTTTCTTCTTTTAAAGTTCAATGCACCCGATCTTTTTGTGAGTATAACATTTACGTTTGTCGCAGTATTCTCCTCCGAAACATTTGCAACCGTCAGCGTTATCTCATTGCCTTTTGTGCCGGGTTTTAGCTCATAGACCTCCTGTGAATACATTGTCCCGAAAGTAACCAGTGTTATTAAAAGTATTATTTTCATTTTATCAACTCTTCAATTGATTAATTGTCAAATTATTAAACTGTTCTTGTACAATCTTGTAATCTTGCAATTTTTTAATCTCTCGTTCTCCTTCCCTAATAGAACACTGATGACACAGATTAAACTGATTTACACTGATTTTTTCTTCTTCCATCAACTTTGCCTACTGCCTATTGCATACTGGAGACTGCCTACTGAGTATTTAACTGAATCTCCACCAAATTATTTGCACCAATATCCTGCTGTTCATCCTGACTTACACTTCCATATATTGCTCTGAAGCTTAAGTTCTTAGGAAGCAACTCTTTTGTTATTTCTCCATTTGCATTTGTTAGACCAATATCTCTCCACGCTCCTGAGTAATATTTTGTGTCTGCTCCTTCTAACGGTTGATTGTTTGCATTAGTTACTTTTAGCGTACATAAAACTGTTGAGAATGTTACCGTGCTATTTGTGCTTAAATCCCGCTGCTTGTCATTTGAAACATATTCATAAGTCATTCTGAAACTGTAATTTTTAGGCAGAAGTTCTTTGTTTGCTACTCCGTTTATTGTTGTACCAAATTCTCTCCACGCTCCCGCATAATATTGAACTGTTCCTTCGTCAATTAAATTTCCTGAACTATTTCTTAACTCTACTGCAGCATTTACTGTTTGAAAAACTACTGTTGGATCGACTGAAATATCCTGCTGCTTGTCTATACTTCCATATTCGTAAGTCATTCTGAAGCTGTAGTTGATTGGAAGAAGCTCTTTGTTTGCGACTCCATTTACTGTTGCGCCAAAACTTTTCCACGCTCCTGCATAATATTGAACTGTTCCTTCGTCTATAAGATTTCCTGAACTGTTTCTTAACTCCACTGCTGCATTTACTGTTTGAAAAGTATAAGTGTTGTTTTGTGCAGGTACATTATTAACTGTTTGATTCGCTCCTTCATAAAACACTCTTACGCTAACCGTTGGTTTTGTTGTTATTACAGTAAACGTTCCATCTCCGTTGTCTGTTGCATCTTTCCAGCTTGTGTCGTAATACTTTACATTGCTTGCAGTTATTTGTGTTCCCTGACTGTTGGTTAGGGTTACTAATAGGTTTGGATTAATAAGTGTATCAACATTAATAGGAATTACTTCACTTGTTGAGTCAATAGAATAGTAAAAATTATTTGGATACTCATCAAAAAAGAATAGCCTGCAATTTGGTTCAACTCTAAGAGATGTTATTAACGTTCCACTATTACTGCTGTATATATTTATTATTCCGGAGCTATAGAAACGCGAATTTAAATTATTAAAATTCAATTTTTCCAAAACTAGATATTCACCAAAACCCAACAAATAAGGATTAAAAAAACCTTGGCAATAGATGTATGCAGAACTAGAATCTGAATCAAAATCCATTATCTTATAATATTGATCCCTATTTACATTACGGAAAAAAGATTGAATAATTCCCTTGCCTTTAACACCCCTATGTAAAATGTATCCATCAGCATTCGGAAAGCCAAAATGTGATAAATTATTTATTTCAGCAATTTCATATGATAAAGTGGAAATTTTCATCACCTTGTTTTCCCCAGTTAAACTATCCTTTAGTGCGAAATAAATAAAATCTTCATCCTGTGAGAAAAAAGCTTCTTCATTCAGGATGTTATATTTTTCATTTCTATAGGGGAGAATACTATAATGAATTCGTTCTTGTGTTGATTCATCAAATACACTCAAGGCAGCTTCATTACTATTTAGTATTGATGAAAAAATAAATATTCTTCCTTTACTCTCTGAGTATAAAATCGCACCAATTCCACCTATGTCTATTGGCAAATAAAAACCTTTTGTTGTATCATTACAGTTTATAACATAGTTAGGTGAATCATAATTCCCGATAACAAGCCAATTCTGTGTTTGATCCCATTTTATTAGGTCAACACTTCCCGCATTAGCTATAAATTGAGTCTTAGAGTCAGTTCCCAGATCAAGTTTTTCAATATCATAAACTAACTTACTACCAATTGTATCAACAATATTATTTTTATAAAAAATATATGGTTGACCTATAATATTTGATATGAAAAAAAAATGAAAAAAGATTACATAAAAAAATTTATTTACATTCAACATTTTTATTACCTCTTTAGGTTTACTGTTCTACTAATTCTTGATAAATATCCCAAACGAATTCACCATATTGCTTAGTCACTTCTTCACCATCTATCGTTCTTGTCTCAGTCGGAACATCTTCATTGATTTCCCACTCTTCGGTTTCTTCATTCCATACATAAAGGAAATATTTTTGGTAGTTATATCTCTGAAATGCACACTTTAAAAGAATTTCATCTTCATACGGTTGATGGTCATCAAGGTAATTCTCAGCGGCAGGTTTTTTATCATTAAAATAAAGATCCTTCCCAGCATTTAAATTACTCTTCCAGTTCCAAATTTGTTTTTCTGTTGCCGGTGGATTATCTATTTGCATCAATCCATATCCGTTTGGATATCCGTATCTTGGCCAACCAGCTTCATACATTGGATAGTTTCTCTTATTAGATTCAAAATGTTTTGTCCTGCTTTCATGTCTAAGAATTGCTTCAATTTCATCAGAATTGGCATAATCATATACTTCTTCCGGATCAGGATTATCCCCAAGTATTTTATTACCAATTTTACCTATAGAATTTATTGTATGAAAAAATTTATCTTTAGCTTTTACTTCAACAGTTACGTTACCTCCAATAAAAATATCTTCTCCTTCGTTCCAGGTTTTTAAAGTGTCTTCACAGTCTCCTCCATAACCAGGCCAACCTGGAATCTCAGGTTGTTTTGCCACAAACTTGAATGATTCAACATTATTCTTTTTGAATGAAACCGTCCAAGTAGTTGTATCAGAATTTACAGAATATGAAGTGCCAGTAAATATTATCTCACCTTCTCTTGGACAAAGCGAAATGTATTTTTTTTGACTTTTCGAATAATATCTTCTATTTAATTTATAACTAACTCTATATTTCCATTCAAAAGTTATCTCTCCTTTATAATAATTTTTAACTAAGGCTTTACAAGTGACACTAGGCATATTAGCTTCATTAGTTATCTTTTCATTTTGAGATGTTGAATTAGGAGAAATAATAACTAATTCAGGTTGATTTCTAGTATTCACATCTCCTTTCCAGTAGTCTTCTTCATACAAATAATCACCATTATAGCAAGCAGCTATTATTGGTGCTTCTATCAAAGGTTCACCATCTTCTTTGTTTTTCTTTACAAGGTTTACCAATCTCTTTTCTGAAATCATTTGTAAATAAGCTGCTCTTTGTAAATCATGGCTTTTGCCTGATTTAGTAACCAACTTATTGTTTTTTTCTACCGTTTTGATTTCTTCTTCAATGTTATTACCAACAACCGGTCTGCTGGATCCACCAGGCCCTCCTGATCCGCCAAGGTCTGTTCCCACTCTTAATCTTACATAACCACTGTCGCTATCAAGACTATCCGCTGTTATAAATTTTATCGGTTGCAGTACATCTTCAAAATAAACTCCAATACTATCATCAACTAAAATATTACCGTTAATGCATCCATCCAGAACTGAAAGCTCGAATGTTTGCTCAGGAGGAAAATCTTCAAGCGTTCCATCTTCAAGCCTGTGTTTAATTATAACATCTGCCGTATCTGCAGCACCAACAACATCCGGTTCAGTATAAACATAAATCGGCGGTGGTTTAATAAAAAGTGTTATTTCTTTTGGTTCTATTTCCGGATCAGTTGTACTGACTTTTACTATCACAGTATCTGTTTGTTCAGTCGATATTCCATCGGCTTCATAGTCAACATATACATAACCTTGCCAGTGATCGAGATTTGTAAGCGTTTTAGTACTTTCATATGTGTATGGATCAATTAAGCTTCCGTATTCCTGTCCGCTTATTATTTCGACATTTATTTTTGTTTCATCGGGGATAGGTTCACAACCATTAAAAACGTCAATATCAAAATAGGCGTAACCACCTGTATTTAAACTATCCCAATTTTGGAACGTATTAATTTCAAAGATGTTTGGAGGGAACTCAGTTTCTTGCGTAACTATCACACCATTAATATTTGCTTCTAAAATAACTGGCTGTGGAAATGAGACAGGTGGCGCAGATTCGTTTCCTTTCAACACGATATTTTGGATTTCATTATAATTAGTAAGTTGAACAGAATTGCCTAAATCAGTTTCTGTGGCAGTATTGTATAAGTATGCATATTCCTGTCCTTCAATTATCTGAAGATTTAAGGGATCTGTTTCATACCAATTTGGCCCACCACATTCCGGCCATTGAATCTGACTTATTGATAAAGTTGCGTCCTGAGCTGGACATAACAATCCTTCAATATTAAGATTAAAAGGTCCGTAAACTCCATTATAAGTTCCACAAGCCGAGAAATAGTTTATTTCAATATTATCAATAAATATTTGCCTAAAACCATCTGGTGGTTCACATATATTATAAAACCATCTTTGAAACCAAGAGTCCCACGTCTGATGTTCAAAAAGCCATTGATGACGGTAACCTGGAACAGTTATCGTTGTCATCCCACTTGTCGTCCAACCGCTGTTTATTGTATCATTAGTACATGTTATTATTCTAATATTTCCTTTTATATTTTCGGATGGCGGCCACGTCATTAGGTATGTACAATTATGGTCGTTATAGGAATTTGGATCATCTGTTAGAATTTTCTGCGGGTTTATCTCAACTCGCTCTTCAATTTTTGTTTGAGCAAAAGCCTCTCCCAAACCCACATTTAGTAATAGAAAAATTAATACAATTTGAATTATTGGTAAGAAAAGTAATAGAAAATTAATTAAAACTTTTTTCATTTCATCCCCTAAATGATGATGAGTTCTCTCAAAGATGGAGATAATATTATGCTACCGCTTTACAATAATATCAGGGGGGGGTAAAATGTCAAGCAGTTAAAGGAAAAAAATTTTACAAAAATTTGATTACTAAAAATAATGCCAAGACAAATCCGGTAAATTATTTTTACAGTGTTTCAGAATGTTGTTTTATTAAAAGACATTTCTTGGCAAGTGATGATAGGTGGCAAGCAATCGGCAAAGTACAATAATTTAGTATCAGATATTAATCTTCTACAGCATCCAGCAACTCTTCTTTCCGGTCTTTTGTTAATTCACTTTCAGTTTTAAAAGATTGAAGTGTCACATCCATTTGCTGGATAAGATTACGTTTATAAAATTTTGGAGCGTAAAGAGAACCATCAATCATATAAATTCTATGAGTGGCTTCATCATAGAAATAATAATTCACGAATGGTCCACCCATTCCTTTAGTATTCATTTCCCATAAACCCTGTGTAAAAATTGCATAGCGGTTATGGAAGTTAACTTCATTTGTGGTGAAATAATCTTTAGCTATCACAATGTATGATGTATCATCTGTTCCCTGGTAGAATTTTTTAGTTACACGGTTCCGGATTGCTCTAACAGAATCCACAGTCAAATATTCCGGTGTTGCATTATCTATCCAGTGAATAAAAATCCATCTTTCCATATCGCTGTTAGGAGATCTTCTGAGCCAGACAAAATTATCTTCAGGCTTATTCATTGCTACCTTAAAATCTGCCTGTACATAAATTACCCAGCCGTAATCTTTAAGAAATTTTCCTTCAATATTTTCTTTTTCATAAGTTGGATTATAAAGACTGCTGAACAATCTTTCATCAGAAGTTTTCTGGAAAGTATATAATAGGTTTTCAGAATTTTTATTAATCTTCGAAACCAAATCCTGCATTGATGAAGCAGAAATGATGCTGAGCAACTGTCCTTTTGCCCAGAAATCTTTCTTGAATAAAATAAAACCAGGATCAGTTGTAAACTTATTTTCAATTGCGGAATCTACAATAGCTTTTATATATTCTGAAGTGTGAGAACCTGAGTTCAAAGGTGCTACTATCAGAATATTTTTTTTCCTTTTAAATCGCTCAATCTCACGGGGACTAATTCTATTTAGCGTAAAAATATTTTCAGGCTGAGGTGTATATATTTTTTTCTCAAATGTCGCTTCCAAAACTGGTTTAAGTTGTTCGAATTCAACCGAATCAGCAACTACAAATATTTCATCTTCAAAACCACGCGCTGGTCTGTCTGAAGAATTACAGGCAGCAAAAAATAAAGTTATAATTATGAATGACGCAATGAATATTAACTTTTTCATTGTTAACCCGGGACATTTGATAATGTTAATTCAAGATGCGGAAGAAATGCAAGATACAATCCCCACATCACAAAACCGACAGAAAGCGGGATTGAAAGATTGTCATCTATTAACCTGAATGAAACATTTTCCACGATTGCTCCTATAAAAGCTGCAACAAAACCTATTAAAAATTCTCCCTGCAAATTAGCTACTTTCGGTGTAAAAAAAACTACAATACATGCACTAATGAAAAATGTTAAAGTTCCCTCAAAACTTTTTAAAAGAAATTTTCTTTTGCCAAATTTTCTTCCAATTATTGCTGCCATCGAATCACTTACAATTAAAATTGAAAATGCAGTGATGAAAATGACTTTTGGAAAAATAAGGATAGAAATAAGAGCTGAGAGTAAAACATAGGTGGCCCCGTTCAGGCTTTTCTTTTTGTTGTCGACTTCATGTGAGCGAAGCAGAAACCCGAATATTCCGTAAAAAACCTTTCCCGCTAAAGGATGGAAATGTCTTGCCAGGTCAATAGTTAAAGCCACAAAAGTTAAAATACCGAGAATTGTTGCGGCTGTATTTGTAGAAATAAAATAGTAGATAACAGGAATTGAAAGCGAACAGAGATGAATAAGTTTTCTGATTAATTCATCACGGTAAAGGATTGTACCGTTATCAATTTGCGTCATCTTTTACAGCAGGATCTTTCTTCTTTCTTTGCTCGATAAGTTTTTTTACATGATCCGGAACCTGTTTTCCATCTGTATCATCCGGTTTAACTACAGTTTCTTCTCTTTTAACCGGAGGGAGTGATTCACCTTTAATAATTTTTTCGATCTCTTCAGAATCCAGGATTTCTCTTTCAAGAAGTTCAAGTGAAAGTCTGTGAAGAAGATCAATATTATCAGTGAGAATTTGTTCCGCACTTTTCATAGCAGAATTAACAATACCACGAATCTCATCATCAATTTCAATTGCAGTTCGTTCACTGTAATCACGGTGTTTTTGAATTTCTCTTCCAAGAAAAATTTCTTCTTCTTTTGCACCATAACTAAGTGGTCCGAGTTTTTCACTCATTCCCCATTCACAAACCATTTTACGCGCAATACCTGTTGCTTTTTCAATATCATTTCCTGCACCTGTTGTATACCGGTTGAAAACTATTTTTTCAGCAGCACGACCGCCGAGTGCATAAGTTATGATGGCCTCAAGATATTCAAGACTGTAAGTATGTTTTTCATCAATCGGGAGATAACTTGTTACACCAAGTGCTCTTCCTCTCGGAATAATCGTTACCTTGTGAACAGGATCAGCTTCCGGCAACATTCTTGCAACTAAAACGTGACCAATTTCATGATAAGCTGTAGTCTTCTTTTCCTCTTCAGAAATTATAAGGCTCTTCCTTTCCATTCCCATCATCACTTTATCTTTGGCTTCTTCAAAATCAATCATCTCGACAGTCTTTTTATTTTTTCTTGCGGCAAGTAATGCAGCTTCATTTACAAGATTTGCAAGATCTGCACCAGCCAACCCAGGGGTCCCTTTTGCAAGAACTTCAAGATCAACTTTTGTATCAAGAGGAATTAATCTGGTATGAACTTTTAAAATTCCTTCGCGTCCTTTAACATCTGGTCTGTCAACAACAACTTGCCTGTCGAATCTGCCTGGTCGAAGCAATGCGGGATCAAGAACATCAGGTCTGTTCGTTGCGGCAATAATGATTACGCCACTGTTTTGTTCGAAACCATCCATTTCAACCAGCAACTGATTTAAGGTCTGTTCCCTTTCATCATGACCACCACCGAGACCAGCACCTCTATGTCTTCCAACCGCATCAATTTCATCAATAAAAATTATACAAGGAGCATTCTTCTTTCCCTGGTCAAAAAGATCTCTTACTCGACTTGCACCAACTCCGACAAACATCTCAACGAAATCCGCACCACTGATTGAAAAAAACGGAACTCCTGCTTCACCTGCAACTGCACGTGCAAGCAATGTTTTACCGGTTCCGGGAGGTCCTAATAATAAAACACCTCGTGGGATTTTACCACCAAGTTTCTGAAACTTTGTTGGCTCTTTTAAAAATTCAATTATTTCCTGGAGTTCACCTTTTGCTTCATCTGCTCCAGCGACATCTCTGAAGGTAACTTTCTGTCCGGATTGAGTAATTAACTTTGCACGGCTTTTACCAAACGAAAATATTCCTCTTGAACCACCGCTCTGTCCCTGCATTCTGCGCATAATAATTATCCAGACAGCGATGATCAGAACCCACGGAAGAAAACTTAAAAGTACCTGAAGCCATTCACTTGATTCTTTATCAAATGAATAATTTATTCCTTTATCTCTCCAGATTTTTTCCTGGTCCTTAATTATAGGTTCAGGGATATATACTGAGATTGCCTTAACATTTTTAGTTGTATTATCAATTTTAACCTGAGTTTCAGTTTTAAGGTCGGCTTTAAAATAGTAATCGTTAATATCTGATTTTGTAATTGTGGCTTTTGCAATATTATCTGTCTGATTTAAAATTCTTTCATATTCAGCATATGGAACATCAACATAAGTTTCCTGGTTTGTTCTGAGCAATTGCATTACAATAACAGCAGCTACTACAACAGCTCCCCAGCCGAATACCTGTCTTATAATTTTTGACCAATCAAAATTATCATCAGGCTTATTTGGCCCACCACCTCTAGGTGATTTTGGTGACTGCTTACCCGAATTATCAGACATATTAAATTTATTATTATTCAAATCACTCATTAAAAAAATTTTCTCCGTTATTCATTTAAAACATAAATTGATCTCAAATTTCTATATTTCTGAGCATAATCCAGACCATATCCAATTACGAATTTACTCAGAATATTAAAGCCAATATAATCAATTTTAACTTTATATTTAAGAGAATTGGGCTTCACCAGCAGGGAGACAACCTTCATACTTCTCGGCTTTTTTTCTGAAAACAACTCTTCAATGTATTTTATCGACAATCCGGAATCAACTATGTCTTCGACGATGATCACATCCCTGTTATGAACATCACAATTCAACTCCTTAAGTAAAGTGACTTTGCCTGAAGATATTTTTGAATCACCATAGCTCGATAATTTAAAAAAATCGATTTCAGAATCAATGGAAACATTCCGGATTAAATCCGACATGAATAAAAATGAACCATTGAGTACGCCGATAAAAACAGGAGTAGAAGTATTGTAATCTTCAGAAATTTTCTCTCCCAGTTCTTTTACCCTGATTTGAATCTTTTCTTCACTCAGATATTCAACAAATTCTTCATCACCGATTTTTATTTTTGGTTTTGTTTTGTCATTTACCTGAAGCATAATTCATAAACTTTCTTTGTTTTATTTGTGATCTTAAATCTATCATCAATCCTGTAGCCAACAACCCAAACAATTTTACCTGCATTTGTTAGTACAAGTTTGTTCTTTCTTTCGGAAGCAGAAACTTTTTGATCTGTTAGATAATCCGATATTTTTTTTGTTCCTTTCATTCCGATTGGATAAAATCTATCAGCAGTTTTCCAGTTTCTTAATTCAAATACTGATTTGCATTTATCAGCATCAACAAATTCAGTACCAGAATCATTGTTCAATTTAATTATATTTTTTGCTTTCTGTCTGATTGAGATAGTATTTGTGTTAATTTTTTTCCGGTCACCAGGTTTCAATTTTAAAGAAATAATTCTATCCGCTTTTTTTTTCTTAATTAAAATCTCATCCCGCTCTCTCAAAACAATTATGGTGTTTTCAAGATTAATTTTTCTCCCGGTTTGCTTGTTTAAAAGACCGAGAATTGAATTAATATTTTCATTACTCAATTCAAGATTAAATTTTTTGCTAAGTAATTCCTGGATAAACAATCCTCTCAATCTTTTGTCGATTGAATTCATAAAAGTAATGTTCAATCTGACTTCGTTCCTCTTATCATTGATAATTTTTTCAAATTGAGGATTGATAAAATCAACAAGGAAATCGTAATATTGTTTTAAAACCGAAGACGATCTTAAAACCGAATTATTTAGCGAAGGATTTAATCTGTTTGCCAGATTTGGAACGATTTCATTCCTTAAATAATTTCTTTCAAAATCTGAAGTTAGATTCGTTTCGTCAGTTCTATAATTAATTTTATTTCGGTTTAAGTATTCTAATATTTCTTTTTTGGAAACAGACAGAATTGGACGAATAATATTTTCCCTTTGAACAGGAATTCCGGTTAAACCTCTTAGTCCCGTTCCTTTTATTAAGTTAAGGAGAACAGTTTCAGTATTATCATCAATGATGTGAGCTGTTGCAATTTTATCAAACGAATTTTTCGTTGCGCAATTATTTAATTCTTCATATCTAATAATTCGTCCCGCTTCTTCGACTGAGATTTTTTCCTTTCTGGAAAATAGTTTTATGTTTTTCTTAGCTGAATAAAATTTAATTTTGTTCTTATAGCAAAAGATTTTACAAAATTTTTGATCTTCATCAGCTTGTTTTCCTCTGAGATTATGATTCAGATGAAATGCACCAATTTCAATTTTAAATTTGTTTCTGAACTTTTTTAAAAATGAAAGAAGAAAAACTGAATCAGGTCCGCCACTTAAGGCAACCAGGACTTTATCACCCGGTTGAATTAGTGCATTCGAATTAATAAACTTTAAAACTTTTTGTTCTGTAGCTCTGTTCATGACTGGGAAAGATTAAATGATTGCTATTTACAAATCTAAGAAATCCTGATCCCGGAATTAGTATAATGATTAGAAAAATTGATTAATCTTATTGATAAAAAGAGTGGAATATTATCCTATTTCAAGAATTTCAAAACTCATAAGTCCGGCAGGTGCATTAACATTAATTTTATTTCCGAGCTTTGAACCCATCAACCCCTGACCGACAGGAGATGTAACGGAAATTTTACCAGCCTGGAAGTCAGCTTCTTCCGGAGAAACAAGCAAATAAGAATATATCTTTTGTGTTTTTAGATTTTTAATTTTAACCTTTGACAGAATATGAATTTCATCTTTTGGAAATTGAGAAGGATCTATTACCTGTGCACGTGAAAGTACATTTTCCAGTTTACTGATTCGTAATTCAAACAATCCCTGCTCCTCTTTAGCTGCATCATATTCAGCATTTTCAGAAAGATCACCATGAGCTCTGGCCTCAGCAATTTTGCTTGCCATTTCTTTTCTTCCGTTCGTTTTCATTTCTTTAAGCTCTTTTTCAAGCTCCAATAATCTATCGCGTGTTAAATAGACGAAATTTCCATCGCTCATATTATCCTTTTAGAAAATAATGGTTTAAAAAAAATTGCCACCGCATTTTCAGCAGTGGCAACACAAAAATAGTTAATTAAGTACCTGTTGTCAAGAATTCATTATTTCATCAATATCATTTTTTTCGTTTCTCTAAAGTTTCCTGCTTCAATCGTATAAAAATAAACACCACTGTTTAACCCGGACTGCAGTCAAAATTTACTTCATGATTTCCCAGCTTCCATTACTTCATTATTTATTAGAACAGCAACTTCATTTCCTAAAACATTATAACTTTTAAAAGTACATTTTGTTTCTGTGGAAGATTAAATGAAATTTTTGTGGCAGGATTGAATGGATTAGGATAATTCTGTTCCAAAGAAAAAACAGTTGGCTGCGCGTCCGTTTTCAGCATTAGTAATAGTTCCCAAATGTTTAAGTATCCAGTTGCCTGAATCAAATACAATTGACTGTGGATCGTTATTTAAAACAATCTGGAAATTTTGCGATTGCTGATTATTGAAAACTGTTACTGTAGTATCTCCACCAGAATAATTAAATTTGACTTTGATTGGCATTGTGAAGAATGTCGGGTTATTATTTGTTACCTGATTTATATTTAAACTAACCTGGTATTGACCACCATTAGGCTGAACATCCCATCCAACATTATAATCCGGATAATTTTCTCCGTAAATCCATTCCTGGAAAAAGTAATTTAGATCCAATCCTGAAACGCTTTCAGCAACTGCCTGGAAATCTTCAGTTGTGGCAGCGTTATATTTTAAATCAGGGTCATTGGAATATGCTCTCATAATATCAAAGAAAGTAGAATCACCAACTATTCCTCTTAACATATGAAGTACACAGGCACCCTTAGAATAGGATCTAGCGCCATTAAAAATCTGGTTTTCATTCGTTATATCCTGAACCCAGATTGTTCCATTAGCAGTTTTTGCTGAATTCATTTCAGATTGTATTTGGGAATCATAAGCTGATTTGCCATTAACCGCTTCTATATATACAGCTTCAGAATAAGTAGCAAATCCTTCATTCAGCCAGATATGATGCCAGTCCTTGCAGGTAATCATATCACCATACCATTGGTGAGCAAGTTCGTGGGAAACAACACCTGTACCCCAGAATCCCATAGATGTACAGGTTTGGTGTTCCATTGAACCGCCCCAGCTAAATTCCGCATGCCCATATCTTTCCTGTAAAAATGGATATTGTCCATATCTATTACTGTAAACAGCAATCATTCCTGCAGTTGCATCCGCATAAGGTTTTACATAATTATAATTCTCAGGATAAATGAAATGAGTGATGATCATCGAATCTGTTGGACTGTAATTATAGTATGTGTTGTACTGAGTATAATTACTAATTGCAAGTGAAATAAGATAAGCTGCTATCGGGTATTGTTCTTTCCAATGATAAGTGTGAGTTCCGTCTCCGTTATCAACAATACCTTGCAAAATTCCATTGGATACAGGAGTTAAAGTATTTGCCACAGTTATCCATACATCTGAAGAATCAGCTTTATCGGCAGGAGTATCTTTTTGCGGCCACCAATAAGGTCCGCTGTATGATTCACTCAAAGTAGAAATAACTGGATTACCTCCTCCATGAGTGCTAAACAAAAAACCGCCAAAGCCGCTTGAACCAGGAACGCCATGATAGTAAACTCTTAGAGTGAAAGCTTCTCCCTGCGTATAAGTATGATCTAATGTTATATTAATTACATTATTTGTGTGACTGTAAACTGCAGCTGAGCCATTCAATAAAAGAGAATCAACTACAAGAAAATTTCTTAAATCTAAAAAACAAGAATTTAGATTTGCTGTATCAGCTTTGACTCCGATAGTAACATTACCTGTTAGAAAATTTGGACCGGTAGTGATCTTTAAATCCAAACCATAATAAGTAACATCAATTTTGGAATCTCCCGGGTATAAAACTTTTGACAATTGCTGCTGCTGGTGAAATCGTTCTTTTTCTGCTTTAACGATTCGTGGGTCAACTCCCTGTTGTGCAAGGAGTGAAATTGTGAAGAGTACAAGAAATAAAGTAAATGATTTTAATATCATAAGTATCCCCGAAAATTAATTTATGTTTTAAAAATAATGATAATGAATGAATATTCCGCAATTTTTCTTTCCTTATATAGAAAAATTTTATTGCAAGTTAAAATTCTATTTTAATTTTATATATTTAACAATCAATATCAAACCAAATAAAATGGAGAACGTATGAAACATTACTTTCCGTTCATTAAAGGAGTATCGTTCTTTGTCGTACTATTTCTTTTTACGGTTGATTCATTCGCACAATCAAGTCATTCTGATCTATGGACTGATATAAATGAGGCAAATATAACAGTAAATGGTACAAGAGAAATTATTCCTCAAAATTATCGCACACTTAAACTGGATTTAAATGAAATGGCTGTTGTTTTGAGCGAAGCACCAAACGAGAGTTCAATAAAAGTAAAACAATCAAACTACTATATTAGTTTACCAGCTCCTGGTGGTGAATTTATAACTTTACAAATTGTAGATTCACCCATAATGGAACAAGAATTAGCTGACAGGTTTCCTGAAATTAAAACATATCTTGGCTATGGTGTAAACAACAAAAGAATTAATGCAAGATTTGATGAAACACCTTTAGGGTTTCACGCAATGGTTTCAACCCCACAAGGAACATTTTATATCGATCCTTATTTTCCTGGAGATGTTAACTACTATATTTCTTATTATAAAAAAGATCTTCTTCCAAACGAAGGTGAAAGAAATTTTACCTGCGAACTTGAATCTGATCCTGAAATCGCAAACCAGATTCAACAGCTTGTACAGGAAAATCCTTTCGTTGAGACCGGCGACGAATTAAGAACATACCGTCTTGCCTGCGCAGCAACAGGTGAATACACAATTTATCATGGCGGAACAGTTCCTCTCGGTATGGCTGCAATTGTTGTAGCAATCAACCGTGTAAATGAAGTTTATGAAAATGAAGTTGCAATCAGGATGATACTTGTTGCCAATAATGATCTGATTGTTTATACCAACCCCTCCACTGATCCATACACTAATAACAACGGCAGTACTATGTTAGGTGAAAACCAAACAAACATAGATGCAGTGATTGGATCAGCAAATTATGATATCGGACATGTTTTCAGTACCGGCGGTGGAGGTGTTGCCTACCTCGGTGTTATCTGCCAGGCTAATTTTAAAGCAAGAGGTGTTACCGGTTTGTCAAATCCAATCGGTGATCCGTTTTATATTGATTATGTAGCTCACGAGATGGGACACCAATATGGAGGCAATCATTGTTTTAATGGAAATGAAAGTTCTTGCGGCGGCGGTAATAGAAATGGTTCCACTGCTTACGAACCCGGAAGCGGAAGTACAATAATGTGTTATGCAGGTATTTGCGGAAGTCAAAATCTTCAGAGCAACAGTGATGCATATTTTCACAATATCTCTTTTGTTGAAATAGTAAACTACACGAACAACGGAAACGGAAATTCTTGTGCTCAGATTACGTCAACCGGAAATCAAAGTCCTGTTGCAGATGCCGGCACAGGAGGACTTACAATTCCAATCAGTACACCTTTTACACTTGTTGGTTCGGGCTCTGATCCTGATAATGATCCATTAACATACTGCTGGGAAGAATGGGATCTTGGTCCGGCCGGACATCCAAATTCCCCATCAGGTAACGCACCAATATTCAGATCTTTCTTTGCCGTTGATTCACCTGAAAGAACATTTCCTAAAAAGAGTGATCTTTTAAATAATGTTCATACAATTGGAGAACTTCTTCCTACTTATTCAAGAACTCTTACATTCAGGTTAACTGTAAGAGATAACAGTCCCGGCGGCGGCGGAGCTGATTACGACCAGGTTCAGTATAGTGTTACAAATACTGCGGGACCATTTCTTGTTACACAGCCAAATACTAATGTTACCTGGCAGGGCAACACAATACAAACTATAACGTGGGATGTGGCAAACACAAGCGTTGCACCTGTAAGTGTTTCGCAGGTAAATATTCTTCTTTCCACAGATGGTGGAAATAATTTTAATGAAGTTCTTTTGTCAGGCACAGCAAATGATGGAACAGAAGATATTTCAATTCCAAATCTGCCAACTACACAGGCAAGAATAAAAGTTGAAGCTGTCGGAAATATCTTCTTCGATATTTCAAATGTCAATTTTACAATTGAAGATAATCCTGTTCCTGTTGAACTTACCGCATTCTTTGCAGTTGCCCTTGAGAATTCAATTGATTTAAGATGGACAACAGTTACTGAAACAAATAATTCAGGATTCAGTGTTGAAAGAAGCAAAGATAATAAAAGCTTTGATGAGATCGCTTTTATTGATGGCAACGGAACGACAATCCAGGTTCACGATTATAGTTACTCCGATAAATCAATTAAAGCTGGGAATTATTATTACAGGCTGAAACAGGTTGATTTTGACGGTTCATTCACTTATTCAAAAGTTGTTGAATCAGAAATAAATAAACCGGAAACTTTTGTTCTCTCACAAAACTATCCTAACCCGTTCAACCCTACTACTGTAATAAAGTTTGCTTTGCCTGTTGATTCAAAAGTAAGAATTGAAATGTTCAATTCACTTGGAGAAAAAACCACAACACTTGCTGATGCAGATTACAGTGTTGGTTATCACGAAGTAAATGTTGATGCGAGCAACTTGTCAAACGGAGTTTATTATTACAGGATAAGTGCAACTGGTAAAGATGGGACTAACTTTGTTTCCACAAAGAAGATGGTTTTGATAAAGTAATTTATAACCTGCCTGCCGGTAGACAGGTTAACGATTAAAAATTAGCAATTAAATCCCGCTCCGGCGGGATTTTTTATTGATTCACTTCCTGTATTCTGCAAATAGATCTGAAATTACAGAACCTGCAAATCTTGTTTTCCCTGTCGGATAAAGTTGAAAGATTAAATCTCCCTGCAGAGATTTCTTTTACGTATTTCTGTACGGATTCAATTCCGATTTTTATTAATTCTTCTGCCGCATCGTTCATCGCGTTCTCATCAACATTTTTTCCTCTTTGTTTTCTAACCCCGGCAATCTTTTTCCCAAAATCTTTTTCAGAATATTTTAAAGAATAAATTTCCGGAGGTGAAGCTTTAAAATCTTTTTCAAGCTGAGCACCAATTAATTGTTTTGCAACAAAAAGATAAACCGGCAGTTGAAGTGCCAGACCTTCTTCGTAATCTTTAATCGATGCAGAACTTCCGCTCAGTTTATAATCAATGACTTTCATAAGATCACTTTCACTGTCAATATCAATCCTGTCGATCTTTCCTCTCAGCTTTACTTCACCAATTTTTATTTCTCCAGTCTTTACGCTTTTTTCTTTTTTTACTTTCCCGAAACTGAATTCAAAAAACGAAGGGATGAATCCATCCTCAGAGTTTCTTTCTTCAACAAGAAATTTGTAAAGGATTGAATTTTCTTTTCTTCCTTCAATCCCTAAAACTTTTTCAGATTCAAAAACCGCAGATGGCGAATTCAGGATTAACTTTGAAAATTTCTTTTCAGCAATTTCAAAAATAAGTTTTATCAGTTTTTTGAACTCCGTATCGGAACAGCCTTTAATTATGTTTCCATCATTTGAAACCTGGGTGTAAAACTCATAAAGAACAGAATGGAGAATGCTTCCCAACTCAATTGCTTCAAGGTCTTCAGTCGGTTCTTCCGGCAATGAAAGATTCAAAACTCTCTCTGCAAAATATTTGAACGGACATTTAGCATAGGTTTCCAGTTCTGTAACTGAAAATTCTTTCTCAGCAAATTCACTCAACCTGGCTTTTACATTTTCATCCGCATTAAAATTCACAAAGCCGGTAAAAGCAGATTCTTCGAAAGGCTTTTCTTTTCTAAGTTTAGTAATGTTCAATGCGTTAATTAAACTTTCTTTTGAAATAGAAATTTCTTCCGGAAATGAAATTTCTTTTAATTGTACTTCACTTAATGTTCCAACATATTCGAGAAATTCTTCTTTCGAATAAATTTTATCCGAATAATCTTTTGCTGACTTGTGTGTAACATCAAATGTGTTCAAAAATTCCCGGAGAAAAATTGACTGCACAAGTTCTTTCTTGTTATCAAATTCGGGATGAGTTAAATAAAGTGATTTATTCCAGGCACAAAGCGATTGATAAAAATGATATCTCTCTTCGGTCTGGTGAACGAACTCTTCTTTAGCAAAAGAACCTGAGAAAAATATTTCGGGAGAAAATTTAGTAGGCATTTCGCCGTCATTCATTCCGCCAATAAAAAGATAATCAAACTGTAAACCCCGGATTTCATTCGGTGTTGTAACCAGTACACCGTAACCTGGTTTTTCGTGGATATTGTATCTTGCTGAATTGACAAAAATTTTTATTTGCTCGAGGAAAAATTTTAGTGAATGTTTTTTGTCTTTGCCGAATTCTTTTTCGAGAAGTGAAAAAATCTCCTCAATACTTTCAAGAAAAGCTGTAAGTGCTTTGCTTTGCTTTTCAGAAATACCATCAGGCAACTGAAGTATTTTTACCGGGATATGCATTCCAAAAATCAAATTTTTTAATGCAAATAGAAATTCTACTATGGTATTTTTTCTCAGAAACGGTTCAAGGTTTTTCTTTATTTCCGAAATATCCTTTTTCGATTTCCTGTAGTGTTCAATTTTCTTTTGCGGATCGTAGTATTCTTCTTCGTCTTCTATAATATCCTGGATTTTATTTTCAATCCTGGAAATCCAGTTTTGGTAGCCGGAAACTATCTTCAGATCGACAGAAGTTCTTAAAATGTTTGAGAGATCAATATTTTTTATTTTAATAAAACTGCTATTCAATGCACGAAAAATATTTTTATAATAAAAATCATTTTCAGCAATTTCAAGAAAATTTATTATTGATAAAATTACTTCGGAAGTGGAAAGAGAGAACCGGTCTGTCAGATTATATGGAATTCCAAATTTAGAAAACCTGTCGCGAATTATTGGCGAATATTTTTCAATGAGATTAAATACTACACAAATCTTTTCAGGTTCAATTTTATTTTGAAACAAAATTGATTTAATTTCTTTTGCAATCGATTCAACTTCCTGTTCACGGTTTCCAGCCGTAACCAGGTTTATTTTATTTTTAAAAGAAATGTTTTTCTTTTCTACCTCGTTCAGAAAAAGCTTTTCCCTTATTTCTTTTCTAAAGGGTGGAAGCTGTTCAGCAGAAGAATCTTTTATTTCACGAAATCCTCTTTCTTCAAATTTTAGATAGCACTTATCGAGATGAGAAAAAATCGGTGGATTAAAACGATAGTAATCGAATACTACAAATAAGTTTATTTCTTCAACTTCAGCAGTCGAATTAATTATTGTAATTTCAGGAGAGGTAAATTCATCAAAACCATTTATTATTACAGTATCAACTTTTTCGAAGGTATCTCTGAATGAAGTTTTGAAATCATTTTTATCCAGAAGATTCATTTCAAAATACACATCACCTATTTCATTTACTTTCAGTTCATTCAATTTTAGCTGGTAAAGTAAAAATACGGTAGCAATATCTTTTGCTTTATTCTTCTCTGTTCCTGAAAGCTTATCTGATTCTTTCAATAATGAACCTGGAGTAATCCCCTGTCTCTTGTATTCACTTATAACATTTTTAATCCTCTGTAAAGTTCCAAAAGGAATTCCGTCCCTGTACTGCGAAAAATATTTCAGCTTTGATTCATTAAAACTCTGTTTAAGCAAAATGACTGCTGCTTCTTCACTTATTATTGAAGTTTCAGTTAATCCCTTTGATAAAAGTTTTGATGAAAAGGAACCTATTGTTTCAAGATTCAAAGAACTTACCACATTATTTGGGGAAGCCGAAATCAACTCGCGTTTATAATGCCTGATCTTCCGGTTAGTTGGGACAATAATCAGCAGCGATTCCATATTTCCATCAGCAAGTTTTTGCCTGATTATCTCATCGGGATTTATTCCTGTTATTTTATTTTTTGAAAGGATCATATCTGCTTTTGATAAACCTGTAAGATTTCTCTTCCTTTTCTTGGTTTTATAGAATTAATTTTATCTGTCGATAAAATCAGCTTTAAATATTTTGAAAAATATAATTCAGCTTCCTGTTGATTAACACCGAACGGAGGTCCACCGGGTCTATCTTCGACCGGGAACAAAATTATTACAAACTTTCCACCGGGCTTTAACAATTGTGAAACAAGCTTAGCATACTCATATCTTCTTTCAGGATTTATTGCACAGTATGTTACATAATCACAGGCTGCATCATAATTATCAAAATGATTTTGTGAAAGATTAAAAAAATCTTCGACAAGAAATTTAACATTCACTTTCTCTTTTTCGGCTAACTTTTTTCCAAATTCAACAGCAGAAGATGAAAACTCAATTGCCGTAACTTCGTATCCGGATTTTGCAGCTTCAATCGCATCGTGGCCTTTTCCTGAACCCAAAATAATTAGCTTGCCCGGTTGGATAATTTTGTTTTCTTTTAAAATATCAGAAAAAATTGGTGTCGGGGTTTTCAAATCCCAACCGGATTCGCCTGAAATATACCTATTATCCCAATATTCGGGTGTATCGAGCTTGATTTTCATGAAATATTCTTAAATATGCTATTGATATTGTAATCTTCATGATTAATTTAGAATAAAACTTCAAGAAAAATATGCAAAGAATATTAATAACTTTAATAATAGCCGTATTTCCTATAATGATTTTTGCACAGGAAATAGGGGAAATCGTTCCACCCGATCCACCGGGTAAATTTCCTCCAAATGTTTTTGGGTTGGATCTGATGATTGGTGAAAGCGGTTTTGGTCTCGGTGGATTTTATCGTTATCAAGCTACAGAAAATTTAACATGGTTTACTGATATTTCAATTTCTGAAGCAAAAGACGAGCGTGAATTTGAGTATATAGATATTTATGGAAATACAATTACATACGGAAAAAAGAACCGGATTTTCCAGATTCCTTTAAACTTTGGATTGCAATACCGTCTTTTTGAATACCAGCTTGAAGATAACTTACGCCCATATATAAATGCCGGAGTTGGTCCTTCGTTAGTAATTTCAACACCATATGCTAAAGAATATTTTAATGCATTTGGAGATGCAAATTTATATTTAGCCGCAGGCGGCTATGTAGGATTTGGTGCAAATTTCGGTCTGGATAAATCAAGTCTTGTTGGGTTAAACTTTCGATATTATTTAATTAATTTCTTTAACAAAGGCGTTGAAAGTCTTGAAGGAAGATATAACAAAACTATAGGTGGATTTTTTCTGTCTATAAATTTTGGATTTATGTATTAATTAAATTTAATTTACTTCTTCCACTTAATTGTGCATCCTATTGTAAAAGTTTCGGGCACAGAAATTTCTTTTCCTTCCAGCAGTTCTTCTAAAGCTTCACGCAGATATTTGCTTTTTGCTTTCTCAGGTTCCTGCCAGTTGTCATCTATTTTTCCGTGAAAAGCCAATTTCCTGTTCTTATCAAACAAAAATATTTCCGGAGTATGTGATGCATCAAACGCTTTTGCAACTCTTTGATCTTCATCTCTTAAATACGGAAAATTAAAATGTTTCTCAGCAGCACGCTTCTTCATATTTTCAAATGAATCATCAGGGTATTCTTTATCATCATTTGAATTTATAGCAACTATTGCAACGCCTTTTGAGAAATAGTCTTCCTGAATTTGTTTCATTCTATCTTCATATGCCTGAACATACGGACAATGGTTACAGCTAAAAATTATAATCAATGCTTTTTTATCAGCAAGTAGATCCTGAGAATAGTTTTTTCCATCAGTAGCAGGAAGATTAAAATCAGGAAGCGTGGAACCAGGCTTTAATGTTTTCGTACTCATTGCAACTCCTTCGTTTCAATATTTTTAGCAAATCAGATTGCTAATTATTAAATTCGCTCTAAAAATGATTCGAATTATTTTTATCAGCTTAATTTTTATGACAAATCTTTTAGCCCAGGATCTTCAGACAGCGTGGGATTTGTATTATTCTTATGAAAATTTCAGGGAAAAATCCATTACTAACAGAAGATTCAAACATTCTGATATCCAGCCATTGATAGAGCGTTTGAAAGATAATAAGATTTTTACCGTTAATAAAGTTGGAGAATCTGCCGAAGGCAAATCTTTGAGCCTCATCAAACTTGGGAATGGAAAAACAAAAGTTTTCCTATGGTCGCAAATGCATGGTGATGAACCAACTGCCACAGCAGCTCTATTTGATATATTTAACTTTTTTGCTGATAAAAACTCCTTTGCTGAATTGAAAAACTTTATTCTTAATAATGTTACGATCTATGCTTTGCCAATGGTAAATCCCGATGGAGCAGAAATTTTCCAGAGAAGAAATATATTTGATATTGATCTGAATCGCGATGCCGTGAGACAACAAACTCCCGAAGCAATAGTCCTAAAAAATGTTTTTGATAGTTTGAAAGCGGAGTTCGGTTTTAATCTTCATGAGCAGAGCAGAGAGTACACAGCCGGAATTTCAACTAATCCTGCAGCAATTTCTTTTCTTGCACCAGTACCCGATTATGATAAAACAATTACACCTGTTCGGGAAAGATCGATGAAGCTCATTGGATATCTTTTTAATTTATTGAATGGATTTATTCCCGGTCATATCGCAAAATATTCGGATGATTTTGAACCGCGAGCGTTTGGTGACAATTTTACAAAATGGGGTACAAGCACAGTTTTAGTTGAGTCGGGAGGCTGGCGGGGTGACAGAGAAAGACAATTCCAGCGAAAAATTAATTATCTTATATTATTAATGTCGTTTAAAAGCATTGCTGAACAATCCTATGACCAAATTCCACTGAATGTATATGAATCAATTCCGTCAAATGAAAAACTAATGATGGATATTTTGTATCGCAATCTGAAAATATCAAATGGTGATAAAGAATATCTTGTAGACATCGGAATTAATTTTGAAGAAAAAGATTTTGATAATCACAATAAATTTTATTTGTCAGGATCAATAGAAGATCTTGGCGACCTTTCGGTTTTTTCCGGTTATGATGATTTTGATTTTTCAGGATATACAATTGAGCCCGGGAAAACTTATCCAACGACAATTAATAACCCTGCAGAAATTGAAAAGCTGGATTACATAAATTTGTTAAGCCGTGGATTTACAAATGTCCGGCTGAATGCAACTGACTATAATTCTGATTTTCCTGGTATACCTTTAAATATTATTTTAAATGGAAACAACGGAATTGATGATTCAATTCATGTTGGTGGTTCACCAAATTTTATTTTGAAGAAGGACGGAAATATTCGTTTTTTAGTTGTTAATGGATTTCTTTTCGACCCCGAACATCCTGAATCGTTTAAAGGAAACTCTATACTAGTAAAATGATTCCCAAAAATCCAAACCTGCCAAATCTTAAACGTAGCAAAGAGAATGATATACTTCTCAATAAAATTGCAAAAGAAGAAATTGATTCACTTTTTAACATAGCTTTCTGGCTTACAGGCAATTCCAGGAAAGCTAAAAAATTGTTGAAGCTGTCATATTTCAGCGCAATGGAATTTTATGAACAGACTTATATTACAACCGATTACAAGAATTGGCTTTTACGGATAGTTATGAAAAGATTTCACGATGAATTTAATAAGAAAGATATAAAAAATGATAAGGGAATTATCCTGACTTCAGAAATAGATAAGGATAAAATCCAAAAAATATTAAAGGAGAATAATTCTCCAAAAAAATTACAGCAAAGAATTTCTTCATTACCTTCAGTTCTAAAAACAGTTTTAGTATTACACGATCTTCATGGATTTAATTATGACATTACAGGAGATTTTGTCGATGTTCCCGATGGAGTAGTTTGTATGCGGCTTTTCCGGGCAAGGAATTTATTGTTTTTCAATTTATTTGTAGAAAATGAGTCGGCCGGAAAGATATTTAAAGAGACTGAAGAAGTTGAACCTGATTATCCTGTTGCCTCAATTCTTGATGATGAACTAAAAGGCGAAGAAAGGAGGATAAAAACTGAAGACAAAATAGGTAATGATTCTATTCTTTCAACTCAATTAGTGATCCAGGAAAGTGTAAAAAACCTGGTGAAGGACATTCTTCACAAAATCGAAACTCCTTCTTATCTCAGGAAAAAGTGCATAAAACGTATCAATAATGCAACTCTCGCCACAGAATCACAATAGATTTTGGTTTCAATTATCTACAGATTTGATTATCGGAAGAAATAAGTTTAATTTTGTTGTTCGTTCTAATATAAGCTAAGAAAGAGTAATGGCACGCATAAAAAATATCGAAGCTCTGTGTAACTCTTGCAATGTTGTTCAGAAAATGGAAATTACTGCTGATTTTGCTGGCGAAGAGAACAAAAAATGGGCAAAATGTAAAAAATGTAAACAACTTATGGTTGTAGATCTAAGAGAAGTTAATACAAACGCAAAACCAAAACTTGATGGTATTGAAAACGAAGATTGTACGGTTTATTCACCCGGAAAATCATTTAAAATCGGTGAATCAATATATCATCAGGATTGGGATGATTTCGGCAAAGTAGTTTCAAAAGATATATTATCAAACGGTCATCATTCAATTGCTGTAGAATTTCAAAAATCAGGTTCTAAAAAATTAATAGAATCACTTAACAACTTATAAAGGCAGGTGAAATAATTTGGTTGGCATTTCCGTTGGTGAAAACGAATCCATTGATAAAGCTCTCAGAAGATTTAAAAAGAAATATGAAAGATCTGGTGTACTTAAAGAATTTAAGAAACGTACTTTCTTTGTTAAGCCATCAGTGAAAAAAAGAATGGAACGGATTAAAGCTGCAAGACGGGCACACAGACCCGATATGCTGCAACATTAAAAATTAAGCCCCTTTTAAGGGGCTTTTTTCTTATCTTAAATTAATATTCGGCTCGATTACTGAATTTGCTTCCTGAGAAGTATAATGTTTTTCCAGGTGACTAACTATTATATTAAAAGCCTGATCAACTGAATTGCATATTGTAAATAGTTTAAGATCAGATTCATTTATCAAACCATGACTTACTAGCGCATCGAAGTTTAATATCTCTTTCCAAAATTTTTCATCATAAACGACTATCGCCAGCTTCTTTCTTGTTTTCCCTGTTTGAATTAAAGTTAATACTTCAAAAAATTCATCCATAGTTCCGAATCCACCCGGGAATATTATTAGAGCTTTAGAAAGATAAGCAAACCAGAATTTTCTCATGAAGAAATAGTGAAACTCAAAACTCAAATCCGGAGTTACATATTTATTCACAAACTGTTCAAAAGGAATGCTGATGTTCAATCCTATAGAATAACCACCGGCTTTTCTTGCGCCTTTGTTTGCAGCTTCCATTATTCCCGGACCCCCACCTGTACAAACAATAAACCTGTTTGCATTTATTTCCAGACCAAGTGACCATTCCGTCAATCTTCTTGATAGTTCAACAGCATCCTCATAATAATGTGAAAAATCAACCAAACGCTGCGCTTCTTTTAGTTTTTTCGCAAATGATGCTGTTGTTTTGGGGTCCATTGATTTAATCATATTATATTCCTTAACTGCTTCCCTTTTGGATTTCAATCTTGCAGAACCGAAAAATACAATCGTATCTAAAATTTTATGTTTTCTGAACTTGCTCTTCGGTTGAAAATATTCAGATAATATTCTTAAGCTTCTGCCATCAGCAGAATTTAGAAAATCAAGGTCTTCATAACCTTTTTTCGTTGTATAGTTTTTTGCCATAATTATTTTTTGAATTGTTAAAAATTTAAAACTGTATTAGGTTTACATTCAAAATTTTGTCATCACATCTTATTAATAAAAAACAGGGGTTAAAAATAGTTTTAAATGTTATTAATTCAAACACAGACAAAAGTTAATTATTGGTAAAAGAGCTTATGATATTAAAACTTATTTTCCCTTTTTTATTTTTAATTCAATCAATTACGAGTGCTTCATCCTTAAAAGAAGTAAAAGCTGAAATTGAAAAAATTTTAAACAGGCTTAATGCCAGCACAAAAGTTGGATTATTAATTTATAATCCCTTGACGCAGGATACCATTTTTAATGTTAATCATCGTCAATCAATGATTCCTGCATCCAATACAAAACTATTTACAACAGCCGTTGCCCTTGAAACTATGGGAGGAGAGTATCTTCTTTCAACAAAATTATATACTGACGATGATAATCTTTCTGATGGGGAAATAAATGGAAATCTTTATATAAAAGGATTTGGGAACTCCACTTTCACTACTGAAGATCTTGAAAAGATGGTTGATAACTTAAATGGATTAAATATTAAATCGATTACCGGAGATGTTATTGGAGACGATACATACTTTGATAAAGTTTATACGCGTGATGACTGGATAAGAGACGAAAGAGCAAATGTAAAGCTGCCCCCGGTATCTGCATTAGTACTTAATCGGAATAAGACAACAATCTCTAAAAAAAGAAGAGGAAGATACAGAACTTATTTTACTTATGTTTCTGATCCCCCGGTTTTTGTTGCCAAAGAGTTAAAAAAAGAATTAGTAAAAAATGATATTAAAGTTGGAGGCGACTACAAGAAAGGTGTTACCCCGAAGGATGCTTTCTTTATTACAGAATCTTCAATCGAGCTTCGCGAACTAATAAAAGAAATTAATAAGCATAGTGATAATTTTCTTGCTGAATGTTTATTCAAAACGATTGGTGCTGTTGCCAGCGGTCAGCAGGGAAATTCTTTTTACTCCACCCAGGCAATTCTCAGCTTCATAAAAGATAACGGAATTTTTTCGGAGGGAACTGCAGTAGTTGATGGTTCCGGAATTTCAAGATTTGACCAGATTACTGTAGGCGCTTTAATTGGTTTGCTTGAAAAAATGTATTTCGACATTGCAAACTTTGGAGATTTTTATAATGCACTTAGTATTGCGGGTGTGGATGGCACGCTGGAAGACAGGATGAGAAGAACTCCCGCCGAAAATAATTTCCATGGAAAAACCGGAACTTTAAATGGTGTAAGTTCAGTTTCAGGCTATGTTACAACTGAGGATGACGAAGATCTTATTGTAAGTATAATTTTTGAATTTGAAAAGGGTGGAACGTATTTGCATCGTGATATACAGGATGAAATTATTGAAGCGCTTGCAGGTTTAAAAGAAGAAAGTCCTGATGATATAGATCAACAGGACTTTGAAAAGAAATTCGATACGAATTAATTACCCTGGCTTTGCCCGTTATCTTGTGGTAATTGGTTTTGTGGAGGAAGAGTTGGTGATTCAGGAATATTCTGTCTTCCTGTTTGTTGAATAACACTTTTCTGTTCCTGCGTAACCTTACCAGGCAAAAAGAATAAATTAATAATTATTGCAAGCCCTGCAATAATTCCCGCAAGCCACCAGGTTGCACGGCTTAAAAAATCTGCAGTCCTTCTGCTGCCGAACATTGCACCCATACCAGCACCACCAAAAGTACCGGCCAGCCCGCTTCCTTTACTGGCTTGTAAAAGCACAACAACAATCAATAAAATTGACGCGATTGCTGCTATTGAAATTAATAATGTGTACATAATTTATCTCCTTTAATTCGTAGCGGGGGAGGGATTCGAACCCCCGACACGTGGATTATGATTCCACTGCTCTAACCGACTGAGCTACCCCGCCAAGTTTGAGCCTGCAAATATAGCCACACTTCTCTATATTTTCAAAAAATAATAAAGGTATACCGATTAAAAGGGAAACGATTTCTCTTATTTAGTAAAAAAAAGACCGCTCCAATTATATGTGAAGCGGTCATTTTTTGTATTTGTTGTGAAAGTCACTTCAGCAGTATCATCTTCTTTGTATTCACATAATCATTAGTTCTTAGCTGGTAGAGATATACTCCGCTTGCGACTCTTAATGCATCCCACTTTACTTCATATCTGCCTGCCAGTTGTTTTGTGTTTACTAGTTCCTTTACTTTTCTTCCAAGTATGTCGTATATAATTACCGATATTTCTCCAGTATTTGGCAAATCATATTTAATCGTTGTTATAGGGTTAAATGGGTTAGGGTAGTTCTGATATAAAGTATATTCTGTCGGGATGATTTCTTTTTCTGTTTCTGTGTTTCCGGAACCGAAGTGTTTTCTCATTATTTGATTCAACCTGTTATGGTAATCGTTTTTACCTTTAACCAGGTATTTGCCAGATGGTCCCTTATGCAAACTTGAATCATTTCCTTCTACAAGAAGTGAAGTGGTAAGTGCATCTATCTCTGCATACGCTGCTTCTTCTGTGTTAGGGTTCTGCTGTACTATTTGATCAAATTCTCCGATTGCTGGTATGTAATCTGTTTTTGCAGATAAGCACAGGGTAGATAGTTGATTGAATATTTTTATTTGTAGTAAATCTGAAGTGCTTTGGACAAGTGATAAATATATATTCCTCAAATCATCGAAATATTCTTCTCCTCTTCCAAGCAGCTTTCCTATTTCATATTTCCTGCTGAAGGCTTCTTTTTTTACCGGAAGTGTTGTGTCACTGCTTACTACCTGGTCGTAATAACTTTCTGATGATTCTATATCTCCTGTGAGGAACAGCTTGTTTGCCTGTGCATAAAGTAAATCTGTTTGTGATAGCTGACCTGTTGCCTGACCTGAAGGATATAGAGTATCTATTACCTCACCTGTAGATGTCATCATTACAAGAGCGTCTCCCTGAACCGGAAGTTGACATTCCGTTGTATAGTAAGGATCAAAGTCAACTACAAGGTCTCCAAACCTCTGTGAGGTTGGTGTTGTTGTTCCCCAGTAATTATCTTCTGCGTTTATATTAATGTGTTGTATTCCGTTGCTCAATCCGTTCATCAGCAGCAGTGTGTTCACAACCGGTGGAGATGCCTGCCTGTCATCATATATGCTGTTGCACCCGGGAACATCTCTTTCTCCTTTCATAATTGCATTTGAATTATTGAAGTAAATCTCAGAGCCGTCAATTTGTTCTCCCTGTCCATCATATCCGCCATTTTCATAAATCCTGTTGTAACCTGAAACAGCATACCATTGATGAGTCCCCTGATTTTGTACCAGCCGCGCGGCCATATTAATAATGCTCCCCAACCCAACGTAAATTCCATGATATTTACAATCGGTTATATCGTTGCCTCCCACATCTATAGAATTACAGTTGCCAAAATGTATTCCATTTGTAAATCCGCTTATTGAATTGGTTCTGATCACACCTCCTGTACTGACTGCCAGTATTCCCGGGCTGTTATATAAGTTAGAGCTTAGATTGTTGCCCGCTACAATCGCATTAGTAACGTTCGAAAGATAGATTCCATAGCTGGTATTAGTTATATAGTTTTCCTGGATTAATATCTCCGGAAGATTTGTTACCTCAATTCCATATTCTGAACCTGTTATTGTGCAGTATTTTATTTCAGGCGGCTGCGGAGTTTGAGGACCGTTTCCTGATTGACCAAGAATTGTTATTGCGATACTGTCGCAATTAGAAAAATCAATATACTGAGCACTTAAAAAGCTTGTATTTAATTCTGCTGTAATTCCATTAGCTGAATTTTGAATATTACAATATGAAATAACCAGCGAGCCTCCTGATTTGATTACTACTCCGTTTCCTTCTACCGATGAACCAAAATCGAGAGTTAATTTATCTGATGACGTTCCGTTTATTGTTGCTGCCCCTTCTATTATCAGCTTATGTCCGTTCTGGAAATGTATCGTCCCCGAAGTATAAGGATCGTTATATTTTTCTATGTTTCCGTTTTTAATGATGATGTCTCCTTGTGCATAATAATCCCCGGCAATGCTTAATGTAGCTCCATTGTCTATTGTCATATCTCCCTTAAGTATTTGCCCTTCACCTGCGGGCTCATCAACTATGAGTTTTCCGCCGTATAGCACAACCGGCTTTAAGCTGTAAAGTATTGCATCTCCAACTACTATCGTATCTGTTGGTGATGTTGCTTCACTGCTTCCATCAGGCAATATTGTTACTTCACTGCTGTCAACGTAGTTTTTAAGGTTCCAGTTGTTGTAGTCTGATAGATAATTGAGCTCTAACTTGAATTTGTACAATAAAGGTTCTGAATACCACCTGTTTATTACCATAAAATAATTATCTCCGTTTTCACCCGGTTTGTTAAACGAACCAATATCCACAAAAGAATTCATTGCCTCTGAACCTTGTCCTTCTCTGTCCAGTGTTACTTTATGTAAATGATTAAAATTAAGTACATCATAAGTTACCGAGGTATTTTTTCCCAGTGAATCTGCAACAGGGATTAAACCTTTTAGTGTCTTTCCGAATAAACCTTTTAGCCTTGGGTTTAGTGTATCTCGCAGCATATAATATTTATCTGTATAAATCAGGTTGTCATTTGCATCATAATCAACTATTGCACGGCAATGACTGCCCGACTGACAATTGCCGGTATCTGTCTGTGCAAAATATGAAATCAGGGAAAGAAACTTTGCCCCGTACATTAGCGCTAGGTTTGCTGTGTAAAGAAACTCGTGGCTGTCAATGTTGCGCTGCTCTGCAGGTGCTACTGTATTATGAACTTCACCTGTCTGAAGATCAGCTCCAAAATATGGATCAAGCTCATAAGCCTGCTTGTAGTTAAGTTCTCCAGCAACCCTGATATTTTCTGAATACCAATCCGTACGGCAGGTATTGCAGTAAGGAAAATCGAACAAATAAAAATTCTGAATTATATTCCCTTTTCCCACACGTTTCTTAAATTCTGCCCAGGGGCTTAAGCCCATTGCACCAAATATGTTATTATGGTGATCCCATACCCCATCCCAGCGGCTCATAAATGCAAGCCACAATGGTCTTTCCCCCTGGCTGTTATTTTCAAGTATTTCCGTTACAAGACGGATTGGCTCGAATATATCTATACTTGTTGGCTCATCTATGCCCAACCAGCCGCTTATATTTTCTGTATATGCATTTAATGAGTTGGCTTGGAGAAGAATGTTAGTTTCTCCAATGGGAGTATTAATAAGTTCTCTACCTCTATCATCCGAAACAGTAACCTTATCAACAGAAAGCAGGTAGCCGGGCTTACCCTGGCTGTTGGATTTTCCTTTCCAGATAACTTTGTACTGGATGTATGCCCTGTCAACCCTGTCAAAGCTGCACGGCGGAGGCGACAAAAACGTATGCTGCTCCTCTGGCTGTCCCGGAAGCACTGTCTGGCAGGAATCGCTTGTTAGTTTGTAATCAGTAGAATCAGGACTTGGATTCTCGTGCATTAAAAAATCATAAAACTGATTTAACGCTGTAAAGTCTCCCCTTGTTAATGTTCTTTCCTTAATTACATAGGTGCAGCCAAGTATAGTTGGATAAATTGCGTAAGACTGTGTTACCTGCAGAACACATATTGTATCATCAGGATTATAAGCAACAGGCGGGTTATTCTCCTGCAGCATCAACCGGAATTCTGCCCTGTATCTTACGGTATCACAGCCTCCATCCTGTGAGGCATAATATGTTAAATCCTGACGGTAGTATGGGCCTTTTATTAATGTATCAACAGAGTTCTGAATATCCCCTTTAAGTTTTATATATGAACCGCTTATATCAATCTCTGTATTTGCAATATCCCTTTCCAGGTTTGCATCATAGGTATCATTCCCCTCTGCTTCCCACACAGAATACTTCGCATCTGTATAGTGTTGTATCCAGTTATAGTCAAGCGAACGCCTGGGCATTACCTGGAAGCCGGAAGAATCCCAGTTGCTGAGTGTAGTCATCTGGTTAATGTTATCTACGCTCCAGTGAACTATATCTACTCCTGCCTGCCTCATACTGTCAACTGCATCGGGATGATTAGTAATCCACTCCCACTTTTGCAGCGGTGCTTTGATTGGTATTCCCGGGAAGTTCCTTATCCAGTCATTATACTCAGGTGCTTCCTGGGCTATACAGGTATTAACCGGGATGAATAATCCCAGAAGCAAAACTGTGTAAAAGAAATTTTTAACCATTTTCTCCTCCCTCTTTGTTTAAGTTTTTTTTCCTTCTTCCCCTCCTCTCTGAGGAGGGGTCGACTTTAGTCGGGGGTGGTGTTAATACCTGCTCTTTCAAACCACTCCGTCCCGCAAAAGGCGGGACACCCCTCCCTGCCTACCGGTCAGGCAGGCTTATCTAAGGAGGGGATTATTAAAAGCTTATTTTATCAGAATCATTTTTTTCATATCCGAAAATCTCGGGATGTTTCCTTCTCCGATTACTTCTATTCTGTATAAGTATATTCCGCTTGCTAATCCGCTGATTCCGGACAAGCCGGAATGTCCTCCGACATCCGACCCCCCACTCCCAATTCCCGTATTGAATTCCACCTCGTAATATCCTGCGTTTTGTTCTTTGTTTACAAGCACCGATACAAGCTCTCCTTTTATGTCATATACCATCAGCTTTACTTTCCCTGATTCTTTTAACCTGTATCCTATTTTTGTCGAGGGATTGAATGGATTAGGGTAGTTCTGATATAGTCGGTAATCGTTTATTGTTATTGGCTCACCACTTATACCTGAAACTATGTCAATGAATATCTCTTCCGAGGGAAGCGATTCATTCTCATCAAGGTCAACTGCGGTTATTTTATAATACAGGCTTTCTGCTCCCATTGGTATCGGTTCTGTATAGAATGTATCTGTTGGTGAACCAACTAATTTTGCAGGGCTGATTATAAAGTTTTCAGTTGTGTCCCTGTAAACATTGTAATAAGCTGTGTCTGCCTCACTGTTACGGTTCCAGCTTAATGTTATTGTATTATTTAATTTACTAATTGATGCAGATAAATTAACCGGCGCTCTCGGTGCAAGGTTTAAGTACTTGTATGATTCTCCAAGTGGACCTCCGTATAAGCCGATATCAGAACGAGTGCTGTCAATGTCAAAAATAGACGGATCGCCTTTATTTATGCCAGGAGAATGGGCTTGAAGATGATAATCATAATTACCATCAGGAATTGGGATTGTGTCATTTACAAACATCGGGTCGGCTACTATGTCGCTATCTCCATAAGTTATTCCTGATAAATTATTTACATTATCCCAAAATAAATTATAATCAGATGTAATCATCCAATCCCCACTTAGTCCGTTACTATTATTTTTTAGCACAACATTATTTACAAAAACATAATCACTTGATGCCGTAATACTATTTCCCCTTCTAACACGCTGTGTTAATACATTATTTACTATATAAACTGGTTCTGCCGGATCATCAATATAAATATTGCTTCCAAACCCACTTATAAGATTATTATAAATATATACTTTCCTTGGCGCACCTATTGAAATTCCATACTCATATGTTATATCTCCTGTAAACAGTATTATGTTGTTGCTGATGTAGTAGTTACCTGCACCTACAACTATACCGCGCGAATCAGTTGTTTCAAACGTCATAATATTGTTTGTTAAATAACTGTTAGAAATAGTTGAAGCCCCAACAATAGCAAATCCTATTTCTAGTTTTTCAATAATTGTGTTTTTAATCAAACAATTGTTACTTACAAGTATCCCAACAATTGCTTCACTTATTTTACTATTTTTAATTTCTATTGAATCACCTATCGCATAAATTATAATACTATTAGTTATTTCTTCTCCTTTACCGTAAATGCTAAAGTTTTCAATACTGAAAAAATCACTAACATTAACAAGTATTGTATAATCTCCAATCCCCCTCCCATCAATCACAGTGCTGTCCATACTGCTGCCAATTAATGTTAGCATACTATCTATTACTAGGTTTTCATAATAAACTCCGTTGGCTACAATAACTGTATCACCCGGTGCACAAACATTTATTGCAGATTGGATTGAGTCGGCTGCATCTTGCCACGATAAATATGGGGGAATATTATTTTGCCCGTGCTGGACGTAGTGGATTGTAGCTTTAAGTGGTAAGCTGTAAACTACTATAAAAGCCAAAGTAAGGATTGTTTTTATTTTAAAATTCCAGTTCATAGTCAGAACCTTTTATCATTTATTTAATTAAAAAGAGAGGCAATAAATTTATCGCAGTCAACCACCTTGCTACCCATTTATTAATTGCTAAAGACAACTAACAAAAATTAATGTATAAAGTCAAACCTGCCTGACGGTATGGCAGGTTAAATTTTGATAATAGGTTTATAGTTGACAATTGTTTTGCATAAGGAGTGTAACGGAAAGAATAAGATAACGGAAAAGCAAACCATACTAATTATACTTAAACTGAAAATTCAGAAGCTTTACAAATCAAGTATTTCGAGTTAACAGTCATATAATAAAATCCTGTTTATTATCTCCTGTTCTATTCTGAATGCAATTCTTTCCATAAACTATTCAATAAATTCTCCAAACCAAGCTTCGAAACTGACGAAAAAACCAATGGTTTTCCATTGAAATCCTTGAATCTGAACGATTCAGCCTTTGTAATTTCTTTATTCCCTACAAGATCCGCTTTTGAAAATGATAGCAGGATTTTTTTCTTCACTAATTTGCTGCTGTAATTCATCAGCTCCTTCATTAAAACATCTACATCTTTTTTATAATTCTCTGAAGTTATATCAACCAGCAAAAGTAATATTCTTGTACGTTCAATATGCTTTAAAAATTTATGACCCAATCCTTTTCCTTTGTGCGCACCTTCAATAATTCCCGGTATATCTGCAACTGTAAAACTCTGGTAATCTTTATATTTAACAATTCCAAGATTTGGTTCTAAAGTTGTGAAAGGATAGTCAGCTATTTTTGGTCTGGCAGAAGAAATTGAGGAAATTAGTGTTGACTTGCCTGCATTTGGGAATCCTACTAAACCCACATCAGCAATTAATTTCAGTTCAAGAATTATTTTTTTTTCATCACCCGGCAAACCTGGTTCGGCATAACGTGGTGTTCGGTTTGTAGGTGTTGCAAAGTTGCTGTTCCCCCTTCCACCTTTCCCGCCTTTTACTACGATTACTCTTTTCCCATCTTCATCCAGGTCGAAAAGAATTTTTTCATCTTCACTATTTTTTATAATCGTGCCAACCGGAACTTTAATAACTGCATCTTCTCCATTCTTTCCATCTTTTAAAGAACTTCCACCCGGCTGCCCTTTGCCGCCAATATATTTTTTCTTATAACGTGTGTCGAGCAATGTATTTAAATTGTGGTGGGCTTCAATTACAACGTCTCCCCCTTTCCCGCCGTTTCCTCCTGCCGGTCCGCCTTTAGGAACATATTTCTCTCTTCTGAAAGCAACAGCACCAGCGCCACCGTCACCGGCATTTACTTCAATAACCGCATAATCGATAAACATTATGCCTGCCTGAAGTAATTAGATACCGCGTTAGTTAATAAGATTGCTTCTTTTGAGTAAGGATTAATTTTGTAAGAAAGGAAAATTCCTTTAATAATATCTGTTGCTTCACGATAAGAACCGCACTCCATTATCTTTTCGGTACTCGTGACAAAATCTACTTCGTCTCCGTTAAAGACGTTTGTAATAATCTTTCTTACTTCTTTTTCTTTCAGATATGATAAGAGGTCTTTTTTTCTTAAAGATCTCGGAGATTGTTTTGTTTCTGTCTGCGGAACTTCTTTCTTTTGAACCGGTTCAGATGCCGGATAAGTATTTTGTGGTTGCTCACTGTAATTTGGTTCTACCGGGGTTTGTTTTTCCTCTATAACTATTTCAACTTCATCCTCAGAAAAAGCTATTTCGTCGATTGTCTGAAGATCATATTCAACCTGATCCAATTCTGATAATTCGTCATATTGAACCGGTTCTTCAATTTCCGGTTCGTCCAAAGTTTCCTCACCGGCAGAATCATTTTCACTAAAATCAGTATTACCTCTCTCAATTATTTCAAGGTCTTCAAACATATCCATCAATTCTTCTTCCGGAGTTTTAATGTAATCAGTATTTGGAAAATCTTTGCTGGCAATGTTCTCAACTACCGGCTCTTCAATCGTTGTTTCCGGTTCATTCTCTTCCACAATTTCGTCACTCACAACTTCGTTTTGTTTTTCCAATAACTCGGTTTCATATTGATCGAATTCTTCTTCATGGTCTTCATTCTCTTTATTATTCGGATCATCACCAAAATGATCTTTCAGCATTTCGCTTATGATTTCCTTTTCAGCCTGGAAATCTTCTCTAACAGCTTCTTCAGATTTATCCTCAGAATCTTCTGTTTGTAATTCTTCTTCTACAATCTGGTGTAGTGTAGATTCACTTTTATCCGCTTCTTGTTCAGCAATATCAGGATTCTCTTCTATTACCGGAGTTTCATCAATAATCTGTTCGGTAACAACCGGCTCAACTTCCGGGGAAGCAGGATCTTCAGTTTCCGATGCCAGTTCTTTTATCTCCGAAGTTAGTATATCTTGAAAATTATCACCTGTTTCCTCCTGCTCTATTTGCTCTTCCAGTTTGCTGATTTCTTCAAGATCCTTTTTTAATTCCTCATCTATTTGATCAAGACTGATTTCAGGAATTTTTATTTCTTCAACTTCAATTTCACTTTTCAGAATTTCTTCTTCTACCAAAGAATCTATATCAGTAACATTCCCCTGCAAAGATTCACTCTCAGTTTCATCCTCCTTCGATTCCGGATTCTCAGTAGTTTCAGAAGAAACTTCTATTTTCTCTATCGTCTTTTTTTCTTCATCAAATCCCTGTATGGAATTTGGTTGGACAGGAGTAGTTGAATACAATACACTCTTAATATCGTTTATCTCATAAGCTTTTTTTGCAGTTTCAGGAATTGCTCTCCGCAGTCTTAACAGGTGGTCTGTAAGATTTTTTTCTTTCAGCAGCATTTCAACAGCAATTGGTGAAACCCTCGTTTTACTGACTCCACCGATATTAAAGAAATCACCTATTGAGTTAAGTGAGTTGTTAATAAGCTGCCCGGAGTTAGCCTTAATTAATTCCCTCTCGATCTTGTTGAGGATTAAATCGAATTCCGTCAGGTTTAGCTGAACTGCTTTTCGTTTTGACAGGTATGAAGAAAGAACATTTTTAAAATAATCGTAGTAATAAACGTAGCTCAACATCATTTCCAGTTCGTCAACCGGGATTGATTTCTGATCGTTATAAACAAGCTTTGTTAAAGACCACTTTGGTCTCACAACATAGTTAGCATTAAATGAGACAGCCTGGAGAATAAGCTTCTTCATATCATCAATCGAAATGCGTTTTGACTTCTTTACTTCTTCTGCCATCTTTTTGAAGTAAAGCGAAATCTCTTTGCCGGAATAATCGAAATAAGAATTCTGAAGCAGCTTCCGCCTGTCAGAGTATATCATAAAATCAAGTTCGGCTGAAACGTATTTAAGAATTGCCGGGTGGAGTTCTAAAGTTGCAAGTTTTTCATAAGTGAAGGTTGTGCCCAGTTCCCGAATCTGGTTAATACAAAAATCGCTGATAAACTTAATATCTCTCTCAAACATCACAGTTCTTTCTTTATTAGAAGTGAAAAATAAAAAATTCCCTGTTAAATGTTAACCTTGTTTTTGATTTATTTAGAAGAGTTTTGTTAAATTCGTTAATAATATTGATAAAGTTTACTGGAGATAAACACTCAGTTTTATCTGATAAGTTAGAATTAATTGAATAAATCATGAAAAAATATTCCTCAATTTCATATTAACTTTTATAATCAGTCGATTGAACGTAAGAATGAGCTCCTTGCAGAATTCCCGGAATTGAAATCAGAAACAGCAAGCCGGTTGAAAATATTCAGACAATAATAAAGGAAATTAATGAATACAAAATTTTTAAACAGCACACCTATACTGATTGTTACTGACCTGGTCAAAGCAAAAAATTTTTATGTTGATAAGTTAGGGTTTGATGTTTCTTTTGAATGGGGGGAACCACTCACCTATTTAGGAGTAGAACTGAATAATGTTGAAATCCATCTTAATGCTTCTACAAATTCTCCGCGTGAAGCCGGACAAGGTATCGTAAGTATCTTTACAGACGAAGTAGATAACCTGTATGAAAATTTAGTAAGTAATAATGTAGAGATAACTATTGAACCCTCTGATCGTGAATATGGCTTGAGAGATTTTGGTATTAAAGATCTTGACGGCAACATAATTTATTTTGGCTGCGATATTTCTTAAATGAGTTTATTAATATGAAACCCGGTTTAGTTATTTATGTCAATAATCTAAAAGTTATGAGTGATTTTTACGAAAAATTATTTAATCTCCGAATTCGAGAAACTAATGAAAACTATGTTGCCTTAGAAAATGAACAAATTGAGTTAGTGCTTCTTAAAACTGAAACTTCTTCAAGAGTTGGAAGTAGCAATCAATCAGGTTTCAAAATACGTGAATCAACTCCTATAAAACCCGTATTTATTGTTGATGAGCCAATTGAAAAAATCAGGGCAACAGTAAAATCTCTTGGCAGCGGTTTTAATTCAAGTGAGACTGAATGGAAATTTAACGGCTACAATGTTTGTGATGGCTGGGATCCTGAAGGAAATATATTCCAGGTTCGCTTGCAAAAAGCCTTGAATAAACTGAAATAATAAATAAGTAAAGTAGAAATATCTGGTAAAACCCATGTTTGGTATTCCTAATTCTTTTATAAGCATATTTTTAATTTTAATCGGAGTTGCGTTTCTAATTTATCGTATCCAGGTAATTGCAGAAATTATTAAAGGTTTCGATCGATGGATGAAAAGGAAAAAAAATTATAAAGCTGATAAAGAAAAATATTCTAAACTTCCGTCTGAGCTTGATGAAATATTACTTAAAGATGAAACAAGCAATCCTGCAGGCTCTGATGTTACGATTCAACTGGTTAAAATAGATAGAAACGACAACCTATATTTGGTTTACTTTTCAGTCTCCGGCGGTTCAATATTAATTGACAATATTGTTTCTGATGATTTTAATTTAATTTCAATTGAACCTAAAGCTTATATAGAGGATAATTCAGGCGGGCATTTTGTTTTTACAATAATTCCTCCTGAAAAGAATTCATTCGAATTTGAAATGACGTTTGAAGATAAGTTTGCGACAAAATATTCCAGAAAATATTTACTCTCCTTTTCTGAAAATACTCTTAAGATAATTAGCTGAGCTAACTTCTTTCTAAATGAAAAACCCCTTTTTAACCCGTATTCGTTTCCAAAATTGGAAATAGGGCTCAGAAACTTCCGGGTAGCATTTCCAGAATCGGAAATAGGGCTCGAAACGTTCTGGGTGGCATTTCCAGAATTGGAAATAGGGCTCGAAAACTTCCGGATGGCATTTCCAAAGTTGGAAATAGAGCTCGGAAACTTCCGGGTGGCATTTCCAAAATTAGAAATAGGGCTCGGAAACTTCCAGATGGCATTTCCAGAATTGGAAATAGGGCTCGGAAACTTCCGGATGGCATTTCCAGAATTGGAAATAGGGCTCAGAAACTTCCGGATGGCATTTCCAAAATCGGAAATAGGGCTCTGAAGGATTTTAGTGGTTTTGAAGGTTTTTGTTGAATTCCTTGAAAATATTTGGGAAGTTTGCAATAAATAAACAGGGAGTGCTTATCCTGATAACTACAGAATGTTCTAATGTTAATAAAAATCTTTTTGAATGATATTAGGAATGAGAATTAAGATTTTAACTCCTAAAAGAATTATTTTCATTTTGGTAGGATTTATATCAGGATAAGAAAGCACTCCTCAATTCCTGATAAGTATTAGTTATGTGCCAAAGTTAGGTCATAATTATCAAAGGATAAAACAATGAAGCGGAAAAGTATATTTATTAACAATATAAATTTATCATTTTTAGATAATGAAAAAGACGGGCAAGCTCTCATTTGTTTGCATGGTCACTTTGGGACTGCTTCCAATTTATCTTTTGTAAATTCCGTTTTTAATGGAAGAGTAATAATCCCTGATCTGAGAGGTCATGGACTAAGCGATCATGCCTTATCGTATACTAAAGACAATTATCTTAAAGATTTAGAAGATTTCATACATTCATTAAGTATTGAAAATCCAATTATTCTTGGCCATTCTTTAGGTGGTATAACTGCCATTAGATATGCTGCAAAACATCAAAATGTAAAAATGCTAATTATTGAAGATATCGGAACAGAAGTAAATTCTTCAAATGAGTTTTTAAATAAGTTTCCAGTTGAATTTGATTCCATATATGAGGTCGACAAAACCTTTATAGATAATTTAGGGAGACCTATATCTACATACTTTATGGAAAGTTTGTATTACGATGTTGAGCATTGGAGGTTCAGATTTAACTACCAAGAAATGATTCAATCACAAGAAGGACTAAATGGAGAGTATTCGGAAGAATGGATGAAAGTAAATTGCCCTGTATTGTTGATGAAAGGAGGTAAGAGTTGGGCAAGTAATGAAGATAATTTGCAAGCGATGATAAAAATGAATAGAAAATCTTCGCTTATTGTTTATCCCAATGCTGGTCACGGAATTCATGATGATGAAAGAGAAATATTTTGTGTTGATGTAAGCAACTTTATAGACAAAAACATTAACAATATCTAGATTAAAATAAAGCACATAACCCGCCAATCAAGCGGACGCCGTTTTCGCATTTGGCATTTTAGAAATTTTAATATTAATCGTTTCGTTTCGGCTAACTTGTTAAGGGTAGTCGTTCTAATTAATATAATTGCAAACTGCGCTTACGGTAAAAGTTAAGCACAGTTTGCTTAATCATCGGCAGTTGTTTTTTAAGCGGCATTGTTGTTCTGGGCGCGCCGCTTATCGGCAAGAACGTATGTTTAAATAAGTTATTAAATTGAGTTCTCTAAAAATAGGAGGACTCAATATGAAAAGTTGTTTTGAAAACAAAGACTTATACGTAGGACTTGATGTTCATAAAAAACGTTGGGTTGTTAGTGTTAGGACATATGATCTTGAACTGAAAACATTTAGTATGATGGCTGTTGCTGAAGAGTTAGAAAAGTTCCTGGCTGAAAATTATAAAGACGCTCTTATACATATTGTTTATGAATGCTGCTTTTCAGGGTTCTGGATATACGATTACTTTCATAATAAAGGGTATGACATTATTGTAACACCCACAAACCGGATTTATCGTGATGGAAGTGTTGTAAAAACAGATAAGATTGATTCCCGCAAACTGGCCTTTCAGCATTCAAGAGGACTGCTCAGAGCTGTAAAGGTACCAACAGAAAAGATCCGTGAATACCGGTCAATCTTTAGAATATATGATAAAGAAAAGATGCGCGAAGGACAGATTCTAAGGCAAATCAGGTGTATACTGGAAGTACGCAATCATCCATTGAAATGGGAGAAGTGGAATAAGAAGTTCATAGAAAAATTAAGAGAAATAAATTTCCAGGAAGATATCTTTAACAGAAAGTTTGAACAGTTACTCCAGGAATATGAATATGTAAAACAGCAGATTAACGATAGTGAGCAAAGGATCAAAGAAATTGGTGAAGATGAAGAATTGGGAATGAAAATAAAAAGAATAGAAAAGATAAACGGCATTGGAATAATTAGTTCTGTAAGGCTGGTAGTTTTTTTATTTGACTTAAAGGGAAGATTTGAAACAGGAGAAAAGCTGGCGCATTATGTAGGGTTGACTCCTGGTGAACACAGCAGCGGAGAGGAAATAATAAGAAGCAGAACAGGACTTGTAGGCAATAAACAATTAAGGTCAATCATCATACAGTTGGCCTGGGTAGCAGTTAGAAAAGATGGGAGTCTGCTGAATAAATTTGAAAGAGTCTATAAGAAAAACGGCAGCAAACAAAAAGCAATAGTAGCGGTAGCCCGAAAACTGATGATGAAAGTTTATGCAATAACAGAAAAGGAAGAAGAGTACGAAATAAATAAACTTGACTGCCAATCAGGCAGAGCAGCTTAAACAGAACCGGTGACCGCGGCTAACGGCGTGCAATGTCAGCAGAAAATAAATTGCGTCCAGCAAGAATGCGGCCCGGTTCATTTATAACGAAAAAGTTCTTGTCGCTTAAGACGACGAATAACAGGATGTTACTTCTTCTAAATAAATAAAAATAAATGAGAACTCAGAGCCGGCTGTTGTGTTTTAACATAACACGCCGTTATAAGCTAGTAATAAATTAATCCATGCCTTTTGATAGAATTAGGGTTTCTATAAACTTTTTTTAAAATAAATAAATATTGTAGTTAAATTAAAAATAAAAACAATAGTTCTAATGCATCTAAATTTACTGGATAAGAACAATGATTATACATGAACGTTAGGCTTAATTAAAACAAATGAACAAAATTATTTATTTAGTAATCTTTCTTCCTTTTTTCAATTCCTGCAGTGTGAAAAGGAAATCGATTGAGGCGAATGACTTAATTGGCGTTTGGTCAGGGATACTATTCCAAACCGAATCAGCATATGATTCAATAATAGTTCAACCAGCAACTGCTCCAAATGAAGCCATTTTTTTCAAAGACAGCATTCAAAAAATAATCCCCTTAACTCAAGAAAAAGGAAGGTTATTTGGTAGAGATACAACCGGTCTCCGCTTTGACGCCCTGCTAACCAACAATTCTAATGGACTTGAAGGGATAATTACCAATGATTTATGGGTTCAGAATCTTGGCTTTAAACGATTAAATAACCAATGGCATTCCAAAATAATCAAACCTGAGATTATTGATACTGATTATAAAGTTTACCTTGAGTTCTTTAAAGATTCATTAGGAGTATTAAATGCCAAAATTCAAAGCAATAAAGAAAACAGGAAGCTACATTTTACGATTGAGGAAGTTCATCTTCAAGGTGATACCATCAATTTTAAAATTACAAGCGATCGTTTTTCAATTGCAGCAAAATATAGACCCGAGAAAAATACAATTTTATTGAATTATGGAAATGGTGATGGAAAAAAAGAAATTGAGCTAAAAAAACTGACCATTGCCGAAGAGGAAGGCTATCACCCAAGAAAACCAAACGAGAAATATAAATACCACATTCCAAAACATGAAGATGATTTTATAAAGACAGCTTCGTTGGAAGAAGTTGGAATTGACCCCTCTATGGTTCGGTTTATTGACAGTATAAACAATGGTGAATATGACCACATTCATAGTATCATAATTACCAAAAATCACAAGTTGGTATTCGAGGAATATTTCCACGGTACCAATCGGGAGCAACTGCACGATATCAGGTCAGCTTTCAAATCATTCGCTTCCTTACTTCTTGGGAAAGCAATGATGAATAATAAAAATCTGAAAATTACCGACCCTATTTTAAAGTATTACCCTGAATACAAAATTGAAGACGTTGAAAAGAAAAAAATAACCGTTTACAATGTCTTGACCATGAGTACTGGCATTGAGCTGGAAAATGAAGATGAGATGCAATGGAATAACACAGATTGGGTGGGTTATAAATTAAAACTTCCTATGAAGTACCCTCCGGGAGAGCAATTTGAATATTCTTCGGGAGGAGCAAATCTATTGTCGGGTGTTATTCAGGAATCGATGAATCAATATCTTCCTCAATTCTTATACGAAGAATTGTTATTGCCAATGAACATTGAGCATTTTCAAATGAGAACCTCTCCTTTGGGAAGGGGTTATATGGCTGGTGATTTTTATTTGAGGCCTATCGACTTTACCAAATTTGGAATCTTGGTTTTGAACAAAGGGAAATGGGACAATAAACAACTCATTGATGAACAATGGATAACAGAATCCACAACTCCGAAGATAAAATGCAGTTGGCCAAAAAACGCTGATTATGGATATTTATGGAGAATATTAAACCGAAAAGTAGGAGACCGTAATTTAAAAACAATAGAGGCTTGGGGAAATGGCGGCCAGTTTTTAATTATAATTCCTGAGATTGATATGACCATAACGTTTACAGGAGGAAATTACAATCTGTTTCCTGAAATGGAAGATAAACCATTCAAGATTCTAACGGAATACATTTTACCGTCTATAAAAACAATTAAAAACTAAGCCTAACATTGTATATACGATAATGCTCACTATCGGTCGCACTACTCATATACCGACCGTTGTGAGCTGGTTAAAGAAATCAAATATTCAAAACGCTTATAACCAGCCAATCAAGCGGACGCCATTTTCGCTTTTGGCAATTTAGAAAATTTAGGGTTAGTTGTTCCGTTTCGGCTAATTTGTTAAAGGTGGTTCTATTATTTAACATTGTTGCTAACTGCACTTGCAAAGAATGATACGTGCAGTTTGCTAAATCATTGGCTTTGTCTTTTCAATCTGCATTACTGTTCTTGGCGGCAGGTTATCGTCAACGTCGTTATATGCCAATGAAAATAAAATCAATAATATTTTTACTAATAGTATTAGTTATTATATTAACTTCCGGTTGTGGACAGCCAGAATGTACTTTAGTTATTTATAATGCAACAACCGAAGAACTGGCCAAAGAAATAAAAGATTATTCTCTTCCAGAAGAAATACTGGGAAATATAATGACAAGAGATTCGTTTAATAATCTAATTAATCAGCAATCCAAAGAAGTGATTTTGAGTATTATGGATAGTAATGAAGTATCTTGTGATTCAATCAGTCTAACCAATGATTCATTAATCTGCAATTCGGATGGCAAAATTATTCTCTTTGCGATAAATAATATTAGTCAAGTTAAAGTATTCTATTCTGATAAAACATTAACCTTATTAAGAAACTCAGCAATTTTGGAAACTCTTACTTCTTCAATTGGTCTCTTAGGGTATCTACCACCAAACCCTCCTCAACCAAATTGGAAAAGTTTTGTGGGTCTATTTGGAGCCGGATTTATTCTCGGAATTATATTAGATGTAAATACATCAAGCTATTATTGCTTAATATCTAAGAAAAGCTTTATAAAATATTTTCAAGAAAGACAAAAAAATATTAAATAAAGTGCCATATAACCCGCAAATCAATAGTACTTCCACGAAACAAACCCGGGGCAAGCTGTTTTCAGAGCTGCATTATTTTACTATACTTTAAATAACTTTTGATCCTGTTTTGTAAGCATCGCGATTGTCTAATTATTGATTTTTGCCTTATAAAAATAGGGAAAGAAATCTTTTGGATTCAGAGAAAATTAGCTATTCTTAATGCGGACGGAGTATTGAAGAGGCACAACCCATTCACATGGAAAAACAAAACCACTTCATTGATATTACCCACTCGTAACATATTGATTGAGTTTGGCAGTTTGCATTTTTAAGTTCTATTTCAGAAATTATAACAGAGGGGTCTTATGAAAATAGTTGTAATCGGTTCAAGTGGAACAATAAGAAGTTCAATTAAATCCTATTTATAATATTCATAACTAATTAACATCAATATAAAGACAATTTTATGAAACCATTTGTTAAAAAAATTCAACATTGCATAATTATTTTCATATTTGCTATTAGCATACAAAGCGTGAATGCACAGGAGCCAGGTCAAGTCTCGAAGGAATTGCAGGATTTCGGAATTACTGTTAGGGCTATAGATAGTACAATGCGTGAGCACATTTACGATATTAGCGTTTTGGAGACACCACAGTTTTATGAGATTCAGCGTAAGGTTAAACTTTTAGCCAGTCAGGTTCACGAACGTAAAAAATTCATTGAGAGTTTCAACCGGATTTGGAATCAGGGTCCATTCTCCCACGTGCGCATTGGTGAGAAGCAACAAAGCGCCGAGCAATTGGCCAACTATTTAGACACTATGAGTATTGCAGGCAAAGGGGCAGTTCTGTCCTGGCAAAACGATATAGCTGTGTTAAAGATAAACACGATGATGGGACAGAACACGATAGATCAGATCAACGAGGCATACAGAATCATCAATGAAAAGAAACCAAAAGCTTTAATCATTGATTTAAGGAACAACGAGGGAGGAGCATTTGCAGTCAGACCGTTGGTTAGTCATCTTTTATCTTCGAACCTCGAGGCAGGCATATTTCTTTCACAATCCTGGACGAAAAATAATCGCAGTGTTCCGTCGAACGAGTACATTGGCAGCCTTAAACCTTGGCAAGGTTGGTCCATCAAATCCTTTTGGCAGGACGTAGAGGTCAAAGGTGTTTTGCGTATCGTATTCGAACCTATGACACCGCAGTATGTTGGTTCCGTCTATGTGTTGATTAACCATCGAACTTCGAGCGCAGCGGAATTAGCTGCTGATGTTTTGTTGGCCACCGGACAAGCTATACTTGTTGGGGAAAAAACAGCTGGAAAAATGCTGTCACAAAAGATGTTTGACCTGCCACAAGGACTTCAGATCTTTTTTCCAATCGCAGACTATTATTCCGCACAATCCGGCAGAATTGAAGGTGAGGGCGTTATGCCACAGGTTGTCACAAGCTCCGACAAGGCAATGGAAAAAGCACTAGAACTGGCAGGTGGCTTAGAAAAAAAGAATGATTGAGTTAATCAGCTGACGGAAATGAATTATTGTATCGCTTCTAAGTATTCAGTCCTTTTTGTTAGATTTCAAGGAATATTATATTCTACGATAAACTCATCCAGGACACCATCCAGGAAAATAGTTTTACAACTCACTTGCTTGAACAAAGAGTAGGTTTAAGGTACATTCAAAAGTTATTGGGCCATAATAGTTCCAAGACTACTGAAATATATACGCACGCTTTCAAAAAAAAGAATAAATATGAAAGTTACAGGTGAATTTGAAGTATCTCTCTCTACAACTGACTTTTCATTAGAAGGAAAAAATGGGATAAGTTTTGGAAGAATGGTATTAGATAAAAAATTCCACGGTGAACTTGAAGCAACAAGTAAAGGTGAAATGCTCAGCGCAATGACACCAGTTAAGGGTTCAGCAGGTTATGTTGCTATGGAACATGTAGAAGGAACTCTTTCAGGAAAAGAAGGCAGTTTTGTTTTATTACATTTTGGAACAATAGAAAAGGGTAAAGATAAACTTATCCTTGAAGTAGTGCCTGACTCCGGCGCAGGCGGGCTTGCAGGTTTATCTGGTAAAATGGAGATAAGGATTAAAGACGGCAAGCATTTTTATGAATTTGAATACGAACTGGCATAGTTAGAACTCATCCCGCGGCATTAAAAACCCCGGCGAACCGGGGTTGAGAAACAAAAAATCAAGATCTATGATAAGTTACAATACCACTATGAGTATAGAATTAAAAAAATTCCTTGAACATTATGGCACCCTCCCTCAAAAAGGAATGGATGAAGTAATTAATAAGTTCAAAATGAAGAATATTAAGAAAGGCGAATTTTTATTAATGCAGGGTAAAATCTGCGATACAATATTCTTCGTAAAAAAAGGCTGTCTAAGGTTATATTATATTGCCGATGAAATTGAAATAACTGTTTGGTTTTCTTTTGAAAACAATTCTGCCATTGAGCTATCAAGTTTTTTAAGTGAAACACCTTCAGATTATTTTATCGAAGCAATTGAGGATAGTGAAATCTTATCACTTCATAAATCAGAATTATCGGTTCTTTATGAAAAATATCCTGAAATGCAAAAAATTATGCGGACATTCTGGGAAGATGTTATTCTGAAATTGCTCAAAAGGTTTACTGCGTTGCAAAAAGATTCCGCTGAAAAACGCTACCTTGACTTACTTAGCCAGCCGGTTTATCTTCAGAGAATTCCACAAAAATATTTGGCTTCCTATATTGGTGTAACTCCTACATCGTTGAGCAGAATTAGAAAAAATATCAGGTAATATCTTACTTGTCCTATGGCAATTTATTATTTGGTTTAATTTCCTAAGTTTGTTCGGCGTTCAATAAATCTATTTTCAATAATTAAACTATGAGCAATTAATTATGCAGGAAATAAAACCTATCAACATTATGGACAAATTTGATTTGTTCGAAAAACTTTGGACTCCACATATAATCGGAGAACTAAATGGACAATATGTGAAGCTTTGCAAATTAAAAGATGACTTTGTATGGCATAGTCACGAAAATGAAGATGAACTATTTATGGTTTTCAAAGGAACGCTTTTAATGGATTTCAGAGACGACAGAACCGTAGAGGTTAAAGAAGGTGAAATTTTGATTATTCCAAAAGGCGTTGAGCATAGACCGCACACAAATGGTGAATTAGTTTTCAATTTGCTTTTTGAGCCAAAGTCCACTGAGCACACGGGAAAAGTTGTGAGTGAAAAGACTGTTAAAGAATTAGGATGGATTTAAAAAATAAAGCTATTTAACGCCGGTAAAATTAATCACGTAACAATAATTCTGGAATTCCATTATGTATAACTTACCGTATCATAAAGAAAAAGAACCCAAAGTAATTAAGGAATTTATTGACAAGTATCCATTTGCATTTTTAACCGGGTGTAATTCTGAAAACAAACCTGTTGCTACCCAGGTTCCTGTTTTTATTGAAGAGTACAATGGAAGGAGAATACTAAGAGGGCATATAATGAGGAACACAGATCATCATAAAGCTTTTTTATATAACAATAATGTTCTTGTTGTTTTCACCGGTCATCACGCTTATGTAAGCGGAACATGGTACAGCAATCCATACACAGCATCTACATGGAACTATATGAGTGTGCACATTAAAGGCATTATTCGCTTCCTGGATGAAGCTGGATTAGAAGACGTACTCCGAAAAACAACACTTCATTTTGAAAACTATAATCAACAATCCACAACAACATTTGATAACCTTCCATTAGAGTTTAAACAAAAGGTAATGCACGCAATAGTAGCTTTTGAAATTGAAGTCACTGAAATGGACAATGTTTTCAAATTAAGTCAGGACAGAGACGCTGAAAGTTATCACAATATTATGGAGAAACTCAAAACGCAAAATAAAGATGGAAAGATAATTGCTGCTGAAATGGAAAAACGCACCAACGAACTATTTCCGGATGATGAACAATAGAATAAACACGAACACTAAAAAAACCCCGGCGAATCCGATCTGAAAATGATTTAAATTACACTTCAGGCGGTTCTGTATTTCTTCGCCTTTATTGGTATCCAGTAACATGGATTACAGTTTAATTTAACCAAAAACTTCGTTTTTTGTTCATTTTTGTTTCCAATATTGGAAATAGGGCTTGAAACGTTCCAGGTGGCATTTCCAAAGTTGGAAATAGGGTTCAGAAACTTTCGGATGGCATTTCCAGAATTGGAAACAGGGCTCAAAACTTTTAAAGTCCCTTTCCGGATTTTACGAATAGGGCTCTGAACGTTCAGGGTCGCATTCTGACTTTTACGAATAGGACTTTGAAGCTTCAGACACGCATTCCGACTTTTACGAATAGGACTCTGAAGCTTCAGGGTCGTATTCTGACTTTTACGAACAGGACTTTGAAGCTTCAGACACGCATTCCGACTTTTACGAAAAGGACTTTTTCGACTTTTTCCCCTGTTCGGGTTTTAAAGAATAGGGCCCTAAAGCTTTAGAGTGGCATTCCGGATTTTCGGAACAGGACTCTAAAACCTTAGAGTGGCATTCTGACTTTTACGAAAGCCGCCCTAAAAGATTTTGGCTGTTTTGAGGGTTTTTGTTGAAATGTTTAATAATATTAAGGAAGTTTAAAGAGAAGATAATATGAAAAATGTATGATGTTATATAACAATGCTATTGTTAGGTGCACTTTAGATTGATGGTAGATAGATGAGAATTTTTTTCGGGAATATCTGCCGGATTGCGAACCGCCCATTCGGTATAATTAATAGTTAGGTAGCTTAATTTTAAATTAAAAATATTGTTATAAAGTTATATGAAAACAGTAATGTGCTATAAAGTAGAAGAATATATGAGAAACATTGAGTATTTCTACAAAAAAATCAATTTCGATCCAGAAAAAGAAATAGTGCTTTTCCGTGGTCAAAGTACTGACAAACCTCTACTTCCCAAAATAGCAAGAGTAGAAGCTGATTTGAGTAATTCAGGTTTAATACAAACTAAGCAAATCACTAATACAGAAACTGAAATGTTAAGTGAACTCAAAAGAAGAGCCGGAATTTTCTCATCAAGCATTCCAAAATCAGATTGGGATTGGCTCGCACTTGCTCAACATCATGGAATGAGTACGAGATTATTAGATTAGACAGAGAATCCTTTAGTCGCACTATATTTCTGCTGTTCAGAATATAATAATATTAGGCCTGGTGATAATGTAGTTTGGATTTTGAGAGTTTTAAAAGATGATATTGTTGATATATTAATAGAAGAAAAACCATTTGATCAAACTAAAACCAGGATTTATAGGCCAAATATTCTCTCTAATAGAATGTCTGCTCAGTCTGGATGGTTTACAATTCACCACTATCCTTTTATTCAGTTAGATAATGATCAAGATTATATTAATTCACTTGGGAAAATGCTGATATCATTCTCGCCATCTGCTTTAACTTATCTTGATCAAATATCTATAAATCAGTCTACTTTATTTCCTGAACTCGATGGTTTATGCAATTATTTAAATTGGAAAGCAGAATTCAATTTGGTGGGTAAATGGAAATATATACCAATGCCACAGGGAAAAGGAGATCTTCCTCCGTCAAATCCGTGGGATTAAAGGTCTATAAAATGAGATTAAAATTAATGTATAACGCTACCTAACCCGCGGCTGCTAATGACAAGGTAAAAATTACACATTAAAGAGCTAATTTTGAGTGTTATTCTTAGACTGGATTTTTAAAACTGGAATTTGTCATTAAATAAAAACTTGATGGCAATGCCATCATTGTGGACTCAAGGCGACAGCCCCCACCGTTGGCGGGACAGGCTGTGTTTAGTTTCTTGTTCAAGGTTGTTCAGATATGAAAGATTTTTTTAATTATAAAAGTTATTAACTAATTCGGCATTGCTGTTTTGGGCTGCGCCTTAGCCGCAAGCTGTCAGGTTGATTCAAATATGAAAACAAATATTGACAATTATAATTTCATTGATAAAGATTTTGAAAAATTAATTGAAGAAGTGAGCAAAGATGTCAATATCATATTTGAAACGATAAAGAATAATGATAATCAAACCTGGAGAAGAGCATACATTAGAGCTGTTTTTTCTTCAATCGAATCTATAATATTTAATATGAAAAAATATATAAAAGAAGTTGGGAAAAATGATTTCTTACCTTTATCAGAATTGGAACAAAAAAAACTAAATGAATTTTATAGCGAAAAAGCAACAGATGGGAAGGAAATTGTAAAAATATTCCGTTTATCATTTCTCGAAAATATAACTTTCACAATTGATCTTTTTGCTTTTGCAAATTATTTATCTATGAACATCGATAAAAATAGTACGGGCTGGGAATTATTAAAAGAATCTGTAAAGATTAGAAATAGGATTACACATCCAAAAAATTTACAAGATATTTTCATAAGAAAGGTTGAATTAAATAAAGTATTTAAAGCACATAATTGGTTTATTAATACAATCATTAATTTACATATGGATTCATACAAAGAATTAATGGCTCAAATTAATGGTCTTGAGAAAGCTTTTGCTAAGGGTAAAAAATCAACCTAACCCGCAATTCAAAGCGACAGCATCTCAAAAAAAACCCCGGCGAACCGGGGTTGAGACAAACAAACAAGATAAAGCCGGAGATGTAAAAAAAATCATTATAAGCCACATCTATTTTGAAATAAGAAAGAGGTAACTAAAATGAATTTGGAATCAGAGATTAATAAACAAGGTGGAAACCTTGTTCGTTGTGGTTTGAATTGTGAAGGGATAACTCGTGATCCTAATAAAGGTATTCTTCCAAGGTGTTTGTATTATGAATCGTCTAAGCATCCTAAAAGTTTGGGTGTAGTTATAGTTGGTATTAACCCTGGAAGGGCGAAAAAACAGGAAATGGATTTTTATTTGTCAAAACGTTTAAGTTACGACTGGGAAGTACAGTATTGGAAAGAGAATCTACAAAATCATAAATACTACAAGAGTTTACGGCATTTTGTAAAGCAATTAAATATAAAGGGGGACATAATCTGGACAGAATTAGTTAAGTGTCAAAGCTCAAAACAAAACCTTCCATTTAATCTTAGAAATTTCTCAGAAACCTTTAGAACTTGTACTCATAAGTATTTAAAAGAGGAATTAAAATTAATACAAACAGATTGGCCAATCATTGCGGTAGGGGGAGAAACCTATACTGCATTAGCTTTTCTTTTTACAGATCGTCAAGTAATAGGTCTTCCTCATCCAACTGGCTCATATGGACATTTTGATCGTCTCTTTGTTGGAAATAATTTAAAATCAAAATATAAACTTTCTTTGAAGAGCAATAAAAGAAAAGCAATCTGGTTACCTTCTTTATAAAAAACCCCGGCGAACCGGGGTTGAGGAAATTAGATTTGATTATTGTCCGTCATCCTTCGACAAGCTAAGGATGACAAATTTGGGATTACAAAATTACGCAGTCACTTCTTCTTCGGATTTAAATTTAGAAACAATATAATCCCTGTTCATACGTGCAATGTTTGTAACAGAAATTCCTTTTGGGCATTCGGCTTCGCAGGCATAAGTGTTTGTGCAGCTTCCAAATCCTTCTTCATCCATAACCTTTATCATTTTTTCAACCCTGCGGTAGCGTTCTGCCTGTCCCTGCGGCAGAAGTGCGAGATGAGAAACTTTTGCAGAAACAAACAACATTGCAGAAGCATTTTTGCACGCAGCTACACAGGCTCCGCATCCAATGCAGGCTGCAGCATCAAATGCCAATGATGATTTATCTTTTGAAATAGGAATTTCATTTGCATCCGGTGCACCGCCGGTATTTGCTGAAATAAATCCGCCTGCCTGAAGAATTTTATCAAAGCCCGACCTGTCAACCATCAAATCTTTTATAACCGGAAAAGCCTTCGCCCTGAACGGCTCAACCCAGATTGTCTGCCCATCTTTGAAGTTACGCATATGAAGCTGGCAGGTTGCAATTTTTGGCAGTGGTCCGTGTGGATGTCCGCTGATTACAAGCCCGCATGTTCCGCAGATTCCTTCACGGCAGTCGCTTTCAAAATGAATTGCTTCTTCGCCTTTAGCTTCAAGTCCATTATTTATTTCATCAAGCATTTCAAGAAAAGATGCATCAGGCGAAATGCTGACTTTGTAATCCATAAAACTGCCGACAGCAGTTCTGCTTTTTTGTCTCCATATTTTAAGAGTTAAGTTGAGATTTTTTGCTTCCATTACTTGTAACTCCTTGTCGCTAATTTCACATATTCAAATTCAAGAGGTTCTTTGTGAAGATTCCAGTCTCCGTTGTTATTATTTTCCCAGGCAGAAACGTAAGAATAGTTTTCATCATCGCGTTTTGCTTCGCCTTCTTCAGTCTGGTATTCTTCCCTGAAATGTCCGCCGCAGGATTCGTTTCTGTTCAGTGCATCTTTTGCCATCAGTTCGCCAAGTTCAAAATAATCTGCAACTCTTCCTGCTCTTTCTAAAGTTTGATTAACATCATCACCGCTTCCCGGGATTGTAACATCTTTCCAGAATTCCTGTTTTAATTCTCTGATCTCTGTAATCGCTTCTTTCAAACCTTTTTCATTCCTTGCCATTCCAACCTTATTCCACATAATTCTTCCGAGCACTTTATGGAAATCATCAACAGTACGTTTTCCTTTAACTGAAAGAAGTTTGTTAGTTAAATCTTTTACTTCATTTACGACTTTATCAAATTCAGGATGATCTGTTCCGACTGCAGCAGGTTTTGTACTTGCAAGATAATTTCCCATTGTATAAGGAATAACAAAGTAGCCGTCTGCAAGTCCCTGCATCAACGCACTTGCGCCAAGCCTGTTAGCACCGTGATCAGAGAAATTTGCTTCACCGAGAACGAACAACCCCGGAATTGTACTCATCAAATGATAATCAACCCAAAGCCCGCCCATAGTGTAATGCGGTGCAGGATAAATCATCATTGGAACTTCATAGGGATTTTCACCGGTAATGTTCTGGTACATATCAAAAAGATTACCGTAACGTTCTTCAATTGTGTGTTTGCCAAGCCTGTTTATTGCATCTTTAAAATCAAGATATACAGCATTGCCGCCTTTCACTCCCCTGCCTTCATCACATGCTTCTTTGGCAGAACGTGATGAAATATCTCGTGGTGCAAGATTTCCGAATGAAGGATATTTTCTTTCAAGATAATAATCTCTTTCTTCTTCAGGAATATCACCCGGATGACGGTTATCATTTTTATTTTTTGAAACCCAGACTCTTCCATCATTCCTTAAACTTTCACTCATCAAAGTTAATTTTGATTGAGCTTCTCCGTGAACCGGCAGGCAGGTTGGATGAATTTGTGTGTAACAAGGATTTGCAAAGAATGCTCCTCTTTTGTGTGCACGCCAGATTGCAGTGGCGTTGCAGTTCATCGCATTTGTTGAAAGGAAGAAAACATTTGAGTAACCGCCGGTCGCAAGTATAACAGCGTGGGCGGAATATTTATCAATTTCTCCTGTTAAAAGATCTCTGCAAACTATGCCTCTCGCGTTGCCGTCAATTAATACAACATCGAGCATTTCTTTTCTTGTGAATAATTCTACATTTCCATTCCCAATCTGACGGTTCAAAGCACTTACCGCTCCAAGTAAAAGCTGCTGACCCGTTTGTCCTCTGGCATAAAATGTTCTTGAAACCTGTGCACCACCGAATGAACGGTTGTCTAAAAGTCCGCCGTACTCACGTGCGAACGGAACTCCCTGTGCAACACACTGATCAATAATATTTCCGCTGACTTCAGCAAGACGGTAAACATTCGCTTCACGTGAACGGAAGTCTCCGCCTTTTACAGTATCATAAAATAATCTGAAAATTGAATCACCATCATTCTGATAATTTTTAGATGCATTTATTCCGCCTTGTGCAGCAATACTGTGAGCTCTTCTTGCGCTATCGTGAAAAGTAAATGCTTTAACTTTATAACCCAGTTCGCCAAGTGATGCGGCAGCAGAAGCGCCGGCCAAACCTGTTCCCACAACAATTATATCAAACTTTCTTTTGTTAGATGGATTAACCAGCTTCATATTAAATTTATGGTCAGTCCATTTTTCGGAAATGTTTCCTTCGGGTATTTTAGAATCTAATTTGCTCATTGATTACCTCCGTAGAAAAAGAAAAAGTAGATGGGCATAGAGGCAAATCCGATTGCCATAATGATCGCATAAAGTGTCCCAAGTTTTTTAATAAGCGGAGTATATTTTTTATGATTCCATCCGAATGTCTGAAACGCACTTTGAAAACCATGATTAAGATGAAAGCCAAGCAGCAGAACTGCAATTATATATAAAACAGCATACCACCATATTTGAAAAAATCCTGTTACTACATTAAAGTAAAGATTCTGGTCAGCTAATCCTTCCGGATCGTGAACATTGAATCTCCAGAAAAAAGTTGAAAGATGCAGAACAAGAAAAATGAAAACGATTGAACCGGTTACAAACATTGTTCTTGAAAAAAGTGTACTGTTTTCTGAAGACCCGCTAACTTTATAGGTTACACTTCGTGCTTTCTTATTCTCCAGCCACAACCTGAAACCATTAAAAATATGAAGAATAAAAGCAGTGAGAAGTACAAGCTCAATAACCCTGATCAGTGGTTTGATAACATCAAGTGTTTCAACATATTGGTTAAAAGTTTCTGCACCGAAATAGAGAGTTAGATTTCCTACCAGGTGAACTACAAGAAAAATTATAAGAAAGCTGCCGGTAACAGCCATCGTAAATTTTTTCCCAATAGATGAATTAAAAAATTGACCGAACCAGCCCATTAATATCTCCCTTTAAAATATCTGTTGAGGAAAGAGAATTCGTTTAATATTTTGTGCGATCTAATAAAATAGATTGGATAAGAATTAAGTTCGGGATGTAATTGATTTACCTGCACAAAAACACGGCAAGTGATTTATTATTAGCAATTATTTTCGAAATCAAAATTATCAAATAAGGTCTATAAATGCAATTTACATCACGGTTTTTCACTAATTTTAATTGATGCCATCTTAAGCCAGTTATTGGCAGAACAGGATTTACAATCGATTTTACCTTGTTTATGTAAATAAAAAATTTCCCGGGTAATATCTTCCCACGGTGTCACTAAAAAAATCCGGTAAACACTATGAAAGCACTGCTTTCTACAATTTTGATATTTTTGCACTAAATTTGTAGTTAATTATAAAATAACAACTGGTATATAATGAGTCCAAAAGTTCATAAGATTTATATTGTTTCTTTTTTTGTAATTGGAATAATAGTTACAATAATGCTGGCTATTTACGGTTATCAATATTATAACTTACCTATTGAAGAAAGATTTTTTAATTCCCGGCACGCAATGTTAAAACCAAGCGGAGCAATTGGTCATGGTATTGGAATAATAGGGTCGCTAATGATGATTATTGGTGTTGCTATTTATATGATACGTAAGCGAATGAGAAAATTATTTAATTGGGGTATCCTCAAACACTGGCTGGAACTTCATATATTTTTGTGCACAGTCGGTCCGATACTCGTTCTTTATCATACTGCTTTTAAATTTGGCGGAATAGTTTCGCTCAGCTTTTGGAGTATGGTACTGGTTGTATTAAGCGGTGTTGCCGGAAGATTTATTTATCTTAGAATTCCAAGATCCATCCAGGGGCAGGAACTTGATATGAAAGAACTGCTTGAACAAAAAGAAGAATTATCAAATACAGTTAGAAGAATGTTAAGTGAAGATGTGATGGCTTATTCACACTACCAGGCTTTTACTTCACCTGAAAGATATAAGAATCTGAATTTGTTTAACGCTGTAATTCTTTATTTTAAAGATATTTTTGGAATAAGAAAATTAACCAGATCGCTTCATAAAAGGATTAAACATCTCGATCTAATTAGGGCGGATAAACATGCAGTTTTTGAAGCTGCGAAAGAAGAAATCATCCTGGCAAGAAGAATAGGGTTGCTGAGAACATTTCAGAAACTTTTTCATTACTGGCACATCGCGCATTTGCCTTTTGCGATTGCTATGTTTGTTATTATGTTTATACACGTTGGGGTAACAATTACTTTTGGCTATAAATGGATTTTTTAGGAGATGCAAATGAAATTCAAACCAATCTACCTGTACGGAATTGTTTTTATAGTTTTAGCTGTTTTTGTTTTTATTCTTTCAGAAAAAAATGGGAACACCGGTGATTCAAAAACTGAAGTCACACAGGAGAATATGCCGAATGATGATATCCATTCGCAATTAAAAAATCCTTCCGGAACTAATCCAAGTAAGGATAATGTTAATGAGCAGTACCGTCAGCATTTAAAAGAATTACAGGATGCAGTAGATAAAAACCCGGGAGATACTTTAAAAATTCGTGAGCTTGCCGACTTTCTTTCTGCCTCACACAAAACTGATGATGCAATTGCATACTATGAAAAAGTTCTTAAAGTAGATCCAAAAAGAAAAGATATCCGGTTTTCACTATCATTTATTTATTATACAAAAGGTGATTTGAAATCAGCTGAAGATCAAAATGAAAAAGTGTTAGCATTCGACCCGAAAGATGAAATGGCTCTTTACAATATCGGAGCAATTGCGGCATCAAGGGGAGAAAAAGAAAAGGCACGTGAATACTGGAATAAAGTTCTCAGTATAAATCCAGATTCAGAAACCGGGAAACTTGCAAGTGAGTCGCTTTCAAAACTTTAAACTGTCTGGCTTTTGTATATCCAGATGAAAATTAAAATTGATTTTTTATTTAATTAGCCTGGTTCTATAGAAGATAAAAAAACCTGCTGTAAGTATACCAACTAACAAAAAAATCGGTAGCAAATATGATAAATAAAGACTGCCTGATTTTTTCAAATCGACTGTAGAAATATTTCCTGATAAAATAAAAGCTGACCAGTAATATGGATTTGCAGAGTATTTTTCTATAAAATCTATTTTTGCTTTCTGAAGTGATTTTGTTTTGTTCATTCCTTCACTGAGATTTTTATAAAAACTCTCCATAAAATATGAAGTGTATTTATCATTCACATCCCATAGACTAACGATCACACTCGATGCACCAGCATCGAAAAAAGCTTTCTGCATTCCAAGTGTACCTTCGGCTTCTTCAACTTCGCCAAGCCCGGACCGGCAGGAGCTTAAAACAACCAGGTCGCTTTTCAATTTCATCTGTAAAATTTCTCCAAGCTCGAGGAACCCATCATTTTTATCATCATTGCCTTGTGAAAGAAGAATCAACGGCTGAGAATTATACAGAAATGAATGAGACGATATATGAATAATATTACTTTCCGGAGCATCCGTTTTGAGATTAGTTTCAGTAGCCTGGTTTGCAAGTAGTACAACATTATTAGCTATTAAATTATCAATATTTTCAATCTCCTCACTGGAATACTCAAGTGGAAACAAATCGAGATTTCTTAATGAAAAATTTTCATCTTCCAGCATTCCACCACGATAGCTCATGCGAAATTCTTCATCAGATATCTTTGGATCCCCAACAAGCAAATTCTTTAAGCCTTTTGACTTTTGTTTATATTTTTGATCTATATAAACAGAGATGGAAGGAGTGTAAGAAACAGGATTTCTTTTTATGAGGAACTTCTTGTCCTTATAATAATAAGGACTCTCTCCTTCTTTCCAATCGGTCACCAAAAATTCTAATGGTAATGCAAGCAGTTCTTCAGGCAGACTAAAAATCAAATCCTCACCTTCCGGCACCTTTTTTATAACCTCAGACAAAAGCACTTTATAAAAATAATATGCTGATTTAGCATCAAATGAAAACAGATCCTGGTTTACAAATACTTCTTTATTAATAGAATATGTCTGATAAATAGGCGCAATTTGTTTCATCAATGTTACAAGACTATCTCTGGAAATTTCAAGATGGTATGATTTTAATTCTTTATTCGTCGCTAAAAATATTTCGGTAAAATCATCGGAAGTAAAAATGGATACAAGATTTTCATTGTCATCAAGTTTTTGTTTTATTGATTTATAATCCATCCATGGTGTTGAAGTTAAAATCTTTTTAAGATCAGGATCATTTCCTGAAATAACAACTGAAAGGCTATCATATTTTCTTTTAATTAATTTTATTTCCGCAGTATCAAAGACTCCGGAATTTAATTGCCATCTTAAATCTAAAAATTCATCAAGCAAAGGTTCGTCTTTAACAACGGAAAGTAATTTTAAATTTACAACATTCTGAACAGTGTTTCTCGATCTGTATCTTTCAAGAAAATTAAATGCATCTTCATCTCTGCCAAGTGATAAGTAGAATGAAATCATTTTTTTGTAAACATTTTCGACTCCAGAGAAATGTGAAATTTGCAATTGGTTATTTGAAACCAATGCGGGTGAAATTTTATCAATTATTGAAGTAACTTTATTAAACCATTGTTCAGTTTGGTCTGTGTTGGAATGTTTTAAATAATAATCCGCGATAAGGGAACCGGCTTCAATCTGTGTATTAAAATCATTTACTGATTCCGCAAGGTCATAGGAATTTTCCAATAATTTTAATGCTTCGCTACCCTTGTGAGTCAGATTTCTTACTTTAGCAAGATATAAATTTTGCACCGCTTCAAGTTGTATTAATGAATTTTCAGAGGAGACTGGAAGAAGCTCATTAAGAATTTTTTCTGCACTTTTTAAATTACTGGTTTGCGTATAAAGATTTGCGAGCTCTGTTTTTAAAATCAAACCGGTATAAACATCACCTGAACTCTCCGAAATATCTATTCCTTTAAGAATATATTTCTTTGCTTCTTCATAGTTTCCTGTTTCTGTATAAGAAACTCCCATTTTGTAATATAATTGTGAAGTCTCAAACGGGTATTCATTTGGTTTGATTAAATTAACTGCTTCTTTAAAAATCTCAATTGCTTTTTCAGGCTTATTAACATTAAAAAATAATGCTCCTATTCCTTCTTTCACTTTAAATTTTGCTGGAGTGCTGTTTATTGAGTCAGCCAGTTGACCTGCAGTTTTATAATATTCGAGTGCCTTTGAATAATTTGATAAATTTGTATAAACATCAGCAATACCCGTGAGATTAATTATTTTACCGTAGATATTATCTCCTGAAAAACGAATTCCTTCATTATAATATTTCAGCGCTTCATTAAAGTTTGCCTGCTGTGAATAGATTGCTGCAATGTTTCCGGAAAGATAAGCCAGGCGCTCTTCGTTTCTTAATTGCTTATATATCTTAAAGCTTTTATAATAATTTTTCCTTGCATCGATCAACTCCCCTGTATATGAAAATGAAACACCAAGTTCTGAATGTAGGAATGCAAGCAATTCCTGGTTTTCAATTTTTATTGCTTTTAGAATAGAAGAGTTCAAAAGATTTCTTGCAGCGTCTGTCTCACCATAAAGATCATGTATTATTGCAATGTTCCCGTTTGCTTTAATTTCATCAACTGTGTTCTCTGTTTTTTCTGAAATCTGCAATGCACTCTTGTAATAATTTTCTGCTTCATCATAATTCCCTGACAGATAATAATTCGTTCCTAACGAGATTTCCACAGAACTTAAGAAATAATCATCATCTTTTAAAGAAGATTTTAATTTTTGAAGAACTTCTATTGCTTTGTTATAATCACCTTTCACTCTAAATGAATTTGCAAGCCAGAAATAATTTTCATTGAATGTGTTTCCTTGTTCAGACGATTTTTCAAAATATTCAATAGCTTCACTTGTATTTTGAGAATAAAATTTAATAAGACCTTTTGCATAATTAAAAACCAGGGGATTTATTTTGAGATCTTTATCAACTTCTTTTTCAAGTTCGTCCAATTTATCAAGAATGTTTGCTGTATTTACAAGCAAGTCAAAATAATCAGCAAATTTGTGAACAGATTTCAGTTCATTTAAAAGTAAACCATACACATCACTATATTTTTTTTGTCTGAATTTTAATAAAGCATACAGATAAGATTTACGGACTTCATTATCAACAGGTTGAATTTCTTTTTCAATAACTGAATAATTAATAGCAGAGTTTTTTATTTCTCTTGAAATTTTTTCAAAATCTGTTGAATTGTTTCCGGGAAGGTTAATTTGATTGTTTTGATTATCGTTTATATCAGAAGCAGTGTTCTGTGTTATAAAATTTGTTGAGATTCCCAACAGACCAAAAAATCCTAATGAAGTTGTAACAATTACAAGGAGTAAACTTTTTATATACATTTTTATTTACTGTTACTAATCGAGTCAATCAAATCCTTTGCTTCGTTATAAAACCTGCCTTTTTTATCAACCACAATATTGAGGTTTTGTTTTGCATTATTTGTGTCGTCTTCTAGTAAATAAGCCCGGCCAAGATAATAATGTGCGTCCAGGTTTATATTTTCATAACTACCCGAAGTATTTAATTCAATAGTTTTATTAAAGGAAGAAATTCCCTCATTCACTTTTTTCTGATTGTAATTTTTGAACAAACCGACGAAGCTATTTTCAGCAGTATGAAGTTGCGTTATTCCTAAAACATAATATGTGTAAAAGATAGATTTGTCGGTTCTATTCTCTTCAATATCTTTTTCAAAATATTTTTCTGCTTCATCATAATTACCGTGTTCAACAGCATCCAATCCTTTTTGAAAAGTCAATGTTATTCTACCTCTTGTGGAATAAACTTCTTCTGTACCTGAATTGAATAATCCTTTTTTATAATCATCAATATTATTATTAGAATAAATTAATAAGCCAGTATAAATCATAACAATTGCAACAAAGCTTGCAAAAGCATATCGAAAAGTTGACCCGTTTCTGAATAACCAAAATGATGAATTTTGTACTTCTGCTGTCTTTTCCTTTTTTGAAATAACATTATTAATAAATTCACCAGCTTGCTGGTATTCCTGCTTCAGGTTATCATATTCGACCCTGCAGAATTTACAATTGTTAAGATGTGTACCGATCTTGTCTTTGAGAAGTAAAACTGTTTGATTTTCAGGTTCCTCACCATTTTCATAAAGTATATATGAAGCCAATACTTCTAAATCAATATGAATTGAGTTAGGCAGATTATTTTGTAAACTTCTGAAAACTGTGACAAGTTTTCCAACTTCTTTATCAGTTCTTACTGCGTCATCAAGATAAGCAGTTTCTTTATTCGATAAAGATTTTTTTTCAAGCAACTCAAATATTTTATCAAATTTATCCATTTAATTCCTTTATGCCATTCTTGTCATAATAGTATCATCAGTCATGAAATAGTGACTTTCATTCCAGCTTTTCCTTTATCTCCATAATTGTACGGTAGAACATTTTTTTAACAGCAGCTTCATTCTTATTTAATTTCTCGGCTATTTCAGAAAATTTACAGTCTCCCCAAAACCTGAGACGAACAATTTCCTGTTTTTCTTCACTCATAGTGTTTAGAATCTTTAACGCAGCGTCAACGTCAAACTGATCGGTAGTTTGTTCAAGTCCTCCGTCATATTCGACATTCTCATAAAGTGGAGCAGTGTTTTTTGATTTCTGGTATTTGTACCATTTTACAAATGTCAGGAATAAAACCCTTCGTAACCAGTTTTCAAGATTTTCTATAGAGTGGTACTGTTCGGCAAATGCGAGGTAAACGTTGTTAGTAAGGTCATCAACATCATCGGCATTAAAAATTTTCTTTAGCCTGTATTTGGATAAGAAGTAAGAGTAAGAAATGTCACGAATTTTTCCCGAGATATCTGCAAAAGCTATAGAATTGCCTTTTTTACTCTGTGCCAGTAAGGTATCAAGTACTGATTTTTCTATATTAAGGTAGTCTATTTTTTTCTCGCTTTAAATTTGTCACGAAATTAAGGAACTTGGCACTAATTCAAAAAAGTAATAGAATCTATGAAGTTTAAAATAATAACTATTCAATTAGCAATTCTAATATTGTTCATTTTTTCTGATTTTATTTATTCACAGCCTGAACTGGATGTGAAACCAAATAGAATTGAATTTCAGGATTTATTCAACAGACTTGACCATACCTTCCTGATAAACAAGGGGAGCGAGAATCTTACGATTGATAGTATCAGTTATAATCATGATGATTATATTATTGAATTTGAGGGTGGTCTTCAACTCCCATTTACAATAGTACCTGATGATAGTATAAAAATGAGTGTCACATTATCTGCTTTTTACAATATCACTATAAATGATTCTACTGATACAATGTTTATTTATAATGATGGGATTGGACCGATTGAAAACCTGGAAGTCAGGATCCGGTTTTTTGAAGATGATTTTGGAACAATTAAAGGAATTGTAAAAGATACTATATCACCTCTCGAAAATGCTAATGTGTATTTTCTTTATAATGGTATCTATTTACTAAATTCGGTTACGACTAATTCATCAGGGTTCTACCAGGCTACACTTCCCCAGGGTGATTATACAATTGCTGTAGAGAAAGATGGATATTTTGTTCAGTTTTATGATTCAACCTACGATCCAAACTTTGCTAAACTTGCTCATATTAGTGAAAAGGATTCTCTTAATATAGATTTTACAATGCTGGCTGTCGAAGATACCGGTTATTACATTTCGGGAAACTTATACGATTCCTTGAATACAATTTCTATAGATCGGGGAATTATTATTGTCCGGGGAGGGACTCACGTACCAACAAATAAACCTGCATCAGGGATTTTGTTAACTGATACATTAGACGTAGTTGCCGGATTTATTAAACCCGATGGTTCTTTTAAAGTTAATGTTCAACAGCCGATCTACTACTATGTTCAGGCATATACTAATTATTTTCTCCCTGGATATTATAATGATGATGGGAACGCATCTGTTTATTGGCAAAATGCAGATACAGTTCTAATTGATACGAGTATTACAAATAAAAATATTTATTTAGTACGTGATTCATCTTACGGTGGTGGAAATGCACAGGGAAATATATCTTTCAACTTTGGTCGTGGTTCAGATAATTTCTCAGGGATAACTCTTTATGCAAAATCTTTGAATACAAATGCACTTTATTGCTATAATTTTGGAAAGGAAGACGGCTCTTTTCAAATAACTAATCTTCCATACGGTCAGTATGAATTGATTGCTCAAAGAATCGGGATTGATGATGCTTATAGCCAAACGTTTACAATTGATCCATTAAATCCAACAGTAAGTGGGATGAACATTGTTTTCAATGTATCAGATGTTGAACAAAATCAAGTTCAGCCGGAATCATTTACTCTGTATCCAAATTACCCGAATCCATTTAATCCAAGTACAACAATTTCATTTTATCTTCCGGGAATAACTGATCTTAAAGTTTCAATCATAAATATTCTTGGAGAAAAAGTAGCAACTTTAAGTGAAAATACTTTCTCTGCTGGTTTACACAAAATAATATTCGATGCAAAGGGTTTTTCTTCTGGTGTATATTTTGTTTTGTTTCAGTCAAACCAGTTTACAAAAACTCAAAAAATACTGCTGCTTAAATAACGTCAAAGTTATATCTCATTAGTAATACACGGCAATTTTTACTTGTAATTGTGTTAATATTAGTGCCGGATTAACCATCTGAATTGCCGGAATTTTGAAATTTTTCGCCCATTCAAATCTTTCAAATCACAACTCGTCAAGAATTGGAATCATTAAAAAATTGAATTTTATGTAAAATTTTATTTTTTTTGAAACATCTGTCAAATCTTATTTGTTTCCGACCTAAAAATCAATGATTGATCTACAACCAGGGGAGATTTTGCAGAGCTAATATTTAATAGAATTTCTATTTAATAGAATCAACTGATGTTAACATTCAGTATAATCTGATGGCACCGGCTTTGTACATTATTTAGACTGTCACTATTCTTTGTTGAAGAATACTATACTTATGATTTGCTAAATTCTTTAAAATACACTCTTAACCTGACGAGTTAGGTCTTCTCCGGAATGACCTGAGTGTAGTAAAATTTTGGGGTATTAAGGAAAATACGGATGGAAATATTATTAGAGAACATCGCTGCATACGTAGTTGTAATCGTAATGGTTGCAATTATTGTTTATTACTATTTAAGAACCGGCCAAAAAAACAGCAAGGTTGTTAAATCAAAAATCAAAAAGGCAAAGGAACTTGGATTTCACGAACCGGTTTCGCTGCACCCTGTAGTTGATACAGAATCCTGTATTGGTAGTGGCGCCTGTATTACAGCCTGCCCTGAACATGATATTCTAGGAATTGTAAATGGAAAAGGAACAACGATCAATGCATCACGTTGTGTTGGCCATGGTGCCTGTTTTCACGCGTGTCCTGTGCAGGCAATAACTTTATGTATCGGTACGGAAAAAAGAGGTGTGGACCTTCCGCACATTAGCCAGGAATTTGAAACTAATGTCCCCGGAATTTTCATTGCAGGTGAAATGGGTGGAATGGGTTTAATAAAAAATGCAGTTTCGCAAGGTGCACAGGCAATTGGTTACATCTGCAAAAAAAGATTAAAAGGAATCAGGGCAAATTATGATGTCGTAATTGTTGGAGCCGGACCCGCTGGAATCTCAGCAACACTGGAAGCAAAAAAAAGAAACCTAAAGTTTGTTACGATTGAACAGGATACTCTTGGCGGCACAGTATTTACTTTTCCAAGAGCTAAGGTCGTAATGACTCACTCGATGGAAATACCACTTTACGGTAAAGTAAAATTAAAAGAGACTTCCAAAACTCAATTACTCGAATTGTGGAATGAAGTACTTTCAAAAAATAACATTAAGATTAATGAAGAAGAAAAAGTACTCGGTATTGAAAGAGATGACAAAGCTTTCAATGTATTAACAACTAAAGGTACATACTCAACAAAATCTATTCTTCTTGCGATTGGAAGAAGAGGTTCGCCAAGAAAACTTGGGGTTTCCGGAGAAAATAAAGAAAAAGTTGCTTACAGGTTAATTGAACCTGAACTTATTCAAAATCAGAAAGTTCTTGTTGTAGGCGGTGGTGATTCCGCCATTGAATCTGCCCTGATTCTGGTTGATGAAGGAAATAAAGTTACCCTTTCCTATAGAAGTGACACATTCTCACGATTAAAACAAAAAAACCTCGAAAAAATAGAGAAAGCCATCAACCTCGGCATAGTTAAAGTTTTTTACAATACGAACGTGAAAGAAATAAAAGACAACAATGTTATTTTAATAAATACTGTAACAAATGATGAAATTGATCTTGACAACGATATGGTTTTCATATTTGCGGGTGGTGAATTGCCTACCCAGTTTCTTGAACAAACTGGTATTAAAATTACCAAAAAATTTGGTGAAGCAATTTTAAAACACTATTGATTTTATCCGGGGAATTATTTGAAATATATTTTATTTCTTTTTTGGCTGATTATGATGGGTTATGCTTCAACATTATTTGCTCAGATTTCACCAGGAGATCTTACAACTGCTCATGAAAACCTTGAGGGTATGAGTAATTGTACAAAATGTCATGAACTTGGTGACAAAGTGGAAAATACCAAATGTCTTGATTGTCATAAAGAAATAAAATCAATGATTGATGCTAAAAAAGGTTTCCATTCAAGTACTGAGGTAAAAGGGAAAAACTGTTTTAAATGTCATAGCGAACACCACGGAAGAAAGTTCAGGATTGTAAATTTTGATCCGAAAAAATTTGATCACAACAAATCGGGTTATAAACTCGAGGGGACTCATGCTACAACCAAGTGCAATGATTGCCACCTCCCAAAATTCATTTCAGATAGTGATTTAAAGAAAAGAAAAGGCACTTATTTAGGTTTAATTTCTGATTGCATTTCTTGTCATGAAGATTTTCATAAAAATACATTGGGTACAGATTGTTCTAAATGTCACAACACAGTAAAATACCGTCCTTCGGTTAAATTTGATCACAACAGAGTAAAATACAAATTAACCGGTTTACATATTAAAGTCGATTGTGAAAAATGCCATCCAAAAGAAAAAGGAAATGAAAAAAAATTCCGGGTATTTAAAGTAGCTGCATTTTCTAATTGCAGCCCGTGTCATCGAGATGTTCACAAAGGAAGTTTTGGACCCGACTGTAAATCCTGCCATCAAACCTCCGGTTTTAAAATCATAAATGGGAATAGCTTCAATCATAATAAAACAGATTTCCCTTTAATCGGCAAACACCAGGAAGTTGATTGTAATAAGTGCCACAAGACTAGTCTTAAAACAAAAATGCCTCACAAGTTTTGTACTGATTGCCACGAAGATTATCATAAAGGTCAGTTTATGGTTGATTCAAAAGTCAGGAAATGTTCAGATTGTCATAACGAACAGGGTTTCAAACCATCATTATTTACAATCGATAAACACAACCAGATTCAATTTAAATTAACCGGTGGTCATCTTAATAAAAAATGTGAATCATGTCATCAAAAAGATACAACCCAACCATGGGTATTCAGCACATTGAGTCAAGAATGTGTAGGCTGTCATGAAAATATTCATGGAACTGAACTGAAAGCAAAATATTTTCCTGATAATAAATGTGAATACTGTCATCAAACAGAAAAATGGGCAAATATTAATTTTGACCACAACACAACCGAATTTTCTTTGCAGGGAAAACATATTTCACAAACGTGCAGAAAATGTCATGAGAGCGAGATTATCCCGGGTTCAAAAAAAATATTATTTGCTTCAACCGGGAAAAATTGTGAGTCCTGCCACAAAGATGTCCACTTTGGTCAGTTTAAAGAAAACGGATTTTCTGATTGTGGAAAATGCCATGGTTTTAACGATTGGAAAAAAGTGGAAAAATTTAATCACAGTTCAACCAGGTTTTCTCTTGAAGGAGCACATAAAAATTTAGATTGTATTAAATGTCATCCCAAAGTTCAATCTGCCGATGTAATATTTATTAAATATAAACTGGAAGATTTTAAATGCGCAGCTTGTCACAAATAATAACTTTGATTTGCTTAATTGCAATTCCGTTATTTGCACAATCACCACATGGTGATAAATTTGAACTTGATTGTTCTCTATGTCATCAATCCTCAAGCTGGAAAGTTGACTTAAAGAAAGTAAAGTTCGATCATAGTACAACCAGTTTTGATTTAGTTGGTCAGCATCAATCTGCTGATTGTAAATCGTGTCATCAGACTTTAAAGTTCGCAGATAAAATTAATGAAGACTGTATCTCATGCCATACAGATATTCATAAAGGAACTGTTGGTGAAGATTGTGCTAAATGCCACACTCCTGATTCCTGGATTGTAAAAGATATTAATGGTTTGCACCAGGATAGTGGATTTCCATTGCTCGGAAGGCACCGTACTGCTGATTGTGAACAGTGCCATTCAGGATATAATGATTTAAATTTTGAACCTGGGGACCAACTGGATACCAGGCAATCGATTGTTATGACTGCCATGCAATTGATTACAATTCTACAACAAATCCAAATCACGCAGCAGCCGGATTTTCAACAAGCTGTAATGATTGCCATAGTATAAATGCACTAGATTGGATAACAGTGGAAGTTGTTCACGATTTCTTCCCGTTAACAGGTGGACATAATATAGCTGATTGTTTTGCTTGTCATACCCCGGGTGGAGATTTTACAGGCCTCTCTTCTGAATGCGATGCTTGTCATCATAACAATAATTTAGCAACTACAGATCCAAACCATTTCAAGATAACTTTCCACTGGATTGTTCACAGTGTCATACAATTATGGGCTGGAGTCCAGCTCCATTTAATCATAATCTCACACAATTTCCATTAACCGGAAAACATATAACTGTTGATTGTGTTCACATGCCATGCAAGTGGTTATACAGGAACTCCGATGGATTGTTATGCCTGTCATCAAACTGATTTTGAAAACACTAATGATCCAAATCATATTCAGGCAGGGTTCTCAACAGATTGTTCCGAATGTCATACAACAGCAGGTTGGGGTGACGCAAATTTTGATCACAACCAAACTCAATTCCCATTAACCGGGCAGCATATAAGTGTAGATTGCTCAGCCTGTCACGTAAGTGGTTATTCCAATACACCGATGGATTGTTACGCTTGCCATCAAACTGATTACGAAAATGCTAACGATCCAAATCACGTAGCACAGGGCTATCCAACAGATTGTACTCAATGTCATACTACTGCAGGATGGGATGGAGCAAATTTTGATCACAACCTAACAGCTTTCCCATTAACCGGAGCTCATTCAAGTACACAATGCATTAGTTGTCATGCGAATGGTTACCAGGGAACGCCGACAGATTGTTATAGTTGTCATTCTGAAAACTTTAACAATACAACAGATCCGAATCATCAAACATCAGGTTTTCCACACACCTGCGATGATTGTCACACAACATCAGCCTGGACACCTGCTAATTTCGATCACAATTTTTATCCGACAGGAAATAGTCATAATAATGTAACATGTAATGAATGTCATTCAGAAGCAAATTATCAACCACAATGTTTAAGCTGTCACCAGGATGATTTTAATGAAGGACATAATCAAGGTGATCCTATTACATGCTGGGATTGTCACTCTACTTCTAACTGGGATTCAAATTTTAATCACGATAATACTAACTTCCCATTAACCGGTGCTCATGTTTCGGTCAATTGCCAGGATTGTCATGTTAGTGGTTTCCCTGGAACACCCACTGAATGTTTTGCTTGTCACGAAACTAATTTTAACAATACAACTAATCCTAATCATCAGGCGTTACAGATTTCAACAAATTGTACTGATTGTCATACAACTAACCCGGGTTGGTCACCAGCCCAATTCCCTCAGCATAGCCAGGTTTTTGAATTGTTGGGCGCACACGCAAACATAGCTAATTGCGATGACTGTCATAATGGTAATTATAACTCGACACCAAACACGTGTTTCGATTGCCACAATGCAGACTATAATGGAACAAATGATCCACCTCATCAATCACTCAATTTTCCAAATGATTGTATGCAATGTCATAATATGAACGGCTGGACTCCTGCTACTTTTGATCACAGTTTTTATCCAACCGGAAATCATCACAATAATGTTAACTGCAATGAATGTCATTCACAGTCAAATTATGATCCGCAATGTTTAAGTTGTCATCAGGGTGATTTTAATGAAGGACATAACCAGGGCGACCCGACAGATTGCTGGGCTTGTCATTCAACTTCTAATTGGGATTCTAATTTTAACCACAACAATACAAACTTCCCTCTCACCGGGGCGCATGTTGCATTAAATTGTCTTGATTGTCATGCCAATGGTTATGCAGGAACACCGACTGAATGTTTTGCCTGTCATGAGACTACTTATAATAATACAACAAATCCAAACCACCAGGCATTGCAACTTTCAACAAATTGCAATGATTGTCATACAACAGATCCTGGTTGGTCTCCTGCACAATTCCCGCAGCATAGCCAGGTTTTCGAATTGCTTGGTGCACACGCAAACATAACTGATTGTAACGATTGTCATAACGGTAATTATAACAATCCACCAAATACATGTATTGGTTGTCATTCGAGTAATTATAATAATACTACAGATCCTCCTCATCAATCATTAAACTTCCCGCAGGATTGTTTACAATGTCATAATATGAATGGCTGGACTCCTGCTACTTTTGATCACAGTTTTTATCCAACCGGAAATCATCATAGTAATGTAAACTGTAACCAATGTCACTCGCAGTCAAATTATGATCCGCAGTGTTTAAGTTGTCATCAGGGTGATTTTAATGAAGGACATAACTCAGGAGATCCTACTACTTGCTGGGATTGTCATTCAACTTCTAATTGGGGAAATGCAGCATTTGATCATAATAATACAAACTTTCCACTTACAGGAGCGCATGTTGCATTAAATTGTCTTGATTGCCATGCAAATGGTTATGCAGGAACACCGACTGAATGTTTTGCTTGTCATGAAACTTTCTATAACAATACAACAAACCCAGATCACCAGGCATTACAACTTTCAACGAATTGTACTGATTGTCATTCAACAGATCCTGGCTGGTCTCCCGCACAATTCCCGCAGCACAGCCAGTTTTTCGAATTGCTTGGTGCACACGCAAACATAACTGATTGTAACGATTGTCATAACGGAAACTTTAATAATCCGCCAAGCACTTGTATTGGATGTCATTCAACCGAATATAATAGTACAACTGACCCACCACATCAGACACTGAATTTCTCACAGAATTGTTTGGATTGTCATAATATGAATGGGTGGACTCCAGCTAGTTTTAATCACAACTTTTATCCGACTGGTAATCATCATAACAATGTTAATTGCAACCAATGCCATTCAGAGTCAAACTACCAGCCCCAATGTTTGAGTTGTCACTATGATGATTTTCTTGAAGGTCATAATTCCGGACATTCAACTGACTGCTGGAATTGTCATTCGACTTCCCACTGGGGTGACGCGCCAATCCCAAAAATAAATCAAAGGTTGGATTGATTATGAAAAAGATGCTTTTAGGATTTGTCTTTATTTCAATTGCGGTTAATGCACAGGTAAATGAAGAATCATTAAAATCCGGAATAATAACCTACAAATCTTCAACCCAGGTTAATGTAAGTTTCAAATCGACTGAAGGTATTAATAAAGGTGACACTCTTTTCGTTAAAAGCAGGAATAAAATCGTTCCTGCACTTGTAGTTGAGAAATTATCCAATTCATCTTGTACAGGTAAAGGAATAGCCTCAAACCTGGATATTGATACAAAAATATTTGTATTGCCAAAAACAGAATCAAAAAGAATTGAGCTGGATAATCAAAAAACTAATTTAATTGCTGCCGGTATTTCTGCTCCCCTTGTAACCGAAAAGATTCCAATAGTAACAATTAATGAAAACATTGAAAACCAAACTAAAGAAGAAAAACCAGTTGAAATAATTGAAAAAAATGTTGTCCCTGATAGTGAAGTTACCGCCAGCCAGAACGACATTGTAAGTGTTCAAACTACTTTAGTAAACAATACTCCGGTTAAAGTTTTAAGTGAAACACCTTCGGAAATAATCAGGAAGAAACAGGAAAATGAATCTGAAACAAAAAAATTAAAAAGCAATGTCGTAGGAAAAATTTCTGTTCAGTCTTATTCAAACCTTTCTAACTTAAGCCGGGAACTTAGTTATCAAAGATGGCGTTATGCTTTTCAACTAACGGCAAAGAACATCGGCAATTCAAAATTATCATATTCTCATTATCTTAATTTTGCTTATCGTGCAAGTGATTGGAATTATATTTCCTCAAATTTGGGTGATGCTATAAGAATATATGATCTTTCTTTACAATATGATTTTAATGAAAAAACTAATCTGACTGCCGGAAGACATATAAACAGGAAAGTTTCTAATCTAAGTATGGTTGATGGACTTCAGTTTGAAACCGGCGTATCTTCCTGGTCTTTTGGATTAATTACAGGGGCAAGACCGGATTACAGGAACCTTGGTTTTAATTTTAAACTTCTTGAGTATGGTGCTTATATTTATAAAACAGACACACTTGGCTTCGGTAACATGCAGAATACGGTTTCACTCTTTGAACAGACAAATCATTCCAAAACAGATAGAAGATTTTTGTATTTCCAGCATACAAACTCTGCAATCCGGTACACCAGGATATTTTTATCCTCAGAAGTTGATCTTTATAAAAAAGAACTTGGAGTAAGCAAAGGTGATTTTTCATTAACCAGCTTTTATGCATCAGTTAATGTAAGACCGAGTGACATTGTTTCATTTAACCTCTCTTATGATGCAAGGAAGAATGTAATTTACTATGAAACTTTCAAAACTTTTGCTGACAGCGTTTATGAAAATGAAACCCGGCAGGGATTCAGAGCAAGAGTAAGTTTAAGAGCAGTTAAAGGATTATATATCAACGGTAATTATGGTTACAGGTATCGAAAAGGAGACGTAAAACCCTCCCGGAATTATGGCGGTTCTGTAACCTATTACAAAATTCCTGTTGTTGATTTAAGAATTGGAGCTAACGTTAGTTGGCTGAGTACTAATTATGTTGATGGATCTATCTGGGGAATTAGTTTATCAAGAGATATTTCAAATGGCGCAAATTTGTCCGTCGATTACAGAAATACAGTTTACGATTTCAATAAATCAGTGGATAATTTAAAACAGCATAGCGTTTCAATAAATCTTGGCTTATACTATTTCAGACCTTTTTATTTCAGTATATCTTATGAAGGTGTATTTGAAAAAACAAGGACAAGTGGAAGAGTATTAACAAATTTATCTTTTAGATTTTGATTTCAGCTTACTGACTATTATTTTCAATTAGTTCTTTCAAAAAAAATTTATGGTGTCTCTACTCCCGATACTTTGGGATAAAGAGAAATTATAGGGAAGTCCGGTGCGATTCCGGCGCTGTCGCGCAACTGTAAAAATCAGTATGCAACCTTCAGTAAGCAGTATGCAATTTCTTTGCAGAATGCTTATTGCAAATTGTCTACTAATTAAAGCCAGGAGACCTGCCATAAATGTAATTAATCAACCTTCGCGGACGAGGTTAGGTTAACGATCTGCAACAGCTCTTCGTTTTAACAAACCAAATTCAATGCGAAGTTACTTTCATTTTAATACAGGAGTAACTTCAATGATATCTAAATTTCGATTTCTTTTTTTCCTCTTTCCTATCCTGCAGGTTCTTGCACAGCAAAATTCAGGACTAAATAAAGACACCTCCGGTGTTTACAAATTATCTGAAGTTGTAATTACTGCAACGCGCACAAATACAAACACGCTTGAACTTGCTAATTCTATCACTGTCATTGATTCTACTGAAATCTCTAACAGAAATGCACTCGTTCTTTCTGATCTATTAAAATCCGAATACGGCGTAGGGCAAACAACTTTCGGAAGTTTCGGTTCATTAACAACTTTAAATATAAGAGGTGCTAATGCCGGGCATACTCTTGTGCTTATAGACGGGGTTGAAATGAATATGCCGAGTGACAACCAATTAGTCTATGATTTCGGCATTCTTCCAACAGAATCAATAGAAAAAATTGAAATTCTAAGAGGTCCGCAAAGTACATTGTATGGCTCTGATGCTGTTGCAGGAGTAATAAATATTACAACAAGAAAAGGTTCCGGAAATGGGAAATTAGAAGTTTCAGCCGAAGGCGGTTCTTATTCTTCTTCGCTCTTCAACTCAACTTTAGATGGAAGTGTAAACAAATTTAATTACCTGGTTTCCTATACAAATAAAAATTCACGCGGGATTTCTTCTGCAGGAGAAAAGTATGGTAATACTGAAAAGGATGGCTCAAATACAAATAACTTCAGTTCAAGATTAGGTTATAAATTATTAAACAATTTAGATTTGAACTTCTTCTTCAGATACAATAAAGCCGAAAATGATCTTGATCAGTACGGTGGCTTAAATGGTGACGATCCAAGTTATATTTATAATATGGATGAATTTATCGGCAGGTTCGAAACTGATTTTAATATTTTTGATGAACTTTGGCATCAGAAAATAGGTGGATCGTATCTTAAAAATGTTAGAGACTATAGTTTTGATTCTACCTCTGTTATTAATTCATCTTCTTCTACAAGCAGGTATGATGGGAGAAAAATAAAGTTTGACTGGCAGAATGATTTTAATATTTCCAAACAGTATATAGTTACTTTCGGTGTTGAAGCCGAACGTGAAGAAGTTTCAACCGAGTTTTATTCTTATTCATCCATATTTGGAAATTACACAAGCAAAATTCCGGAAACAAAAGTTTCAACAACAGGAACATACTTGCAAGGTCAGGTTAAGCTTTTTAACTCTTTTTTTACTACACTTGGGATACGTTATGATAACCACGAGAATTTTGGCGGTACATTTACATATAGAATCGCTCCTGCATATATTTTCTGGTCAACCGGGACTAAAATAAAAGCTACAGTCGGGACGGGTTTTAAAGCACCTTCCGTCTTCTATCTTTATGATCCTGTTTATGGTAACCCTGATCTAAATCCAGAAAGGAACTTTGGTTGGGACGTTGGTATTGAACAATATCTTTGGTCTGATGGTATCTCAATTGGTGCAACTTATTTCAACAATCATTTTTCTGACATGATCGGGCTAGACGAAAATTTTAAATCAGTCAATATAGATAAAGCAATAACCGAAGGTGTGGAAGTATTCTTAACTGCAAAAGTAATTCCTCAACTATCTGTCAAATCAAACTTTACTTATATGACAACTGAAAACAAAAGCACAAATTCTTCAGATTATGGAATGCCATTGTTGAGAAGACCTGGACATAAAATATCTCTTCTACTGATGTCAAATCCAATCAAAAAACTAAATTTAAACTTTGAAACAATTTTTGTAGGTTCCAGAGATGATAAAATGTTTACAGGTTTTACCTCACAAAAAGTCAAACTAAACCCGTACACGCTTGTTAATATTTCTGCAAACTATTATTTGTTTGATTTTATGAAACTATTCGGAAGAATCGAAAACCTGTTTGATGTTGATTATGAAGAGATATACGGTTTTGGTACACCCGGAATTTCTGCGTATGGAGGTGTGCGATTTAATATTGACTAAAATCTTTGAAAACTTTTTTTATAATATTTATCTTTGAACCAGTTATATAACTTAAATCATTTTTTAATAATGATAGGATTTTTAGAAAGGAAAAGACTATGTTAAAGTTATCATCAAAATTCTGGACGATTACCCTGATGGTTGTTGCTGCTGCTTTTGTTAGGTTAATCCCCCATCCACCAAACTTTGCACCAATTGCAGCAATTGCCTTATTCGGCGGAGCTTATTATTCAAAAAAATCATTTGCTTATGCAATTCCGTTGGCAGCAATGTTTATAACTGATCTGGTCCTTGGATTCCATAACACGATGTGGGCGGTATATCTTAGTTTTATTTTAATCGTTGCATTAGGAATGATAATGTTAAAAAAGAAGAACGTGAAGAATATAGTTTTGGCTTCCATTGTTTCTTCAGTTTTATTTTTTATATTAACTAATTCTGCTTTATGGTTAACAGGGACTATGTATCCTATGACCTCAGCTGGATTGGGCGCTTGTTTTACAGCAGCTATCCCTTTCTTTCAGAATACCCTGATTGGTGATCTCGTGTTTACAGGTGCCATGTTTGGAGTTTATGAGTTGGCTAAAGTAAAATTCCCACAGCTTACTGAAGCAAAAGCTTAAAAAAATTGTATTATATTAATTTGAACCCGATTCTCTTCGAGGATTGGGTTTTTAATTTTAAAATAAAAAATGAAAATCCCTTTATTAATTGACTTTGATGGTGTACTTAGAATCGGTAATGATGTAGCTCCCGGGATAAATGAGTTTTTGGAATTCATTAAGGATAAAAACATTTCTGCGCACATTATCAGCAATTCTACTTTAAAAACTTCTGAGGACTTAATATCATTTTTTGCTTCAAAAAACATCGGCTTACAAATTCCAGCAATGACGGCCGCAGAAATTACATTGCAACATGTAAGATCAAATTACAATAATGCTGCTGTTTACTGCACTGATTCAATTAAAAAACTTTTTTCAGAATTCCTGGATTATCAAAATCCCCAAGCAGTCGTTATTGGTGATAATGGAAAAGACTGGGGATACGAAATGATGAATGAGATTTTCAATTTTGTAAATGTTGGTGCTGATTTAATTGCGATGCAGAAAAATAAATTCTGGTACTCTGAAGGTAATATTCCCAAACTTGATGTTGGTTCATTCATCAAAACAATTGAATATGCAACGGGAAAGGAAGCAAAACTTATCGGGAAGCCATCTCCAATTTATTTTAAAACTGTATTAACTCGTTTAGGGTTCAAAGAAAATCAGGAATTCTTAATGCTTGGAGATGATATTGAAAGCGATATTGAAGGAGCTAAAAAAGCAGGTGGAAAAGGAATTCTTATTTATTCAGGCAAAACAAAACAACCAATTTCACCCGAAATAAAAATAAAACCTGATTTTGAAGCAAAGGATTTGATTGAAGTAATAAAACTGCTTGAAAAGTTTATTGAAAATTAATTACGCGTATTTTTTGCTCTTCTTAAAGCCATAAGTATTATTTTTTTCAGCGCTTGTGCATATGATAAACCTGAAGCACCTGCTGATCTCATAAACCCCGCACCATCAGTAAGGTCAGGATTCGGATTAACTTCAAGCACATATAATTTTTTATCTTTGGATAATCGAATATCTACTCGTGCATAATCTCTGCATCCCATAATTTTGAAAGCTTTTAAAGCAATTGCCTTAGCACGCTCTTCAATTTTTTTAGGAAGCTTGGCCGGACATTTAGGAATAGTTTTATGATAAGATTCATGATTCGGATCCCATTTTGCCTGGTAAGAAACTATATTGTAAAGATGATCTGGCATCCTGCTGAAATCGATTTCACTTATCGGTAAAACTTTTAATCTTCTGTCTCCAAGAACCGCAACATTTAATTCTCTTCCTTCAATAAATTCTTCAACAAGTACAGGTTGATCGAAATACTTTATTACATAATGGATTCTTTCCTTTAACTCTTTTGCAGATGTAACGATTGAATCATTTTCAATTCCCACACTTGCATCCTCAAGTGAAGGTTTAACAAGCAATGGATAATTAAGTGAATGCTGATACCTGTTTAACTTCTTTTTAGTGAGGAAATAACTGGGAACTCTTATTCCATTTGAAATAAGAAGCTTTTTAGCCATAACTTTATTCTGGCAGTTTGCAAGTGCCATTGCAGGAGCCCCAGTATATGGAATACCAAGCAGTTCATACAGCCCAACAATATTCATTTCAAGGAGAGAATTTTCTTTAAATATTTCAACAAAGTTAAATACAACATCAGGTTTCTTACTTTGAAGACTTTCAAGCGTACGATTTATATTATCTTTTATATTGAGGGTATATGTCTCAAATCCCAATTTATTCAGTTTTTGGGCTAAAATCTTATATTCTTCCATTGGTGTAAGATCTTCCACCTCAAAGTATGGAACAAACTGCCCGGTTGTTTCTACTACTTCATCGCTCTTAACGTAAAGTTCTGGAGTGGGTTCATTATAAATTACCGCGACTTTTGTTTTTCTCAATTCCATACAACAAAAATAAGCAAAAAATTAGAAATGACTGATATAATTAATGAAATAGTATAATGAATTCATTAGATTAGTTTTCCTATTTAAAGAGTTATATGAGTTTTTATCCTCAGCCAAATAAATATCAGTGTGGTCCTTTCGCACTTAAATATGCATTAGTAATGCTTGGAAAATTTGAGAGTGAAAGAGTAATTGCAAAAAAAGCAGGTAGTAATTGGTGGAGAGGAACAGATGAAATCGGACTTGCTAAAGCTGCGAAACGATATGATTGCAAGATGAAATATTTTCGACGTGAAACTGAACTTGACGCAGTAAAAGTTTTAACGCAACATTTAAAGAGAGGTTTTCCGTGTGTTTTAAGTGTTGATAATTGGGAACATTGGTTGACAGTCGTAAATTGGCAACAAGGAAAATTTATTGTAATTGATAGTTCATTGGATAAAGTTATTGTAATTTATTCTGCAAGACAATTAACAAAGAGATGGAAATATATTGATCCGGATAATGATTTTAAAAGTTATGATGGATATGCAGTTATTCCTGAATTTAAAATAAAAACCCGTGCAAAATTCACTCTTGCAAAAGCCGGTTACGTAATGCAGCAAAAAAATTCTGATCTTGCTAAAAAATGGGATACTTATTTTAATGATTTGATTGCTATTTGTAAACCACTTACTGCTACTTCAATTCATACAATTTCATTTGGTGAATTTTTAAGAAGATATGAAAAGATGCTTATCGAAGAAGTGGCAAACTGGCATGGTTCACCTTCCTACAGTGAATTGAGACACGTACTTGATAATATGAAATTTGTGGCAGATGCCTACAATCTCATAATTTATATTGATGAACATAAAAAAGTTCTTGTTGATGTCGCAAGTATTTTAATGATGTATTCCTGCGGAAAATATGGAATGAAAAAAATCTACTAACCAAAAATGAATGAAGTTAAAAGATTTGACACTTTGCTTAAAATTGACAAAAGTGTTCTCCTGGTAATCGATATCCAGGAAAAGATCCTGCCGGTAATTAAAGATCATCAAATAATTATTTCAAATACTTTAAAACTTATTAAAGGTTTTAAAACTCTTAAAGTTCCGGTTTTTTATACCGAGCAATATCCAAAGGGGCTTGGTCATACTTTACCGAAAATTAAGAATGAATTTGAAGGTTCGGAACTTTTTGAAAAAATGTCCTTCAGTTGCGGTGGCGCTGAAAATCTTTTCTCGGTATTTAAAAAGCTGAAAAGAAACCAAATTATTGTGTGTGGAATAGAAGCACATGTTTGTGTTCAACAAACTGTACTTGATCTACTTGCAAACAATTTTCAGGTAAACGTTGCTTCCGATGCGATTTCTTCAAGAAAAGAAACAGATTACAAAATTGCATTGCAAAGAATGCAAACTCATAAAGCTGAAATAACTACAACTGAATCAATTCTATTTGAACTTCTAAATGTTTGTGGAACGGACGTGTTTAAACAGATAAGCAAACTTGTAAAATAATTTGCCAGAAATTATTTTTTCAGTAAACTGAACAATTGCCACAGCCTTAAAAACATCTATAATTGGATTAAAAACAGGTCAAATCCTTAGAAAAACTGCCGTTAATTTTGTCTCACAATGGCTAAATTCCTGTTCTGAAACAGCCAAAAACAATGCCTTTTCGTAAGAATTTCTAAGATTTTTAGGTAATATTTACTATACATTTCATAACCTAAATATTTTAAGAAGTTCCGATAATTTGAAGTATGGCATAACGGTTGAAGAAGATGGATCGACATATTAAAAATTGATAAATATTATTTCCTGTTAATTGAATAATACATTTCGAAATACAGAACCGGTAATTGAAGAAGTTTTGAAGAATTTCTTTTCAGAGCAAGAAATTAAAGAGTTTTCTGATAGCTTGCTTAATGATTCCGATTCTAAAGCTGCAGAAAAAATCGAGGCCAATGATTTTGCTCAAAAACAAATGAGTTATCACATAATAACCGGGGCAAAACTAAAATCACAAATTGATCTGCTCATTACCTTTGGTGAATCCAAACTTTCTCAGGAAAACCTTCTGAATCTTCTTTTATACCTGGGGCAATCTTCAATAACTCTTGGGGAGTTTAACCTTGCAATTGAAATTCACCAAAAAATAATTAAACTTACTCACCATTCTGAAGAAATGCAGAACATTGCTGCACATGCTTATCTTCATATAGGTGAAATTCATAGCCGGCAGGCTCAATGGGAACTAAGTCTTCATAACCTTGAAGTAGCAATTAATCTTTTCACAAAAGAAGAAGATAAAAGGGGTACAGCAGAGTGTGAAAATATTCTTGGGACGATTTACGGTGACCAGGGAAATATTGATAAAGCAATATTACATTTTGAAAATGCCTTGATGGCAATGGTTGATAAAAATGATAAAGCATTACTTGGAAAAATTGAAATTAATATTGGTATCGTAAATAACATCAGGGGAAAGCATGATGAAGCTCTTTCTTATTTAAAACGAGCATTGGTTAATTTTGAAACTCTAAAGGATTTACGAAGAATTTCCGAAATACATCAAAACATGGGAATGGTGTTCTCAAAGAAAAAGGAATACCAGAGTGCGTTACGTGAATTCGATTTGAGTCTTGAGTCGGCTTTTCAAAAAAATTATTTGCCTTCGATTGGGATTGGTTATATCAGTAAAGCATTTATTTATACTCAACTAAATGATTTTGTACTTGCTGATGCATTTACTGATAAAGCAATGGAAATTTCATATAAAATAAATGACAAGCTTACTATTGCAGAAGTTTATAAGATTAAAGGAATAGTACAAAGAAAGCTAAACAACTTTGAAGCATCAGAAAATTATCTTCTAACAAGTCTAAGATTGAATAAAGAACTATCCAACCAGTTAAATGTTGCTGAGTCTGCTTTTGAATTGGGTTATCTTTATAAGCAAACAAAAAAGAAAGCAAAAAGCAAAGCCTTTTTACAGGATGCGCTTCATTATTATGAATCAATAGGCTTATCAGAAGAAGTGAAACTGATTGAAGATTTATTAAAATAGTAGTTTAAAATATTGTAGTTAAAAAGCCCCAATGAACGGGGCTTTTTAATTTTAAATTTATCAGCGGATATTTGAGAGTCCTGCCAAAAAGGACACACCAAAAACAGCAAGTAGTATAGCTGTTAGAATTGCACCGACAACAAAATAAACAACTAGAAGAATTACAATTGAAACAATCAAATAACCAACTCTCTTATCTTCCGGGGTTTTCATCATTGGGGTTAATCCAAGAAATAGAAGATATAAGCCGTATAACCCGACTAATCCGGATAGCCAACCTATTGACGGCAGAATATATAACACACCAGCAACCCAGATAGGTGTCATAGAATATGCAACAAGCTGAATAGCTTTCCCGGTATTTTTTTGTGATCCAAAACTTGATGCAAGTGCATCAATTACAAACCCGGCAACTAACACAGATATGAAAGAACTGAGGAGCTGAACCAGTCCCATAGCAATTCCATATGTAAAAGAAGTAAAACCAAGAATACCAATAACACCCCAACCTATAATAGAAAACACAGTTGGAATAAGTGCTAGTGGAAGCACATAAGAAATAAGAATTTGCTGAATGTTCGGCTCTTCATTAGCAATAGCATCCCATTCAGTTTTTGGAGACAACATTATATTTTTTGCTCTGTCAACAAGATTCATTTTGCACTCCTTTTTTTATAGTTGTATTATATTTTTCATTAACAACGAATTTTCACTTATAATAAAGGTAAGAATTGATGCAGTGAGCACTCGAAACATACGTTCTCCCGAAATAATTTCGAATTTCTCTTTTAAAATATCAGGTTGCTATGATATATGAATTTTAAAATATTATTTTGCCCTGTAATCGCCTAAGATGGTCTGTTTTTGTTATAGCAAAACTTAACAAAAATAGGATACTGTTACAAAAAAAAATTGAATGTTTTAATCTTAAATGTTGCGAATTAGAAAGAATATTTCAATCTGAGATAAATTGCTGTACCGTATTCACCAAATTCAGTTAATGATTTTCCATCAAAGAAAAAAGCATTTAAAAACAAATCAAGATTAGTAATTAAAGAGTAAGAGACTGAAGGCACAATAATGAATGAATGATCAGATGGGTTAAAAATACCAAAGATTGTTCCCCTGATTAATGGCGAAATATCATAGGCAAACTCCTGGTATAAAGACCAGCGGGCAGCGCTTAACATCCCAAGTGAAGATGCTTCCTGCTGATAAAGAAATGTATTTTTTGTTTTACCGTTATTGTTAAACAAAACTTCAGTGTGAATATAAAATGAATTCTCAAATGTGTAGTCTCCTGAAAATGATGCTGAAACAATAGATTGATCAAAAGTATTTAATGAATTATTGATTTGCCCTGATTGATTTGTTTTTTCACTCACAAGTATTTCGCCTCTAAAGCCCGCATCAAGAATATCCCCCGCCCAACTGAATCCTGCAAGCCATCTTTTAAATCTCATTCCTGCAATAATGTTGAAATCGTAATCCCATTTATTAATACTCCAGAGTCCAGCAAAGATTTGGTCACTGTTTTTTTTTGCAGGTTTGTATGCAATTTCAAATTTTGAAACTGCGCCTGTATAGTACTGTAACCTGATTGCATCTGTTGCAGGTAATTCTTCATAATCAAAATCGAGTACATTTAAAGGATTAAAAATATCTGTCGGATTCCAGACCCAACAGGTTCCCCACGCAACGCGTTGTCTCCCAAGTGTAAGTTGAACTTTGTTTACATTCCAATCAAAATAAAGTCTGTCAACTTCTAAATAGCCCAGTGAGGATTTTGAATTCCATATCATCCAGTCCAAATCGACAAAATCTCTTTTAGTTTGAATCAAATCCGAATAGTTTGGAATCTTTTCAACCGAACCGCCATAATATGTACGGAAGCGAAGTTCCAGAGCAGTGATAATATTTTGCGAAGGATAATAACGAAAATTTAATCTTGTGTGTAGCAGATGATCATTTAACCGTGAATCAATTCCCGGATATTTTGAAGTTCCGAAAAGATATTTTTGATAACCTCCAAAATCGAAATTGGATAACTGGGCAAAACTCTGATTCCCTAAAAGTATAACCAGCAGAAAGAATAATTTAATTCGATATTGCATTTTCTTTTGTAACCTCGTTTTCGATCTTGCCATCTTTTAAAGTTACAACCCTGTGTGCTCTGTCTATTACTCTTTGATCGTGAGTTGAGAAAACAAAAGTCATTTTGTGTTCTACATTCAGTTTTTCCATAAGATCTAGTAATGCATCTGCGGTAACCGAATCAAGGTTCGCAGTTGGTTCATCTGCTAGAACAAAAGATGGCTGTGATGCAAGAGCCCTTGCAACCGCAACTCTTTGCTGCTGTCCACCTGAAAGCTGTGTTGGTTTACTGTTAAGTCTTTCTTCCAATCCTACTGAAGTAAGAAGATCAATTGCCTTTTTCTCTCTTTCTTCTTTGCTCATTCCCTGGAGCAGCATTATGAATTCAACGTTCTCTTTTGCAGTAAAAACAGGGATTAAATTATAAGCCTGAAAAACAAAACCGATATGATGCAGCCTGAAGTTGACCAGCTCATCTGCTTTGTAAGTTGATATATCTACTCCATCAACAATTACATTTCCGGAAGTCGGAACATCGAGTCCGCCAATCATATTTAACAAAGTTGTTTTGCCAGAACCCGAAGGTCCTACAATTGCAGTGAATTCACCGCTCTCAATTGAAAGATCAACCTCAGTTAAAGCTTTAACTGGAACTGCCGTTCCATCATAAACTTTGGTTACTTTATTAAGTTTTATTAGGGGCATTTTTTCTCCTATTAATAGGTTCTTATTGCTTGTGCCGGTATTAATTTGATTGCCTTTATTGCCGGATAAATTGCAGACAATATTGCTGTTATTAAAACCATTACTGTTATTGATATATAAAAATTTATTGGCAATGCCGGTTGAAGAATAGGACTGATACTCCACGCCGACATCCCTTCTGCAAATGCTGAAAGATTAATTCCATGTTTTCCAAAATAACTAATCAGTAATGCTGCTAAGAGCATTCCTATAATTGCAGCAACAATAGAAAGAGAAACGGTTTCTATAATTATCATTGAGAAAACCCTTCTGCGTTTCATACCAATTGCCATAAGTACACCAAATTCTCTTACTCTTTCCATAACTGACATCAGCATTGTGTTTGTGATTCCAAATAATAATGCAAATAAAATAATTCCAAGAAAAATATTTAGTTGAAATCCCATCATTTCATCCATAAGCTTCAATTCAGGTGCGAGTTGTTTCCAGCTTTTTACGGAAAAACCTGCATATTCAGTTTTCAACTTTTTATAGACTGAATCTACATTCTGAACTGAGTTTAACCTGATTACAATTTCATGATAAATTGGTTTTGAATTAATTAATGAAAGAATATCATTCTGCCGAATAAACACATTTGATTTATCAAAAGCCGAAGATTCAGTTTTAAATATTCCAACAATCCGGAAAGCACCATAAATTATCGAACCATCGAGATCCTGGAAACTGAGAACTATTTTTGATTTTAATCTTATCCCAAGATTTTCTGCCAGTTTTTGTCCTACAACAATCTGGTTTTTACCATTTTCCTGAAAATATTTTCCCTCAATGATTTGTTTATGAATACTTGTGATTGATTTTTCTTCATCCGGGTTAATTCCAACAATCCGTAAACCATTTGAAGTTGTTGCTGACGAGCCCATTCCTTCAATTACAATTCTTGGAGAAATACCGACAACATTTTTTAAAGATTTAATACTATTAAATAATTGATCGGCATCCGGGATTGTATCTGTGATGAGTTTATCATCTTCGAATTTGGCTGAATGAATTTGAATATGTCCAAGGTCACGATTGATTGTTGAATTGATTACCGAGTCCCCCATCCCAAACATAACAGAGCTAGCAAAGAGTCCACAAAGCAAGCCAACAGCTATTGCCGCCATAATTATCAGACTTCTTTTTTTATTTCTCCAGATATTTCTCCAGGCAAGTGCAAATAACATATCAACCTCTAACCGCTTCTACAGGTTTTAGTTTTCTTATAAAATTAATTGGGTACAATCCTGAAACCAGAGCAATTGCAAGCACAGTCCAGATTTGTGCAAAGAACATTCCCGGATTAATTGCGAACGGAAGAATTGGTTCAAAACCCCATGCAACAATTGCGTCAGCCATTTCACCCGTTAGTGGAATTGGATTCGCAACAAAATAAAGTATGATTGGCAAACTAATTACCACACCTGCAATTACTCCAATAAACGAAATAAAAAATGTTTCAAGTACTGTTACGAAATAGAGTTTTGACTTTTTCATTCCAACAGAAATCAAGATTCCAAATTCCTTAACGCGCTCTGCAGTCATCATCATTACTGTTCCGAAAATTCCAAACGCTATTACGAGATATAAAATTGCAAGCATAATTATTCCCTGTGCATTATCAACTTGAATTGACTGAACAAGTTCAGGAGATAATTTTTCCCACGTCATTACTTCATAATTTTTATCAAACAGTTTTTGAATTTTTTCTGTAATGCCATCCACTGATTTAGGATTATCAATCATAATTGAAAGTGAAGTGGTTCTTCCGGGAGCAGAAAAAACCCATTGTGCATAAGGAATACTTAAATATGAAAATGATTTATTCAGTTCCGGCAAAGTAAACTTCACTATTCCCTGGACTGGAACAAGTTCTGCAGCGGTGACTCCGTGATAACCCTGCCCATAAATTACCACGGTATCACCTAATCCTGCATTCAGAAGTTCTGCTAAACCTTGAGCAAGTAAAATACCTTTTGAATCTTTTTGCAGGTAAGTCCCCTTAACAACTTTCGCTTTCAACCTTGTTATCTGGTCTTCATCCTTCGGTTCAATTCCTATAATTTGTGCAACCTTTGTAACATTTCCATGGGAAAGCAATGAAAATGTTTCAAACCTGTTTACTGTATGTGTAACACCTTCGATACTTTTAATTTCAACAATTTTTTCTTTATCTAATACCATACTTTCTTCTAGTGATCTTTTTTCCCAGTAGTCTTTTCCGTGAACCTGGATATAGCCAGTGTACATTCTCACGGAAGCATCAATCATATAGTCATAATAACCACTTTGCATCGAACGCATCAATAATGCAAGAAGCACAGCAAAGAGAACAGAGGATGCCGCGATGAAAGTTCGTTTTTTATTCCGCCAGAGATTGCGCCAGGCAAGTAAAATGTAAGTCTTCATTATCTTATTCTTTTCATATTTTGTTCAGAGAAGAATGACTCTTTAGCATCAATATTAAAATCCATTTTTTCATAAATCATTACAGTTTTTTCTCCAGGTTTATCTTCAGGAATCATTTCCCAGTGAGTCGGGATTGTCCGATCATCCATTTTTTTAATATCGGTACCGAGAAATGTTTTCACCAGGTAATCATCTTCATCATAAAACTCAGCTTTGAGTTGATAAAATTCATTTTCTGAAATCCAGCTTATTATCTTTCCCCAAACAACTCCCGCATCCGGTTTCGGGATTGACTCTATCACATAACAATCATAGCCCTCATAGTTTTCCTTCCTAAGAATCGAGTGAGTGTAATCATCAACTTTGGATGATTCTTTTACAAGATCATCATTTGTGAAGTCAGATCCCATCCAGGACTGCAGCATCATCGAAGGCGGAATTTTTATGACACGCTGAGCCGATGGCAGCCAATTCCAGACTTCCTTTTTTCTTTTGAGTGTCACAGTCCCTTTATCTCTTGCCGGTTCGGTTATATAAATTATAGCATAATCAGGCTCTAGTGCCCAGCTTTTCATTCCGATTGTCCGGCTCCAGTCTTTTTTAACAATTGTCATCTTTAATTCTGAATAGCTGCTTTTGGATTTCATCAATTGATCAGCTTTACGCATAATTTCTTTTGCGTCTTGAGCATTTACAAAAGGATAAAATGAAAAAAAGAACAAGAAAAAATATTTAATAAGTGTTTTCATGGTTATGTAAATTGTTTAATCATAAATTGTTTAATTTTTTCAGCAGGAAAAGTTTCAGGATCAATAATTATATGAAACTGGATTCCATCTAAAATTGCCGAGAAGTAACGCATTGTTGCAATTGGATCTTCTTCACCTTTTTCTTTAAAGTATTGAGCTATTGAAATCATGTAAGGATAAACTTTATCCATAACTTTTTTCATCAGCATGCTCATCACATCAGGTTGTACAAATACTCCGAAATAGAGTTTCCAGTACTCGGGTTTTTCGAGAACCAGGTCAACACTTTTATTAATAAAATTAATAACGTGTTTCTTCATAATTTTTTCGCCGGGCTTTAATGGTAAAAGTTCTTTCATAAATTCATCGAACATTCCAATCATTAATTCGTTTAACAATTCTTCTTTACTTTTGAAATAATTGTAAAGCAGTCCTTTTGAAATCCCTGCTATGTTTGCAATTGAACTGACTGTTGAAGAGTGATATCCATCTCTGGCAAAAACCACCAATGCTGCATCCAGGATTTTCTGTTTGCTGACTTTTCTTATTTCTTCGTATTGTTGTTTTGTTCTTGGCATATTTTTGACTGAACGTTTATTCAAACATAAAACATTAGAAATTTGAATACAATACCAACTTTATATGATTTGTCGGGTATCACAAATCAATAAAGAACTCAGGCAAAACAGTCAATAATCAAATTATTTGATTTTTGTGGGTGGAACTTTTCTCCTCCAAAACCTGAATACATATTCATTTTTTTGAAACCAGTTTTGGAAAGAACTGGACGAATTTCGTCTGATGTGTGAGGATAAATTTGAGTTGTAATTATCTGGGAAGAATCAGGTTCCTGTTTAGAAAATGTAAGGATGTTAAACTGAATTTTATTGTCTTGAAAATCATAAAAGCGGATAAAATATTTTTCATTGTTAGAACTGATTTTTACAATCCTCTTTTTCTCTTTAAGAATTTTTGAGTAATTCAGAATCTGAAAAATGAATCTACCTTCCTTCTTTAAAATTTTTGTACAACTTTCAAAAGATTTAAGAAGTTCTCGATTAGAAATATTTGCAAATGTATTTCCCAGAGAAACAACAAGGTCAAACTTTTCAAAATAATTTTTTGGAATTTCATCTGCTGAATAATTTAGATATTTAATTTTTGTGTTAAACTTTTTCGAATTATTTTTTGCAATTTTCAACATACCTGCCGATGGATCTAATGATGTCACTTTCAATCCAAGAATAGTTAAAGCAATGGAGTCAATGCCCGTTCCACACCCGATATCAGCGGCAGTTTTCATTCTCGGTAAAACTATTTTTTCAAACTGCTTAATCCTGTTTTTAACAGCTTTATTGAAATCAATCATCCCATCATAAAATCCTGAAAGTGAATCATAAAAATTTTTATTTGATTTCATTAAATATTAATTGAGTTTTTTATTGTAAGTTCAGTCAGGATAATTTAATTTTTAGATACTTCAACTTAACAATTTATTCAACTAGCAGAAAAGCAGAGGAAACTATGGCTCAACCAATTATTTCACACATTGAGATTCCTTCAACTGATCTTGAGAGATCAAAGGATTTTATGAAAAAAGTTTTTGACTGGGAATTTAAACCGTTTGGAAACGGTTATCTTTTATTCAATAATCACCAGGGAATTATGGCAGGATTAAGAAAAGTTGATAAGGTTGAAGTAGGTGACACAACTGTCTTTCACATTAATGTCAATGATATTGATGAAGCTTTAAACAAAACAAAAGAAACTGGTGGAAAAGTAAAACGTGAACGAACAACAATTCCGGCTATGGGTTGGTATGCATTAATTTCTGATCCTGATGGAAACACAATCGGGTTGTATCAGAAAAGTTAGCATGGGTTTTTATTAAATTATAAAGCCCCTCTAACGGGGCTTTTTTAATTAATTATTTTCGATTCTATAGGTATGCTTTATATTCACTGATTTTTGTAGCATTGCAGTTACAGCACAATACGTACCTAAAGAAAGCTCAATCGCACGTTCAACATCTTTTGTATTAATATTCTCTCCATAAAAAACATATTCAAGGTCGATATCAGTGTAAACTTTCGGATGTTCATCACTCATTTCTGCGGAAATATTTATTTCAAAATCATTCAGCTTTATTCTTTTCTTTTGCAGAATACTAACAACATCACTTCCTGTACAGCCTGCTAATGCAAGAAGGATTAATTCTTTTGGTCTGATACCTGCATCACTTCCACCAAAGTTTTCTGGTCCATCCATTGTTATCCAGTGACCCGAATCTGTTTTACCGGCAAACGTGATTCCCTTTATCTGTTTTAAATAAGCTTTTTTTGCTGCCATCATTTCCTCTGTATTATTTTCAAAAAATTTCTTTAAGTGTGATGAAAAGAAAACCAAAAGGTTTCTGATTAATCATTATTTGAGATTTGCTTTGTTTCTTATTATTATAAACAAACAAAATTTTCCATTAGAAAAATAAGGAGAAAATATGAGTGATCATGTTTATAAGAATGTTGAATTAGTGGGTAGTTCACAGAATTCAATTGAAGAAGCAATTCAAAACGCAATTAAAAAAGCCAGCCAGAGTATTAGAAATATGCGATGGTTTGAAATGACTGATATACGCGGACATATTGATAACGGAATGGTCTCCCACTGGCAGGTTACAATTAAAGTCGGGTTTACGCTGGAAGATTGAGGGTTCTAAATAGTAAATTAGTGGCTAATTATTTGCCATGAACACACGAATTATTAATCCAGAAATTTTATTAATAACTCCCATGCTTTTTTAACATGTTCTTCCTGTGTTCTTAAACCGGAAATACAAATTCTTATAACGTATTTTCCATTAAGTTTTGTGTGAGATAGAAACAGTTCTCCTGTTGCGTTAATTTTTTTCATAAGACTTTCATTGAGTGAATTTATCTCTTTTTCTTCTTTTCCTCCTTTTGGCAATGCACGAAAACAAACAACACTAAAATGTGGAGGAACAATTAATTCAAATTTTTTGCTTTCTTTAATCCACCCGGCAAACATTTTTGCAAGACGGATGTGTTCTCTTATCCGGTTTTGAATTCCCTCAACTCCAAAGTATCGTAGAATAAACCACGGCTTTAATGAGCGGAATCTTCTTCCAAGTTGAATTCCGTAATCCATAAAATTTGTGACAACATCTTTTGAAGTATCCAGGTATTCAGAACTTATATTGAAAGCTCTTTTTAATACTTCCGGTTTTTTAGTAAACAGCAGACTAAAATCAATCGGAGTAAACATCCATTTATGCGGATTTGTAACAAGAGAATCTGCTTTTTCTATTCCTTTATAAATCCATCGCATTTCCGGAAGAACTGCTGCAGTTCCGGCATAAGCCGCATCAACGTGAAGCCAAATATTTTCTTCATTACAAATACTTCCTATTTCATCAACCGGGTCAACAGCAGTAGATGAAGTTGTACCCACTGTTGCAATAACACAGCACGGAAGCCATCCGTTTTTTCTATCTTCTTCAATCGCTTCATTTAGTTTTGCAGGAATCATTCTGAATTCTTTATCAACCGGAATTTTTCTTATTCCTTTCAGTCCAAAGCCAAGCGAGACAACTGCTTTATCAATTGAAAAGTGCGCTTCCGTTGAAGAATAAACTCTCAATCTCGGAATATCACTTCTGCCAGCCATTCCCTTTTCTCTAATTTTCAAATGTGAAAGCTGCTCACGTGCAGCAGCAATTGCGTGGAATGAACTTGTCGAGGCTGTATCATAAACAATTCCCCAAAAGTAATCGGGTAGCGCAAATATCTTTTTGTACCATTCAATCATTGTTTCTTCAAGTTCAGTTGCGGAAGGACAGGTGTGCCACGCCATTCCGTTAATATTAAATCCTGCACTGAGAAGTTCTGCTAAAATTCCGGGTCCACTGGAAGTTGAATTAAAGTAGGCCATAAAATCAGGATGATTCCAGTGAGTAATTCCTTTCATCAAGAGATTATCAATTTCACCTAAAAATTTTTCTGGGTTTTCTCCTTTATTTGGTGGATTAGATTGTAGATTCTTTTTTACATCACCGTATTTTATATAAGGCAACACAGGGAACTTTTCGATATTATCAAGATAGTTGGCAATCCAATCGATAGTTTGATAACCTAGTTTTTTAAATTCAGATGGAGACATATCCCCAAATAATTTTACAGCAGTTTCATTTTCATTCATAAAATTCTATTGCCTCATTAAAAATGATAGGTGAAGATTGTATAAAATTAAATTCAGCAAATTTGTTTTAATTAATATTGAAACCATAGATGACAATTTTAATTTTGGTTTAACACAAAAATAATAGTCAAGCCAGATGGGTTTAAATTTATTTTTAAAATCATAAAGTCCTTTGTAATTGTATGCAAATCTCATTTTCCTTCCACCTGAATTTATAAACCCGGATTTGCTGAAGAAATGATTTTCATAACTCACAAAAGGAACAGCGCCCAGGCTCCAATACTTATAACCTTCATCTAACAGCTTATAATAAATTGAAAAGATCAGTGCCTCCATAACTCCAACCGGAGCATTTTTCTTTCTTAAAATCAATTCAGTTTGGGCAAAATCCTTATCTTTATCCGAAATCATAATAGCGCCTAACCAATTTCTTTCTTCATCTGTCAGAACAAATAGCCTGTTAAATTCGTGTAATTCATCAGTAAATAAATATTTCAGTTGTGGTTTATTACCATGCGCACATTCTTTTCTAAATAAACGTAATTTTTTTACTGCTTGATTAGAGAAAGGTTGTTCTTCAAAATATTTATTTCTTAATCCCCTTCTGACTAATTCTTTTACTGATTTTTTATTAAAGTGATCGCCACGAAGTTCAAGTACAGCTTCTTTCCCGAGTTTTATTTTTTCAAAACCATTATCGGAAAGAAACTTTGCAGTACTTTCATTACAACCATCTATCATACACCCATTTGGATGTTCTGAAATACTATTTTTTAAATCATCCGCAAAATTATAATTGTAGGGAAGCCTGTTTGCAATCAACCATGAAATATTTTGTGATAAAATTATTTCGCTATGCAGGATTTTCCCATTAATTGTCCTGCAAAAACTAAATGGTGGGATTCTATCAGATAAGAGTTTATTCATAAAATGAAAAATAATAATAAATGAATTATGGGATTTACTTGTTTAAATAAAAGCTTTAGGTTGCATGGTAATCATTTAAGATTAAACAAAAAAGTAAAATGAAATTCATTAAAAAGCTTAAAGTTATAGCAGCCATTCTAATTTTATTAATTCCGGTAATAACCGGATGTATTAAAAATTTTCCATTTGATAAAGATCTTAAAAAAGAAAGCTATTCATTATTAAACCAGGATAGCCTAAATGTTTCTTTTCCGTCATTGCTAAATGGTAAGCGAACGCTTATTGCTTTCATTTATACACATTGTGCAGATATTTGTCCAATGACAACACATAATCTATATCTCTCCCAGGAAGAACTGGATAAAGAAGGAATTGAAAATATAAACTATGTTGTTGTAAGTTTTGATCCTGAACGTGATACTCCGGGAGTATTAAAAAAGTTTGCTGAAATCCGGGAACTTGATCTGACTAAGTGGAATTTGTTAACGGGGAAAAAATCAATCATTTCAGATTTAATGAGAAGATTTGATGTAACAGCTATTCCGACTGACAGTAGTTATTCCGATGACGGAGAATTAAGTTATACAATTATGCACACCGACAGGATTGCACTTGTTGATAAGGATTCTAAAATCAGGAAATACTACAAAGGAAGCACAGCTAATATTTCTGAACTTGTAAACGACATAAAAGAATTAGGAGATTAGAATGAAATTATATTTTGCATTAATTATTGTTTCAATTTTTTCCGGGCATGCTATAAAGATCCACGATGCCTGGATGAGACCCGGAGCGGAAAAAATGGGTACAGCACTTTATTTTACTATGGATAATACAACTAGTGAGCCAGACACATTATATAAAGTTACATCTGATATTTCAGGCAAAGTTCAAATCCATGAAACTTACCAGGAAGGTGAGTTAAACGGAATGCGCGAAATAAAACATCTGGTTATTGAACCAAATTCAACAATTAATTTTAAACCCGGTTCATACCATATTATGGTAATGAAACTGAAGAAGGATATTTTAAAAGGTAGCAAAGCCCAATTTACTTTATTCTTTTCAAAAGCAGGGAAAATAAAAATTGAAGCAACTGCAAAAGTTGACTAATCAATTACGATATCATTTTTTTAAAAAAAGGCGGAATAATATCCGCCTTCAGTTTTACTTTCATCACAAGACTATTTATCTAACAAAAAACTCTGCTATAATTCTTTGCCAGTTTCCATTGGTTAGTTTTTCAAGATGACCAATATAAATTTGCCCATCTTCTATATATTCCCCTTCTCTCTTTTCAGACTTGATCAATTCTTTAACTAAGTTTTTGAATTTTTCAATGTCTTCCTGGTAAAATGTTACTGCAGATTTTCCGATGTTCATGTTTTTAATTTCGTCATCAATATTTTCAGTGTCTAATGCACAAACCCAGTTTTTTTCATAGGGAGTTATATCCAAAGATGCAGGATTGTCTTTTAACAAAGTATTAACCTGGGATACTTTTCCTGTTACAGGAGAACTGAACGTTACACTTTTATTTCCTTGTTTAATTGTAAACAAAGGTTGCCCGGCTTTTAAATCCATTCCAAGGTTTGGAAGTTCAACTGCATCAATTCTTCCGATAAGTTTTTTTGCAAAGTCATCAATTCCAACTTTAGTTATTCCTGCCTGCGTGATATTGAACCAGGTATGATTTTTTGCAATGAATACACCTCCGGGGATAGAAAATTCTCCTCTTATAAAATCATTAGCAGCCGGTAGATGTGTAATGTGAACCTTAGGTTTTAGTTGTTTCTGAATTTTATCCTGTCTTTTTATTAGTATCTTTTTAACAAACGCAAGAAGCTCATCTTCAGTAAATGGTTTTTCGACATAATCCATTGCACCGTATTTCATTGTTTCAACCGCAGTTTCAACTGATGCGTATCCGGTAATAATTATAACATCAATATCAGGCCTTAAATGTTTAACTGATTTTGTAACTTCAACACCATCCATTGCCGGCATTTTAAGATCTGTAAAAAGAAAATCGTAATGATGCTTTTGAATTAATCCCAGAGCTTCCTGACCTGTCTCAACTGTATCAATTGAATATCCATCAAGAACAAGAATTTTTCTGAAGCTGCCGAGAATAACTTCTTCATCATCAACACAAAGAATTTTTGCTTTCGGATTTTCAACTTCTGCTCTTTTAAGCGTTTTAGCTTCACTGGTAAAATCTAATTTGAAGCTTTCCTGCAAAACAACTTCACGTTCCTTCTTTAATTTCTTTTCCGTTAATTGCTTGCGTATCGAACGGATAAGAATATCCGCTACTATAAAAACGATTATTGCAAGTATGAATAATGCCATAATTTTTTCTCCTAATGATTTTCTTTCTTTTCAATTTTCTTTAAAAACATATTAAAGCCTGTCTGAACTGCAAGGCGTTAAAAGTTTTTGTTCATACCCGATGTCCATAGGTATAACCCGGTACATCCAGCCTTCAAAGTATGGATCTTTTTCAATAAGGCTGCAGTTAGCTTTCAAATTATTGTTTACTTCAACAATTCTTCCTGAAACCGGTGAAAGAATTTTATGCACCCTTTCATCACCGGAAGTAATTGTTGCACAACTTATTCCCTGAACAATTTCAGATTCACTTTCTGTAAATTCTATTTCTTTAACCGAATCAATTGTCTTAAGAAACAAATCACAAACTCCGATTAAAACCGAGCCGTCTCTTTCCGGGAACATCCAGCTTGAATAACCTAGACGAAAATATTTTGCCGGACAATTCACATAAAGAATTTCCCCGTTTCTTTTCTGCATCGACATTTGTTCTTGTCTGACTTTTATTTTCTGATATTTATTTGCACGGAAAACAGAATTCAATAATTCGTCAACTGTAAACGGTTTAGGGATAAAATCAATCGCGCCTTTGTACAAAGAATTAACTGCATTTTCAACCGTTGAAAAACCCGTCATCATTATTATTGCACTTTCAATATTCCGGTTTCGAAGTTCATCAAGAATTTGAAATCCGTCACCATCAGGAAGCATGATATCACTAATTATAATCCCATATTTATTGTGACTTATTTTTTCTAAAGCCTGGGTAACTGTTGACGCAGTCTCAACAGAATAATTATCCAATGAACAAATTTTTATCACAGCGTCTATCACTACCTGTTCATCATCGATTACAAGTATGTCTGATGTTTTACTCATTTAATTTTACCGTTGAGCGATTAAGGGTAAACGTATTGTAAATGTTGTTCCTTTTCCAATTTCACTTTCCACTTTTATACTTCCATTGTGATTATCGATTATTCCCCAGATCACTGCCAAACCAAGCCCAGTTCCCTTTTGTCCTTTTGTAGAAAAGAACGGTTCAAAAATTCTTTCCATATCGTCATTACTTATTCCGGAACCGGTATCTTTTATTTTTATTTCAACATATTCGCTTAACCCGGATGAATCTACAAAATCCCATTTTTCCCAATCACTGTTTATGGAAGAACAGACTTCATAAACTCCCTGCCCGCTTATTTCGAAAGCAAACACTGGGGCCCCGCATTTAGGACATACCTTATTTTGTTCAATAACGGAATTGTTACATTCCGGACAAACAAACTCGGTATCTTTTGTTATACCAAAATCAATATCAAAATTATTTCGATGCTTACCATAAATAGGATCAAGATGAATGATACCTTCATTTCCTCCTGAGCGTACTTTGACTTTAATTGCAGGCAATCCGTCAATTTTAAAATCATTATCAATTAGGCTATGCCTTTTTGGACAAGTTGCTTTTTTAACTTGTGCAATTCCGTAAGGAGAGAGTGAAATCTGATGGGTTGATACAGTGATCGTTCCACCATTTTTTCCAATTGCATCGGAGGCATTCACAAATAAATTAATGAATACCTGCTGAATCTGGTTTGCATCAACTGTTATTTTAGAAAGATCAGCATCTAATTCTTTTATAAGTTTTACTTTATTTATTGAAAGCTGATTTTCAATTACACTAACTGCTTTATCAATAATATCATTAATACTTGCACTGTTTTTTTTGGGAACTGATTGTCGTGCAAAATCAAGCAGGCTTTTAACAATTTCCCTGCTTCGTAAAGTTTCCCTAACAATAATATTCAGATCTTCCTGGAATTCGGGATTGTCTTTCGTTCGCTTCAGGAGAAAGCTGCTGTATGTTAAAACTCCGGTAAGCGGATTATTAATTTCGTGTGCAACACCGGCAGCAAGTCTTCCAAGCGAAGCCATCTTATCTGATTGGAAAAGCTGCATTCTTGCTTCTGCAAGTTTTTTGGTCATGTTATTAAAAGATCTCGCAAGTAACCCTATTTCATCATCATCCTGATCTTTAATCACATAATTAAGATTTCCCATTCCAATTTGTTTTGTAGCTCCAAGCAAATCATTAACCGGATAGGAAACCCATCTTCTTACAAAAAATCCGATCAAGGTCCCAACCCCAAGAATTGCAACAATCGCAAAGAATACAATTTCCCATTCGCTTTTTAAAATAGTTTTATCAACCTCTGCAAGAGAAATTGAAACATCTAAAACTCCGAGCACTTTTTGATTTTGCGGATGTGCATGACAATCAGACTGCCAGCAGGATTTTTCATTATAGATTGGAGATATTATTCCGATAACACGGTTTGAATCCGGATTAACCCTGAAAATTCTTGTCCTTTCAGTGATAGAAATTTGCTCAAGCGGTTTATCTTCTGAATGACAGGCATAACAACTTTCGGCCCTCTTATCAACCATTTTATTAATATTTGTCGAATCGGAGGAGTAAATAATTTCACCAATTTTGTTAATAATCCTTACATCTCTAATCTGTGGTTGTGTACCGATCGAATTTATGGTTTGCTGAATGCGCTCTCTCTGATTAAGCATCATATCGTAGCGCGTGCTTGAGATTACAGTTTCAGCAAGCTGATTTGCATGCCTCTCAACTTCTGATATAAGACTGTTGCTTTGTGATTTGACGTTAAAGTAGGCAAACACACCAATTATAATTAATGATGTTAATGCTACTACAAAAATTAAACGGAACCCTATTTTCTTAAACATTTTTATCTTTCTCATCAATCAAAAACATCTCATTCATCTACCAAACAAGTTTGCAAGTTTTTCTTATTCAATATCATTTCTTTACAACTTTAACTAGTGTACCAGGTTTATCATTTGGAAAACTTTTATCATCATGACAGTTTGTACAGTCTGGTTTATTCGCAAAATTATTTTCAAGATGACAATCTTCACACTCTAATTCGGAATGTGTTTCGTTAAGTTTTAGTCCGGTTTTAACATGCTGGAATGAACCATCAGTAAATTCTTTATGACAAGATGTGCAGTTATTATTCAGTTTAACAAACTTATTATTCGCTCCGTGACACTTTTTACATTCAAGCTTTTCGTGGAACCTGTTTAGGGCCCAGCCTGTACTTAATTTATGATTAAATTCCCCGGCTGGTTTATCCATATGGCATTTTGTGCATTCGTCATTTTCATGACATTTAAAACAAGGCTGGTGATGTTCTGAAACGGTCTTAGTAATTTTTTCAGGAAGATTGGAGGAAATAGGTTTTACTTTTTCACTGTCATGACATCTTGTACAACTATCGTTTTGATGACAGCTTATGCATTCAGCACCGAAAAGTTTCGTGTGTTCATTGTGGAAGAACGTAACAATCTTTCCTTCATCGTAGTTTGTTTCATAAATTAATTTTTCAGGTTCATTTATTGCAGGATGGTTTATATCCTTAATTACTTTCTGTGTTACTTTTACTCCTTTTTGAACATGGCAGGAATTGCAATCCGTAGAATGACTCCATTCTTTATGACAGCTTATACACTGTCTGTGAAATGCGGCTTCCAGATCAGGTTTACTTATATCTTCCCTTTTTCTTTCAACACTATGACAATCGGCGCATTTGACAATCGGACTGGAAGTGTTGTAATGATGACAGTTTGCACATCCACCGGACATTTCAGACATCTGTGCATGAACTTTGTGTGAGAAAGTTACAGGTTGATATTTATCAACAAGTTTATCTATTGTAATTACATCCGGTCCCTCTTCTGCTGTTTGATGAACCGTGATCATTTCATTTCTTGGACAAGCTACCAAACACGGATCCTGTTTAGTTGGAACATCACAAACGTGGCATGTTTTACAAGTAATATTTTGTAAAGAATGATCTTTACTAATTGTCTGTGCAAGAGTGATAGTTGAAAAAATTAGTATTCCGAGAATTACCGCTTTCATAATTTTACCTTCTATCCCTTAATAGTGTATTTTGCTTTTATACTAAATCTTTTATCCGGCAGACTTATAACCGGGAAGTTGAGAACAATAAACCTGTAAATGAGTACTAATAACGCAACGAATCCAACAGTCACCGATATTTCTCCAATTGATGGGAAATATGAACCAAATGAATATGGTGGCGTATAGGCAACAACAAAGTTATTAATCCTGTTAAGAAGAACGCCGAATATTACAAGCGAAGATGCTGTAAAAAGTAATCCCGGAGATTTCAAAACCTTTTTCGATAAAAACATTCTTAAAGGAATTATTATTCCAACTACAACTTCAATTGTAAACATTACACTCGCAGTGTTGAATTCGGTCAGGTAGACAAAAGTTTCCCTGATCATCATATCGCCAATTTTAAATGCGAGATAAACTCCTAAAAGAGGAGCGATTGTATATCCAAGTGGCGTTAACACTTCCATTTCTATTTTCGTCCCAAAAGATTTTGATGCTAACATCGATTCAAAAATTACCATTGGGAAGCCAACAGAGATTGCTGATACTAAAAACAAAAGTGGCAGTACCGGTGTTTGCCAGAGAGGATGCATTTTAGGTCCGGCAATAACCATTAATGTTCCTAAAGAGGATTGATGAAGTGTTGAAAGTACAACACCAAGAATGATAAATATGAATATTGTTTTATTAAGTGCTTTATCTAAAACTCTTAAAATCTTATCCAGAGGCTTATTCAGAAAAGATAAAAATCCTTTTAAATTCAGTCTACCAATAAATCTTTCAGTTACAATTGGAAGAAATTCTATATAAAGAACTGTTACGTACATCATTACACAAATACCGACTTCAAACAATGCTGAATTACCATTCCACATAAATATCGGGTGCCAGATATCATACCACCTTCCTAAATCGACAAAAACTCCCAACGCAACAAAAGTGTAGCCAAGCATTGCTGTGAGTAATGCCGGTCTGACAATAGAATGATATTGATCACGGTGCATGATGTGTCCGAGCGCAGCAGAAGTAAATCCACCTGCTGCAAGTGCAACACCAGCAGCAACATCAATTCCGATCCAGATTCCCCACGGATATTGGTTATTTAAATTTGTAACTAAGCCGATACCGAAAATAAATCTTGCTGCAAGAAATGCTAATCCATTAATTGCAATTATGCACAAAACAATTACACCGGGTGTAAAAAACTTTTTTTGAATTGGAACAGGTTTTAAATATTCTGACATCTTATTCCTCCTCTCCTTCGCTTGCTTTTTTCTTTTTACTCAGCCACATAATTCCACCAAGCAAAGCGTATAAGGACGCTGGAGGAACGAAATAGGCAAATATTCCGTGTTGAATGGATTCTGATACACCAGGAGCTGCATTTTTACCAAGATTTGGAAGAGCTTTTGTTTTTGCTAAATCCTGTCCGGCAAGGTAAAGCCAGGCTGTGCCACCAACTTCATTTTCTCCATAGATATAATCAATATATCTGTCAGGATATTTTTTAATTTTTTCTCTTGCAATTTTTATCAGATCATTTCTTGGTCCATATGTTAAAGTTTCGACAGGACAAATATCAACACAGGCAGGAAGTAAACCTTCTTTAGTTCGTTCAAAACAAAAATCACATTTTCTTATCTGAGGATTTAAAGCTTTATCATATTCAAACGATGGAATCTGGAACGGGCACGCAACCATACAGTAACGACATCCAATACATTTATCAGTATCCCAAACCACTGAGCCGTTTTCTTTTTTTGAAAAAGCTCCAACAATGCATGCTGAAACACAGGCAGGATGATCACAGTGCATACATTGAACTTTAACATCAATTGGAGAATTAAGTTCTTTTTTACTCTCGTATTGATTAACAACAGTTAAAGCTAAAGGATCCGGTCGACGCATCTCTTTGAAAACAGATTTATTATCATAGCTGGATAAATCTCCTGCTGGTAAATCGTGAGCTGTTTTACATGCCCACTCGCAATTTCTACAGCCGATACAAACTGTTGTATCTACAAGAACTCCCATCCGGTCTTCGGATAAAATATTCTCTGGTGCTGCTTGTGCTGATTTGGTAGGAATTCCGGCAACTGTAGCAGTTAATAAACCGGCAGTTTTAATGAAGTTTCTACGACTTTGTTTTTCCATATTTCCCCTGAAAAGGCTTTATTTTACAACAATATTTGTAATAAACATTACCATGTTTACAAAATATAAGCCAATGCAAACCGTTGCAATTATCAACAGTTCCTATTAGAAATTTTCATAACGAATAAATCTAAAATATGAATTCTTGTAAATGGGAAAAACTTGCTAAAACGCAAGAAATTGATAGGATCATTAAATGAATTATAGAATAAATCAATGCCCGCCACAAAAACCGCAACGGGCATATGATTCGCCATTCTTCAGAGAGCTTGATAACACCCCCATTTTGTCATACAACCACAGAGCTGTGGCTTCGACCTTTTTTGTCCTTATTTCCACCCAAGAAACAGGACTGGAGAGAACAAGTGTGTCAACTAACTATTTTAATCGCCTCCCAAGGTGCCTCCCGGATTAAAACTTAACAAATCAAATTTTCAATGATCTAACACCAACATAATGAAGAAATTTCACATCATCATTAGTACATGTACTAATAAAATTTCCGGATTTGATGAAAATAGTTAGTACATGTACTAAACTAAAAATTTGCTTAATACTATGTTTAAGTGTTATTATCAGGTAATAAATAATTGAAATAGTTAGAATAATTGAATTATTTGGATAAAATGTCTTATTAGACATTAAAATTCGGTTATAGGAAAATTTTATTGAGATACAAGGATTTTAAACATTGCAAGATTTTGGTTTAAATAAATATTTTGAGTTTTTCTTCAGCATTTATAATCCTGTTTTTCTTTCACTTATTTTCTTTATGCTGCTTTTTCTTGTTGCATTTATATCTTACAGATATATTTATCAACCCCTTTTAGTCAAGCACAGTGAAGAAAAAGAAAACCTTGAACTAAAGAATGCAAAACTGCTAACGTTATTTTCTGAGTTAGATCCGAATCCTATAATCAAGCTCAACCCTAAAGGGGATATAGTAGAAATAAATAAATCCGCAAAAGAAAATTTTAGAATTGACATAACTTCAAAAAGAAATATCAATTCTGTAATTGAATCCTTTGAAATTGATTTGAAGGATTTGATTGCTAAAAATAACTCCACTGTATTTACCCGTGTTATAAATGAAAAATTTTATGAAATTAATATTCATGGAATTTCTTTACTTGATATGACACAATTGTATTTTTATGACAGAACTGAAAACAAAAAACACGATGAGCAGATGCATACCTATCAGAAACTTCTAAAGCAATCTTCCGCTCAGTTATCAACTGTTTTGGAAGAAGAGAGAAGCAAACTTGCTGGTTTGTTACATGATTCTGTAGGTCAAAACTTGTTATTAATTCGATTAAGCCTTCAAAAGCTGAAAAAATTAAATCCTAATGGAAATGCAGCTGAGGAGTTCGAAAGCACCTTTTCTCTTTTAGATGATACTGTTACGGAAATAAAGGAAATTGCTCGTAGAATCAGGCCTCTAAGCCTCGATGAGCTTGGATTAAATACCGTTCTCGCATCAATTTGTAAAAAGGTTTCAAAAGAAAGCTCAATAATTTCTCATATCCATCTATTGGATGATACTGTAAAAATTCCTAAAGAATTGGAAGTCTGTATTTATAGAGTTACACAGGAATCGCTTAATAATATTATGAAACATTCCAAAGCCAAAAACTTTACAATTAATCTGAATGTTGAAGATGATTCAATTTCACTTGTCATTTCAGATGATGGAATCGGTTTTAAACCAACAATTCTATTTAATGAAAAATACATTTCAGAAGGAATGGGTCTTTTAAATATGCAGGAAAATGTTGAACGGCTTGGAGGAACATTTTATATTGAGTCTAAAATAGATAAAGGTTGTGCATTAATTATTAATTTTCCATTTAAACAAACAAATGATGAAAAAAGAATTAACTATAAGAGTGCTGGTCGCTGATGATCATAAACTTTTCAGATCCGGCATAATCAGGCTGCTGCAGGATCATCCAAACATATATATTCTTGGAGAAGCTGAAAATGGAACTGAACTTGTGAATAAATACTTTGAAGTAAATCCGGATATTGTGCTTGCCGATATTGCAATGCCGCAAATGTCCGGACTTGAAGCGGTTTCTAAAATAAAAGAAAAAGATCCGGAAGTAAAAGCATTATTTTTGTCAATGTATGATACTGATGAATATATCTACAAAGTACTTAAATCGGGTGGTTTGGGATTGGTAAATAAAAATATAATGGAAGGCGAATTAGTTTATGCACTTGAAAAGGTTTATGATGGAGGGAAATACTTCCGCGGTAAATGGGATGAGCAAAAACTTGAACAACTTATAAATGAATTTGAATCTGATGGTGTAAGTGACAAGAAAATTTATCAGCTTGAAGAGATTTCCCATATTGAAGAACAAATTTTAAGGTGTATTAACCAGGGTTTAAATAGCAAAGAAATTGCTGATAAGTTAAAAACAAGCAAAAAAAGTGTGGATTATTACAGGTCAGGTATAATGAAAAAATTTGTACTTAAAACACGTTCCGATCTGGTTCGCTTTGCTTTTCTATACTTTAATAAAGAAAAAGAACTATAAATAATTTAACACGTATTTATCCATATTGAGTAACTATTTATTTCTTAATTGTAAAAACTAACTGTAAAACTAATTTTTATAAAGCAAAATAATATGAGGATATCATGTCAACTTACGGACAAATTTTTTCTGCACAGGGCGCAAACCAGAATTTTGGACCTGTACAAAACTCAATCCAAATACCTGTTTCTGTTGTTAAACCCTTATTAGGCACTTGTGGAACTTCAATAATGTTTAAAGTCATTAATAATCAGGTAATTGTTCTCGACAGTCATAGAAACGTAATTTATCCACCATCATCTTCGCCTATAAGCTCGGCTGTAGTTTTTTCACTATATACAACAAGTGTCTTAAAAAGCCTGCTTGATCAGGGCAGCGGACAAAATATTGAGGTTCAGGAAAGAACTTCTGTATTATCAATAGGATATGGTGATAAGGTAATGGAAGTGAGTACATTATGTCCCCCAACTTGTTCATCTGATAATATCGACACACTTTAAAATGGCAATTGCTGTAATTATTCAATATATATCAATGTTCTTTTGGTTTCTTACACCAATCAGACAATTTAAAGAAAGATTTTTTGTATATTTTTTGATTTTAGCTCTGTCAGATCCGTTAAACTTAGTTGCCCTTCATATTTTTCACATAAGTAACTATTATATCCATCCTATTGCTGCCGTCTTATTAATATATTCAATTGATTTTTCATTAAATAACATAAAAAAGTATTGGTATTTTCATTTTTTATTCATCACTGCATTTATTGCCGGATTATTTTTGATTCAAAATCGACTTCACTTAATAATCATTTTACATATAATAATTATATTTAAGTTTTTGAAAATAGCTTTTGTATCGTTTTATAAATATAATGCTATTAACGTTTTCTTGTTTGTCTTGGTTTTTTATGAACTTTTAATGGTAATTAATTTATTAGTTTTTCTTAATAATTATGATATTAAAGTTATATTCTATTATTCAACAGTTTTATTTGAAAGTATAATCGCAATCTTTTTCACTATCTTCAGAGAAGATAATCCTCGTCTTAAAATTAAACTCAAAATCACTCCTCAATCTTCCATCCACTAATTGCTCAATTTTGAGGTTTTTTTATTCCTCCTTTAGTACATGTACTAAAGATTTTTAGCTTCGGACAAAATTTTATTAGTACATGTACTAATGTAGTTTTCCCCATTCTGTATTAAAATAGAACCAGAGATTTTAATAATTAACTAACTCAAAATAATAACAAAGAAAGAGGAAAAAAGTGATAATGGAAAAGTGGGCTGACTTTCTGGTTTCTGCCGTCAGACACCAGGTGGATTCGGGGAAAAGGATTGCTTCACATTTTAAAATTCATTCAGATAAAGGAAGCTATATCGGGGAAAGTACAACCTGGACAAAAGAAGAAGTACTTAAAGCAATCTCGGACGGGAATTCCTTTATGACAATTTACAGAGAGAGAAACGGGAACTGGAGAAGAGGAATGTTTGTATCATTAGCTAAAGTTGAAGAATTGTTTTTACGAACCGATTCACAAAAACTGGCAGGTGATAATCTAACTGAATTGCCGGATTTTTAATTACAATTTTCAAATTAATTTATCAAAATTAAATAGCAGGCTTAAACTATGTTAACAAATGTAATTTCTGAACCTTTTAACTTGATTGGACAGGTCAATAAGGTTTGCGACTCGATTCATGGATTTGCAGTTAAAATTGTTGATGAAGATACTTTCCAGATGAGGGTAACCTGGTCATCACCTAAAAACAAATTCCTTTATCAAAACCAGGAAACAATTTGTATCTCATCAATTGATGCTCCGGAACTTTACCATCCAAGTGAGTCAAGAGACAGAGAAGATATGGAATGGAAATTTCGGGGCAAAATTGTAAAATGTAACGTAAAGGATCGGGTTTCAGATGGAAAATTAGTTTGCACTATTGTTGGTGCATTTTAATTTTACTTAAGATTTTATTACAGCTATTAATTTAGCTGATGTGTTCTTCCACACTTCGGGCAAACAACAACTTCGTTTTTATATTCGGGCGGAATTTTTAATCTTAATCCACATTCACAATTGATGAAAGAATAATTATTTACTTTCATCATTATATCACCTGTATCACGTTGTGTCTGTTTCAAATTCAAAGGAGCTAATGGAACACCTATACCTTCACGCAAACCGATCTTTGTAGCATCGGACAATCCCGAATTAGGAATTATTACTGAGCTTCTTCCTTTTACTTTGCTGTAAGCCTGCTGGTAATCAGAATAGTTTGCTCCACCACCAATACTTCTCAATATTCTAATTCTTTCAGAAATAGGCGGATGTGTGCTCGTAAGATCACTAAGTTTCATTCCTTTCGGCTTTAATGGATTAACAATAAACATCGGAGCAGTGACTTTGTTTGCAGATTTTAATTCTTCAGAAGATGAAGATATTTTTTGAAGAGCTGAAGCTAATCCTTCAGGATATCTTGTAAACCGTACAGCGGATGCATCTGCTAAATATTCCCTTCTTCTGGAAATTGCAAAGTAAAGAAGTTGTGCCATTATTGGTGCAAGTATTGCAAACAGAATTGCAACAGCTAAAAATATAAGTTGTGCTTGTCCGCTGTCTTTTGATTTTGATCTGTATCTACCTCCCCCACCTGTAAACCAGAAGCTTCTTAAAAATACTTGTGATATAAGAACAATTGCACCGAGCATCATTCCCGCAAAAGTCATAAACAAAATATCCCGGTTTACTATATGCGACATTTCGTGTGCAATAACTCCTTGTAATTCATCTCTGTTTAACCTTGCAAGTAACCCTGCAGTAACGGCAATTGCAGTATTTTCCGGTTTGACTCCGGTTGCAAATGCATTAGGCGCTTCAGAATTAATAATGTAAATCTTCGGCATATACTTCCAACCGGAAGCAATTTTCATTTCTTCGACAACGTTGAATAATTGAGGATGGACTTCCTGAGTAACTTCCTGTGCACCGCTTACTGCAAGTAATATTTTACTACCTGAAAAGTAGCTGACCAAAGAAAGGATTCCCCAGAGAACCAATGCGAAAAAAACGCCTACATAACCTCCATTTTCTGATAGGTAGGCGCTTCCGATCACAAATCCTAAGAGGATTAGTACGATACCAAGAGCAATGAAGAGGACAAGTGATTTTCGCTTGTTGGCACTTATTAATTCCCACATAACAATAATTTAAAAGAAATTTAAAAACTAACTTTTGGAACCTGTCGTTCTGAGGGTTCTTCAATTTCAAAAAACTCTTCTTGTTTAAATCCAAACATTCCAGCCATAATGTTAGAAGGAAACATCTGGATTTTGTTGTTATAAAATAACACTTGGTCATTATAATTTTGTCTTGAGAAAGATATTTTATTTTCGGTAGCAGTCAACTCTTCCTGCAGAGCCAGAAAATTTTGGTTTGCTTTTAAATCTGGATAATTTTCAATTTGAACCCGGAGCTGACCCAAAGCACCACTAAGCATACCTTCAGCTTTAGATTTTTCTCCAACCGAACCTGCACCCATTGCCTGGCTTCTGTATTTAGTTACATTTTCAAGTAGTTCACGTTAATGTTTCATGTAACCTTTTACAGTTTCAATCAGGTTTGGAATAAGATCGTGTCTTCTTTTTAATTGTACTTCAATTTGAGACCATGCATTTTTAACCTGATTACGCAATTGAACTAGCGAGTTGTACATTGAAATTGCCATAATAGCAACAAGTACAACCAACACAATTACTACAATTAATACCGCCATTTGATTTTTCTCCTACTAATTAGTAGTTAGTTTATTTTCAAACATTTGTTTTAAAAGAGATATAATTTTGTTCTCTTTTCCCTTTAATCCAAGCAGAAGCACTTTTTCAAGTTCACCTTTATCAAACCATAAACCGTGATTTTTCGGACATTTGTCAATTAGAACTTCCCCATTATTTCCAACCGAAACCTTCGACATTTTCTTTGAACATCTGGGACATTTATAAGATTTTTCTTCGCTCTTTAGATCCTGTTTAAATATACTATTGATATATTTTCTCTCTTCATTGTTATCTATCATGAGTTCAAGTTCACCCGAATCGAGCCAAATTCCCCCACAATGAGTACAATAATCTATTTCAATCTGCTCAAGTTCAAGCACGATCATTGGCATATTATCAACTGGACAATTCATTTCTAATATTACTTTCTATGTAAACCTTAATAAACTAAAAAAGAGTATAAGATATCCCAAGCTGTAACGCTTCTTTAACCTGTGTTTTTAAAGTCTCATTAACATCATAAATAACAAGGACTCCAAAGTTAACATTAATATAATCGTTTACTTTAGCAGTTATCATATTATCCCACCTCACATCCCAAACCGCCAGATCTTCAAAGCTACCAAATAATCTCAAGTATGTTGAATAAGTCATATTTTCCATAAAAAGCCATTTGTACTCAGAAACTGATTCAATACCAGTTTCATTTTTAAACTTTTCAATCTTAGAAGTCATTGGATCATCCGAGTAGCTTGTAAATTTGTCAGTAATAGTTTGTTTAAACCCAACACCTAACCTTGTTGAAAAATTTGGTATCTGATCATAAATAAAACCAAGACCTTCTGTTAAATACAGTGGATCAAAGGAATTTACTATTTGTACGGCAGGATTAATTGAATAATCAAATCCTTTACTAACCGGGCTTCTTGCCGTGACACCTGCATATGGGCTGGCGGCCCAGCCAACATTATAAATCAATGTACTTTCAAAAAAGATCTCATTGTCATTTGTTCTGTACCCTTCCTTACCTAGCTTTGTCCTACCGTAAGCAAAACTAAGGTTGTTTCTCCATTTCCAGGGATCGCCAATGTAATCAATTCCAAAATTTGAGAAGAAGGTAAAAGCCAGAGAATTTTGTCCTCCTTGTGACCAGTTTGTAAATGCGACTTGGGAAAGATTTATACCAACTACTCCTTTAGGTGTCCAAAGAGTATCTTTTTTTTCATTATTGTTTTGTGAAAAAGCATTAATTGAATATAAAATGAAGATTGTAATTATTAAAGTTCTCATTTATTTAATTTCCTTTTTATAGTGTATTAGTTATAAATTAGCTTTTGATAAATTCTGAGAGAGGACCATTAGTCAAAATTAATTGCTTAATTTCTGAATAAGGTATTACTAATTCGGTAGGGCCTATTGCATAAGGGGCAATTTCATAAGAATTATAGTAAAAAAGCAAACCAACTTTTAGTATTGCAAAATTGTCGTTCAGTTCAAATTTATTTTCATCAAACCAATATCCTGCCGAAGACAGATCAGAATTCTCTTTAAGATTTTTTTGTTTTCTGAAAAATATTTCACCAATGGTATTCAATTGTTCTTCATAACTTTTAATAAAACATTCATCCAACGAAACCTGTTCGCCGGTTGCAAGATAATAATTTGAATAAGCTATGTAGCTATTCGGATGTGCTCCCCCAAGAAAGGAATAATCTGAATATTCAATTGATAATATATTTTTAGTTTGATTTTTGGTTTGTATAATTCTGTCAATCTGCCAACCCTGAGCTAATTTTGGATTTTCTTCGGCAACTATATTAAACTCTTTGAAGTATGCATCAATCAAGGAATCAAGAGAATCATATTCGCCCTCGTCAAGAATTGGCTGAAGTAACTGCAGCTTAATATTTTCGTTTATATCATCAACCGCTTTGTTGTTCTCACCTCCAATTAATTTTGGATATTCTATTTTAAGTTCTGCACAGTTTTGTAAATTTTCTTTTTTGCATCCATCGCTTTCCTTTTCAATTTTTATTTGCTCAATTTTTAATCTGTGTTTCTTTCCCGGGTTCTCTCCATCAGATTCAGTACTTTTACAAGAAATGAAAGTTAGCCCTAAAATAAACGTAAATGTAAATATCAACTGATTTTTTTTATACATCTTACTTAAAGATTTATTTTGTAAAAAATAGTTTAATTTAAATTATTAAGTAATAGGCTTTCTAATTTCAAGAACTTTCAAAAACCATTAATTAAAATTAAGAAAACTCGTGCAAATAATATTTGAATTGAATTCATCTAAATTGATATAGAATCAAACAACTATAAGTCAATTGTAAAGCAGATAATTACAAATTGAATAAATAAAGAACTCCGGACTCCAGCCCCATCTTCATTAGTAAATAAACAAAAAGCCTCAAATTTTGTTGAGGCTTTTTTTGCTCCATTGCTCCGCGTGTAGGATTTGAACCTACAACCCTTCGGTTAACAGCCGAATGCTCTACCATTGAGCTAACGCGGAATGTGCTTTAAGAACGGGCGTAAATTTAATTACTGTCATATTAGCAATCAAGATTATTTTATTCTTGAATCTCCTATAATTTATCTTCTTCAATTTTAGGTTCGAATATCTTTTTACTCTACTAATTCTAAATTTTGGATTGGAATAAATAATTAAAACCATCCAATTTCATTACCCGTCAGAATTGACAAAACAAAAATTGAAATTACAAAATAAGGTACTTCTTGCAAAAAATATTTATTTTTGACCAGTAATTATTACCGATACCTGTTGTATTTCACTTAATTTTCGTATATATCTTATGCAAACGTGGTCTGAGGCTAAGTAAAAATATTTTACATAAAATTTTAAATTCTTTCGAATTGACGACAAAACTTGTAAGGAATCAATCAATTTTTTGTCACAATAGTCGCAACTAATTTTAGTGGCACTTAACTTGAAAATATTTATAACGAAGAGTTGAAAATAAAAATCTTAGGAATAGATCAGCTCTAATAATTCATTTACAATAACTAGGGGGTAAAAAAATGAAGTCTTTCACAGTTGTGATTGTCTTGTTCTTTGTAGCTTTTGTTTTGTCTTCTTGTTCAAATGTTGAACAGGATTATTCACCAGTTTCTCCAGAAATTTCCAAAGTCAGTAATTCTTCTGACGCAAGTGCCTACAATTATCTGGAAACATTTTATCAGGCTAAAGTAGAATCATTTGGAACAATCGATTTATTAAATGATTTGACAATCAATTGTCAATCAAAGAATTGGCCAAATCATCTTAGATTTGCATTTGTGATTTTGGAATATAATGGTAATTTGAATTCACCTCACAATGTCATGGTAGTAGTAAATAATTTGGAATCGAATGTGATAAAGCTTCCCGGATACACCAGCAGTAATCTTAGAAATGTAAAGGTTTACTATCCTTTAAATGCTGTTATTATTCCAGAACCAGGGTTGTCGGATTTTACATCATTAGATGAAATGAAAGTAGATTATTGGGAAGCAAATAAAAAAGCAATTGTTTTATCAACAACAGATTGGAAAAGCAACTTAACAGATGCTTTTATTGAGATACAAATGAAATATCAAAATGTGCTTGTTTATGTCTCTAAACCAGAACAGAAAGAAATTATTCTTCCTATGTTCGGCGATAAAGGTGTTTATAATGTAAACTTATTCGGTTTATTTCAGCAATAGAACTTCCTATCTCGACTCAACCACAACCACCATAAACCGGCTCGAAAGAGCCGGTTTTAATATTTTAAAGATTTACATTTAAATAAACAAATATCATATTCAGTAGTTGAATATTTATTTATTTTTGTCTAATTCTATATCGCAAATATTCAATAACTTCATATCTATCAATATGAAGAGAACTTTATTCATTCTATTCATTACCGCACTAGTTTTTCAACCCGGATTATACGGACTACAAAAAGACTATATTATTTCTGGATTTGTAAAAGATGCTATAACAGGAGAATCACTTGTTGGAACAAATGTATTATTGTACAAAGATTCAATTGATATTAATAGTCCACCATCAACAGGTTGTGCAACAAACAGATTTGGTTATTTTGTAATTCCATCATTGCAAAATGGTAATTATTATTTGATAGTTAGACACCTTGGATATAGAACTTATATTACAAATGTAACTCTGGACGGAAATAAAAAGGTGGAAAACCTTTCTATCGAACTGAATCCGGAGAATATTAAATTGGAAGAAGTAATAGTAAAAGGTGAGAAAACAGAAAAAACTTTAACTAGTACAATCGATATCTCCCCTGAACTTCTTTCAAAACTTCCAACCTTAACCGGAGAAACTGACCTTTTCAAATCTTTGGAATTGTTGCCGGGAATTAGCAAAGCTTCAGAAATTTCAAATGGGTTATACATTCGTGGTGGTTCTCCGGATCAAACGTTGACTTTAGTGGATGGGGTTATAGTCTATAATCCTGCACATTTAGGAAACATTGCAAGTACATTTAATTCAAATGCTATCAGCAATATTCGATTAATAAAAGGTGCTTTTCCAGCAGAATACGGTGGAAGGTTATCCAGCATTTTAGATATTAAATTACGAGCAGGATCAAAAGAAAGAGAAAAAGGCAAACTAGGAATTGGAACAATAAATTCTTTTGTTACATTTGAAGGTCCTTTAAAAGGGAATTCGACATACATGGTATCGGGCAGATATATGTATTATGATTTGATTCAGAAAAATTTTAACAAAAAAAGTTCAATTCCGCGTTATAATTTCTTTGATGTAAATGCTAAGCTTAATTTTGTACTTTCAGCAAAAAACATTGTATCAATAAGCACATTATTCAGTAAAGATCATGTCTACAATCCTCCAACAACTAATGATACAGATTATGATATAGAATGGAAGAATGTTAATCTAAGTTTAAATTGGCTCCAGGTAAATACTAAATCACTTTTATTAAATTCTATTTTTAGTTTTATTAATTACGAATTTTCTTCCAAAATTGGTGTTAATCCACAATCTGTAACCTCGTATACATATTTCTCTAATCCAAATCTTACCGATTTATATTTTAGGCAAAATGCAGAATATAAATGGAATCAGGATCATAATTTAAAATTAGGATTTGAAATAGCACTGCATAATTACGATGTAGTGTATAGTGATAATTATTCAAATAATTTGGAGCTTGATCCTTTTGCAGGGAAAAATATTACTTCTATAGAAGCAGCACTTTATTTTCAAAATGAATCTGAATTTACATCTCGATTAAAAGCAAATTATGGAGGAAGATTTTATTATTTCGGAAGTAGAAAATATTTCCGGTTTGAACCAAGAATTTCAACCAGTTATGCTATTACAGATCAGTTTTTCATTAAAGGCGCATTTGCAATTGCTCACCAATTTCTACATCTGATCGTCAGAAATGATATCACTTTACCAACTGATTTATGGTATCCATCGACTAAATCCTTGGGACCTCAAAAATCGACACAATATGTTTTAGGATTCGACAGTTACTGGCTAAATGAACAATATGAATTTTCTGTTGAAGGATATTATAAAGATATCAGAAACACAAACGAGTTTAAAAATAATCCAGTTTTAAATCCTTTCAATGATTCAATTGAAGAACAATTTACAAGCGGAAGCGGCGAGGCTTATGGAATAGAATTTTTCCTGAACAAAAGAAGTGGACGATTTTCAGGATGGGTTGGTTATACTCTTTCCTGGTCTAAAAGACAATTTAACGAGTTGAATGCCGGTAGAGTTTTCTATTCAAGATATGATCGGCGGAATGACTTTTCAATTGTATTTACTTATGAATTTTTGAAAAATTTAACCGCAGGGATAACCTGGATTTATGCCTCTGGACAAAGGTATTCTTTACCATTGGGACAATATATTTTTGATCCGGTTGGAACTGGTGGAGAACAAGAAATTCAATTTAATTATTCAGGAATTAATACATCAATGTTCCCGGATTACCATAAGCTAGATTTCAATCTTAACTATTCTTTCAACTGGTTTGGAAAAGATTTCTCAGCGTATCTAAATCTTTACAATATTTATAATCGACATAATGCTTTCGCGCAATATGTTACATCTAATGAACTACCTGATGGAACCAAAAGAGCTGTTTTAAAAAGAATCACTTTGTTTCCATTTATTCCTTCAGTTGGATTAACGCTAAGCTTATGACAAAAAAAATTATATGGTTTGTGTTAAATTGTTTCTTCATGATTTCCATTACCTCGTGCGACGTTGAAGAAGTTATCCCTCTTGAAGATACATACAGTGAGTACATTGTAGTTCAGGCAGAACTACATCCTGAGCAAAAGTTTCCCGGAGTAAGGTTTACGAAAACATTACCACTTGGTGTTTCATTTGATATTAAAGACGCGGAACTAAAAAACGTCAGTGCGTACCTTGTAAAAAATGGGTTTCAGGTAATACCTCTCTTTTATACATCTGATGGACTTTACAAACCCTTTTATGATTTTTATGTTAACGAAGGAGAGATTTACGAGATCTACGCAGAAAGAGATGGTACATTTATCTATGGTAAAACAACCATCCCATACAAACCAAATATTACAGATGTAAATTACAATGTAAACGGATATTATTATGAAGCAGATGTTCAGCCTGAATCGGATGAGGTTTATGGAGCATTATGGATAGTTTCTGGTAACCCTTCCATAACGGCAGAAGATTATTTTTCTGTTAATACACCATTTTCTGACCCGAATAATATGATAGCAGTCAGAACATCTTCTATCCCTGAAGAATATAGAAAACCAATTTATTCGGGGAAAAGATATATTCAGGTTTTTTCATTCGATAAGTCATTCAGAAAATATTTTTATAGCAGAACATCTGGACAAGAAATAAATGATCCTTTCATACAAGGAGGCGGCACAGTAGAATGGAATATGCAGGGCAAAAATGTTATAGGAATGTTTGTCGGTGTTACACCCGGGGAAATAATTAATGTCAATTGAGTATGAGAAATTAATAGTGAAAATTTCAAGTATAACTTTTTTCCTATGTGTGTTAGCAATTAGCAGTTGTATTGATGACAACATTAATCCTCCTTTAACAGGTAATTTAAACTCTACTTCTGAGATGCTAAGATATCTGGAATCATTAGGTGATTTCCCAAATAGTAATTTTGCGCCTGCACTGGTTGAAGCTGACGAAGTATATTTAAATCTTAATGCTTTTCTTATTATTGACATTCGACCCTACGATGAATTTCTTTCCGGACATATTGAAAATGCGGTTAATATAAGCTCAGATTCACTCTACAATTATATAGAAGCAAAATATAATTCGGGTTATCCTAAAATTATTATTGTAAGTAAGAATGGCCAAAGTTCTGCATATTTCACTTGTCTTCTTAGATTAGCTGGATTTAATAAAATTTACTCAATGGATTTCGGTATGGCATCCTGGAATGAAGTATTTGCTGACCAATGGTTAAATAATTTGGGGAACTATAAAGGTATTAATAGCTTTCCAAATGATACAGTTAAAAAGAACGAGTTTACATCTCTTCCCCTAGTATCTTTTACTAATTTAGATGATCCGATAGATAGTAGAGTTACAGTAAGAATAAGAGAAACAATTTCATTAGGGTTCAGGGAAGGTGTTGAATTTGATTCGGTACTTACTACATCATACCAATACTTGGTTTGCTACGGAAGTAGTCTTTTATATAGAACCAGAAAATTTGGTGTCTTCGCAGGACATGGTCATCCTCCTAATGCAAGGCCTTATAATGATTCACCAAACTTTGATTTAAGGAGTGTTAATTATCTTCAAACTCTTCCTAACTCAGAAGCAATTTTTTTATATGATTATAATGGTCAACTTGCTGCGTGCATGACTGCTTATCTAAGAATTTTGGGGTATGATGCAAAGATGTTACTATTTGGTGCAAACCAACTTTTTTATGACAGAATGATAAGTTACCCTGAATTAATGGAATTTGCATTTTCTTATTCACACATAAAGAACTACCCCTTTGCAACCGGAGAATAATAAAAAAGCCCGCAAATGCGGGCATTAATATTTTGCCAATATTTATAATCCTTAAGAAACAATCATTGATTCTTTTAATCTTCTAGCAACTGAAACAAAAAATCCCAGAACCATTATAACCACGCCAATCCATACAAAACTGATAAAAGGTTTAACACTTGCTGTAACAGTTAAAACCTCTTTTGGCTTAGATGATTCCTGTGTATTGTCATTTTCAATTTTCGAAAGTATCAGGTCAGCCGTTTCACTTGATGGGTCTACCTTCTTAACTTCGACTTTCAAATTCAATTCTTTAATTTCAGCTGGGATAAATTCAAATTGATTTGATTCTCTTTTAATAAGAGGGGTAATTTCATAGCTCTTGCCATCCTTTGTAACCAACAGTCTTGTTCCCATTTCGATATTTCCGCCAGATGTCATTGCAGAAATATCAGGTCTCTTAAACTCAAGATATTTTATTTTTGCATTTTCAAATTCAATTTCAGATCCAAGTTTAACCGGAATTGTTTTACCGCCCTCATCTTTTGAATTACCTTCATCGTAGCCGAGAGGAGAAACATAAAGATCCTGTGTAAGTAAAGTAAGTATAGCAGGCTCTCTCATCAGACTGTTATTAAACTCACTTATGTACATAATAGGTTTAACATTGTAATTATTGTTGTTTTTTGTAATATCAATATTAAAAGCATACTTGGTATTATTATCAATTGGATGATACCCGGTGAAAACCATTTTATAACCAAAAGCTTCCTGCGGTTCATCTTTTACAAGATCCACGTCAACCTGTCTGCCATAAACAGCGGAACCAATTACACCAAGAATGAATACAGCAATGCCAATGTGAGAAACATAAGCACCCAGCATTTTTTTATTGCCTCGTACAATTTTTATTGCAATATCCAGGTTCACAAATAATGCGAATGATGCTGCCAATGATAAAAGTATTATGAGGATTTCCGATACACCACCAAAAATTATTACTGCTAATGTGAAGATAACTGAACCAGTTGCCGCATAGATCGATTTTTTAATTACCTCATTTAAATTAGAGCTTTTCCATTTTATTAGCAGACTTATTCCATTAAGAAACATTATTATAATTGCAAGTGGTAAATGCATTTCATTATAGAAGAACGTATCAACCGCATGGCCAAATATCGGCGCAGAAGTACCAACTAATACAATTGTTGCACTGGCAATCAGAACTATTGCTGCAGTAAATAAAGCGAGTTCACGTGCAAGAAAACTTTCTTCATCTTTAATGTTTTCACTCAAGCTTTTCCATCTGTATGTAATCATACCAAAACCGACTACAATAAAAGTTCCGATGAAGAGAACCAGAAAGAGATAAACAAGCCTTCCTGGATCAACAAAGGAATGAACCGAAGCATCACCAAGTACACCGCTTCTTGTTAAAAAAGTACTATATAAAACCAAAACATATGTTAAAATACACAGTATCAAATTCGTCCTGGCATATTTTCCAATTCCACCTTTTGATTGACTTTTTCTTTGCACCAGCAATGTATGAACTGATGATACACCAACCAGCCAGGGAATCAGACTAGAGTTTTCAACCGGATCCCATGCCCAATATCCGCCCCAACCTAGCATTTCATATGCCCAATATCCACCCATCATTATTCCAAGACCTAAAATTCCTGCACCGGCAAGTACCCAAGGGAAAGATTGTTTAACCCAATCTCTATAATCGTTTTTTAATAATGCAGCAATAGCAAATGAGAAAGGTACAGTTGCCATTGAGAAACCGGTAAACAATGTTGGTGGGTGAATCTGCATCCAGAAATTAAGTAACTGCGGGTTCAATCCTTTTCCATCAATAATAAACTGGTTAACTGAAATTCCAGCATTAGCAAGCAATTGATGAAGTTCTGAACCCATCTTTATAAATCCCTGGTTCGAACTCTGATCAGTAAAGAAAAATTGTTGGACAAAAGCCAAATTCATGTACTGAGGGTTGATTGAATTAACACCGACAAACACCGGAGTAGTCCAGATATATTCAAAAGGATTTTTAAACCAAGGGGAAACCATAACTAATAGGAATGATGTTGCAAGAGTAAAAACAGCCATCACTCTTGGTTCAAGGTCGCCTCGTTTGGAAGTATAAGACTGTAAAATTATACCAACAATTGAAGTAAGAAGTAACCAGAGGGTGAAACTTCCTTCCTGCCCTCCCCAGAAAGAAGCGATTAAAAATCCTGGCTTTAGCGAATTGTTACTATAACTATAAACATAATGATACTGATATTGGTGTGTAATTATAGCTTGCCACAAAACTGCTGCAGCAAAAATCACTAATATCGCCATCCCATGATATGCAATCCTGCCATAGTTCAATGTATTTTTATAACCCCTGTAATTCAGGAAGTACATAATCATCGAAATCAAACTAAACGCTAATGCAGTTGTAAGAATAATACTACCTAACATTATTTCCTCACGTTATCTTTATACTTCATAAATATTAATTACAAGCTCGAAGACGTTACGTTTTGTTCCTGGTATTTGCTCGGACATTTTGTAAGAATATCTTTTGCATGAAAAAATCCCTCCTGGTATTTTCCCGTGACGACAACACTTTTTGCTGTTTCAAAGTTGTTCGGGATAGTTCCGTCATAGATGACTTTCATTTCAGTACCATGAGTATCAATCATATAAAACGAAAATGTCTTTTCTTCTTTATTAACCTGGTAATTTTTTTCTTTAACCCAACTGCCTGTTGCTTTACAGGTTTTATCAGTATTCATTACCTGAGTAAAATCATCTGCATACTGGATGTTACTCTGTGTAAACAAATAACCCATTAACCCAATAAATACTACTATGATTATTCCACCGAAGATATACTTATTTTTCATTTTTAGCTCCTTTAAATTCTTTTTCAACATTTTTAATTCTTTTATCAAGCGAAAACATATACAAAAATATTCCTGTCCAGACTATCAGGACAATTATCATTACAATATAAATTGCATTGTTCTGAAGAAACTGATACAATCCGCCCAAGTTATCCTCTTATTATTTGTTTATTAAGTTTATCTCTGAAGATAATTGATTTATAACTGACTCTCCACATCCAGAAATATAAGATTGTAAATCCTATTAGAGAAAGAAAGAAAATTAATTGCATACTTGAATTCATTTTAAAATCTACTACCGGGCCTGAATTTGTATCATCTGCCGAGCCTGGATGAAGGCCTTTCATTATTCTTGGCATTATAAAAATGAAAAATGGTACCGTAACAAATGCGATCAAAGAATAAACAGCAGATAGTGTTGCTCTTTTCTCTTCCGACTCAATTGATGATCTTAATGCAAATAAAGCTCCATAAATTAATAACAAAGCAAAAATGCTTGTCTGTCTAGGATCCCAGCTCCAGTAAGAACCCCAGGCAAATTTTGCCCAAACTGCACCAGTTATTGTTGCCAGAATGCAAAATATCATTCCGAGCTGTGCAGATGCGTAAGCTTTTGCATCATCATCAAGGCTCTTCTTTCTTAAGTACTTAAAACTGAAGAAAGAGGACATTAAAAATGCAATTACTGTTAACCAGGCAGTAGGAACGTGGAAAAAAATAATTTTAGCATTTTCTTCCAAACCAGGAATGAATGGAAATTCATACCAGTGAGCCGGATTCTCGACTATGGGAAATGCAATTCCGGCTACGGAGACAAATACTAAAAGTAGATATAAAAATATTTTCCAGATCAGTGATTTAATTTTGACACCTTTTATTAAAAATTATTTAATCTTTCCAGATAAAATCAAACAACATATAAGATGCAGTTGTGATGATTACGTCGTATCCAACAACAATTGCCAATTCAAATTTAGCTAATTCAAAGCTTGTGCCATCAAAGGCAAACAAAGTTAATTGAACAGAAGTAAGAATCAAAGGCAATAAAATCGGAAAAGAAAGTACCGGGTAAAGTGTACCTTTTGCTCCGGCTTTGGAGATAATGGCAGCTATAATTGTCGAAGCAACTGCAAGCCCGATATTTCCCAAAACAAATGTTGCCAAAAACAACTCAAAATTTCTAAGAATAAATGATTCGAATAACGCTGAATATAATAGTGCAATAACCGTATTCATGCAAAAAACAAGAATAAGATTAAAAAGTAGCTTGCCAGTAAAAACAACTGTAGGCGAAGCAATTAATTGAAGTGTTAAAGAAGTTCCCCGTTCTTCTTCTGAAACAAAGGCCCTTGCAAGACCTGACATAGCAGTAAAAAAAATTACTACCCAGAATAATCCACCGGTTAAACTTTCATTTATTTTTTCATTCCCGATTGAGAAAAGTATAACGCTAATTGCAACAATAATAAACATTGCAAGCGAGTTTATTGCATAGCGCGTTCTTAATTCAGAACTAAAATCTTTACTAAAAAGTGAATATGCTTTTTTAAACATCAGGTTTTATATTTTTCAAGATACAGGATTTCATTACAGTAACTCAAATCTGTTTTTTCATTTGATGCGAGAACAACTACAGATTTCTTACTTTCTTCTTTTACAAGTGAATACACAGTTTCTTTTCCTTCGTCATCGAGATTTGAAGTTGGTTCATCAAAAATTATTAACTCAGGGGAATGCATTAGTGCAAATACAAATTTTAGCCTTTGCTTCATTCCCGAAGAATAGGTTTTTACAAGATCATCTTTTCTGTGGAGAACTTTTAAACTATCAAGTAATCCTGTTATTTTGTTTTCATCGAATTCTACAGCACGAATTTTTGCAAAGACTTTTAAATTCTCCCATGCAGAAAATTCTTCATACAAAATTAAATATGGTGAAACAAAACCGATATGATTGTGGAGTTTTTCAGGAATTATTTCTTCGTTATTCAAAGTATGAATTATTTTCCCTTCTGAAGCAGAGATTAACCCGGCAATGATTTTTACAATCGTTGATTTACCAGAACCGTTGGGTCCCGAAACTCCATAAACTCCATTTTCAGACCAGGTAAAATTAATTTCTTTAAAGATTAATCTTCTACCAAAAAATTTAGATAAGGATTGCGCCCGGAGAGAAAAATTACTCATTAAAAATTGCAATCTTTCCTGTTAATACATCATCACCGTTCTTAACTACAACTAAATAAGTACCGGTAGGTAACTTCTCATTTTTTTGATTTCTGCCATCCCACTCAATACCGGTGAAGGTATTAGAGCCTTTAGCAACAGCGGTGACTATTTTGGTTTCTGAAAAAACCTGTTTCATAGCAATAGTAAAAATATTAACACTTACTTTTTCGCCAATTGATCCATCAAAAGCGAAAACAATATCATTAGTCGAAGTACTATAATAAAATGGGTTTTGAAATATGAAGAGCTCTGAATTTTTAAGTAGAGTTTGCTTTATAGAATCTTCTCTTGCGATAATTCTATTTAGAATTTCCGAAACCGACCAGGCGGATTCATTTGAAACATCGAAATTAGAAGAATAATCAGCTGTGAGCTCTCTTTCACCCGTTGATCCCGAATTAAAAAGTGTATATGAAAAAGATTCTATTGTATTAGGATTCTGCAAGTAAGAGAAATAATTACCATTTGTAATAACTGCACATAGGGAGTCCGGACCGCTGGAAGTATTTATCACATAAAAGAGGAAGTTATTCGTAACAGTTTTAGCGTCAACACTAACCGGTTGGTTTAGAATGCTTAATTCTGAAACATTTACTTTTGGATAGAGTTCAGCATCTTTAAAATATTCTCCCGGTAAACTTCGATAATTTGTAAAAAACATCCAGATTCCAAACTTATTCAGTTCTTTAGGAAATGAAGATCCATTATTAATAATCGAATTATTGATTACAGATAACGCAGGTAAATTCGGCATCATTTCCCATTGCTGTTTAATTATTTAAAGCCAAATCTTTCCTTCAAAAATAAATTCCAAATTGCATAATCATAACCGTTATGTGCCGGCATTGGAAAATCGGGATTTGAAAAAAGAGAATGCATATATGCTATGTAATCATCCACAGTATCGTAAACAAAATCTTCCATAGAGGTCGAAGTTAATTCATAAAAATATGTAGCTGATGATCTAAGGCATGTACTCCCTCAACTGGAGCGTAACTACCGAATTGAATTGCCATGATGAAATTCATGAGCAACCGTAACTCGCAGCATCTATTGGCGGTTTAGGTGGGTTACATATGAATACCAGAAGAAAATCATTATCGATATCTATATAACTGCGTCCAGTACTTCGATGTACCAACTTTAGTCTCGCATTGCTGTATGTCCATATAGATCACCAAATTTAAAACATAAACATCGTACTTTTCATCTCCACCTTCTGATCCATCCGAAGGAGGCTGTGGGAAATTCAAGATAATCAATTTCAAAATGAGAATGCAGAATCAAGAGCAATTCCAGTGCAAACATTTTCCTCAATGGAAATTGATGGAATATAATTAGCAATTGATCCAGTGTTTGTATAATGAATTCGAAAAAATCGTTATGGGCTTAATATACTGTTTGATAGTTGAGGTCTTTGTAAAAGCGGCGTTAAAACTTTTTGCAGAATGATTTGTGAGAAAATAATTCGAAATATTCAATTTGATAATGTTAACTAATTCAAATCCGCATTTTCATTTCCCTGCTGGTTGTATTCAACGGCTTTTGGTTTGCAGAAAGTAATTCAGGGGCACTTACAGAAACAAATTCTATATATAATGAATCAAGTTCGGCAGTAGATAAATTCTGTGCAGCTAATGGTAAAACGAATAAGATTATTAGAAAAAATATGATTTTTAAAGAATTGTAATTCTGTTCGATGATATGAATCCTTCAGATTTATTTATAAAAACTATTCGTAATTTTTTTTCATCAATTTGCTCAACAAAATAATCACCTGCATTTTCAGCATCAAGTAGTTTTGAAATATTCAATTTAGTTTCCTTCTCCCGGTAATCGAGTTTTTGGAATGATTCCTCGCCGGGAATATAAACAGTTAAGTAGCCTGAATTGTATTTAAATAATATATCGGCATCAGATTTTTTCTTGCTTTTAAAATTATAATTCAGTTCATCGGTAATAAATGAAAAATTTTTCCTTCCTCCGTCAGAAATGATTACCCGGTTATCATTATCATAATCAAAATATGAAAATGAATTTAGACTCATTGTACCACCTTGCTGAGTAATAAAAGAACGTAAGATAGTATTATTTGTCCTTAAGAACCCGGTTAATTTTTTATATTTGTTAGGACCAGGAGAAATTTCAACACGCATCAACATCAAAGAATCCTGAACTTCTTTCCAATAGTATAATATTGGATTTTCCACACCTGTGATCCTCGCATCCAGAACATTCCGGTCATACGCCGGATACTCTCTAAAAGTTATACTTAAAGTTTTGTATTCAAACCTGCCTACATAACTTCTTGAAGATTTTGTATATGCAAGATATATATATGCCAGATCTTTATTCTTCCTGTCAATGAAAATATCCTGAATATCCCCCGGAGAATACATGGGTTTCCGGTCGATTATTTTTTTCTGAAAATCAATTCTTACAATTTCAAATAAACGGCTGGCAGCTGTATAGCAATAGAAATATTTTATATCCTTCTGGTTTTCATCAATCGTAATTTTATCATGTTTTTCTGCAAGTGGAACGAAATAGTAATTTACCGGTACTCCTTCATCATTATTAATCAACAATTTTAGCTGGTTATCAAATTCATCAATAAAACAAAAATTGTTATACCGTGTTTTGGAATTTGAAAAATTACTCAGGCTAAATGGACTAATTGAAGGGACAAGATTAAAATTTCCCGAATAATCTTTTACTTCAAGATTGGATATAGTAATAAGTTCTCCCGAATTATTTATTCCTGCAATTCCTTTTTTGCCGTTCTTTTTTATTATTGCAGTATCATTGAGATTTTCGAGTCGGCAATAAACTACTTCTGTAAATTCGCCATTCTTTTTTGCAAATAATAAGACTATTAATCCCTGCGATTTATTTAGATAAGAAATATCATTTAGTCCATCATTGTTAAAGTCACTTAACAGAATTTCATCAGGTGTATACTCTGTTTGAAAAGTAACTTTCTTTTTATATGAGCTTGCAAAATCACCGTATAAAATTGTAATTGAAATATCATCCGAATAAACAATGTCACCGAAACCATCATTATTTAAATCTTTAAATTTTAAACTATTCACAGGCTTTTTCAGATTAATTGATTTAGTTAGCTTAAACCTGCCTGTTCCATCGTTAATAAAAAACTGCAATTTATTTTCATATAAATTTTGTGCAACAATATCCGGAAAGTCATCATTATTAACATCTATGAACCCGGAAAAATTGAAACTTTCACCGCTTGTTACTTTATATTCTGTAAATGTGTTGCCTAGTTGATAAATAATAGAAATTCCGTCAAAACCACTGCCTGAAACAAGAAATTCATAAGAACCTTTCATATCAACATCTGCAACATCGAGGTTTTCGGGATAAGTATCGAACTCGATTGTTGAAAGAATATTTGGAGACTTATCTTCATTTAATTCGAAAGTCCCGAGTATTCTTCTTTTGCGTGAAGTAAAAACATGAAGAATCTTTTTTGATTTACCTGTAAAGGAAAGAAGATTTGATATCTCATATTTGAAAGAAACTTTTGTGAACACCAGGCTGTCATCAAATTCATGTGGAACCTGTATCCCAAGTTCTTTTTTCTCGGGAGAATATAGTAACAGTTTATTTTTTGGATGTTCAATTAAATTAGTACCGGCAAGAAAATTAAGACTGGAAGGAACTCTGTAAGAATTATATTTACAGAATCCGTTGATCAGTACCTGGGATTTAAGCGGGAGAGTAAATATCAGAAAGCAACAGAATAACAGGTTAAAGTTTTTCCAGTTTCCTGGATTTGAGCCTGTTCTCCCGCCTCCTGTACGCTTCTTCATATCTTCTTTTTTCATCTTCAGATTCTGGAATGGCTTGAATAGCTTTTACAGGTTTGCCATCCTCATCCACACCAACAAATGTTAAATATGCTGAGTTGGTATGAACCCTTGTGCCCTCTCTAAAATTTTGTGCGAAAACTTTTACGCCGATTTCCAATGATGTACTAAATACCCTGTTTACAGAAGCCACCAGGTTAACTGCATTTCCCAGCTTAATAGGATGAAGAAAATTAATCTTATCGACTGAAGCAGTTACGCAAACTCTCTGGTTATGTTTTGATGCACTCAATGCTGCGCATATGTCGATCCAGTGCATAAGTTGTCCACCCAGAAGATTTCCAAGCTGATTTGTATGATTAGGAAGAACCAGTTCGGTCATTATAACATGCGAATCACTTATTTTTTTGGCATTGTTCATCAATTGCTGGTTACTTCATTCCCGGTAACTTCTTCATGTGAGTTCAAAAGACCCTTAACATCTTCCGCATTTTTGTCTTCGGGGTATTTATCCAGAAATTTTTTCATGTCCACCACTGCTTCGCTTTCTTTATCACGATCCAATAAAAGCAGGATTCTTTTGTATAACGCCAGTGGACCATATTCAGTATCATGATAGGTATCAAATACATCTTCAAAATATTTTAAAGCTGCAGTATAGTATTCCAGCTTTTCATAAATAACTGCAATACTATACTCTTTACGGGCGAGTTTATTATTCAGCTCATTAATCTTTCGTTCAGCTTCAGAAACTCTTTCATTCAATGGAAAGAAATCAATAAAAGCCTGGAATTCCTCAATCGCTTTTGAAGTATATTTTTGATCAAGATTGAAATTTGGTGAAAGCTGGTAATAACTTTCTCCAAGGTAGAATTGTGCATCCGGAACAAACTCACTAGCCGGCATATTTTTTATCAGCTTGCTGAATTCATAAGCTGCAAGAATATACTCACCTTTATTAAACTTAGTCATTGCAAGATAATATTGTGCATCATCAGCAATTGAACTGCCGGGGAACTGGAGAAGTATCGCTTCAAATTCTTTTTGTGCTTCAACATAATCTTCATCAACATACAGGTTTTTTGCGTAATCCAAACGCTCCTGGGCAGTCATATCCGAAGTATCGATAGAAGACGAACATCCCCAAAAAATCAGCAGGGAGAATAAAAAAACAATTGTTTTCTGAATCATATAAGAAAAAATAAGTTGATAATTAAAGGATTAAATTAGTTAAAATACGAGTTCGTTCAAAGGTAAAATTAATCACTTACTGCGTATTGAAAAGAATAAAATTACCATAGCAGCCGCAGTACCAACTGCAAGTAATGGTTCAACCAGACCGGAGATGAAAGGTTCGGAAGGGATTTTACTTTTTGTAAAAGTAAAATTTTCATTCTCGAGTTCTGTAATCTGATCAACATTTATTGTGTCAGCATATTCTAAATTAAATTCCTGTTTCCCTGTTTCAGAAAAAGACTGAAGGTAATTCCCATTAATATTTAATTCCCGAACCGTGTAATACGAACCGAACCACCCGTCTTTAAATACATCTCCATAATTTACTGATGCAGATTCAATAACAATATCAACCGTTGGAATATTAAATTCATCAGGAGGGACTTCCCTCACTTTTTTCCCGGCAGTTATAAAGGCAGAATTAATTTCATTATTAAATACAGAATAAACATTCCCGGGATGAAGCTGAAGAAGAATTTCGTTATTAGTAGAAGGAATTTCAGAACTAATCTTATAAACCAGTGAATCAGTCAATGAATAAAAAACATCAAGGTTGGATTTTGTTTGTGCAATAGAAATGTAGGAAAAAGCTGAAGCCAGCAATCCGATAACTAAGATATTAAATAAATTTTTCACAAATGTTAATATGGCTACTTTGAATCAGGATTTCAAGGAATACTCAAATACTAAATTTCTTAATTAAACATTGTAAATTATAAATTATACACTCCAATCCCCCTTGCCTTTATTTTTCATAATAGTTAAATAGTTGTTGTAATTTTTAAGGAGTTCCAATGCTGAAGCGGGTAATATCTGTTCTATTCATCTTCTCGATATTTTTTGCAGGAAATATTTCCGCACAAACCACTTATGATTTTCTAAGGGTTGATATGAGCCCGCGGGCAGCCGCTCTCGGAGGAAGTTTCGTTACAAATAATGATGACCCCGAAGTGATTTTTTATAATCCAGCCGGGATGAATAACCTTGAAAATTCTCCTGCCTCTGTTTCTTTTGTAAAACACTTATTAGATATAAACCTTGCTTCTGTTGTTTACTCAACCGAGCTTGAGGGAATTGGAAGATTTGGCGCAGGAATAAAATACATTAACTACGGCAGCTTTGATGAGGCAGATGAATTTGGAAACAAGACAGGAACTTTTAATGCAAATGAATTTGCTTTCTTAGTTGGATATGCAGGAAACTTCGAAGAAAACTTTAATTACGGAGCTAATGTAAAATTTATTTATTCCGGGATAGCGGACAAATCTTCGACAGGTGTAGGTTTTGATTTTGGAGTCAACTACGCAATCCCTTCACAGATGATTAACATTGGGGCTTCGGTTTTAAATCTTGGTGCACAATTAACTTCATACATTAATACAAAAGAAGACCTGCCTCTCGATATCGTTGTCGGTGTTTCTAAAAGATTAGAAAATCTACCTGTCCGTATCTCCCTCGACTTCCACAGGTTAAATGACGACCGTGATAAATTTTCACAACGGTTTAAAGCTTTTAGCGTTGGAACAGAATTTTATCTCAGCCAGGTTCTAACTTTAAGATTTGGTTATGATAACGAGCGTCGCTCTGATCTTAAAATTGGGACTACTGCCGGCATTGCAGGATTCAATGTTGGTCTTGGCGTGCACGTTTCGGAATACCAGTTCAATTATGGCTATTCGTCACTCGGACCGGTAGGAGCATTGCACAGGATAGGAATTTCAACAGAGCTTTAATTCTTATTCCGCTTTTCTAAGTTTTCTATATAACTTTCCGCAAGATCGTGTGAGTTTCCGTATTCATCCATATCGAGAACTTTTTCATAATATTTTTTTGCTTCAGAATATTTTCCCTGTGCTTCTTTAATTGTCCCACTGTACAAAGTTGAATTAACAATAAATCCGGTTTCATCATCCAGGTTTAACTGCTTTTCAAAATCAATGCATTTTCTAAAATAAACCAACGCAGAATCATCCTGCCCGTGATAACGGAAACTATAAGCGAGATAATATGTTGCTTCCCTTTTAATTTTTCGGATTACCGTAACCCGTCAAATTCTTATTCGCTTTGTTGAACACATTTCTGAAAATTGAATCCGAAACTGCCCAGTCATTTTGCTTGACTGCAATTCTTCCTCTCCATTTTTCAAATACAGGATTGTTTGGAAACGAATCACACAAACTCTGTGCATACTTTTCAGCAGTCTTGTAATCTTTTTCATAATTGTAATACAGATTCATCAGGAAATAACGCGCTTCATACTTTGCCCATTTACCATTTTCAGAAGTGTTTTTTAATTGCCTGATTCCTTTCTTCTTATCTGCATCCGGGAAAAACATCATCAGCGGTTTTACAACCGGATTCTCTTCAGGGATTACAGAAGCATAATAATTATAAAGGCCAAATCCGAACTGGACATCAACATTTTTAGGATCGAGAGAGCTGCTTCTTCAACGATCGGCAATGCTTCCCTGCCGGCACTTGCTGCACTCAGCCAGCTTTCACGCATTACACTCAACCTGCCACTGAAACCTATTGAGCCGCCTTTGAAAAAAAGTGCATCAATATTTTTAGGATCTTTTTCAAGAATTTTATCACAGAAGTCGATTTCGTTATCAAGTTCATCAAAAAATTTATCATCGTATTGTTCATCATCGGGATCGAGAAGAATTCTCCACCAGTCAATCATTGCAAGGAAAAATTTCCCCGCCGGATGTTTCGGGTAATCTTTAATTAAGTTCCTTAAAAGTTTTTTCTGCTTCAGGAAATTTGATGGAATAGATTTGCTCAATTCCTTTTTCAACTCTTTTGTCAAAATCAGAAGTCTGTGCAAGCAGTATTACAGGAAAAACAATTATTAAAAATATTTTCTTCAGCATTTTCTGTTAAATTATTTTAGAAACAGGTATGAATATAAATTTTATCCGGGCATAATAAAAAACCCGATCTTTTTGACCGGGTTTTATTGGTCGATTTAACTTCTCATTTTATCAATATCATTTTTTTAATGTCACTGAAAACAGGAATGTTCTTTTCATTCTTCACAAGTATCTGGTAGATATATACTCCGCTTGCTAGGTCAGAACTAGAGTTCTGACCTACGGAAAATTCTATTTCATAATATCCTGCATTTTGTTCTTTATTTACCAGTACTGATACAAGTTCTCCTTTAATATCATATACGTACAGCTTTACATAGCCTCTTTCTCTCAATTTGTAACCTATCTTTGTTGATGGATTGAATGGATTCGGGTAATTCTGGTAAAGAATAAAGCTGCTTATTGGTTTCCATTCTCCTTCTACTCCCGTTACCAATAATACTCCTGCTTCTTCCGATGGGATTGATACATTCCTCTGACTATCTACTCCCGTTAGCTTAAAGTAAAGACTGTCTGCTGTTGTTGTTACCTGGTACAGGTATGATGTGTCTCCTGTTGAGGCTACAAAGTTTGTTGTATCAGTTGTGAAGTTAGCCGATGTATCACTGTAAAGGTTGTAATAATCAAAATCTGCTTCTGTGTTCCTGTTCCAGTTTATATTTATTATACTGTTGTTATTGGTGTCAACTACAGCATTGAGGTTCCTTGGTGCTCTTGGAGGATAATCGACATACTTGTAGCTTTCTCCCCACAAACCACCATAAAGACCAATATCACTTCTTGATGAATCTTTATCTAAAATGGATGGATCTCCTGCATCTATTAAAGGTGAATATTTTTGAAGATGAAAATCCAGTTCTCCTTGTGTTGTATCGTCATTCACTACCATCGGATCAACTGAAAGATTTGTTGTATCTAACGTGAAACCTGCATTACTTATACCATTGTTCCAAAGGTCGTTGTACTGCACAACAAGATTTTCATTTCCCCAAGCTCCTATCCCCCTTAGAACATTAACAACTACATTATTTTTTACTACGTTATCTGGTCCAACAATTATTGCCCCTGCGTCTGGACTATCATAAAAATTTCCAGTTATGTAATTATTGTACACAAATAAATGTTGAACAGCATAATTATCAATTCCCCTAAAACCACTTTCAACATAAATTAAATTATTATAAACGAAAGCAGAGTCAGAGAAGCTTAAAGAAATGCCTCTTGCACCTACTAATTTCAATACGATTTTATTGTTTGCTATTATTGGCCTTGAACCGAAAGATTTACGAATACCATCACGAAATGTTTCGATATAATTGGAGTCAATAACCGGGTTGTAATTATTACTAGTTGCCTCTATATCAATTCCCTCTGCTCCGGAAATATTAGGAGTTGAAATAATATTTTTTCTAACAACTGAACTAGAACTGAAAAGCCAAATACCTATTGTTAAATTATCGTAAATATTTTTATATACAGTTGGCCCCTCGCCTATGAATGTGCCAAGCGCTCCTTGGGTTATTTTATTCATTGTAATTAAACAGTCACCATTTCCACTATTTTTTATACCATACCCCGTACTGGAATTATAATAAACCCAAATGTTAAATCCTGTAAACAGACAACTATCAGCTACTGTTACAGAGGTGAAATCAATCGTTGTAACCAAAGCACGAGTATCTATTATACAAGAATCCATCCCAGCACCAATGAGAGATAAACCAGGTATCATTATTACCTGTTCTTCATATACTCCGTTTGCTACATAAATCGTATCTCCAAATACACAAATATCTATACACTTTTGTATGCTGTCTGCTGCTGTTTCCCAGGTTAGGTAAGGCGGTGTGCTGTTTCCTGTTTTGCTTACATAGCGCACTGTGGCTTCGGTAAAAGAAAAAAATAACAGGAAAAAGAAAATAATTATGTAAAAGAAGTATTTTGAAAAGCACATTTCAGAATCCCGCTTACATTTTCAATTCAAAAGTAAGAAATCATTATTTCATAAGCGAGATGAAAGATAAAAAATCCCGCATCAAGCGGGACTCAATTGTAAATTGTACATTATAAATTCTTAATTCGCATTATGCAATTTATCCATTAAATAAACAGCCAGCTTATCCAGCGCAATCCTCTCCTGCTCCATCGAATCTCTTTCACGAACTGTTACTGTCTGGTCTTCAAGAGTTTGTGTATCAACAGTTATACAGAAAGGAGTTCCGGCTTCATCCTGCCTGCGGTAACGCCTGCCGACTGCTCCTTTATCATCATAAAATACTTTGAAAGATTTGCGCAAGTCGGCTTCAATCTTTCTTGCAATTTCAGGCATACCGTCTTTGTTAACCAAAGGAAAGATTGCCGCTTTTACCGGCGCAAGTTTTGGATGGAATTTAAGAACAGATCTCATTTCCCCGTTAACTTCTTCTTCATAATAAGCATCAACAAGAAAAGCCATAAATGATCTGCTTGCACCTGCGGAAGTTTCGATAATGTAAGGAACAAATTTTTCTTTCGATTGCTCGTCAAAATATTTTAATGACTTGCCTGAAAACTGTTCGTGCCTGCTTAAGTCAAAATCAGTTCGGTTGTGAATTCCTTCAATCTCTCCCCAGCCGAAAGGAAATTCATACTCGATGTCAGTTGCTTCTTTTGCATAATGTGCAAGCTTGTTGGCTGGATGATCGTGATAGCGCAGTTTTTCAGGAGTCATTCCCAGAGACTTGAACCACTGAAGTCTTTCAGCTTTCCAGTAGTCGTACCATTTTTTGTCTTCATCTGGGTTTACAAAAAACTGCATTTCCATCTGTTCGAACTCGCGTGTACGGAAAAGAAAATATTTTGTGTTGATTTCATTCCTGAATGCTTTGCCAATTTGTGCAATTCCAAAAGGAAGCTTTTGTCTTGCCGCACCCTGAACATTCAGAAAGTTCACAAAAATTCCCTGCGCGGTTTCGGGTCGCAGGTAAACAACAGCACTGCTGTCTTCAACAGGACCGATAAATGTTTTGAACATTAAATTGAATTTTCTTGCTTCAGTAAAAGTTCCTTTGTTACCGCATTGAGGACAGTTCAATAAACTAAGCAGTACTTTTGAAATCTCAGGATTTTCAAGCAGCAGTTCAAAAGGATCTTCGGAAGTATTTTTTAAAATCTCATCAATCTTTTTTGAAAGTGTTTCGTCACCCTTTAAAGATTCTTTCAGTTCCTCAATCGCTTTATCTTTTTTCTTTTCATTAATTGAATCGCCAAGCACATCGAGCCTGTACCTTGCTTTGCACTGCTTGCAGTCAATCATCGGGTCGGTAAAATTCTCAACGTGACCTGATGCTTCCCAGACTTTCGGATGCATTAAAATAGAAGCATCAAGTCCTTCGACATCTTCACGGTAAGTATGGAATTTCCACCATTCTTCTTTTATATTTTTTAATAGTTCAACACCGAGCGGACCGTAATCCCAGCAGCCGTTTAATCCGCCATAAATTTCACTCGATTGAAAAACAAATCCTTTTCTTTTTGCAAGAGAAACAATCTTTTCCAGCAAGTCGTTCTGTTTTTTATTCTTTGCGCTAATGGTAAAATCCTCCTTGTAAGTAAATTTTCAGGTCTCGAATATAGCAAATGTGAAGGAAATAATCTGAGGGTTTACGTTTGTTCCAGCGACATTTAAAATAAAATTTTGAGTATTAGTGTATAGTGTGCTAAGTTTAAGCAGTGTTTTATGACATCCCTTCAGGATTTTTGATTAGTTTGTATATAGTTTTTATAATCATTTCACGCCTTCGGCGTTTTAACTTCAAGCCCGAATGGCTGACATTTTTATAATTAAAACACAAACCAGTTCAGTTAAAATTCCGAAGGAATGAATTTATTCTTATGAAATATTATTCTGCTCTTCGATTTATTTTGGACAGCACTGAATACTTATTATAATAACTTTTTAATAATTTGCACATCAAAAAAAGGATAAAAATGTTAAAGGCGCTTTTACCCAAAGAAGAAAAATATTTTATTGACTTCAGAGAAATGCTGGCTCACATCACTGAAATGGCTAAGTACACAGAGCAGTTGTTTGCTGATGATCTCACAGATAAAAATCATTACCTGAATATGAAACCTCTCGAATTAAGATGTGACGAGATTTCAAGCAGGGTTGTAAAAAGATTGAATAAAACATTCATTACTCCTTTCGACCGTGAAGATATTTTTGCTTTAATCAAAAAACTAGATGATGTCAGCGATATGCTTCTCGGTGCTGCTTCAAGGATAAGCACTTTTAACATGACAAAAAAAATAAAGTACGCCGACCAGCTTGCATCGATAATTCATAAACAAGTAAAAGAACTTGCAGAAGCTGTTCAGGATCTTGAAGCAAGGAAAATTAATGAATGTAAAGCGGTAAAAGATCTGGAAACCGAAGCCGATAATGTTTACCGCACTGCAATGACAGAACTTTTCGCAAATGAAAAAGACGCTGTAGAATTAATTAAAAAGAAAGAGATATTTGGATCTTCTTGAAAGAACATCGGACAGATGCCAGTCTGTTGCAAATGTAGTAATATCAATCTTTATCAAGAACGCCTGATGGAAGTTGTTGTTCTGATAATTGCACTCGCTCTCGTCTTCGATTTTTACAATGGAATGAACGATGCTGCAAATTCTATTGCTACAGTTGTAGCAACCAGAGTGCTTACACCATTCCAGGCAGTTTTCTGGGCAGCTATTTTTAATTTCCTTGCAGTCTTCCTGTTTCGGGGTAAGTGTTGCAGCAACAATCGGTAAAGGTATTGTTGATGTTTCAATTGTTGATAACACGGTTATTTTTTCCGGATTAGTCGGTGCAATTGCTTTAACAAGCATCGCAACACATTTCGGATTGCCGATAAGTGTTTCTCATTCAATTATCGGCGGATATGGCGGAGCAGCAATCATCAAAGCCGGATTTGGTGCACTGATACTTTCCGGCTATGTGAAAATAATAATCTTCATTTTTGCTGCGCCAATTATAGGAATGGTGATGGGATATTTGTTTTCAGTTCTTACAATATGGATAGTCAGAAATCAACCCCCAGCGAAAGGTTGATAAATATTTTAGACGACTTCAATTAGTTTCTGCCGGGCTTTACAGTTTAAGTCACGGATCAAATGATGCACAAAAAACAATTGGTATAATAAGCGTTGTGCTTTTCACAAATGGACTTATTGGTGAAAATTTTGTTGTTCCTTATTGGGTTATTGTTATCAGCTACTCAGTAATTTCCATGGGAACACTGATCGGCGGATGGAAGGTTATTAAAACTTTAGGAATGAGAGTCACAAAATTAAATCCGTTCGGCGGATTCAGTGCTGAAACTTCTGCAGGCTTAACTATTATTGGTGCAACAATTCTTGGAATCCCGGTAAGCACAACGCACACAATTACGGGTTCAATAATTGGTGTTGGTTCTGTAAAGGGTCTTTCTGCAGTCAGATGGGGAGTTGCAAAAAATATTCTCTGGGCGTGGGTTTTAACAATTCCGCTATCAGCATTATTTGCAATGCTTGCTTATATTATTGTTAGTAATGTTATAACCTGGTTTTAATTTTTTGAAGCTCGCCTTTCAGGAACTTTTCTATTTCTAAATGATCTTTCGACAGCTTTCCATATTTAACTATCACAACTTCCAGCAAGTTTAAGCTCTGAATTATATAACTAATTTTTAAAAGTACAATTTTCTTTTTCACTTTCGAGTTTTTGATTTTATTGTCAATTGCCTCAATGTGCTTTTTTATTGTATAAAAATCGCCACGATCAATCGGTCCCGAAAGGGCTTTTGAAGGAGACAATTTGAAAACATTGTTAAGTGCCGATTGTGTGGTTTCCTTAAGAATATCTTCAGGCAAAATATTTTTTGAAGATATTAAAGAGAAAGCATTAAAAAGATTACCTGCTAGAAAGTTTGAACTATGAACTGCAGCAAGATGATGCAAAACTTTATTTTCAGAACTAATCCGGTGAGATTTCAATTTTAATTTTTTGCATAGCTGAATTAAAAAATTAAGAGTTCGTTTATCATCTGATTCGATTGAAACCGGAGAATTTTTTAAATCAATTTTATTTTTTGAAGGGAAAGGTCGGATGATATGAAGTGAGCCTGTTTCACCGCCTTTCTTTTTTAAAGAGATTAATGAATGTATAGTTTCCACTCCGGAAAAGTGAATAACAAAACATTCCGAAAAATCTTTCCTGATTTTGGCTAATTCATTATGAAACTTTTCTTATTTCTCCATCAGGAACAGTTAGAAGAAAACATTTACTCTTTTGAAATATCTTTTAAAGAATCGGAATAATTTTTAATCTTATTCTGATTAGCAAGTTTTTTTGCAGAAGAAATTTTTCTGCTGATCACTTGTGAAATGTTGTATCCGGATTTCAGAAGAGCAGGAGTGATTGAATGTGAAATTTTTCCCGCACCGATGATGACACAATTATATTTACTCTTTGTCATCAATCACCATAAACAACTGCGGAAAGGTAGCCGACAACTTCCTTGTTATCCCCGGTTGTATCGCCGGAATCACTTCTGTGCAGAACAGTACTGGATTTTATATTCTTAAGTTTTGCTGCTTTCATCATCACTGCAATTGGTCCGCCACCGCACGCCTCGCAATTATTAAATGCAAGATCTTCCATCAGCTTTTCAGGATCCATATTCATTATATCATCTTCCACAATCGAATCGAGTTCATTAGCTTCCATCTTGTTATGAAAGTGCGATAAATCAGAACTTACAACTATGAATGTGGTTTCATCAATTACATTTGCAATTGCCGAAGCAAGTTCATCGACATAAAGTTTCGTCTGGTCGCCCATTACAACCGGAACAATCTTAAAATCTTTTAAAACAGATTGAAGAAACGGCAGCTGAACTTCAAGTGCGTGTTCTCTTCTATGCCCTTCCTGGCCTTTGTGAATTACTTTGCTTTGCTTCAAAAGTTTTTCAGAAAGTTCTTTATCGACTTTTAAAACTCCGAGTGGAGTCTGGTAAGCATCACCGTCAAAAATTGAAATGCCCGGAAAATATTCCGAATGACTTGGAGAAATTACGATTACTGACTTATAATTTTTTCCTTTTATTGAATTGTAAGCATAAGCAGCAGTCTTACCGGAATAAATATAACCCGCATGTGGTGCAATTATTCCAAAAATATTTTTTACCTCAATTTGTGGTTTACAAATGTCAAGCATCAGACTAATTTCTTTCTGAAGCTTATCAGGCTCAGCGGGATAAAAATATCCGGCAACCTGCGGTGGTCTTACGTATTGCATAGTGTTAATTCCTTCTAATCTTCTCCAAATACATCTGCGGTAAAAACTTTTATATTCAGCATCCTTTCTTTCCAGTATTCGCCATATAAACCGGCTTTCTGGCAAAGTGCTTTCAGAAATTGCGAAACATCAAAATTATGTTCAGTTGCAACCTGCGGAAGCAGAACTGCCCTACCGCCTTCATCAAGAAGAATCCATGATTTCCCGATTACAATTTCATCATAACTTTTAATCGGCATAAATGGTGAAAGCACTGAAATCTCAACCTTGAAATCTTCAAGTTCATCAATCGAAACAGGTAGAAATCTTGTATCATTTAAATGCAGCTTGTTTTGCAGCTTCAATAATTGTTTCGAACAGGCTTTTGTAACCCATTAAGATATCCAATGCAGCCGCGCAACTGGTTATCAATTTTCAAAGTGACAAAAGCACCAAGATTCTTTTTTAAGTCCGGGAATTTTTCAAAATCCGGCTGAATTATTTCAACATTTTCAAACTCCGACCGAATTGATTTTTTTGCGGTCTCAATTAAAATATCTTTTTCTTCATAACTTAAATTCATATTCTCTGCTCAATCAATTAAAGAATATACAACAAGTCTTGTCTTTCCGAATAACAAAAACAAAAATTTATCTTTTACAAAAAATGATTCCGGTTTATAATTTTGATTTCCTGTATCAAGTTCTTCTTCTAAAATAAGTTTTCCTGTGTTTAAGTCAACAGCAAAGAAATAATTATTTAATAGATTGTTTTCTGCAACGGTGTGAAAATTCAACAAAAGTAAATCTTGGAAGAAAATAAATCCAATTCTTCCTGAAATAATGAATTTGTTTTTTAATTCAGTCAAGATTTTATTTAATCTTTCATCCGTAGAATCATTCTGTATTATGTAATCGGGAAATTTGTAATTTACGAATTCAGAATCTGATGAATCATCTTTCAATTTTTGTAAATTAACCGGATTTTCTCCTAGTTCTTCAATCAATTTTCCTGTTGATGCATCTATTGAAAAATAATCTCTTCCGTCAAATTTCTGTTGGTAACAATAAATTTTATCATCATGAATAAACTGGAAAGTATTTTGGTCAGTTTCCCAAAGTATTTTTTTATTGTTCAGATCAAAAGCAATTATTCCTATGTGCTGCGGAAGATCGGGTTTGACAAAGCGGTGAAAATAAATTACTTCATTTTTTATTGCTTCAATCCCGGTCCAGAATTTTTCTTCAAGCTGAAAATCTTTTAAAAGAGTTTTTCCATTTGACAAATCAAGACAATTAAAATAAACCTGTTGTTTTTCCGAATCTCTTTCTTCGATAACGAGTTTGTTTGTATCAGTTGGTAATATTCTCCAGATTTGTCTTTTGTTATCAAACTTGAAATTCTTTTTTATTTTCATTCTTATTTCATCGGTTCAAACTGTGCAGTAAAATGTCTGAGCATAGGTGCTTCATAAATTATTTTATAGCCTTTAAGATTTTTCCTGTTCTTATAAACTTCTTCAATCACTTCAATTAAATAATCGATATGACTCTGAGTGTAAACTCTTCTCGGAATTGCAAGTCGTACAAGTTCCATCATCGAGGGAATGAGCTTTCCATTTTTATCATACTTGCCAAACATTACACTTCCAATTTCAACTGCCCTGATTCCACCTTCAAGATAAAGTTCGCAAACGACCGACTGCCCGGGATACTGATCAGCTGGAACATCTGGCAGAAACCTTTTTGCATCAATATAAATTGCATGTCCTCCTGGCGGCTCGATAATCGGGACACCAATTGAGACAAGTTTATCACCAAGATACTCAACACTTCGCAAACGATATTGTAAATAATGTTCATCGAGAACTTCTTCCAATCCCTGTGCAACTGCTTCAAGGTCTCTTCCTGCAAGTCCGCCATATGTTGGAAAGCCTTCTGTAACAATTAGAAGATTCCTGCACTTCATTGCAAGTTCTTCATCATTCATTGCAAGGAAGCCGCCGATATTTACTAATGCATCTTTCTTTGCGCTCATCGTTGCACCATCTGCATAAGAAAACATTTCCTGTGCAATTTCCAAAGCAGATTTATTTTCGAAGCCTTTTTCTCTTTTCTTGATAAAATATGCATTCTCTGCAAATCGACAGGCATCGAGGAAAAGCGGAATATTATATTTTTTACAGACTTCCTTCACATCACGGATGTTCTGCATCGAAACCGGCTGACCGCCTCCGGAATTGTTGGTTACCGTAAGCATACAAACCGGAATATTCTCAGCACCTTTTACCTTAATGAATGCTTCAAGTTTTTCAACATCCATATTCCCTTTAAAGTCTGCGCGCTGTTCAGGATGTTTTCCAATTTCATTTAGAAGATCAACAGCTTCTGCACCGGTGAATTCTATGTTTGCTCTTGTAGTGTCGAAGTGAGTATTATTCGGAATAAATTTTCCGGGGCCACCGATAATCGAAAATAAAATTTTTTCCGCTGCTCTTCCCTGGTGTGTCGGTATTACTAATTTCATTCCCGTGACTTTGTTTACGGCCGCTTCAAACCTGTAAAAACTTTTTGAACCGGCATAAGCTTCATCGCCTTCCATTATTCCAGCCCACTGTTTTGCACTCATTGCAGAAGTACCGCTGTCGGTTAAAAGATCAATAAGAACATCATCGGCGTGAATCATAAAAGGATTGTATCCTGATTTTTTAAGGATTTCTTCTCTGTCTTCACGGGTTGTAAACCGGATTGGTTCAACAGATTTTATTTTGAAAGGTTCGATAATTGTCTTGTATTCCATTTCAGTTTCCCACATCAATTTAAATTAAAAATATTTTTACGTCACAAACTTAATGAAACGAACACGACTTTACTTACTAAAAGAGTAGAAATTATCATTACCAATCATCAATTAATTATTGCCTTTAATTCAAACAATGAATAATTTTTTACATACAATAATTTAAATGAGGGCACACTAATGGAAACAAACGATACTTTAGATCAAACTACTGAACAAACCGGTAACGGTGGAAGTGAAGAGTTAGCACACAGTGATAAAATGATCGGTGTTTTTTCTGAACCATCAAATATGTTTGAGAACACCGCAAAATTTCCACCCCGCACAAAAGATTGGCTGATTCCTGTTTTGATTCTTTTCCTGGTTATTGCAATCATAAGAATTATTGCTATGTCAAACCAGGAAGTAGCTTATGAATCAAAAAAAGCACAGGTTGACAGAATTGAAAAAATGGTTGAAAGTGGAACACTTACACGTGAGCAAGGCGATAAAGCACTAGAACAAATCGATAAACAATCTGAGTTTATGAAGGGACCTATTGGCTGGGTAATAACTGTTGTCTCCACAATCATTTTTGGCGGAATCTTTTTCTTTATCATGGCAGGTATTTATTTCCTCTTTATAAAATTTGGATTGAAAGGACAAGGCAGTTACAATTCCGCATTGGTGGCCAATGGTTTAACAGCATACATAACTCTTCTTCAAATGATACTTGGCGGAATTTTAACTATGGTTTTGGGAAGAATGATTATGGATACAAGTCTTGCCTCAGTATTGGGAACCGATAAAGCAACTATCACCGGCTGGCTTTTTGCTAAAGTTGATCCATTATCAATCTGGGCTTATTCTGTTCTAAGCATCGGATTTGCAAAAATGTTTAAAGCAAAATCAGCAGTTCCATATTTCATACTTATTTTCGCATTATGGATTATCGGCGGATTGATTATGTATTTTATCGCTGTCAATGTCCCGATGCTAAGAGGAATGCTGCAATAAGAATCAGGGAAAAATTATTTAGATTAAATAATTGACACAAGCACTTTAAGCAGCGTCAAATAAAATTTTAAATTTATTTTTTTAGCGCGGAACTTTGCTGAATCATCTGCGTCAAAATTTATTGTTTTGAAAAAACTTTTTAGTTTTACTCTTTCACTTAGGGCAAAAATCTGCTGATCAATAAAATATGAACATTGTTGTAGAGAATCTTACTAAACAATACGGTCCTCAGAAAGCTGTTGATACAATTTCTTTCCAGGTTAAAACCGGGGAGATCCTTGGTTTTCTTGGTCCCAACGGCGCCGGTAAAACCACCACGATGAAAATTCTAACCTGCTTTATGGCTCCAAGTTCCGGAGATGTAAAGATTGGAGATTATTCCATTCGTGATCACCAGGACGAGATTAAAACCAAAATAGGTTACCTGCCGGAAAACAATCCACTTTATTTTGATATGCCCGTTCTGGAATATCTTTCCTACACGGCAAATTTGCAGGGCGTTCCTAAGAATGAAATCGAGAATAAAATTATTGAGATGGTTCATGAATGTGGACTTAATGATGAGAAGCATAAAAAAATTGGGGAACTATCAAAAGGTTACAGGCAGCGTGTCGGACTTGCCCAGGCAATGATCCATAATCCTGAAATTTTAATTTTAGATGAGCCCACTTCCGGACTTGATCCAAACCAGATAATTGAAATAAGAAACCTTATTAAAAGAATCGGTACTGAGAAAACTGTTATTCTCAGTACGCATATTCTTCCAGAAGTTGAAGCAATCTGTGACAGAATTTTAATTATCAACAAAGGAAAAATCGTTGCGGATGGTACTTCGGATACTCTGAGAAAACAAGCGCAAGGTGAAGAGATGCTTCGAATAAAGATCGAGGACGAAACAAATAAAGATTTAATTTCGGAAGGCTTACGCTCAGTTGAATCCGTTGCGATGGTTGATCCTGTTGCTGATTCTCAAAACACTTTTATGATTCAAAGTAAAGGTGGAATGTCATCCAAACGTGAGATATTCAAATTGTGTGTGCAGAAAAACTGGACGCTAACTGAGCTTACTCCGGTTGAAACAAAGCTGGAAGATATTTTCAGAGAATTAACGACTTAAAGAATTTCAGAATTGAAAGATTTCAAGATTAATAAACATCTAATTTGATAATGAGAAAAACCTGGATAATAGCTGCAAGAGAACTTAGACTCTTTTTTGATTCTTTAACCGCATACATTTTAATCGTCATCTTTCTTGGGTTAAGCGGATTTTTTACTTGGATTTCAGGTTCTGATGTTTTCTTTATCGGGCAAGCTACATTACAACCATTCTTTTCGGTTGCTTACTGGACACTCTTCTTTTTTATACCTGCATTAACAATGAGAATGATCGCTGAAGAAAACAAATCCGGAACCATTGAACTCTTATTAACAAAAGCTGTAACTGATTGGGAAGTTGTCACAGGAAAATTTCTTGCCTGTCTTACATTAATCGCAATTGCACTGGTTTTAACAATTCCTTATTACATTACTGTTGCCTCAATTGGCAATGTTGATCATGGCGCCGTTTGGTGTGGTTATCTTGGATTATTATTAATGAGCACTGTTTATATCAGCATCGGACTTTTTGCAAGCAGCCTTACAAGCAACCAGATTGTTGCATTCCTTTTATCACTTTTCATCGGAGTTTTCTTCCTGATAATTTTTGACGTGCTTTCAAGTGATTTCACTGGATTGATTGGAGAAATATTCAGCTATTTGAATTTGCAAACTCATTTTGAATCTATTTCCCGCGGTGTAATCGATACTAAAGATATAATTTATTTTCTGAGTATTTCACTATTCGGTTTAATGCTAGCCGAGACCATGATTTCAAGAAGAAATATTGTTGACTAACTATGCTGACAAAAAATAAAGTAATAACATCGATCGTATTGTTTTTCGGAATCATGATACTGGTAAACTTTTTTGCCGACAGGTTTTTTGCAAGATTGGATTTTACTGAAGACAAGCAATACACTTTAAGCGATGCAACAGAAAATATTTTAGGTTCACTTGATGGACCGGTAACTGTAACAGCATACTTTTCTGAAGACCTCCCACCTGATGTTGGCAAGGTTAAAAAGGATTTTAAAGATATTTTAACTGAATATGATAACGCTTCCGGCGGAAAGATTGTATACCAGTTTGTGAATCCTAACAAGGATCAGGAATCGGAAATGGAAGCAAACCAGGCTGGTATTCAACCAATAATGATTAACGTACGTGAGCGTGATCAAATGAAACAACAGAGAGCCTACCTGGGTGCGGTTCTTCAATATGGAGAGAAAAAAGAAATCATCCCACTGATTCAGCCGGGCTCAGCAATGGAGTATGCTCTTTCAACAAACATCAAGAAATTAACTCTAAAGGAGAAAACAAAGATTGCTTTTCTGCAAGGGAATGGTGAGCCGCCTTTATCAGAAATGCCACAGTTGAATCAGCAGCTTGCAATTTTATATGATGTGGGAACTATAACGTTGACTGACACAACACAGATCCCAAACACCTATAAAACTCTGGTTGTAGTTGCTCCAAAAGATACTGTAAACCCGATTTATTTCCAGCAGCTCGATAATTTTCTTTCCAAAGGTGGAAGAATTCTTCTTGCAATCAACCGGGTTGATGGAGATCTTTCTAACGCTTCCGGTAAAAGCATCAGTACTGGTTTTGAAAAATGGCTTGATAACAAAGGAATTGATATTGAAAATGAATTCCTTCTCGATGTGAATGCAGGCAACGTGATGGTTCAGCAGAATACCGGAATGTTTATGATGAATACTCCGGTTAAATTTCCTTATCTCCCGGTAATAACAAAATTTGCAGATCATCCAATTACAAAAGGAATTGAATCTGTTACATTACTATTTGCAAGCCCGATAAAAATTTTACCAAAAGATTCTACATTAAAAATTACAAACTTAGCTTTTACTTCTGAGCAAACCGGGTTTGAAAAACCACCTGTTTATTTTAATGTTATGAAACAATGGACAAAAAGCGATTTCCCTGTTTCATCTCTTCCGGTTGCTGTTGCAGTTGAAGGAAATATTGACGGTAATGTTCCATCCAAAATGGTTGTTTTTGGTGACGGCGATTTCGCGGTAAGCGGCAGTGGAAGAAATGCACAACGTTTGCAGGCTGATAATATAAACTTAATGAGCAACGCAATTGACTGGCTTTCAGATGATACAGGGCTAATTAGTTTGAGAACAAAAGGTGTAAGTTCACGACCGATTGATCCGGATTTACAGGACGGAACAAAAACTTTCCTGAAATATCTCAATTTCTTGCTGCCAATAATTTTAATAATCGGTTTCGGAATTATTCGTTACCAGTACAGAAGAAGATTAAAAAATAAGTGGATGAACGAGAGTTATGTTTAAGAATATTTCTTCAAAAAACCTGCTTATTATTTTTATAATTCTTTTTGTGCTTGCAGCAATTTTTGTTTATTACGATTCCACAACTGAAGTAAGAACTTTCAAAAAAGACATTGTTAGCATTGATACCGCTAAAGTAACTTCCGTTTCAATATATTCTAAAGCGACAAACCATAAAGAAGTAAAATTGTTCAAGCAGGGAAACTACTGGATGGTGCAGTTAGAAAATAATAAATCTGTTCCCGCAGAAGGATCCAAGATAAAAAATCTAATAAACCAGCTTGCACAGATTAAAACAAGTAGCTTAGCGGCACAGGATGAAAGTAAATGGACTGAATACCAGGTTGATACTTCCGGCACGCGTGTAAAAGTTTTTGAAGGAAATGATAATACGTTGGATATTATTCTTGGAAAATTCTCATACCAGCAGCAGACAAGATCGATGTCAACTTACGTTAGAGTTAAAGGTGATAACAATATTTACGAAGTTGCAAATTTTATGGGATTTGCATTTAATCAAAAACCGGATGCGTTCAGGAATAATTATATTGTAAATGATGATATGAAAAACTGGAACAGTCTGAGTTTTACTTATCCTGCAGACAGCTCTTTCACATTAGTAAAAGATACATTAGGTCATTGGAGCATAAACAATATCAGAACAGATTCAGCAAAGACAGTTAACTTCCTGAGAACTCTTTCTCACCTGATGGGAAATGAATTTGTTGATAACCCGGATCAGTCACTTTTAGGTAAAGCTAATTACAGCGTTACAATTTTATCCTCTGCAAATGAAGGACAGCCAAAAAGAATCGATGTTTCTGCTTTCGGCGATCAGTTCCTGCTTCACTCATCCCAAAACCCTGAATCATATTTTAACGGAAATGCCAATTCTCTGAAAACCAAAATCTTTATTGGGAAAAATTATTTCTTCAAAAAATAAATTATCAGAATTTTACCTCTTACATCACACTTTGCGGATCGATATCAAAAGTAAGCTTTACATCTTTATAACGGGAAGATTTGTTGTATTCAATAAATGAATCTAACAGAGCTTTTCTGAGAATTTTTCCACCGGGGTCGGAAGATTTATGAGACTTGATAAGAATGTGAAAACGGTAGTAACCTTTTAATCTTGCAATTACAGCAGAAGCCGGCTTTGAAATTTCCAGCCACTTTTTATATTTATTGAGATACTTGCCGTAATCCGTAATTGAGCCTAATGCTTTTTTCTCAGATAAATCTTTTGTTTCAATTAAAGCAATGTGTGTAAACGGTGGATATCCCATCTTTTCCCTGTCGGTAATTTCCCTTTTATAAAATCCATCGTAATCATTTTTAACAACCATCTGCAAAGCAAAATGTTTTTCATTCTGTGTCTGAATTATAACTTCACCTGCTGTTTTGCTTCTGCCCGCTCTACCGGAAACCTGCGTAAGAAGCTGAAAAGTTCTTTCATCCGCACGGAAATCAGGCAGCCACAGAGTTGTCTCGGCAGAAATAACTCCAACTAAAGTAACACGCGCAAAGTCAAGTCCTTTAGAAACCATCTGCGTACCGACAAGCAGATCAACATCCCCATTTGCAAATTCTAAAAGTATATTACTAAGGTTCGCTTTTTTTGTAATCGAATCCGAATCTATTCTCCTCATTGAAATATTAGGAAAGTAAGATTCAATTTCGTCCTCGACTCTTTCTGTTCCGGTTCCAAAATATTTTATTGATAATGAACCACAGTGCGTACATGCACCCGGGACTTTTTTTGTAAGCCCGCAATAGTGACATTGAATAACTTGTTTGTTGATATGATAAACCATCGGGACAGAACAGTTATCACACTGTTCCACTTCGCCACAATCATTACAATAAATTTGTGTCGAAAAACCACGCCGATTTTGCAGGATGATTATTCCTTCTTTTTTCTTCAGCCTGTCTTCAATTATATCAAGCAGTGTTCTGGAAAAAATATTTTCCATCCTCTGCTTCTTTTTCTCTACAATAACATTTACTAATTGCATATGAGGAAGTTTTGCATCATCAATTCTTTCAGTTAATTCCTGCAATATATATTTACCAGATTTTGCATTGTACATACTTTCAATCGATGGGGTTGCAGAGCCAAACACAACAGGACAATTATGAATGCTGCCAAGCACTACAGCACCATCTCTTGCATTATACCTTGGAATCATATCAGCCTGCTTGTAACTGTGATCGTGTTCTTCATCAACTACAATTAAACCAATTTTATCAAGTGGTGAAAACAAAGCTGAACGTGCACCGATTACAACTTTGGATCTTCCTTTTTGAATTCTTCTCCAAGAATCATATCGCTCACCGGCTGACATCCTGCTATGAATGACAGTTACTTCATCTCCAAAATTATTTATCAAACGTGAAGTTATTTGCGGAGTAAGTGAGATTTCAGGGACAAGGATTAAAACGGTTTTATTATTTTCAAGCGCAGTTTTTGCAAGCTCGATATAAACCTGAGTTTTGCCGCTTCCGGTAACACCGTGAAGTAAATAAGCTTTAAATTTTTCTTCGTTAATATTTTTCGATATTTCATCAAAAACTTTTTTCTGTTGATCAGTAAGAGTTAATTGCTGATTTACTTCTGTGTAGTGTTCCCTGAATCTTCTTTCAACTTCTTTTTCAAAAGTCGAGACAAATCCTTTTTCAACTAGTGAATCAAGAGATGATTTTGAACTTTCTGTTTTATGTAATAACTCTGCAACCGGCAATGATTTCCCTTTGGCATTCAATAATTCAAGCAGAATTTTTATTTGCTTCGGAGATCTTTTTTCGAGTGCGGGAAGTCTTGAATAAATTTCCCCGACGGATTTTTCGAGTTTAACAAATAAAGCAGTCTTGGGTTTAACCTTTGCTTTTCCAACATCGTCAAAAACACTAATTGCTCCATTATTTTGCAGTGTATGTAAGATAGAATAAATATTTTTTCTTTTAACAATTTTTTGTAGCAGCTGCTGACTGATTTCTTCTCTTTCAGACAAAACTTTCAGGATTTTTGATCTTACCGAACTTTTGTTTTTCTCCTTTAATAATAAATGTTTGCAAACATCTATTGAAGAATAAATTTTTCGTTTGGATTCAATTTCTGATCCATAAGGAATTGCAAGTTTTAATGCTTCTCCAAGAGAAGACAAATAATAATCAGAAAGCCACTCATAAAATTTTAATTTCTTTTTATCGATGATTGGTTGATCATCAATAATATCTTTGATCGGTTTTATTTCTTCTTTTACTGAAGTTGTCTTGCTTACATTGATGATAAAACCAGTGAAGTGTGCGTTTCCCGAATGGCGCAACTGCTCTTACACCAAATTTTGCAAGCGGAAGTAATTCAGGCGGAACAGAATAAGTAAAAGCTTTCCTGAAAGGAAGTGGAAATATCAGATCGACATACATCTTTATTCTTTAGTATAATAAGCAGCCATGCTTGTCAGGTTATCTCCGTTCGTATCATCGCTGTACATTTCAAATTCAAGTGTGTCTATTGAGTTATCCCAGATTATTCTTTTGTAATCTTTTGATTCAATAATTTTTCCATTTGTACTAACTACGCTGTCACCCGGCTGAAGTGTCAGGTAGTAAAAAGGGTCTTCAAAAACGATTCCTTCGACATCATTAATATTTTTAAAATCATAATTTATCATTGCATCCAGGTTTTCACCATCTAAAATCAATTTACGATCTGTAATGAATTTCCCTTCGCTTTCCATCTGTTCAATAAACTTTTCACTCTTAAGAGCAAAATCGAACAGGTTTTTTTTATCTTCATTCAACTCTGTTTTATCAACGGCATCTGATTTTACATCTTTAACTAAAACAGTAACTGAACCTGAATTTGAATCCTTCAATTCAATTTTATATGAAGCAGTATTGAAGTGCAGACAACCCTGCATCGTTAAAGTCAATGCTGTAATTGAAATAATTTTTAAAGCTGTTAATTTTCTAAACATGGTCTGATTTTTCTTTTATAATGATTGGTAGACAAATATAAACAGGTAAGCAGAGATTCTCAATATAAATGAAGACGAACAGGTTTATTTATCAATTGTTTAGTAATTTTCCTTAATACAAAAATCTAAAATTAAATGTTTACAGATGCTGTAAAACATCTTCGGAATGCTGTTCTTTTCCTCACCAGCCTAATTGTAGTTGGTACATCCGGTTATATGCTGATTGAAGGATGGAACCTTGAAGATTCCCTATATATGGTGATTATCACTATTACTACAACAGGTTATGGAGAAGTTCACCCACTTTCACATTCAGGTCAAATTTTTACTCTGCTTCTCGTACTTGTAAGTTTTGCAACTGTAATATACATAGGTGGGATTGGCGTTCAGATAATAATTGAAAGTAAAATTTTCAGGAGGTGGAGAGTGGAAAAGAAAATTGCTAATCTTTCCGGGCATTACATAGTTTGCGGTTTCGGAAGAATGGGCAGACATATTTGTGAGGAACTCGTTGAAGAAAAAGTTCCATTTGCTGTGATTGAAAATAATTCTGAAAATATTGCTACCTTAAATGAATTGGGTTATCTCTTTAATGAGGGCGATGCAACCAATGATGCTGTACTTGAAAGAGCTGGTGTGAAAAATGCAAAAGGGCTTGTTGCTGTTCTGTCCAGTGATGCCGAAAATGTTTTTACAACTCTTTCCGCTAAATCTATTAACCCTAAAATGTTTGTCGTAGCCCGGGCAATTGAAGATGCCACTGAACCAAAACTATTAAAAGCAGGTGCAGACAGAGTCGTAAAACCGTACGAGCTTGGTGGGGTCAGAATGGCATCGTTATTACTTCGACCGGGGGTTGCAGATTTTATTGAGATTGTTGCCGCAAACAGGAACCTGGATTTGCAGATTGAAGAGATTGTTGTGAAAGAAGGGTCAAAGATGCACGGAAAAACCCTTGCTCAACTGCCGTTGCGTACTGAGTTCAATTCAATTATTGTTTCGATTCAGAATGATGAAAAGGGAATTTTTGTTTATAATCCAAAAGGTGATATAATCGTCGACGAAGGGAATAAACTGATTGCAATCGGAGAAAAAAGTAATCTTGAAAAATTAAAAGATTTTTAAATCAGGCAACTGGTTTTTCCAGAAGCTTTAATGTTTTTCTTTCTGAATTAATTTCTGCTCTTATTCCAACCGGCAAAGTTAACTTATCAACAACATGCCCGAAAGATAATCCATAAATAACCGGAATTCCAAGATTGCCAAGTCTGTCTTTTAATACATCCATCAAAGAAAAAGAACCGCTAAATGCAGGGTTTTGCCTATTCGGTTCACACAATTTAAAAACGCCGAGCGCAACTCCAGATGCCTTCTCAAATTTACCGGCTTGCAGCATTTGCGTTAACATCCGGTCAATCCTGTAAGGTTCTTCAAGAAATTCCTCAAGAAAAATTATTTTGCCTTTTGTATCAACATCATAAGGTGTTCCTATAAGCGAAGCAACTATTGAAAGATTACCACCAATTAATTCACCTTCCTGAATTCCACCGGAGATGGAAGTGATCCCATAAATATTATAATTATTCCTGCTTCTGGAATTTTCAAGTTCAAGTTTTTCTTCTGTATTACTCAGAATTTTTTCAAAATAATTTTTGCTGTATTTACTGAATGACGAAGTAGCGACAGGTCCGTGATAGGTAACAAGACTGCTGTATTTGTATAAAGCAAATAACAAAGCTGTTACATCACTGAAACCAATTAGCGGTTTTGGATTTTTGTGTATCAGGTTATAATCAAGATAAGGTAAAATTCTTGTGCAGCCATAGCCACCTCTAGCACAAACTATTCCGGCAATATCGCTTCTTGAAAACATTTCGTTTATATCTGCAGCACGTTCTTCATCAGTGGCAGAGAAGTAACCGTGCTTCTGCATCAGCCTGTCAGAATATGTAACTTCAAATCCAAGGTTCCGTATATTATTGATTGATTCCTGCTTTTCATCTTTTGTAATGTAGCTTCCGGGTGTGACAAGAGCAATTTTGTCTCCCCTTTTTAATGCTGATGGTTTTACTGTTTTATTACCCGAATACTGTCTTCCATCTGCAAAAAATTTAGGAGAAACTAAAGTTGCAATCGATGCAACTGTTGTAGTTTTAATGAAGTTTCTTCTTTTCAATAATCTAAAATTTCAATTAATAATTTTCAACATTTAATCCGGATATCCACAGCATACATTTCGTTATTTTCGGAAACCAAAAGCGGATTCAAATCGCATTCTGTTATTTCAGGATGATTCACCATCATTTGTGCTACTGATGAAATTGTTTCTTTTAATTTACTAATATCAATTCCTGATTCGCCGCGAACACCTTTAATTATTTTCCCGATTTTTGTTGAATTAATCAACTCATTAATATCATTATCGGAAAGATATGCAGAGCGGATTGAAGTATCATCAAAATATTCAACATATTTCCCACCGCTGCCAAACATAACCATGGGTCCAAAACCTGGATCACGGAATCCACCAACAAGAAGTTCAAACTTTGGTTGAATAAATGGTTGAATAAGAAAAGAATCTAGTATAATATTTTTTTCCTTGAAATTTTTTATCATAACATCTGCGTTAAACAGAAGTCCCTCTTGATTTTTAATATCAATTACAACACCTTTCAAATCTGATTTATGAATAATCTTTTCACCAATTGCTTTTAAGACAACAGGAAATTTTAAATCTGCAGATTCAATCTCTTTGCGATTTAATATTTGTGAAGTAATTATCGGGAAATTATAATGCTTTGAAACAATTCCAACTTCTTCCTGTGATAAAAATTTCTCTTTCAAAACTTCAAAATCAATTTCATTAAATTTGTCTTTAGTTTCAGTTAATCTTTTTACCGCTGATTTTTTATTAGTAAATTTTAAAAGGTTTGAAATCACCACAGCCGGGTCTTCAGGTCTTCTGAAAAGTGATCGTTTTGTTTTTGATTCTTTCCTGTACTGATCCCAAAATTCTGGTAACGGCATTACAACCTGGAATATCGGTTTTTCACTTTTGATTTCATTTATCCCTTCAATTACCGGAAGTGCAGGGACCATAATCGGTTCAACAAAAACAGAAATGATAGCGTCAACATTTTCATCCTGCGTTAATATTTCATTTACTTTTTTAAATTGTTCAGCAGTGCCGCCGGGAAGCAAATCAACAGGATTATTAACACTCCCTTGTGGATGGACAATTTCGCGAAGCTTTACTTTTGTTGAATCAGAGAGTTCAGCAAGCTTTAAATTATTTTTTTCAAGTGTGTCAACAGTTAAAATTGCGGGACCGCCGGCGTTTGTAATAACTGCAACCTTGTTTCCTTTTGGGATTGGAAAATCTTCAAAACCTTTTGCTGTATTGAAAAGATCATTTAAATCATCGGCCCGGATAATTCCGAATTGATTTAGAATTGAATCAACAACTTTATCACTTGCTCCAAGCGCTCCGGTGTGAGATGATGCAGCTTTAATTCCGCTTGCAGTTCTTCCGCCTTTTAGAACTATTACAGGTTTGGTAAATTTATTATCAATAAATTTTTTAATGAAGCCTTCACCATCTTCAAAACTTTCAAGATAAAAAGTAATTACGTTCACATTTTTATCCGACTGCCAGAAATCCAGCAAATCATTTTCTGAAACATCGGCTTTGTTTCCAACGCTAATAAACTGGGAAAAACGAATGTCTGTTTCCCTCAATGAATTCAGTACTGCAGCGCCTATTGCTCCACTTTGCGAACAGAATGCCGTCTTACCATTAGCGGGTTCTTCAGCAACAAAAGTTGCATTCATTTTTATCGAATCAATTGTGTTAATAATTCCCATGCAATTCGGTCCAACCAAACGAGCATTTGATTTTTTAACTAGATCAAGAATTCTTTTTTCTGCTTCTTCACCTTCTTTGCCGGTTTCTTTAAATCCTGCAGTTATCAAAATTATTGCTGTTACATTCTTTTTTATGAGATGATTAATCGATTCTTCAACAAATTGTTTTGGAACCATAACAATAGCAAGATCAATTTTATCTTGGATTGAATTAATATCAGGATAGCATTTAAATCCCAAAACTTCATCAGCCTTAGGATTAACTAAAAGTAATTTTCCTTTGTAACCATATTTTTTTACAGAATGCGTTAATTCGTAGCCCAGGGATTTTGGTTTCGATGACGCACCAACCACACAGATAGATTCAGGATAGAAGAAATTATTGAACACAGAACTCATTGTTGACCCCTAAATTTGAAAATGAATTTTACAAAGTTAAATTTTTCTGCTGAAAGATTCTTAAATTCAACTAACTTTTACTGACTCCCCCAAATTGAGTGATGTTAATTTTAATAATCAAAACTTATATTTAATTTGCTTTTAACTGATTTGAAAACAATCAAATAATATCAAAATGAAAAGATTTGCACAGATTTTATTTTTATTATTTTTTATAATAACAAAAAATGTCAACTCCCAATCTGGTGAGAAAAGATTTATCACTCTCCCTCTTACTGAAGGTGTTGCTCTTAACCAGACTTATGATATGGTTCAGGACTCTAAAGGATTTATCTGGTTTGGAACACTTTATGGTTTGGTTCGTTATGATGGAAAGGATTATAAAATTTATCAGAATAACAGAGCTGATTCCACCTCCATTTCGTTTAATGACATCATATCGCTCTATACTGATAAGAAAGGAAATCTATGGATTGGAACCTGGGGAGGCGGGCTAAATTGTCTGCCAAAAAATTCAGAAAAATTCAAAAGATATGTTTATGATCCGGAAAATTACATGGGAATTTCAGATAATATTATCTGGGCTATTACAGAAGACGCAGCCGGAAATATCTGGATTGCCACTGGAAGCGGAAAACTTAATATGCTTCATAAAAATACAAACAAGTTTAAAAGGGTAGAAGTTTTTAATGATTCAACTTTTGCCGATAAAAGAGTGACAGTTAATTTCCTTTATTATGAAAATCAATATTCAATATGGATTGGACACAATTATGGTTTAACAAGGTATGACCCTGAAGCAAATAAAGTTGAACATTATTATTTGAAAAGTAATAGTGATGATGAAAAAGTTCGAAGCATTGTTCACGTCATTCAGAAAGATAATTTTAATACTCTATGGATTGGTTCTAATTCCGGTTTATTCAGGTTGAACCGGGTGGAAAATAAATTTTATCCTGTTGAATCCACGAAGGATTTTGCAATAACTTCCATCCATCCGGAAAACGATGGCAAGCTATGGTGTGGAACCAATAAAGGAATTTTGATTTACAATTCTGAGACCGATGACATGCGAATTATTTCTTCAGCCAGTTCTGCCGGTTCTATTCCGGGTAATTTCGTTAAGAAAATATTTAGGGATAAATCAGGAGTTTTATGGATAGACTGCTATCAATCCGGAATTGCTAAATATCATCCCGGGTATAACCGATTCACCAACTATACATTCCCTTTTAATAAGCTTAGAAGTTTAACACAAGACAAAGATGGAAATATTTACGCAGCAATATCGGGTGAAGGGATTGCGAAATTAAGTAATGAATCAAATAAATTTGAGAAGTTAAATATTGAAAATAATTCGATAAAATTCCTGTCTTCAATAAACTACTATAATGAAAAGTTACTTTTAACTACCCCGGTTTCATTATTTGCATATGATTTAAAATCTAAAAAAATAGTTAAAGATTATTTTCCTGATTACTTAATTGAGACTTTAAAACAAAAACAATTAAATAATTTACTTACAGCTAAAGATAGCTCGTATTGGTTAGGAACTTATGCAAGTGGGGTTTTTGTATATAATCCTTTAAAAGATACTCTTATACAAATCAGCCCGTCCTTAATAAGTAATAATAAAAGTTCTGATTATATTCTTTGCATTTACGAGGATAATGATAACAGAATCTGGGTTGGAACTTATGGCGGTGTTTTTTGTTATGATCAAAAAACTGAACTACTTAAATTCTTTACCAGCCATCCCGATTCTATTGAATCAATCAGCAACAATTATGTTTATTCCATTTACCAGGATGTGAAAGGTAATGTCTGGTTCGGAACGGCTTATGGATTAAACAAGCTAACCACTTTAAATGGAAATATCGATTCTTATTTTTCAAGTGACGGTCTTCCAAATGATGTTATTGATGGAATCCTTGAAGATGGTTCAGGTAATCTTTGGTTAAGTACGAATAAAGGAATTTCCAAATTTAATCCTAAGAAAAATGAATTTATAAACTTTTCAAAATCAGATGGTTTGCAAGACGATATATTTTTCACTGGAGCTTGTTTAAAATCATCTAGTGGCCAAATGTTTTTCGCTGACTTAAACGGATTAACATCATTTGACTCAAACAATTTCCCGATTGAAAAGTATCCAAGCCCGGTTTTTTTCACTTCAATTGAAATGTTCAACCAGGATGGAAATGCTCATTCAATAGATTTATCTTCAGATGAAAATGTATTCAATCACGATAATAATTCATTCAGGTTTCAATTTGCCTCATTCGATTATAAAAACCCGGGTAACATAAAATACAGGTACAAAATAAAAAATTTCACAAATGATTGGATCAATCTTGGGAATAAAAATAGTTTTACAGTTTCAAATCTTGCACCAGGCAATTATGAATTACTAATCTCTTCGACAAACTCAGATGGAATCTGGTCGCCACTTACTGCCGGATTTAAGTTTTCAATCAGATCCCCTTTCTGGACTACCTGGTGGTTCTGGTTAATTATTTTATTTTCATTACTAATCCTGGTTTTATCAACATACAGACTGACTCTATATCTTAAAGTTCAAAAACAGCTCGAAATTGACAGGATCAAAAAAGAAGAAAGCGACAAAGTAAGAAAACAAACAGCAATTGATTTTCATGACGATCTCGGACACAGGTTAACAAGGATTTCACTTCTGACAGAAATAATCAAACGAAAATTAAAATTTACTTTTTCAGAAATTTCACCCTTGCTTGATCAGATTACTGATAATTCAGCAAGACTTTATGACGGTACAAAAGATTTTATCTGGGCAATCGATCCTAAAAAAGATTCTTTGTATGAACTTATGATAAGATTGAAAGATTTTGGAGATGAAATTTATAATGATACAAATGTCAAATTCTGGGTTAATGAACCCGATGAAAATCTGATTACTGCCCATATAGATATGGAATGGAAAAGACATTTGATGCTGATTTTTAAAGAAGGAATTAATAATTCAATAAAACATTCGAACAGCACTCTTGTAATTCTTGATACGAAATTGGATCGAGATGAATTTGAAATTTTACTCGAAGATAACGGAAGAGGATTCAGGATTGACGAAATAAAACCAGGTAACGGAATAAAAAATATGAAAAACAGGGCTGAGATGTTACATCTGCAGCTTAATGTGGATTCTGAACCCGGAAGAGGCACCCGTGTATCTGTGAAAGGAAAGTTTCCTGTTAAATCATTAAATTTTAACTGAGTTATACAAACAGTTTCCGAACCGGTGAAACTGACAGATTATTCAGTCTTTAAAAAACATATGATTCAGGGAAATATCTTTCGTGTTGTAATAGTAGAAGATGATGATGTAATTCGTGAAAGTTTAACTTCACTTATTAATGAAACAAATAATTTTCTATGCATAGCCGGATATGACAACTGCGAAGAAGCGATCAAAAATGTAATTTCTGATCAGCCAAAAATAATTCTGATGGATATTGGTCTTCCTGGTATTTCAGGAATTGATGGCATCAAGAAAATTAAAAAAATATATCCTGAAGTTGAAATAATTGTAGTTACAGTTCACGATGAAGGTGAAAAAGTTTTTAATGCATTATGTGCCGGTGCTAGTGGCTACCTAACAAAAAATATTCCTGCTGAAAGATTAATCGAAGCTATGGATGAAGTGTTAAAAGGCGGCGCCCCGATGAGTACAAATATTGCAAGGCTTGTAATACGTTCATTTCAGAGAAGTTCAGATTCACCATTAACTCCACGAGAAACAGAAGTTCTTCAATTCCTCTCAAGAGGAAAAAGCTACACAATGATAGCTGATGATCTTCATATCAACAAAGAAACTGTCCGGACACACATCAAAAATATTTATCAAAAATTAAATGTAAATTCGAAACCCGCTGCGATTGAAAAAGCAAATAAAGATCGGTTGATCTGAAAATTATTTCTCCATTCTTAATTATTCATTGTTAATTATTTTTTTGTAAAAATCCCCCAATTTGCAGGATACCTTCTCAACTTTACATTTCTTTTATTGGAGCAACAAATCCAAACAACAAATTTGAAAGGTATTAAATATGAGAAGCTTCCGGTCTTTACAATTCTTTGTGATTTTTTTTCTGTGGGGAATTTTCAGTGGTTATCTTTTTGCACAAATATTTGAGAAGGTAACCGATCCTGGCAATCCTGTTGTTACAACTGTGACTGACGCAAATTATTCCGGTGCAGCCTGGGTAGATATAGACAATGACGGAAATCTGGATCTTTTTGTAACAAAAAATTTTCTCTTCAGAAATCTTGGAAATGGAAATTTTGAAAGGTTAGCAAATTTTCAAAGCTTAAGCGGCAGTCAGCAGGGTAATGGGACAAGCTGGGCTGATTATGACAATGATGGGGATGCTGATCTTTTTCTAAGCGGAAATCCATCTTTGGTTTACAAGAATGATGGGCTGGGAAATTTTGAACCTGTTGACGAAAGTCCGTTGGGAACCTCTGATGATAACCGCGGCTGGACAGGTGCCTGGGCAGATTATGATAATGATGGTTTTATTGACTTGGTTATTGTCCATCCACGCGGGTTTCTTGGAATACCCGCTATTCCTTGCAGATTTTTTAAAAATAATGGGGATGGAAGATTTACAAAAATCGATAGCTTTCAGTTCACTACATTGTTAGCACCGTATACTGTCGGAACCTGGTCTGATTATGATCAGGATGGCGATATGGATCTATTCATTGGAAGTGGTCCGGCAGGAACTCCGGCATTAGATTATCTATATAGTAATACACTCGTCCAATCCGGGGTTGCAGACTTAGAAAGAATTACAACTTCGCCAATTGGAACTGACTTGCAGGACGGACAAGTTTGGAACTGGATTGATTATGATAACGATGGTGATCTTGATGCGATGCTCACTAATTATGGCGGTGCACCGAACAGGTTTTATAAAAATGAAAATGGAACTTATGTAAGCCAAACTAATGCACTGACAGTAAATGGATCATACCTTGGAAACACCTGGGGAGATATCGACAACGATGGTGATCTGGATGTAATCCTAACTTATGAGAGTGGAACACAAGTCTTTGAAAATTCAGGGAATGACATATTTACGCTTGACACAACTTTTAGTGGATCAGCGAGAAGCTGTACTCTTGGTGATTATGATAATGATGGTGATCTGGATATGTACGAATCCGGTAATAATGCAGCAAGAGGACTATTTAAAAACATTATTTCCAATGGAAATGCATGGGTTAATTTTACACTCAAATGTTCGATCTCAAACTACTCGGCAATAGGAACAAAAGTAAAATTAAAAACAACTATAAACGGAAATCCGGTCTGGCAGTATAGGGAAGTTTCGGCGCAGAATAATTTTGATGGACACAACAGCGAACGTGTTCATTTTGGTTTGGGTGATGCATCAACAATTGATTCTGTAATTATTATATGGCCATCTGGTCAACAGAAAACTCTTACAAATCTTTCAATCAATAATTTTTATAATGAAGTAGAAGAAATTCCATCAGGATATTTAAGAGCTAATTTTAAAGCTGATTCAATTTTGGGTGAGGGACAGCTTACCGTTCAGTTCTCCGATCTTTCCATAGCTGATCCCTCGTCTCCCGTTACTTCCTGGGAATGGGATTTCGACAATGATGGCACCGTAGATGCAACCGATCAAAATCCAATGTATACATATGCGGTCATCGATTCTTATTCGGTTAAACTAGTAGTTTCAAACGGTGTTTCTTCTGACACTCTGATCCGGAATAATTATATAAATATTATGTCTCCAACCGGGGTCGAAAATAATTCTTCACAAATACCTCAAAATTTTTCTCTTGAGCAGAATTATCCGAATCCATTTAATCCCACTACAAAAATCAAATATTCTGTTCCAACAGAAACAAATGTTGTTTTGAAAGTTTTTGATTTACTCGGCAGAGAAATTGCAACTCTTGTAAATGAGAAAAAAACACCAGGATTTTACGAACTAAATTTTGGGGGTGAAAACTTACCCAGCGGAATTTATGTTTATCGCATAACAGCTGGAAGTTTCACCTCATCGAAAAAGATGTTGCTGATTAAATAACCCATTTCCCTGTTGCAGATTGTTGAGCTTGTATTGTGCCACCCGTGATACCGGCTTTCGCTGCGGCAGGGATCTTTTTTTTGAAAGGTGAAATATGAAATCTGTACTATTATTTACTATTCTGTTTTTAATCCAATCAATTTTTACACAAGCTCTTTCACAAAATAAATCCAATTGCGATTGCACCGAATGTCATCAACTTGATTTCTGGGTTGGCAACTGGAAAGCAACCTGGCAGGATTCTTCAGGTAATATTTTTGAAGGAAGAAATTCTATTAAAAAAATTCTTGGTGGTTGTGTGATAATGGAAAACTTTGATGGAAATCCAGGGATTGAATATACCGGTAAAAGTTTTTCAGTTTATAATCAAAAGACAAATATCTGGCAGCAAACCTGGGTTGATTCACAAGGCAGTTACATGCTTTTTACCGGCGGAAAGCAGGATAATAAAATGATTTTATCGAGAGAAGTTGAAACAAATAAGGGAAAAATATCACAGCGAATGGTTTTTTACAACATAGCCGAAAATAGTTTTGATTGGAATTGGGAAGCATCTACTGATGATGGAATGAACTGGCGATTGAACTGGAAAATTCATTACGAAAGAGAAAATTAGAACATTTACCCGGGAATATCTCTAATTATTGAAAGTAGTTAATCGTAAATGATTCAATTGTTTTTTCAAATTCTGGCTTCTTTCTTCAAGCATCTGACTTAATTTGAATTCCCTGCCCTTTTATCTAAATTTGTGCTTAATTTTTTCGAAAAACACAAAAAAGATGAGATATCCTTACGCAGAAATAGAAGAGAAATGGCAGAAATTCTGGGAAGAAAAACAGGTTTTCAAGACTGATTTTTCCAAAACAGAAAAGAAGCTTTACCACTTAAACATGTTTATTTACCCGTCTGGTGCAAAACTGCATACCGGGCATTGGTATCATTACGGACCTTCCGACAGCTGGGCTCGTCATAAAAAATTAAAAGGCTACAATGTTTTTGAACCTATGGGTTACGACGCATTCGGACTTCCTGCGGAAAATTATGCAATCAAAACTGGAATTCATCCTCAGGACAGCACACTAAAAAATATTGCAGACATAAAATCCCAATTAAAAAAAATGGGATGTATGTATGATTGGCAGGCAGAGTTGATGACGTGCGCTCCTGAATACTACAAATGGAACCAGTGGCTCTTTCTTCAGCTTTACAAAAAAGGTCTGGCATACAGAAAAAAAGCTCCCGTTAATTGGTGCCCGAATGATCAAACAGTTCTTGCAAATGAGCAGGTGCTTGCGGATGGAACCTGCGAAAGATGCGGTACAACTGTTGTCCAGAAAAATCTTTCCCAATGGTTTTTTAAGATTACAGATTATGCGGAAGAACTCTTACAGGGTTTGGATAAAATTAATTGGCCGGATAAAACAAAATTGATGCAGCGAAACTGGATCGGCAAAAGTGTCGGTGCTGAGGTTGATTTTAATGTACCTGATAGTAATGATACAATTAAAATTTTTACAACTCGACCCGATACACTTTTCGGTGCAACGTATATGGTTCTTGCGCCTGAACATCCGCTTGTTGATAAGCTTACAACTGAAGAAAACAAAACAAGAATCGAAGAGTATAAAGAATCGATAAAAAGTTTAACTGAAATTGAAAGAACTTCTACAGTAAAAGAAAAAACCGGGGTGTGCACAGGTGCTTATGCTATCAACCCTGTGAACAATAAAAAGATTCCTATCTGGATTGCAGATTATGTTCTTCTCACCTATGGAACTGGAGCAATTATGGCTGTGCCGGGGCAGGATGAAAGAGATTGGGAATTTGCAGAGAAGTTTGATCTGCCAATAATCAGAACAGTTCAGCCTTCGGAAGGTTTTGATGGGAAAGCATTTCTCGGAGATGGTCCGGCAATCAACAGTGATTTTCTTAATGGACTTTTTGTTGATGATGCAAAAAAGAAAATCATCAAGTGGCTTGAAGAGACTCGCCTGCCGGATAAGCAGGAAGGAATTGGTAAAGCAACAATAAATTATCGTTTGAGAGATTGGCTGATTTCACGACAAAGATATTGGGGAACCCCGATCCCGGTTATTCATTGTGAAAAATGCGGTGAAGTTCCCATTGATGAAAAAGATTTACCTGTCATTTTACCTTACGATGTTGATTTTAAACTTGGCGGCGAATCACCTTTAGCACGAAATGTAAAATATATTAATGTTAAATGTCCAAAATGTGGAAGCAACGCAAAACGCGATCCCGATACGATGGATACTTTTGTTGATTCATCATGGTATTATTTCAGATTTCTAAATCCAGCTTTTAGTGAGTCAATGTTTGATAAAAAACTTGCCGATAACTGGACACCAGTGGATCAGTATGTCGGTGGAGCAGAACACGCAACAATGCATCTACTTTATGCAAGATTTATTCACAAGTTTATCCGTGATATCGGCTTAACAAACAGTGATGAACCGTTTACAAATTTACTTCACCAGGGAACGATTACGAACGCTGGAGCAAAGATGTCTAAATCAAAAGGCAATGTTGTTAACCCTGATGAATTTACAAGCAAATTCGGTTCAGATGTATTCAGATTGTACTTAATGTTTATGGGTCCCTACGAAATGGGTGGTGATTGGAGCGACAAAGGAATTTCCGGAACTGACCGATTCGTTAACCGCATTTATGATCTTTTTAATGAATATAAAAATCTTATAAATGAAGTTAACCTAAAAGAAAAATATGAATTAATTTCACTTTCAGAACCAGAGAAATTTGTTTACAGGAAAACGAATCAGACTCTAAAAAAAGTTGATGAAGAGATTGGTAATTTCCGTTTTAATACTGCAATTGCTGCACTAATGGAACTGTTAAATAATCTGAAAGATCTTAAAAGCTGTTCAAAGGAAATCCAGGCATACATTCTTAGCAGACTTGTCCTAATGATCGCACCGCTTTCACCACATCTTGCTGAAGAATGTTGGGAAATGATAGGAAATCAAGAATCGCTTTTCCAAAATCCGTTCTGGTTTGATCCTGATCCTGAAGCACTAATTGAGGATTCTATAAATATTGCTGTGCAGGTAAACGGAAAACTGCGTAACACAATTGCAATTGCCTTTGACAGTAACCAGGATGATGTGAAGCAATTGGTTTTTGCTGATGATAAAGTAACAAAGTTCACTGAAGGTAAAACCATCGTTAAAGAAATTTTTGTAAAAAATAAAATTTATAACATAGTAGTGAAATAAGGTTTTATTGAATGCTTGATTTAAAATTTATACGTGAAAACCCTGAGCTTGTAAAACAGGGCATCAAAAACAAAAATGAAAAAGATACTGTCGATGATGTTCTGAGACTTGATGAAGAAAGACGCACTTTAATTGTGCAAACTGATGAACTCAAGGCAAAACGCAACCAGGTTTCTTCCAAAGTTCCGCAAATGAAAAAAGCTGGTGAAGACACAACTAAAGTTCTTGCAGAAATGAAACAGGTTTCTGATCAGATTACAGATTTAGATACAAAACTGAAATCTGTTGAAGAAGAAGTTGAAAAACTTTTATTATTTATTCCAAATATGCCTCATACTTCAGTTCCTGTCGGAAAATCTGCTGCTGAAAATGTTGAAATAAAACAATGGCTGGCGGAAGGATTTTCATTCAAACAAGAGAAAAAGTTTTTGGATCACACTGAACTGGGGAAAAAATTAGGGATACTTGATTTTGAACGCGGCGCAAAAATTTCCGGATCGGGATTTCCGGTTTATATTGGAAAGGGCGCAACTCTTGAACGGGCACTAATAAATTATATGCTTGATGTTCATATCAATCAGCATAACTATACAGAAGTTCTTCCTCCGTTTCTTGTAAACAAAGAATCGATGCTGGGAACAGGACAGCTTCCTAAAATGGAAGAAGATATGTATACAATTGAAAAAGATGGACTCTACCCGATTCCAACGGCAGAAGTTCCGATTACAAACCTTCATCGTGATGAAATGCTTAGTGGAAAAGATTTACCGATACGTTATGTAGGTTATTCAGCTTGCTTCAGAAGAGAGGCAGGCTCTTATGGAAAAGAAGCAAAAGGATTTTTGCGGGTCCATCAATTTAATAAAGTTGAAATGGTAAAAATTGTTAAGCCGGAAACTTCATTTGACGAGCTTGAAAAACTTGTTAAAGATGCTGAGGATATTCTTCAGGCCTTGAAAGTTCCTTATAGAATTTTGATGCTTTGCACGGGTGATTTGAGTTTTAGTGCAGCTAAATGTTACGATATTGAAACGTGGTCTCCCGCTGAAAATAAATGGCTTGAGGCTTCTTCCTGTAGTAATTTTGAGGATTTCCAGGCAAGACGGGCGAAAATTCGTTTTAAAAGAGAGGGAGAAAAAAAGCCGGAATTTGTTCACACATTAAATGGTTCAGGTCTTGCGACAAGTAGACTTATGGTATCTTTACTCGAAAATAACCAGACTGACGAGGGAACCATTAAAGTTCCTGAAGTATTGCAAAAATATACTAACTTTAATATTATTGATTAGGCTCACACAACTAATCGTTGATATTGTTCAATAGACTAATCTTTGGTAAAATGCCATTCACATTTTTAGAATCAATTTACCCTGATGAAAAATCTTTTCACTTTAAAAAAATATTTTGTTCGTTATAAAAAGAAGTTATTCTTCGGAATTATTTTCATAATACTTTCGAATATAGGTTCGGTTTATATCCCCCTTTTACTTAAAGATTCCATTGATACTCTTCAATCAAAAGCAAACCAGGAAGAAACTATAAAAGACTCTATAAACACCCTCAGGAAACAATTAGCTAATCAACCTGCATTACAGGATTCAATAGATAAGTTTCAAAGCAAAATAAAAAAAATAAATTCTGCCAGCAGTGACCAACTTTTTAAATATGCCTTGTGGATTGTTGGAGCAGCATTGTTTGCGGGATTATTCCGGTTTTTGATAAGACAAACAATCATAGTTGTTTCAAGAGAAATTGAATATGATCTTCGTGGTGATTTCTGGAAACACATTCAAAAACTACCGCTGCGGTATTTTCAGAATACATCAACCGGCAATATTATGGCGCATGCAACCAATGATATAAATGCTGTCCGATCATTTCTGGGTCCCGCAGTTATGTATTCCATCGATACTTCGATCCGGCTGGTAATTGTTCTTGGTATTATGTTTTCATTGAATGTAACCTTGACTATTTACACTCTTCTTCCACTTCCACTTCTTTCATGGTTTGTTTGGAAAATAGGGAAGCTGATACACGAGAAATTCACAAAAATTCAAGAGAAGTTTGCTGACTTGACTACGATGGCGCAGGAGAATTTTTCCGGAATCAGGGTTATTAAATCCTATATACGTGAAAGCAACGAGATTGAAAGATATGCTAACGAAAGTAAAAATTATCTCGGCTTAAATATGAACCTGGTTAAAGTTCAGGCTTTAATAATGCCCTTGTTGATTTTAATTATGGGTTTGTCTTCTATCATCGTGATCTGGTATGGCGGAACGCAGGTAATTCAAAACCATTTAACACTCGGTGAAATAGCTGCTTTTGTTGTTTACCTGGGAATGCTTATCTGGCCAATAATTGCTGTTGGCTGGGTGATAAATATCATTCAGCAGGGTGAAGCAAGTATGAAAAGATTGAATAAAATATTTTCTGAGCCATATGAAATTGATGATTCAGGTAAAACCGAAGAATCAATTCTAGATATTAAAGGTGAAATAGAATTTAATAATGTATCCTTCCGTTATTCAGAGAACCTTCCGCACATTTTAAAAAATATTAATTTAAAAATTCCCAAAGGTTCAACATTAGCTGTAATGGGATTTACCGGTTCAGGCAAAACTTCTTTTGTAAATCTTCTCCCCAGGTTATACGACTGCACAGATGGTGAATTATTAATTGATGGTAAAAATGTAAAAAATATTCCTATAGATATTTTAAGAACAAAAGTTGGATTGGTCCAGCAGGAATCATTTCTTTTTTCGGATACCATTTTAAATAATATTGGATACGGATTGAGAGAAGTTGAGGAAAACAGAATCCGTGAAGTTTCTGAAATTGCGCAATTCGATAAAGAAGTCGAATCTTTTCCTGAAGGATATAAAACCATAGTAGGTGAAAGAGGAATAACTTTTTCGGGTGGACAAAAACAAAGAGCATGTCTTGCACGTGCGCTTGCAATTGATCCTAGCATACTAATACTTGATGATACTTTTTCTGCGGTAGATACAAAAACCGAGGAAGATATTTTGAAAAGCCTTAAAAAATTTATGAAAGACAGAACCAGTTTAATAATTAGTCACAGAATTTCAACTGTTAAAGATGCTGATAACATAATAGTTCTTTCAGATGGCAAAATTGCAGAATCAGGAAAACATGAAGATTTGGTTGCGCTTGGCGGAATTTATTCTGAATTACATTACAAACAATTACTCGAAAAAGAACTGGAAGAATTGAGCTAAAATATGCCGAATGATTACCACAGTGAAGACGAAATTTTAGGGAAAGCCTACGATTCGCGTTTGATGAAACGTCTGCTTGGTTACGTAAAACCTTATAAACATTATGTAATTTTTGCTATTCTTCTTAATGTTATCGTTTCAGGTCTAGGACCAGTGCGACCAATATTGACAAAGATCGCGATTGATGATTATATAGCGAACTCGGATTACAATGGTTTAATGTTAATTGGGATGTTGTTATTAGGCTCACTGATTTTCCAGGCAGTGATTCAATATTATCTTACCTATTATACCCAATACCTTGGACAAAAAATTCTTTTCGATTTAAGAACTCAAATTTTTAATCATATTCAAAAACTTGCGCTAAAGTTTTTTGATAAAACTCCGATTGGAAGAATTGTAACAAGGGCAACGAATGATGTTGAAGCTTTGGGTGAACTTTTTTCTTCCGGCATTGTTATGGTTTTCAGCGATATTTTTATCATCGTCTGGATTCTTGCTTTTATGTTTTTTTTGGACATCCCTCTTTCACTTGTTACTCTTTCTGTGTTACCCGTTCTGATTTATGGTACTTTTCTATTTAGAAAAAAAGTAAGAGAAAGTTATCGTGATGTCCGACTTCACCTTGCAAGATTAAATTCCTACATGCAGGAACATGTAACCGGTATGAGTGTTGTCCAGATTTTCAATAAACAAAAATCAGAATTCAAGAAATTTTCAAAAATAAATAATGATTACCGGACTGCAAATGTAAAATCTGTATTCTACTATGCAATCTTTTATCCTAGTGTGGAAATACTCAGTTCAATTGCAATCGGTTTGATCATTTGGTATGGAGGTGGTGAAACTATACAGGCAGCGACGACAGTTGGAACTTTATTTGCATTTATTCAGTTCACAGAAATGTTTTTCAGACCGATCCGTGATCTTTCAGAAAAATATAATATTATGCAGACAGCAATGGCTTCATCAGAAAGAATTTTTAAACTTCTCGATAATCAAACTTTTATACATAATGCAGATCTTCCTTCTAAATTAGGTAATATTAAAGGTAAGATTGATTTCAAAAATGTCTGGTTTGCTTATAATGGTGATGATTATGTTTTAAAGGATATTAATTTTTCGATCAATCCCGGGGAAACAGTTGCCATTGTAGGTCACACCGGTGCCGGAAAAACAAGTACGATTAATATCCTAACAAGATTTTATGATATTCAGAAAGGAAAAATTTCACTTGATGGAATTGATATTTCAACAATTGATAAAGATGATTTGAGAAAACATATTTCTTTGGTATTACAAGATGTATTTTTGTTTTCAGGAACAATTGAATCCAATATCAGTTTGAATAATCCGGATATTAGTTTTGAAAGGATAAAAAAAGCTGCGGAAATAGTTGGTGCCGATAAATTTATAATGGAATTACCGAATCAATATCAGGAACCAGTAAAAGAAAGAGGAGCAACATTGAGTGTCGGGCAGAAACAATTAATTTCTTTTGCCAGGGCATTAGCGTACGACCCGCAAATATTAATACTTGATGAAGCAACCTCCAGTGTTGACACAGAAACTGAATATTTAATCCAAAATGCGATAGAAAAGCTGCTAGTTGGAAGAACAGCGATTGTAATTGCACACCGACTATCAACTATTCAAAATGCTGATAAGATTATTGTCCTTCACAAAGGAGAAATAAGGGAAACAGGAAATCATCAACAACTACTTGCAAAACGTGGAATTTATTATAAATTATACCAGCTACAATATAAAGATCAGGAAATTCTGACTTCCTGAATTCACTTCAACAAAACGGGAGAGAGAAAAATGCCTCAGATAAAATTCATGACCCTAGCCCGCCACATCGTAGAAGAAGAAAGAAAATTCCCACAAGCTACAGGCGAACTTTCAACATTACTGCATGATCTTTCACTTGCAGCGAAAGTGATTTCACTTGAAGTCAACAAGGCAGGACTTGCAGATATTCTCGGTTTCACCGGTGATAATAATATTCACGGTGAACAGGTAAAAAAACTTGATATTTTTGCTCACGACATGATGGTTCGAGCAATGGATCATGGTGGTCATCTTTGTGTAATGGGCTCGGAAGAAGAAGATGATATAATTCCGATCCCGGAACAATTTAAAATTGGAAAATATGTTCTATTATTTGATCCACTGGATGGTTCCTCCAACATTGACGCAAATGTAAGTATTGGAACAATTTTTTCAATTTACAGAAGAGTAACTCCTGACGGTCATAGTGGTACAATGGAAGATTGTTTGCAGCGTGGTGTTAAACAGGTTGCGGCCGGGTATATAATCTATGGATCAAGTACAATTTTTGTTTACACAGCAGGTCAGGGAGTTCATGCTTTTACTCTTGACCCGGCATTTGGAGAATTTATTCTTTCGCATACTAATATTCAAATACCAAAAAAAGGAAAAATATATAGCATTAATGAAGGTAACTATCTTTATTGGCATCCGGGTTTAAAAAGCTATATTAAATATTTGCAGGAAGAAGACTTGGAAACCGAACGCCCATATTCCGGCAGATATATAGGATCCATGGTTGCAGATATTCACAGGAACATGCTTTATGGCGGAATTTTTATGTACCCCTCCGATTCAAGACATCCTAATGGCAAACTTAGACTTCAGTACGAGTGCAACCCGTTAGCTTTTATTGTAGAGCAAGCAGGCGGAAGGGCTTCAAATGGCAAAATAAGGATAATGGAGATTCAACCAGAAAAACTTCACCAGAGGGTACCCATATATATAGGCAGTGAAGAAGATGTAAAAGTTGTTGAAAAATTTATAGCTGAAGCTGAAAAGGTATTTAAATAAATCTTTAGAAGATTTATTGCTTCTTATAAATTAAGATTTTATTGCCTGGATTCCGTCAGAAATTTTTCCGGCAAGCTCTTGTTCACTGATACCAGTAATTCTTATTTTCAAACTATTTAATAGTACCTGTGGAGAATCCCCCTCACCCTGCAGGTATTTAAATAAACCAAAGCCGAGCCGGCTTCTGTCGTTTGTAATCGGAATATTATCTGCGAACGATTCAACCAGGTTATAAACTTTTTTTTCAATTGATGACTCAGGAAATTCTTTTGTTCCCGGTGATGGTAATGTCGTCATATTCTAGAAACCTTAAATTTATGACACTAAGTTACTCCCCTTTTATCAAAACTTCAATTATATTTTAATAATTCAAAATTCGATATTGTAAAAATATTGTGGATCAAGCTTGATTCTTGGTAGTGCTAAAAAAATCCTGATTATCCGCCTAAGCTCGCTCGGTGATATTTTACTATGCACACCGCTAATTAGGTCGATAAAAAAGAAAAATCCTGATTCTCAAATCGATTTCATTCTGCGGGAAAGCTATGAAGATTTGTTGAAGTTGAATTTATATATTACAAATATTTATAAATATGATGAAAGCGGTTATGTTGTTCAAAGTCTGATAAATTCAGTAATATCGGAGAAATATGATTTAATCATAGACCTGCAAAATAATATCAGGTCCAGATGGATTACCCGGATTGCTAAAGTTCCGGTTGTAAAATTTAACAAACATCATTTTGATAAGTTTCTTCTGGTAAAATTTAAAATTAACAGGTTGAAAGATTCAGATCCAATCCCGGTTCGTTATGCAGAATCAATTGAAAATTTAGAACTTGATGACGAAGGCCTTGAATTAATAACTGATAAAACTCCGAGTACAGCATTGCAATCCGGATTAAATTGGATTGGCCTATGTCCGGGAGCAAAACATTTTACCAAAAGATGGCCTGCTGAAAATTATATCAGTCTTGGAAAATTATTAAACGAAAACGGTTTTAAGATTGTCTTATTTGGTGGAATTCTGGATTCAGAGATTTGTTCAATAATTTCAAATGAGCTTAATGCACTTAACTTGTGTAACGAAAATGACATACTCCAAACTGCCGCTGATATGAAATTGTGTAAAGCTATTTATACAAACGACTCTGGATTAATGCATGCTGCAACTGCAGTCAAGGTTCCTGTAATTGCAATCTTCGGATCAACAGTAAAAGAATTTGGTTTCTTTCCTTATAATGCTAAAAGTATAGTGATTGAAAATGAGGGCTTATCTTGCAGACCTTGCACACATATTGGAAGAGAAAACTGTCCAAAGCAACATTTTAATTGTATGAAAGAAATTACTCCTCAATTAGCATTCGAAAAATTAAAAGAACTTAAGATCAACTAATGAAAATTTTCTGGAACTTTTTTTACGATTTTCTTTTTCTGCCTATATTCTACGTGGTAATTAGTATAGGTGGAATATTTAACAAGAAAATCCGCGAGGGTATTAAGGGAAGAAAACGTTTATTCGAAGAATTAATTTTGAATGTTACCAGTCTGGACAGAACAAAAAGAAGAGTCTGGTTTCATTCATCTTCATTGGGTGAATTTGAACAGGCTAAACCGATTATAGAGCAATTAAAAAAGAATCCGAACATATACATTATAGTTTCATTCTTTTCACCTTCGGGTTATAAAAATTCAAGGAAGTATCCGAATGCTGATTTAATTACTTACATTGCCTTTGATACAAGAACAAACGCAAAAAAATTTCTTGATATCCTTAAACCTGATCTTGCCGTATTTATGCGATATGATATCTGGCCAAATCATATCTGGCAGATGAGTAATAAGAGAATACCTGTGTTCCTTGTTGATGCAACTATGAAAAAATCTTCGCCAAGAAAACTTCCTGTTATAAAATCATTTCACAAATCAGTTTTTAAAGAATTAACAAAGATATTAACTGTATCCAAAGCTGATGCCAATGGTTTCAAAAGTTTTGGCTGTGGCAATGATAAAGTTAGTGTTGTGGGTGACACAAGATTTGATAGAGTTTACCAGAAAAGCTTATCGGCAAAAGAAAGAAATTTGATAAAAAGCTCTGTGCTTGAAGGGAAAAAAATATTTGTTGCCGGAAGCACCTGGGAGCAGGATGAAGAAGTTATTCTCCCGGCATTTATAAAGCTTGCCAAATTTGATAAGGATGTAATGATGATTATCGCTCCGCACGAACCAACTATTCTTCATCTTGAAAAAATTGAAAATGAATTTGCCGGGAATCTCAGTACGATCAGGTTTTCACATCTGAATAATTATTCTGATGAAAGAGTAATAATTATTGATTCAATAGGTATTCTACTAACACTATACACTTACGCCAAAGTTGCATTTATCGGTGGAAGTTTTAAACAAAATGTACACAATGTTCTTGAAGCGGCTGTTTATGGTATCCCCGTTATTTACGGACCAAAGATTGAAAACTCGCAAGAGGCTGCTCACTTGATTGAGCATGGCGGAGGAATGATCATTAGTAATAAAAAAGAAGCTTACAGGAGAATGAGATCATTATTTTCTGATGAAAAACTTCGAGAAATGCGCGGGAAAAATGCTTTCGATTATGTACAAAATAACATTGGAACCACCCAAAAAATAATTAATGAGTTTTCAAAACTCAGATCATAAGCTACTTGTATCGTTCCAAAAGAATTTTCACGTGGTGTTTTTCATGACCTGCAATAATCCAAAGAATTGCCCGAACTGTAATTGCAGATTCATTCGCTGTTCCTCTTTTGTTTAGCATTTCTTCAGAAAAACTCCTAAACATCAGAAGATTAGATTCTCTCAAAAGTCTGAACTCATAATTAAGTTCAGAAAGATTTCTTGAGTTAAAATTTCCTTCACTTACATAATCATCCTGTTCAAAACCCGGCAATGATTTTTTGTCTCCTCTTGCAATACACAAAGCGCGGTAAGCGAAAACTCTTTCAGTATCCAGTAAATGACCCACAACTTCTTTTACTGTCCATTTTCCGTCATCGTAACTATAATTTCCTTTATGTTCAGAGAAAGAATTTAAAACTTCCTGTGTTTTTTTACTTTGATCATTTAAAATTCTTAAGATATCATTGCCCTCAATCTCTTTTATGTAAGTTTCATAATATGGGTTATAATCCCCGGAATTTGGTTTCATATTTACTCCTTTATTATTTCCAGATTTTTACTTCAAAAACTCCACCAGAAGTAGCAACACCTCTGAGCATACTACTTGTATTAAATTGAAAAGTATAATTATAATCTTTGTCAACAGCTATGATTCCCCCGGAATGTTTCGGTAAACGGATAAAAATCATTTCGTCTGCTGCATCTTCAAGATTCAATCCTTTATATTCCATTAAAGCAGAAATGTTGAAAGAAACAGTATTACGGATAAACAATTCTCCCTGACCGGTTGCAGAAACGCCGCAGGTTTTATTGTTTGCATAAGTTCCTGCATTCACAAGTGGAGAATCGCCGACTCTTCCGGGCCATTTATCTGTTAGTCCGCCGGTCGAAGTTGCCGCTGCAATGTTTCCAAACTGATCAATCGCCACGCAACCGACAGTTCCTTTTGGTTCACTTTCTTTCATTTTTTTCCACTGTTGATAACGTCGCTCTACTCTGAAATAAGAATTATCAACAATCTCGACTCCAAGCTTTTTTCCCAGCTCATCTGCGCCTCTTCCTGCAAACAGAACGTGCGGAGTTTTTTCTTTTACAAGCCGTGCCAGTGTTATTGGATGTTTTATGATTGTAACTCCGGCAACTCCCCCGCAGGAAAGATCTCTTCCATCCATTATCGAGGCATCCAGCTCGTTCTTTCCTTCGGAAGTAAATACTGCTCCTCTCCCAGCATTAAACAAAGAGTCCTCCTCAAAATATCTTACAACCTGCTCAACCGCATCAAGACTGCTGCCTCCATTTTCAAGAATTTTCTTTCCGATATTTAAACCTGATGTGAGTGAATTCAGGTACGCAGTTTTTTCAGCTTCAGGCATATTTGGATCGAGTGTTCCCGCACCACCGTGCAGCACAATTGTGTATTTGACGTTTTGTGAAAATGCTGCTAATTGCAGAAAGATAAAAAGGAGAAGTATAATTTTAATTTGCAAGAAGTGTTTCATCAGAATCCCTTATAAGCTTATTTCACAATGAAGTCTGAAATTTATGTGAATAACTTAGTGATCTTTATTGAAAAATACTTTCGGCCATTTGCTGATTCTTTAATATGCATACGGCAACTACTTACTTCAACAAAACCATTTTTTTAGTTTCAACAAAAGAACCTGATCTTAACTGATAAAAGTAAACTCCCGATGGTAATCCAGTTCCGTCGAATTTGACTTCATATTCCCCTACAGGTTTATCTTCATTAATCAGGGTTGTTATTTCTCTTCCGAGGACATCATAAACTTTTAATGTGATGTGTGTATTATCATTCCGTGCTTGACCCGAAATCTCAAATTTAATTCTTGTAGTTGGATTAAATGGGTTGGGATATGGGGCAAACAATTTAAAACTTCCTGGTGTTGGTGAATCTTTTTCATTTACTTCGGTTACTACACTTGTATCGCCCATATATATATATATCTTGCCTATGCCTTGCGGTACAAAAGGAATTTCAGCGATCGCTATGTCATTTACTCCATCTCCGTTAACATCTCCAGCCGCACCGATGAGCCTTCCAAATCCAGATGAAAGTCCTTCCCATTGCTTCGCAGGTAGTTCATACATCGTTGGTGAACCAAGCCACAGCTTAACATCCGGGTAGCCTGCAAGTGTCTGAATAAAAATATCGTTTAAGCCATCACCGTTTACATCGCCTACCGGTGCATAGCTTGCTATATTAAGCGCTTCATTTTGTGTATTTAAACCTACATCCTGCAATGTATCCACAGGAAAGCTTCCGTGTAATATTGAGTTGTGCCAATAAAATGGATATATGCCTCCATACGCTATCATTAGTATATCGTCCCTACCGTCATTGTTTATATCTTTAATAATGTGCATTCTACCAATATCAAAAGTTTGTTCACTTTGATAAATGACCTGGTCTTCAATTAAATCCCAGTCAGAATTTCCAAGATAAAATTTCTGAAAAATTTCAGTGTAAGGCGGATTATATCCAATTGTACCATAAATCATAAGATCAGATATTCCATCCCCGTTAATATCGCCCGACTGTAACCCTGATATTCTTACATAATTTATTGAATCACCTGAAATTGTATAATGTGGAATTGTATCGAATTCACTTTCAGTGTTATAAAAGTAATACCTATAGTACTGTCTGCCGTTCGCACTTTCAAAATATCCCAAATAAGTAAATTCATTTCTCCCATCACCGTTAAAGTCATTAATTCTAAATAATGTTCCACCATATTCGGGAGGAGAAAAAATCAAATCCGGAATGGAATCGAGCTGGCTGCCTCCCCAATAAACTTTCATTGTTATTATCAAGGCAGTATCATTTTTTTCAGCTAATATTATATCATCTTTCCCATCGTTATTTAAATCAATTGTAGTAATAGAATGAGCAAGGTTCATTGGTATTGCAACATCTACTGTCGTATCCATCGGGCTTCCACCAAAGAATACTAATGCTTGTTTTAATGAACAATCATATATCATTATGTCATCACAGCCATCATCGTTTTGGTCTCCAAGGGCATAAATTTCCTTGGTGTTTTGTGAAAGGTATATTCCATCTTTTAAAAAAATCAGTGAATCAAATTGGGAATACAAAACAGAAGGAATAAACAAGAATAAAGAAATAGTAATTAATTTCATTGAGAAATAACCCCTTTATAAAGTTCTCAACTGATTTAAACTTTTTAAGAATTAATTAAAGGTTAAAAGCAATATGGTAAACATTTGATTTAGACTATTTTTTTTACAACCTCTCCAAGAATTTTCATTGCATCTTTTATCTGTGAATCAGAAATGTACGGCGCAGGGCCGAAACGTAAAACGTTTCCACGGTAGTCTGTCCAGACGTCTTTTTCTTTCAGCTTATCTGAGATTTTACCTGCCTGCTCTGTATAAAGAACCAGAAAGCCTGCTATGTTTTCTCTGGATACATTTATATCTCTTTTAATTATTTCAGGATCAAGATCGAGCATATCAAATTCTTCAATCATTATTCTTACCTGGTGCCGGCTTACTTCTCTCAAAAGTTCGGGCGTAAGATTCATTTCTTCAAAAAAATGAAATACTCTTGCCCCGCGGTAGTTGCTCGTCGGATCATAAGTTGCTCCTGCAAACAAATCTCCTTTTTCTCCGTATAAAATTTCTCCCGGTTTCTTTTTAGCAGACATAACGCTGAACTCACTGAACCAGCCGGTTATAACGGGACGAAGATTGCAGTCTTTAGGGAATCTTAAAAAAGCATTCCCTTCACCAAGCTGGCAGTACTTGTATCCACCACCGGTAATAAAAGCATTCTGAAGATTATTTTCTTCAACTGAAAACGGAACAATATTGAGATGATGATATACATCCACAAGAAGATTGATTCCTTTTTTATCACAGACCTTTGCAAGTTCATTTAAGCCGGAAAGGATTAATCCTGAGTTGAAAAACACGGATGAAACATAAACTGCCACAGTATTTTCATTGCAGGCTGCAATAAGTTTTTCAACAACTTCGGAAACCGGAAGTGAAGGAACTTTCACAATTTCAATTCCTTCTTCGCTTAATCTATCCATTTGTCTCCGGATCGAATGAAACTCTCCGTCAGTAGTGACAATACGAGGTTTATCTTTTAATGAAAATGCTGAAAATAATTTAATTAATAGATCGTGAGTATTTGCTGCAAGAGTAATAAATCCTGATTTGTCCTCCAATAATTTTGAGTAACCCTGCTTTACTTCTTCAGCTTTTGCAAATGCTTTTTCCCATTTGTCATCGACAAATTCTGCTGCATCATTCCATGCTTCCTGCTGAGCTTCAAAGCCACAGTCCGGCCACGCCTGGTGCGAATGCCCGGTAAACAACATTCTCTCTTCTACTCTGAACCTAGAATAAAACTTTGCTAGCTTGTTTGGCGATTCGTAAAGATCTCCCGGTTTGATTTTCATTTACTAAAATCCTTCCTGACTTCCCAAAGTAATGGGAAAAATTTGATTGCCAAAGTTGTTATAAGGTATTTAACACCATCAGAACCGCCCGTTCCCTGTTTTGTCCCGATTGTTCTTTCAACCATCTTAATATGCCTGTAACGCCATTCCTGGAAACCTTCATCAAGATCTAAAAGAAATTCACAAAACTGTGCTATATTGTAATCACTGTTATAAATATCAATCAGAATATTTTTAAGTTCTGAAGATTGACTTTCATTCCCGTCTTTGATCATTTCATCAGTTACAGGATAATTATTCAATTTCAAAAATTGAAGAAAGACCTGCCAGAGTGAATCTTCATCAAATCTTTTTTGCAGTTTTTGTTTTTCTTCAGCAAGATTATCAAATCTTTTTAGAATGTTTTCATTTTTTTGTCCAAGAGCAAACTCAAGTTCGCGGAACTGGAAAGATTGAAATCCGCTTGCAGATTCAAGCCTATCCCTGAAAGTTAAAAATTCCAGAGGTGTCATTGTTTCAAGTATATCCGTTTGGTGAACAAGTACTTTAAGAATTGTTAAAACTCTTTTCATTGTGTGGAGCGATCTCGGCAGATCATTTTTCAACAAAAGCTTTTTCAGATAATCCAGCTCGTGAAGCATTTCTTTAAACCATAATTCATACGACTGATGGATCACAATAAAAAGCATTTCATCGTGATCCGGTCCCTTTGAAAGCGGAATTTGCATATTGAGGAGATCGTCAAGCTTCAAATATTCTGAGTAAGTCAAAGGCATAATTATTTCCTGTTGATGATTTCTTTAGCTTTTTCTTTGTCAGTAGAATATGAAAATGCACTGATAATCAAATGTGAATTGTTGGGATCAACTACTTTCGGGTATAATAATTCGAGAGATTTCAACTGCCCGTTGGAATAAGAAAACTCATTGATAACACGAATTATTTGGTTGACTGTATAGAAGTTATATCTTGATGATAATTCAACAATTGAAAGCTGATCTTCTTCAAATGATGCATTTTTAATGCTTTCAATTAATTGGTTAAATTCTTCCTCACTTATAGGGACAGGTCCCTCAACTTCATGCTGACCGTGAGGTCGCGGAACCGGAATTGCAAGTAACAAGTTGTAGGTTTCAATAAGAATATCCTTGGCTTTTACATAATCTCTGTAATTTAGTTTTGTAAGATATTCGCGTTCAAGAGTTTCTAAGTTTTTGGAAATTTTATGGACTAATTTTCCGGGATCTTCTTTATGATTGAAATGTGATTCATTGTTCTGTGCAAAAACTAAAGTGCTAATGAAAATAAGAGCGACTAGAATGATTTTCATTTTTTCTCCTTGGTTTAATTTATTTTAACATTAGTGATTTCGTTATAAAGTCTTTCGGTTTTATAAATATGGCGCATCGCTTCAAGCATTGCTGACACAGTAACGCCCACTGTCCTGTTAGCTTCGGTAGTGTAAATATAGTTCCCCGGTAGGCTTTCAATATTGCCGTCAAAAGCTAATCCAATTACTTTGCCATTTTTGTTTACCATTGCGCTTCCCGAATTGCCACCGATAATATCATTGGTAGAAACAAAATCGAGAGGTGTGCTCAAATTAAAATCTTCAGGAAGGTTTTCCCAATAATCAGGTAAGTTAAAAGGAAACTTTTTATCAAATGAATAATACCTGTCAAGCGAACCATAGAAAGTTGTTTTATACGGAGCGCAGGTTCCGTTGTAATCATACCCTTTAACAAATCCATCCGAAATGCGAAGTGTTCCTGTTGCATCAGGTGGAATACTTTCACCATAAACTTTATACAAAGCTTCCCCTAAAAGCTGATTATTAATTTCATCTTTCTGCTGCAGCTTTGAGCTTTGCTCCTGTAATTCATTCAGTCTGTCCTGAGTTTCAATAACAAAATAAATAAAAGGATCATCAGAGTTTAGAACAGAATCTGCACCTTCCTCTGCTAATTTTTCCAGGCTTTCTTTACTCGTCATACTGCATTTTGACAAAAGATATTCAACAGCATCTTTGCCGGTTTTTCCATCGAGCAAATGTTTTACAAGCAGGTGTTCCTGACCAAGATCATTCAATAACATATTTACCATTACTAAAACTTTTTCTTTTTCTAATTCACCATCAAATGCCGAGGGCCAGATACTCTCAACAGCAGTAAGATAATCTTCTTTTGTAAAAGAACTGTCTTGTCTGCTTTCAGATATTTTGAAATTTTTTGCATAACCAACAAGGTTGTTTGCAAAAACCAGGTAAGATGGAGACCAGTAGGGATTAATATTATACACAAACAATTCATTAGTATAATTTGAAACCTGTTCTCTTGATTCTTCAATTTCATTCCAGATTTGTCCGTATTTTTTATTTAGTTCTGGATTGGATTGAACTGCATTTTTAAAATTCTTTTCAAAGTCTTTTTTGCGTGCAATCAGGTAGGGGTCAAGCAATGCTTTATATGTTCCCTTATAAACTTTCAACGCATTACCAACTGAATACAATCTTGCGATCAGTCTTGTATCTTCAGCATTTGTTTCCTCAACTCTTTTTTCTAAAATTTTATACAGATCACTAAACAAACTTGTTAACATAGGATAGTAATAATCACGTGCATATTTTATTTGCGCGATTGTATGAATTCGGTCGGTCTTTCCGGGGTTTCCAACTACAAAGACCGGCTCATTTTCGTAAACAGGTTCCTCACTCCATTGAAAATAATATTCACATTTAACAGGATTTCCATCTTCGTCATAAGCACGGAGGAATGCACAATCCAGACCATAACGTGGATATGTGAAATTATCATAATCGCCACCAAGTTTTGCAACCCAGAGCTCGGGAACAAAAACCAATCTTATATCAGAATACCGTTTATATCCATATAAGGAAAACCTTCCACCCTGGTAAAGTGAAACAACTTTGAACCAAAGTTCAGTGTGAAGGTTTGTATAGGATTCTGTTATTTCTGAAATCTTTCTATTCTTCTGTAAAATTTTTGCTGAATCACTTTCTACTGAATCCATGGCCATTTTTATTTCATCTGTGACATCTTTAATCAAAAGAAGTTGATCAACATAGAGCCCGGGAATTTTTCTTTCATCTTCACGAGTTTCAGCATAAAATCCATTCTTCAGTAGATCTTCACCTTCGTTCTGAATATTGGGAAGTATTCCCCGCACACAATGATGATTTGTCATAATTAATCCGTCTGCAGATTCAAAGGAAGCGGTACAACCATTCCCAAATTTTAATGCTGATTTTTGTAAAGTATCAAGCCAGCCGGATGTTGGTTTGAAATTATATTCCTGTTCGAAATATTTTAAAGGTGCATTTTCAAATGTCCACATCTTTCCCATATCAAAACGCTGAGCCTTAACAGTATCGGCATTAATTCCATAATCAGATGATTGCGCAAATAAATTCGAAATGAAAAGAAAAAAGATCAATGAAAGGAAAACTATTTTATTCATTTGTATGCTCTGGATTTTTGAAGGATAAAATATTTTAGATTTTTTTTTGGTGTTTAAAGTTATTAAAAACTTTAATTCGGAGCACAATGAGATGATATTACAAGGGTATGTTTAGTTCAAATAATCTTTTAAATATTTACCTGTCCAGCTAATTTCATTTTTAACAATTTCTTCGGGTGTTCCGGTTGCAACAACTTCGCCACCTTTTTCGCCTGCTTCGGGACCAAGATCAATTACAAAATCTGCACATTTGATTACATCGAGATTGTGTTCAATAATCACAACCGAATTATTTCTTTCAACTAAAAGATTAAAACAATTGAGTAATTTTGAAATGTCATCGAAGTGAAGTCCGGTTGTAGGTTCATCAAAAATAAACAAGGTGTGTTTATTGTCCCTGGTTGCTGCGAGATGAGCTGCAAGTTTTACACGTTGTGCTTCACCACCCGAAAGAGTGTTTGAAGGCTGACCGAGTTTTATGTATCCTAATCCTACATCAGATAAGACAGAAAGGAACCGTGTTATCTTATGATTACCTTTAATAAATTCATTCGCATCGTCAACAGTCATTTCAAGAACATCAACAAGATTCTTCCCACGGTAAGTTACTTCTCTTATTTCTTTCTTGAATCTAGTCCCACTGCAATCATCGCAGGTTAAATAAAGATCGGCAAGGAACTGCATTTCAACTTTTATGTATCCATCACCCTGGCAAGTTTCACATCTCCCACCGGGAACATTGAAAGAAAAATATCCGGGTTTGTAACCTCTTGATTTTGCCTGGTGAGTTGAAGCAAAAAGTTCACGAATATGCTCAAAAGCTTTCACATAACTAACCGGGTTTGATCTTGGCGATTTTCCTATTGGTGATTGATCAACGATTTCAATTTCATCAATGAATTTCATTCCTTTGATATCATCGAACTTACCAACATTGACCGGTGCTCTTCCAAAATTTTTTGCAATCCCGGCATAAAGTACATCATGAATTAAAGTGCTTTTACCGGATCCGCTGACGCCTGTGATAACTACAAATCTGTTCAACGGAATATTAAGTGAAATATTCTTTAAGTTATTTTCCCTCGCACCTATTATTTCAATTGAATGGCTACTTTCTGATCTTCTTTTTTTAGGAACGGGAATTTTTATTTTACCTGATAAGTATTTACCGGTGAGCGAGTCGCTATTCTTTAAAATATCCTCCATCGTACCATAAGCAACAAACTCACCTCCACTTAAACCGGCTCTTGGACCCATATCAAAAATTAAATCGGCACTTTTCATCATATCAGCATCGTGTTCAACTATTAAAACTGTATTACCGATGTCACGAAGATTCTTTAACAAACCAATTAGCTTTTCATTATCACGAGGATGAAGACCGATGGTCGGTTCATCAAGAACATAAAGAGTTCCAACCAGTGAAGAACCAAGCGAAGTTGCAAGATTTATTCTCTGTGTTTCACCACCGGAAAGTGTACTGCTCAACCTGTCAAGCGTCAGATACCCGATTCCAACATTATTCAAAAAAGTAAGCCGCTTAATTATCTCTTTCAGAATTCTATCTGCTACTTGTATTTCATAATCAGAAAGCTGAATTGATTCAAAAAAGCTAAGTGAATGCTCAATCGGCATGACAACTATATCGTGAATAGATTTATTATTAATTTTCACCTGTAATGCTTCTCTGCGCAATCGTGAACCTTTACAAGCCTTACAAATTGTATAACCGCGGTAACGACTTAACATAACTCTTACATGCATCTTATATGTTTTATGCTCGAGCTTTTCAAAAAAGCCATCAATTCCCAGGTAATTCCCGAATCCTTTTTTAACTAAGTCAGTCTGGTTTTCTGTAAGTTGTTTGTATGGTACATTTATAGGGATTTTAAATGTCTTTGCGTTTTGAATTAAATCACGAAGGAATGAACTGTATTTGGCACCTCTAAAAGGAGCAATTGCACCATCCATAATACTCACCTTCGGATCTGGAATAACAAGATTCATATCGATACCAACAGTTTTGCTGAATCCCTGGCAAACCGGACAAGCACCAAACGGATTATTGAATGAGAAGAACCTCGGCTCAGGTTCTTCATATTTTATCCCGCAGCATTCATAAAATTTATTGAATTCTTTTTCTTTACCGGTATCAGCATTTATAATAACAAGCCGGTTTTCACCTTCCCTGAAGGTAACTTCAATTGAATCTGCAAGCTTATCACGCGTTTCATCTTTTGATGTTTTAAATCTTTCAACAACTACTTTTACATCCTTTTTTTCTTTTGAAGAAAACTTTTCTTCATTCAGATCTATCATTTTTCCCCGGTAATAAATTCTGAAAAATCCTCTTCGTTTCAGAAGTTCAAGTTCATCTTTTAAAGAATGACCTTCGTGATCTGATAGCGGAAAACCAAGATAAAATTTTGTGTCTTCAGGTTGTAATCCAATCCAATCAGTTACTGTTCCGGTTGTTGCTTTTCTAACTTCCTTACCGCATTCAAAACAAATAGTTTTTCCAATGCGTGCAAAAAGTAATCGCAGATAATCATAAACTTCTGTAGTTGTCCCGACTGTAGAGCGGGAATTTCTTGCTACGGTTTTCTGTTCAATTGCAACAGCAGGAGAAATTCCTTGTATGTAATCAACATCAGGCTTGTTCATTCGCTCGAGAAACTGGCGTGCATAGGAAGAAAGGCTTTCAACATATCTTCTTTGTCCTTCAGCATAAATTGTGTCAAACACAAGTGAGGATTTTCCGCTGCCGCTAACTCCGGTAAACACAACAAGCTTATTCCTTGGAATCTCAAAGCTAAGATTCTTTAGATTATGCTCGCGTGCACCTTTAACTATTATTTTCTTTCCGTTCGGACTGTTTTTTTTGTTAATCATTTATGAAAAATTTGGACGAATGAATTGTTTTTCCAGCTTGTAAAGATAAGAAATTTGTAGATACTGGTGAGGGGGAAATGTGAGTATAAAAGAAGGTCACGAATTAATTCGTGACCAATTAAGAATCCATTAAAAATAAAAGGGAATAAATTTACTTTTGAATATTATTGAATTCTTCAATCGCCATTTTTTCAAGCTCACTTTTCATTTCGGAAGGAAGAATAACTTTTTCGTAAAATTTCCCGTCCTTTCCTTTCTCATCCGGAGAAGAAAGGAACATACCGTTCGAGCCGTTCACAAGTCTGAACCCTTTTAAAATAATTCCATCGTCTGTTTGGACATCAAGAAATGCAGCAGTGCGACTTTTTGAATCAGTTCTTAACGGATTAATTCTAATAATCTTCATTTGAGCCTCTCGTTAAATTGAATAAAGAAGTTGTGAAATGAATTTATAGTTTTTACAAAAAGATAGCAAATCCGGGAGTCAGTATTAAGATATTTTATTTAATCTCAAAAAATTACAAACTAGCTATTTACTTGCTCGTTGTTTCAAGTGATTTAAGTTCTTCAATTTTCTTATCCAGCAATTCAATTTTCTCATTTAGTTCCTGTGTCTTGCGATCAATTTCGGTTTCATATTCCTCTACATCCCAATAACCACGATCTTCAAAATAACTTTTGAACAGCCAGTTGTGTTTTAAGGCTTCCATATTTTCAGAAAGTTTACTTGCAGCACTTTTAGATTCCAGCATAACTTCGTTAAGGTTATTGAATACCTGCTTTAAACTTGAATCCTCTGAGGTACCTTCAACAAGCAGTGAACCGACAACACCTTTACCCATAGATACATTATACAGAAGTGTGTCCACCCCGGTTACAACTTCGTTAATATTATTAACAACAGACTGAACCTGGCTGCCGAGAGTTTTAAATTGCTCAGTTACTGTATTTAGTTCTCTTGTAATTGAATTGAGACTTTTACCTGCGGATTCAGTAAGATCAGTCGCTGCATAATATAACTTATCATCGTTAATTACTTTGCCTATTGTTCCTTCTCCTTCATTTATTTTTTTAATGATTCCGGCAAGGTTTTCTGTCATTTCTTTTGTGTAAGCCATTATTCCTTGCGTCTCTTCAATAATATCCGCAAAGCTTACAGGATCTTTGGCAAGAATTGATCCGCCTTCTTCAACTTCATCAGATCCGGTTTCACCAATTTTAAGTGACACAAATTTATTGCCAACCAGTCCTTCAGTTTGAATTTCAGCTTGTGTTGTTTTTCTGATAAATCTTTTTACGTCTGTTAAAAGCCTCATCGAAACTTCAATTGAGCTAATAGTATCTCCAACTACTTTTATTTCATCAACTGCGCCTATATCAATTCCGCTAAGTCTAACAGGCGCACCGGTTCGCAAACCTTCTATATTATGGAAGTAAGCTTTTACGTTGAATGTTGATTTAAATAATGCTTCTTTGTTACCAAGCATGAAAATTGCAATAACAAGTAAAGTACTCCCAATAAAAATGAAAATACCGAGTTTAGCTCCTGCTAATCCCTTTTTCATAATTTACTCCCGTTATTTTCAATAACTTCATCACTGAAAAAATTCTTAAGCAGCGGGTCATCGGATGAAGTCAGATCATTTATACTGCCTTCTTTAACAATCAGTCCCTCTTCAAGTACAATTGCCCTGTCTGCTATAATTTTCGCACATAGAAGATCGTGAGTTACAACAATTGAAGTCATTTTTAATGAACGCTGCAGATTATTTATTAAAGAACTAATTTCTTTGGACGTGATTGGGTCCAGACCAGTTGTCGGTTCATCATAAAACATCAGCTTCGGTTCTGAAATTATTGATCTTGCCAGTCCAATTCTTTTGCGCATTCCGCCGGATAATTCCGATGGCATTTTATCAATCGCCTCTTCCAGCGAAACAGCTTCCAATACTTTAAACACTTTTTCATCAATTTCTTTTTGTGGATAATCATAATTTCTGATTAAAGGGAATTCAAGATTTTCACGAACTGACATTGAGTCATAAAGTGCAGCACCCTGAAAAAGGAAGCCCATATCTTTTCTTAAATTATTCAAATCGCGCGGATTCAAATTCAGAACATCTTTTCCCTGGATTTTAATTTCACCCGTATCAGGTTCCATCAACCTGATCATACATTTTAATAATACACTCTTTCCTGTACCACTCCGTCCAAATACAATCATGTTTTCGCCTTCTTCAACAGAAAATGAGACTCCATCCAGTACAACATTATCATCAAAAGATTTATGAATATTTTTAACTTCAACCATTATTTAACCGTCGGCCATAACCATAATGTTAGTTTAACAAGGATCATATCAAATATAAGAATCAACAACGATGAGACAACCACTGAACTAGTTGATGCTTTGCCGACACCTTCTGTTCCGTTTTCAGTAGTGTAGCCTTTATAGCAACCAACCAGTCCCACAATAAAACCAAATATAAAAGTTTTTCCAACACCAGGAAGTGCATCGCCAAACTCCACAGAAAAAACTACTCTATCAATATAATAGGCCCAGGTCATGTTCTGAACAAGAACTACAGCGATATATGCACCTATTAATGAGATGAAAATAACATAAACAGTAAGAATGGGGAGAATGAAAGTAGTGGCAAAAATTCTGGTTACAACCAGGTACCTAAATGGATTTACACCGGAAACTTCCATCGCATCGATTTGTTCTGTTACTCTCATAGAACCTAGCTCAGCACCAATTCCTGAGCTTACTCTTCCCGCAAAAATTAAAGCGCAAATAACGGGACCAAGCTCGCGTACTATTGAAATACCTACTGCCCCAGGGAGAAATGCCTCAGCTCCGAATCTTTTAAGAACCGGGCTTAGTTGCATAGCCATAACCAAACCAATAATAAAACCGGTAACTCCCACAATCGGAAGTGTTTTCATTCCAAGTTCAATCATATGTTTTCGTATTTGGTCGATTTCGTAAGGAGGTAAAAACATTTCCTTTAAAAATTGAACAGAAAACCTGGAAAGACCGGCAAGCATTTCAAAAAAGTTTTTCAGTCTCTTTTCAGTTGTTTCAAAAAATTTATTTGACTCGGAAGTGTTGTTCACAGAGTTTTTATTGTTTTATTCTAAAGCAAAGATATAGAAAATGAATAATAATAGGAATTGAGATTTGGTCAACTGCGTCACATAATTTTCATTTAATATTTGATAAAGCAAAACTAATTAACAGAATTATTAACAAATCTACCTGATTTTAATAGATAAATTATAATTTATTTAATAATTTCGATTTGTAACTCATTCCAAAATAATCAGGATATGAAATGAAAAAGTTTGCAAGAAGAGATTTTATAAAAACTGCATCAGTTGCGGCAATTGCAGCTGGCAGTACTTCCCTTTTAAGTTGTGGAGAACAGAACACAAACAATTCTCCTGCAGTTATAAACCACAAAACTTATGAATGGAAAATGGTAACTGCCTGGCCTCCGAAATTCCCTATCCTAGGTGATTATGCTGAAAAGCTTGCAAGATGGATTGAAAGTATGTCACAGGGAAGAATGAAAATTCAGGTTTATGGAGGCGGTGAGCTTGTTCCTGCTCTTGAAGTTTTTGATGCTGTTTCACAGGGAGTTGCTGAAATGGGACACAGTGCTGCTTATTATTGGGCAGGCAAAGCACCGGCAGCACAATTTTTTACAAGTGTTCCGTTCGGTTTAAATACTATGCAGATGAATGCCTGGCTTTATGATGGGGGTGGAATGGAATTGTGGAATGAACTGTACGGAAAATTTAATCTTGTTCCCTTTCCTGCAGGAAATACTGCCGGACAAATGGGAGGCTGGTTCAACAAAGAAATTAATTCATTTAATGATCTTAAGGGATTAAAAATAAGAATGCCCGGGCTGGGAGGAAAAGTAATTACAAAAGCAGGCGCAACTTCAATTCTTTCTCCCGGCGGAGAACTTTATACAAATCTTGAAAGAGGAGTTATTGATGCGCTTGAATGGATTAGTCCTTACCATGATCATTTGATGGGATTCGACAAAATTGCAAAGTATTATTACTTTCCCGGATGGCAGGAACCAACCGGAGCTCTTGAATTAATAGTTAATAAATCCGCATTTGAAAATTTACCGGAAGATTTAAAGGAAATAATAAGGGTTGGTTCGGCTGCTTCAAATGATATGATGTTAGCCGCTTTTAACGCAAAGAATGCTGAATATTACATTAAATTGAAAAATGCAAATATTCAATTCAGACAATGGCCGGAAGAGATACTGAATAAGTTAAAAGAATTTTCTGTTGAAGTGCTTGAAGAAATATCTTCAAAAGATCCGATGAGCAAAAAAGTTTATGATTCTTACAGAAAATTTAAAAATGATATTTATGACTGGACAGAAATTTCAGAAAGAAATTATAAACCTTGATTTAATTTCCTAAAATTCCCGGCAGCCAAAGTACCAGATCGGGAAATAAAATAATTATCAATAATGCAACTAACTGTATGAACACATATGGTATTATTCCTTTGTACAAATGTGTTGTTGTAACATCAGGTGGAGAAACTCCTTTCAAATAAAAGATTGAAAACCCGAATGGCGGAGTAAGAAAAGATGTTTGCAAATTCATTGCGATTAATATTCCAACCCATAAAAGATTTATTCCCATACTTTCAAATATGGGAACTATAATAGGAACAATGATGAAAGTGATTTCAATGAAATCAATAAAGAAGCCCAAAACAAAAATTAACAACATCACCAGTGCAAGAAAATGATGTGGTTCCAGGTTTGCATTTAAAATCCAATTACTCAATAACCTATCACCGTGCAATCCTCTGAATACTAAACCAAAAGCTGCTGCTCCTACCAAAATCATAAAAACCATGCTCGTTAGTGAGGTGGTTTTCATCATCACATCTTTTAAAGCAGTAAAAGTAAATTTTCTTCTGAAAATTGAAAGAAGAACTGCACCGAAAGCGCCAACACCAGCAGCCTCAGTTGGAGATGCTACTCCGGCAAATATTGAACCAAGCACAGCCAATATTAAAACTGATGGAAGAATAAATGCACTCAAAACCCTTTTAAGTTTTCCTTCTTCAGAAAACCTTTTCAACTCTTCTGCAGGCATAGCCGGAAGCGAGTCCGGCTTTAAAATTGTAAAAACAACAATATATATGAAAAATAAAAAGACCAATAAGAATCCGGGAATAAGCGCGCCAATAAACAAATTTCCTACAGGCACATTCAAAACACTTCCAAGAAGAACAAGTACAATGCTCGGAGGAATAATTTGTCCGAGTGTTCCGGAAGCCATAATAATTCCTGTAGCAGCAGGTTTACTGTAACCCCGCTTTAACATAACCGGCAGACTTAGAACTCCCATCGTCACAACTGTTGCACCAACAATTCCGGTTGAAGCACCAAGCATTGCTCCAACAGCAAGAACGGCAATTGCCAATCCGCCTCTTAATTTTCCAAAGAGCAAAGCCATTGTTTCAAGAAGTTCTTCTGCTAGACCGGACTTTTCCAGCATCACACCCATAAAAACAAAAAGCGGAACAGCAATTAAAACATAGTTTGTCATTATTCCCCAAATGCGAAGAGGAAGTAATGTAAAAAAATTCAACCCGAAAATTATTAAGCCGAAAATTACTGACACACCACCTAAAGTGAATGCAACAGGATAACCTGAGAGCAGACAAATAAGCACAACAACAAAAAAGATAATTGGCAGTATATCCACTATTGCTGCAAGCCTTTCTCAGAATTTACATTTCTCAATTTCAAAAACGATTTAAATACAATGGCAATTCCCTGAAGCAGTAACAGGAAAAAAGAAATTGGAATAAACGCCTTTAAAATGTAACGGGCAGGTAAACCGCCGGCATCAGGAGATACTTCACTAACATTGAAAGAAAATTCAACAAAATTAAATGATGCTAATATTCCTACAACACAAAATGGAATCAGAAATAATAATGAACCAATTAAATTTGTTATTGCTTTGTTTTTTTCAGAGTACCGTGTGTAAAAAACATCAACCCTAACGTGATCATCAATCAGGAATGTATAACCGGCGGCGAGTAAAAATATGACTGCAAATAAATGCCACTCAAGTTCCTGTAAAGCCACGCTGCTTGAATCAAAAATGTAGCGGATAATTACATCATAAGTGATTATCAATACAAGAATTAAAGTAAGCCAGGAAGCAATTTTTCCGAGCTTTTTGTTAATCGCTTCAACTATATTTATGTATTTTTCTACAAACTTCATTACATAAAAGCATTTTCTAAATGATTAACAATCGGACGTATCTTCCCCCTGAAAAGGATTGCAACAACATCAAACCTACAATCAATTTCTGTAATTCCTTTATCATACAAATAAAGCTCAGCTATTTTTTTTATCTGTCTCTGTTTTGATTTTGTTATTGCGAATTCCGGTTCCCCATATTCAAGATTTTGTCTTGCTTTTACTTCGACAAAAACTGTGTAGCCATCATTTGGATCCTTTGCAATAATATCTATTTCACCATGTCCAAAACGATAATTTCGTTCTAAAATTTCAAAACCTTTTTCCGTCAATAATTCAGCTGCAAGCTCTTCGCCCTTTTCGCCAAGTTCTTTCGCATTCATCTATTTAAATTTTTCCAGTTCAATTTGATGAGAATTAGCATAAAGTTTTTTAAGAAAGGTTTTACGATGAATTGGCGATGGACCATATTTCAAAACTGCTTGCCTGTGTTCCAAAGTCGGATACCCTTTATTTTTTTCCAATAAATAATGTGGAAAATCTCGCGAATATTTCTTCATTAGCTTGTCACGAGTAACTTTTGCGACAATTGATGCTGCACCAATTGAAAATGATTTTGCATCGCCTTTAATAATTGGGATTACAGGGATATCAGATTCAAAACTTTTATTTCCGTCAACCAAAACTATATCAGGTTTAACAGATAGTTGTTGAACTGCTTGTTTCATTGCAAGTAAAGATGCATTCAAAATGTTAATCTCATCTATTATTTCATGGTCAATTACGGAAACAGAATACGACAGACATTCTGCAGTTATCTTTTCAAAAAGGAACTCTCTCTTCTTTTCTGAAAGAGTCTTCGAATCAGCAACTCCATCAATATGAAAATCTTTATCAAAAATAACGGCAGATGCAACTACCGGTCCTGCAAGCGGGCCCCTTCCTGCTTCGTCTACTCCGGCAAGAAATTTAATGCCGTTTTTCAGAAAGTATTTATCAAATGTGTTCAATTAAATTCTTGAATTATATTCCCAGATAAATTGCAATTAATCCTAAAACCATATCTAATTTTAAAAGATTACTTATCTTGATCAAGCTTTCTGTAGAACCATTTTTAAATAATATTTTTAAACAATAAACAAGTAGTGGATTCACAATGATCATAACAAAAATAAAATATTCAATTTTATAAAGATGAAAAAGAAACGGATAACAAGTAAATAAAACCAGAACAATAGTTGTAAATAAAATAAGATGTTTCGATTTTTGAAATCCGAATCTGATTGGGAAAGTATTTACTCCGGCTTTTCTATCTCCTTCAACATCCTGCATATCTTTTACTATTTCTCTTACCAGGTTAATCAGGAATGCAAACAATGCAGGAATGACTGCAGCTTCAGGATTTTCAACTGCAACACCACCGTAGATGAAAACAAGCCCGGTTAAAAATGCAACAATGATGTTTCCAACAAGAGGAATTCTTTTAAAGTATTTTGAATAAAGAAACAAAAGCTGAGTTGTAACAACAACTATAAGGAAAGCAGGCAGATTAATAAACCAGGATAAGATAAAAGATAAAAGTAAAAAGATAAAATAGAGGACAAGAGCTTCTTTGTATAAAATATTTCCTGAAGCAAGCGGTCTTTTCGGACGATTTATTTTATCAATTTCAAAATCAAAAATATCATTAATTATATTTCCGGCAGAAGCAGTAAACGCAGAGGAAAAACCTGCAAGGATTGCAATTTTGAAAGAAGAACTATCAACTGAGCAAATAAAAACAGCAACAACAGCAGTAAAAAATGTTATAATAAAATTTAGGGGGCGAAGGATTTTCAGGTAAGCTGGTAGTTTAGTTTTCAATCTGTATGAAAGAATTGTGATAATTTTATATGAAAATTACAACTATTTATATTAAGATTAATAGAATCATAATTATCTTAGTAAAAATAAAAAGCCCCGGTTTGCGGGGCTTCTGATAAGTAATTAAAATTATTACTTCATCAATATCATTTTTTTCGAATCAACAAAGTCATTCACTTTTAGGCTATATATATAAACTCCACTTGCAAGCCTTGATGCATCAAAGTTTACTTCATACCTTCCCTCATTCTGGACTTCATTTACTAAGGTTGTTACTTCTGCACCAAGTATATCAAATACTTTTACCATTACATTTCCACTTTGAGGAATTTGATATTTAATTTTAGTGCTTGGGTTGAAAGGATTTGGAAACGCTTCACTCAAATAATAATTATACGGAGTAATATCATTATATGAAACATCAAGCGTACTTGATTTTTTATATATTCTGCTAAAACCTCTATAAACATTATTCTCTATTAAGTCCATACTGATTATAATTTCAGGATAATCATCTCCATCAAAATCAGCTGAAGTGGCTGAAAAAAATACACTATTCTGATTTAGCAGTTCATTTCTCTTGATATAGTAAAGCTTATAACCACTCCCTTTATAATTGAAAATCAATAAATTCTGATCTATACAAAGCAGAACTTCTTCAGTACCGTCATTATCAATATCCGCAGTAACCATATTTGAGGCAAACCAGGTGCCGCCTCCTATTACTGCTATTGAATATACTATAGTGTATTGATCATCTCCGTCAGCTTCATATATATATATTATTTGACTGCCTGTTCCATTAATATATCCATCCCCGCATATCCATAACTCTGGTTTACCGTTATGGTTAATGTCATTTGTGAAAAGCTGCATATATACATTACTGATTGGCAGCGAATCTATTCTTATTACGTTGTAATTATTTCCTTCAACATATTCATAAACGAAAACTTCACCGAATTCATTACTTACAGCAAAATTCTGTTTCCCGTCAGAATCAAAATCTCCAAATGCAAATCCCCTTGTATAAATTGAATAGACCGAAGGACGATTTTGATATAATATATTAAACTCATTATTAAGTCTGTCGTACTTAGTAATCTGGAAGCTGTTACTTAAAACTAATGAATCTCCTGAGCCATCGAGACGATAAATCATTTCAGGATAACTATCCCCGTCTATATCATATAATGTCATATCTACTGGCTGCCCAAGGCCTGTGGTAGGATCATATACAGTTTTAATACTTGTTGGATACCCAGTTGTAGAGTCAATGGTGAGAACTTTAATGTAATGGTTATAGCCTCCGGGATAATAATCAATAAAGCTGTTTATAATTTCCGGAATATCATTATTTTCTAAATCACCAATGCACCACGGTGCTCCTAAGCTATCGGGATATTGATAAATGGAATCATAAGAACCATTTGAATTAATTTCATAAATTACTATAAATCCATAAGGAGAATTTCTATATTCACCATAAACTTCCTTTCTACCGTCACTGTTTATGTCTGCAACTATCAAAGGAGGACCTGCGTAATAAGGAGGAATTTCACCCCACAAAGTAAATAGCTTAGAGTATTGTGTCGTATCTATTGTTCTTAAATCAACGGTTAGATCAAAATTGCAATCAGATGGAATGTTTTTAATGTTTTCTGTTTTAATAATTGTTTTGCCGGTTAGCTTATCCTGTAATTTCAGTACTCCATCTTTTTCGGAAATAATATTATATCGTTGTTTTAAAGCATTATAATCTATTTGACCATTTTGTGGAAAAACTACTCCAAGGGTGAATAAAAGAAGAAGAATTACTTTATTAAAATATTGACAATACATTTAAAACTCATTTATAATTCCAAAATGAATTTTCCCATCACTGAATGAATCGCCATTAGCAAGAGCAAAGCTTACTCCTAGCAAACCGATTCCTGTTTCGACTGTTATTCCCAAACCATAACCGAAAATTACATCTTCACTTTTCTGCACACTTCTCTCAGGATCTGCTTCACGTAAATAATAACCTGAATCGAAAAATAGGAATGCATATGATCTTCTTGTTAATAAAAGTCTGTATTCTAAATTTGTCCACGCAATCCTTGAAGCAAGAAACTGTTCTTCCCTGTAACCTCTGACTGTGCTGTTCCCGCCAAGCTTCCAGAGATCACTTACTTCAAAAAATGGTCCGCGTAATTCTCTTCCGTTAACACTGAAAGCAAGTACATTCCTGGAAAACAATTCATAAAAAACGCTGAGTGAAGCAGTGATTCGCTGTAGGTGTAATATTTGTTTCAAGGGTTGGAGTAATATATTCAGTAGGTCCGTTTATATTTTTTCTGCTGAATGAATAACCGGTTAAAAATAAAACTCCACTGGTTGGTGAAAGCGGATCATCTCTCAGATCAATTTTTAAATCAAGTCCGGTAGTTAATGTTGAAGAGTTATAAACAGTAAAAACCGGGACTGTTCTCACCGTAGGGATGACTTCTTCCAATAAGATTGAACCTGAAGCAGAAATATCTTCTGTTGCAAGATATTCCAAACTTCCACCATATCTTCGCTGTACATAAGTTGAATCCTGGATTCGTTGAAACAGACCAAGATTAACATTAAAAGGATAACCGAAAAGCCACGGTTCAAGATATTTTAAATCGAGTTCCTGCGACTCACGTGTGAGCTTTTGCCATTTTACTGAGGCAGCCCTGCCGGTACCAAAGATATTCCGAAGTGTCACATTTACAAGCCCGGTAACGTATCCGGATTCTTTATCTGTAGCCGGAGGTACGTAACCAATTATTCCATCAAAGTTATTTGTATTTTTTTCTTTAACTGAAATCAGAAGAACGCCTTTGTTTTGCTTGTCCAGATAAAATTGCGGAACTGGAACGGGATCAAAAAACCGGAGCTTATTTAATCTTTTTGGAAAATCTTCAACTCTTTTTTGTGAGTATTCTTCACCCTGATTTATTCTTAACTCACGAATTATCACATAATCTTTTGTAGAAGAGTTTCCGCTGATTTGAATTTTGTCAATTTTACTTTTTTTGCCTTCATCAAACCTGATACGAAGATCAGAAAGATATTTGTTTTCTACGGTATCTTCATATAGATAAACAGAGGTAATCTGAAAATAGCCAAATGGGTAACCATTATTCTCAAGCTCGGTGAGAATTACGGAAATTGATTCTTCGATATCATACTTGTTAAATATTTGTCCCTTTAAGTAATCAAACGCCTGGTTTATTTGTCTGATTTTCGAAGAATCAGCAATATCAAAAAATATATTTTTAATAATTGTTGGGTCGCCCTGCTGAACATTCAAAACAATTGAAACTGAAGATGAATCCTCTGAGATATTTGCTTCAGTTCCGGAAAAATCAGGATTCATATAACCAAACCCGGCGAGTTGTTCTGCTATATTTTTTTTTATTGAGTCAAGCAGACCGGGATAATATTTTATTCCTGTCGAAATGCCGCTCCATTCCTGTATATCCGATTGTGTAAAATCAGTATTTTCAGAAATTTCAAAATCTTTTATTGTTTGGGAGAAAATATTACAAAAAATGAAAGTAGAGAACAGAAGAATTTTAACGGGGTGAATCATCAATTATTTTTATTTTTTTACCAACCGGTTCAACATTGATTTGACTAATAAACGAACCTAAGTTTTCTAATTCAACATTGCACACGTCAAAGCTTTGTGCGTTGTTGATTCCAAGAGAAGCCGCAGATAATATCTGATCATTAAAAGTTAATCTATTTACCCAACCATAAATTATTCCGGCTACGAAAGTATCACCACTACCTGTGGAATCTACAATATCAATTTTAGGCAGACTAATTTTATAATGAAAGTCAAAATTAGAACAGTAAAAATCTTTCTCGCCGTTTGTAATAAAAGCTTGTTTAATTCCTTTTGAATAAAGTAAATCCAAATAACTAAGTATTTCACTTTCTTTTCTAAGAGAAATATCAAGCGATGATTCAATTTCATCCACATTATTGTGAAGTAGTGTTGGAGAAGCATCGATGCAATTCTGAATGTGTTTTCCGTAAGTATCACAAAAAGATATCTTTCCCATCCTGTTAGCCATTTCAATTCCCATAGGAAAAATTGTATCAGTTTCAATACAAGGTGAACTTCCGGAAAAAACAACCATCTCGCAATTCGCAATCATTTTTTCCATTTGTGAAATGAAGTTTTTCGTTTCTGAGTCTGTAACAACTGAGTTTTCAGAAAAAAATGAAGCAACTTTTTTAGAAGATTGATCAATTATTATCGAACATTCCCTGGTTTCATTTTGCGTCTGGATTATTGAATGTTTTATATCTTCCTTTCTAAGTACTTCTTTAAGTAACCTGCCATTTATTCCCCCGGCAAATGTTAAAGATGTATTCTGAATATCCAGATAATTTAATTGACGACTTACATTTATCCCTTTGCCGCCGGCTTTTAAGATAAGTTTACCGTTTCTATTTCCAGTATTGAAGAATACTTTTTGAAAATCCAATCGCCTTTCAAGAAGTGGATTGATTGTGATGGTCAGGATCATAATTAAGTAAGAAGAAATCTTTTTAAGATTTTATTATTTATATCTGAATCTATAAAGATCTCCTGACAAAGGCGTGGTCAAGCGGTAATCACCAAACCCTGTTTCATCGAGGAAGGTAAAACTTCGGTTAAGATCATAATACTGCCAGACTTCATAAGGTTTAGCGTAATATTCAAACGGATGCCTGTCTATATTATCAGGGATGCCGAGAAGAATTAAAACCATTCCCCGGTCAGATCTCCAACCTTCGGTATAATTTGAAAAATGTTCGTTTGCGTATGCAACTCTTTTATAGTACTCTTCAAAAACATGATTATCCTCAGTATCAGGTGTCGGATCTTTAGATTTCCAGAATTCCATGAAATATTTTGTTTTTTCCTCATTTGTTTTTGCATCTTTAATTTTATCAAGTTCGCTCGGATTTGCAATATAAACAAGTTGTGCAATCGCTTTATCCAGATCATTAATAGATTTAGGAACTCCTGACCAGCGCGATATAAATGATTTAGTTGCAAAACATATCAGTTCATCATTTGAATTTCTCACATAAACGTTCAAAAGATATTTTCCAAGACTAAGATTGAATTTATTAATAGTGTAAAATACCTGGTTGCTGCCCGGCTTTAAATGTTGTTTGGTTGTATCCTGAAATTGTATCTTGTTATCAGTATCAGCAATTGAATATTCAAGAACAACATCCTGTGATGAATCTGCATACAATTCAAAGAAAAATGGCACGCCATCTTTATCAACAACTACTTCCCTGGAAACATTCGGAACTATTTTGTTGCTTCCTTCAACGACATTTTTCTGGGCGATCAACATAATATCACTTATCGAAGGTTTATCATTCAGATTACGAATTGTAAATACATTTTCAGAACTGAATTCTTCCCTGGAATCCTTATCAAGCAAACCGGTATGAATAAAATATTTTCCCGGTGACAAGTTGATAGATTTATAACTGAGCTTAAAATTTTCTTCTGCGGTTGTTTGGGGGAAACTGAACGTTGTTATTTTTTCATTCCATATTTTCTCAGTGATTAACGTCTCTTTATCTTCAGTAAAAACTGAAACTGTAATTGTATAAGCAGCTTCATACCCATTTCCTGTTTTAATAAACTGTACTTCAGAGTAAGGAACTTTAATAAACACATCTAGTCTTGTTTTCTCATTATCACCATAAAAATTAAGAAAATCCTGGTAATATTTTATTTTGTGGGCATTATAATTCTCCCTGTTTTCAATCTGTCCAAAAATGATTCCAGTGCATGTGATTAAAATAAAAAATAATATTCTTTTCATTTTATTTACCTTATTTAAATTATCCGGGCAAAAAGATCATACTCATTATAATCATAAACTTCAACATCGTAAAATCCACCGGATAATAATTTTTTATTTTTTGATGATATTAAAACTTCTCCGTCAACTTCAGGAGCATCCCGGTATGATCTGCCAATAAAATATTCACCTTCCGATCCATCAACCAACACTTTTAGTTTCTTCCCAACTAGTAATTGATTTTTCTTATTCGAAATATCTTTTTGTAATTCCATTAATATATCTTTTCTTTCGTTTTTTACTTCCGAAGAAACAGGGTCACTTAGACTGAATGCGTGAGTATTTTCTTCTAAAGAATAAGTAAAAGTTCCGATTCTTTCAAACTTTATTTCTTCCACAAAATTGCATAATTGCTTAAAATCCGTTTCTGATTCTTCCGGATAGCCTACAATAAAAGTAGTTCTCAAAACTAAAGCTGGTATTTTATTTCTCAATTTGTACAATAAGTCTTTTATTTGTCGGCTGGTTGTTCCTCTACGCATAGACTTTAAAACCTTATCAGAAATATGCTGAAGCGGTATATCAATGTAATTACAAATTTTTGAATTTTGAGAAATAGTTTGGATTACATCATCAGGAAAATGTGAGGGATATGCATACATCAACCTAATCCACTCAATTCCGTTTATCTCACTTAATGAATTCAGAAGTTCTGAAAGATTTCTTTTGTCATAAATATCTTTCCCATAATCAGTAGTATCCTGTGCAATGATTACTAATTCCTTTGTACCATTCGCAGCTAAAAATTCTGTTTCGCGAATAAGTTCTTCCATTGATTTTGATTTATGTAATCCCCTCATTAATGGTATTGCACAAAATGAACAAGGATGATCACAACCCTCAGAAATTTTTAAATAGGCAGAATGAGATGGAGCAGATAATGTTCGTTCACCAAGCAGGTTATACTTTAATTCACCGCCGAAGGTTTTTAAAATGTTTTGATAATCTTCTGTACCGAAATAAAAATCAACTTCTGGAATTTCTTTAACAAGATCATCTTTATATCTAGCAGAGAGACAACCGGAAACAAAGACTTTCTTTAATTTACCTTCGCGTTTATTTGCAACCGCATTTAATATTGTATTTACTGATTCTTCTTTGGCAGCTTCAATAAATCCGCAGGTATTTATAATAACTGTATCAGCTTCGTCAGGGCTGGTGCGAACATCAATATCATTTAATTGCAATTGTCGAATAAGTCTTTCCGAATCGACTGTATTTTTAGCACAGCCGAGAGTAATTACACTTACTTTATCTTTATTTTTTATATGCATGCTTATTGAAAATATCTTAGATACAACCAGATGACCGGAGCAGATAAGAGCAATGAATCAAACCTGTCAAACATTCCCCCATGTCCGGGAATTAATCCTGAAGAATCTTTTGCACCGGAATCTCTTTTAATAAGTGACTCAACGAAATCTCCTAATTGGCCAATTACACCAATGATAATACCCAGAATTATAACATCTTTTATTGATAAAAAAGGCAGTAAAACTTTTCCAGCAATAATCATTGTTAAAATTGCAAATGCAAAACCAGCAATTGCTCCCTCCCAGCTTTTTGCAGGACTAATTCTAGGAATCAGCTTGTGTTTGCCTAATTTTGATCCAATAAAATATGCTGCTGAATCGCAAATCCAAATTGAAGCAAACATCGAAATGATTATAAAACCACCGCGTAAATACAGATCATCTATCCTGGGATAAAATTCTCTTATTGAAATTAATGAAGAGGAAAATAAACCGATATAAAATATTCCTAAAAGTGTTATTCCAAGATTGCTAATTGCATTTTCTTTATTCCTGAAGATCTCTGTCAATAAAATTAATACCGAAATAAAGATGATGATAGGAAACAAATCAATTAAGTGGAACAATTGGTTAATGATCAAAAACATAACCGAACAAACACCGACCACATAATTTGGAAATATATTCTTATTTGCAGCCAGCATTCCAAATTCAATAAATGCAGTAATCCCAATTAGTAAAACTAGTCCTGCAAAATAATATGAACCCAGATATGAAAGCAAAAGAATAACGGGAATTGCAACTATGGAAACCAGAACCCGCCGGACAATATCAGGAAATGTCATTATTCGTCTTCGATATTATTTTCTTCATCCGATTTTTTGAGAAGATCTTCAATAAAATTTAGTGAAGATTGAAGATCACTTTTTCTTACTAAAAGTTTTATAGGTGAAAGGTCTCCCGGTACCGGGAAACTCCTATCTTTCTGAGAAAAGACAGTTACTTCTATTCCGGCACTTTCAAGGTTGTCTTTTATCATTTCTACATCTAATTCATCGAATGATGTATAAACGAGTACCCAGTCCTTTTCATTCAGTTTTTCATAATCTTTCAATTCTTTTTCGTCAACTAATTTGACGTTACAATCGGGGCAAATTGTTACTCCCTCAATGTATTCATAATTGCAATTTGGGCAAACAGGCATATCAGCTCCTATCTGGTTTTTAATTTGGAATAATATCTAACAATAAAATAAAATGTAATAAGAAATAAAAATAAAAATAATATGAAGTATAAAATGTCATTCATTGCTATTCCGGATCCCGTTGGATTGGAACTGATAATATCTTCATCACCAATAATATAAAATAGTAAAACAGCACTGAAATTGTTGATGAAATGAAGAATAATCGGAACAACCAGAGAACCTGTTTTATAGGCAGCAAACCCGAAATAAAATCCAAGAACAAATAAAGAAAGGAATCCATAAGGATTCAAATGATATGAAGCAAAAAAGACTGCTGTTAAAGATGCTGCAGCTACTCCATTCATTTTTTTCGAAAAACTCGATTGTACAAAACCTCTGAACAGAGATTCTTCACAAAGAGCTGGAATAATTGCAATTGTGATGAAAACCAAAATAGTTTCAAAGGAGTTATTAGCTACCATCAAATCACGATAAGTTTTTTCAACAATATTGTTTATTGAATCAACATATCCCTTTAAAGTATTTATTATTGACGAATTTGCAGCAAGCCATTCAATAAAAGAATTCTGCAAATAGAGAAAAACCTGGAGAAGTGGAATTAAAATCACTGACCCGATTGCAAAAAGAACGACCTCGGGAATTTTGGGAAGTTTAAATGAAATAACTTTTTTAACATCTCCAAAAATCCACTTAGCAAATAATAAAGCCGGTATAAATAAAAACAGTAACTGGCCAATTATTGTAAGTATTCTAATAGCATTAGCCGGTGGAGAATCAAGACTGTATCCAAATACAAGTAATGACAATGAAAGTATTGATCCGCCAATAACATATAGGATAAAACCGCCTATCAAACCTAAAAACCCTGCTGCTACAGGATGTAAAAGCGGGTAGGGATCGTAAGCCTGGATTGAATTATATAAGTTTTGATTTTCCTGTTGATCAGGATTATTTCCGTCAGTGTCCATCAAATAAGAATTGTTATTAAGTTGGATAAAGATAAGGAATTAAGACCTAATTAATAAAAGAAGGAGAAGTTTCCTTCTCCCTAAAAAATGCACAATAAGTTATTTCTTCGAAGTGAAATCTCCGGCAAGACCCTCATAATTGGTAAGTACGGCTTCTACATATCCGATAATTATTTTTGTTCTCACTTTTATCGGAACTTTAAGATCATCATCTGACAGCCAAATAATTATATTACCATCGTGTTTAAATAATCCGCCTTCCTTTACAAGAGGTTCAATAATTATGCAATCGAATTTTCCTGCAGGAACTTCAATAGTTTCTTTTCCACGATATACTACGTCAAGGTTATATAGTTTGTCTTTATAAAAATTCTGAAGGTGAAGCTTGTCGCCAACATTATACCCTGAAAAATCAAGTGTTCTCACATAATAAAATGCAGAGACAATATCATGGACATAATCAGGAGTTTCGTATTCTCCATTACTTGTTTTTACAATATTTTTTCGTTGATCAAAAAATGCTGCAAAGTCTCTTGAATAATTTCCTTCTCTAATATGCTGTTCAAATCGCCAGGGAAAAATTCCTTCTTTATCAATATAGGTTTCATACTTGTCCCTCACTTTGAACATCCAATTAAAACTTGGGACTGAATTAACTTCAAACATAACGTGATACGCATCCCTGCCCGAAATTCTTTTCATTTTTGGAATTTCCATTGTAGCAAGACCTGCAGTAACAAAACCATAGTTCACATCAAAGGATAATTTTTCACCAACTGTGAAAGCTTTGTTTTCAAGCTTTCTTAATTCAACCGGGTTTCCGGATTTATTAATTTCTTTAAGCTGAGATTGAGGTAAACTTATCGCCGAAATCAACAACAATATTGCGAAATTTATTTTTAACATTTAATCACCATTGTTCAATTTTTTAACTGTGATCTAACTTGTTCAAATACTCTGCCAACTTCAATATTATTCATACAATCCAATTTTTTACACTGTTCTACAGTACAATTGTTACAATCAATTATTGGTTCAAAAATTATGTGCTTTTTATTATACGGTCCCCAGCGTTTTGCTGAACAGGCGACAATTTTCGGATAAAATCCCATAATAAAAATATTCAATGCTGCTGCAATATGAATTGGTCCGGTAGAATTTGAAATAAAAATTTTAGATAAGCTTATCAGAGCAGTTAATTCAGAAACTGAAAGTTTCCCGGCAAAGTTTATAGTTTGGTTTTGAAAAGAAATTTCATCACAAATTGTTTTTTCTGATTGTGAACCTGTGAGTAAAATTTTAACATCTTTTAAGGTTGTAATTTTTTCAACTAATTCTTTGAATTTATTTAATGATAAATCCATAGAACTTCCGCCGCTTCCGGGATGTACAATTATCAAAATTTCATTTTCTTTAACACCCGATTCAACAAGCAATGACTTAACTTTATTCAGGGAATTTTCATTTATTTCCAGGTTAAATTTAACATCAGATTTATTAACCTGTTCATCAATACCAATTCTTTTTAGCAAATTAATATTATACTCAAGCTCATGTCGTTCTGCATTTTTTCTATGTTCAAATATTTTTTCATTAAATAAAAATGAATACCATCTATAACCTGAACCAATTCGTCTTTTTATTCCCGAGAGAAAAATCAGCAAAGCAATTGTAAACTTAGGATATACAATAATTGCCGAATCAAATTTTCTCTGTTTTAATTCTTTCCGGTTAGGAGAAAAGAGTATTTTATCACCTGTAAGTTTTAATGTAATTACCTCATCTATCAGCTTATTGCTCTCTGCAATTTCACGGGTATATTCATTTACAAGAAAAGTTACTCTACAGTTAGGATATTTTTTTTTAATAATTCCCGCAAGGGGTAATGTTAAAACGACATCCCCGATTCTATCAGTTCGAACGATTAAAATATTTTTTGGCTCAATCATTTACGCGATAAAAAAGGATTATCTTTTATAAAAAACCTCCAAGGTAAATCTACTGATTTTGATATTCCGATTCTTTTAGATGTACCAATTAGATGACTTTTTATTTTCGGCTGGTTCAAAAGAAAAATTTTATTCTTTGTCAGATCAGTTTCTGAATGTGATCTGTCAAAGTTAAATGCCTGACAAATTTTTCCCGGTCCACTTGTAAGATTGTAAATTTCTTTTTGAGTAATATCTGATTTATTGAATCTATTTAACATCATTTTTTTAATTCCGGAAACAGGTTCGACAGCACGGATTAAAACTGCAGTTCCGGTTCCTTTTTTACCGGTTACAACATTACAACAGTGATGAGTTCCATAAGTAAAATACACATAGAGAAATCCACCATCTTCAAACATAATTTTATTTCTTGGGGTAATTCTACCATAAGAATGTGCTGCTTCATCGGTTGCGCCATCATATGCCTCAACCTCAACAATTTTTCCGGCAAGAATTTGCCTACCATTTTTTTTAACAAGGATTTTACCAAGCAATTCTTTTGCAACTACAAGGAGTTTACGGCGATAAAATTCTTTTTCTAATTTTGAACTAAAATCTAGATTGATTTTATCAGTCATTTGGTTATTTATTAGAAATAATCAGGAATTTAATCTTTTATCTAATTCCCGAATTTTTTCCAGGTAGTATGATTCTTTCGAAGGATTTTTTTCTTTGAGTTTGAAGTAGACTTTTTTTGCTTCGGCAAACTGATCCTGCGAAACAAGTATTTTTGCCATGGTTTCTGAAACAATCATCTGTTCATCCGAAATTTTATTAACTACGGTTTGCTCCTTTGGAACCTGTTCACTTGATCGGGAAAATTTTGCTGCTGAAATTTCTTTTGCAATTTTATCAAGATTTTCCTCAATAGCATTTGTTAATTCAGGATCATTTTTCTCAATGTTTTCTTCTGAATGTCTATTATAACCTTGTTGTTCATTTTCTTCTTTAAGATTAAGGAATACTTCGCCGTGCAACGATTCAAAAGAAGAAAAATTCTTTCTTAGCCTGTCCAGTTCAATTGTATAAAATTCCTCAGTTTTAGACGATCCCAATAATTTACTAGCGTAATGTATATTTTCTCTTGCTTTTTCAAACTCACCCATTCTGCCATAAGCTCTGCCAAGAAGAATGTAACCAAGAGGATTTTCAGGAAATGTTCTTAAACCATTCCGAACTATTTTAATGCAGACTTCAGGATTATTTTTTTCAAGCTCCATATTTGCTACTCTAAACAACAAAGGTGAGTTCTTATTATATTCATAAATCAGACTCACCTTTTCATTAAAAGATTGTGAAGATGTATTACTCATTTTTTAATCAGTAATTTTTTGAAAGTGCATTTTTTATTGAGGTAAATGAAACATATGAAAATCCAACAAAGAAAAGCAACTGGAATGGAAGAGCAGCTAGCTCCATAAAATAAATACTTGAGACCACACCGATCAAACAGTAAACTGCTAATAAAGATTCAACTATAACAGCAAAGCCAAGTTTATTATTCAAATATTTTTTCCCAGACCACAGACTTTTGCCGCCAACTAATTTGAATTTAGGTGTTCTTACAAACTCACTTTTACGGTTCATTAATCCTTCAAACACTGCACGGCTGTTATTTAGTGCAAAACCCATACTTCCAGCCATAAAAAGCGGGAAGAGAACTATTCTTTTTCGCCAATCAGTATGAATATCTTTTTGTGAATAAAGATAAAACAAAAATGAACTAATAAAAGCAAACACAAATACAGAAGTCAATGCAAAATAAAGATCATGCGCGCCACTATTCTTAATAAACACAAGTGGAACATTCAGAATTGCAGCAATAAGGATAAATGGAAAAATAAAATTATTCGTTAAATGAAATGTTCCTTGTAGTTTAATCCTAAGAGGAACTTTTGCTTTCCATAATTGCGGAAGAATTTTTTTAGCAGTTTCAATAGCTCCTTTTGTCCACCTGAACTGTTGGGATTTTAAAGCATTAATTTCCGCAGGCAATTCAGCAGGAGATGTAAAGTCCTTTAAAAAGACAAAGTTCCAACCATTTAACTGAGCACGGTAGCTAAGATCAAGATCTTCTGTGAGTGTATCCGCATGCCAGTTTCCGGCATTCAGGATACATTCTTTTCTCCACACTCCACCAGTGCCGTTAAAGTTTATAAAAAAACCAGCTTTGTTTCTTACAGTCTGTTCAATTACAAAATGCCCGTCAAGAGCGAGTGCCTGTGCCTTTGTAAGAATTGATGCATCGCTATTCAAGTGATCCCAACGGGTTTGTACCATTCCGATTTTTTCATTGTAGAAAAATGGAAGTGTGATTTTTAGAAAATCTTTTTGCGGAATGAAATCAGCATCGAAGATTGCGATAAATTCACCTTTGGCATCTTTCATTCCTTCTTTTAAAGCACCCGCTTTAAATCCTTCTCTATTTGCTCTTCTGATATGCTGGATGTCAAATCCAAGTTTTTTCTTTTCATCAACTTTGCTTGCAGTTATTTCAACAGTTTCGTCTGTTGAATCATCAAGCACCTGGATTTCAAGATTTTCTTTTGGATAGTCTATCTCGCAAATAGAATCAATCAATCTTTCCACAACGTAAAGCTCATTATATAGTGGGAGTTGAATTGTAACTTTATAATCAGGTTTGAAGTTTGGATCAGGTTTATGCTGAACGTTTTTATACTTGTGATGATAATACAGCATAATAAATCCGTGACATCCGAAAATGAAAAGAATTGAAAGAGCAATGAAATAGCTTATTAAAACAAAATCATCCATAAATATTTCCAATCAAATTAATTTTACCAACCAGAAACAACAGCTAATAATATATCTTCAGTTATCTTATCAATAGCTTGAGTAATAGCACCATCACGTCCACTTGTATCACCACCAGGTTTATATTCTCCGTAGTTAGAAAAACTTTTATCAAAAACAGTTTTTCTTTTTACCATATCTTTATATGTAACATTTACAGTAATTGTAACTTTTCTGAAAGAAACATCCTCACCTGCAGAAACAATTGAAGGAGCGTCAGAAACAGAAGTTACTGTACAGTCAAGAATAGCATCCGAACCACTTCTATCAGAAACCTGTAGTGAGTTATCTTCAACAAATTTATTTACTAATTCTTCGGTAAGTGATTCTCTAAGATTCGGAATTCCCGCACCGCTCCTGTCTTCTGCAATCGGAATCGAGATACTTTTTAGATGTTCCGGGACTGAAGATCCTGTAAATGAATAAGTACAGCAACCAAAACTAAACAGCAATGGACTGACAAACAATACAACTAACACAATCTTAAATTTATGATTGGCGAAAAAACTTAGCTTATTGCCGGGTTTCAAACTATTGGATATCATATTGCTTTATTTTACGGTAAAGGGTTCTCTCACTAATATTCAGCATTTTTGCAGCTTTTCGTTTGCTTCCACGAGTTTTATCAAGTGCACTTACAATAGCATCTTTTTCCATTTCATCTAATGTAACCACATCTTCTTTTGTCTGCTGCGAATAACCAGCAAATATTTCCCGGTTCTGATTCGATACTAAATCTTTTAGTTCGACTAAATCTTTTTTTATTTCAAAGAGTGCACGGTATAATAATTCCCTGTCAGCTTCTTCTGAAGATTTTCTTAAAAAAATTGGAAGGTTTCTTGAGCCTGTATTAAAAGAATTTTCATGTTCCATCAGTGAAGCAAATGAAGATGAATCTATAATGCCGTTTCTATTTAATGCGATTGCAGTTTCTATCGTGTTTTTTAATTCACGAACATTTCCGGGCCAGCTATACTCTCTTAACAATTGAATAGCATCATCTGTCAGTTTTGGTGGAACCGATCTGTTATTCTTTGAATAAGCAGTTAAAAAGTAATATGCAAGTTCTTCAATATCTTCTTTTCGTTTTCTCAAAGGAGGAATATTTAATGCAACAGCTTTAAGTCTGAAATAAAGATCTTCCCGAAATCTTTTTGCATTTACTTCTTCCTGAAGATCCTTATTTGTTGCTGCTATAAATCTCACATCAACCGTTGTCAAAGTTTCTGCACCAATTCTCATAAACTCTTTAAATTCAAGTGCACGTAATACTTTAACCTGGGTCATCAAAGGCATTTCAGCAATTTCATCAAGGAAAAGAGTTCCTCCATCGGCAATCTCAAAATAACCTTTTCGATTATCGAAAGCGCCGGTAAACGATCCTCTTTTATGTCCGAAAAGTTCACTCTCAAGAATTCCTTCGGGAATGGCGCCGCAATTCACACTTATCATTTCTTTTTTAGCACGTTTGCTGGCTTTGTGAATTGCCCGTGCAAAAACTTCCTTACCAACGCCGCTTTCTCCATAAATCAGCACCGTGATATCAGATTCTGCAACCTGAAGAGTGATGTCCACGAGGTCGTCAATAACCTGGGATTTGCCAATAATATTATTCGCTTTTTTAAATTCTTCTTTATTCATTTTTAGATTTTACATAGCTGACAATTTGACACAGTGAAAAGATAAATAAAAATGTAGTTAGTTTCTACGCCTTTTTTTGACCTATTTATAGGAATGTAGGACTGAAATTATGTCACGGATTAATTTCAAAACCATCAAAAGCAAGTTCAATATTTATGCTTCCCTTGTCAAAATTATGAATCTGCTTATGGATGCTTTCTTCGTCTTCATCCGCAATATGAGTTAGAATGGTTATTCCAGGAGCCAAACTTTTGTGAGCATTAATTAATTCCCCGGGAGTTATGTGAGTGGACTCTGAAATAAACAGATCAATTTTGTTTTCTTTAAATAGATAAAGATCTTCAGTACTTCCAATGTCTCCTGTATAAACAATATTTCTTTTCCCGTCCGCAAATAAAAAACTGAATGAATCGAAGGAAAGATTTTTATACTGGGGATATGATTTCAATTTAACAAGATGATTATTGTTTTTAGGTAGGATTGTAATCTCATTTCTAATATTAACTTTGGAATTATTTTCCAACTTATGAAAGTTGATATTGAATTTCCTCCTTTCAGGAAAAAGGTAAGAATTTAAAATAAATTCTTTAACAAATTCTGCCTGGTTTTTCCCAATGAAAATTTCGAGCTGTTTTTTTCGTTTCCCCATTTTCATCTGCACAAGCAAATCGCCTAAACCGGAAAAATGATCAGGGTGTAGATGTGAAAAAATAATTCCGTTTATTGAATTGAAATCAATTTCAGCATTTAGTAAAGCTCGTGAGGTTGAATCCCCACAATCTATTAAAAGGTTGTAGTGTGGAACTGAAATTAAAATTGAAGAATGGAATCTGTTAAGAGAAGTTTTCCCGGAACCTGTCCCGATGAATTTAATTTTCAAATTAACCTACCAGGGAATTGGAACAACCCTTGCATTCAATTTAAATTTTTCATTAATCACTTTCAGGAAATTATCACCCTCATCTTCAGTTAAGAACTTACCTACATAAACAACATTGAAGATAGTACCTGCAACATTTTTTTGTTTTATCTGGCAGAACATACCGGCTTTCTCAAAATCAGATTGCAAAGATTTTGCGTTCTCTGAATTTGAAAATGCACCAGCCTGGATAGTAAATTGATACTGTTGTTCTGAGACTGTTTCCTGCTTTTTTTCTTCCGGTGGATTTTGTTGTGTTTGTTCGTCCTCCTCTTTATCAGGAATCCGGGTTTGAGAGGCAACTTTAAGATAAGGCGATGAAGGATATTTAGCCTGAAGTTGCATTAATTTTTCTTTTGCAGTTTCATATAAACCTAAAGCATAGTAATAAGAATAGATTCGATACAAAGAAGCATCTGCATACCTGCTATCGGGGTAATTATCAACAATTTTCTGGTAGATTACAATTGCCTGTTGACCATTTTCTGTTAATACTCCTTCAAGAAACATTATTGAAGGGCTTACAGGATTTTTTCTTTTCAATTCAGGCAATTCAGCTTTTACATCTGCAGAGTTTCCACTTTCAATCTGTTTTAGATAAGGAATAATATCAACATCCTGCGAAAAGATTTCCGCAAAGGGAAAAACTACAGTAAGTAATAGAATAATAAATATTTTGTAAACATTTTTCATATAATAAAATTTCAGGTTGAAGAAATTAACCGGTTAAAGCAAGTGAATCTTTTTCAAAATTAATGTGGTTTGAATAATCACCAAATAATGTAGCAGAAGTTGCACGGTTAATTTTAATTGTAACGTATTCTCCTTTTTTTACTTCGTTTTGAAAGGGAAAAATTACTACTTTGTTTGTGTCTGTTCGTCCGGACAAAAACTGATCTGACTTTTTACTCAACCCTTCAACCAGGACAACTTCTTCCCGGCCGATCATTTGTTGATTTAGTTCAAGTGAAATCTGCTGCTGAAGATTAATTATTTCCTGCAGGCGTTTAGTTTTTATTTCTTCAGAAACATCATCTTCCATACGGAATGCTTTTGTACCTTCACGAGGAGAATATTTGAACATATAAGCGCCATCGTATTTTACTTCACGCATTACATCAAGTGTCATTACATGATCTTCATAAGTTTCCGTAGGAAAACCAGCAATTATGTCTGTTGAAAAACTCACCTCCGGAATTATCATTCGCGCTTTTTCAATCAATTTCAGGTAATGATCGATTGTGTAAGTTCTGTTCATCAATTCAAGAATTCTATTTGAACCAGACTGAACAGGCAAGTGAATGTAATTACAAATATTCGAATGTTCGGCAATCGTATAAAGAAGTTTATCTGAAAGATCCTGCGGATGTGAAGTTGTAAAACGAATTCTCATCGTTCTGTCAACAACAGCACAAGCTGCAAGTAAATCAGCAAAATCTCCGCCTTGAGCGGATTGTTCATCTTTATATGAATTTACATTTTGCCCAAGAAGAGTAACTTCCTTAAAATTTCTTTTTGAAAGTTGCTTAACTTCTTCAACAACCGAAGTGAGTGAACGGCTTCTTTCTCTTCCCCGGGTAAAAGGAACGACACAAAAAGTGCAGAATTTATCACAACCGCGCATTACAGAAATCCATGCTGTTAAACCGTCTTCACGATACGGAATAATTTCATCGTAAGTTTCCGTGCGCGAAAGTTTAATTCCAATTCCTTTATTACCATTGTATGCTACATCGATTAGTTCAGGCAATCTCCTGTATTCATCCGGGCCGACAACAACATCGACAATCTTCTTTTTTTCAATCAGATCTTCACGGAGTCTTTCAGCCATACAGCCGAGAACACCGACAAGCAAATCAGGTTTTGATAATTTCAAATTCTTAAAATTTCCAAGTCTGCCATAAATTCTCTGCTCAGCATTTTCCCTGATGCTGCACGTATTCACAAAAATAATATCGGCTTCATCCATATTTTTCGTAATAGAATAACCGTTATTCTGCAAAATCCCTGAGACAATTTCAGTATCTGCAAGGTTCATCTGGCAGCCGTATGTTTCAATATATACTTTACTATTGTTCATTATTCACTTAAAAATGAGTTCAAATATAAAGCTTTAAAATACGCAGTTCAATCTATAAAGATATGTAAGCATACCTTCAAGATTGAAAGGAATGAGTTTTTGAGGATTACTTAAAACTTTGTTAAAGAATAAAGCAATACGTTAAGAATGATAAAAGCAAACGCCCCTATTAATGTTGCGATAATAGCTTTTTTTCTTTTCTGTTCGCGGAATATTTCTCCCCCGAGTTGTGTTCTGTAACCAGCCTTGACGAATTCGAGCATACTTTCAATTTTTGTTTATAAATTTCGAAATTTTGTTTAATTGTTATATTTGTCGTTATTAAATCAATCTTAATGCCATCAGAAAAAGCCAATAATATCAAAAATTCTATAGTTGTAATTACAACATTACGCAATTGTTGAAAATTGTACAGCACAATTTCCTGTGCCTGGAAAAGATATGACAAAAAAACCCCTCAAAAAAGAGGGGTTTGAAAGTGAAATTGAAACTAAACCTACTTCAACAAAAGCATCTTCATCGATTGAATAAATTCACCTGCCGTAAGTCTGTAAATGTAAACACCACTTGCAAGTCCTTGCCTACCGGCAGGCAGGTTTGACGCATCAAAATTTACTTCATATCTTCCTTCATTTTGGAATTCACTAACCAATGTTGCTACCTCTGCACCAAGTATGTCAAATACTTTTATTGTTACATTTCCACTTTTAGGAATTTGGTATTTTATAGTTGTGCTCGGGTTGAATGGGTTTGGGTAATTCTGAAACAGATCGTAACTTGTAATTGATTCGTTCCCATTATAATTAATTTCTTTAACATTACTTTTTTCTAAAACCGATTCATCTGAATATATTTTTGACATTGAATAAGCCGAATTAATGTTGTCATCAACAACCAATTTTAATCTGACTGTTCTGTTTCCGATCCCTTGAGTATTCACTTCATAGGATATGTTTCCATATTCAAAAATGTTTTCTTCATTATAGGTAATATTATCATATTCACCGATGATTTCTTCCGTATTTGCATCAACAAGTTGAACTTTGAAACTGACAAATTCATTGCCTGCCAATGCCTGTACTGCTGATAATGAATCATTTATTCCATATTGAACACTATAGACAAAAGAAGAATTATCAGTAACACTTATTGGTTCTGATATTAAATACTCATTGAGGGTAGATAAATTATTAATTGGAATTGTGTCTGCTATTTCCACAAAATCTGCTGGTTGATTGTCAACCGTGATATCTCCCAAAGCAAAATAAAAATCTGCACTATCTATTGACACAACTCCTTCACGTCCCGAATGGAATGAGCTTAATTGTATTTTCTGAGGGATATAAAAACTGCCAAGACTATAACTCATTTTAAAATAATAAGGAATACCTGAATTATGATCAAAAGACATTGCGTACATATTGTTTTTATCCGGTCCGTTTGCTATTTGTAGATTTTGCCCAACTGTATTTAATGTTCTCACAGTTGAAAGTGTGTTATCTGCAAATTTATTTTCACCAGAAGATTCACTCCAGGCAAAAGCATAATATGGATCAATTGCATTATTATTTTTCTTACTTATATTGGGTGAAGATACTGCATATCCGCTGGTACCAAATACCCATTGTCTTGTTAGATTGTTGAGACCTTTAAATAATATTTTATATTCCTGTATCTGAACACAATCTCCTACACCTCCTCCTCCTGCACATACATAGCGACTTGCTACCCAGCAAAGCCTGGCAATATTATCAGTCTCCAATACAACAATTGAAGGACTAAAATTTTCTGAAAACCCGTTGTTTTCTGAAGGTGTTAAAATTGTGCCTGAAATTTGTGAGCCGCTTAGTGCTGCATACTTTATTGAAGAACCGGAAGCATTCTCCTCTTCCCAGGCAAGCTTTGTTATCCAGTTATAGAATGATATGGTTGGACTTTTAGAATTGCTGCCTGTTCCTGTTAATGAATGAGCACTGTATATTATAATATTAGAAACATTAACTAAACCACCGCAGGCATATAAACTGCCTGTTGTTCCGTTTTTCCAGACTACAGTAAAATTTCCCATATAACTGCCCACAACAGGGGTTGCGCTAGTTGAGGCATAAGTTCCGGAAATTGCTGTGACATCTCCCTGGTACCTAAGCTGGTATGGACCATAGCCGTCTATGCTCCAAAAGTATTTTATTTCTATTTTTGAATCGTTGCCGTATTTCTCCTGGAACACAATAAACACATCGTAATAATCTGTATTGTTTACAGTCCAGTGTGAGTAGTCTATAGAAGGCTGTTTTCCTTCCCCGTTATCCAACGGCTGCCCGTTGTTTGCTATTATCCAGGAGTTTCCGTTGTTGGTGCTTGTCTCATACCATACCCTGCCAAGGCTTTCATAAACGTGGTGAAGAACTCCATCATCAGTTCTTACAAATTTTCTTTGCGAGTTGTTTTTGTAAGCGTTTGCATCGTCTGATAGCTGTGTGCCTTTATAATTAGCAGTTAACGTGGTTGCTTCTGTTATTGTTAAATCTGTTTGTGAGGATGGATTAAAATCCCCACCGAACCAATAGTAATTTCTTCCTCCGTATGAAACAGTTGATATTGCTTTCACAGAATATTTTGAAAAGCCATAGCCTGGAATATTCTCATTTAATTCTTTGAAAGCTTCATTCTTTACAAAACCATCATTCTCGGCAGGATATTGGTGAAATTGATTGTCAGTAGTAGGGTCTTTAAATAAAATATAGCCGTCGCTTATACCACCGGCTTCTACTAAATTATTTTTTATTGTCAGAGGCCAGACAGTTTTGAAATTTCGGATTATAGATTTATCAAATACTATATCCGTTACAGAAAAATCGAAATTGCTATAATATATATTTTGATTTGCTATTGGCGATACCCAATCACTATAATCCCACTTATAAGAATAATTTCTAACATTTGTATAATGCTCTAATGTCCCGTGTTCGACTGACCGAATAACATTTTTTCTAAAAAATGCAGGTTGACCGGAAGTGATTTCCAGTCCTTCAGCTAGTAAATATCCAAAATTATCCTGGCTTCCTTCAACATAATTGTGTAATGTGACCGGCACTTTAAATTCATATTGATCAGGAGTGGAATTTGGATGCCAGAATGACCAGATCTCGACATCGTTATTTAACAACAACTGTTGTGGATCGTTATGGTCATATACATCCTTTGCAGTGCCTTGTGATAAGAAAATCAATCCATTAGGCTGAAAATTAATATTAACATAGGTATCATGAGTCCAATATATACTAGTGTTCTGGCTCCAATTTTCGTCTCTTAAATCAATCGTAAAAGAAAAATTATGTCCTCCTGTGCTATGAACTGTAAAATTCATTTTTCCCCAGGGGATTGTACCTAAAGTTGCATTATTAACATCTTTAGGTTCATCAAATGCAACCTGGCTTGTGATTTCGCTCATTTGGAAATAATAGTCTTCTTGAAACACAGTTTTTTGATTAATTTTGTCCCAAGTCCAACAATATTCATCTGTAGTTACAGTAATACTAAAAGACTGTGTATCAAGATTTATAGGATGGAAAATTAATTCACCCGTCACACCACCTCCATCCCCATTGGAAATTCCTGGCAATAATAATACAAAAAGTAGAATTATTATTGTATTGAATTTTTTCATAAAATACCCCTCTTTTGTGTATGATTATAAATGGAAACCCTTTGTGGGTTTATATTGTTAAGGCCTTACTTTCCTTCGATAAGGATTTACTTATAACACTCTTTATTTAATAATCATCACCTCGTTACTTTTATTAAAGTGGCTTTATTATTTAAATATTCGCCCATCACAGCTAAATTATTTATTGCCTTTGTACCACCATATATTATTCCTGTAAAGTTTGAAAGATCGAAGGTTTGAAACCTTATCCCATTAAAGTGAACCATCTTTTGTCCTTCTGCATAACGAGTTCCAAATAAGTATATATCGTTTGATCTGTAACTTGTCATCGTTTCAATTCCTAACCCTGTTGGCAATTGGTAAAGTAGTTTTACTTCTTTTGTGTTCACATCGAGACTAGCTATTTTATTTGATGCTATATACAATTGATTATCATTGACCATAGATAACGAAAAGGCTTGAATAGATACCGGCGAGTTATCGCTGTTATAGATTATCTCTGTTTCAGAGGAATTTTTCAGTTCAATAACTATAGTCGTAAAGTTAATATTTCTTGCAACCGCATAAGCTCTACCGGTTTTGGGGTTACCTGTTAAATCATAGAGCAACCACTGCGTATCAAAGTCAATCTTCGTCCAGCTTTGTCCATCAAAATGAACTATTGTTCCCCACGGCCCTATTCCCCAGATGTTATTTTTTGATGAGCCCCAGAGCTTTTCTATTGACTGACCCTGAGTCCAGTTTCCTGAGACAACAATATTTGTATAATTGCCATTTTGATATTTAATTACATTTCCGCTCGCAAAATAAATGAGGGCGGTATCCACGGCCCATATACCATATATGCCGCTGCTCGTTCCTGAATATGGTTGTAGTTTCCAGCCCATCCCATCCCATTTTATTATATTGGGATTACTTATATGCGTACCGTTTATTGTTGTATCCTCAGGACTGATGTAACCTACTGCCCAGATATTGTTCTCATCAAAAACCCATACATCATTAAAGTAGCTTGAGGAGTATTCATCACCAAATTCAAAGGTTTCAAAAGTGAAGTTCTGGCTAGTGGTGTCAAGGGTAGCTACCTGCAACTGGTTACTTGTTACCCTGTTTGCACTGTTGGTTGCCAGAAAACTATATGAGCTGTTTGGCAACAGCGAATCGACGTAAATCAGCGAATCTGCCTTATCCAGGTTTATTGTTTTAATTACCTGACTGTTTTGTTTTAGGGTAACGGTGGTAGGGAGTTGGAAGTTGGTGGTCGTTAATTTAATCCACGCTTCAGTGCAGGAAACATCTTCAAGCTTTAGATCAATTGTCTGTCCGCTTGGCGGTTCTACCGAGTTGCACGAATTGAACAGAGATAAAAGACAAATGGCAAGTAATTTAAAAGCTTTTTTCATCTACTTCTCCGGTTTAAAATATAAGGCTGCTTTCCTTTGACAAGAAGTTATAAATAATACACTTCGTTTAATAATCATCACCTTGTTACTTTTATTAAAGTGGCTTTATTATTATCATTAAAACCCACAACAATTGCTAAATCTTTAATAGCAGATGATCCTAGAATAGGTATGAACAGGTCAGAATAATTTGTAATTGAAAAACTATACCCATTATAATGTACAAGTTCCTCGCCCTCAGGCAATCTATCACCGAAAAAGTAAATATCGTTTTTACCATATGCATCAACAGATAAAACACCATAACTATTAGGGAGAGAAAATAATGATTCGGTTTGCTTTGTTCTAATATTAAATCGCCATATAGCATCATTACCAAGGTATATAAATTCGTTTCTAATAAAACATAAGGAAAAAGATTTTAAATGATCCTCATTTAATGCGCTGTTGTATATTATATTTGTCGAGTTGTTTTTTAACTCAACTATTATTGTGTTGAAACTTTGGTCTGTAGCAACTGCGTAGGCAAAACCACTATTTGGATTACCTGTTATGTCATCAAACCTCCACTGCGTATCAAAGTCTATTTTCTTCCAGCTTTGTCCATCAAAATGAACTATTGTTCCCCACGGCCCTATTCCCCATATATTATTTTCTGAGGAGCCCCATAACTTTTCTACTCTCTGTCCGTTTGGCAATGGAACATTGGTGAAGTCCTCATATTGGTAATTGCCATTTTCATATCTCACTACTATACCGTTAGCAAAAAATATATGGCTAGTATCATATGCCCAAATTCCATCTATCCCACTCGATGTGCCTGAAAAAAGTTGCAGTTTCCAGCCTGTTCCATCCCATTTTATTATATTGGGATTACTTATATGTGTACCGTTAATCGTTGTATCCTCAGGACTGATGTAACCTACTGCCCAGATATTGTTCTTATCAAAAACCCATACATCATTAAAGTAGCTGGACTCAAAACCGTCACCAAACTCAAAGGTTTCAAAAGTAAAGTTCTGACTTGTTGTGTCAAGAGTAGCTACCTGCAACTGGTTGCTTGTTACCCTGTTTGCACTGTTGGTTGCCAGAAAACTATATGAACTATTTGGCAGTAGTAAATCTACATAAAGTAAAGAATCTGATTCTATCCAGGTTTATTGTTTTTATTACCTGGCTGTTTTGTTTTAGCTCTATTGTTGCGGGAAGTTTTATGTTGATGATAAGGTAATCCAGGCTTCTGTGCAGGAAACATCTTCAAGCTTTAGATTTATTTCTAATCCGCTTGGCGGTTCTACGGAGTTGCAATTCGCTAATAATAAAAACAGAATTGTAATTAAAATAAGACTTGCTAATTGTAAACTTTTTACGCGAGGAGAGACTAAGCATAGCTTCATAAAGCTTCCCTCTTTATTTTCGAAAAATATATATCAAAAATTATGCTTTAATATAAAGTAAATATTTTTTTCATTATGACCCCTTAAGAATTTTTGAATGATTAATTTCTTCCTATTGTTACAACTCCTGAAATTCCGTTTGAACCAACCAGTACAACAATGCCATCCTTTACATCCAGGCTGTAGTAGTTGCCACTTGATAAAGCTGCCTCTTCTATTTCTTTCCACCCCTCTCCATTGAAATATGCTGTAAATCCAAATCCTCCTGTAGCCCATATATCGTTTTTACCTGTTCCTCTTATTCTAAAAGTTGCATACTGGTCTGATATTTCTTCTTCTTTCCAGTTATCCATATCCGGTGTTGAAAATATTCCATCCCCGGCTGAATAGATTTTATATACAGAATTAAACCATACGTTCTTATTTTCTCGTTAAATGGTATTATTATCTTCTCTGTTGTGCTGTAGTTAATAATTCTATATATCTCCTGGTACCCTGTAAATAAAACTGTTTTATTATCATTCACCATTC
>CAWGJF010000008.1:0-10768 GCA_963822905.1 uncultured Ignavibacteriales bacterium
CATATCCGGGTTTTATATAAAGCGGAATGTTCATCAGTTCAACAATTTGTTTTATCCTTCCAATCTGGGGAATCATATCTTCCGGCATAGCTTCTCGGGTTGCTTTGTAAGCCTCATATCTTTCGTGTCGGAAAGTCTTTTCCTTCGAATCAGTTGCAACTGCTATATAGTCTGGTTTGTGATCTTCAAGAACTTTAATTAGCTGTGTTACAAATCCATAAACGGCTGAAGTAGGTTCACCGCTTTTTGTCGATAATGGTCTGCTAATAAATGCAAAGTAGGCTCTGTAAGCCATCGCCATTGCATCAACGATTACGAAGGTCTTGTTTTTTGTCGGCATAAAATTGTTTTAAATAGTTTAGCGATTAATGGAATCCAAGATAAAAATATTTTAATCAATTGTGTAAATAGAAAATAGTTGACAATTGGAATTTATTCTTTTCTCGAAGAAGCGTATTTTTGGAATAGCCACTTACTTCTTAATATAATAAGGAGGGGAGAATGACTTCCATAAAATCAATTAACACTTCTGTTATTTCTTTTTGTTTCACTTTCATTCTTTTTTCAGGTTTCAGTTTTTCACAGACTTCATATCTCGATTCCCTTGAAGGAAAGTATGCACTTCAATTCCAGATTTCAGATAATTTTAATCTAACAAATTTCCAGGGAACAACTTTTTCAGGGAAATATAATTTCGAATGCAGGAGTGCTGTTAGAGTAGGTCTAACTGTAAATTATAACAATGCTGATGCAAATAGTAGTGAGACTCTGCTTGATACAAATATTGTGAACACCACTGATGCAAACCAGAATGTATTTGGATTGACAATACGAACTCAGTATATCCATTATGTTCCAACTATGTACGATATTCTATTCTTTTTTGGCGGTGGCCCGTTTGTTGGATTTAATTCAGGAACCAATGAATCAAATGCTAACTATCTTGATCCAATGCACCGAAAGGAAACACTTGATGATTTTTTTGCTGGCCTTGATGCAATTGTAGGTGTTGAATGGTTTTTCACAAAAAATATGAGTCTGTCTGCTGAATATGGTTTAAGGTTCACTTACAATTCAAGCACAAGGAAATTTGAAGATGAACATTCAATAAGAGAATCAACTATGAAAAGATACATTATCGGGGGAGGAGATATCAATTTCGGAATATCGGTTTATTTTTAGGATTAATATTTTCTGTTAGACAAATAATATTTCTATCTTTAAGTAACTATTCAAATTGATTTCTTATGGAGTATTATGTTATTTAAAGATTCTGCAAAAAAACAATCGATTCTCGATAACCTCATAACTCAATATCAAAATTCTAGTACCGGGAAAAGTATCTGGCAATTGTGTAATTCTTTTATTCCGTTTTTTATGATTTGGGGACTTATGTATTTAATTCTCGATATAAGTTACTGGATCACTCTGTTGTTGCTTTGCCAGCTGCCGGATTTGTGGTCCGTATTTTTATTATTCAGCACGATTGCGGTCACGGATCATTTTTCAAATCGAAAAGAGCAAATGATTTTTGGGGAATGGTTTGTAGTATTTTTTCTCTTACTCCGTATCATCATTGGAGAAAGAAACACGCAATCCATCATGCATCAGCAGGGAAGTTAGAAAAAAGAGGAATTGGAGATATTTATACAATGACGGTTGATGAATTTTTACAACAATCAAGATGGGGAAGACTTAAATACAGACTATTCCGTAATCCAATAATTCTTTTTGTTGTAATCCCGTTCGTAATGTTTGTGATCATTCAAAGATTTCCGTTTCCCTCTTCGAAGACATTAAAAAACCTCCACCCTAGCGTTTATTATACTACACTTGTTTTTTTATTAATTACTGCGGTAATGTTTTGGATTTTTGGCTGGCAGGAATTTTTAATGGTACAGTTGCCAATTACTATTATCGCTTCATCAACCGGGACATGGTTATTTTATGTCCAGCATCAGTTTGAAGATACATATTGGACAAATGATCAATCGTGGGATTATACTTTAGCAGCACTTCAGGGTAGTTCATATTACAAACTTCCAAAAATTCTTCAATGGTTTACTGGAAACATAGGGTTTCATCATATTCATCACCTTAGCCCAAAAATTCCAAATTATCTTCTTGAAAAATGTCACAAAGAAAATCCTGTTTTTCAGAAAAGCCCGGTATTAACTCTGCGGTCCAGTTTTAAAAGCTATGTTTCTCAGATTGTGGGATGAAAATCAGAAAAAACTTATTAGCTTCCATCACTTCAAAAAACTCAAGTTTGAGTTAACTTCAGATCAATTGAAGAATAACTAAAACATCAACTAATTGTATGAGTAAAAAATATACTCTTTACCAGGTTGATTCCTTCACAAAAGAAAAATTTAAAGGTAATACTGCAGGAGTTGTAACGAATGCAGATGGATTAACCGACGAACAAATGCAGATGATAGCAAGAGAAATGAATAATTCAGAAACTGCATTCATTCTTTCTCCGGATGCTGATGATTATAAAGTTAGAGTTAGATTTTTTACTCCGAAAACTGAGGTTCCAACCTGCGGGCATGCAACTGTTGCTGCTCACTATGTCAGAGCAACTGAGAATAATCTTCCAAACTGTACTATAAATCATAAAATAGGTGTTGGGGTTTTGCCTGTTGATATAGTTAAGCATGAAAATGACTATAAAATCTTTATGACTCAAGGTAAACCCGAATTTATTTCTACAATTCTTGCTGAACGTCAGGATGAAATAATTTCAGCATTAGATTTAAACAGATCAGAACTAAACAGAAAGTGTCCGATGCAGATTGTTTCAACTGGACATTCAAAAGTGATGATCGGGATTAATAGCAAAAAGGTTCTTAATTCAATTAAACCCGATTTCTTTAAACTGGCAGATATCAGTCGAAAAATAAAATGCAATGGATTTTTTGTTTTTACTTTAGATTCTGATGACGCTGAAGTTTTAGCTCACGGACGAATGTTTGCTCCGGCTATCGGTGTTAACGAAGATCCTGTTACAGGAAATGCAAATGGCCCACTCGGTGCATATTTGATAAAACACAAATTGATAAATATTGAAAAAAGTAAATTCACATTTAAAGCAAAACAAGGTGAAGCAATGGGGAGACCGGGAATTATAGAAGTTGAAGTTAATATCGATGATACTGGCGAACCAATCTTAGTTAAAATAGGAGGTGAGGCAACAATCGTATTTAAAACTGAAATTACTGTATGAGATATAACTTATATTACAATTAAATTATGACTGACTACGGTTGGTTATCAATACTTCCTCCAGTTCTCGCAATACTTTTAGCAATTAAAACCCGCCAGGTTTTCTTATCACTTTTCCTCGGAATAGTTCTCGGATGGATTATCATTTCTAATGGAAATATTTTTGAAGGATTCAAACTATCAATCGAATCTGTCGTTAATGTTTTTGCTGATGCAGGAAATACAAGGGTTATTATTTTTTGTGCACTAATTGGTGCATTGATCACAATAACTCAGGCCAACGGAGGAATGCAGGGATTTGTCGATCTCATTCAGAAAAAAAATATTGTAACCAGCCGGAAGCGTGCAACAGTTTTTTCATTTTTTATCGGTTGTTTCGTTTTTATTGAATCGAGTATTTCATGCCTGGTAACCGGAACAATATTTCATCCTATATTCGAAAAGTTTAAAATCTCACGGGAAAAACTTGCTTACATCTGTGATACAACTTCTTCGCCCATTTGTATTCTGATTCCGCTAAATGCCTGGGGAGCTTATGTTGTTTCACTTCTTGCAAAAGAAAAATTATCTGATCCGGTTAGTTTATTTTTAAGTACAATTCCGTTAAACTTTTATGCAATACTTTCTGTTCTATTTGTAGGATTTATCTCATTCAGCTTTAAAGATTTCGGATCAATGAAAAAAGCAGAGAAAAGATCATTAGAATCCGGGAAAACAATTGGTGACGGAGCAACACCAATGATTGCTGATGAAGTATCTTCAATCAAACCTAAAAAAGGAATTCCACATAAATCTTTGAATATGATTATTCCTATTTCTGTTATGATAATAATGATGCCTCTGAGTCTACTAATTTCAGGCAATGGAGATCTAACTGCGGGTTCAGGCTCGACTTCAGTTCTCTGGTCAGTTTTAACAGCAATAATTATTGCAGGACTTATTTCATCCATTCGAAAACTACTAAGTCTAAAAGAAATAATGGATTTAACTTTAAAAGGAATTTCCGGTTTGGTTCCACTTGCTATTTTGATGGTATTTGCATTTGCAATTGGTGACACATGCAGAACGCTTGGAACCGGTCCATATGTTGCATCACTTTCAAAAGAATTTCTTATTCCACAATTAATTGCCCCGATAATTTTTATTACCGCTGCGTTTATTTCTTTTTCAACAGGAACAAGCTGGGGAACTTTTGCAATTATGATTCCAATAGCCGTACCGACGGCTCTTTATGCCGATGTAAGTCTACCATTATCTTTAGCTGCAGTTTTAAGCGGTAGCGTTTTTGGTGATCATTGCTCACCAATTTCGGATACAACAATTGTTTCTTCTATGGCTTCAGCCTGTGACCATATAGATCACGTAAGAACGCAACTACCTTATGCTTTGACCATGGCTTTTATTACTTGTATATTATTTTTTGTTGCAGGTATTTTTTAATTATTATAAATAATTTTTATTTGAAATTAGAAATAATTTAGATTCTTCTATAAATTACATTATCCAAAAACCAATCTTTTCAAATATGAAATCTTTTAAAATTCTTCTGCCTTTATTCTATTTAATATTTATTTCTTGTTCGCCAGTCGCAAAACCTAAGGATACTCTATTCGTTGCATTCTGGAACCTTGAAAATTTATTTGATACCGTAAATGACCCGGCTAAAAACGATGAAGAGTTTTTGCCGAATAGTAATTTGGAATGGACGCAGCAAAGATTTGACAAAAAGATTTATAATCTATCCCGTGTAATAAGATCTATGAATAATAACAGGGGAGCGGATTTGTTAGGTGTCTGTGAAGTGGAAAATAAAAATGTTCTGGATTCGCTAACTCAGAAATATCTAAATGATTTAAATTACAATATTGTTCATGTTGAATCTCCTGACAAAAGAGGAATAGATGTTGCTTTATTATATAAAAATGAAAAAGTTAAAGTAATTGAAGTAACTGTTGATACGGTTCATTTGTCTGATGGCTGGCCAACCAGACCAGTGCTTGGAGTTCATATCGAAAATAAATACAATAAAGAATTTACTGTATTTGTAAATCACTGGCCTTCAAGGAGCGGGGGAGAAGAACAATCAGAACCAAACAGGATTGAAGCAGCAAAAACATTGAGAAACGCAATTGATAAAATTTTAGAAAAAGATCAGTGGGCAAATATAATTTCAATTGGTGATTATAATGATGAACCTGGAAACATATCCATTTTAGAAACATTAAAAGCTCATCCTGTTATTTGTGATAGCATAAAAAAGGGTTCTGAATTCGAAAGCAACCGGGAATTGTTTAATCTGGCTTATTCTGAATATGCTGATGGTAATGGTACATATAAGTACAAAGATGATTGGAACTTACTTGACCAGGTTATAGTATCAGGAGATGTATTAACAGGTAGCTCAATTAATTATATATGCGATAGCTATACAATTTATAAACCTTACTTTCTTCAGACTCACTCTGGTAAATATGCGGGGACACCTTTTCCTACATACGGTGGAAGAAAATACCTTGGCGGATACAGTGATCATTATCCAGTGTTTGCTAAATTTTTAATGGAAGGTAATTAAGTATGAAAAAGATACTTATAATCTTTGGTTCAGATGGATTTCTAGGTAATGGAGTAACTTCAACTTTACTTAAAAATAATTATGATGGATACTTCCTCTTTGATTTTAAATTCAGAAATAAGATAGAACAAAAAAATGTACATCAAATTCAAATTGAAGATCTATCAATAGAACAAAATGTTGAAAAGGCATTTAGCAATCTACAAACTGATTCAGATACAGCAGTGTTTCTATTCAGTACTGTTGGCGGTTTTGCAGGAGGAAAAAATATCTGGGAAGCAGACAATGATGAATGGGAAAAAATGTTCAGAATGAATTTTATTTCATCAAGATTAATTGCCAAGCATTTCAGCAAATTAGTGATGAAATCAGATTCTGGTTCTATATTGTTTACAGCCGCATATACTGGAATTAAATCTGTTCCAAAGAATGCGGCATATGGGGCTTCAAAATCATCTCTTATACATCTGGTTCACACTCTTTCAAAAGAAGGTAAAACAATTCGTTTGAGTGCAAATGCAATTGCTCCTTTAATAATTGATACACCTGCAAACCGTGAATGGATGAAGAAAGATAACTATGATGAATGGATGAAACCCGTTGAAATAGGTGAATTCATTCATTCTGTTTTTATTAATTACAATTTCTTAACTGGAAATATATTTAAATTAACAAATAGATTCGGACTAAAATAATTGTTTAATTTGTTTAGCTAACCTGCTGTTGTATAACGGTTTCGGCAGGAAGTATTTAGTTGACTTTCTAAATTGAAATGATTATTGTAGTCCTATTCATTTAATAATAATATTGGAAAAAAACTTTCCTTAGCATCAATTACTCAATATTTAGGAGGTAATCATATATGGATTTTTCAGGAGTAATATCATCCGTTTTTAATGTTATTGCGCAAGCACAAAGTGATGGTGGTGCATTAAATTGGTTAGCTACTAAATTCGAAGCAGGTGGTGGATTTATGTGGCCTATCCTTGCTTGCCTGGTTATCGGTCTTGCTTTTTGTTTTGAAAGGCTCTGGACATTAACCAGATCAAAAACAAACACCAAACAATTTATTGTAAAAGTTAAAAGAGCTTTGGATGAAGGTGGAATTGAAAGTGCAAAAGAACTTTGCGCAAATACTCGTGGGCCGGTTGCTTCAGTTTTTCATGCCGGGTTACTAAGAGCAAATGAAGGATTGGAAGCTGCTGAAAAAGCTATTATAGCTTATGGCGGTATCGAGATGGGATTTCTTGAAAGAGGTATGATTTGGGTTTCTCTGTTTATCTCACTTGCTCCTATGCTTGGTTTTACCGGAACTGTTCAAGGTATGATTGAAGCTTTTGATGCTATTAAGGAAGCTGCAAATATTTCTCCTGCAGTTGTTGCAGATGGTATTTCTGTTGCGTTATTAACAACGTTATTCGGGCTTGTTGTTGCAATGATATTACAGGTTATTTATAATTATCTTGTTTCTAAAATTGACAGGCTTGTCGGTGATATGGAAGAAGCTTCAATTGAATTAGTTGATGCTTTATATGAACTTGAAACCAAGAAAAAATAAATAAACAATTTTCATTGAACTTAGAACAATCTAAATATGATTAAGAAGAAAAAATTACCAGAAGCTAATATTCCTACTTCATCAATGGCAGATATCGCTTTCCTGTTGCTGATTTTCTTCCTCGTTGCAACTGTTATTGATGTTGATACAGGTATTGGTTTAACATTGCCTGAATATGTACCTCCTGAAGAACAAAAAGAAGTAAAAGTTGATCCCGATAGAATGGCTGCCGTTTTAATTTAATGAAAACAATGATGTTTTACTTGATGGAAAAATCATTTCAGTTTTTCAGATTAAAAATAATCTTAAACCCAGGATTGAATCGAAGATTGATCTTCCATTAGGTAAAAAACTTATTGTTTCTGTAAAAACAGATCGAAAAACTGCATATAATACTTATATACAAGCGCTTGACCAGATTAAGGAAGCCTTCTTTGAAGTAAGAGATGAACAATCTAATTCCAGGTTTGGTAGCGATTATGGCAAATTAAAGGAAGAAGATCAACAGGTTATTAAAGATGCGGTTCCAATTATTATTTCTATAGCTGAACCTGAACAAGTTACTAAATAAATTTTGAGGAAATAATGACCTTCGAAAAGAAAAGAGCCAGTACTAAACAGGAAATTCCAACTTCATCAATGCCTGATATTATTTTTATGCTGTTGTTGTTTTTCATGGTAACAACGACATTAAGAGAGGTTGAAGTGTATGTTGATTATGCACTACCCGAAGCACAGGCAATTGAAAAAATAGAGAATAAACGATTAGTATCTTATATCTGGGTAGGAAAAGATAAAAGAATCCAGATCAACGATAACCTGGTTGAGTTGAAGGATGTTCAGGATATTATGTATAAAAAAGCTTCAGAGTTACCAAATGTTATCGTTTCTATGAGAGTTGATAAAAATACGGATATGGGTTTGGTTACCGATATTCAGCAGGAATTACGGAAAGCTCATTGTCTTAGATTAAACTATTCGGCTTCCGTAAAAATTTAGATTTAAGAATTTTTGAATATTTAATTGGCAGGTTGGTTATTTGAATAATCACCTGCCTTTTTTCATTATAAAGGTTAATATGAATTTAAAAGATAAAATTAATTTGGATTTAAAAGACGCTATGAAATCCGGTGACAAAACCAGGTTAAATACAATTCGCTCTATCAGAGCCTTAATACTTGAATTTGAAAAAAGTGGTTCCGGAAAAGAGTTTACAGAAGAAGAAGAAATAAAATTACTAAGTTCAGCAGCAAAAAAAAGAAGGGAATCGATCGAAGAATTTAGCAAGGCTGGTAGGGAAGTAATGGCCGCACAGGAAACATCAGAATTAGAAATAATTCTTGAGTATCTTCCAAAACAATTGTCACCTGAAGAACTCGAAAATGAAATAAAGAAATTAGCAGCCGGGATCGGGGCTTTAGGCAAAAATGATTTTGCTAAACTCATGCCCGCTAGCTGCAAAAACATTTAAAGGAAAGGCTGAAGGAAAACAGGTAAAAGAAATTGTTGAAAAAGTGCTTGGTGAATAATTGAACCCGATTGATATTATAATTATTCTTGTTGCCGTTACTGGTTTCATTCTTGGTTTTAAAGATGGCTTTATTCGCAAGCTGGTTGGTATTATTGGGTTTGTTCTGGCAGTTATTCTTGTGGCTCTATTTTCTGATAACCTTGGGAAAGCTATTGAAGGTGTTTTTGGAATGGAGTATTATCTTGCTGAAATGACTGCTGGGGCAGCGATCTTTTTAGGTGTCATCTTAATTTTCACTTTATTAAAAAGAATAATTCATCCTTTTGATAAAGTCAACAACCTTATCAACCAGATTGTAGGCGGTTTTATCGGATTCACTCAGATAATGTATTTTATAAGTGCGGTTTTCCTCATAATGAATATTTTTAATATCCCTTCCAAAGAAGACCAGCAAAAAAGTAAATTGTACAAAGATACATCTCAGATAATTCCGGTAACTATTGATTTATTAGGCAAATACACTCCTGATACAAAGCAAATGATAAAGAATTATATAAATGAAAAAGATACCCTGAAATGATAAAGAATATTTTTCTAGATAAACTGGAATTCAATAAAGTTTTAAAAAATATATCCAATTACTCTGTTACAGAAACTGGTACAAATCATATCCTTAACTTAAAACCTTCAATTGATCCGACAGAGATACAGCAATCCGGAAAAGTAGTTAGTGAAGCTAAGGAAATTTTAATAAAGAACATTCCTCCTCCTATAGAATACCTCCCTGAACTTACAGAGGATATTGCTAAATCAAGAATCGAAGGCTCTGTCCTTTCATCAAAGAAAATCTTACACATACTTTCACTTGCAAAGACTTCACGCATACTTTTTAAATATTTAAATGATAATTCTGAAGTTGCTCCGGCTCTAAATCCTTACACTATTAAATTATTTATTGACAAAGTATTTGAACATCATATTGAAAAAATTATTGATGAAAAGGGAGATGTTAAGGAGAAAGCCAGCACAAAACTAAAAGATATTCGAAAAGAAATTCGTGATAAACAATCTGAACTTACCAGATCAATTAACAAAATAATGAAGTCTCTGGAAAATGAGGGAATAGTAAGAGAAGATTATCTTACATTACGTGACGGCAGGATGGTTATCCCTGTAAAGTCAAAACATAAACGGCATCTCAGAGGTTTTATTCATTCTGAATCCTCAACGGGTCAAACTGTTTATATTGAACCAGAACAAACGCTTGAATTAAATAATACAATAATCTCATTAAGTTTTTCTGAGAAAAGAGAAATTGAAAGATTATTGAAAGAGCTCACTGCAATGATTGGGAAAAGAAGCAGGGAGTTAGAAGTATCTTACAGAATTATTACTGAGATCGATTCTATTTTTGCACGGGCAAAATATTCAATAGAAATTATTGGTTGTTTCCCTGAAATCGATCATTCAAAACCTTTCTTCGTAAAAGATGCTCGTCATCCGGTCCTTTTAAAAAAACTTGGAAAAGAAAAAACAGTTCCTTTGAGCTTTAAACTTTCAAATGAAAAGATAGTTATTATAACCGGTCCTAATGCTGGTGGAAAAACAGTTGTACTTAAAACAATCGGGTTAAATTTGTTGCTTATTCAGTCAGGAATTCATGTTCCTGTTCACCCAGATTCTAATTTTCACGTTTTTGAAAATATGATTGTGGATATTGGAGATGAACAGTCATTAGAAGACGATCTTTCGACATTTAGTTCGCATTTGTTAAATATTAAATTTATGCTTGATGAAGCAAATGATAAATCGTTAAATCCTGATTGACGAAATCGGAACCGGAACAGATCCTGCTGAGGGTTCTGCACTTGCCTCAGCAATATTAATTAAATTGCGGGATCTCGGTGCTCTTGCATTTGTAACAACACATCACGGAAGT